>CAVYXX010000028.1:0-39744 GCA_963772355.1 uncultured Alphaproteobacteria bacterium | reverse complement strand
CCACGTCAGACGCAAAGCTATCCTTATTATTTTCCAGAGTATTACGGCGGGTATAACCAGTATTACCCGTCATACGGCTACTACCCGTTCCCTTACCTCGTCTACGCCGTTCCGACGAGGGTTGGTTTTAGGTTTGGCTTTTTTCACCATCATGGTGGCCTCTTGCGCGGTGGTTTCGTCCATGACGGTGCCTTTCACCGCGGCGGTGATCGTGCCGGCAAGATGCCAGGCGCGATCGCGCACCCCTCTGAGCATGGCCGGTTTGGGAAATAGCCGCGCCATGTACGACTTCGCCTGCTGGTCCTGATGTGTGTGCCGGGTACGGGGGATCTCTTCTGGGGGGTTGAGAACGCCATTCCGACACACCGTCATGGAGTCGCAGGCGGTCCCCGGCGTCAACCCCGGCGAGAAAAATTCGGGCTTGCCTGTGCCTCGGATGTTGCGGCGGGAGCTTCCCGACCGCGGAGAGAACCGTGACCCCGGTGTAGCGACAGAAGTAAGCTATAAAAGCTGATGCTCAGTCAGAAGGACGGCGGTACTCGACGGTCCGCCCTGATCCACTACACGACCATCTTAAGGTGTTCGCGAAATGGGCTGACGACGGCTCGCTCGAGCAGGCGTTCATCGCCAGCGTGCGGCATCTGGCGGAGCATCGCCAGCTTGATCTCAACATCCTGCATGACGATGGCACCAACACCGTTGCCAAAAAGGGCGGCGATGGCATCGGCTATTCCGGCCACAAACATCAGAGGGGTGAGAAGATCATCGCGATCGTGGACTATAATGGCTTCGTGCTGGCTCCGCTTCCGGTGGCGCCGGTGAATGAGACCGATACCGTACTCCTGCCAGAGGGACTGAACACCCTGAAGCGGGTGGCCAGACTGACGGATCTGAACATTGACGGCTCGCATCTCAATCTCGACGGCGGATTTCACTCCCGGCACAACCGCAAAGCCATCTTCAACGCAGGTCTCATCCCGAACATCAAGGAAAACCCGCGCAACCGGAAGACCCCGAAGCGCGGGCGAAAGCGTTTGTTCAACGCCGCCATTCATTCGTTACGGCTCTGCGTGGAGCGGACCTTCGCCTGGGAGGACAAATTCAAACGGCTTCTGTTGCGCTTTGAGTTCAAACAACAGCGTCACTACGGTATGAAGTTGATGGCGTACACCTTGATCAATCTGAGGCATTTTTGCGGTGCCTGAAACTCGCAACCAGCTACTATGTATAATTGTGAACGCCGGTCAGGATCCGTATAAAAACGCTGATGCCTAGAATCTTGGCACAGAAATTGCCGGGCCACATGCCGCTGCGCCGCATCTCAAAATGCCACCGGCCTCCCATCCTTGAGGCACAACCCGGAGAAAGCCGTCGACCCCCGTCGCCACCCTTCGCGCTATTGATGACCTGCCATGCCTGAAATTCTTTGGCCTTTTGGCGCTGAGGAGACTGTGTTGCACGGACCCGTTCCTGGTTGCGGGCAGCCGGGTGGCAACACACATAGCGAAGCCCATTCCCCTGCCTGGATCCGCTCTGCCGTGCCGTTCAAATACCACGCTGAACACCGTCATCACATTCCCAAGCCCCGATATCGGGTCACGAACTGGGCAGAGTATGGCGCGGCATTGGAGCGGCGAGGCAGCTTGACCGTTTGGTTTACTGACGAGGCGGTCCAGGCGTGGCGAGCAGAGCCGCGAACCACGCCTGGCGGCCAGCCGCATTACTCGACACTGGCGATCACTACGGCGCTGAGTTTGTGTACGGTCTTTGGCCTGGCGCTGCGGCAGACGGAGGGGCTGATCGGCTCGGTCATCGGACTGCTCGGGCTTGACCTCGCCGTTCCGGACCATTCCACGCTCAGCCGCCGGGCGAGGACGTTGGAGGTGCTCCGGCGGGCAGGAACCGGCCCGCTTCATCTGCTGGTGGACAGCACCGGCCTGAAGCTCGGCGGAGTCGGCGAATGGCTGGTTGAAAGGCACGGCACGTCCCGTCGCCGATCCTGGCGGAAGCTGCATATCGGTGTCGATGCCGACAGCGGCGAGATCGTCGCCGTCGAAGTGACCAAGAAAGAAGTCGATGATGGTGCGCTGGTTGACGCGCTTCTCGACCAGATCGCCGATCCCATCGCTTCCTTGACCGCCGACGGCGATTACGATCAGGACCGGGTCAGCCAGGCGGTTGCCGAGCGTCATCCAGCCGCTGCCGTCATCGTGCCGCCACGGGCAGGCGCGGTTGTGAGTGCCTCAGCCGAGAGCGCCCCGACACAGCGCGACCGTCACCTGCGGATGGCTGCCGAACGGGGCCGCATGGCGTGGCAAAAAGCCAGCGGGTACAACCTTCGAGCCAAGGTCGAGACATCGATCGGCCGATACAAGCGCGTAATCGGCGATGCGCTTCGATCGCGCACCGACCAGACCGAGGCGACCGAGGTTGCCATCGCTGCTGCAGCCCTGAATCGGATGCTGGCGTTCGGACGCCCGAACTATGTTCGTATTGCTTAAATAATAGATGGCTTTGGAGAAATTGCGCCCGTGCGCTTTCGAGACCCGCCTCCGTGCAACACAGTCGCGCGGCCCGCTCATTCTCTTGCTTTAGCGCGGACTCAATCAGGTAACGTGCATAGGCGAGGCTGCCCGATCCTGTTGGCGCCCCCGTGTAGCTCGTGCACGTCACGGCTGTTGTGCGGCCATCGCCTCGAGCTTGGCCTCCAAGCGCTGCAGCCCGCGCGTGTGCTCGTCGCCCAGCTGCACCAGAGCGCGCAGTAACTTTTCCAGTTTGCTCTCGCCGTGCTCGTCCTGCGGCTCCTGCCGGATCTCCGCCAGGATCGCGTCTAGCTTTTCAGTATGGACCTCGAGGATGTCTGCCACGCCGCCGATCGACGCGGCGTTTGCCCCCGCTGCCTCGTCCAGGTCATCGACCTTGTTGATCAGAATATTGATCGCGGTGAGTTCCGCCGTCCGGCCGTCGCTCATTTTTTGCTCTCCCAATTCTGCCCGCACTCGCGAAGCGAGTTGGCCCGCTAAAGAGGCTGCCGCAGGAATTGCGCAATTCTGCCCGGATCAGCCCTATCAGACCCTGACGGGGGAATACCGATCCGATGATGTTATTGAATCGGCGCCTCCCGCCCGATCAACACCTCTCGTTATCCATCCGCCATTGGGCGTGGAGGAGCTCGGTCTCGGGGTCTACCTTCCGTTCTACGTCTCGAACCTCATCCGCGGGCACCAAGTGCCCGCAGGCCATGCACTCCCAAAAGTGGTCGATCTGGCGCCAGGTGCGATACTCCACGTAAGTATGGGACCGGCGGCGTGGTTCAAAGGAGGGTTACACGCCGAGGCGGGTTGACGCCGCCAGGGCAGATGACGGCACCCTGATTTGTGGGGGTGGCACGGGCATGGATGAAATCGTTGGCGCGGCGGCAAGGCTGCCAGACAATGAGCGCAAGGACCTGGCCATTCTGGCATTGGCCCGATCGGCGACGATCACCGATCTGGCAATCGGGCGCGGGGTGAGCCGCAAGTTTGTGTACGCGCAGACGCAGAAGGCTCGTGTCGCGTTGGATGATGCATTTCTGCCTGCGACGGGCTCAGACGACGTGCTGTTCGAGCTGGCGGTCACCAAGACATGGCTACGCCAGGTGATCGTCGCGTTGCCGCTGATCCGCCACAGCTCCTATCGCGGTGTTGTCGAATTCATGCGTGATCTCTTGGGCATCTCGATCAGCTTGGGCACCGTCCACAACGAGCTTCAGGCCGCCACTCGGAACGCCGTCATCGTCAACGATGCCGAAGACCTGTCCAGCGTTCGAGTGGGCTTGCATGATGAGATCTTCCAGGGGAAGACGCCCGTGCTGGCCGGCGTCGATGCTGCCTCGGCTTACTGCTATTTACTGGTGGCGGCGGAACACCGGGACGCCGACACCTGGGGCATGCATCTGCTGGACGCCACCAAGCGGGGATTAAAGCCGGACCATACAGTCGCCGACGCCGGGCAAGGCCTGCGTGCCGGGCAGAAAGCCGCCTGGGACGATACGCCATGCCATGGCGATGTCTTTCATATCCAGCATCACTACTGTCCGGTTAAAAGCCGAATAAATTCAGTTGCTTATTTTCTCGCTCTCGGAATTGTGTAGGCGCCGGGCAAAAATGCAGTCCTTATCGCCAGCTTTTCGAATATTGTCACCGAAAAGACCTGCATCAATGTGTAGAGCAATGCCTCGACGTTCAGTCGTTTGCGGACGATGGCGACCAAGACATACACCGACACCGCGATCCAGATTTGCGTCTTCACTGCGTTTTCCGACGTGCCATAGAACCGCTTGATCCGCAGGTGCTGTTTGATCCACTTGAAGAAAAGCTCGATACACCATACAAGATACCGCTCATAATTTGACAGGATTCGACGAATCGCCAAACTCGGCATCCAGGCGTTACGCGCGGTCGTGCGCTGGCTTGGATCACGCGATGAGCGAGGGGTCGTCCTGTCCGGTCTGGGAGACACTGCCGGCGGAACGGCAGCATGGCCTCGTGCGCACACTCGGCCAAATGGCGATGCGCCAGATCCGCACCCCGCCAACCGCACACCAGACAATCGGGGAGACCGCCGATGATGACAGACGGGGATCTCACGCCACCGCCGCCGGGCGGCCTGTCCGAGAAAATCTTTCGGCGGCATCGTGAACGTTTGGCGATTGTCTACATCCGTCAGTCGACGGTTCAGCAGGTCGAACGTCATCAGGAATCGACCCGCCTGCAGTGTACGCTTTGGTTGATCGCGCCTTTCATCTCGGCTGGGCGCGGGAGAGTATTGTGGTGGTCGATGACGATCTTGGTCGCTCGGGTGCTACGATCGAAGGTCGGCTCGGCTTTCAGCGCCTAGTGGCCGAAGTCGGCCTCGGCCGTGTTGGGCTGGTGCTCGGCGTGGAGATGTCGCGCCTGGCCCGATCGAACCGGGACTGGCATCAGCTTCTGGAGATCTGCGCGCTGTTCGACACGCTTATCGCCGATGTCGATGGGGTCTATGATCCGGCCCACTTCAATGATCGGCTGTTGCTCGGGCTGAACAGGAAGGTGACATGATACAGGACCTCATGATCTTATTGAAAAGACAAAATTTCTTGCTGTGGATTGAGTGATACTGCACGACCAGTGGCGAGCGCACGCTGTACTGCCGGCCGATCCAGATCATCTTCGCGGATAACATAGGGCGCGCCGACGCAGGCCTGTCTCGCAGGCAGCAGTCCGTCCCGGATCAAGCGAACAACCGTCATCTTGTGGACACCAAGACGGCTCGCGGCTTCATGCAGGATCAGCTCTTGTCGCTGTGTCCGTTCGCCGTCGCGGTAGACCGCAATCTGATGCACGCCGCGGAAGTTGCGGACGCGCAACTGGGTCCAGCTCTGTCCTTTTGCCGAGCGTTTTCCGAGCCGGTTGAGAAGTGGGGCAATGCTGTGGTCCGGCAATATGCGAGCGAGTTCGCGGACCAATTGCACGGTTTCGACGTCAGTCTTCCAGCGATTTTGTCCAGTGCGGTTCTTCGCTACTTCAAGCCGCGTGTGATCTCCGCCCTGCCAATGCAGCACGAGGTGCAGCCGATCGGCCTCCACCGTGACGACGACCTCCTCAAGGACGGCTCGTAAAATCCGCTTGCGGGTTTCGTTGGACGCGGCGGGATGGTTCCATAGCTGAGGCAAGTCATCAGCGAGCGCCAACAGCGTCGCACGCTCGTCGTCGTGCAGCGCGCGCGGCTGTTCGTTCTGCAAGTTCCGGATCTGCTCCTCGAGTTGCGCGACCGCCGCCAGGCGGTCATTCCATCGGCGTTCGAGTTCGCCGGCTACCAGCCGGTTGTCGGGATCGATTGCATCATATTGCCGGCGCGCATGTGTCTCTTCGTAGCGCGCTTGTTGCAGTGCCAGTTCACTTTGCCGCAGCCGTTCCGTACCAGCCCGCTCGCGATCGGCGATCAACTGCAACGCCGCATCAAGAGCAAGCGGTGAGATTGCACTCAGCACTTCCGCCGACACCGCCGCATCGATGCGCATATTGCTGAAGCCGACGCACTTCTTGTCGGAGGCGCAGTCCATCTCGGCATTGCAAATATAGCGCGTGTCCCGACGCGCATGATGCAGCACCTTGAGCCTGCGTCCGCAGTGCCCACAGCGGAGCAATCCAACGAGCAGCCCTCCGCCCTTGCGCACCGAGCCTGCCACCATCGTGCCCTTCATGTTGGCGTTGCCCGCGATAACCTTCTGGTTGCGATCATACTCCTCCCACGAGATATAGCCCTCGTGGTGGTCGCGGATCAGCACCTCCCACTCCTCCCGCCGACGCGCGACACCATGAATAACGACTTTGCGTCCGCCTTCGAACCGAACTCGCGAACCGGTGCGCCCAAACACATAGGCTCCGGCGTAGACCGGATTGGTCAGCAGCCGATGAACCGCATGGTAGCGCGGCGGACGCCACTGCACGGCCCGGCCCTGGGGACCGTAGACGGCAACCGGCAAGTCGATCCCCTCCTGCCGCAGCCATAAGGCGAGCTGGCGCACGCTGCCGATCTCGCTGAACTTGCGGAACACCATCGACAGCGTCTCATGGATCCGCCGGTCAGCGTCCTGTTCCAGACGACCATCGGCTCCGCGTCGATAGCCGATCGCGGCCGTGGTGTGCAGTTCGCCGCGCGCTGCCTTCAGACGCAACGCCTCTTGCGAACGCTGCCGGAACATCGACAACTCGAGCTCGCTGAAGGTGCCTTTCAAGCCAAGCAACAACCTGTCGTTGATCAGTCGTGGATCAGTGACCCCGTCCTCGTCAATGATCAAGGTGTTCACGAAGGCGCAGAATTCCAGCAGCGTGTGCCAGTCGCGGCCGTTGCGTGCCAGCCGCGATGCCTCGATCGCCAACACAGCGCCGGCCGTGCCGGCGCAGATTGCCGCAAGCAGACGCTCGAAGCCGGGGCGGCGTTGACCGCCGCCCGATCGGCCAAGATCATCATCAATGACAATGACGTTCTCCCAGCCGAGCGAGCGCGCTCGTTCCACCAACGCATATTGTCGCCGTCGGCTCTCGGGGTTGTTGAGCAGCTGATCCACCGTTGATTGCCGCACGTAGACATAAGCGTCACGCGCCAGATGTTCTGCGGTAATCTTATTCATCGGCGGCCTCGAACGGCAGGGCCGGGACGGCGGCGATGTGCTCCGCCATCAACAATTTCAGCAGAGCCGTCACTTCCCCCCGAGCCGCCCGAGGAATTCGGCTCGGTTCGAGCACGTTGGCCGCGGGAACGAGCAGATCGAGCTGTCGGTGGCTGGCTGGTCGGTCGAGCATCACACTCCCCTCTCATCGGAGTCGCAGGCGATAAGGATAGGAGTGCGCCATCAATCGTTCTGCGCAGCGTGAACAATGCCTCGAGCGTCAGACGAGGCTTCTTCACGATCGCAATTTGTGCCGCCCACGGCTCGGTCATCCAAGCCGGCAATAACGTTCGCGTGCCATCGGGTTGCTCGATGACAAAGTGGCTGCTGCCACCATGCTGCAAACGACGTACGACAGCCACGCGCTCACCCGCACGCGGGTGATGCGGGTATTGGATCAGAACGTCAAAGCGCTGTTCTTGGGTAGTATGTCGCGGTCTCGAAGGGGACGATGTCGGAAGCGGAACTGCACATCCTCAAGGCGCGGATGCTGGAAGGCAGGCGTGCCAAGGCGCGGCGGGGCGAACTCGGCAAGCCGGTGCCGATGGGGTATGCGCGGCGCCTCTCCGGCGAGGTGGCGCTGGACCCGGACGAGCAGGCACAGGCCACGATCCGCCAAGTGTTCGCGCTGTTCCAGCGGTTTCGCACGGTTGGCAAGGTGCTGTGCTATCTGGTCGAGCACGACATCCGGATGCCGGTGCGCAGCCAAGGCGGCCCCGGCAAGGGCGAGCTTGAATGGCGGCGCGCCAACCGCCCGACGCTGCACAATCTGTTCGGCAACCCGATCTACGCCGGTATCTACGCCTATGGCGTGCGACCGACCGACCGGCGGCGGCAAAAGCCGGGGCGGCCGGGCACCGGGCGACGTCCGCCGCGTGCCGGCGAAGCCGAGGTGTTCCTGCCGGATCGGGTGCCGGCCTACATCACCCGCGAGCAGTTCGATCGCAATCAGGCGCAACTGCGCGCCAACCGGGCGGATCATCTCGGCCCGGTGCGGTCCGGCACGGCGCTGCTGTCGGGTCTGGTGGTGTGCGGCCGGTGCGGATTGCGCATGACAGCCGCTTACAACAATGACGGCCATGCGGCGCGCTATATATGTGGTGGCGAGAACTCAAGCTATGGCGCGCCGTTTTGCCAGTCACTGAAGTCGGCTCCGGTTGACGAACAAGTAACGTCCATAGTCCTACAAGCATTGGAGCCGGCAGCACTGGAGGCCAGTCTTGCGGTTGCTACCGATCTGCAAGCCGAGCGCGCCGCGCTGGAGCAACAGTGGCGTCAGCGCCTAGAACGCGCGCAATACAAGGTTGACCAGGCGCGTCGCCGTTACGCCAGCACCGAACCGGAGAATCGGTTGGTGGCGCGGACGCTGGAGCGGGATTGGGAGGAAGCTTTGGCCGAGCAAGTGCGGCTCACGGCCGATTATGAACGCTTTCGGCGCGACCGCGCGCAATCGCCTGGCCCGGCCGAACTGGCCGCGATGCGGCAATTGACGGCGGATCTGCCGGCGCTGTGGCAGGCGCCGACGACTACCAATGAAGAGCGTCAGACCATTGTGCGCTTGCTGCTCGAGCGGGTTCTGCTCACCGTGGTCGACGCCAGTGAGCAGGTCCGCCTGGAATGCCACTGGCATGGCGGAAGCAAAACGACCCACACGCTGATACGCCCGGTGGCGCGGGTGACGGCGCTTAGCACCTACGCCGCGCTGCTCGCACGCGCCGTTGACCTGCAGCGGATGGGGAACGGGTACGCCGACATCGCGGCCATCCTCAACCGGGAAGCCTGGCGACCGCCTAAACGACGCGACACCTTCAACGCCCCGATGGTGCGCCGCCTTCTAACCACGGCCGGTGTCATCGAGCCCGGGCCGCGCCGACCCCGGACAATTCCGGAGCGACAACCGGATGAATGGACGATCCGCGAACTGGCCGAAGAACTTAGCGTACCGGAGCCAACGCTCTACAACTGGGTACAGAACGGACGCTTGCTCAGCCGCTCGGTCAAAGCCGGCGCCGGCTCTGCCAAGCTGGTCACCGCCGACGCCGCCACAATCACCAACCTGAAGACGATCCGGGCAACACCACCGCCCTGGCGCCGATTGCCCCCGCCTGTGAGGAATACCAACCACTCAACCTGATTCTCGAGAGTCGCCATGCCTGGTTCGACGACCGTAGCCTCGAACCCATCCATTGCCGGCCCGCTCCTGTGGCCGAGGTCTGGGCTACCGATATCGCCGCAGCGGCATCCAGCTCGTTTGTTTTCTCCAGGGCGGGACTCCATTGTATCCCGTCACAGTGACGGGATAGCGTGCCGTATGCCTGGACCCAGACCACAAGGCGATCGCGCGTTAACCTCGGCCGAGCGCATGCGACGCCTTCGCGAGAAACGCAAGGCCGAGGCAGCAGACAAACCGCCGGACAAGCCGGCAGTGGTGATCCGCTATCGCCGCCCCAAAGATCGGCGCAGTCGAACCGAGCAATGGGCGGATGCTATTAATACGCTCATGGAATGCCTCGACCGATATCAGCAATGGCGCGAAAACTTGCCCGACAGTCTGACCGACAACGCGCTCGCCGAGCGCCTCGACGCCATGCTGGAATGGCGCGACCTCGTTGACCAGCTATCGCTTGCCGACCTGCCGCGCGGATTTGGTCGGGACTGAAAATAGAACCACGATGTTCCACCCAAAATGTCTCGTTGCAAGTCGAACCCAACCACCGCTTGATTCTTGAGAGTCGCCATGCCTGGTCGATATCGATGGTCCAGCGTCTGGCGTAATAGCCAGTCAGCTCCTTGGCCGTCGGCCTCGGCATTGCTGAGCCGCCAGACACCAAGGCTGCTTCATCTCTTGGGTCGCGCACACAGACCACCGCACCGACCTTGTAGGCGTGCGACGCGGTCACCATGCGCACCGCGAAGCTTGCGCGCCCGGCCCGACTTGGACCAACCCAGTCCGCGGCCGGACGCGTCTCGCCGCTGGCATCCGTCACTTGATATTGCCACGGAAGCGGATGACGTACTCGAAGTGCAACTCCCCGGTCAGCAGCCGGTAAAGATTCTGATCGCCGAAGCCTCGATCGGCGACGATGCAGCGCCAACCCCCGCCGGCACGATCTCGGCCAGGCGGACCAACACGCGGCGTTCGTAGAGGCTGCGCCGGTCCTTGAGTTCAGCCTTGTTGACCGTCAGCCAGACCAACGGCGTGGCGCGGCCGTGCTCGGTGATCAAGGAAAGCATGATGGTGGCTTGGTTATCAGCGTCGAAGTCGGTCCAGTCCATGGCCACCAACAGCGAGGTGCGGGCGCCGATCACGAACGGCAGCCAGAGCGCCAGGATCTGATCGACATCAATGCCCGGGTTGGACAGCATCCGATCAACCTGTTTGACCGCGTGCCGGGCATTCAGGCCGCGCGCCATCGCCAGGCCATGGCCAATCGTGCAGACCGCCAACGAGGCCGTGTGCATCACTCCCAGCGTGGCATCGGCGAGCGAGGCGATGCGTTTGGCGTGCAGGCCCCGCCCCAGCATCTCGTCCAGCAACTGATGCACCTGCTGATGGGAGAATGTCTTGCACGCACTCATGGCCGGCTCCGCGAATCGAAGGAGACTTCAGCCTGAAGGCGCACATCATGCCGGGGAATCCCGCTCAGCCAGAAAGCAACAAACGAACCCGGCGAGGGCCACCAGGATTTGTTTCCACAAGGGTTTGGCCTTTCCTGATTTTTTACTTACGCCAGGCCGAAAGTCCGCAAAATGAGGGGATGACTAAGCCGGCAAGCCCGAACTCGAGCTATCAAAGACCATGCTTTGGAAGGACGGCATCGTCGGCCGTCTCAATAATGGCGTTTCGGGACTGCTGAGAAAGGCGGGGGTGAAGGTGGTTGAGGGCTGGGGGCGTTTCCGGGATGGCAAGACGGTGGAAGTGGAGACAGAGACCGGCCAGCAAATAATCCGTGCTGAACAAGTAGTGATCGCCACAGGTTCCAGTGCTGTTGAACTCCCAGCTCTTCCCTTCGGCGACAGGGTGATCTCCTCGACGGGCGCATTGGCGCTGACCGAGGTGCCGGGCCGACTCGTGATCGTGGGAGCCGGCTATATCGGCCTCGAGCTGGGCACTGCCTTTGCCAAGCTGGGCGCCGCGGTGACCATCGTCGAGGCCCAGACCCGCATTCTGCCACAATACGATGCCGAACTGACGCGACCGGTGGCCAGGCGCCTGCGCGAGCTGGGCGTCGAGGTGCTCACGGGTGCCAAGGCAAACGGGCTTGCTCGCAACGGCACTGCGCTTGCCATCGAGGCAGCGGATGGACAGAGCGTCATGCTGCCCGTCGACCAGGTTCTTGTTACCGTGGGCCGTAGACCCGCGACCGATGGGTGGGGCTTGGATGCAATCGACCTCGACATGGATGGTAGCTTTATTCGCATCGACGACAAGTGCCGAACCTCGATGCGCGGCGTCTACGCCATCGGAGACGTGACGGGAGAGCCGATGCTGGCACACCGGGCCTCTGCAGAGGGCGAGATGGTGGCAGAGATTATCGCGGGTGAAAACCGCTGCTGGGACAAGCGTTGCGTTCCGGCGGTTTGCTTTACGGATCCTGAGATTGTCACTGCCGGCCTATCGCCAGAAGACGCAGCGGCAGCCGGCATCAAGTTTAAGACAGGGCAATTTCCCTTTCACGCGAGCGGCCGCGCCATGACGCTCGAGAAAGAGGCTGGGTTCATCCGCGTCGTCGCCAGGGCCGACAATCATCTTCTGCTCGGCATTCAGGGAGTAGGTGGCGGAATTGCCGAATTGTCGGCCGCCTTCAGTTTGGCCCTTGAGATGGGCGCGCGACTCGAGGACGTCGCCGCAACGATCCACGCTCACCCGACGCAGAGCGAAAGTCTTCTGGAGAGCGCCTACATGGCCTTGGGCGTTCCCGTGCACATATAGTCAGATACCCCTTTGCCTTCTTAAGCCAATTGCGGGCTGGGTGCGCACAAAGACGGAGAAGACGTCATGGTAGCGGCGAAAAGCTCAAATAGCGACACAGATGGCCAGGACGGGCTTGCTGCACTTTCACCTGGTCCCGAGATAATGCTGAACCTCTGGACCAGCTGGCTCGAATCAACCGCAAAACTGGCGGGCGCTCAAGGCGCGTTTAGCCGGAGTACACTGGGTGCCATCCCCGGCCAAATGTCGCCGAATGAGATGGCGGCTGGCCTGCTGCAGGGCAGCATGCGGCAACTCGGCGAGATGCTGGCCAAGGACCCGATCCTGCGCGCAGCCGAAGAGGCGCTCAATGCCAATCCGTTGCGCGAGGTCGTTCCGGTGGATTGGACGGAGATCGCCCGGGCGCTGCGCACCGTTTGGCTGCGGTCGGTCAGCCGGCCCGACAAGGCCATAGCCGCCGCCGTCGATTTCAACACCCGGATGTGGCAATCCGCGATGGAAACCTGGAACGAGGCTGGTGAGCGCTGGTTGGGGCTGGCCCAGCCCGACGCGCCGCCTGCCCCGGCCGGCAGCCCGGACAAGCGCTTTGCCGCGGCCGAGTGGCAAGGCAACCCCGTGTACCGCACGTTGAAGGAGATCTACCTCCTGGCTTCGGACTGGCTGCTGCGCCAGACCAACGAAGCGGATGACCTGAGCCCGGCGGAGCGGCAGCGCCTGGACTTCCACCTGCGCCAGTTCGTGGACGCGATGAGCCCTACCCTGCTGCTTGCATCGAACCCGGTGGCCTTGCGCCGAGCGGTCGAGACCGGCGGCGCAAGTATCGCCGAGGGCGTGCGCAATCTGTTGCACGACCTTAAGGAGGGGAAGCTCAGCATGGTGGACACCACCGCCTTTGCGCCGGGGCGCAACCTCGCGCTGACGCCGAAGCGGGCTTGAGCCATCGTCTGGGCGGAAAAGCAGTCCAAATGAGGACGTGGCGACGAAACTCAAGCCAGTATTTATAGTCGTATCGGATATAATCGACCCGGGGCAACGGCCTGAAAAATCTTTGTTCACGCTCCGTCCCTGCTTTATCCCCAACGCCGTCTGCGATACTCGAGGAGCTGCGCAGCCAGCTCGGACTTTTCGGCGCCGGGGGCGAGGGTTTTCGGCTCGCTACGCTGCTCCGGCTTAGCCTCTGGGACTGGTGGCGCGGCTGTTAAATCAGGCGGGGAAAACAAGACGGGCGGTTCCACACGCGGCGCAAATTCGTGCCTAACCGAGCGCCGCTTGGGGGGGTAGCGCAGCCAGGGCACGTGATCGCCGATCTTCCAGTCCGGCGGCAGCACCGTATGTAGCCTGGCCGTCGTGCCCCTTCTCGCCGTGACCAGGATGGACGAGCCGTCACGCATTGTCAGCCTGAAGATGCCGGCGACGATGACCTCAGGACCATGCCTGCCACGCAACTGCCTGAGCAGATGGGTATAAACGCCTCGCTCGGTCGGTCGACCGTAAACGTGGAAATACCAGCGATGGAACATCCAACTGTCCTTGAGCAGGCACCAGCCATCGTGACCATTGTCCATCTCCATTACGCGCGCTTCCTCGCCATCGAGCACGTTGATACCCTGCTACGATGACAGGTTGATGCCATTCGCGGCAAGGATGTGAGGGCCGCCTTCGACCAAAAAGTCATGCACCCTCATCCGCCGGCCGTCCTCAAGCGCGCCTGAAAGAGGTATGGGCGGGCGGGCCGAACCGGCGCGACGCTGTCATTACTCAGAAGTATCTATGCACTATGACCGTACCAGACCTGGGAGGCCAAAACCGCGCCGCAGGGTTGGCTTAGGCGAGCTGCCGCGGCACAAGCTTGCATTTAGGGCAACAGCGCTTAAGGAGCCGCGTGTCCCTTCGCCGCAAAGACAATGCTGGCAGGCTGCTTCTCGCTTCTCCCGGTGGCAGATGACTTTGAATGGGAGATGGTTCGGAGCGAACCGGTGATGGCGCTCGTTCCATTGGGTCACGCACTTGGGCGCAAAAAATCCGTCGAACTCCTCCGCTTGAAAGATCTGCCATTTATCCTGTTCGAGCCAGGGTTCGCCCTAACCCGGCTCGTCCTCGATGCCTGCCGGCGGTGCGGATTCCAGCCAACCATCGCTGCGCGCAGTAGCCAGATCGAATTCATCGTCGAACTCGTCGCCGCTGACCTAGGCATCGCCTTTTTGCCGCGAATGATCGCCGAAGAGCTCAATCATCCAAACGTTCGCCGTGTTCTGCTCAGAGAGCCGCAGACCGAGTGGAAACGTGGCTGGCTATCCGGCGCGAGACCCGCACCCACGACGGAGTTTAACCGGACAACGGTGCCGGCCCCTGTCACTCTTGCGGCGGCTCCGTCGCTGGCACAGGGTCGATGCCGAGCTCCTGGCGGACGTGGGCAAATCGTTTCTGATCGGCAAGGCATCGGTCGGCCACCATCGCGCGCAATTCGACAAGCCCGGGCTCGGTGGAGAACAGTCGAGGCAGGCGTTCGCTGGTGTCGAGCTGCATCAACCCCCCTTCCACAAGCCCCTTGGCAACCGGCGAAAGCTTCGGCCTGCCGGCTTGTGGGCCACCGAGCCATGTCTTGAGCTGGAAGCCTTCGGCCACGGTTGGCAAGGTTGAGAAGAACATGTCGAGTTCACGGCGAATGTCTTCCCGCTCGCCCGGTGAGAACCCGATGACGGGCGCCTGCTTGGTCATGTGTCGCCTATCAGCCAGTACAGCTTCCTCGGTCAGATGGTCCTTAATAGTTAGCACCCAAGGGGTATGCCGCAACCCTCGCCACGGACAACGGATGGCATTGTGCGGCCGAATTGACTATTACATCATGCTACCGGGACGATGAGTGATCGGCAATCGGGCGAACATCGGTTACGGGAATAGCATGATCCTTCGCCACCTCACCCTGCTTCTCCTTCTCCTTGCAGCCAATCCTCTTCGGGTTGCCGCGCAAGTCCCGAGGGACGAGCGGCCAGTTGCCCCCTATTACCCGGATGCCACATGGCAGCACAAAAATCCATCGGAAGCGGGCATTAACCCTAAGCTTCTCAAGGAGGCGGTCGACCTGGCCATCGCCGGCGAGACAAAAGCTCCACGTGATTTAGTCCTGAGCCACTATGAGACTTTCGGTCGCGAGCCGTTCAGCGACGTCGTTGGACCCATCAAGGACCGGGGCGATCCGACCGGGCTGATCATTCACCAGGGTTACATCGTCGCCGAATGGGGCGATCCGCTCCGCGTAGACATGGTCAACAGCGCAACGAAGAGCTTCCTATCCAGCATTGTCGGGATTGCCGTCGACCGAGGTATGATCTCAAGTATTAACGATACCGTCAGGGACTACATTGCGCCCATACAGGTCTATAATCCGTTTGCCTTTGCCAATAAATTGGACGCGCTGTCCGGGCCCGGTTTGCTGGCGCTATTTGAAACGCCGCATAACCGTACGATCACATGGGACAATCTACTACGGCAAACCAGCGACTGGGAGGGCACGCTGTGGGGCAAACCGGACTGGGCTGACCGGCCCGGGCCGGACCCCGCGACGTGGACGAACCGGACTCGGAATAAGCCGGGGAGTGTATACAAATATAACGACACCAGGGTCAATGTTCTGGCGCTCGCCGCGCTCAATGTCTGGCGTCGTCCGTTGCCCCAGGTGCTGAAGGAAAACATCATGGACCCAATCGGCGCCTCGAATACCTGGCGTTGGTTCGGCTACGAGAATTCCTGGGTCGTCCTCGACGGAAGCCTGGTGCAGTCGGTGTCGGGCGGTGGGCATTTTGGCGGTGGCCTGTTTATCAGCGCCTACGACATGGGGCGTTTCGGCTACCTCACGCTGCATCGTGGCAAGTGGAAAGATCGCCAACTACTCTCCAACCAATGGGTCGGCTGGGCGCTCACCCCGACGAAGCCCGAACCCACGTATGGGTTCATGAACTGGTTTCTCAACACCGATAAGAAACTGTGGCCAAGCGCACCCGCCAGCGCTTTTGCTCATATGGGCAACGGAACCAACATGATCTACGTGGATCCGAACCACGACCTGGTGGCGGTGGTACGTTGGATCGACAACAGCGCAATCGATGGCTTCTTGAAACGGCTTCTCGCCGCGATTGATCAAGGATAGACGCTCCCTTCCATTTCTGTGGTCGGATAACCGGCTCTAGGCCCGCCGTATCGCGCTGGCGGAGAATGTCGCTATGTCACCACGGACGGCTTTTTCGCACGGTCTGCTTAAATTTCGCACGTTCCAACTCAAAGGCACCATTCTAGACGAATGCCCTGGACACGCCTTATCGTCCAGGTGGATCATCGCCCCGAGCCGGTTGGGAATGCGACCATGTATATCGGCGGTTAGCTGTGCGGCCTCGGTCTCAGTCAATATGAGGCGACGTTCCGTGGGAGGGAAATCGACGCCGAAGTTCTGCCTGACCTGACGGAGAGCCTCGTCACGTTGCTTTCCGTGACCTGCGATCAGCTCCGCGTGACGGCACCGCCATCGAGATCCAGCACGGCTCGGGGGCAGGAGGCTGTTTCGTCAAACAACGTGGTTCAACGTGATGGTGGCGAAACCGAGCCGCCTGGCGACTTCAGCCGCGACAGCATCGGAGCGGTAGATAACAATCGACTGTTTCCCACCTCACAGCGTGGCGCCCTCGCAGTCCTCATCCTGACGCCATGATCTGACCTGAGGCATCGGAGACAAAGATGCGGACGATATTGTTGGTTGTCACCTTGGGCTTGATAGCGGGATGCCAATCCGCCCAGCTGCTTGGGGAAATGGCCGATTTCGGTCTCTGATGCGGCCGATCGAAGCACGCAGCACCAATCGGCTCCCGAGGGTTATCATTGTTGATGCCCCGTTCACGCAAACGGTCGAAAATCGAGGATTTCTTGCCGAACTTTTCAATCGTTATATTAGCTGGCGACCAGGGTGAGGCCCAAGGCTGTTCAACGCTGACAGCCCGCCTGGACTGAGTTTAATCTGCAACAGTGTGCGTCCGAAGTGAGGTGACTGACAACAAGCCGGATTCTCGAATCGGAAAATGTCTGACTCCTAGGGCGGCAACCGAAGTCGGGGGTTGCCGTGGCTGGATTTGGACCGTTGCTGGATTTGTTGGCTGAAGTTCCCGACCCGCGTCGGGCTCAGGGAAAACTCTACAGCCTGCCCTACGTGTTGCTGTTTTCTATTCTTGCCATCGTGACGGGCTGCAATTCGTCCCGTGGCGTCGTCACCTTCATCGACGTTCATCGTCGCAGGCTGAACGAAGCGTTCGGTCTTACGTGGCGTCGAGCGCCCGCGCACACGGCCATCCGCTATATCCTCCAAGGGCTCGATCCGGCTGCGGTAGAGGCCAGTTTTCGTCGCCATGCGGCGCTGCTTCAGGCGGCGCGCGCAACCTCCGGGCAAGGCAGCATCGCGCTGGATGGCAAGACCCTGCGCGGCAGTTTCGACAACTTTCGTGACCGTGCCGCCGCCCAGGTGTTGAGTGCCTTCGCGACCGATACGGCGCTGGTACTGGCGCATATCGATATCGCCGAGAAATCAAACGAGATTCCGGCGGCGCAGAAATTGCTCGCCGAGCTCGGGTTGGCCGACGGGGCAATCGTCACGATGGATGCTCTGCATTGCCAAAAACCAGCTCGGATCGGCGACCCGCCTTTAGCGGTAGAAACTGGTCGCGCTATCGTGGACCCGAGGGGAGCGGTCGAAAGGTTTTTGGTGGACTTGACCCCGTAAAAAAACGTGGCCCATGGGCTGTTGCGGACTTGCCAGTGGTGACGCCTTCGGGCGATCCCGTTTAGGAAATTGATCTTTCTCCGCAGCCCAGCCCCTCACTGTCGTTCTCATGCAGGAGGGTAAGAGACATGCCTCACGGAAAACGATCCCGTCCTCGGAGGGATCTGTCCCCGAATTCATCCCGCGGCGGCGGCAATCGATATTGGTGCCACCATGCACGTCGCGGCCGTTGGCCCGGATCGCGACGCAGACCCGGTCCGGACGTTCAGGACCTTCACCGATGATCTTCACCGGCTGGCGGACTGGTTCGACCGTTGTGGGGTAAAAACGGTCGCCATGGAATTGACCGGGGTCTACTGGATCCCGGTCTTCGAGATCCTTGAACAACGTGGGTTCGAGGTAATGGTGGTCAATGCCCGAGACGCGAAGCACGTGCCGGGGCGTAAGACCGACGTCGGCGACGCGGAATTGCTGCAACGTCTGCACGAGTACGGTTTGCTGCGGCCCAGCTTCCAGCCGCAGGCCGAGATGCCATGCGTCCGTCGAAACAATATGCCAGGCGCTGATCGGTAACTACCGCGAGGAGCACGTCTTCGCGTTGAGCCAGGCGCTCGAACTTTACGACGTCTACCAGACGAAGGTGGCTGCCTGCGACAAGCAGATCGAGGCAATTCTGAAGCGGCTGAAGAAGAGCGCGACACCACTCGCGAGCAAGCTTCTTCCCCCCAGGCACAGGTCGTGCCAGCCTAACGCACCGGCCTTCGACGCACGCGCGGCACTGCATGCGATCCTCGGGGTGGACCTCACTCAGATCCACGGTCTTGGACCATACCTCGCGCTGAAGTTGGTCGGCGAGTGCGGGACCAGCCTGACGGCGTGGCCAACCGCGAAGCACTTCACATCGTGGCTGGGGCTCGCCCCTCACAACAAGATTTCCGGGGGCAAGGGGCGTTGGTGCACTTCCTTAGCTGCGAAAGAAATGATCCCGGCCCCATCCCGCTATGCGATGACCCGTGCCCGGCGGACGGAATGCGGGCGCCCGGCCTCGAGCATCCGGTTCAGCACCGCGATGCCGATGACCGCCTCGGTCTGCTGAGCGTCGAAACCGCGTGCTCGTAGCCGGGGTCCGATCAACGCCTTGTAGCGCCCCATTGTCGTTTCGACCAGCGAGCGTCGGCCATAATCCGTTGCCTTCTGCCAGGCCAATCGTCCTTGTTCCGTGATCATCTCGAGGTGCCGGTCACGCTGCGCGAGCGGACCCGGTTCAGCACCCAATTCCGCAGTCGATCGTGGTGGGATCACGACTTCAATGTCATCGCCGTGAGCGGCGATCGTGGCGTAGGTGGGGCCGCCATCGTACGCGCCGTCAGCTGTTACCCGGACGATACCGCCACCGATCTGATCCAGTAAGGGCGCGATCTGCGATGGATCATCGATGTCCTGATCCGTCAGGGTGTGCGCGACGATCTTGCCGTTGGCAGCATCGACCGCCAGATGGAGTTTGCGCCATTTCCGGCGCGACTTCTCTTCGTGCTTCGCCTCTAGCCACTGGCCGGCCCCGTAAACCTTCAGTCCCGTGCTGTCGATCAACAGGTGCAACGGACCGTGCGGCACGGAGGCCGGATCGATCACCGCCAACCCCACAGCCCGGCGGCTCATCGTGGTATGATCCGGTGCTGAAAGCGTCAGGTCCATCAGCGTTATAACCGACGCCATCAGACCTTCGGTCTGCCGGAACGCGAGTTTGAACGCCGTGCGGACCATCAGCGCGGTCTGGATGGCGGCCTCGGTATAGCGGGCCTGGCCTTCCGGTCCAACGGTTTGCCAGTGATCCCGCGCCCCGTCCTGGATCCATAAGGTCAAGCTGCCGCGCCGGCGCAGGCCGGCTTCATATTCCGGCCAGTTCCTGATCTTGAACGCCATCTTCGGGATGTGGTGGCGGCGATCATCGTTGTGTTTGTGCGGCATCGGAACCGGGGCAAAGGAGGAAGCGACCCGGCATCATGCGCCAACCCAGCCGAGTGCACCTGTATCCGAATCAGGCGCGGCCGGTACCTGTATAAAGCTGTCCGTGCGGGCCGGCCGGCCGGGAGCAACCAAGAGTGCACTCGTGCCCCGAGCACCAGCATTGGACTTGTGCCCTGGCGGGTTGGCCGCGACGGATGCCTAGTAGGAAGTCGCGCCTTTGAGCGCCAATACAGGTTCTGGCAAGCGTCGTGCTGGCTCGTATAGGAGACGAGGACAAAGATCATGACAGATGAAACAATATGCTGGTTTGCCGGCGTCGACTGGGGTTCTGAGCAACACCAGGTTTGTATTCTCGATGGCGTCGGCAAAGTAAAGGGCGAGCGGGCGTTTTCGCATGGCGGGGCAGGCTTGGTCGCATTGTGCGACTGGCTGGTTTCCGTGGCAGGTTCTTCTGGCTCCGTGGCGGTGGCGATCGAGGTGCCACACGGCCCGGTGGTTGATGCTTTGCAAGACCGCGGGTTTGCCGTGCACGCTATCAACCCCAAGCAGCTTGACCGTTTGCGCGACCGCTTCAGCGTCGCCGGCGCCAAGGATGACCGACGCGACGCACGGATCGCGGCGGCTGGGCTGCGCACCGATCCGCAGCTGTTCCGCCCGGTGCGGATCGCGGCTCGGTAAAACGCCGGGGGGCTGACCGAGAAGAACGTCAGCATGATGCGGGAACTGACCGACCCGGCGGTGCGGCAGCGCCTGTTTGCCTTGCCGCGCAAACTGATCGATGAGGCGCAATCGGGCGGTCTCACTCTGGAGCGGGCGGCGACGCGTTTCCAGATCGGCCTGGCAATTGAGATCCTGCTTCATGCCCCGATCCGGATGAACAATCTGGTCAGCCTGCGGCTCGACAAGAACCTGGTTCGCCCAGGTGGTCGCACCGGGCTCTGGCGCCTGGTCCTGACCAGAGAAGAGGTCAAGAACAGCGAAGCGCACGAGTATGAATTGGCCTCCGAGACGACACGGCTGCTCGATCGCTACCTCAAGCAGTTCCGGCCATCACTTGACCCTGGCGACAGCCCGTTCCTGTTCGTGGTTCGCGGCGGCGGACCGAAAAGTCAGACGACGCTCTTCCAGCAGATAACGCAGGCCATTCGTACGCATGTGGGGGTGCGCATGACCCCGCATCAGTTCCGCCACTTCGCCGCAAAGCTCATGCTCGAGCACAGCCCGGGGGCGTTCTCGGCAACCAGTCAGCTGCTTGGCCATCGGAATCACAAGACCACGGTCAAATTCTATAGCGGGATCGACACCCTGACAGCGGGGCGGCATTTCGACGGGATCCTGGCGGCCGAGCGAGCCCGAACGGAGTTGACGGGCCGAAAAGCTGGCGGGGGCCGTCGCCCCAAGGTGGGGCAGGGGAGCGTCCTGTGATCGCCGGAAGTCCCGTCAGCGGCGGGCGCAAATCACTCTCCCTGCTGGCGTGGCCCACGGCCGATCGCGTTGCCTGGCAGGCCACAACCAGCCCGAGGCGGGATATCTTTGACGATGCGGGTCCGGCGTCGCACTGGGCCGCCACGACCAGAACAGCCGTTCAATACGACTATGGCCGCTGGCTGGGCTACGTGGCGCTGTCGGAGCCGAACGCGCTGGCGCTCGCGCCAGGCGCGCGGGCCTCCAAGGAGCGCCTGGTGGGGTTCCTCGGGCATCTGGGTGAGACGGTCGGGTCGGTTGGCCAGCACAGCACGATCCGTCATCTGCGTGACGCTCTGGTGGCCATGGTGCCCGGCTGGGACCGCACTTGGCTGGACCGTCTGGTTGGCCGCCTCGAGCGAGACCGCCGTGCCCGCGACAAACGCCCGCGACTTGTCGCCAGCGACCGCTTGCTCGCCTTGGGCTACGTGCTGATGGACACGGTTTCCCCCGGGCCGGTGTTCGAGGTTGAGGATCTGCTCGCTTACCGCGACGGATTGATGATCGCCTTGCTGGCGTCAGGGCAGCCCATCGAGACCGATGTTCCGGCCCACCTGGTCGCGCCGCTTGAGTACTACCTGGCCAGGATCCGGCCGCGGTTTCCGCAGGCGAGCACGCATCGCGCCCTCTGGGCCGGTTTGAAAGGCCGGGGCCTGGGAGGTCACGCTATCTACGCGACCGTCGCGGCGCGGACCAGGGCAGCCTTCGGGCGCGTGGTAAACCCGCATTTGTTCCGCGACTGTGCGGCGACCACGATCGCCATTGCCCAGCCCGGACAGATCGGCGTGGCGCGCGATCTCCTCGGCCACGCCTCGTTGCACACCACCAACACTTATTACAATCAGGCCCGCTCGATCGAAGCCAGCCGACTTGTACTCAACCATTCTGTTGGCCTCCCGAACAAAGGCGACCGCTAACGCTAACTCAAAGCTCTGATGCGCCAAATTCCCGCTTACCATATGCGCACGTTAAGCGGTCATTGACATTCGGCGTGTAGCTGGAGAGGCTACCCGGCGTTTACTCCTCCGGGGGTCTAGCGGCTAGTCCGTGCGTAAATCACTGTCCATCAGGAGCGCCGCGAACATTGCAAGCCGCTCTTGACCCCCTTCGAAGCGCGGATACGCGCTCCGTGACGGAAAGCAAATTCGAGCCGACAGTTCCTTTGGAGGCTTTTTTGGAGGTGGGTGCGTATGCCACAAGTCGGCATTCTTGATGCGATCGGGCTGCGACATGGAACGGACAAGGCATCTCAGCACCATAACTATCTTTCGTTTTACGAGACGTTTTTTGCCGATCTAAAAGACAAAGAAATTGCTATATTAGAGATCGGTGTGCTGGGTGGCGCTTCCCTCAGAACTTGGGGGGAGTATTTTACAAATGCCACGATTGTGGGGGCAGATATTAATCCATCTGCTAAAGCTCATGAGAGTGATCGCATTTACGTCGAGCTTCTAGATCAGTCTAACATTGAGGAACTCACGAGAGTCGCGATTAAGCGCGGCCCTTTCGATATCATAATCGAAGATGGCTCCCATCTTTGGGAACATCAGATAACATCTTTGCGAACATTGTTCCCGTTTGTGAAGGATGGAGGTATTTATATTGTTGAAGATCTACAGACAAACTACGGCTCCATGCAAAAGGAATACAGAGGTATTGCAAGCGTAAGTTGCGTAGAATACCTCAAGCGTTTGGTTGATTTACGAGTAGCAGGGGATCAGATACCAATCGACGAAGTTGAGGATTCGTTTTTGCGCACATACGGGCAGAAAATGCAGTTTATGACGTTCTATCGTCATGCGTGCTTGATAAAGAAACAGTTTCCTGTCATTCCTCGGGAAAGCACACCCGGGGCTCCGCTCGTGACAGACATGACCAGCGACCAGCTGGTGGGCGTGAGTATAAATGCTCATGTTAGTTTCAAGGGTGATATCCTAGGAACGTCGGGCTTTGTAAATCTCGGCGACGACCGGCTTTCAATTCAGGGATTTTCCATAATGGCCGACGAAGAACTTCTAGAGTATAGAGCGCTTATAGTAGGAGACTCAATTTGGAGCGACTGGCGTAAGAGCGGCGATTTCGTAGGCACACGTGGCCAATCAAAGCCTCTCATCGGCTTCACAATTCGCCTACAAAAGGAAATCACTGAGCGTTATGCGCTTCGCGCTTTCGGTCGTTTTGCAGGCTCCACCGAATATATCGAAGTTGCAGACGAACAAGATTGCATATCTGGCCGTGAGGCGGCCTTATGTGGAATTCAAATTGAAGTCACTAAGCGTGTGCATAATTCATGATTAATGGCCTCGATGGCTTCTCCGGAGCGATCTCTCCGTGAAACTATTTGCCATCGACGCTGAAGCCATAGATCTTGTCGTTTCGTACGGACCCCGGGAAGAGCGTAGTGAAGCCCGAGCCCCAAATCACGGCGCCGTCCGCAATGGCCGGATGAGCGCCCACCGAACCGCCTGCGGCGAATTGCCACAGGATCGAACCGGTCGCCGGGTCGAGTGCGTACATCTGGCTGCCGGTCGAGGCTAACGAGGCGACGTAGAGAACGCCGTTCGATACCACAGGGGCGGCATAGACGAGCGCACCCTGTGGTTCAGCCGTTTGCCAAATGATCTTGCCGGTCGTCGGGTCGAGAGCGGTCCAGAAGCCGCCTTCGGTAATCTTGCCGGATGTGAGCCTGTACGGTGTGTGATCAGCATTGGTCAGTGAGACATAGATACGCTGCCCATCGTGGGCCGCCCCCCAACTAATGCCGCCTGGCTCGGAATAAGGTCCGACCAGGGCGTGCCAAGCAACCTCGCCTGTTACTGCGTCGAACACCCAGTAGATGCCGCTTTTCTCGCCGATGCCGACCACATCGCGAGTTCGGCCAGCAGCGTTGATCTCGAACAGATGGGGGGAACCGGTAGCGAAGGACCAATCCAGAAAGTCACCGGCGGGCGGGCAGACCCGGCCCGGTCCGTCGCCAGCATAGAACTTGGCTAGTGCTTTCCACGATTCCGGCAATGTCCCGCAAGCCAATCGGTAAACCTCGGCCCCGGAGCCGAAGAACGACCATTTGGGCTGACCGGTCTTAAGGTCGAGCGCAATAATGGAGTTGAACCGCGCATCGGGCGGATAACATCCGGTCTTCCAGTCGTCCGGTTCGGCGGTTAGGCAGTCGGCCACCGAATCCGGTTGGGTATATTGATGGTCGGTGGCAAAATAGATGATGCCCCTCTCGGCATCGACGGCGGGGATAGCGAGCGCTGCACCGCCGCTGAATCCGCCCGGCTTTCCGCCATTATCGGGCATCGTGTAGGTCTTCCACACGACCTGGCCGGTGTGGATGTCGAGTGCGACCATGCTGCCCCGGAAGGTGCAGCAGGCATATCCCGGCTTCGTTGCCGCGCTCTGCTCGTTTGACGACACCGGCATGTAGATGCGGTCGCCGACGATCACCGGCGACGACGTCAGCAGCGCCGACGGGTGGGCGTCGAGTTGCGTAATCCAGCGTTTCAAGCCAGTGTTGGCGTCAACGGCGATTAGGTGCGCTCCCGCGTTGTCGGCAATGAACACAATCCCGTCGGCGTAGGCCGGGCTTGTCCGCGAGAAGGCCTTGTCGATTCCAGTCAATTCCGGCACGGAAACAGACCAGATCACCTTGCCGCTCTTGGCATCGATCTTCCAGAACTTGCCTCCGGAGTCCGGGAAATAGACAGCACTATTCATCACCGCCGGCGTGGAATTGACGATGCCTGCAACGGTCAAAGTCCAGAGCGGCGCAAGCCGGCCGACATTCGCGGCGCTGATCACCGTCTCGTCCGGCTGGATGTGATTACCAGACGGATCATGATTGGCCATGGGCCAATCAGCGGCAACGGCGAAGCCTGACCCTGACGCAGCGGCTATCGCCGCAGCCAAAGCCGTCCGCAACGCTAGCGGGTACAATTTGACGGAATGAACCCTTGCGAGGGCCAGAGCCGTCGGGCCTTCCGGCCACTGCAACGGACTGGTCCGTCTGATCGTTGCCACTAGATTTCCCCCTTTGATCTGAAGCAGTCTTTCTAATCCTGACATCCGCGCGACTATCCGCGTAAGCACGTTGAAGGGTTTATCATAGCTATGCCGCCGGGACCGAGCGCGCGGCGGCCAGATCGCTGCGCTAGCATTACGGTGATCTTTCGAAAAATCCGGAAGTCTTGATATTGTCTTCCGACATTCGCCGCGAACACGGTCTGCAGAAACCTGGGATGACGCTGGGAAGGTGGACCCGGATCAGCTTCGCTCCACAATCCGGGCAACGCGCATAATCAAAGCGCGCAGCCATTGGTGTGCAGGAACGTTATCAACTCGGCGATGCCACACCATCGCCGTTACCTGCCGCGGCGACTCAAACGGCAATATCAGTACTTCCAGAGGCATCGAATTGGCAAACGTCCGGGCGGTGCCTTCGGACAGGATTGCAATCATATCAGATTGCGCGAGTGTTGCCGCCGCCGCGAGCAGCGGGACCCGGAGCGAGACCCGCCGAGCCAGTTTGTGACCGGCCAGCGCCGCATCCACGAAGTCCGTCTCCTCGCCCGTCGAGGACAGAATGAGGTGGGGATAAGCCCCCAACGCGCTCACAGAAATTGTTCCATCGACTGCCGCCGGGTGGCCGCACCGCACGACTGCAGCGAAGCCGTTATCGAACAGCCGCAGATCCGAGAATCGCTCAGCCGGCGCGGCAAGACCGCCAAGCGCCAGATCCAACTCGCCACGATCCAAATGTTCAGGAAGATTGAGCGTGCCGCTAGGCCGTAGGTCGAGATGGACCCTTGGTGCCTGTGTGCCCACGGCAGCGGCCAGTGGAGCCGCAAGGACCACCGCGGCGCGATTGTCCATCGCGAGCGTGAAGCCGCGCTCGGCGGTTTCCGGGTCGAACGGGGCGGCGCCGTCGAGGGCGGCCTGCAGGCCCTCAAGCGCCGCGCGGACAGGTCCAACCAGCCGCTCTGCGTACGGTGTCGGTTCCATGCCATCCGGGGTGCGCACGAACAGTTCGTCTCGTAAGTTGCTGCGCAATCTGGCAAGGGCGTGGCTAATCGCCGGCTGCGTCATATTGAGTTTGGCGGCTGCACGGGTCGCGTGGCGCTCTCGCGCAACAGCATCAAACACAACCAGCAAATTGAGATCGAGCATCCGCCAGTTCATGCGGTCCTCCGCAGGCCATGCTGCCCTACTCAGGTCGCAGGGCCAAGCATCTGCAGCTCATGCGACCCACGCATGTGCTGGTGAACAGTCCGCATTGGCGGCCTGTTCCCGGCATATCCAATCTGCTGACTGTATTCCGCACCTGAAAGGCTTCGTCCACCGCGACGATCACTGGTGGGACCGGGTCGTCCGGGCAGGCCACCAGACCGGCAGCCCGAGCGGAAGCGATCCCGCGGACCCTGGTGGATCGCACAACCTACCGTGACCCGCTCGCTGACCGCCACCCGGGTTTGGAGAGGGAATCGTCTAACGGACTGACGGGCATGACAAGACCGAAATGGCGAACCAGAGGATCCGGCCTATGAAGAAGCGAATCGTTATAATCGGCCTCTTTGCTGCTATCGGCGGGGGTGGCGTGGCGGCATGGCGCGTCGAGGGTACGAGCCCGACGCCGCAGACGCACCAGTCAGCCCCCGCCGTACCGGTGGTTGCGGAAAAGGTCCAGGTCTCGGACGTGCCCTTGGTGAGGTCCGGTATCGGCACCGTCATGCCGTACAACGTCGTGGATATCCACACTCAGGTCACCGGGACAATCGACAAGATCGGCTTTGTCGAAGGCCAGACCGTGCAGCCCGGCAGTCTTATCGCACAGCTTGACCCGCGCCCCTTTCAGGCAGCACTTCAGCAGGCTGAATCGAACCTGGCACGCGACCAGGCCCACCTCACCAACGCGCAAACGAACCTTGGGCGTTTCGTCCCACTGGCGAAGCAGGGATATGCGACGGATCAGCAGGTTACAGACCAGACCTCAGCGGTCACCCAACTCCAAGCAGCGATCGTCGGCGACAAAGCCGCCATTTTCAATGCGCAGACCCAGCTCGGCTATACCACGATTACTTCGCCCATCGACGGGGTGACCGGCATACGGCATGTCGATATCGGCAATATCCTGCAACCGGGCTCTACTACACCGATCGTAACGATCACTCAGATCCAGCCGATCTCGGTCGATTTCACGTTGCCGCAGCAGGACATCCCCACGGTGCAGGCGGCGATGGCCAAAGGCAGTCTGACCGCCATTGCTTATGGCCAGGACGGTCACACCGAGCTCGGCCAGGGCACGCTCCTGCTGGTGGACAATAGGATCAACCAAAACTCGGGAACCGCGCAGCTCAAGGCAACATTCCCCAATGAGAACCGGGCGCTGTGGCCGGGTGAGTTCGTCAATGTGCGCCTCACAGTCGCGGTCCGGCATGACGGCATCACCGTGCCGCTCAGCGCCTTGCAGCAAGGCCAGGGCGCCGAGATGGTCTATGTCGTCCGGCCGGATGTCACGGTGCAGCAGCGCCCGGTCACGGTCGCGCAGACGCTGGACGGACGTGCCCTCATTGATCGCGGGTTGTCCGCCGGCGAAACCGTGGTGACGGCGGGTCAATATGGCCTGAGCGACGGGCTCAAGGTTGCCGAGGTCGCGCCGGACAATCCGCAGGTGCAGAACAGCACCGAAGCCAGCGCGGGGATGCTCTGATGAATATTCCAGCCCTCTTCATCAAGCGGCCAATCGCAACCGCGTTGCTGATGGTCGCCATCGTTCTGCTGGGCGGTACCGCATATCAGCTACTGCCGGTCGCCGCGCTACCGAACGTCGCTTTCCCCACAATTTCAGTGTCGGCCCAATTGCCTGGCGCCGACCCGCAAACGATGGCCTCCTCGGTCGCAACGCCGCTCGAGAAGTGGTTCGGGCAAATTCCGTATCTGACGCAGATGACCTCGACCAGTTCCTTGGGGAATACTTCGATTGTACTACAATTCGCTCTGAACGACGACATAAATGCCGCGGCACAACTGGTGCAAACGGCCATCAACGCGGCCGCCGGCCAGCTGCCGAAGGACATGCCAACCCCGCCGACCTACCACGAGACCAATCCGGCCGACGCACCGATCCTCGTGCTTGGCGTCACGTCGGACACGTTGCCGATTACCACCGTGGACGATTACGCCGAAAGCATTCTGGAGCAGAAGCTGTCGCAGGTGCCAGGTGTCGGGCTCGTCACCATCGGCGGCATGCAGCACCCGGCTGTTCGTGTCCAGTTCAATCCGGCCCAGCTCGCGGCCAACGGCCTAGACCTGGAGGACGTGAGGAACGCGCTGGCCAACGTCAGCGTTGATCAGCCAAAGGGAAGTCTGTACGGCGCGACCCGTTCCAACACGTTGCAGACCGACGACCAGATCCTCACGCCGGCTGACTGGGACAAGCAGATCATCGCCTACCGCAATGGTGGGCCGATCAGGGTCTCCGACGTCGGCAAGGCCATCATCGGGCCGCAGGATGAAACGTTGAAGGGGTGGGATAATCTGCATCCCGGCGTCATCATCGCGGTCCAGCGACTACCCGGCGCCAACGTGATCAGCACGGTGCAGGCGATCAAGGCTGCGCTGCCGCAACTCGAGGCTTCGATTCCGCCGACGATCAAGATCTCGGTGATCTCGGATCGCACGACGACCATTCGAGCCTCGGTCGCGGATGTGCAGTTCACCCTGATCCTCACGATCGGGTTGGTCGTCAGCGTGATCTTCCTGTTCCTGCGCAGTGCCTGGGCAACGCTCATTCCGGCCGTTGCGGTTCCGGTATCGATCGTCGGCACCTTCGGCGTGATGTATGCATTCGGCTACAGCCTGGACAACCTGTCGTTGATGGGCTTGTCGATCGCCGTGGGCTTCGTCGTGGACGACGCAATCGTCATGGTCGAAAATATTGCGCGTCATATTGAGATGGGTAAGACGCCGATGCATGCGGCATTGGATGGCGCCGGGGAAATCGGCTTCACGATCCTCTCCATTTCCATCTCCTTGGTCGCCGTCTTCATCCCGTTGCTGCTCATGAGCGGCATGGTTGGCCGGATGTTCCAGGAGTTTGCGGTCACCGTAACCGTCGCCATCGCCGTCTCAACGCTCGTATCGCTGACGCTGACACCTATGATGGGCGCGCGACTGCTGCGACATGAGAGGCCCGGGGGGCAGGGGCGTGTATCGCGTGCCCTTGAGTGGTGCTTCGACTCGCTGCTCGCGATCTATGACCGAGGCTTGGTCATCGCGCTGCGCCATCGGTTTATTACGCTGATGACGATGCTGGCGACGGTTGCCCTGACCGGCTGGCTGTTCATCGTCATCCCGAAAGGATTTTTTCCGGAGCAGGACACCGGGCTGATCCTCGGAATAACCGAAGCCGCCGAAGACATTTCACCAGCGGGCATGTCTACCATACAGCAGCAAGTGCTCGGCGTGGTCCTGAAAGACCCGGCGGTTGACACGGCCGGCGCCTATATTGGTGCGGGCGGTGCAACCTCGACCGAGAACCAGGGGCGAATATTCATCGCCCTAAAGCCAAAACCCCAGCGCGCAACGATTACCGCGGTGATGGCGCGGCTAGGCCAGGCAATGCGGACGGTACCCGGGGTGCACCTGTTCATGCAGCCGGTGCAGGACGTCAATATCGGCGGCCGTCTGACCGCGACGCAATACCAGTACACGCTGAGCGACGTTGACTTCGCCGAACTCAACAAGTGGGCGCCGATCGTTCAGAACGCGCTGGGAAAGCTGCCGCAGATCATCGATCTGACGAGCGATCAGCAATCCGCGGCCCCGCAACTCACGCTGAAGATAAATCGCGATGTCGCTTCTCGCCTGGGGATTACTGCGGCGACAATCGACGGCGTGCTGTACGATGCCTTCGGGCAGCGGCCGATTTCGCAGCTGTTCACCAGTCTCAACCAGTACTTCGTCATTATGGAGGTGAATCCGCAGTTCCAGCTTGGGCCCAATGCGCTGCAGCGTATCTATGTCAGGTCGCAGACCGCAGGCATGGTGCCGCTCAGCGAACTGGTCACGCAGCAATCGACGGTGGCGCCGCTTTCGGTCAACCATCAGGGGCAGTTTCCGTCCGTTACACTCAGCTTCAACCTGAAAGGCAACGCGCCGCTTGGTCCGGCGGTGACTGCGATCAACCAGGCGATGGCCACGTTGCACGTGCCGCCGACGATCCAGGCCAGCTTCCAGGGCAATGCGCAGGCCTTTCAGTCCTCGCTGTCCAGCACGCCCATCCTGATCCTCGCAGCGCTGGTCGCGGTCTATCTCATCCTGGGAATGCTCTACGAGAACATCATCCATCCGCTGACCATCATCTCGACATTGCCATCGGCTGGCCTCGGCGCGCTGCTGATCCTGTATGCATTCGGCTTCGGCCTGGATGTCATGGGGATCATCGGAATCATACTGTTGATCGGCATCGTCAAGAAGAACGGCATCATGCTGGTGGATTTCGCGCTGGAGGCGGAGCGGACACGCGGCTTGTCTCCGGAGGAGTCAATTCATGAGGCCTGCCGGATGCGTTTTCGGCCTATCCTCATGACAACCATGTGCGCGCTGCTGGGCGGTGTGCCACTGATGCTGGGAACCGGCACCGGGTCAGAACTGCGCCAACCACTTGGCTATGCCATGGTGGGCGGATTAGTGGTGTCGCAGGTACTGACATTGTTCACCACTCCGGTAATCTACATCTACATGGAGCGCCTTGTGCAATTGGCCGCGCGGCTCCGCGGGCGGTCCGCATCGCACTTGGCCGTTCCGGCGGAATAAGACCGGTCCAAAGAGGCGTGAGACGTCCAGCTTCTTCAGCCGCCGGCGCCGCACCGGCTGACACGACACTTTTCCTAGTCCTATCGGCACCCCAAGGACCAAAATTTCCAAAGCACAGGTCGAGCTGCGAAGTCGGGCTAGGAAGGGGATCGACGTTAAAAGCGATGGACTGCCAGAAGGCAAACACCGGATGAGGCCTACTTCAGCAGACTTGCGTTCGCCGTGGCAGCGTAACGAGATGGAAGAGAAATGCTGTGGATTTGTGGACAGCCGCATCCGCCGCCGTCGGAAGCCCCGCGGCATTTCTTCTGCCTGTCTTGTGGTTCATTTGGGCCGTAACCGGCCCTCGTATCTCTCAACCCCATTGACCCGTGTCTCGGAAGGGTAATTTGACCACTGGCTGACTGGTCGAGAAAAATCGCTTGACGCGGTCACGGTCGAGTCGACTCTAAACGAAGGCGTGTCGCAGCTTCCCGACCTCGATCATCTAAGCCACGCCGAGAAGGACGCCCTGATCCGGGCGCTCTGGTCAGAGGTGCAGAGCCTAACGACGCGGCTTGCCGATGTTGAGGCGCGGCTCGCGGAGCCGAGTAAAACCCCGGACAATTCCAGCCTGCCGCCGTCGAAGGGTCAGCGGCCGAACCAGCCGGAGAAAGCCAAGCGTGTCGGACCACGCCAAGGCAGCCTCGGTCGCAAAGGCGGTGGCCGCCCGCTGGCCTGCACTGTCGACGAAACGGTGACCGCGAAGGTGGGCGGTATCTGCTCAACCCCATTGACCCGTGTCTCGGAAGGGTAATTTGACCACTGGCTGACTGGTCGAGAAAAATCGCTTGACGCGGTCACGGTCGAGTTGAACTCTAAACGAAGGCGTGTCGCAGCTTCCCGACCTCGATCATCTAAGCCACGCCGAGAAGGACGCCCTGATCCGGGCGCTCTGGTCAGAGGTGCAGAGCCTAACGACGCGGCTTGCCGATGTTGAGGCGCGGCTCGCGGAGCCGAGTAAAACCCCGGACAATTCCAGCCTGCCGCCGTCGAAGGGTCAGCGGCCGAACCAGCCGGAGAAAGCCAAGCGTGTCGGACCACGCCAAGGCAGCCTCGGTCGCAAAGGCGGTGGCCGCCCGCTGGCCTGCACTGTCGACGAAACGGTGACCGCGAAGGTGGGCGCTTGTGCGCATTGCCAAGCCGCGCTGACAGAGGCCGATCAAGTGCTGCACGGCCGGTATGACAAAATCGACCTGCCGATCGTGCGCCCTTTGGTGACCCGGGTAGAGCGCTATGCCGGACATTGTCCATGCTGCGGCGGTATCACCCTGGCACCGGTCCCGGCGGGCCTGGAGGGCGGCTCGCCGTTCAGCGTGAACATCCTGGCGTTGGCGGTTTACCTGCGCTTCACCCACGCGATCAGCTACCGCCGCCTGACGCAGTTGTTCCGCCACCTCTATGCGCTCCAGATCAGCGAAGGCGCGTTGGATGCGATGTTGCAGTGTGCCAAGCCCTGTTTCGACCATCAGGTCGCAACCATTCTTGCCCGGCTGCGCCGCTCGCGGATCGTCTGCTCCGACGAGACCACGGTGCGCATCGACGGGCGGACCCATTGGAATTGGGTATTTCAGAACGATCAGGTGGTGATCCACGTCGTGCGCAACAGCCGCGCCGCCAGCGTGGTCACCGAGACGATGGCCGGTCACCGGCCGAACATTTGGGTCTCCGACCTCTACGGTGCGCAGCAGGGCCATGCCGATGTCTGGCAGGTTTGTTTGGCGCACCAACTGCGCGACTGCAAATACGCTATCGAGGCGGGCGATACGATTTTCGCTCCGCGCATGAAGGCGCTGCTGTTGCGGGCGGTCGTGCTGGCGCGGCGGCGCAACAATCTGGCCGACAGCACGCGGCGCAGCTATCAGCGCAGGTTGGATCGCGAGTTGAACGCGATCATGGTGCTGGCACCGACCAACTGCCACGGCCGTCGCCTGCGGAAACGTTACGGCAAAGTGCGAAGCCATCTGTTCACCTTCCTGGAGCATCCCGAGGTTCCGCCAGATAATAATGGCAGCGAGAGGGAATTGCGGCCCACAGCGACCTACCGAAAGGTCACTGGTGGCTTCCGCTCCAACTGGGGTGCCGATCTATTCGCCGGCGTTCGATCCGTCGTTGGCACCGCATCACGACGCGGAAACGACGCGTATCAGGCTATTCGCGCTGTCCTGTATGGGGAATCCGTCTTTCAGCCGGGTTGAGCAGATACCGGCCCTCTGATGAATTACTCTGACACGTGGCAGTTGCTGATTAATATGGGAACAAGCATTGTAACTTCCTTGATCGTTTTTCTAATTCAATATGCTCAGAACCGAGATACGAGGGCGATGCGGCTCAAACTGGATGAACTTCTCCGCATCTCGGAGGGCGCAGCATGTCGCTGTTCGATTTGAATCGCCTCTCGGATCAAGAAATCACGCGACTGGAGAAAGAATTTAGGCGCTGGCGTCTGGCTCATGGCGAAGGACCGGGCATTCAGGCCAAACCTTGATAATGCTGCTCTGCGGCGCCCCGCCTCGCGTCGACAAGTAACGGCTTTGGACTGGGGCTGGCCGGTCCTGCGAACTCCTGCGCAGGACACCCGCGCCTGACCGGGGCAAGGCAAAGGCGATGCGGCCGAATTCCTGATAGCCGTGCGCAGGGTGGAAATTCCGGCGCCTGGAAGCATAACTCCTTAAGAATTTCCCGTGAATTACCTGTGGCGGAAGCCGCGGTTCCCGCTGGCGATGTCGGACCACGAGCCGGTCCGGCTGCCTCCGTTGCAGCCGATCCGAACGTTCCGAGCAGCGGGTATCCTGGCGCTGGCACCTTTTCAATGTCGTAGGGGGTAGATTTGCCCGGGTCCGTTCCGGATTCGCGACGGTTAAAGCCTGACCTCAGCCAGGGAGCCCTGATCTGCTCGAACGTGCACTGATGCGGCGCCTTGTCGGGACGCCAACGCATCAGCTTCGTCCCATGGCGAAACCGGTCGCCGGTCACATGATCGAATCGTACCTCAACGACAAGTTCAGGGCGCAGCTGTTCCCATTCGCCACTTCGTTCGGTGCTCCAGCGGCTGGGACCGCCCGGCGCTTTTCCGGTGAAGCCTGGCGGCTGCCGCAGGGCTTCGAGCCGCCTGGTCAGGGCCGGACGTTCTTCTTCGCTGATGGTCGCGGTGAACCCGACATGATCAAGCCTACCTTCTGCATCGTACAGTCCGAGAAGTAACGATACGATTTTCCGGCTGCCGTTTTCATAGCGGAAGCCGCCGACGACACTGTCAACCGTCCGCAACTGCTTCACCTTGATCATCGCCCGCTCGCCAGGCTCATAGATGCGGGCCAGTTCCTTTGCGACCACCCCGTCCGTTGCGCCGTGGCCGGCATCGCACAGCCAGGCCTCGGCCGCTGATAGGTCGGAGGTGGCCGGAGAGATGACGAACGCCTTCGCAATCTCCGCCTTAGCCATGAAGGCTTCCAGCAGGCGACGGCGTTGTTGCAGGGGGCGATCGATGACGACGGGACCATCCGGCGCCGCCAGCATGTCGAAGACGACGAACCGCGCCGGCGTCTGGACGGACAGTTTCCGGATCCGGCTTTCGGCCGGGTGCAGTCGCATCTGTAGCGCATCGAAGGCCAGCCGCCCATCGATCTCGATCACCAGCTCACCATCGAGGACAAACCGGTCCGCGCCGAGCGCGGTCAGCATTGCCACTACCTCGGGGAAATATCGCCCGAGCGGCTTACCGGACTTGGCGCGCAGATCGACGGCCGTTCCTGTCTTGAAGGCCAGACATCGAAAACCATCCCATTTGGGTTCGTATTGCCAAGCCCAGGCGCTTTCCGGGAGCCGCTCCGCGGACTTCGCTTCCATCGGCGCAGTATCGAGCGGAAGCGGGAAGTTCGCGTCATGGAGCGGCTTCGACGCGTTTTTGCCGCTGGGCTCGGCGATTTTGGCCAAGTCCCGCTTCGCCTGGTAGGTCATCGGCTGTTACTCCTGGCCATGATCGCGTTGAACTCCAGGATCGCCGGCGGGTTCCGGCCCGCGCGAGAGCACGCGGCCATCAGGCGAAGAAAAACGCGATGCCCAGGAGTGCATATCAGACAAATCCTTGAGGACGTGGGCGTAGTCTACGGCGGTGTGGCGATCGGTAATCTCGACATGCCGCCAGCCTTCCAACGGGGCGAACATCATGAACAGATTGGCGGTTCCATTCCGCTCATACTCGTAGTCGTGCCGGGCAGGGTGCCCTGGCTTCGCCGGAATTGGCACACGCGTTTCCGCAATGAGTTGCTTGGACGTCTCGTCCAGGCAGACCAGTGGACATTCTGGATCGTGCGGTCGCCGGTAAACCTCCAATACATCCTCCATACCGGCTACGAACGCGGCGTTGGCATCCGGTGGGATGACCCATCGCTTCTGCAGATGCGGCCGGAGAAGGTTTTTTTAGCGTCCGCCCGATCGTGTTGTCGCTGGCCCGGTCAACGATCTTCGGTTCCACGACCTGCTCTTCCAGCAGTTGCAACGTTTCGCTTGCGACCCTTCGGCGGTTTGGAACAGGCCAAGGCAATCAGCTTCGCTTCGGCGGCGCCGTCAAAGATGCGCGGTCTGGCCGAGGCTGGGGAATGCTTGCGGACAAGCACGGCATCGAAGCCTTCTTCCACCAGTTGCTGGCGGGTCCGAGCAACGGTGTCGACGCTGGTATCGAGGGCGGCGGCGATCTCGCAGTCCCGCCAGGGGGTACTAGCAGGCGGCACTATCCGCAGGGTTGTTTGTGCGCCGCACCTCGTGCCATTCAAAGTGTCAATCCGCGCCCCGCGCGAGCGCAACGCAGGGGAACCACGCGGATGAAACCTCCCCCCGGTGTTCCATGGGATGCCGGGGGTGGGGCGAACGCGGGGCCACTTACCCTCTCTCATCTTGAGACTGACTTTCCGGATGCGCAGGTGACTGATTTTGCTGGCGGGTTTTTCGTCCCGTTTCTTACCCTTTGCCGGCTCTTTCGCGTCTGACTAAGCACAGCGTAGGCCACAAGCGCGTCGGTCGGTGGACCTAGCGACCGGCGACCTTGTTCAGGGTAGCCGGGTCGATTTTCAGCAGCGAGTCCCCTCTTACACTGAAGTCATCGTAAACATGGTCATCGACCCGAATAGTCAAAAGCCACCACGGCGTTTTCACGACTGAACTCACGTATCACCGCCTGTGCCTTCAAACGCTGTAAGGCCTTGCTGACCTGCGCGCTCTAGAAAGACATGTGACCGGCCATGACCATCGTCACCAGCCGCCCGCGTAAGCGCGTGAAACTGGCTGTCGTGGCGCTGATCGCCGCAGTGCGGATCATGCAGATCGTGATCGGGCGCGACGGGAAGACCGGTCAGGCCCTGGCCGACGCGATGGACCCTGTGCACCAGCCCGCACTCACCGCGCTCAACAGAACGCTCGAAGGGCGAACTGAAAAGCTGAAGAACCCTCATAGTATTGCCAGAGTTACGGACGCTCGCGCACTGCCAAGCCGAGAGACCTCATGTCCGTTTCCGGCCCGGCTGGCCCGCCGGCAAGCGGCGAATTTCGCAAAGTAATCTGGCGATGCACGTCCTGCAAGGCAGAGATAAGAACGCCATTTGGAACGTCTCCCACAAGTCCAGCACACGCCTCGGAGATGTGAGGAAGCGTCCGCAGTTACGTCCAATGTCCGAGGCACCCCGCGACGGCGCCCCGGTCCGGCTGCATCTACGCGATGGAAGTAGCTTCCTCCGGCAGCAGTTGCGGGGTCGCGTTCCATCCGCTGCCGTGGTGGCGACCGACCCCGTGACCCCGGCGACCGGTGATCGTGAAGGCACGCAAGCCCACGGCCGCGGCGCTGATGTCCGAATCCGACGGTTTTCCCATGACGTTACTCTGGAGTCTGTGCGATGAATGCGATGATGAAGTTGGCAGCCATATTGTCGTTGCTAATGTAATAGTTTGGTTTCTTTTCGTCGCTAATCAATCAACATCCCCAATTGCAGCACACCCAACAGGAAGCACTTCTCCGAGCAGCCGACGCGGCGATCGGCATGCCTGTGCTCGTGAATTTCGAGGAGCGAAAAATGCTCAAGCGAATTCTCGAGATTCGAGACCAGGTTATCAACACGACAACTTACATTGTCGATATGAACAGTCACCCCCATAAAATCTGCGACAGCATTGGCTACGGATTTCCACTTTCCACCCAATTCACCAATCCCTCGCAAAATCCGTCGAACGACCGGTGTGATTTCCCAGGCCGAGCCGAACGCGCTGTTCAGCTCGCCAACGTCGGAGGGAACCTGGATTAGTTGTGTCGATCCGGCCAACAAGCATAATATTCAGGTCGTATATGTCGAACCTCGGGTGATCGTCAGCCCGTTTCCGCTGTCCGCAAGCAGCGACTTGCGCTTGGAGAATGCCGGCCTGATTGAGGTTCAAGTCAACCGGGCCGCAGCGCTGAGAGGAGGCGATGGCGACTTCCGGATCGATCAGCCTGAGTGAGGTTTCCGAGCACACTGCGGTTCTGACCAAGCGTAGGCCGCGGCACTGGTGGGCGAACTGCCGGCGGCGTGTTTATGCGGGAGATCCATACCGTGCATGGAGCATGCCCGCATTGCGATCACATCCAGGAGCTCGACCTGGCGGCGCTGGTCGCAGCGGGGCAGGGGGATGTGCCGTTGAATTCACCTACCGCTGCGGTGCTCGGCGTGCGGCCGGACCGGGCACAAGATTATCGTATCGGGGCAGTCCTACGGCTACGACCGGCCAAGGAAAGGCACATGATAAACAAGCGCAATCCCACGATGCTCAACGTCAGCGCGCTGTGCAGGCGCGGTTGGACGTTGGGGCTGATTGCGAAAGAGCCGATAGGCCGATGCGGTGTCACGCACGCAGCCGAGTGTTGGCGGCCGAGCTTGGTGAGGAATTCCTCAAGGCGCAGGAACGGCGGCCCCGGAAGGTCGAAAAAAGAAAGGCGCCGTAGTCCATAGAGTATAGAACAAATATAACCACAGCGATGCCATTCCCGGAAGGCGGGGCTATCCGGTTTCCCGCGGTGACTGCCCGCCGGGATGTGCCGAACCAGGCTTAGGTCACGGCAACATCTGTGCTGTGCAAGAACGCTACGCCCTTGAGCGTGGCGGTGTCGGGCGTAGCACTCAGCTCCATAAGCCGCCAGGTTGAGAACCAAGTCGCCGTCCTGGGTGAATGACGCGGCTGGGCGTGTAGATCAACGCGTTGACCCGGAGAGCATATAGACAGGGCGTTGACCCAACGCAGATGCCGGGAGGGCAGTTGCCGCTGGTGGCGGCGGGACTGGTGGCGACGCTATTGCCGCCGACGCTGGTGCAGGCGGACGTGGCTGAACCGAGCACGAGCATCGCGCAAATACCGATCGCCGCAGGAACCCTCGTCATGATGTTGGGCTTCTCCTCTTCTGCGGCAATCACATCCATCACATCGGGCAGCCGCTGTCCGTCACTGCCTCGCCACACGCCGGCAACAACAAATCGGACGGGGCAAAGTTCCAGTTTCTTTCTGCGCAGCCGGACTCGACCAGACCTCGGCTACTTTCGGGCGTTCCAACCACATTAGGGGTTTGTTAAGACCTTTTGGCCTCCCACGAACTGCGGCATTTGCTCCTATCGTGCTGATCACGACTGCCGTCGCACGATCGTGAGGCGCCGCTCGTTCGACGTTAACGGTGTTGCGTGATACATTCGGTTACATGGACCTGTACAGAGTAGTGTCCATTACCGAGGGCGGCAGAGAGTGCTTCTCGGTCGTCATAGCAACAGATGGCGCGTCAGAGCGACGGCTGCCTGTAAGATTTAATACTCGCGCGGATGCCGAGGCGACGGTCGCCTATCTTAAGCGGTCCAAAGCCCGGTCGTCGCCGCAGCGCGGGGCCGCAACTACACGCTACGGCCGCACCAGCCCATCCTGAGGTCCGCCGGATCAGTCCGTCGTGCTGAGAAAAAAACCGGGCAACTCCGGACAGTGAACGCCGCACAAGTCATAAGCGCTAACGGACGCGTGCTTTACGCAATCTTTGGACAGCAGGCGCAGCAGCCTCGGGATACCGAAGCCTTCCCCATGGCGGGCGATCAGGGTGTCCAGATCATACCGCCCTGCCCGCTCGCACCGGTTACAGGCCACGGCCAGTGCCGTGGTATGCTCGGCAACGTCACCCAGGGTGATAGGCCCCTTTGACACGACTGCCTCCTCCTGCGCTGCCGGAACCCCGAATCCGGCTTGGCATTGCCGAAAAAGTGAAATTCAACTGATTTAACCGTCGTGATCGCTTTTCTATAATTGCAATAGCCTCTCAAAAACCGCGTGAACATACCATGCTGATGTGGATCCTCGTGACTGCAACAGCTTGCGCCTTGGTCATCTGGGGTGCGATTGACTGGTCGGCCCGTCCCAAACGTCAAGCGCCAAAGCGGTGGCCGCCGGTTACTCGCCTCGATTGAACACGGCACCTCAGTGCTGGCGCTGCTTGGCGACACGAACGCGTTTACTCTGCCAATCCGTAAGACCGGCCGCTGACTTTGATCTGCCTTGACCCTGATCCCGGCGGCGTGC
>CAVYXX010000027.1:0-32624 GCA_963772355.1 uncultured Alphaproteobacteria bacterium | reverse complement strand
TGTTGACACTGGTGGCGAATTGGAAGTTCTGAGAATGTTCCGCTTCGTATTTCCCTGACCAGCCGGAACGATTTGACGTGGCGTCGCTCCCTTGTGCCGTTGGCCAGCAAGACGGCGAGTTCGGTGCCGACGATCAACCCCAAGGGCGCACGTATGTTGGGGTTGCAACGCCGACCCCCACCGAACGCAAGATAGAATCGCGTCCAGCAATTCTTGCGCAAGAACGATTCGTAGAAGAGCTGATCCAGATTTTTTCGGTCGTTCTCGTGGAAAGTATAATTTTAGTGAAGTCGAATCGTGTCCAGATCTGCGACCCTGGAGAGTCCGCATCCAATTGAGCGCTGCAATGTCGTTGCACCTGCAAGAATCACCTTCTGCACCAGAGGAAACCAGCCGTGTCGCGCGAGCGGCGTTTCCCAAGGGTAACCTATGCTTGCACATCGCAGCCGTGCTTGGTCCTATTTATAAAGATGACCAGTTCGCTGCCTTGTTCCCTCGTCGCGGCCAACCCGCTGAGGCACCAGGTCGGCTCGCCCTAGTGACGGTACTGCAATATGTTGAAGGCTTGTCCGATCGGCAGGCCGCCGATGCCGTGCGCGGACGGATCGACTGGAAGTATGCGCTGGGCCTTTCCCTGATCGATCCCGGCTTCGACCACACAGTCCTGAGTGAATTCCGCTCACGCTTAGTCGAGGGCAAAGCCGAACAGCTCTTGCTCGACACGCTATTGAAATGCCTGCAGGAACACGACCTGGTTAAAGCCCGCGGGCGGCAGCGTACAGACTCTACCCATGTGCTGGCCGACGTGCGCAAGCTCAACCGGCTGGAGCGTGTTGGTGAAACTATGCGCGCAGCCTTGAACGAGTTAGCCATGATGGCGCCGGACTGGTTGCAAGCGCTGGCGCCGGCCGCATGGTACGAACGGTATAGCCGACGTGTGGAGAACTATCGCTTGCCCAAGACCGACACCGCGCGGCTCGAGCATGCCGCGGTCGTCGGCGCGGACGGCAGTCAGTTATTGGCCGCCATTGATGCCACCAACGAGCAATCATGGTTGGCGCAGCTGCCCGCGGTGCAAATACTGCGGCGAGTCTGGGCGGAACAATACGTCGAGGACGCCGGGCAGCTGCGATGGCGATCCAAAGTGGAAATGCCAGCACCCGCGAGCCAAGTCTCCTCGCCCTACGATTCCGCCGCTCGCTACAGTACCAAGCGAGATATCTCCTGGGTCGGCTACAAGGTCCATCTCACCGAAACCTGCGACCCCGAGATGCCGCACATCATCACCAACGTCGAGACCACGCCGGCTTCGACCCCGGACGACAACATGGTGGCTCCGGTGCATCGGTCATTGGAGCAGCGCGGGCTGCTGCCGTCCGAGCATCTCGTTGACAAGGGTTACACGGCCTCACACGTCTTGGTCGACAGCCAGCAACAGCACAGCGTCAGTATTGTCGGTCCCGTAGCCGACGATCCGAGTTGGCAGGCCCGCTCAGATGATGGCTTCACCAAGTCTCAGTTTCTGGTCGACTGGGATCGACAAGTAGTCACCTGCCCAGCAGGCAACGAGAGCATCTCTTGGCTGCCAAACACCTGGCCCGAGAACGGCATGATGTTCGAGGCGCGATTTGCGCGAAAAGACTGCACGCCATGCCCGTCGCGTTCTCGTTGTACCCGGGCCAAAAAAGAGCCGCGTACTATCGGGCTTCAGGCACGCGAACAGTACGGGGCGCTGCAATCCGCTCGCCAGCATCAGACGACGAAGGAATTTCAGCAAGATTATGCTGCCCGGGCCGGGATCGAGGGCACGCACGCGCAGGCAATCAGTCGATGCGGATTGCGACAGTGCCGATATATCGGGTTGGCGAAGACCCACCTGCAGCACGTGATCACAGCCGCTGCCATCAACCTGGTAAGGATCGCCGACTGGCACAGTGGCGTCCCCAGAGCCAAGACGCGACAGTCACACTTTGCCGCCCTGCAGATGGCTGCCTGACCCCGTCATCGAATTCGCCACCAGTATCACTGTTGGGTCTAGGCCGTATGCTCGCGAGCGCCAGCGCAGAGGAATATCAAGAATGAGCCGCGGGTGCCGACGCCCGGTTCGGCCCGATGAAGGGGCGGCGCTTGGCTTCGCGGATCCCCAAGAAGGAGTTGTGCCGCGAGTTGTTTGTAGCGCCGAGTCAATATCGGACATTAGCTTGAATGGGCATGCTGCCGAAGCTGGCCCAGTGACCGCGAAGCTGTGCGTTTGGGCCATCTGGGTGTGTCTCCCGCAGCGCTGCGACGGGCGACTCGCCCCGGCTGGGTTCCGGGGGTTAGGCGCTGGCGCCTTCGATCAGGTCCCCGAAGCGCACCCAGGTCTTGCCGTCCCATCTCTGGAACTGTAGCGCCTTGATCGGGCGGTGCTCTGTTGGGCTGGTGTTGATCTTGATGCCGGGCAGCAAGATCGGGTTCTCCATGTCGTGGAGATTCTCGGCCTGGCGCATGACGTTCGCTCGGGAGAAGTCGCCTTTGCACTGCTGGAGCACGCCCAACACGGTTGTGCTGGTCCCATAAGCGATCACTGTGGTCGCATCGGTCGTGTCGCCGTCCGGCAGGTACTTCGCCATGAAGGCGCGCCACTGCTTCATGTCAGCATCGTCGTGCCATGACGGGTCGGTGGGATCCTTCACATAACTGGTGCTCAGCATGCCGATGGCCTTCTCGGGGCCGGTTGGCTGCATCACCGTGCCGACCGATGTGGCCACGTTGGACATGAAGAACATCGGTTTCCATTGCAGGTCGTGAACCTTGCGGATTGCCTGCGCGGCGAATTTGGGGATCGCCGCGACCAGCAGCACGTCGGCACCGGAGCCCTGCAATTCGGCAAGTTGCGATTTAATCGTCGCATCAGTGGTTTCGTAGCTGACCGACTTCACCACGATCTTGTCCCAGTCGTTGCCCAGGATATCCCTGAGGCCGATGGGATAGTCCTTACCGAAGTCGTCGTTCTGGTAGAGAATACCGAGCTTGGGGTTCTTGGCATTGGCGAGGATGTATTTGGCGTAGATCTGCGCCTCGGTGCGGTAGTTCGGCTGCCAGCCTATGGTCCAGGGGTATTTCTTGTAGTCGCTCCATTTACTAGCGCCGGAGGCGACGAACAATTGCGGTATCTTGTTATGGTTCATGTATTCGACGATGGCGGAGTTGGTGGGGGTGCCGAGCGTCTGGCAGGTGAAGGCGACCTGGTCTTGCTCGACGAGGCGGCGGATCTGCTCGACGGTCTTGGGCGGGCTGTAGCCGTCGTCGTAGGAGATGAACTCGATCTTGTGGCCGTCGACGCCGCCCTGGTCGTTGACCATGTTGAAGAAGGCGGACGCGGTGCGGCCGACGACACTGTAGGTGGAGGCTGGACCGCTGTAGGGCGTGGTGTTGCCGATTTTAATGGACGTGCTGGTGACGCCTGGGGTTTGAGCTTTTGTTGTTGAAGCAAAGGCGGCGGTGGCGGCTGTGACGAGGATGGTCCGACGCTTGATCATGCTTCGTTCTCCAGGTTCGTTGAAAGGGTTTTGCTCTCCCTGCGGGCATTCCCGCGTGGCCCGGAGGCCAGCGGCGGGAGGGTGCGCTTTTGCGCGGAGCATGGGAGTCACGAAGACGGGAGGTTGGGTGCTAGACTGCGCCCCGAGAGCGCAGCGTGCTACGTTGTGTACATGAGCAGTGGGCAAGATCGAATGATCGCCGGCTTCACAGCCGGCGAACGGGACTACATTCGCCGCGAACTGGACATGTTCTTTTCGACATTGCCGAGCGTGGCCGAGGGCTTTCAGCTCAAGACCTGGCGCGGTGGTCCTGACGCTGGCAAGCCGAAGCTGCCGCCGACGGCGAAGGGGTTGATCGCACGTGGCCTCATGCGGCTTGATAACGAGGGCCACTTTCCGCGGCTGTTCTTCACTGAGGCGGGCCTAACGGCCCTGCGCGCGATGATGACAGACCGCCGTCTCGTGGACCCGAAAAAGTTCGCCCATGTCCGACAGGAACTCGGCATAGATCCCAGTTCCGAGGGCGAAGCGCGCGACTGAGACACTGAGACCGCCGTCTGGTCCAGTCCAACAGGACCACGGCTGCTTTGCTTACCAACGCGGGAGCGCCCACTTAACGGAATCGATGATTATCCGCTGCGGCATCAGTCACGAATTCTGACGCCGTGATGCTGAAGCACAGTTCGGCGCCGGAGTGTCTGGCCGATGAAGAGGACGGGGACTGTCCGAAAGCTGGGAAAAGACAGTCCAGGCTCCTCCGTTCAACTCCGATTATTTATCAGCGTCGCCTTTTGTCGGCGCACCGCTTTCACCAGCGTGCGCTTTCCAAATCAAGTTCTTCGAGTTTGCGGCGCGCTGGCAAACTCGGTTCTTCTCCACAGCTCCTTCGGAATATGCCTTTCCCTTCAAATAGCAGAATGCGGCCGGATCAGGTGGCGCTTGTGCCTGATCCTCATCAGCCCAGCATTGGCCCGCTGTAATCGACAAACAAGCGATCAAAATCAGTTGGCATTTTCTCATGTCGCCCTCCCTCTCTCCATCGTGGCATCGTCGCCCTCTACAGGGAAGGTTCGAGGAACCGCGTTCGCGTCTGGCTGAGCTATAGCCCGGACTGGTTCGAAAAGTGCCGGCGCAAATGCCGTAATTCATACTTGGAAAAACTAACGAATCTGACATAAGATCCAGCAAAGCGACCGATAATTTCTGCAAGGCCTCCTTCATCAACTAGGCCTGCAGCCTCGTTCGCGTCAAACCATTTGGTTTCTCTCCGGCTCTTCTCTGGCCAGTCGTCAAGTTGCTGTTCTACGCGAAATAAAAAGACCCGCACCCGGCAGAGAACCTCTCTTTTAGCGAGCCGCTTTGCATAATGAAAAGTGCCCACGGGTCGCTTGTCCACAATGTGGCCGATTAAACCCGCTTCCTCGTAAGCCTCTTGGCTAGCCACCTCGGGGGGTTTCCGCTTCTTCATTGGCCAGCCCTTAGGGATGACCCAACGGCGTGTCTCGCGCGATGTAAGCAGCATGACCTGGCGAGTCCCACTCTCGTTGAGACGCCAAGGGAGGGCTGCAAATTGGGTGGTGCCGTGATACTTGTCCTTCGCCATGCCCTATATGTAACGCCCCATCCTTCCAATAGTCACATGGCTATTAGTTTAGATCCCATGAGAAACTTAAGAGCAGGTGCGACTTAATGGTTGGCCGGTCGCGGATTACCGAGCGGCAGACGCAGGATATCCGCCACTGCAAAACTATCGCCTGGCGCCACGGTCGGCAGAGAAGAAGTTCACCTGTATCCGACTGAAGCCGCGGGGCAGACCAGATGTGTGTTGCGCAGTCGCTGATCGCGATTGGAGCCATTCAGGGCGCCCCTCGCCGCGGCAGTCAAGATCAGACACAACCCAGATCACTCCAGGTCACAATAAGCGGCATCGCCCGCATGATATTCCTCTACCGCTTTCGTTCAAACATCGCGCCTCCCATCATTCCGGAATACAGGAAGGCGAAATCCGAATCAGGGCGTTAGACTTGATCGTTCTCAGCTGCGCGCGGCCGCAGAGCACCTTTCTCGGAACGTCAGATCGTCCTCGCGGCCGCCAACTCTGCAGGGCCAGAGACCGGCAGCTTCACGTAATAGTGGTACGTCCGGAAAACCGGACGGCCCTGGTGAAGCTTGTTCGAGATATCTGGCGCAGCACAAGGCAGTGCAACTTAAACGCCTTGACGTAGGCTCTTCAGACTATTCCGGTAACACACTAGATAGCACCCTTTTTCAGGGTGCGGATTTTCCTCACAAAAATACTGCGAAGTGCCCGAATCGTATGCCTTGCTTTGCGGCGCCCGAAAGTGATTTGTCACTGAGTGGACATCCTAATCGTTGCTCGGCCTTTTACTCAAACCCGCATCTCCCCCTTAAGCGGAAGGAAGTTGATGGTTGATGGCGCATAGGTCCGGGAAGGGCTGGCCGGGCAGGGAGGCATCGATGAGTTTCAGGGACATCTTGGTCTTCCTCGATGGGGGCGGCGCCAGCGAGGGACGTCTTCAACTGGCGACGAAGATCGCTCGGGACCATGGTGCTTGTCTAAGTGCTGTCTTTCTGCAGAATGGCCAAGCAACCGGCTCGCGACCGCGCTTTGCCGCGCCGTGGCTGGGGCTGGTCACGGGGCCACCGACCTCCGGCGCGATCGTTACATCACAGATCTCAGAACCTGCGGACATTGCCGAGCGACAATTTCGCGATTGCCTCCGTTCTCTGAAGGTCGAGGGCGATTGGTATCCATTGTCCCGAGCCGATACAGGCGAACTGATCACCCTGGCGCAGGCGGCCGATCTGGTCATCATCGGCCAGGTAAAACCCGACGCTCGTCCGGCGCCGACCTGGCGACCGGAGGAGATCGTCATCTGCTGTGGCCGCCCGGTGCTGATGGTCCCGTATGTTGGTAGCTACACCCACGTCGGCCGCCGTGTTCTGGTTGCCTGGGATAGCTCACGCGAGGCCGTGCGAGCGCTCAACGATGCGCTGCCGTTGATTTACGGCGCCGACGAGGTGACGCTGGTGACCGTACGCGCCCGCGTCAAGGATTTGGAGCCCGGCGGCATGTCGACGGAGCGTGTTGTGCGCCATCTGGCACGACACGGCATTGCTGCCCGCGCGGTCCAGGACCTGCACTTGGGCTCCGCCATATCCGACGAGCTCTTGTCGAGATCATTCGATCTTTCCGCCGATTTGATCGTTGCGGGAGCCTACCATCATTCCCAGCTACGCGAGACTTTCCTTGGCGGCGTCAGCCGAGATCTGTTTCAGCGTATGACCCTTCCCGTGCTGATGTCGCACTGACTAATAGGACAGATGCCCTGAAGAGGCCAGAGTTGTGCTTTGGTTCATCGCCTTGATGCTCTTCGCGTTGCCGTGCCTTGCGGCTCCGCCTCCCGGGGCCGATCTTGATGGGCCCCTTCACGCCTGGTTCGAGCATCAGCATTCCATTACCGGAGCGTGGTGCTGCAAGGTCGCAGACGGTCACATTCTGGCCGAATCAGATTGGCGAGCGGCGGACGGCCACTATGAGGTCTGGATCAATGGCACTTGGCGTCCTGTCCCTGTAACCGCGCTGCGCGACCCGGTCGGCAGTCCAAATCCGACCGGCCATGCCGTCGTCTGGTGGACGCGCGTAGGCAACGAGACTGTGATCCTTTGTTTCGCCCCAGGGAGCGAAACCTGATTAGTCCGCGTCATGCCCGCCGGTTTCGCTAAAGACCCAACCTTCGCATCTTTTCCCAGAGGGTTGTACGAGAGATGCCGAGCAGGGCAGCCGCTTTCGCGATTTCGCCGTCGGTCTGGGATATCGCCTCCTCGATGTGCCGACGTTCAGCGCGCTCGCGCGCCTCGGCGAGGGTTGCGACCTGCTCTCCCGGCTGATCGAGCAACACCTGTTCCGGAAAGATCGCCTGAGCCAATATCTGCGGCGCGCCAGCTGAGAGGCCAAGCGCGCGCTCGAGCCGGTTGCGCAACTCGCGGATATTTCCCGGCCAACCATGGTCGCGCAAGGCCGTTCGCGCAGCCGATGTCAAGGACGGTACGCGGTGGCCAGCGCCACGGGCGAATTGCGCAAGGTAATGCTCCGCAAGAGGAATGATGTCCTCACACCGAGCTCGCAGCGGCGGGATATGCAGCTCGATCACGTTCAGCCGGTAGTACAAATCGGCCCTGAAATTTCCTTTCGCTACCAGCGCCGCCAGATCGGCATTGCTCGACGACACGATACGAGCCTCGGACACAAGCTCCTGCGTGCCGCCTAGTCTGCGATAGCTGCCATCCTCCAGCAGCCGCAGCAGCTTGCCCTGCAACGACGGCAGAAGCACCGAGACCTCGTCGAGGAACAGCGTGCCGCCGCCGGCCTGGTCAACCAAACCGACATGGGCGGTGCGTGAGCCGGTTACACCGCCGCGTTCATGGCCGAACATCTCGCTTTCTGCCCGGTCAACCGGGATCGTCGCGCAACTGACGACGATGAAGGGTAGGTCGCGACGCGCCGACGCGTGGTGCAACTGGCGCGCTGCCACCTCCTTGCCCACGCCAGTCTCACCCAGCAGCAATACCGGGCTGGATGTGTCGGTCACACGCAGAAGCTCAGACTCGACAACGCGCATCGCGGCTGATGCGCTCAGCGTCTCTCGACCGGGGCTGCCGTTGCCTGCGACCACCTCTCGAGCGCAAAGGGCGGCGATCTTGTCGAGCAGCACCTCGATTTCGAACGGCTTGGTCACATAGTCGTCCGCTCCGGCCTGCATCAGACGCACGGCTTGCTCCACCTCGCCGAAGGCGGTGATGAAGATCACTGGGGTCGCTCCCAGATCGGGAAGAGCACGCCGGAACAATTGCTCGCCATCTAGGTCCGGCAGGCGAATGTCGCACACCAAAACCCGGCAGTCCGTGCTGGGCAGGTGGGACAGAGCCTCCTCGCCCGATTGCCACCAAATTGCTTGATAGCCTTCCAGTTGAAGACGCTGCACCAGCGACTCTCCCATGATCGGATCGTCATCAACGATACCAATCAAGGGGCGGGGTTCGGCGCTTGAAATGCTTGCCGAATTCGGAGCGGAGGCACTCACATCGTGATCTCCTGCCTTGTCACGCCAGTCGGGGGCAAAGTAACGACGATGCGGGATCCATGATCACCCGCTGCTGGCGTGGCGACGATGCGTCCACCAAGGCCGCGGACAAGGTCACGGACGACACGGATGCCGAGCCCGCGAGGAGGATCCCGCGGGTCCGTCACCCCGATCTCCGTTAGTGCCGCGGCGACGGCCTTTGGCAGCCCAGGGCCAGCATCGACGACCTCCAGGTTGAATTCGATAAGCCCCGCGTGATCGGGAGCTGCACCGACCCATGCCTGGAAGCCAACTTCACTACCCGGCGGCGACGCCTCGCAGGCGTTCAAGAGGAGATTCAGGGCAATTTGCCGGGTCTCGGTCGCGGCGACGTCCACCGTTCCCGCGACGCTGCTGCGCCAGGACAATTTAAGCTGCCGCCGGGTCAGTTCGGGCTCGATGAGGATGCGCAGGTCGTCCAAGTCTCCGGGGGTCAGCCTGCGGCTGTCCGGCGGCATCCGGTGGAATGCCAGCACCGAACCCACCACGTTCCGTATGCTCCACAGACCTCGCTCGATCAGATCGAGGCTTTTTCCCCTGACATCCGGATTGTCGCCGAACTTCCGAATGGTATCGAGGGCCGTTGACATCCCGCCGAGCGGGTTGCGAACCTCATGCGCCACAGTAGCCGCGAGTCGCCCAGTACACTCTTCCCGCTCGCGTTGGGCCAAGCGGATTGCCATTGCTTCCCGCTCACCCTGTGCGTCTACGAGGTCGTTGTAGCCGCGCAGCAGGCGTCCATACTCACTCGATGCCGCAGGCAGCAGGTCGGGCGATACCCGTTGGAAGTCGCCCGCCTGAGCGCGCCGCAGACGTTCGGTCAGCAGACGAAGCGGCTGCACCATGCGATGTACAATCATGAAACCGATCGCCGCCGCACAAAGGCTGGCTCCTACTGTCGCCACTAGCAGGTTGCGGCGGAGTACATGTCGTTCATCGATAAGCGACTTCAACTCCAGCGCGACATACAGGTCTGCGACATGCTTACCCTCCCGCACGATGTCACGGGAGGCCCAACCAGTTCCGGTGTCTTCGTCAAAGACGAAACCGCCTCCCTGCTCAAGCCGCCGACCAAGGCCGGGGTCGTGGATCGGATCCTCGGTGCTGGCATCAACCTGTTTGCCGGATACGTCGGCGAACAGGGTTCCATCGGGCAGGCGCACCATCGCCCGTTGCTCGCGCATGCTCTGGTGGAACCACATAGTCCGGTTCAATGCTTCGACGGTGTTGGTGAGGTTGCGCGCCACGACATGTGGATAGACCGTCGTGGAGATGCCATCGAGGTAGACGGCTGCCAAACGGCGCACGCTGAGTTCCTGCTCGCGAGCTATCGTCGACATCAGAAAGTGCGACACCGCGACCGCAACAGCCAAGATCAGTGCGCCCGAAACGATTGGAACCCGCGCGGTAAGCGGCCAGGGTCGCCGCCCTGCTGCCAGCAGACGGCCAAGCAAGGCCGCCCCCCTCCGCCCCAATACACTTTTCGCGGTCGGCGGCGCGCCGACACCTCCTGCCGGATCGGTTGCCAAATTCTCACTGTCAAAATCACGCAGCTGTGAAATGTTCGGATATCTGACCGTGGCTTCGCGGACCTTGTTCAGCAGATCGGACGTAGTGGGGTGTATCTGCTCAGAACGCATTGAGGGAGAGCCTTCAGGACAATTCCGAAAGTGCTACGAACGCACTTCTCTTGTCGGCGGTTTCCTCGTCTTCGACGAGGGACACGACCTCTTCCGAACATTAGGCATTGTCCCTCTTCGACCGAAAGTCACTTTCTAAAAACGGGCTCGATAAGTGGATCGAGGATTCTTAATAACTGGGAGGATCGGATGAGAGACTTGTTTAGCCGCGGTCGGCAGTACCGGCGCCATGCTGGCCGACGAGCTCGGCGAGGAGTGGTGTGCTGATCAATGACGACAACGAGCTTCAGAGCCGGGGGTGATGAATGGCTCTACCCAACGACCGGGAGCAGCTGAGGCGAAGCTTCATCTCCATTTTCGTTGAGCACCCCGTCATCACGCTGCTGGCGGCAATGCTCGCTGGCGCGCTGGTGTTCGCGATGTACTGAAGAGACACAGGCCTATTTCGAACTACGCCGGCCGCCACAAGTATTTGCGGCTTCCGGCTTCTCGACCAAGCAGATCGATACCTGATTTGAAAGGAGCTGGGCTGATGGGCTTTCCCCTCACCCTGATGGACCTTGCCGGATCTGTGGCGCTGCTCCTGTGGGGCGTCCATATGGTCCAGACCGGTGTGCAGCGGGCTTTCGGAGCAAAACTTCGAAGCTTCCTGGGCAGCGCGCTGCGAAACCGTTTCAAGGCCTTCCTTGCCGGAATCGGTGTCACCGCCCTAGTGCAGAGTAGCACGGCGACGGGCCTTATGGTTACCGGCTTTGCGGCCAGCGGCCTTGTCGACCTGGTGCCCGCCCTTGCCGTCATGCTCGGCGCCAATGTCGGCACCACGCTCATCGTGCAGGTATTGTCGCTCGACGTCGCCGAGGTTGCGCCGGCGCTAATCTTGATCGGGGTATTGATGTTCCGCCGCGCCTCGGCTGGCCCGCGCGACTTCGGCCGCGTGCTGATCGGGCTCGGTCTGGTGCTGATGGCCTTGCACCAGTTCGTCGATCTGCTCCTGCCATACGAGAATTTAGCCAGCCTGCGGACATTTCTCGGCGCGGTGTCCACCCAACCCATGCTCGATGTCATCCTAGCCGCAGCGCTGACTTGGGCAGCCCATTCAAGTGTCGCAGTCGTCCTGTTGGTCATGTCTTTCGCGGCCAAGGGGACGATCCCGCCCGAGGCCGCCTTTGCCCTGGTGCTCGGGGCTAATCTCGGGACTGCTATCAATCCCGTCGTGGAGGGTGCGACCAGCAGCGATCCAGCTTCCAAGCGGCTCCCCCTTGGCAATCTGTTAAACCGGGTTCTCGGCGTCAGCGTTGCCCTCGCAGCGTTGCCCTATGTGGGTCCGTGGATGATGGCCATCGAACCCGACAACTCGCGAGCGGTCGCCAACTTCCATACGATCTTCAACCTGATCCTGGCGCTACTTTTCTTCCCCCTGCTGAAGCCCTACGCGGCGTTGTTGCGGTGTTGGCTGCCAACACGGATCAGCGCGGGCGATCCCGGAATTCCGATGTATCTCGACCGCTCGGCCCAAGAGACGCCGGTAATCGCTCTTGGCGCCGCCGCGCGCGAAGCGCTCCGCCTGGCCGACGTGCTGGAGACCATGCTGCAAGGCGTTCGAGACGCGTTCGAAAAGCCTGACCGGCGTCAGATCAGCGAGACGAAGCGCCTGGACGATGTGCTCGACAAGCTAAACACCGCCATCAAGTCATATCTTACCTCGCTCGATCCGGAGGCAATGAGCGATGCCGACCATCGCCGGGTCGCCGAGATACTGGCCTTCGCCACCAACATGGAGCAGGCCGGAGATATCGTGGACAAGAACTTGCTGGGAGTGGCCACGAGACAGCTGAAACGCGGGCTAACCTTCTCCAAGGAGGGGGAGGGGGAGCTGCTGGCCATGATCGACCGGTTGATGGCAAACCTCCGCGCTACGGCCTCGTTGTTCATGACGGAAGATGATCGCGCTGCCCGTTTGCTTGCCTCCGAAAAAGAAGCCTTTCGAAGCATAGAGGCCACAGCCACAGCGTCACATTTCGAGCGGCTTCGGGCTGGCCGCATTGATACAGCGGAAACCAGTTCACTGCACCTGGATGCACTGCGCGACCTCAAGCGGATCAACGCGCACCTGGTTGCCGCGGCAGCGTATCCGGTGCTGGAGGGCAAAGGCGAACTACTGCCCAGCCGATTGCGCCAGGACGACTAACACGCACCTCTGAGATGTTCTTGGCGACGAGCCAGACGATGCTCGTCGATTGCTCGATTGAAGTCTGATTCCATATGGCGAAGCCCATGAAGACGAAGGTTACCTCGTCGCCGGCTGTAAACAACAAAAAGCGGATGCTGAAGACGAGAAAGCCGCCACGGGCGAAGAGGGATCCGGCATAGAGCCTCCTTCATTGCATGGGGAATCCACGCAAATGTGACGCGTCCGGAAAACCGGACGTCCCTGACGAAACCTGTTCGAAGTATCGAACCCAGCATTGACCGCCCGCTCGGAACAAGTTGAAAAAGGCCGTTCTAGTTTATTATGACCAAAATACGAATGGCGTCTTAGCCGGCCGGAGGGCCGCCTCTCAGACTTGCCGCCGCGGACTCTACCGAAGGGACTGTTGGGTTCTGGTGTGCGTTGCGGTATTGCTAGAAAGCGGCGTCAAGGCGTCGTTAGTTTCAAATGTTTTTCCCAAAAACTTCCCGGGCTCTCGGCGTACTCTGCCGAGAACCGGGGTTTTTCTTCAGTGATAAGCCTTTCTGAATATGGGCCGGCGGCTGAGGGTCATAACGCTCTTGACCACGGGATCAGACTTGGAAGACCGTCCTGTCGAGATATCGAGAAACCCGTACTTTCCAAGCATAACGATCACGGCGGAAGGGGCGTAGACAGCGATCGGGGTCTGGCCCCCAGCATGGCTGCCGCGAACAGGGCTGCCAGCCAGGCGGTCGAACGCCATCAGCATGGGTATGACCGAACGCAAAGGAATCCGGCCATCGCTCTGAACGTCATGTGAGAAGAGAAGCAGCGATCCCCAGCTCGATGATCGAGCTGGGGATCCGAACGATATCAAGAGCGGCAAGCGAAAGCGTAACGGAATGGCCGATGGTGAAGGCATTGACCAATTTAACGACAGGCCACAACCGGTTCGTTCGTTGAAAACGAGGATCGGAGGTCGTTGAGCAGTGCCTGCGCGATCGCCATGCGCTAACGATAGCCGCGCGACAGCTTTCCCACAGACAGCCCAACCCGAAGACGCGCGGCCCGTTTACGTGCGAACAACTTCTGTTCTAAGGGCTTATTCGTAGAATTCTGGTGAGTGCTTGTGTTGCTTGTACCCCTCGGCGTCGTGCGCCATGAACACCTGACCACCCTCGCTGTCACGTATGTGTTTGATCCACTGATAACCCTGGAGAATGCCTACCGGGTCGTAAGCGAGGCCGACGCTCGGTAGGAGGTCCTTCTCAATGTTCTCCGACATGTAGGCGGCGTCGCTGGTCAGCACGATCGCACCAGTCTTAGGTAGATGTACCACGGCCTGCTCGCTGCCCGGGGTGTGCCCGACGCTGCGATGGATTAGGATACTGCCGTCGCCAAACAGATCGAGATCACCATCGAGCTCGATCACTTTCTGCTTGGCCGGCAGGTTCGAGCCGACCGGGGCGCGCAGCCCGGCCAAGTCGCCGGGGATGTAGGGTCCGGCATACCCGGGCTTCGGCCAGAGCGCGTTGACTATCTCGTCGCGCTGGTAGACGAGGGTCGCGTTCGGGAACTTGCCGACATTGCCTGCATGGTCGAGGTGCATGTGTCCGAGGATGACGTAATTGACGTCGGATATCTTGTACCCGGCCTTCTCTAACTGCGCATCGACCGCGACATCGGGGCTCCTGCTGTTGTTTGCCGGATTGCCCAACATGGCTGCCAACGGCCCCCAGTAGGTCGGGTCGGTGATGACCTTGTCATTGTTCCCGCAGTCGAAAAGGACATTTCCCTTCGGGTGATGAATCAGGAAAAACCCAACGGGGATATCGATCTTGCCCGGTGCCGCCCCGGCTTGCAGGGCCGATTTGTCGATATTCAGGAAACCCGACGAGAAGACGTAGAGCTTCATCCCCGGCGGCGATTCCGCCTTCGCTCCCGTCATCACCCCCGCAAAGGAGCAAGCGACCGTTGCCGTGGTTAAAAGCAACGTCTTCAGGTTGAGGCTCATCTTCCTACATCCTCCCTTTTTCGGTTCCAGCGTTATTGCCCAGTATTCCCACACGGGTCAGCATCAGAGTAGCAATCGACCGGTTCTGCCGCCCCTTGGCCGGTGGTGAGCACCGATGGTGTAGGCCTCCCAATGAAAAATTGAGTGGTTTTGCCGGATTGGAAGTGCGTTTTTTCCGCGACCAAGAACGAAATCCTCAGCTGCAATCAGATCCGTGGTAGACCCGCACCCTGGGTGCCGACGTAGCACGCATAGACGGATGAACTGGCACCGATATAGAGTCGGTTGCGCAGCACTCCGCCGAAGCTCATGTTTCCAACGGTCTCGGGTATGTGAATCTTGCCGAGCAGTTCACCAGCCGGACTATAACAGCGGACTCCGTCTTCCTTTGGATCGCCCCAGCCCACGCTACACCAAATATTTCCCTCAACGTCAGCTCGCATGCCATCGGTCAGGGCAGGCGCAAATCCGTCGGCATAGACTTTGCCGTTGGACACCTTACCGGAATCGATATCGACATCGAACACGCGGATATGTGCCGGATTCCCTGGTCCCTCGGATATGCCACTATCGATGACATAGAGCTTCTTCTCATCCGGCGAAAAGCAAATACCGTTAGGCTGTACGAAATCATCTACAACGACCTTGACTTCGCCGCTCTGCGGATCGACGCGGAAGACGTTGTGCTTCTGTTGTTCGATGTCGCCATGCAAGCTCTCGTACCAGCCCCTGACCCCATACGTTGGGTCGGTGAACCAAATCGAGCCGTTGGAGGCAACGACGACATCGTTGGGTGAGTTCAGCTTCTTGCCGTTGTACTGATCAGCGATGACAGTGATGGTGCCATTGAACTCGGTGCGAACTATTCGCCGCCCGGTATGTCGAAACCCGTCCCGCCGCCGAAACCCGTGTTACGCGAGTGACGAAGCTCGATGAATTCCCACAGCGCAGCACAGCGGAGATCATCGGCGCTGACACGGTCTCCATCGTGACGGCCCGGGTGCTGCTCTCCGATCAGGGGAACGTTCCGCTCCGCGAAGCAGAATTTCAGCTGCGGCAGGCAATGATCAGCGCATCCGATTCATCATCCCCAGCTTCGTGCTATCTTGCATCGCCTATTGCCCGACTGAGTGCCGTGATGCCACGCGTGCGACGGTTTCGGCGGTCGACGACGAGGGACCTCATCTACGCCCTGTTCGGGGAAAGCATCGACGAGGCGGCTTGGCATGTCGACATGTCCCCTGGAACGCGGCGCAGCCGCTTCGACCGAGCAGACGCACAAGGCCTGGCGATCGGCGAGCTGGATCACGAACAAGTCTTTGATTCGCCATCTTACCGACGGCGCCTGGCGGGATCTGGCAGGCAACGGCGTCGCAATGGACGAAGCAGACATGCGTCGTTTGCTTCGTGTCGAGGTACCGGACTATGGCGTGGAGAACGCGACCATCGCGCCGATGTGCTACACGGAACAGACAGGAATGACCCGGGGGACGCTGAGGGATCTTTCCGGCGCTTTCGGAAAAGCCGAGTAGATCCAGCAACTTGGCAACGGTCTTTGAAAAGTAATCTGTAGAAGGATAATGGATGAAATCCTTGCTCTTCCATGCTTTTTGTGAAGAAGGAAAGGGGCTCACCGCCGGGTAGGCGGCTGAGAGAACCCAACAAAAGAGGGACGAGGCGATGAATAAGCTCACCGCCGGGTAGGCGGCTGAGATAAATCATGATCTTGTGCAGCAATGGGGCTGGAATGCTCACCGCCGGGTAGGCGGCTGAGAGACTGGACGCTGGCGACAGACGTGACGTTGAGGTGTTCACCGCCGGGTAGGCGGCTGAGAGAATATCGTGATTTCGACCAAACCGGACGGCATCGCTCACCGCCGGGTAGGCGGCTGAGAGAAAGTAAACACATAGCGCAGGACGATATTCTCAGGCTCACCGCCGGGTAGGCGGCTGAGAGAAGATGCTCAGCCGACGCTGACTGTGAAATTACGCTCACCGCCGGGTAGGCGGCTGAGAGATCGCCGTCAACGCGGGCAGCGGATCGGGAGGTGCTCACCGCCGGGTAGGCGGCTGAGAAAAAACGCTTCCGCCGGATGATCAACGACGGCGCTCACCGCCGGGTAGGCGGCTGAGAGATCCCTTCTGTGGCAACGGCATCGGCAACAATCGCTCTACCGCCGGGTAGGCGGCTGAGAGATTAACAAAGTAAACCAGGAACCCGGCACAATCGCTCACCGCCGGGTAGGCGGCTGAGAGATTGTGAGGCCGTGCCGCCGCCGTTGTTCGTCTGCTCACCGCCGGGTAGGCGGCTGAGAGATTCCAGAGGGTTAGAGCTGGCCCACAGGTGGTGCTCACCGCCGGGTAGGCGGCTGAGAGACTTCAGTGCGTCGGGATCGAACTGGGCGTAGCGCTCACCGCCGGGTAGGCGGCTGAGAGAGAATTCAAAGGCGGCCTCGATGCCGTCGCTATGCTCACCGCCGGGTAGGCGGCTGAGAGAAGGCGCCAAGAACCGTGTCTAGCCACGGGTAGGCTCACCGCCGGGTAGGCGGCTGAGAGATGCTCGCCGATGGGCCGACCACCCCACATGACGCTCACCACCGGGTAGGCGGCTGAGAGACTATCCTAACCTACGACGACCTGGTCCGCCGCGGCTCACCGCCGGGTAGGCGGCTGAGAGAGCTAACGACGCCCAGGCGGCGAACTTCAGTGGGCTCACCGCCGGGTAGGCGGCTGGAGAATCTTGGAGACACCGCGCTGGAAGACCTTGGTGCTCACCGCCGGGTAGGCGGCTGAGAGAACAAGCGTAAAGGTGTCGGACGTGACCGGTGTGCTCACCGCCGGGTAGGCGGCTGAGAAAGTCATCGGATACCCGCTGTATGATGCCCCGGAGCTCACCGCCGGGTAGGCGGCTGAGAGAAGTACCCAACGCCCCGACAACGATTGTCAGAGGCTCACCGCCGGGTAGGCGGCTGAGAGAGCTGCGACCTCGGTTCCCCAAGGACTGACCAAGCTCACCGCCGGGTAGGCGGCTGAGAGATCACCCAAGCGCTGACGATGCGGCTCGGAACCGCTCACCGCCGGGTAGGCGGCTGAGAGAAGAATAGCCGTAAGTGCATCAGGCTGTGTGGTGCTCACCGCCGGGTAGGCGGCTGAGAGATCTCTGGGGATGTCTCAGTATCATCAAATGGTGCTCACCGCCGGGTAGGCGGCTGAGAGAAAAATGCAAAGGGTCAGGGTTAGTAGCTGGACGCTCACCGCCGGGTAGGCGGCTGAGAGAAGTTCACAATCAGTGGCACCACGGCAACCAGCGCTCACCGCCGGGTAGGCGGCTGGAGACGAACAGTCTGAGCACTTGTTACCATGTCAGCGCTCACCGCCGGGTAGGCGGCTTGGACAATTTCCTCCCGGAGTTATCAATCCGCTCACCGCCGGGTAGGCGGCTGAGAGAACCCTGATCGGCGACAACCTAACGGTGCCAATGCTCACCGCCGGGTAGGCTGAGAGATTGATCAAGGCAGTGGTCGCACGGCCAGCGGCGCTCACCGCCGGGTAGGCGGCTGAGAGAAGCATGGCGTCATTACCAACCCGTCTTGACACCGACTCTTCGACCGGTGCCAAAATCGATGGATTATCAGGGCCTTACTTGCCTTACGGAAAGTCGGGGTCATCGCGAGTTGGTAATCAGTCACCGTCACGGGCGTCATGCTCACCGCCGGGTAGGCGGCTGAGAGAAAGGCGTGCGCGCCACAACGTCCCACGCAAGCGCTCACCGCCGGGTAGGCGGCTGAGAGATGGATCGTGCCGCGAACGTCGCCAGTCAGGGCGCTCACCGCCGGCTCGCGCATCTGTCGAATGCCACTGTTTCCACGCCTCCACGCATGGCCAGCACAACCCGATGCGGCCGGTGCGATCGCGCCTGCTGCGGGCGGATGGCGAGGAACTGCGCCTGAAGATGCTGCACGATGCGAAACTGGAGGCGGCACGGCTGGTGTTCCTCTCCGCCTGCGAGAGCGGGCTGGCTGGGGTGCGGCAGCTGCAGAAAGCACGATCTCTATACAGTATATCTCTCAAATTATCGGGACGGTCCCGGTATTGGCATCGATTATTCTTCTTGCTATCCAGGCGTTCTTGCCGAAACCAAATCGACGCTTTGTCCTCAAACCGGCAGAGCATTCCCGCTCAACCCCGGGCGGTTATTTCCACGGCGTGGTGGCAAGGCGAAAACCGCCGAGCTCAATCTTGCACGCACGGTCTGGGGCTTTACGGCAAGCCGCCGCCCCAAAATCCCGGCCGACCTCCGGCGGGGCAGCGGTGGAGCAGGGGGCCTGGCGCCTCTGCGCGAAGTGTTCCCAGCATGGCCTAGACCCAACAGTAACAGTCGTGTCACCAGCCGCCAAATTGGGGATGTAAGCCCAACCGCCGAAAACTCCGTCAGGCCGAGTCCAGGTTGCCCTTATACCAACCCGTCTTGACACCAACTCTTCGACCGGTGCCAAAATCATGGATTATCAGGGCCTTACTTGCCTTACGGAAAGTCGGGGTCATCGCGAGTTGGTATTACATCTCGCAAATCGCAATTCCGTCGATTAGCAAGTCTTTTTACGCTTTCCAGCGCCGGGATCGAATGTCCATGCCAGCCCCTGTTTCCTTGCCCTCCGCCGAGGCCGCGTGTTTGAAAGTTCCTCCGCGCAGGCTTTGGACGGCCGACCGTGATCGCCCTGCGTTGCGGCCGTGGCGTCGAGCGGATCGGACGGGCGCTGGCAACCTTGTCCGATCTGCGGCTCGCCAAAAAGGGCAAGGACGAAGTCTGGGGTCTGACCGCGCGCGGCCGGACCGCGCCGTTTTCGGTGCTTCCGGAGGTCGGAACGCGGGGGCGGAAGCCGTCGCGCACGGTGGTGCCCGGCAGTCCAGCGGCGCGCCTGCTCGCGTTGTTGGAAACGCCGCGCCATCGCGCTGACCTGCCCGGCCTTCTGGGCGTGACGCGCGAGCGGGTGCGCCAATTGGTCGTATCCCAGAGCGCGGCGGGCCGGATCAGAGGCCCTGGGTCGGGGGATCCGATTTTCGCGCTCGCGCTGACCGACGATCCGGTGGTGCTGCTGACCTACGCCCAGGAGCGCGTGTTGTCGGCATTTGGAGAGGAAAAGCCCACAACATTGTCGCAACTCGCGGCGGTGGCGCACCGGTCTCCGGCGGTCATGGCACAGATCGCGGATTTCCTGCGCGACGTCGGCCTTATCGAAAAGGCGGGCCAGGCGACGTATGGCGAGCTTTGGCGCCTGACTCCGGCGGGCCGGTCGCACTGGCAGCGGTCGCCGGATGTAGCGGAGGCGGAGGAGCCGCCGCTGATGTACCGCTGGGCCGAGTCGCCAATGTTCTGGCCTATCTCGCGGAACAGGGGGAGTCGCGGACGGTTAAAGTGGCTCGTGCTTTGGATATTCCACCGCAGTCGACGAATGCGTTGATGCAGTACCTCAAACGCCGGGGGATCGTGCGGGTCCAGTCGGACGCGTTTCGCTCACCGTATGTGCTGACGAACGAGGGGCGGGAATTGCTGGCGGCGATGACCCAGCGGGCGGAGGCGGCGTAAGGGGGAGCGCCGTGAACTCCACTCCTCCGAGGGGTTGTAAGTCCTAACCGTCGAAAATTCCTTCAGGCCAAATCCTGGCATCGTTGCGCGCCACACGGGCAAACTTTCCCGCATTTCACGCTCCCTTGGCTTTTCTTGTCCGAGCGCCAGCAGCCCTTCACACGGCAGTCCGTGAACTACCTCGTCGCGATGGCTGCGGAACGGGCCGAACTGACATCGGTGCACCCGCACACGCTGCGCCACTCATGTGGCTTCCACCTCGCCAACCGGGGATATGATCTCCGCCTGATTTAGGATTATCTCGGGCATCGGGACCCGAAGCACACGGTTCATTACACAAAAATCGCAGGCAGTCGCTTCGAGGGGACTCTGGCGCTGACGCCTCGGCGTCGCAGCCGGTGCCAATTTGGCGGCTGGTGACACGACTGTTGATACTGGTGGCGAATTCGATGACGGGGTCAGGCAGCCATCTGCAGGGCGGCAAAGTGTGACTGTCGCGTCTTGGCTCTGGGGACGCCACTGTGCCAGTCGGCGATCCTTACCAGGTTGATGGCAGCGGCTGTGATCACGTGCTGCAGGTGGGTCTTCGCCAACCCGATATATCGGCACTGTCGCAATCCGCATCGACTGATTGCCTGCGCGTGCGTGCCCTCGATCCCGGCCCGGGCAGCATAATCTTGCTGAAATTCCTTCGTCGTCTGATGCTGGCGAGCGGATTGCAGCGCCCCGTACTGTTCGCGTGCCTGAAGCCCGATAGTACGCGGCTCTTTTTTGGCCCGGGTACAACGAGAACGCGACGGGCATGGCGTGCAGTCTTTTCGCGCAAATCGCGCCTCGAACATCATGCCGTTCTCGGGCCAGGTGTTTGGCAGCCAAGAGATGCTCTCGTTGCCTGCTGGGCAGGTGACTACTTGTCGATCCCAGTCGACCAGAAACTGAGACTTGGTGAAGCCATCATCTGAGCGGGCCTGCCAACTCGGATCGTCGGCTACGGGACCGACAATACTGACGCTGTGCTGTTGCTGGCTGTCGACCAAGACGTGTGAGGCCGTGTAACCCTTGTCAACGAGATGCTCGGACGGCAGCAGCCCGCGCTGCTCCAATGACCGATGCACCGGAGCCACCATGTTGTCGTCCGGGGTCGAAGCCGGCGTGGTCTCGACGTTGGTGATGATGTGCGGCATCTCGGGGTCGCAGGTTTCGGTGAGATGGACCTTGTAGCCGACCCAGGAGATATCTCGCTTGGTACTGTAGCGAGCGGCGGAATCGTAGGGCGAGGAGACTTGGCTCGCGGGTGCTGGCATTTCCACTTTGGATCGCCATCGCAGCTGCCCGGCGTCCTCGACGTATTGTTCCGCCCAAACTCGCCGCAGTATTTGCACCGCGGGCAGCTGCGCCAACCATGATTGCTCGTTGGTGGCATCAATGGCGGCCAATAACTGACTGCCGTCCGCGCCGACGACCGCGGCATGCTCGAGCCGCGCGGTGTCGGTCTTGGGCAAGCGATAGTTCTCCACACGTCGGCTATACCGTTCGTACCATGCGGCCGGCGCCAGCGCTTGCAACCAGTCCGGCGCCATCATGGCTAACTCGTTCAAGGCTGCGCGCATAGTTTCACCAACACGCTCCAGCCGGTTGAGCTTGCGCACGTCGGCCAGCACATGGGTAGAGTCTGTACGCTGCCGCCCGCGGGCTTTAACCAGGTCGTGTTCCTGCAGGCATTTCAATAGCGTGTCGAGCAAGAGCTGTTCGGCTTTGCCCTCGACTAAGCGTGAGCGGAATTCACTCAGGACTGTGTGGTCGAAGCCGGGATCGATCAGGGAAAGGCCCAGCGCATACTTCCAGTCGATCCGTCCGCGCACGGCATCGGCGGCCTGCCGATCGGACAAGCCTTCAACATATTGCAGTACCGTCACTAGGGCGAGCCGACCTGGTGCCTCAGCGGGTTGGCCGCGACGAGGGAACAAGGCAGCGAACTGGTCATCTTTATAAATAGGACCAAGCACGGCTGCGATGTGCAAGCATAGGTTACCCTTGGGAAACGCCGCTCGCGCGACACGGCTGGTTTCCTCTGGTGCAGAAGGTGATTCTTGCAGGTGCAACGACATTGCAGCGCTCAATTGGATGCGGACTCTCCAGGGTCGCAGATCTGGACACGATTCGACTTCACTAAAATTATACTTTCCACGAGAACGACCGAAAAAAATCTGGATCAGCTCTTCTACGAATCGTTCTTGCGCAAGAATTGCTGGACGCGATTCTATCTTGCGTTCGGTGGGGGTCGGCGTTGCAACCCCAACATACGTGCGCCCTTGGGGTTGATCGTCGGCACCGAACTCGCCGTCTTGCTGGCCAACGGCACAAGGGAGCGACGCCACGTCAAATCGTTCCGGCTGGTCAGGGAAATACGAAGCGGAACATTCTCAGAACTTCCAATTCGCCACCAGTGTCACTGTTGGGTCTGGAGCAGAGTGGAAATGCCCCTCGCCACACTAGTTACCGCTTTATCAGAGCACAACAACAATGTTCGAGCTCCGCGAAACACTTACCGCCTGCAAAACGTGACTAAGCGTTCAGCTATATCGACGACGAAGGCGAACAGAGCATTGTACTTACCGGCCTTGTTCGACTTCTTTCTGCCTGGCGAAGCGATCCTTTTTTCCCCAAACAGCCCCCAGCCACGGCCGAGCGTGTGGTGATAGAGGAAACGCCAGCCGTACTGGCTGGTCTGGAAGGTGCCGCGTGCAACACCTCGCTGGCGCAAACCGACCAAATAGGCCCGCACTTCTTCCTCGCCGAGTTGATCGGGCGAGCGGCGGTAATGCTTGGCCAGCCTGGAGACGGCCTGGGTGTAGATCTTCTGTGTCCCCACAGCCAAGCCGGCCAGGGTCATGTCCTCGATCATCCGCGCACGTAGTGGCGACATGGTGGTCTCCTTTCGTTGATGGGCCGGCGGGCTACTGCACGCCCGCCGGTTCGAAAGGATACGTCCAACCGTCCAATGACTTCGCCACACACGCCTCGGCGAAGCCGTTCCGTCCAACTCCCATGAAGTGCACCCGAAAGTTGGAGGTCAGTGATTAATAGCCGTTCCCGCAATTTGGACGCAAAAGTTTTTGCCTAGAAGTCGGAGAAAGTGAGTCTCAAATTAAAGATGCGATGTTCGTGCTTGGATAAGCATAAATATCGGATCTTAAATCATATAGAGTTGGTTCGAATTGCCAGACAATTATAAATAGTGGAGATGAATAAGTCAGTTTGGATTTAGCTCAATTAGTTTGGAAAAGTTTGTCCTAAGTTTGTGCTGACTTAGGATGGGTTATACAAAGTTACAAACATATCTAGTCATATTTTATGTCTAATCAGCGTTTGGAAGTCGTCTGGGGCGGTAATGCCAGGCCTATACAGACAATTTGTCTCAGATTACATAATATTAATCTCCGCGTAGGGCGAATCGGCAATTGACTGCTTGCGAAACACTGCGTGGTTTCAATAGAGACGAGGACCGAACAATAGAAAGCCGCAGAGATGCAGGATCGAATTCCCCTTTCCGAGACACCACGCGCACTACAGGCTCGCTACGGCAGGGCGGTGCCTTATCAAAAAGTGTGGGCGGCGGTCGCGGACGCTCGACTTCCGGCGGATAAACAACCTGACGGTCGATGGATGGTCGGTCTTCAGGATGTCGCCGAGCTGTTCGAACTGACCGAACCAGCTGCTGCCTGATTTTCTTCATCAAGCCTAGATTTTTTCATCAACCAGGGCACGCCCCACGCGCCCCGGCCGACGAATGAAGGGCTACCAACCCAACACCTGCTCCAACAGCTGGTGATGTAGCCTAAGCTCCGCCGGTGGGCAAGTAAAAGTGGTGCGCGTCCTAAATTGTAGGACGAGAGTTCGTGACGAATCAGTTATTTAAACCCGAGGATCGAGCGAGGCTGGCAAAAGTGGCCGCGACGGAACCTTCATCCCTTTGTATGGACGTTGAAGTTTACCCGAACTTCGCAATGATCGGGCTACTCCTAATAGCAGCCGCCACAAGACAGGCAGCTAAGAGAGAATCTCGCCTGGGAACGGCCGGTTGGCCGGAGGTGAGGCATGTCAAGTATACGGAAGAAACACACCGCGGAGTTTAAGGCGAAGGTTGCGCTGGCTGCGGTGCGAGAGGAAGGCACGGTTGCGGAGTTATCCAGCCGGTTTGGCGTGCATTCCAGCCAGATCCATGCCTGGAAGAAGACGTTGCTGGAGGGCACGGCGGGCCTGTTTGCGCCGGGCAGAGCTGCGTCCCCAAATGGGGAGGCAGCAGCCGAGGCGCAGTTGGCGCCTTTATATGAGAAGATCGGCCAATTGACGGTGGAGCGGGATTTTTTTCGCAAAAGGTCTGGTCCATGAGTTCCGCCGCGCGGCGCGCGCTGGTGGATCGGGCGGACCCGGCTCTGCCGGTCGTGGCACAATGCCGGCTGCTGAAAATCGCGCGCTCGACGCTGTATTTCCAGCCGGCAGCGGTCAGCGAGGATGATCTGGCGCTGATGCGGCGGATGGACGAGCTGTATCTGGCCTGGCCGTTCTACGGCTCGCGCCGGATGGTGGCGGTGCTGCGTCGGGATGGCGTGGTGGTGAACCGCAAGCGGGTGCGGCGGCTGATGCGCCTGATGGGGCTGGAGGCGATCTACCAGAAACCCAACACCAGCGCGGGCCATCCGGAGCACAAGGTGTACCCCTATCTGCTGCGCGGCCTGGCGATCGAGCGGCCGAACCAAGTTTGGTGTGCCGATATAACGTATATCCCGATGGCAAAGGGCTTCGTCTACCTGGTGGCGGTCATGGACTGGTTCAGCCGCCGGGTTCTGTCATGGCGGCTGTCGATCACGATGGAGGCGGACTTCTGTGTCGAGGCCCTGCAAGAGGCGATCAGAAGCCACGGGCCGCCCGAAATCTTTAACACCGATCAAGGGGTTCAGTTCACGAGCGCGGGGTTCCTTGACGAACTCGAGGCGGCGGGCATCCGGATCAGCATGGATGGCAAGGGACGGTTCCTGGACAACATCTTCATCGAGCGGCTGTGGCGCAGCCTCAAATACGAGGACATCTTCACCAAGGCGTATGGATCGGTGCCGGAGGCGCGTGCCGGGATCGGCGGCTGGCTGAGGTTTTACAACGAGGAACGGCCGCATCAGGCGCTGGGCTACCGGACACCGTGCGAGGTGTTCGCGGGCGGCGAAGCCTGTGGGTATGTGGATAACGCCTCCGCTCTGCTACGCGCCGCTCCAGCGTTACCCACATGCCCACGGGCACATCATCAAGAAAAGGAAGGTAATTATATGTTGACGGAAGTATATTAGGGTCTATACTTAACTTCAGATATGTTCCCCGGATCGGGAGGGGCATCCACAAGACCGAGTTCTTGGTGTTCTCCAGTGAACCGGGCTTGGGTGAGGCGTTTGAGGCATTTCGCAGGTGGTACGCCGAGCACGGAAGCGCCTACCGCTGGGTTGGTTTCAACAGCCTCGGTTACGACAACCACATCGTTGCGCGAATTCTCGAGGGTGTCGACGACCCCGCGGAGTTGTACACGTTGTCGGGCGCTCTGGTTAACAACAACACCTGGTGGCGCAGCACACGGGACACCGCCGGCGGCGAGCTGTCGATTGATCCTTTTGCTATGAACGGTGGCGCGAAAGCGAGGGTTGGATCGCTGAAAGAATGTGCGTGCAAGCTTGACGCGCCGAGTTTGCGGACGCTGCCCTACGCGCCCGATCGTGTGCTGACCCACGACGAAATGTGCGCTGTGGCCGAGTATAACAAGGTTGACCTGGAGGTCACCGCTCTCGTTGCCGTGTGCCAGGCGGACAAGATCGCTGCCCGGATCGCACTGACCAAAGAGTATTGCGCTCGGACCACGCTCAATGTTCATGATCCCAAGCTCGCCGAGGTGGTGCTGGCACAGCGCTTATTTGGAACAGGGCGCCCAACTTATCCCAAGGTGCAAAGCTGGCTGTTGCTCAAGAGACAATTCGCCGAGAAGTTCGAGTATAACACAACCGCCATAAGGGAACTCGTGGATCGCCTTCCTGAAACGATGCGCTTCGAGGTCGCGGTTGAACAAAAGGTAGATGGTCCGGTCAAACAAATTGTCCTGGGTGAGATCGCCGACACCGTTAAAGTCGGCGACGTCACCTACAACCTGGGTTGGGGCGGGTTGCACAGCACCGACGAGCCAGGGCTATTTGTCGCGGATGAGCGTTGGGCACTTCTGGATCTAGACTTCGATAGTTTTTACCCAGCGTTGCTCATCAACCATAGATTGATACCAGAACACTTACCCGACGCCTTTCTCGACGAATTCGACGCGCTGCGGCGCAAACGATTGCAAGCCAAGAGCAACGGGAAGACCGATCTGGCGAACGGTCTGAAAATCGCGATCAACTCGATCTTCGGAAAAACCAAGAGTCCGTATTCCTGGCTCTGCGATCCGACAGTTACGGTACGAACCACGCTGCTTGGCCAGCTCACGCTGCTTTGGATTATTGACGCGCTGGCTAATGCTGAGGGCGTCAAGGTGATCAGCGCAAACACCGACGGAATAACTCTCAAAGTCCGACGCGACCTGGTTGATTGGATTAAGAGTCAGATGAACCAGGCGGCGGCGTCGATCGATATGACGCTGTCCTGGTCGGAATACCGGCTGATCGCACGGCGCGACGTGAACAACTACATCGCGGTGCCGGCGGTCGGTGGTAAGGCAAAGTGCAAAGGCTCCTACGGTCACGACCGCTCAGATCTCGGCAAGAAGGCTGTTAACCGGATCGTGGTTGATGCGGTTCAAGCGTTCTTCGTCGCCGGAACACCGGTTGCTGAGACGATCCACGCCTGCTCCAACATCCGCGAGTTCATTGATTATTTCAAGGCGACCAAAGGTTACACTATCGTCGATGACACCGGTCATGACCATGGCACGATCGCGCGGTGGTACATCGGTACCGGAGGCGTCAAACTACTCAAAAAGAAGCACGTTGATGACAAGCTGACGCAGCTCGTCGCCGGCGGCGTGGTGGTGGTGTCCGATTTGCCTGTGACGTTCCCAGACGACGTGAACTTCGATCACTACATCACCGCCGCCGAGACGCTCGTCAAAGCCATCACTGAGCCCGAGACCAAGTACCAGTAGCACCCTGCCCCTGACCGATCTCAGCAAGGCGCAGCGGGACCTCCTGGAGGCCAACAAAAGGGCCCCCGCTGACCCGGCGCGTTGTGCTGATCTCGATCTCGACCGGTATCACGCCGATTGGATCAACGTAATTCGCGGCAATCCCCACGACACGATGAAGACCCTGATGTGCCGGTTGTGGATCAGCGAACGCGGCTCGCTATCTCGCGGTGACCTGGTGTGGGTAGCAACACAGCTAGACGATGAGGGCCGGGTTCCCGAAAGGGATCGTATTATCGACTGGATTGTCACCCACGTCTGCCCGTTCCCAATGCCCAGAACTGTCCCAGAGCACGTCGCCAGGGCAATGGTATGGGCGACAGAAAAGATTAAGCCCAACCTACGGAAACGTCCCTTGCTCCATGCCGACGCGTTGGATTCCAATTTCATCAAGGGCGATGCGCTCCGGCGCTATGACAAAACCCACGACGTCTACAAGTTGGCGTGCTCAATATGCTCTATCGTTGTGAAAAACCGCTCCGAGGTTTCGGAAGCGCGGATCTGCGAGATCGTTGATGAAATCGACACCTTCTTAGCGCGCGACGCTGACACCGCCGTGATGGAGGCCGCAGCGTGATTGGCTACACTGAGCAAGACAGCTATTACCCTGTTGGTTATCTCACCAGGCGGGCGCTCCCGATGTCAAAAGCTTCGCTTTATCTCAGCGAAAGGTGCTGCATCACTACCGGAGGTAATTGGTATGTAAAGCTCAACACAGGCACCTGGTCGCGTGTTAATGACGATAAAGTAGCGGCGCTTTCCTTGAAGCAGAATTGGATGGGCGGACCTGTCAAAATTACTCAAGAAGACATCAGTAAGTTTATGCGTGACCCTCCGGCCGTGCGCGGGGTTATGGTCGTTCCTACTAGCCAAGCGACTTGTGTCGGCTTCAACGGCGAGCTGTACATCAACACCTACCGAAACACCTTTTTGGCCGCCTACCCCGAAGCGCTCAGTGATCCTGAGCTACGACCCGGACTAGAGCTGTTATTGCGCGTGATACGCGAGAATCTTTGTGGGCGGCCGAATAAGTTATCGTTGGAAGCCATGATAGACGCGGCTAAGGGCAAGGATGACGCTGAGATGGAGTGGCGCTTTACCACGTCGTGGTTGGCGGCCCCCCTGCCAGCGGCCGGGGCGGAACTTGCAGACCAATTTATGGTGGCTCGGGCAGATTGGTGGCCAGGGAAAGGGGTTAATGGCGAACACCGTGTTGCCTAGGTTATACGGTCCGCGCAACGTGGCGATATTAAATCAGGAAGAAGTTGAGCGAGGCGGGTGGACCGACACTCTGGAAGGCAAGCTTCTTGTTATCGCGAATGAGTTGGACATCAGGAGCAAGAAGTCGGGAGCGTTCTGGAACACTTTTATTAACCGGAACTCTACCGACGACACCATCACCATCCGTAAGCGCAACACGCACGGGCACGACGCGTTGAACTTCGCCAATTGGCTTGTCACCAGCAACAACACATGCCCACAGGGTTTGAACGCCCAGGATCGGCGTAACGCGCTCATAGCCGTGATGGCCGACGAGAGCAGGAAACCCCAGGCGACGGCGTTGGCGACCGAGTTGTATTGGTGGATGAAGAACCACGATGCCTCAGGCGCGCTCGATCGTATGCTGGGCGGGCTCATGCACATCCTATTGAGCCACACGGTTGACCAAAACCTTGTGGACAGCGCGCCGGATACCTTGCTCAGGCGAGACGTCCTGCAGGCCTCCAGCAACGATGGCGATGGGCTTTATTGGCTGATCCACAGCAATCGCTACAAGCGCGACGCCTGGTTATCGGCTTCCGACTACCTTGATGATTATAACCGGTTCCTCCCCGTCTCGGATCAGATAACCGCAAGAGCGTTTGGGACGGTGTTATCGGGGTTGCACTCGGCCGGGCATATTGAGCGGGATCAACTTGGCACCGGACAGCGCTCTTTGTATCGAATTAGCAGTGAGAAATTTCCGACCGATTTTTCCAAGCAGAATTGAGGGAATGCGGGTCCAAAGCCGCCTCTTTCCGTGGTTTCTTAAGCACTGTGGGTCGGGGCTCCGTTTTGATATGTAAACTAGAATTAACGCAGTTCTGCGGATTTCAGCCAATCTGCCAATACGGTCTATGCCGCGACCGTAACCCTAAGCCGTTGATGTAACAGGAGATTACACTTTTACGGTCTTTTTTGGCCCCTTCCCTATACTTTGGCAAAAGGGGGGAGGAGGTAAAGAGGATCGTACAACCGTAAAGACCGTAGCGCTCGCTAAGAATGGCGTATTTCCCCCCAGACACGTCCGACCTTCCTCTGATCGAATGCGGGAACGGGTGGATAGCGAGCAGCCGCTTATGTCTCTGCCGCCGTTTGCCGCGCCTCCCTCGCCAACCTACGGATAGCCCTCATTTGGCGCCGACTTTCCTCGGAATAGATGCCGTGCCGTGTTTTGGCGCGTCGCATTCGTTTCAGTCCTTCCGACGTACGAGGCCCCGTACTCGTCCCGCCATGCATCCGACATCGGCCGTTTGACATCGCTGGCGCCTTGCACTTCGCGCCGCTACGGGTTCGCGCCCCACACCGCGGGCAGGATTGCGCCAGCGGTAGCGTCAGTCGCCAATCAGGTAGGCGATGCACGGGACTGTCCCTAGCTTTTTCCGGCATCCCCCATCCCTCCTACCTGTGGCGAAACCGTTCCGACGATCGCCTGTCCGCCCTCATTGACCGTAACGTGCTGCACCGTGACCTTCTGCTCGCCCCCGGTCCGATATCGCTTCAGCGCTTCCACCTGCACCGCAAACGTTCGCGCCAGCTTGTTGAATGCCCGTTCCGCGCTATCCTGCTGGAGGATGTTATCCGCATGGGCGAGGCGGCGGGCGAAGGTCATAGTGGTCATGTGAACTGCCGCCATCTGGGCAGCCATCATGGCTTCAATTTCGTCCTTCGGGCCAATACCCCTCACCATCGCCAACAAAAAGTTCGTTCCCCGTTCGTCGGGTTTCCCTTGCGTACCGACATTGGCCAGCTGGGTAAGCAATCCGTTGTAAAAATCGAAGTCCGCAGTGCCAAGTGACTCCATAATCAGGGCGTTCCCGAGGTGTGGGATCGGGTGGTCCGCCGATAATTCGATGGATGATCCGGCCTTCTCAACTAGCTTGACTCGTGGCGAGGGGCGCTTCTGTTTCCTTCGGGCGATGTGCGCCGATAGAACGGCTCGTTCCTCTGGCGTCATCTCCGGAGGCTTTGCCAGATCAGTTCCCGCTGCGTCGGATGATGAGTTTATCATCTGTCGCTTCTACACTTATTTTTCGTTGCACAGCCAGATATTAAGGTTGGATATCCGGCGCGTTCGGCCGTCTAAAAGAGCCGAACGGATTGCCCTAGCGTGTCAGTAGCGTGTCAGTCGCCAGTTCTGCAGGCGATGCATGGGGTTGTCCCTCGGTTTTTCCGGCACCCCCACCCCTCCTACCCATGGGCGCTAAAATAGTTCTGGATTCGGCTCGAATCGGTACGATTCTGGGAGCAGATGCAAAACATAGCATCGCTCCACACCGACGAATTTCCCGCGCTTTTGGCTCGTCTGCCGCCGGATCTCGACCTGGATCAATTGGCCATCGAGCACAAGGCGATCCAACGCGGCCGCAAGATCAAGACCGGCACCGAGCTGTTGCGCCTGGCCTTGGCGCACGGGCCAGGCGGCATGTCACTGCGCGACGCCGCGGGTTGGTCGGGGATGCTTGGCTTGGGTAGCCTGAGCAATCCCGCCGTCAAATACCGCCTGGACAACTCGGTGGAGTTTCTCGAGGCCGTCACCGCTCACCTGCTGGCGGCAAGATCGGCCAGCCAAGCTCTGCACTGGCCGGGTCGTACGATACGTGTGGCCGATGGCACCTGCATTTCCAAACCGGGCAGCAAGGGCACTGACTGGCGCGTGCATGGCGTCTACGATCTCGGCGCGGGTGGCTTCTCGAACCTCGAACTGACCGACGTTAAAGGTGCCGAAACCCTGACCTACGGCGCGCCGGTCGTAGGCGAGGTGCGTATCGGCGACCGCAACTACGGCCGCGCCAAGCCGTGGCACCGGTTCCTCCAGGACAGCGGCGGGAAGGCTGATCTGATCGTGAGGATCAAGTGGAACGGCTTCCATCTCACCGGCCAGGATGGCTCCGCGTTCGACCTGATCGATCACCTCGCGACCCTGCCGAACGACCATCTGCCGCACGAGATCGACGTTCAAGCTCTGGTCCGGCGCGGTGTGACGACGCCGATCCGCCTGATCATCTTGCGCAAGCCGCCCGAGGCCGTGGAGGCCACGCGCAAGACGCTGCACGCGCAGGCCAACCGCAAACAGAGGGTGCTCGATCCGCGCACGCTGATCGCCGCGGAGTTTCTGATCCTTGGCACCTCGCTGCCAGGCGAGGACTACCCTGCCGTGGAGGTACTCGCCGCATACCGGCTTAGGTGGCAAATCGAACTCGCGTTCAAACGGCTGAAATCCCTGCTCCATATCGATAAGCTGCCGGCGCGTACCGACCTCGGCGCACGAAGTTGGCTGTATCCGCATCTTATCCTTGCGCTGTTGTGTGACGACTTGAGCCAGGTTTTCCTGAAGTCTTTCCCCTCAGGACCTTTTCGATGCCGAATATCTGCCTTCACTGTGGACAGCGCAGAAAGTCGCAGTATGGGCACTGGTTGACGCCATTCGCGGCCCGATCACGATCCAAGCGATGATGCGGGTAACTGGGGACATTCATAAATCGTTCGCAAATGCGCCCCGGAAACGCAAACCCCATGTCAAATACCCCAGAAGGCGACTATTTTAGCGCCCATGGGGCGGCCCCCTCATCCAGGGCCGCCGCCCGCGGACAGGCGCAGACGGTGCCGTCACGCCCGCTGCCGCTGTTCAGCCCCCGCTGACCGACGAGACGCTGTCGCGGGTTCGGCGCGATTTTTCCGGTTGGGATGTCTACGCGCTCAAGGCCGAGTTCGACGCCTGGCTTGGGAAACCGCCGCCAAGCAGCCCGACGACTACCAAGCGGCCTTCTACGGCTTCGCGCGCCAGTATTACCACCCGGAACTCCTGAGGGGCGTTCCCGATATGCCGAAGATTCCCTCAAATCCGGCCTGAATACCCCCGCAGGACAGCCATTTCCGCCACGGGGTCGTTGCGAGATCGCAGAAAACGGCCCTGTTTCGGCATATTGGGAACACGAAGCTCGGCACTTCAGGAACGCCTTGTGTCGGCATATCGGGAACGGGCATGCCATCGGCACTTCGGGAACAAATCCTCGGCACTTCAGGAACATTTCTATCGGCCTATTGGGAACAAATTTACGGCCTATCGGGAACGCCCCCC
>CAVYXX010000026.1:0-38614 GCA_963772355.1 uncultured Alphaproteobacteria bacterium | reverse complement strand
ATAGAGGGGAAGGGAGGAGGGGAAGGCCGGCGCGTCCGTCGCCGCTCGGTGGCGGCCCGCCGCTGGCGGCCTGGACGGTGACCGCGTATACGGAGCATAGTTCAGTGCACGGGCCACGGGGCACCAAATAACGGAACGCTCCTCCGGGTACGCATAAGCAGACAAGGAGTGAACATAGACCAGACGAACCACGAATATAAGGCCAGATTGCCTATGTCCATGCTGATCGCGATACGAACCAGCCGGACCAATCCGAGAGATGGTATCTCTCTGTTTTAACTCAGTATTTTGTCCGATACTTGTTACGATGAACGCTTATGCGTACCAGGAGGGCACTTCGTTCGTTCTGGCCTCACTGGCGATGTAGACACCCCCGTCGGCCAGTGCCGGGACAATCCGCGCCGGCGGGGTGCTGGCAAAGCGCGGTTCGTTGGCGATCTCGATGATACGGGCCTGTTCGGCCTCGCTCAACGCGTGCAATGGGACGGGGCGATCAGCATCCGGCCGCCGATCGCCCAAACCATTACCGGACTTTCCAGCGCCGCAGCGTGCGGGCATCGATGCCGGCCAGCGCACAGACTGGAACTAACCGAGCACCGTCCGCGCGGATTTGTTCAATGTCACGCACCAGGATTTGGCGGTCTGCCAGGCCGGTCATGCGTCCTCGCCTTCGTGGAAGACCGCCGAGATTTCCTAAGAAGCTGTGCTGTGGTTTCGCATCTCCTCTTCGTGCCAGCCATTGCCGATGCCAAACAGGAAACGTCCGCCTGAAAGCTGATCGATCGAGGCGACCAGTTTCGCTGTCTGGATCGGATCGCGTTGATTAACGAGACAGATGCCGGTGCCCGGCCCAAGCGTTTTTGTGCTCATCGCTGCTGCTGTAAGCGTCAAGAACGGGTCCATGACGTCGGCTTGCACTTTGCGCATTTCCCCGTCCTCGGGATCGCCAGCTACCGGGAGATGCGAATGTTCCGACGCCCACAACGATTTAAACCCGCGCTCCTCAAGCGCCATTGCGAGCTCGGATGGCGAAATCGAGTATTCCGTAAACCACATAGTTGCGCCGAAGTGCATGATCGTTTTCCGCAAAGCCTCGCCCGAGCGATGCTTTCGTGAGAGTTGAGATCCGTGCCACCGCGGAGCAACGGTGGGCTACGGGCCGCTAGGCCAGAATGCCTCCATCGATCACCATGGCATGCCCGACCATGAAACTTGCGCCCGGACTGCACAACCACAGGACGGCCTCGGCGATCTCTTCAGGCTCGCCGAGGCGGCCAATTGGTTCGGCAGCTACGAAGGCTTTGATAATGTCGGGGTTGTTGTTCTTCATGACCCTTGTTGCCATCGGAGTGTTGCCGATGATTCCTGGGCACACCGCATTGATCCGGATTCCAGTGTTGGCATAGTCGAGCGCTGCAGCGCGAGTGAGGCCGATGACACCGAATTTGCTGGCCGAGTAGGCCGCGCGCCCTTTTGAACCCCGCATCCCGCCAATCGACGAGCAGTTAACGATTGCCCCGCTTCCCTGCGCGGTCATCTGCCGAAGCTCGGCCTTCATGCAGTTCCATATCCCGCGCAGATTGACATCCAGGATGTTGTCGAACTCTTCATCCTCGGTCTCGAGCATCGGCGCCCCATCGCAGTTTATGCCCGCATTGTTGAAGGCCGCATCGAGCCGACCGTAGGTCTCGAGCGCTTGCTGGATCATCGCCTTGACCTGGCTCCGGTCCCGCACGTCGCAGGTGATAGGGAGAGCTTCATGACCTGCGGAATGCAGCCCATCTGTTGCCTCTTTCACTAACACTGCATTGTTGTCTGCGACGATGACGGACGCACCCGCTTGGGCAAAGGCGCGTGCAGTGGCGAGGCCGATACCGCCGCCGGCTCCAGTAACAAGGGCGACCTTTCCTTCAAACGCTTTCATGACAATTCTTCCGTTCAGGTTATGATAACAATGCGCTGGTTGTTCAGAGGCCCGTCATCTTCTTGAGTTCGTCGGGATAGCGCTCGCCCTGCACTTTCATCGCTGCCGATGATCTTCGATGCACGCGGGCCGTCGTCGGCCAGGTCCAGTGAAGCAGCACCTAGATTTTCATCGAAGCGCGCGGACTTCGCGGTGCCGGGAATGGGAACGATCCATGGCTTCGAACGCCCGTTTGCATCATTGCAATCGTTCCCGTCTGGCGAGCTTGGAATCCGTGAGAGTCCCGACCTCGCCCTGACGCTACAGAGGATTGTAACCAGGATTTTTGTAGAGAATATCGCACTTCTGAATGATGTCTGGCTTATAGACTTTTTCGACCCAATCATCCGGCTCGATATCTTCAATACTGACGGAGACTGATTGCTCGGCGCAGTTCGCTGTTGTCATTATAGTTTTGGTTATTTCTTCAGCGATCTTCGCCTTTTGCTGCTCGGAACGACCGGATTGAAGTTTTACGATTACGTGGGGCATCGATCGCCTTGCCTTTCAGTATTCCTGGACCGTGGGCCGGAATACAATCTCGTTGATGTCCACTTCGTCCGGTTGGCTTATCGCGAATGCAACCGTGCGCGCGAATGCGTCTGCGGGGATCGCCGAGGCCGCGTAGAATTTGCGGATTCTGTCGGCCGCTTCCGGATCGGTCACGCTGTTGGGCAACTCCGTCGCGACGGCGCCCGGCGAGATCACTGTCGCGCGGATGTTGTAGGGCTTCACTTCCTGACGCAGCCCGTCGGTCAAAGCCCGCACGGCAAATTTTGTGGCTGAGTAAACTGCGAAGCCGGCTCCAACCAACTTTATGGCCGGCCACGGAAGACACGTTGATGAAGTGGCCGGATTTTTGCTGCTTCATGATCGGGAGCGCCGCGGCGATACCGTAAAGCACGCCTTTTAGGTTCACATCGATCATGCGCTCCCATTCGTCGACCTGCAGGCGCTCGAGCAGGGCCTGCGGCATCAGCCCGGCATTGTTGATCATCACATCAACCCGCCCGTAGGCCTCGACGGCCGCGTCCACCAAATTCTTCACCTGCTGGCGGTCGGCGACGTCGGTTGCGACCGCAAGCGCCTTGCCGCCGCTGCTTGTCAGCTCTTTCGCCAGCGCCCGAATACGATCCTGACGGCGCGCACCCAAAACCACGGTAGCACCCTGCGCGGAGAGACTTTGGCAGTGGCTTCACCGAGGCCACTGCTCGCACCTGTTATGACAACAACTTTGTCTTCGACGTTATGACTCATCTTTGCACCAATTTCCGCGATGGCTCTCAGCGATCGACCATTGCCGCCAGAAACGGGGGATAGCGTTCCCCTTCCACGTCGATCTTTGAGACGGCGGCGTCGATGTCGCGGAGATCATCGGCCGTCAGTTCGATATCGACCGCGCCGAGATTTTCCTCGAGGCGGTGCAGTTTCGTGGTTCCAGGGATCGGCACGATCCAGGGTTTGCGGGTCAGTAGCCACGCCAAGGCGACTTGCGCTGCCGCCGCTTGTTTTCGGGCTGCGATTTGCCCGATCAGCTCGACACCGGCCTGATTGGCTTGCCGCACCTCGGGCGTGAAGCGGGGTGCAATGCTGCGCATATCCGTTTTGTCGAATTGCGTGTCAACGCTGATGGCGCCGGTGAGAAACCCCTTCCCGAGCGGAGCGAACGGAACGAAGCCAATGCCGAGCTCCTCGAGCGTCGGCAGGATCTCCCGCTCTGGCTCGCGCCACCAAAGCGAATATTCGCTCTGCAGGGCGGTTACAAGCTGCACCGCGTGCGCCCGGCGGATCGTCCGCAGGCCGGCTTCGGACAGCCCAAAATGCCTGACCTTGCCCTCCTGGATCAGGTCCTTGACGGTTCCGGCCACGTCCTCAATCGGCACGGCGGGATCGACGCGATGCTGGTAGAATAGATCGATGCGGTCGGTCCTGAGCCGCTTCAGCGAGGCGGCGGCGACCTCCTTGATATGCTCCGGCCGGCTATTGAGGCCGAGTTGGCCGAACTCCTTCCCGAATGCGTGGCCAAACTTGGTCGCGATCACGACCTGATCGCGGAACGGCGCGAGGGCTTCGCCCACCACTTCTTCGTTCTTGTATGGACCGTACGCCTCGGCGGTGTCGAAGAAGGTGACGCCCCGTTCGACGGCAGACCGGATCAACCTGATCGCATCCTGCGTGTCGGCAGCCGGCCCGTATCCCGAACTCAGCCCCATGCATCCGAGCCCGATGGCCGAGACCTCGAGGCCTTCGTTTCCAAGTTTCCGCTTCTGCATTGGGTTTCTCCCTTCAGGAAAAGCAGCTGCCTCGAGTTGACGACGCTTAGCTTAGCTAGTGTCCGTCCATAAACGCTAATCGTCTAAAAACCCAGCTGCTTCGCGATATCGCGAGTTCAAGCCCGGCGGCTTCGGTTATGTGTCGGCGGCATACCACTGCAGCCGAATCCATACCCCACCCGCCGGAGCCCGATCATGCGTCAGGAACGCATCACACAGGCCAGTCTATTCGATATCTTCGCCACCCACGAGATCGGTCGCGAGTTGAAGCAGATCTCGCAGTGGCTCGATCAACATCGCCCATTGCTACGCCTGGTCAGCAACGATCTGCGCCGCGACGGGGTGCGCGAGACCGGCCGGCGTGGGCTGCCGGCGGAAGCCGTGCTGCGCTGCGCGCTGCTGAAGCAATACCGCCAGCTGAGCTACGAGGAACTGGCGTTTCACCTGGAAGATTCAGCATCGTTTCGCGCCTTCGCACGGCTGCCGATGGGCTGGACGCCGAAGAAAGCGGTGCTTCAGAAGACCATCAGCGCGATCACCGCGGCCAGTTGGGAAGCGATCAATCAGGCGGTGGTGCGCAACGCCCGGCAAACCCGGCTCGAGCCGGCAGCGATGGTTCGCATCGACAGCACAGTCACTGAAGCGCTGATGCATGAGCCCAGCGACAGCTCGTCTGCTTTGGGACGCGGTCCGGGTGATGACGCGCTTGCTGGAACAGGCGGGTGCGTTAGCCGGCCGCGCCGCGATCCGCTGGCGTGATCACCGCCGGCTGGCCAAAAAGCGTGCCCACGCCATCCAGCACAGCCGCGGCAAGGAGCGGAAGGCCAAGCTGTATCGCGAGCTGATCGCAGTCACGCGTGCCACCAAGCTGGCCCTGGAGCGAGCGCTCATGGTGCTGACGGCATGCGCGGAACCGACCGCCGCGGATTGGTGCGGCGAAGTCCGCCATTACCTGCCCTTGATCGAGCGCGTCATGACGCAGACCAGGCGCCGGGTGTTCGACGGCGAAGCGGTGCCGGCCAGCGAAAAAGTGGTCAGCCTGTTCGAGCCGCACGCCGACATCATCGTCAAAGGCGGCCGCGAGGTGCAATACGGCCACAAGATCAATCTGGCGACCGGTCGCAGCGGCCTGATCCTCGACGTCGTCGTCGAGACCGGCAATCCGGCCGATGCCGAGCGCTTCCTGCCCATGCTGGAGCGCCACATTGCGTCTCATGGCCAGCCGCCACGCCAAATCGCCGGCGACGGCGGCTATGCCAGCACCGCCAACGTCACCCAGGCCAAGGCGCTTGGCGTGAGCGATGTCGCGTTCCACAAGAAGGGCCACCTTGGCATCGAAGCCATGGTCAAAAGCCGCTGGGTGTATCGCAAGCTGCGCAACTTCCGCGCCGGCATCGAGGCCAACATCTCCTGTTTGAAGCGGGCGTTTGGCCTGGCACGCTGCACCTGGCGCGGGCTGGCGCACTTCACCTCATACGTTTGGTCCTCGGTTGTCGCCTACAACCTCGCTCTCTGTGCACGACTAGCCGTGGCCACGACCTGACCGCCGCTCGCATTGGGCGCGCCGAACCCCGCTGCCCGCACGCGCCCTGCGGTACACGCAAAGGTTGCAATTGCAACTATTCCCTAACCGAGGCGGGAAATTGCTGCCCCAGAGACCGGTCAGGGCGCCACTCGGGACGTTCCGAAGGATCGTCGTCCAGGAAAAAGCCTCGTTTATGGATGGGCACTAGCTAGCTGTCGATCCGGCCTGGTATTGCTCGTCGGTGACCTTCTCCATCCAGTCAACGACCTTGCCGTTAAGGCCCTCCTGAATGGCGATATGGGTCATACCTGTTGTGGCCGTCGCGCCATGCCAGTGCTTCTCGTTGGGCGCGAACCAGACCACGTCACCTGGCCTGATCTGCTCGACCGGACCACCCTCACGCTGGACCCAGCCACAGCCGGCTGTGACGACCAGCGTCTGGCCTAGCGGATGGGTATGCCACGCGGTGCGGGCGCCCGGTTCGAATGTGACGCTGGCACCGGCAACCCGGGCCGGTTCCGGCGCGGTGAACAGGCGATCAACGCGCACCCTGCCGGTGAAATAGTCATCCGGGCCTTTGCCGGACGGCTCTGAACCCACTCTTTTGATTTCCATCTTTCGTCTCCGCCGTTGGTAAACGGCCAGGACCTGCGCTCGCCGTGGCGCGCACTTCTCCCGACCTTTCACCGTCAATCTAAGAGTTTGTTTGTAGATGGCCCGAGCCAGTCAGTGCGATCGCGATAACAACCCTGCATTGAATTGAGTGCAGTGCCCGAAGAGGCAACCATCCCCCCGATCGCGACCATCAATAGCATTGGGGCCAGCACATGGGAACCGCCGTCCGTCCTGCCAAAACGTCTCCCGGCCCGTGGAATGCGTTTGCCGATGTCGACGTTTTTGTCGATGAAGTGCTGGCGGAACTTGCGGCCATGGCCAAGGATGGTGTGCGGCCGATACGATCGGGGCCAAAGCCATCGCTCGCCGGGGCGGCGCTTCGCAAGGCCGTCATGGCGATCTGGTGCGTTTGTTTCTGTGGCATGCAGTGGCGGGCGATCGGACTGCTCTGCGAAATTCCCTTCGGCACATTATACGGACTATTCGCTCGCTGGACCCGGCTCGGCCTCTGGCGCCGGATGCTGGACCGGCTGCGCCGCACCTGGCGGCGTGCCTGCGGGGATGCTCCAGAACCAAGCGCGGTGGTGATCGATAGTCGATCCTGTCACTCGGCGCCGAGTTGTTTTGATCGTGGTGTCGACGGCGGAAAGAAGATCCGGGGCGTCAAAATCCATGTTGCAGTCGACAAATACGGCTTCCCGTTGGCGATCGACGTCTCGCCGGCGAACCGACATGACACGAAGGGTATCGTGCCGGTTCTGCGCGCGCTCGCCGATGGAGGCTTCCAGGGCCCAGCGCTCGGCGATCTCGCCTACCGCGGCGAGCGGTTGGCCAAAGCCGGCGAGACACTTGGCGTCGCCGTCGAGGCAATTGCCCGCGGTCGCGATGGCCAGTTCGTTCCTGTCGGGATCTGCTGGGTGGTTGAGCGCTCCTTCGCTTGGCTGAGCCGCTACCGGCGGTTGAACACGATCTTCGAGCGCTCGAAGGACCACCTCATCGCGTTCATTTCGATTGCCTTCATCTCGATCCTTGCACGACGCCTGAAGCGCCTCGTCACCGAGGATCTGAGCGCCTGACGTCTACAAACAGACTTTAAGAATATTTATCACGCCCTTTCGATGGATGAGCGCCGCTCCCAGTTCTTTCCTACGCTATTTACCAAACCGAAGGATGGTAACGCTCATCCAAACCTGCGGCAGGTATGGTTCCGTGGCAATCACGGGGACATAGGCGGCGGGTATGCCCGCCATGAGCTGTCCGACATTCCACTCAAATGGATGATGGTGGCAATGGGTACGCATGGCCTCAAATTCAGGCGCGGGGCCTACAAAGGGCTCGAGGGGGACGACCTCGCTCCACTGCATGACGAGATGACGTTGCGACCTACCTGGGGCATATTCGGCACCTGGCCCCGTTGGCATCCAGTACCGGGCCAGTACGCAGCGGAGCAGATATCTGAACTCCATGAGAGCGTCATCAATCGGGCCATGATCGTCGAGCGGGACGCCAACAGGCCCGACCTCAAAGCTCTCGTCGTTGGAGGAGACGCGGTCGAGATAGTCGTCGATACCCGGCGGGACTGGTACCGCACTGGGCTCATCATCGAAAAGGACTGTTTCTACTGCATCGAATATGTCGGGGGGTTGTCCCGCGATGCTGAGTGTCCCCCAGCGCGCCCCATTGGACAGCGCCCAAAAGGTCTCGATATTCGGTATCTTATGGGGTTTGGCCGCAGGCTCCCAGGCAAAGACTGGATGCTCCTAGGCGCAACGATCGCTCACCCTCGAGCATGGAATCCTATCGAGAAGCCCTTCCACCAGGCCATACCTTATTTGTTGTGGAGCGCCCCTGAAGAACTTCGGTCTCAGATCGCCGAGATCGGTCAGCATCTCGCAGAGCCAAACGACAAGGTGTTTCTCACCAGCAGCGCGCCATCCGGACTTCTGTATCTGTTTGCTAATGACTGGTGGCAAACAGCGGCCAATAATAGCGGTGGCCAAAAGCTCAGGATCAGCCGCGTCGGTGCTCCGGACGCCGGAGAGAACTTGTGGTCCCTGTGTCACAAAACGATGACAGGCCCCGACAGCAAAGAGATGGAAGTCAACCAATGGACGCCCAGCGAGCGGTATGGCTCTCAAGCGTTAAACGTTGTCTTAGGTTAATGACTGCCGGGCTTAATTGCGCTATTAATAAATGGCCCAGCATGAGCGGAAAATGACGCGGCGAAGGCTGTCACAGATCTGCAATGCTGGAACAACATGGGGCTGCTGCAGGCGACTATCTGGGCGAAGCACATTCAGGACCGGGTGGCGATGAACGAGATCTGGACGCCGTGGCTGCCAAAGGACGGCGCCCCGGCTCGCGCCTGTGTTCAAGCCGAGATGGCAGCGCCGGATGTGCTAGTGGAGACCATGGTAACCGCCTGCGAGTAGCAGGGCCCTTTCCAAAAGGTGTACGCGCTCTGCGCCCGTAGGGGCAGGTGGTAACCTTCTGCTCCGAATTAATGAGCTGACGGACCTTGGCGCAGGGCGCGTAGTTGTCCCGCATGAGACGTGGAACAGGAATTCGCCCTGCGGCGTGGTGGTGCCCATCTGCTCGGTGAGCGAGCGGAAGGCGATGCCGCGTTTCTTGAGGTCCGTTACTGTGGTCAGGAGATGCGGCAATGATCGTCCCAACCGGTCCAGTTTCCAGACCACCAGGCAGTCACCTGACTTGATGAAAGCGAGCGCCTTGGCCAGACCGGTCCGATCTCCGCGGCTTCTGCTGACCCGGTCCTCAAAGAGATGACGCTCATCGACACCGGCAGCGACCAAAGCATCACGTTGCAGGTCCAGCACTTGGCGGTCGCTATCCGTCGAGACGCGCATGTAGCCGACCAGCATGTGCGGAAAACCTCGTTCAGCAGGTTTCCGCACAGTGCTTCATTCCGACAGGGTTTGTCGCACATGTTTTTGAACTACGGCCGTCATCAGCAACGCGAAGCATTTTCCGGCGGATTTCGCGGTGAACCCGCCGATTTGTTCCTGGTATGTCTGCTTATGCGTACCAGGAAGGCCGTTTCGTTAGAAGCTATGGGGCAGGCGGCGAGGAGATGACACCATCGTCGCAGTGACAACTGCAATGGAGTGTCGAATGTCCTAGCCCAACGATCTCAGTGCCGCCGCGGGTCTCGAACCAGGCATGCTCCGAGCCGTCGATCTGCACCAGTTCACCCAGACAGTCCCGCCGCCGGCGCGGCTGGTGTGGCGAGGCCAGCCGATGACGGCGGTCAATCCACAATCCGTCGGCGATCATCCATCCGCGTAACGTCTCATGCGAGACCGAACAGCCGTGATGCTCCGCCAGCTTCTCGGCCGCGAGGGTTGGGTCAAAGTCTGCATACCGCTCGCGGACGATGGACAGTGCAAGGGTGCGAACCTCGCTCGGAAGCCGATGATTGCTTGGCTTGCCGCGCCGCTTCGACAGCAGGCTTGAAGCACTATCCTGCTTAGTTCACCCAGACAGTCCCGCCGCCGGCGCGGCTGGTGTGGCGAGGCCAGCCGATGACGGCGGTCAATCCACAATCCGTCGGCGATCATCCATCCGCGTAACGTCTCATGCGAGACCGAACAGCCGTGATGCTCCGCCAGCTTCTCGGCCGCGAGGGTTGGGTCAAAGTCTGCATACCGCTCGCGGACGATGGACAGTGCAAGGGTGCGAACCTCGCTCGGAAGCCGATGATTGCTTGGCTTGCCGCGCCGCTTCGACAGCAGGCTTGAAGCACTGTCCTGCTTGAGCCCACGCAGCAGGCGAAACATCTGCCGATGATGCAGACCCATCAGCGTACAGGCGCCGGCGACACGCAGCCGTCCCGACTGAACCCGCAGCAACACGTCGAGCCGGCTGAACTCTTGCTTGCTCATCGACAGCACCGCCATGACGCATCTCCCGGGATCCCAAAACCCGCGGGAGTGTCATCTCTATTTTGCAGAGGGGTGCCATCTCTATATTGCTCTTACATCATCATGTGTCGCTTCCCGTTTGAAAAGACACTTTTTCTCCCCGTTAGAAATGTCACTCGGTGCGCAAGTAGAGATGACACCAGGACAGCTTTCCAGTTCGGTTTGGAGGCGGCTGCTTTCCCGTCCCGGCCTGACAACAGCAGCGACGCGCAGCGGAGGGGATGGGAGGAGCGGAGCCGCCCGCAGTCACGCGCAGCGCCTACTTCGGCGCGAGCATGGCGAGGACGGCGAGCACCAGACCTTCCCTGGAGCGAGCACCGTGGCACGCTCGCCTCAGGCTGGAGGAACAGGCGGCGAGTGTGGTTTGTCAGGGTTCAACCTTGCCGCCACACGCTCTGCCGCCACCGCAGCCGCGACCTCGCGCGAGGGCCGTCCCTTTGTCGGCTGGCCCGGTGCTTCGAGGTTGTTCGGCGGCCGCTGCCGCGCTGGGTGATAGCGACGCCGGTGCGGCTCGTACGTGTTCTGGTGTTGCTTCACCATCGCCAGCGCCGCGCCAAGCCGCTTGTTCTCTACAATCTCGCCAGGTTCCACGGTCTGGATCTTGTCAAACTTGCGGAACGACAACGAAATCCCTTCGAACTGAACCGCGAATTGGCCGTCCGGATAGTTCACAACATCGACCGTCTTGCGCACCAGACCGCGGGCAAGCGGTGTCGGATCCAGTACGAGCATCATGCGGTCGTAATGCAGGGTCAGGTTCTTCGTGACGGTACGCTCCTCCCGCCAGGCGAGAACCTCGCTCAGGTCGTCCGCCGCGGTCAGCTTGCGGTGCAGGTCTTTGGCGTTCTCCGGGTTGCGCCCGAACCGCGTGTTGTAATCGACCATGACGGCACCCAGGCGTTTGCTGCTTCGATCGTTGAGATGCCAGCGAGGCGCAGCTCTTTCACCAGCCGATCCTGCAACGTGCCAAACGCGCGCTCGACGCGGCCCTTGGACTGCATTGCCAACTGCACCCTGTGTTGGGCTATCGACGACCAAGGCGGTGATTACGCATCCGTTTCTGGCCACCAGCGGACAACAGATCGATGTCGTTGGGCGCGCGATCCACTGGGGCGAGGAGCGCGTTGTTTATCTGAATGACAGCGGGCGGCAGCAATCGATTTCCGTAGCGTTTACCGATCTTTGCCAGGAAGACGAATTCCGGCGGATCGCTGCCCGGCGAGGGCGAGCGGCGTTTCGCACCGCTGATCTGCTGGATCTGTCGCCGGCTCGACGTCCTCCTATCCGGCCAGGGTGACGGGGATGCGTAAAGGCTATTTCGCCGTATGTGTAAAGCATATGGCGCCGCACCTCTGGCCGTTCCAATCTTATACCAACTCGCGATGACCCCGACTTTCCGTAAGGCAAGTAAGGCCCTGATAATCCATGATTTTGGCACCGGTCGAAGAGTTGGTGTCAAGACGGGTTGGTATTAACAGGAGGAATATTCGAGATTGGCCATTGACACCACATGTAGTGCGGCGTATTTATCATTACACACAACGGGGTGGCAATGGCCAAGGCAGCGACCGCGAATGGCAAGAGGGAAGCGCTGGCTCGCGACAGCGCGCTCAATCCCCATCCCGAAGCCATTCGAGACCCGCTGTTCGCTGACAATCCGTTCTTTGATCCTGCCGATCTGGTCCAGGTGCGCTACTAGATGGTTCGCCGCCACGAGGTGGACGGCCAGGTGATCAGCGCGGTAGCAACAAACTTCGGGGTGTCGCGGCCGACCTTCTACAAGGCGCAGACGGCGCTGGCGACGGTTGGGCTGGCCGGTTTGCTGCCCGCTCAGCGCGGCCCCAAAGCCGCACACAAGCTTTCCACCGAGATCCTGACTTTCGATGCCGATCTGCGGAGCAAAAACCCAGAGATCAGCATGTCGCAGCGGCTCGACGCGATCGAGGGTCAGTTCGGGGTCAAAATCCACCGGCGCAGTCTGGAGCGTGCCCTGGCGCGCAAAAAAAAATGACACGGGCTGGACCGTCCACGCCCGCTATCGACCAGCTGGCCGTCTACGAGACGTTACGCGCGGCAGTCCTGAGTGGTCATTCGAATGGCCAATGCGGCCTCGCGATCCTCATTCACCGCGGACTTGCCGCTCGTGGCCCTCGCCCGCAAGCTGCTCATCGCCCTCTGGCGCATGGTCACCACCGGTGAAGTCCCGCATGGCGTTGTACTGCGGCAAGCCGCCTGATCGCTTCACAAGATAACCAACCCAAGCAACACAGAGTTTCGGCACGCCAGGCGGAAACCTTCTTTGCCTGGTTGGCCGATCACGATCCGAGGTGGTGGTGACCCGAGCCAGAACACGGTCATCGAACCGTTCGTTAGAATAGGCCCGCCGCCTCGGAGCCTTGCCGCCGAAGCGAATGATTGCTTCATGGTCCGGCCCCAGCACGGGGCCAACCGAATACAAGGGTGCAACGCGAAGTCTCGCGTGCCAACGGCGGGCTCCCCTCGGGTCATTCAGACGGCCCAACCGGCGGGGGCGTCGGGAGGGGCGGTTTTGACCCCAACCTGATCAAGCGTTGCGCCGTGCTCGCAACCGTCAACATCGCTTCGCGCCGCCTCCGGCGGTGCCTACGACAATGTTGACCGCTGCTCCGCGCGGCTCACTTCCTGGATGCAGGCCGGGGGCAGAGAAACGGCTCTCCAACCGAACAAAGAAACTTGAAAAGGATAGAAGACTGGCCTGACGACAATGAAAAACGCTTGACACCAAAAGCCCCATACAAGCTCTGCCGGGACGATCTCCGCCTGGAGGGCGGAGGTGAGCTGCTTGGCCTCTGCGAGACGGAGCCCTAGATCGGGCAGGCCAGCTTGCTCATCGCATTCGATGCGTGCGACCTCGACCTCAGTCGCCTCCCCGGCCTCCAACTCCGTCACCAGCTTGACCCGCCACACCAGTTTCGCCACCGGCTCACCCTCGTCCCGTGAGCCTAAAGGTAATATTTTGACCTAGGTTGGTGAGTTGTTGGGAAGCGTCCGGCCGGAGATTAGACGTCCGGCGATCACGATACCAAATGGTACCCATGGCATCCCCGTTCTATACCATTGGTCACTCCACCCGTTCGGTGGCCGAACTTGCTGGCTTGCTCCAGCAAGTCGGAGCCAACCACGTTATCGACGTGCGCACGATCCCGCGCTCGCGCACCAACCCCCAGTTCAATGCCGACACGCTACCCCAGCGTCTGATTGCCTGGGAGATCGGCTATCAGCACCTGCGGGATCTCGGCGGCCTGCGCGGGCGGCGGAAGGATCAAGGCCCGTCTCCGAATACCTATTGGGAGAATTTGAGCTTCCGAAACTACGCCGACTACATAGCCACCGCGCCCCCTTCCACGCGGGGCTGCAAGAGCTACGAAATCTGAGTCGCACGCACGTTTGCGTGGTCATGTGTGCCGAAGCGGTGTGGTGGCGCTGCCATCGGCGGATCATCGCCGATTATCTGATCTCTGACGGGGAGCGGGTTTGCCACATCATGGGATCGGACAAGCTCGAACCGGCTACCCTGAAGCCGGCCGCCGTCCGGCAGCACGATGGCGCGTTGGTCTACCCCGCCGCGTCAGGGGTGGCGTGACCGCAGGCGAGTCAGTCTCCCGGCTTCGGGTTCGCCACCACCATGCCTGCTCCGGGCAAGCGGGCCAATTGCGGATAGAGTGGACGCAGCTTTATCAGGAAGTCCCATGCCATCAGCACTGCCGCCACGGCGAACAGGACGTCACCAGGAAGCCGCATCCATTGCCAGATCAGCGTGGTGTCATAGAAAGCCATGCTGCGGGCATAGGCGAACCCGTGCTCGAACACCGCATTGAGTTGCGCCCAGCCGATCGGGAAAAAGTTCAACAGAATCCACAGCAAAAGGCCGCCGTTGTAGAGCCAGAACGCCCACAACCCTGGCCGTTCGCTGAATAGCACTCGATCGCCCGCCACATAGCGCAGGCAGAAGTAAATCAGGCCGATCGCGAGCAACCCGAACGCTCCGAATAATGCCGTGTGGGCATGGTTCAGCGTCAGGAACGTCCCGTGTTCATAGTAGTTGATGAGCGGCGCGTTCAGCGTGCCGCCGCCAAATACACCGGCGCCGACGAAGTTCCAGAATGCCGCGCCAATGAGGTAGGTGTAGGCGACCGTATAATCGAACGCCCGCTGCGCGCGGATCAGCCGATACTGCTGGATCGCCTCGATGACTAGCAGAACCAGTGGCAGCACCTCGATGAACGAGAACATGCTGCCTAGCGGCACCCACATGCTGGGGCCGCCCGCCCAGTAAAGGTGATGCCCGGTGCCAAGCACGCCGCCGAGGAAGATCAGGATAAGCTCGAAGTAGACCGCCCGCTCCGCCAGTTTGCGCGACACCAGTCCGATCGCCATCAGCAGGTAGGCGCTCATGCTTGCGGCGAAGAATTCAAACGATTGCTCGACCCACAGATGCACCACCCACCAGCGCCAGAAGTCGGCGATGGTGAACGACTTCTCGATGCCGGTCAGCGGAATCATGCCGAAAACGTAGAGGATTGCGATGTTGATCGTGGCGGCCCAGATCAGATTCTCGATCCGGATGCGTCCCGACCAGAACTGGCGCGTCGCCTGCCACACCGCCGCGCCCGTCGGCCATAGTGCGCGAAACACCAGACCGCTCCAGATCAGCAGGCCGAGGAAGAAGCCGATCTGCCAGAATCGCCCAAGCTGGATATAGGACAATCCTTGGTTGCCGAACCAGAACCAGCCGTTATTGATATAGCCCATGATGCCCAGCCAGTTGCCGATCAGCGCACCGGCGACGATGGCCAGCGTCACCCAGAACAACACGTCGACAAGCAACCCCTGGCCGCGTGCCTCCCGGCCGCCAGCGATCGCCGGGGCGAGGAAAAGGCCGGCTCCAATCCAACCCACGCCGATCCAAATGATCGGCGCCTGGATGTGCACGTCGCGAAGGAAGTTGAACGGCAGGAACTCGTGCAGATTCAGCCCATAGAAGCTCCGCCGGTCGTAGTATGCGTGCGCCATGATCGTGCCGGCGACGATCTGCAGCAGCAGCACAGCTGCGACGACAAGGAAGTATTTGCCGACCTTGCGCTGGCTCTCGGTCAATGGCCTGAAATGCGCAAGCACTGGGTCCATCGGTGCGTCGTCCGGGTGGTTGAGCCAGAACTCATAAATAAACAGAACCAGGCCAAAGCACAGGAAGGTGAAGCAGAAGCTGGCCCAGGTCCAAATGAAGGTATTACTGGTGGGCGTGTTGCCGACTTCTGGCTCATAAGGCCAGTTCTCGGTCCAGGACCAGCTCACATCGGGCCGCCGGGCTACGGTGGTGAGGGCGGAGTAAATCAAGAAATCCGCCGTATGCAGCGCCTCGTCCTGATCGAGGCTATAGGCGGGCGTCCATCCGGTAATTAGGTCAACCTGGCCAAGATTGGCTGCCATCTCCTCTCGCAAGCGGCTGATGGCACCGGCGAGGGCGTCAGGGACAACGACCTCCTGCCGCGTAAGGTCAACCCGCTGAAGCTGCTCGCGCATGGTGTTGTGAACCACGGCCTGCTGCTCTGGCGACAGCTCGTCAAACGCCTTGCCGAAGCGGCTCTGGGCGAGGCCGTCCTCCGTGAGTGTGGCCAAACGCATCAGTCCGAAGGCGGTGTAGTCCTGGCCGAAATAGGAGCCCATCCCGTAAAGGCTGCCGTAGTCCATCAGGTCGGCTTTCTGGAAGCCGCCCTTGCCCGCGAGGATGTCGTCGCCGGTCATCAGCGTCGCGCCGCCGGAGGTCACGAAGCGCTCTGGTTGCGGGGGCGCCCGTTCGTACGTGAGCACAGTCGCCCAGGTGAACAATCCGAAGCTGCCAATCGCCACGAGGAGCAATATCCATTTCAGGACGTTGCTGACAGGGTCTTCCGCAGAAGGCATGACGGGCGTGACGTTGGTTGCCATGATCGCCTCCGTTCGACAGTCGCCCCAGTGTGGTCATAGGAGGGCGTATCTCATTGCTCACGATCCCGAGTACGAGCGGTATTGATTTGCATTGTTTTCATTCGGCCACGTCGCACTTGCGGACTCGGGCCGCCCAAGGTGACCGCGCCCGGATGATCCGCGGCTGTCGAGTGGCCGCATGCGGCCACTCAACTCAGGCTGCTTACAGGCGGCTTCGACACACAAGATGCGGTCGCAACAACGCGATCTCCGGGTTGACGCCAGTGAGTCCCGCTACTACGCAGAATTGGTAAGAACGGAGCACGGCGCGTTCAACGACGCCCAGGTACGTCATGGGAGGTATCCCGCGCTATAGCGTACATGCCGGACTGCCGCTTCTGTCGGCTGGCTTCCGGCCCTTTTTTCTACTGTCCGCGGCATGGGCCTGCATCGGTATCCCTTTGTGGCTCGCGCAGTATGGCGGCGCGACCCAGTTGCCGACCGTGTTGCCGCAATCGGTCTGGCATGCCCACGAGATGACCTTCGGCTTTGCGGCGGCCATCGTTGCCGGATTCATGCTGACGGCGATCCCCAACTGGACCGGCCGCATGCCGCTGCAGGGCGTCCGGCTCGGACTTCTCGTGCTAGTACCCGAGTTGCTCATATTACGGGATACAACCTCTTCAGTTTTACGCGGGCATCGGCGGCGGTGAAGTGCCAATCGGCTTTGACATGTTTTTTGTTTCGGTTGTCCTCCCAGGCGGCGACCTCCTCGCCCAGGGTCAGCTTGTTGGAGATACGCCGATCGAGACACTGACCCGACAACACGCTCAGTTCGGATTTAGCCATGTCCAGCCAACTGCCGTGTTTGGGGGTGTAGTGCCACTCGAACTTTTCGACGAGCCGACGTGCCTCGGGGGCGGCAAAAGCTTCGTAGAGTGAGGCCGGCTTGTGGGTGTTGAGATTGTCCTGCACGAGTACGATTTTCTTCGCCTTCGGAAAGTGCGTGTCAGACAAATCCTTGAGGACGTGAGCGTAGTCTACGGCGGTGTGGCGATCGGTGACCTCGACATGCCGCCAGCCTTCCAGCGGGGCGAACATCATGAACAGATTGGCGGTTCCATTCCGCTCATACTCTTAGTCGTGCCGCGCAGGGTGCCCTGGCTTCGCCGGAATTGGCACACGCGTTTCCGTAATGAGTTGCTTCGACGTCTCGTCCAGGCAGACCAGTGGACATTCTGGATCATGCGGTCGCTGGTAAACCTCCAGTACATCCTCCATGCCGGCTACGAACGCGGCGTTGGCATCCGGTGGGATGACCCATTGCTTCTGCAGATGCGGCCGGAGAAGGTTTCCTAAGAAACAACCACCTGGGAGAGGTCCCGATCCGCCTGGTGCAAAACGTACCCCAAAGATTTCGCGCGCCGTTGGAGATTGCCGAGGACGCGCTGCCTGTAGCGCTCTTCATAGTATGTCGCGCCGGGATCGGCGTAGGACATGCCGTGCCGAAGCATGTTGTAGAACAGAACGGCGATCTTGCCGGGCGGTGGCGGTAATGGCCTTCGCCTTTCCCGCACGCGCCGATAAGCGGCGATAGAAGGCACCCAGCGCGGTATCGGTTCGTCCAACCGACACGGCGGCAAGCCGTAACAATGACGCGGCTCGATTGCTGGTGCGCCGCGTCTTTGATGACAGCACCTTGCCCCCGGAAATCTTGTTGTGAGGGGCGAGCCCCAGCCACGATGTGAAGTGCTTCGCGGTTGGCCACGCCGTCAGGCTGGTCCCGCACTCGCCGACCAACTTCAGCGCGAGGTATGGTCCAAAACCGTGGATCTGCGTGAGGTCCACCCCGAGGATCGCATGCAGTGCCGCGCGTGCGTCGAAGGCCGGTGCGTTAGGCTGGCACGACCTGTGCCTGGGGGGAAGAAGCTTGCTCGCGGGTGGTGTCGCGCTCTTCTTCAGCCGCTTCAGAATTGCCTCGATCTGCTTGTCGCAGGCAGCCACCTTCGTCTGGTAGACGTCGCAAAGTTCGAGCGCCTGGCTCAACGCGAAGACGTGCTCCTCGCGGTAGTTACCGATCAGCGCCTGGCATATTGTTTCGACGGACGCATGGCATCCCCGTTCACGATGCGAGGCCAAAATATTCGGATCGCGCTCGCCCGCCACGATCGCCCGAATGATGGTCATGCCAGTGACGCCGGTGACGTCGGATACGACATGATGCAGCTGCAGGTTCATCTGCATCAGCGCCTTCTGCATGTGCTGAATGTGCGCCGCCGCGTAATCCAATAGCCGCTCCCGCTGCCGGAGGTACGCACGCAGCCCGGCGATCTCGGCCTGAGGCTGGAAGCTGGGCCGCAGCAAACCGTACCCGTGCAAACGTTGCAGCCATTCCGCGTCGCTGACGTCGGTCTTACGCCCCGGCACGTGCTTCGCGTCCCGGGCATTGACCACCATTACCTCGAACCCACGTTGTTCAAGGATCTCGAAGACCGGGATCCAGTAGACCCCGGTCGATTCCATGGCGACCGTTTTTACCCCACAACGGGCGAACCAGTCCGCCAGCCGGTGAAGATCATCGGTGAAGGTCCTGAACGTCCGGACCGGGTCTGCGTCGCGATCCGGGCCAACGGCCGCGACGTGCATGGTGGCACCAATATCGATTGCCGCCGCCGCGGGATGAATTGGGGACAGATCCCTCCGAGGACGGGATCGTTTTCCGTGAGGCATGTCTCTTACCCTCCTGCATGAGAACGACAGTGAGGGGCTGGGCTGCGGAGAAAGATCAATTTCCTAAACGGGATCGCCCGAAGGCGTCACCACTGGCAAGTCCGCAACAGCCCATGGGCCACGTTTTTTTACGGGGTCAAGTCCACCAAAAACCTTTCGGCCGCTCCCCTCGGGTCCACGATAGCGCGACCAGTTTCTACCGCTAAAGGCGGGTCGCCGATCCGAGCTCGTTTTTTAGCGTCCGCCCGATCGTGTTGTCGCTGGCTCGGTCAACGATCTTCAGTTCCACGACCTGCTCTTCCAGCAGTTGCAACGTCCACCGCTTGCGACCCTTCGGCGGTTTGGAACAGGCCAAGGCAATCAACTTTGCTTCGGCGGCGCCGTCAAAGATGCGCGCTCTGGCCGAGGCCGGGGAATGCTTGCGGACAAGCACGGCATCGAAGCCTTCTTCCACCAGTTGCTGGCGGGTCCGAGCAACGGTGTCGACGCTGGTATTGAGGGCGGCGGCGATTTGCAGTCCCGCCACCCTTCGCCAGTCTCCGAGGCATCAGCCTTCAGCAGAATGCGTGCCTTGGTCAGTTGCCGGGCAGGGTGCTTACCGGCACGTATCAGCGTGTTGAGCCGTTCCCGCTCCTCATCGCTGAGCTTCACCACGTATCTCTTCTCGGTAATCTGTTTCGCGGTCACGAAGCATCTCCGTCGTTGCGGAGTGAGCGAGTCAGAGATTTGCCGCAGAATCAATGACAGGGGGTATTAGTGCAGATGATCACCGCAGGCTGTGTTTCTCATCGCCCGGATTTCGTGACCCATGTTCGACCGGATTTCATGACGCGGGTTCGGCAGGACTGCTCTGCGGGTGAGCAATGGGCCTGCGATCTGGTCGATGCACTCAGTCGTCCGCGATCGGCAGACGACACCAAAAAGCCGATCGCTGCAAAACTGACAGCAACACCGCCGCCAAGAGGGGATCAATGACTGCCTGATCATGCGGACGAACGCTGCTGATGACGCCGGTTGGGCGCTGAACGGCGAGAACATTCAACGATCGAAACTACAGTATCAGGCCCGTGGCTGGTTGGCGTCGAAGATTTTTCCGAAGCAGGTACGGCGACCGGAACGTGACGGAAGTATCCGGTCCGGGCGGTGCAGCGATTCAGGTCCACGCTATTGAGGGTAGCATGCCGAGCTTCGATTGCTTCTCCAGCAGGCTTTGAGTGAGGAGCAGAAGGTGCTGGATGTTGCCGCAGAGGACGCGACCGACCCGTTCCAGAAGGACCGTGGCGGCCGGCCGCTGGTCCCGTGATCACTGGCCAATGAACTCGAGAGCGAACCGGCGCGCGCCATGGCGCGGAAGCCAGGGCCAGCGGTGATCGAGGCCAAGGCGACGGACGTAAGCGAAGAGGTGGCACCCGCAACAGGCGTGCAATATTGTCCCGATACCGCCGCGCCTCGGCCAGCAGACCAGCAGGGACCGGTAACTGAAGCCTCGAAGCGCACCCGCCCATCCGGTTGCAGGACCAGCACCGCACCGGCCTCTTGCAACTGCCTCAGCACCAGCGCCGCGTCGGTTACAGATAGCCGCGTCTCCACCATCGGGGCTCACCCCAGTCATTCTGAGCCGTAACGCCGTAACATTCCAGACAGGAACTATGATTATTCTGATTTTCGACCGGTAATACCAAGTCGCCTAAACATTGACACACGCCCAGCTGCGCTGGCCGAGTGAGCGAATGCGGTCTGGATCGTCGATCAGGAAATGCCAGGCCTGTTTGCAGGCCTCGACGATGTCCTCGTAGCTGTCCCAGACCCTGGAGCAGGTAGCTGTCCCAGACCCTGGAGCAGAGTTTGTTTTGCCGCAGGTAGTCCCAGACGTTCTCCATCGGGTTCAACTCCGGCGAATAGGCGGGCAGGGTCAGCATGGCGATGTTGTCAGGCACCACCAGTTGCCGACCGCGCTGATGCCAACCAGCGCCATCGCAAACCAGCAGAGCCTGAGCGCCGGCGGTAACCTGCGTGCTGACTTCCCCCAGATGCAGGTTCATTGCCTCGGTATTGGCGTGAGGCGTGATCATGGCGGCGCCGACCCCGCGATCTGGACAGATGGCGCCAAACAGGTAGGCAGAATCATGCCGATTATCGCGCACCATCAACGGCCGCGCGCCGACCGGGGCCCAGATGTAGGCGTGAGTTCCTTGTTGACCGACCCTGGCCTCGTCCTGGAACCAGATCTCCAGCGGTACCGGCGTAGCCGCCGTGGTGCTGAGCAGCGCCGCCTTGGCCAGGCTGGCAAAGTTCCTCTTAAACGTCACCTCGGCTTCAGGATCCTTCTTGGGATGCACGGGCCGCGGTTGCAGGCGGGTTAGGCGGAACTGATTAAGCCACTTGCTGATGGTGTGCACATGCACCGTTACGGAAAACCGCTGCGCCACGACGCTCCGCAGATCCACGCAGCGCCAGCGAACGACTTTGTCGGTTGCTGGATCGGGTCCTTTGACGACCAGTTCGCGCAACTCGGCCCTCTGCTGCTCGGTCAACGCGGGCACCCGTCCGGGCGGCCAGCGGGATTTGAGGCCTTCGACGCCGGATGCGTTGTAGCGATGCACCCAGTCGCACAGGGTTTGGCGGTCCATGCCGGCCAGTGCCGCCGCCTCGCCGCGCGGACGGCCGTCGATCACCAGCGCCAGAGCCAGCAGTCGACGAACCTGCGCACTGTCTGGACATTTGCTCGACAGCGCCCGCAGTTCCCCACTGGTATGGTCCCTTCGTGTGAGACCCAGCGCAGCGCCCATCCAATATCTCCGTCATCCGATTCGCATACCCGGACAGCGAATCGAAATAACCGGGCCTTGAAAACCCCAGAGAGTCGAGGTCATCGCGACTTGGTATAACACAGCGGGGGCTGTACGGGCCGCAAATCCGAAAATTTGCGGTCCTGGATTGCAATGTTACCGTGTAATATAACGGCTTGGGGGCATTGTTAAGGGGCTTTGGGCGAAATAACGGTTTCCGCAAAGCGATCGCGCTGATACCCCCTTCGCAGGTTCGCCGCCCGGCGGACGGTAGGTCTATGGAGGCGATCTTCTCCCCGGACTGCGCATCGCTACACATCAGCGAGCCGGAGATATCCCTTCCGGGCAGGATATCCAGTTGCCTGATCGAACTGTATTCTACAACTCTGGAGTAATGCCCGAGGGCACCGGGTTGTTCGTTGAAGTGGTTTGTCACAACACCGCGCACGAACTGGCATTACGAATGCGCAAACGCACTTCTTGATGGCGAGCATTTGATGGCCTGACGCTTATCTCGTCTGCTGCATGGCTCCGACTTCCGGAATATCATGCCCAGAGGCGGTGGCGACGCCTAGCTCGCGAATCTCCAGCGCAAGGCGTCCGAACTGTCCGGCGGCGCGGAGCTGTAGGCCTGCCCGCAGGTCAGCGAGCGTCCGAGTCGCCCTTCAGCAATGGAGTGGCAGAGGACTTCAATATGCATAACGAGATCGGTCCGTTAGTGCTGGGGTTCCTGAGTGCTGTGTTTGCCGCTTATGGCATTCGGGAACTGGCATTTGCCTACAGAACGCCAAAGCTACAAGAATGGGGCGAGCGGGCGGTGCCTGCCGCCGGCAGCGTATTCCTTGCCGGTCTGTTCGCCGATATGACATTTCAAATTTTCGGCTGACCCGGACAGCTGGCTATCAGCGTAGTCTCGGTAGTGGCGCGGGTCATGGGGCAGGCATGCGCAACTCTCACGCGTTAAAGCGTTGGGCGGGCTTCGCCGCTCCCGCCCCGTTGCGGTCTGCCACGCAGAATTGGCTCTGCACGCCGCTGACGAGCCGGCTGGCGATGATGGAACTGATCGCGGCCATAAAACCGGCTGCCTGCTGTCGTAAAGCATTGGACAGCTTACCGCCGCGCAGCTTGTGCTCGATGGCGAACTGGTGGCGGTAGCGCCTCAGGTAAATGTCTATAGCGGCTTCGTTGACAAGATACCCATGGGCAGCGCCATCAACCGCGGCCTGACTTTCCGGATGGCACAAACTCCAGTGCAGCATTACCTGCCGAAACTGCTCGATCGGATCGTCAAAGGGGAGATCGACCCGTCCTTCGTCATTTCCCACACGGTGCCGCTGGAGCGCGGCCCGGAGATGTACAAGACGTTTCGCGACAAGCAGGACGGCTGCATCAAAGTCGTCATGAAACCCTGAACCAGAGAAAACCGAGATGGCTTCTCAAATGCGCAAATTCGCCATTGTCACCGGTGCCTCGACCGGCATCGGATTTTAACTTGCAAAGATCTGCCTTGCAAACGAATACGAAGTGCTGATTGCCGCCGATGAACCCGAAGTCGAGCAGGCGGCGGCCAGGCTGCGGCACGGGTCCGGGACCGTCGAAGCGGTGCAGGCTGACCTGTCTGGGGCCGGATGGTGTCGACCGGCTTTATGCCGCAGCCAAGGGGCGCCAGGTGGATGCACTGCTAGCCAATGCCGGGCGGGGCCTGGGCCGTGGCTTTCTTGACCAGGACCCCGACGCCTGGCGGCATGTGGTCGACACCAACATCACCGGGACATTGCTGCTGGTGCAGAAGGTGGGGCTGGACATGCGGCGGTCGGGCGCTGGGCGCATCCTGATCCAGGTTCGATCGCCGGCTTCATCCCCGGCACCTACCAGGCGGTTTATAACGGCACGAAAGCCTTCCTCGACAGCTTCTCGTTTGCGCTTCGCACGAACTGAAAGATACCGGTGTGTCCGTCACCTGCCTGATGCCGGGCGCCACCGAGACGGATTTCTTCGAACGGGCCGACATGATGGACACCAAGGTCGGACAGCAGAAGAAGGATGATGCGGCCAAGGTCGTCCAGACGGGCTTCGATGCGATGATGAAGGGCGAGGGCGATGTCGTGACCGGATGGCACAACAAGCTGCAGTCGGCGATCGCGAACATCACGCCCTCCGGCTCCTGGCGGAGCTACACCGCGGCATGGCACAGCCGAAGCACTAGGCAGGCCGTACTAATTGCTCGCGGCGGTTCTTGAACGCAATGACATCCCTGGCCGGCACAGTTTCAATGAGCTTGCAGACACAAAGCAACTGCCGGCGCGCCTGTCGAGTTCTCGGGTCACTGTTGAATACGGAGGGTCGGTGTGGCACAGACAGTTGGCGATTTCTTCTGGGAACGCCTGCATCAGTGGGGTGTCCGTCGGGTATTCGGCTACCCCGGCGACGGAATCAACGGGTTGCTGGGTGGCCTCGCCCGCTTCGGCACTGACAAGATCCAGTTCGTTCAGGTACGCCACGAGGAAATGGCTGCGTTCATGGCCTCGGCCTATGCCAAGTTCACCGGCGAACTCGGCGTGTGCATCGCAACGTCCGGCCCGGGTGCCTCCCACCTAATCACCGGCATGTATGACGCGCGGATGGACCACGTTCCGGTCCTGGCGATTGCCGGGCAGCAGGCCCGCGGCGCGCTCGGCGGGCACTATCAGCAGGAAATCGACCTGGTCAGCATGTTCAAGGACGTGGCCGGCGCCTTCGTGCAGCAGGCCAGCACGGCTCCGCAGGTCCGCCACCTGATCGACCGCGCCGTGCGCATCGCGAAGGCGGAGCGTCGTGTGACAGCGCTGGTGATCCCCAACGACCTGCAGGACGAGCCGTATGAGCCGCCGGCACGCAAGCACGGCACGATCCACTCCGGTCTCGGCTATACCGATCCGCGAACCGTCCCCTATGAGCAGGACCTGCGCCGCGCCGCGGATGTGCTGAACAGCGGCAGCAAGGTTGCGATCCTCGTCGGCGCGGGCGCCCTCCATGCCACCGACGAAGTCATCGCCATCGCTGACCGGCTCGGTGCCGGCGTGGCGAAGGCGCTGCTCGGGAAAGCCGCCCTGCCGGACGACCTGCCCTGGGTCACCGGTTCCATCGGCCTGCTGGGAACAAAACCAAGCTGGGAGATGATGTCGGACTGCGACACGCTGCTGATGATCGGATCGGGATTCCCGTATTCCGAGTTCCTGCCGAATGAAGGCCAGGCTCGTGGCGTGCAGATCGATCTGAAGCCCGACATGCTGAGCCTGCGCTACCCGATGGAGGTCAACCTGACCGGCGACAGCCGGGAAACCTTGCGCGCGCTGTTGCCGATGCTGCAGGAAAAGACCGACCGGTCGTGGCGGACGACGATCGAGAAGAACGTGGCCGCTTGGTGGAAAGTGCTGGAAGACCGGGCGATGCAGAGCGCGGAACCGGTCAACCCGCAGCGCGTGGCATGGGAATTGTCGCCTCGCCTGCCGGAGCGGGCGATCATCACCAGTGATTCCGGATCCTGCGCCAACTGGTACGCACGCGACGTGCGGATCCGTCGCGGCATGATGGCCTCTCTGTCCGGTGGTCTGGCTTCGATGGGCGCCGCGGTGCCCTATGCCATCGCCGCGAAATTCGCACATCCGGACCGGCCCGTCGTGGCCCTGGTCGGTGACGGCGCGATGCAGATGAACAACATGGCGGAACTAATTACGATCTCCAAATATTGGCACGAGTGGTCGAACCCGCACCTGGTCGTTTGCGTGTTCAACAACCAAGACCTCAACCAGGTCACCTGGGAGCAGCGCGTGATGGAAGGTGATCCGAAGTTCAGCGCCACCCAGCAGATCCCCGACGTGCCGTATCACCGGTTCGCCGAACTGATCGGGCTGCGCGGAATCTTTGTCGACACGCCGCAACGGCTTGGCTCGGCCTGGGAGGAGGCGCTGGCCGCCGACCGTCCGGTGGTGCTGGAGGTCAGGACCGACCCGAACGTTCCGCCGCTGCCGCCGCACATCACCCTGGCGCAGGCCAAGGCATTCACATCCTCGCTGGTCAAGGGCGATCCGGACGAGGGCAGCGTGCTGGTCAACACGGCCAAGGAAGTTCTCAGTTCGGTGCTGCCCGGCCATCGGTCCTAGCCGTGCGATGCGGGGCGAGACTCCTATCGGCCGGGTGCACGCGACAGCCTTGCGCGTGCCGACGGATGGGCCAGAGGCGGATGGAACCCTGGCCTGGGACAGCACCGTCATCGTCCTGGTGAACGTCGAGGCCGGCGGAATGACCGGCCTCGGCTATACCTATGGTGCGGCGGAGGCTGCCAGCCTGATCAACGCCACGTTGGCACCGACGCTGGCGGGGAAGGACATCTGGGATATTCCGTTCGCCCACCAGTCCATGCGCCGGCAGGTTCGCAACATGGGCGCATCCGGCATCGCGGCGACGGCCATTTCCGCTGTGGACGTCGCGCTGTGGGATCTGAAGGCGCGATTGCTCGATCTGCCGCTGGTGCGACTGCTCGGCATGCGGCGGTCCGCCGTGCCGGTCTACGGCAGCGGCGGCTTCACCAACTACGACAACGCCCGGCTGCGTGATCAACTCGCCGGTTGGGTCGGGCAGGGCTGCCGATGGGTCAAGATCAAGGTCGGCACTGATCCCGATCGCGATCCCCAGCGCATGGCCGCGGCTCGCGACGCGATCGGCGAGGCCGGGCTGTTCATCGACGCCAACGGCGCCTTGTCGCGCAGGCAGGCGCTGGGCATGGCTGACCGCGCCGTCGACGCGGGTGTGCGCTGGTTCGAGGAGCCGGTATCCAGCGATGACCTGGCCGGACTGCACTGGCTGCGCGACCAAATGCCGGCGTCGATCGAGGTTGCCGCCGGCGAATATGCCTGGAACCTCGACGACATATGCCGGATGCTAGACGCCGGCGCGGTGGACGTGCAGCAGGCCGATGCCACCCGCTGCGGCGGCATCACCGGATTCCTGGCAGGCCGGGACTCTCTGCGAGGCCCATCACATCGATCTGTCCGGACATTGTGCGCCTTCGCTGCATTGCCACGTCGCCTGCGCGGTGCCGCGGCTGCGCCACCTCGAATACTTCCATGACCATGTGCGGCTGGAGGCAATGCTGTTCGACGGTGCCGCCGAGGTCCGCGACGGCATGATCGCGCCGGACCTGAGCCGGCCCGGTATGGGCCTGACGCTGAAGGCGGCCGACGCGGCACGGTTCGCGCCTATGACCGCGTCCCGCCAGGCGCTGCAGTCGATGCTGGACCAGTTGGACATCCTGCAAATCGAAGCGGATCGTCGTGCGGCCACGGTCAGGGCCGCGCGACGGCTGAACCGGGGTTCGGCGCTGTTGGCAGCGTCGGTGCTGATGGACAGCGCGGTGGAACATTATCGCGGCAGCTTCGCCAATCGGGCGATGTATACGCCGCTGCTGGTGTCTGCTCTGACGCTGGCGATCAGCGCGCACGGCACGACCGACCGGCAGTCCAATATCCATCGGGGGCGTCACGGTGTCGCTGTCGCGGCAGCGGCGACCGGGTTGGCCGGCACGGGCTTCCATATCTGGAACGTATTGAAACGGCCAGGGCGGCTGGACTGGCAGAATCTGTTCTATGGCGCGCCGGTCGGTGCCCCAATGGCGATCCTGCTGGCGGGGCTGCTTGGCACTGCGGCGGAATGGGTGCGCGACACGCCGGGTCACATGCCGCCGCGCCTGCTGGGTATCCCGGCTGGGCGGGCGCTCGCCGCGCTCAGTGGCCTGGGGCTGCTGGGCACCAGCGCCGAGGCAGCGTTGCTGCACTTCCGCGGCGCATTTCAGAACAAGGCGATGTTCGCGCCGGTCACCCTCCCGCCGGTTGGCGCGGCCTTTCTGCTGAACGCCGCCATCGCGCCGAAACGCCGACAGCGGTGGCTCGCCCGCGTCTGGCTGCGGCTGACCATGTTGATGGGGGTGGCAGGCGTCGGGTTCCATGCCTGGGGCATTCACCGTGCCATGGGCGGTTGGCGAAACTGGCAGCAGAATGTCGTGGACGGGCCGCCGCTGCCGGCGCCACCCAGCTTCACCGGCCTGGCTTTGGCCGGGCTCGCCGCGCTCGGACTGCTGCGGGAGCATCAGGATGCCTGACCGCTATCCCGACTATGACGTGCTGGCGAAACGTCACACCCCCTCCTGGAACGAGCAGACCCGACGGGTCATCGACCGAAGGCTGGCGGTGCCTCGAACGCCACGTTTCTTCTCCGACCACGAATTCGCAACGGTGGAGGCGATCGCCGCGCAGATCGTGCCGCAGCCGGTAAACCGGCCGCCGGTTCCGGTGGCGGCGCTGGTCGACGCGAAGCTGCTGGACGATATCCAGGACGGCTTCCGCGGACAGGACATGCCGCGGCAGCAAACAGCCTGGCAGCGTGGCCTGCAGGCGCTGGATGCGGAAGCCGAGGCGGCGCATGGCTCGATATTCCGTGCCCTGTCGGCGGACCGGCAATGCGACCTGCTGTTGCAGATGAAACAAGGCACCCTGAAGCACGATGCGTGGGGCGGCATGTCACCGGCGAATTTCTTCAAACAGCGACTGCTGCACGACATCGTGGTGGCTTACTGGTCGTACCCGACAGCCTGGAACGAGATTGGCTGGGGCGGTCCGGCCAGCCCGCGCGGCTACGTCCGTATGGGCTACGACGAGCGGGACCCCTGGGAAGCGGCGGAGGCGCATGGCGATGCCGATGCAGCACACCGAAAGAACCGCCATGTCGGCTGATCCGCTCATCGAACCGCGCGGAAAAGACGGTCGGGCGCCTGACGTGTTCCGCCCTGGCGCCTGGGTACCGATGCGGCAGTACCGCGAGTCCGAACCGGTCGATTTTCTCATCGTTGGAACCGGCGCGGGCGGCGGCACGCTCGCCTGCCGGCTGGCGGAAGCGGGGTTCTCGGTAGTCGGGCTGGATGCCGGACCGTGGTTCCGGCCGCTCGAGGATTTCGCCTCCGACGAAGCCGAGCAAAGCAAGCTGTACTGGACTGACGACCGTATTTCGACCGGCGCCAATCCACTTCAGCTTGGCTCGAACAACAGCGGCAAGGCGGTGGGCGGCAGTACCGTCCATTTCGCCATGGTGTCGCTGCGGTTCCGCCCGGAGTGGTTTCGCGCCCGTTCCCTGCTGGGATATGGCGCGGACTGGCCGATCGACTGGCGGGAGATGTGGTCGTACTACGCCGAGGTCGAACAGGCGCTGAAAATCGCCGGGCCGGTCAGCTATCCCTGGGGTCCGAAGCGTCCGCGCTATCCGTATCGCGCACACGAACTGAATGCGGCGGCGCTCGCCCTCGCCGAAGGCTGCGAGAAGCTGGGCATCGCCTGGAGCGAGACGCCGCTGGCAACGCTGTCGGCGCCACGCGGACTGGCGCATCCCTGCGTCTATCGCGGCTTCTGCGTCACCGGCTGCTCCACTAATGCCAAGCAGAGTGCGCTGGTCACCTGGATTCCACGCGCCGTGGCCGCCGGCGCGGAAATCCGTGACCTCGCCATGGCCGGGCGGATCGAGGTCGACGCGACCGGACGCACCGCGGGGGTGCATTACCATCGCGAGGGTGCCTGGCACTTCCAGCGTGCCCGCAGCGTCGTGGTCGCCGGCTACGCGATCGAGACGCCACGGTTGCTGCTGAATTCCGCGACCGACCGCTATCGGGACGGGTTGGCCAACAGCTCCGGCCTGGTCGGCCGCTATCTGACCGTGCAGGCGAACCAGGCGGTGTGGGGGCTCTCCCGACGAGAAATCCGTGCCTACAAGGGTCCGCCGTCGCTGGCCCTGACCGAACACTGGAATTATGACGACCGGAAGGACTTCTTCGGCGGCTATTGCTACATGAGCCAGGGGCCGCTGCCGCAACTTTGGGCGAACACGCTGTCGGGTGCGCGTGGTCTGTGGGGCGCGCCACTGATGGCGGCGATGGAGAACTACAACCACCAGGTCGGTTTGAAGATCGTCGGCGAAATGATGCCCCAGGCCGGCAATCGGGTCACGCTGGCGGACGACAGAGATCAGTACGGACTGCCGATCGCCCGCGTCGAATACGCGTGGTGCGACAACGACCGAAAGCTGATCGACCATTCGCTGGACTTCATGACCCAGGCGCTACAGGCGATCGATGCCACCGACATCTGGCGGCAGACCGACGACACCTGCCACATGAACGGCACCGCTCGGATGGGCGACGATCCCCGCACCAGCGTGGTCGACGCTGACTGCCGAAGCTGGGACATCCCCAATCTTTGGATTTGCGACGGGTCGGTGTTTCCGACCGTGGGCGGGGTCAATCCGTCCCTGACCATCCAGGCGATCGCCTGCCGCACCGCCGAACGTATCCGCGCGCTGGCGGCGCGAGGCGAACTTGAAAGATCAGTCAATGCATGAACCGGCGCGCAACAGGGTCGTCGTCGTCACCGGCGGCAGCGCCGGAGTCGGCCGCGCGACAGTCGAGGCGTTCGCCCGCGCCGGGTGGGATGTCGGCATCATCGCGCGTCACCCAGGGCGGCTGGAACGAGCGGCCGACGCAGTCCGTGCGGCCGGCCGCAAAGCCGGCACCGTCTCGGCCGATGTGGCCGATGCCGCCGCGGTAGAGGACGCTGCCGCCCGCATCGAGCAAGCGCTCGGGCCAATTGACGTCTGGGTCAACAATGCCATGGCGACCGCCTTTGCACCGGTCTCCGCGCTGACGCCCGAGGAGATGCTGCGCGCCACCCAGGTTACCTATCTGGGCCAGGTGCACGGCACAATGGCGGCGTTGCGGCGAATGCGCGATCGCAACCGCGGCACCATCGTCAATGTCGGGTCGGCGTTGGCGTACCGTGCGATTCCGCTGCAATCGGCCTACTGCGCCGCCAAGTTCGCCGTCCGTGGCTTTACCGACGCACTGCGGTCAGAGTTGCTGCATGACGGGCTGCGCGTGCACGTCACGATGGTGCAGTTGCCCGCGCTGAACACACCTCAGTTCGATTGGGCGCTGAACAAGATGAAGCGCCGCCCGCAACCGGTGCCGCCAACCTTTGAACCCGAGGTGGCCGCGCGGGCGATCCTGTTTGCCGCGACCCATCACCGGCGGGAGGTCTGGGTCAAATTGCCGACGTTCAAAGCCATTCTGGCAAATGCGGTCGCGCCATGGGCTTTGGATCGATACCTTGCCCACCAAGGCTACGACGGACAACTGACGACGGAACCAACGGCTCCGGACGCGCCGAACAATCTGTTTCAGGCCCCGCTTGGCGACTGGGGTGCGCATGGGCGGTTTCCGGCGCGTGCGCCGAGCAGCGGCTGGTCAGAGCAGCTGGAACGTTACTGTGTGCCACTGACCGTGGCCTTGATGGCGGCTGGCTTCGGCGCGTGGATGTTCGCGCGGTCCACGGAAGCAAAGCGAAGACGAACTCATCGGTGATGAACGGAGAGACCCCATGCACTCCAAGCTGATCAACGACGGTCCGCAGAAGACCTACGTGCTGGTGCTCGAATCCGGCGACGAAGCCGTCAGCAGCATCGAGCGCTTCGCCGTCGACCAAAGTCTGAGCGCCGCGCAGATCACCGGGATCGGCGCCTTCAGCGACGCCGTGCTGGGCTTCTTCGATTGGGAGAAAAAGGACTATCGGAAGATCCCGGTGCAGGAGCAGGTCGAAGTTGTATCGTTGGTGGGTGATGTCGCACAGGGTCCCGACGGCAAGCCGGCGCTCCATCTGCATGCGGTTGTCAGCCGGTCAGACGGGATGGCGATGGGCGGCCATCTGCTTCAGGCCCATGTGCGCCCGACACTCGAAGTGGTGCTGACCGAATTGCCGAAGCACCTGCACAAACGCAAGGACCCCGAGAGCGGGCTGGCGCTGATTGTGCCGCAGGAATGACCGGCAGGCCGGGCACGGCCAGCATCTTCTTGTCACGATCACGCGCGACGGCAACTCGTGAGTAGCGGGGTGGTTGATGTCCGTGTCCTCGCCATCCCGGCGCGGTCGCAGCCAGGCGAGTTCCACATCGGATGCCAGCGATCTTCCCGCCGGTGGCCAATCTCGCCGCCAAGCTTGGACTGATCGGTGTAGCGGGACTGATGCTCGGCGGCGCCAGTTGGTGGTGGCTCTGGCCACGTACCGAATACGTCCGCCATAGCCGTTGGTTCGTGGAGCAGCCGGTGCCGTTCAGCCATCAGCATCACGTCGCCGGTCTGGGGATCGACTGCCGGTTCTGCCACACATCAGTCGAGACAGCGGCGGATGCAGGCATGCCGCCGACCTACACTTGCATGACCTGCCATTCGCAGATCTGGACCAACGCCGCCGTTCTGGCACCGGTGCGTGAGAGCCTTGCGAACAACACCCCGATCACCTGGCATCGGATCACCGATCTTCCCGACTACGTCTACTTCAATCACAAGATCCACATCGCCAAGGGCGTCGGCTGCGAAAGCTGCCACGGCACCATCCAGGACATGCCGTTGACCCAAAAGGCGCGGACCCTGACCATGGGCTTCTGCCTTGACTGCCATCGCGATCCCGCCCCGAACCTGCGTCCGCCGGAGACGATCTACAACACCGATTGGCATCGCACGCCCGACACGCCGTCCCCGGCCGCGCTGGCCCAGCAGTTCCATGTCGGCGACCGCAACCTGACGGATTGCTCGATATGCCACCGCTGAACGGTCAGTGGCGGGGTCTCGACCGGCTTTCGCGCGACCCGGCATTCGTCGCGCGCGCCTCAGCGGAGTTTCCGCAGCTTGCCGCCGCCCTTGCAGCGCCACGGGACCGGCGCGGGGTGCTGAAGCTGATGGCGGCCGGCCTCGCGCTGGCCGGTCTGGGCGGATGTGACGATGGCGCGCCGGGCGGCGTGCTGATCCCGCCTGTTCTGCCCCCCGCCGATGCCGTCTCTGCCGGCAGTCACCTGTTCGCCACCGCCAGCGTCGTCGGTGGCTATGCCAACGGCATCCTGGTGCGCCACGTCAACGGGCGGCCGATCAAGGTCGAGGGCAACCCCGCCCACCCCGCCAGCCTGGGCGGCACCAGCGCGATCGGCCAGGCCGAGGTCCTGGGGTTCTACGACCCTGACCGCAGCCGCGGCCTGATCCGCGAGGGGGAACCGCAGGCGTGGTCCTCGCTGCTGACGGCGCTGGCGGCGCAGCGCGAGGCACTTGGCCAGTCACACGGTAAGGGCTTCCGCATCCTGACCGGCACCACGACCTCACCCACAACAGCGCGTCAGATCGCCGGGCTGAAACAGCGCTACCCTGATATGCGGTGGCACCGGTGGGAGCCGGTGTCGCGCGATGCAATCCGCACCGGCGCAATCCTCGCCTACGGTCAGCCGGTCGAGATGGTGCCGAAACTCGGTGCCGTCGATCTGCTGCTGACGATCGACAGCGACCTGTTTGACGCGGCGCCTGGCCACCTGCGCTTCGCCCGGGATTTCGCCACCCGCCGGAACCCGACGCGAACCGATCGGATGAACCGAGCGTACGCAATCGAGCCGACACCGACCTTGACAGGGGTGGCAGCGGACCATCGCTTCGTCGCCGGGCCGCGCGACCTGGCCCGGATCGTCCCAGCGCTGGCCGCCGCGGTGCAGCGCGGGGAGCATCCATCCGACATGCCCGCCTGGTTCGCGCCACTGGTCGCCGACCTGGCCGCGACGCGTGGCCGCGCTTTCATTCATGCCGGCCCGGACCAGCCGGCGCCTGTCCACGCGCTGGTCCATGCGATGAACGAGGCGCTGGGCGGACGTGGCCAGACCTACGACCTGATCGCTCCGGTGGAGGCCGACCCAGTCGAAACCGCCGCCTCGCTTCAGGGCCTGATCGACGACATGACGGCCGGACGAGTGACGACGCTGGTGATCATCGACAGCAATCCGGTGTTTACCGCGCCGGGGTTCGCCGAGGCCCTGACACGCGTCGCGCTGTCGATGACGTTGGCCGATGGTCCCACCGAGACCGGCGCCAGGACAACCTGGAACCTTCCTGCTCGGCATGGCTTCGAGGACTGGAGCGATGCTCGGGCGTACGACGGCACGGTGACGGTGGTGCAGCCCCAGGCAAGGCCGCTGTACGATGGCATCAGTCCGCACTATCTGCTGGCACTGTTCGCCGCTCCGGACCAGGTGGACAGCCGCGACGTGGTCCGCCAGACCCACGGTCTGAGTGACCAGCAGTGGCATGATGCGCTCGCAACTGGGCTGGCGGCCGGCACCCGGTCCGCCCTGACCAATGTCGCGCTGAAGCCGGTGCAGGCGCCAGCGAGGACGGCGCCCGGGGAAATGACGCTTTTGGTCCGCCCCGATCCGCATGTCCGGGATGGTCGCTACGCCAACAATGCGTGGCTGCAGGAACTGCCGCGGCCGTTGACCAAGCTGACCTGGGACAATCCGCTGCTGGTCTCGCCCGCCATCGCCGAGCGGCTGAAGCTGCTCAACGGGGATCGGGTAACGGTGGCGAACGGCGGTCCAGAGGTGACCTTGCCGGTATGGATCATGCCAGGTCAGGCGCCGGATTGTGTCGTCGCGCTGCTGGGCTTCGGCCGCAGCGACGTGGGGATGGTGGGCCAAGGCGTCGGGTCCGACGTCTATCCTTTGACCGCGGGCCGTGGCCCCGTCTCGCTGCGCAAGGCTGGTGGCCACGACGTGCTGGCGTCCACCGAACATCACGACCCGATATTTACCGGCGCCGGCGAGTATGTGCGTCACGGCACCCTGGCCGCGTTCAAGGCTGATCCGGGCTTTCTCGGCAAACCGGCCGCCCCGCCGCAGGAGTACAACCGGAAGCCCACCGGCCCGGCTGCCTGGGGCATGAGCATCGACCTGAACGCCTGTATCGGCTGCAACGCCTGCGTCGTCGCCTGCATGGCGGAGAACAACATTCCGGTCGTCGGCAAGCAGCAGGTGATCCACGAACGCGAAATGCACTGGCTGCGCATCGATCGCTACTACGAAGGCAACCCCGAAGCGCCGGACATGCTGTTGCAGCCGGTGATGTGCCAGCACTGCGAGCGGGCGCCTTGCGAGATCGTCTGCCCCGTTGGTGCCACTATGCACGATGAGGAAGGGCTGAACGTCATGGTCTACAACCGTTGCGTCGGCACCCGTTTCTGCTCCAACAATTGCCCCTACAAGGTGCGGCGCTTCAACTACTTCGCCTTCGCCGAGGAAGAACGCCGCCCAGGCGTAGCGCGCAACCCGGAGGTCACCGTCCGCGCCCGCGGGGTGATGGAAAAATGCACATTCTGCCTGCAACGCATTGCCGCCGCCCGGATTGACGCCGACGCCGGCAATCGCCCGGTCGGCGCCAATGAAGTCCAGACCGCCTGCCAGGCCGCCTGTCCCGCCCAGGCAATCACCTTCGGCAACATGGCCCAACCCGGGGCGCAGGTCACGGAACGCAAGCAAAGCCCGCTGACCTACGCCCTGCTCGACGACCAGGACACCCAACCCCGCGTCACCTACGAGGCTCGGATTTGCAATGCCGGTCCGGGTGCCGGCGCATGACGCCTTTCGATCCCGTCGTGCTGCCGGGCAGCAACAATCCCGACATGACCGACCACGTCTCGGGCATCGCCCTGCGGTCGCAGGCGTTCGGCTGGTGGAGGATCGCGATCGTCCTGCCGGCGGGGCTGACCAGCGTGCTGATCGGCTCGATCCTGTATCTGTTCTACGCCGGGGTCGGCATCTGGGGCATCGACTGGCCGGTTGCCTGGGGCTTCGCCATCATCAACTATGTCTGGTGGATCGCCATCGCCAGCGGCGGCACGTTCATTTCGGCACTGTTCTTCCTGACCCGGTCGGAGTGGCGCAACTCGATCAACCGGATCGCCGAATTGATGACACTGTTCGGTGCGGCCTGTGCCGGAATCTATCCGATCCTGCATCTGGGGCGGCCGTGGCTGTTCTACTGGCTGTTCCCCTACCCGAACAGCATGGGCCTGTGGCCGCAGTTTCGCAGCCCGTTGCTGTGGGATTTCTTCGCCATCCTGGCCTATGTCACGTCATCGGTGGTGTTCTGGTATCTGGGTCTGCTGCCGGATCTGGCGACGCTGCGCGACCGCGCGCCGACCCGCGGCAAGCAGATAGCCTATGGCGTGATGGCGCTGGGCTTTCGCGGCACCTCCGGCCAATGGCGGCATTACCACGCGCTTTATGGCGTGCTGGCCGCAGTCATGGCGCCGCTGGTGTGTTCGGTGCACAGATAAGCGCACGCGACAAGAGCGTGCGGTTACCACGCGAACGGATCGGCCCAGTCGAACCAAGGCGTGGATGTATCTATGCGATGGCGGTCGACATGCCATGCTGGGGGTCGAATAACTCTCGCCGTTCCAGCAGGACGCAAGCCACGCCGAGCATCCTGTCAGCGACGCCGCGCAGGGCACGGCCGTAGGAATGGCCGCGTGCGCGCAGCGCTTCGTATCGACTTTTGCTTTTCGGATCGTTTTGCACCGCGACGCGGGCCCAATGGAATACGGCCTCGCGCAACCGTGCATGGGCGGCATGGCGCATGACAACGACGCAGCTCTTGCCGCTGCGCTTGGTGACCGGCGCCACTCCGGACAAGGTCCTGAGCGCCTTGTGGTCCCTGCCGGTGAGCGGACCGGGCGCTTCGGTTAGCAGGGTGGCGAGGATGGTTTTGCCGACGCCCGGCAGAGAAGCGAGAATGGCAGCATCGCTCCGCGCCGTCTCGCTTGGCGCCTCTGTCTGGACCAGTGCAGCACACAGATCGTCGAGTTTGCGGTCGGCCTGGCGGAACTCCCGGTTCGCCAGGCGGAGCCGGGTGACAAGGGAACGCAGATGCAGGACGGCCGCTTCCGTGACGCCCGCGGCCACCGTGAGCGCCGGCGCACGCAATATATCAAGCGCGGTTTCAGCACTGATCTTGCGGATGCGATGCTGCTTGAGCAGACGCGCCAGTGTGGTCCTGCGCAGGTGCGCCGCTTTCGCTGGGGTCGGTGCCATCAACCACAGCTCCAGGACCCACTCGGCGGCAACGTCGTCGGTGAGTTCGAGCAACTGCGGATAGTAACGCCACAGTTGCGGACGAATACGATTGCCAAGTCGCACGCGCTCCTGCTGCAACTCCGCCGCCAGCCGCGACCACTCGCGCAGCTCAATGACCATGGGATCGCCGATCCGCACCGGGCGGAACAGCTGCGGATCGGTGCGCAGCCCAGCCGCCGCGATCCGTGCGTCGCGTCGGTCATCCTTGGCGCCGGCGACGCTGAAGCGGTCGCGCAAACGGTCAAGCTGCTTGGGGTTGATAGCGTGCACGGCAAAGCCGCGGTCTTGCAAAGCATCAACCACCGGGCCGTGTGGCACCTCGATCGCCACCGCCACGGAGCCAGAAGAACCTGCCACGGAAACCAGCCAGTCGCACAATGCGACCAAGCCTGCCCCGCCATGCGAAAACGCCCGCTCGCCCTTTACTTTGCCGACGCCATCGAGAATACAAACCTGGTGTTGCTCAGAACCCCAGTCGACGCCGGCAAACCAGCATATTGTTTCATCTGTCATGATCTTTGTCCTCGTCTCCTATACGAGCCAGCACGACGCTTGCCAGAACCTGTATTGGCGCTCAAAGGCGCGACTTCCTACTAGGCATCCGTCGCGGCCAACCCGCCAGGGCACAAGTCCAATGCTGGTGCTCGGGGCACGAGTGCACTCTTGGTTGCTCCCGGCCGGCCGGCCCGCACGGACAGCTTTATACAGGTACCGGCCGCGCCTGATTCGGATACAGGTGCACTTCCCGACGGAGGGCGAGAGGACCCCAAAATCCCAAGCTGCTATGCGATGACCGGCTGGCGACGGACAAAATCCGGGCGTCCGGTCGCCAGCATCCGATTCAGCACCGCCACGCCGATGGCAGCCTCGGTCTGCTGAGCCGGAAAGCCGCGGGCTCGCAGCCGTGGTCCGATCAGCGACTTGTAACGACCCATTGTCGTTTCTACTAAGGACCGTTGGCCGTAACCGGTTGTGGCCTGCCAAGCCAGATGACCTTGTTCCGCGATCATCGCCAGATGGCTATCACGCTGTGTCGGCGGACCCGGTTCGCCGCTCGGGACAGCCGTCGAGCGCGGCGGGATCACCACCTCGATGCCATCGCTGTGCGCTGCAATTGTCTGGTAGGTGGGTGAGCCATCATACGCACCATCGGCCGTCACCTGGCCAATCGGTTCGTCAATCTGATCGAGCAGCGGGCCGACCTGGGACGGATCGTCGGCATCTTGGTCGGTCAGCGTCTGCGCCACGATCATGCCGCTGGCAGCATCAACTGCCAGATGCAGCTTGCGCCATTTCCGGCGCGACTTCGCACCATGCTTCGCCTCCAGCCATTGACCCGCCCCGTAGACTTGCAGCCCGGTGCTGTCGATCAATACGTGCAACGGACCGAGCGGCACTGACGTCGGCCTGGATCACCGGCAACGTCACCGCCCGGCGGCTGACCGTGCTGTGATCCGGCGCTGAGATCGTCAGGCCCATCAACGTCAGCACCGACGTCATCAGGCCCTCGGTCTGCCGCAACGCCAGCTTGAACGCCGTGCGCAGCATCAGGCTGGTCTGGATGGCCGCGTCCATATACCGAGCCTGCCCGCTCGGCCCAGTGGTCTGCCAGCATTCCAGCGCTGCGTCCTCGATCCACAACGTCAAGCTGCCCCGCCGGCGCAAACCCGCTTCGTAGGCCGGCCAGTTCCGCACCTTGAACGACATCTTCGGGATGTGGTGACGGCGCTCGGCGTTGTGTTTGTGCGGCATCGGGATAATCAGAACCAGAGAGGTGAAGGCCATCCTATCATCCCTGGACCGGCCATGTGCACCAACGC
>CAVYXX010000025.1:0-299616 GCA_963772355.1 uncultured Alphaproteobacteria bacterium | reverse complement strand
CCCTACTGGTTGCGGGTTTCTCGGATCGCTCGATTTGGCTATGAGGCGCAGAAATGGCGGATTTCCGTACCATGCCGCGGCTTCCGGCGGCCAGACGGGAGAAGATAAATTGCTCGGGCTACCTGGAGGACGATTTCGTCGGCGTACGGGTCGACTTCTCACATTCTGCCATGTCGATGCTGAGTCCACACGTCTTTGAGACGGTTCAGCTGATAACCTAAGAATTCGGCCATTTCAGCGTCTCGCCGAATTGAGCGGTCCGAAAAACCCGCAACCAGTAGTTGGTAACCGTTCCCATTCCGTTGTTCGATTGGAGGCCGATCATCCCGCCGTCCCGATCTGTCGTCTCGTTGATCGACGCGCACAGCGCAAGTCAAGGAGGGCCGCAGGCCCGCGTGCGACAGCACGCCTTGTCCTTGACTGCAGCGAGCACGTCGACACGCTCAGCAAAATCGAGGAAATCCAAATGTAGCGCTTGACAGGCAACACGGTATCTATCCCGATCAACAGGCTTTTGCGTGGCAGAGCGCGGGATGGCGGTGATCGAGGCAATCTATCCCGACGCCATCGAGCACGCTACCGCGCGTACCGCGGCAGCGACAACTTCTCCGACCTCTTGAAGCAGCTTCCGGCCGAGCTTGATCTTGACGCCCTGGCGCTCGAGACCAAAGCGATCCAGCGCAAACGAAAAATCGACGGCGCAAATCTGTTACGGCTTGCGCTGGCCCGCGGCCCAGGCGGGTTTTCGTTGCGTCAAAGCTCTGGTTGGGTGTCGTTGCTGAAGATCACCGAACTGTCCAATCCCGGCGTCCATTATCGGTTGAAACAGGCGGTGGCCTTCCTCGCCGCACTGGTCGAGCGGCTGCTGGCGGCGAAAACACCGGCGCCAGTCTGCGCTGGCCCGGCCGAACGCTGCGTCTGGCCGACGGCACCTGCGTCAGCAAACCCGCCAGCAAAGGCACGGACTGGCGCGTCCACGGCATGTTCGATCTCGCAAGCGGCGGGTTTTCGCATCTTGAACTGACGGACCAACACGGCGCCGAGGCACTGGAGCGTGGTGCGCCGATCGCGGGCGAGATCCGGATCGGCGACCGCAATTATGCCCGGGTGCCGGTTCTGCAACGCTTCCTGGCCGAAGCTTGCGGGAAAGCGGACTTTATCGTGCGGCTCGGCTGGAATGCGCTGCACCTGAGCACGCCCCGAGGCAAACCTTTCGATCTGATCGGCTATTTGCAACACCTCCCCTGCGGCGTCAGGCCGCATGAGGTGATCCTGCGCGCGACGGCCGGACGAGGCGAGAGCGCGTTGCCGTTGCGTCTGATCGTTCAGCGCAAGCCGCCAGAGGCGACCGAAGCAACCCGTTTGGCTCTGCGCCGCGCGGCGATCAAGAAGGGAAAGAAACCGGCCAACAGCGTCAGCACGTCCCGAGAGGCCGCCGCGCCGGTATCCAGCGGTGGGCCGCCGAACGGCGGCGGCCAGATCGAGGGGCTGATCGAGGCGGTAGTGCTTGAGTGTTACCCGGGGCCGTGACCGGCGCTTGGTCGAACGGCGGGATCGATCTGGTGAGAGGAAACAGCTTCGCCAGGGGTTGTCGCTACCGACGGGGCCGCCGGCTCAGTCCTGTAGTCCGTCGCAGCACGATACGTCATCGTGCCCGCGCCCAGAGCCATAATAAAAACGACGATGATCCACATGAATCACTCCCGCGGCGTCGGTCGATTTCGGGAGTGCTGGCACGACATGCGCGCGAGCGTCGCCCATGATCTCGGTTCGGTCGATGATGGCGGGGGAGCTGCTCACTCATTGCGTGCCGAGGCGACCTCCGGCGCCCTAAAAGAAAACTCCGACACCTTAAAAACAATCGACGACAGCTGACAAGATCTGTGGCGAACTCGCAGCGGGCGGTAAGTCTCAAATTACTAAAGGCGGCGGCGGCGTAAAAGCTCAACTAAGCAAGCTCTTTAAACAGCCTGCCGACTTAGGAATCACGGGGATCAGCGGCAACGCGACGATCACCTGGCGTAGCCATGTCTTGGTGACCGCCAGCTCGAACAGCACGTCGTCTGCGCCCGTCGCAGGCAGAAATGCATCATCCAACGCGACACGAGCCTTCTGCGTCCGCGCGTACACAAACTTGCGGCTCACCCCTCGCCCGATTGCCAGATCGGTGATCGTCGCCGATCGGGCCAATGCCAGAATGGCCAGATCCCTGCGCTCATTGTCTGGCAGCCTTGCCGCCGCCCCAACGATTTGATCCATGCCCGTGCCACCCCCACAAATCAGGGTGCCGTCATCTGCCCTGGCGGCGTCAACCCGCCTCGGCGTGTAACCCTCCTTTGAACCACGCCCCTGGACATCTGGTCGTCGGCGGTTGAGATCGGCCGGCCCCGCACCCCTGAGTGGGGGCAGGAACGCGGTCACGGTATGGAACTTTAACCAGCGCCATCGTCCGAATCCGTGTAACCCGTCCAAAGAGGGGGTGGAGTCAGCCGTCCTGGATATCGCTCGAGCAACGCCTTCGCCAGATCAGGATGAACGCCTACGAGCGAACCTCGATAGATGTAGTCCATGGAGACGCGATGTTGCTTGCACACCTCGACGGCAACGTGTGGCGGGATAATCCGCTCGCCGGTCTCCCACCTGGACCACTGCCCTTGAGCCGCGGCCGTGACCATCTGGTCCTGCGTCTTGCCGCTCAAAAGTCTGAGCCAGCGCAATCGCGGCCCGATCTCGACAGCTAAGGCAGCCGGTTCATCGGCTGTCATAAGCAAAGCTCAGCGCGGGGGCGGGTAATACCCGGGCGGCGGATATCCTGGCGGCGGATACCCAGGATAGGGGTAGGGCGGCGGGTAGTAGCCTAGCGGTGGGTAGTAAACCGGTGGCGGTGGATAGTAGACATGCGGATAGTAGGCATACGGTGCAGCCAGCGCGGCGCCAACGCCTAGGCCTAGCACACCGACGCCGAAGCCGGCCCAGCACCAGCCGCAGTCTCCGCCGTGCCAGCCATTCCAACCGGCGCCTCCGTGCCAGCCACCGCCCCCTCCATGCCAACCACCACCACCACCACCACCGTGCCAACCGCCGCCTCCGCCGTGCCAGTCGCCAGCGACGGCCGGCGATGCGGCGACAGTAGCGGCCAGGACAAGCGCTACAATTCGGGACATTTTGGGTTCCTCCGCACGCATTCTACGCCTGCGGCTCGCGTTACGTAATCCATCAGGTCCCCGACCTGGGCGACAGCGCTGGGGCCCGACGCGGCGGCTTGGCGGTGGCCGAACGCGTATCGGTCGGTCGGCGGGCAGCCGCCGCGGTGGATGCGGAGGCGACCTCGGTCCGCAGTTCCGGGATCACCGGCGGCGGCTTGCGCAGCGACGCAAACTGCGGTCTCGATACCAGCAGATCCTATTGATTTTCGCCGGCAGCACTCCGGGGCGGATGATCAACTGCTCGTCCGGATCCAGCATTCTGACCTCCTGGTCCAGCATGAGCGGCCTGCGGTGGGGATGGTCGGACTCGCCCTGCTTCGACCAATTCAGCCACGACATGAAGCGCGGGCGGTTCATCCCTATTTCAAGAACTGGCCGCCATCCGAAGAAAACACACCATAATACTTTATGTATAAGTGCGGGTATTGTCCGGCGTTCCCCATAGTCAGCGGCTCGTAGGACTGTGCGATAAGCTGAAATGCAACACTAGCTAGGCAGACGCGGGCGCGAGCCAGGCCATTGAAAGACCTCTTTCTTGTCTGCGTGGTAAGAAAGTGGCATGTGGCACGATAGCCATAAAAGAAGGGCTTCGTGGCATGAAAGATATAAAGACCCTGGCCGAAAAAGAGGTTATGAACTTCCGGGTTCCGGCCGATTTCCGCTACCGAATTCGGCGGCTGGCGGTCGAGAAGCGGATGACTCTGTCCGATCTGGTGATTGCAGCGGTTGATGCTTTTGGAGCGGAGGAGTTCAAGCCACCACCTGTTGCTGCGCCTCCGGTTCGGAAGCCGCGTCGAAGGAACCGAGCGTCGCGCATTGTCCTCCGCCGCGTTGCCGGGTCGGATGGTGCCGAGGAGCCGATCAGTCCTGATGAACTGGCGGCCCGAGAGGCGAAGCGGAAGGCAGAGAAGGCGGCGCAGCGGCGGCTACAGCGCGAGCACGAGGCGGAAGGAGGAACGGTGAGACGCGGCCGACAGGAACTAGAAGTAAGCTAGGCGGTCGACCTTGGCAGGAACGCGACCCGAGCGCTGCGGCACGATGATGATGGCCGACAACTATGCGATCGAGGTTGAGAGCAACCCGGTGGCTGACCTCACGGGCGGGCAGAGAGCGCTCGCCAGCACGGACCGCGCAATCGCGGTCGCGCAACGGTGGGAACGCATCGCCGATGCCTGTGCGGACCAGAAGGCAGTCTACTTCCGAGAGGCGAGCCGATGAAACGGTCTCTCAGCAGCCCCTGGGTTGTCGCCGTCAGCGCCGTCGGTCTGATCGTTGGCAGTGTGCTCGCCGGTATGCTGCTCTCGCTCGCGATCCATGGGTGGGGGCAGGGAGGTCACGATGGACGGCCATCTGTGTGGCATTGAAGCGTTGCCTAGGCCGGTCTTTGCCTACGCGGTTCGCCAGTGTGCGGCTTTGGTGGTCGCGCATCAGACGCGACGATCAGCGGCCTAGCCGTTTGCCGAGGCGCTAGGCGGCGGCTCTGGCCTTGGCCTTCGGGCGTCCGGTAGACAGGGGCGGTGGCGAGGCTGCGCGGGTTCATCCGGCGCCATGGCGAGCCGCATGGTCACCCCCCAAACAGTGGTGAATAGCGCGGCGATTTGGTAAATTTGCAGATGGCCGATCGTCGGGGGTCTTACATTGATGTGACGGGCCTCGGCAGGCGGTAGCCGCGACCAAGCGCCCGCTCCGTACTCACACACTACTCCGCGGGGCGGGCGTAGCGCCAGCGCCGTTTAGTCCGGATCGTCAGGGTCGGCCGGCTGCTTGCCCACGCCCGGAAACGCTGGGAGTTGATGCCCCCTGATGCGTCGATCCACCGCCGTAGGGGCTGGGATCGGCGGGCGGCAGCGTCCGGTCAGTATCCGGCGCTGCAGGATAAGGAATTCGGCCAGGTAGACATCAAGATCCATGTCGGCAAACCGCATCCCTTCAGGCGGCGGCCGCAAACCGACTTTCCTGAATAGATCGGCGTCTCTGGTCCTGCCAGCGCAATCGATGATAGGGAACTGGGCAGTGGTCTCGTCAAATGCAAGCGCAAGATCGGCGCCCCCAAGCATAATAGCCTCTGCATCTTGTTCGATCGGCAATCTCTGACTGACAGTGTCAAAGACATTCCGCTGCGCTTCGGTTAGAATGCCGGACGCTGCCATCGTAGTGTACGCTTGGTGCACATCCTCCAAGTCCTGTCCGCTGGGCGCGAGGATTTCGACATCAGCAATGGCTCCGTAGAAACGCGTCTCCATGACCTAACGTGTGCCAAGGATGCCGATCCGCTTGAGGCCGCGCGACTGTGTTGCACAGTGGCAAGGCATGAAGGGCCGTGGACACAATACGCCCAACCCAGCCTGTTATTTAAGCGATACGGACATACTTCGGGCGTCCGAACGTCAGCATTCGGTTCAGGGCGGCGGCAGCGAGGGCAACCTCGGTTGCCTCGGTCCGGTCAGTGCGCGATCGAAGGGCATCGCCGATCACCCATTTGTATCGTCCGATCGACGCCTCGACCTTGGCTCGTAGATTGTAGCTGCTGGCTTTTTGCCAAGCCATGCGGCCACGTTCGGCGATCATTCGCAGGTGGCGGTCGCGCTGTGTCGGGGCGGTTTCAGCCGAGGCACTCGCCACCGCGCCAGCCCGCGGTGGCACAATGACAGCAATGTCTGGATGACGCCCGCCAACTGCCTGGCTGACCTGGTCCTGATCGTAGGCGCCGTCGGCGGTGAAGGAAGCGATGGGATCGGCGATCTGGTCGAGCAGAGCGTCAGCCATCGCGGCATCGTCGATATCCTTCCTGGTCACCGCGACCGCGACGATCTCGCCGTTGCCGGCATCGACGCCGATATGCAGTTTGCGCCAGGACCGGCGGCGGGATGTGCCATGCTTCTCGACCAGCCATTCGCCGGCTCCGCCGAGCTTCAGGCCAGTGCTGTCCACCAGCAAGTGCAGCGGATCGGTTCCCAGCCGTCGGAGCGGGGGCACCTCCAGCGTCTTCGCCCGGCGGCTTAGCGTGGAGTGGTCAGGCACGGCGAGGTCGAGTCCGAGCAGTCCGATGATGGAGCCGATCAGACCTTCGGTCTGCCGCAGCGCCAGGCCAAACACCAAGCCCATCGTCAGGGCTGTGCTGATCGCCAGGGCGGAGTGATGTCGCTGGCCGCCCGGTGTTCCGCGGCTCCGCCCGCCACGTTTGGATCGCCTCGTCCGTAAACCATAGGGTCAGACTGCCCCGCCGCCTTAATGAAGCGTCGTAATCGGCCGAGTTCGTGACTCGATATCGGGGCTTGGGGATATGATGGCGGTGTTCGGCATGGTGTTTGAACGGCAAGGCAAAGCGGTTCCGGGGATGTGAAGCGGCTTTCTCATGTGTGCCGCCACAGGTCCGCCCGCAAGCGCGGCCGCCTCCATGCATGTGTGGACGGCCCCTTGGATGCAAGAGAAAAAGTGAGAACCTGACGGGTTGGTCGATTGCGATCATGTGTCCGGCCTTCTCGACGCGGCGCCATGTCCGCTGGCCCAGATGGGGTCCGCGATCCAGCCCCAAGCAACACAGCGGCTTCGAAAGCCGGTGCACGGAACGGGTTCTCTGGATCGTCAGTTCGACCGATTGTCATCTCATTCAAGCTCTTTCACCCCGGCATCAACGCGCGGTTCCGGCGGACACCGGCTGATGCCGATAAGCCGCCGCGCGCGTCATCGTGGCCCAGGCCGTGGGGCCATCTCGTTGTTCAATCACGGCCGAAGCCGCGTGGCGGTTCGATCGCCTGAAGCTCGGACAGATCGAATTCGACAATCGTCCGCAAGGCATCGGCGAGTGCGCTGTCCTGTTGGTTGTCCGGCAACGCGTCCAGCCATGCGGCATACTCGGCCTGCAGTTCCACAGCCGCGGCGATCGTGTCGTTCCAGCGTTGGATCCTGCTGCGGCGCTCGGCCGGGCGGCGGATGCGAATGACCGGCGCGCCAGACGCGTGCGCGGTGCGGTAGCGCGCCTGACGTTCGGCGCCGGTCATGGGCGTTTCACCGATCGATGGACGAGGCATTGGTCCACTCCGAATTGTTACGTGACGAATGCTGTTCATGCTGAAGTCGCAACGGTGGCCGCGACCGGGCGCCGGTACACCTCCCCGCGCGTCATCAGCGCCCATGCCACCCGTGCCATCTTGTTGGCGAGTGCCACGGCCACGACCTTGCGCGGCTTGCGCGCGAGTAGATCCCGCAACCAGGCCGTCATTTGCTTGCCGCCCGGCCGAGTGGCGGCATTGATCACCGAGGTGGCGCCGGCGACAAGTAGGACACGCAACCGTTCGTTGCCCGCTCGGCTTATGCCGCCCATCCGCTGCTTCCCACCGGTCGAATGTTCCTTTGGCGTCAAGCCGGCCCAGGCGGCCAAGTGACGACCCGATTTAAACGCCTCCGGATCGACCTCGATCGCTAACGTCAGCGCGGTGACCGGCCCCACGCCCGGGATCGTAGCCAGGCGTTGGCTTACCTCATTGGCTTTGTGCGCGGCGTTCAGTTTGACGTCGATTTCCTTTATCCGGGTGTCGAGTTCCTCGATCTGCCGGCCCAACAGAGCGGCCATGTCTTTGGCTTCGGTCGGGATGGCGGTCTCCTGTTCAATGGTGGTCAACAGCGGCCCAACCTGATGGAGACCCTTGGCGGCGATCACGCCGAACTCGGCCGCGTGGCCACGGAGCGTATTGACCATCAGGGTCCGCTGACCGACCAGTGTCTCGCGCACCTTCAAAACCATGCCCTGAGCTTGCTGCGTGACGGACTTCACGGGTACGACATGCATGCCCGGCCGCCCGGCGGCCTCACAGATCGCCTCGGCGTCGTTGCGGTCATTCTTGCTACGCTTGACGTAAGGTTTGACGTATTGCGGTGGGATTAGACGCACCGTGTGGCCAAGCGCGACCAGTTCGCGAGCCCAGTGATGCGTGCCGCCGCAAGCTTCCAATGCGATTTCGGTAGGTGGGAGTTTCTTGAAGAAAGGGATCATCTGCGCGCGGCGCAGATTGGTTCGCAAAACCGGCCGGTCTTGCTGATCGATCCCGTGTAACGTGAACACGGCTTTGGACGTGTCGATGGCTATACGTTTATACTGGGTCATGGACGGCTCCGGTTTTGGTTGCTCACAGCCCCAATTCTGGCACTCGATGCCGTGGGGCCGTCCACCCCAGCAACACAGTCGGCCACGGCCACGATTTTCGTCGACCGTATCGCCGAGCTCATGAAGCAGGAGCCCCAGGTGAAGCTGCGCCTTGAAGGCCATACGGATGCGCTGGGCTCCGCCGGCTACAACCAGCAGTTTTCCGAGCGACGGGCCGCGGCGGTTGCCGATTCCCTCGTCCGGCATTGTGGCATTGCGGCAGAACGGCTGGTCGTAAAGGGCATGGGCATGACCCAACCGATGACCCAGGGTCCCTATGGTGGGCAAAACCGCCGGGTGCAATTCGTCCGCATCAGCTAACACGCCGCCCATCGCCTGAGCAGACACGAACAGTCCTCACTGGCTAAAAGAACCGAAACGGACCTAAAGTGCCGCGCACGAATTCGAACACGAGTCGGTCATGAGGTTTATCAACGGGATGCAGGTCGATCGGCACGGGAACAGTGTTCCCGGCGCGTATACTCACGGAACAGCAGCAAGCCGCTGTGCAGCTGAGCGCGATCAAAGCGCAGCGGCTGAACCGGATCGCTGCCAGTGCCGAGGAAAGGCTTGCTCAAGGTCCGGTGCTCGCAATCCTCGCCATGCTCGCTGCAGGGCGCTGCGCGTGGCTCCGGGTTGCTCCGCTCCTCGCTTGACCGCCGCTGCGCGCGGCGCCAACTGAAACGTAGGCCGGGACGAAGAAACGACCCCTCAGCCGAACAAAGAAACTGACACAGGCAAGGATTGTCACTGCTGTCTGGCAAACCGTCTCGCGATCAGCGTGCCCGCCAGAATAGCTAATAACCGATCCATGCGCATCCGCCGGGTCAACTTCTATGAGCAAAGGTGGATCCGTTTCCGTGAGCGTCGAGGCCTCGCCGCATCAACCGCAGCGGTCCAGTCATGCGCGGGCGCCGCAAAGCCGAAATCAGTCAGCCGATACTCGGAGCCGCGACCGGTCATCTTCTCTGTCGCCGTCAGTAGCCCATCCTCCTCCATTTGCCGTAGCCATTGCGCGAGCAAGGACCTCGAGATAAGCGGTATGCTCCGCTGCAGTTCCGAAAAGCGGCAACTGCCCGCAAGCAGCTCGCGCAGAATGAGCGGGGCCATCGCGAGCCGATAAGCTCTAGCGCCTTCGCGATCGGGCAGAACTGGTCATACGACCCCTCCCTTTTGGCATCGGACACGATAATCCACCCGGTTTGGGCGCAGGCAAGCTCGCAGCAGCGAAACCGCGGAGGACCGAGCCGTGAGAATCAGTTCAACGACGCTGGCAAGACCCTCCCTTCTGATGCCCGATCGTTCCGTCTCAAAACCCGCCATCGAAGTGCCGAACCTGACTCGGGGCGATCGGTTCAAACCGGCGGGCGACTGTTATTTTGCGTTGGCGCCGATATTCCTCTGCACGCTATCGATGACATCCTGGACGGTGTTCACGCCGTCGAACTCGCTGTACGGAATCTCGATCTCGAATTCTGTTTCAATCTGCACCACGAGATCCGCCACATCCAAGCTATCCATACCCAAGTCATCAACGAGCGACTCTGACATGGCAATGTCATGTACCGGAACATCGCCAAGCGTCTCCGCAATTATCTTCAGCACTCGCTCTGCAATCTCAGATGCGTCCATGAGTTGTTTCCTCCGGTTTGCAAATGCCGTCCGACACCATACTGAACGTGACTTGCACTAACGTAACGACTCCTTCAACGCCCCACAAACCGCCGAAGGGCAAGCACCTCAATCTCTTCCTCGACGGACCCCTGCCCTTGTCGGGCTCGACAAGCAGCGCGTTGATAAGGGCGGCAGCACGGAAATCGCCGCACAGGACCGCTGCGGCTAATGTCGGCCGAGCTGTCCCGCGTCGGTTGCCTTATTTCAAGCGACGGTCAGGTCAGCGATAAGTAGTTTGCCTTTCGTCTCCGGGCTCAAAAGCACGGCGACTAAGAAGATGGCCAAGCCCACCACCGTGGTGACCAGAATCGGACCTGACAGGCCGATCTGGTGGGTAGTTGCATATAGGATGAGCAGTGGCGAGATCAGCCCGCCCCAGATTGCCCCCTGGTGGTAGCAGAAGGCGACCGCGGTGGCGCGCACTTCAGTCGGAAACCGTTCGGAGAGATAGGCCGGATATTGAACGTGCATACCGCCGCACGCAAACAGCCCCTGCAACGCAAATCCAATGACGATCAACGTGTAATCCTGGGTCAGCAGATAAAGGAACGCGGTCGGAACCCCGAGCGCGGCTGGGATGATGATCGCCCAGCGCCGGCCTATACGTTCCGCGAGCCAGCCCCAGAACAAGGAAGAGAGAAAGAAACATGTGTTGGCAAGCGCGATCGGCAGCGCGACCAGGGCCGGGCTCAGATGCAGGTCGAGCTGTAGATGGGTCGCGAACAGCGCGTAGTTCGCATAATAGATGACGAACGCGCTCGCCATCATTAGGCAGGTGGTGAGCGTGTTTCCCAGCATCTCGGGCTTGAAGATTGAGAATAGCGGCGCCCGCACTTCGCGGTTTTGCAACTTCTGCTGGCGTTTGTTCTCGACCCAGATCTCGGGTTCTTTGACGAATAGCCGAATATAGATGATCAGCAGAGCAGGCGCGATGCCGATCATCAGCATGCCACGCCAGCCAATATAACTGTAGAAAAGCCCGTAAATCGCACTCGACAACAAGAACCCGATCCCCCATGAGCCCTGCAACACAGCGCCCATGAAGCCGCGCGAGCGCACCGGCCAGGTCTCCATCGCGAGGGCGGCGCCGGCCGGCCACTCCGCGCCCATGCCGATGCCGAGCAGCGCCCGAAGGAGAAACAGTAAAAGGAAGCTCGGAGCCAAGCCGGCCAGGAAGTTACAAACCGAATACCAGGCGATCGAGATCATCAGCGGCGCCCTGCGGCCGATACGGTCTGCCAGCCACCCGCTGGCGGTGGCGCCCAAAAGCCGCATCCACAGTGTGATCGTCAACACTGCCGCCACCTCGGGCACCGGCACGCCGAATTCCTTGGCAATCGGCGCCATGATTAACAGAAATGCGGTGAAGTCGAAGGCGTCGAGGGTCCACCCGGCCCAGGCAGCCCCATAGGCATACCATTGGTCTTTGGTGGGTTCTTTCCACCAAGCTACGGGTTTTACAGTCGCGTCCGCAGTCATCGTAGCGCCTCCCCTGTCCATCCCAGTTCACTTCCGCGGCGCGTAAGGAGAAATAAAGATCGCAAGACATCGCGGCAGAAACCGATTGATCGATCGAGCCAGTATCTTTCGATCGCCGACAGGGGCATTGGATCGTCGCATCCCGTCGTCGGCGACGTTACCGTATGAGGTCGATCATGCAGGCTGATGTGGCGTCCGTCCAGTCGCGGAACAGACAGCAGCGCTTCGACTATCCCAGTTCGGCGCGGAGCGCCTTCGCCTCCTGCAAATCCCTGGTGTCGAAGCCTTCGGTGAACCAGCCGTAAACCGGGGCGAGCAACTCATACGCCTCCTGGCGTTTTCCCAGGCTCTGCCACAGTCGTGCGAGGCTGGTCGACGTGCGCAGTTCCCACATTTTCGCCTGCTGGCGGCGTGCCCATTCCAGCGAGGTGAGAAAGTTCCGTTCGGCACCTTCGAGATCGCCCTTGAGCGAGACCGTCCAGCCCTTGAGACGCAGGACTTCGGCGTAATACAGGCGTTCCTCCCACCCCGGGCGTTCGATTTGGGCAATGATCTCGTCGATCAGCTGCAGGGTTTCATCGCTTCGCGCGGGCGAGCTTCTTGAGTGTCGCGATTCCCCGAAAAAAATCATGGGCGCGTCGGGCTGGGCTTCCGACCACGACTGCACCAGCGTCGAGATTTCGACATCACACCCGCTTGTGCCCCGATCCTCGACCGCGTCCCAACATGCACATGGTTCGCGAAACCGGCTTGCCCGCCAACCACCACGAGATCGTCGATTTGAACCGAACCTGAGATGCCGACATGTGCCGCGATCGCGCAATGCCGACCGATCCGCACGTTGTGTGCTATCTGCACCAAGTTATCCAGACGCGTGCCGGCGCCGATCACCGTGTCTCCCAATGAGCCACGATCGATCGTGGTGTTAGCTCCCACCTCTACATCATCCTCGATGACGACGCAGCCGAGCTGTGGGACGGTTTGGAAGCCGCGCGGCGTGATCGTGAACCCAAAACCCTCCTGGCCGATCCGAGCACCCGGATATACATATACCCGCGCACCAATCAGAGCGTGGCTGATGCTGACAAGTGCCCCAATCCGACAGTCCGGCCCTAACACTACCCCTTCGCCGATCACTGCGCCCGGGCCGATCTTGCAGCGGGGGCCGATCTCAGCGTGGGCTTCGATTACCGCGTGAGCGCAAATCTCCACCGTGGCATCGACGTAAGCGTCGTTGGCGACGACGGCTGACGAGTGGATGCCTGGGCTGATGCACGGCTTCGGGTGGAACAGCGCCGCTATTTGTGCCCAGCCAGCGACGGGGTCGGACGTGATCAGCCCGACGGTTCCAGACGGGAGGCTCGGCAGCATCTCGGTGTCCATGAGCACCGCACCGGCGCGCGTTTGCGCAAGCGCCACAGCGTGGCGGCGGCTACCAACGAAACCGACCTCATCCGGTCCGGCAAGCGCGAGCGAGGCAACGCCCGACACGAGGAAATCGCGCGCGGGAGGTGGGCATCCGGCTGCTGCGGCAACGGTTGCTAACGGATGTGGCCCGGTGCAGCCAAAGAACCGTGGGTTACCCACTCGTGTCGGACGATCCATGCCAAGTTCCTTGTATCCAAGGTGGTTCGGTAACCGTTCTACCAACACGTGGCATTAGTTAGGCAAAAGAAGCCGGTATCAGGAAGGGGCCGAGCTGGTGGTGCTGTCGGCCTGCGAAACGGCGCGCGGCAGCATCGACTACGCCGAAGGGGTAAGGGGCTGGTGCAGGCCGTCCACCGCCGGGGCACGCGAAGGGCGGCCCCAGTATCGAAATCGACGCCACTACTTTGACGGGCTCATAACTGTTATCGCCGACGGGTTGAGCCTACTGTGTAGCTGCTTACTCGGCTGTCGGTTCCAACTCGTAGGAGTTGCCGTCGACTGGCCGTTGTTGTCGGTGGAGTGGTGATCATCTTGTCAAGGAACTATCGGGCCGGTACCGTTCGACCCCGCAATAGGACGGGGGTAGCGGATGCGGGGGCGCCGGATTGCACTGTCGCCGCCGCGCCGGCTGCTCACCGACTTGTCACACCTCTCGCGCGGGTTTCCGCGGGCAACGCTGCTGACCCGGATCAATGTCGCCGCCCTGGCGGAGCCGCGCGACCAGGCGCGCATTCCCTGGCCGGTGGTGTTCGCCAAGGCCTATGCGCTGGTTGCGGCCGGGTCGCCGCCGCTGCGCCGGGTCTATGTCAAGCTGCCCTGGCCGCACCTGTACGAACTGCCGCAGAGCGTCGCCAGCATCATCGTCGAGCGTGATTGGCCGCACGACGGCGACAGTGGCGAAAAGGTGCTGTTCCTAGGCCGGTTGAAGGCACCCGACACTGCCACCCTGCCCAACCTGGCGACCCGAATGCTAGCGCTCAAAAGCGCGCCGATCGACAGCATCGCCGATTTCCGTCGCACACTCGCGATCGCCCGGCTGCCGCTGCCGCTGCGCCTGTTGCTGGTCTGGCTCAGCCTCAATATCGGCCGGCAGGTGCCGAACTTCATGGGCAGCTTCGCGATCTCCGCGTTGGGTTCGCACGGGGCGGCAATCATCGACACCATCCCGGTCTGGTCGAGCTTCCTGAATTACGGCCCGATCGCGCCGGATGGGGGGGTCGATGTGTACCTCTCGGTCGACCACCGGGTGATCGACGGCGGGCTGGCGGCCCGCGCCATCCGAGCGCTGGAGGCCACGCTGAACGGCCCTGTGTTGGACGAATTGCGGGCGCTGGCCGACGCGAGCTAGGCCCAGTCGCGCAGTCGCCGCTTTGTCACTCAGCACCGCGTGCAGCGCGGCGGCACGTTCACGTCGCGTCAGGGTGGCAATCGGCAGCCGGGAGTTGCGCCCCAAGGGCCGACAGGAACCGATGCGGGTGCATGACTTCAAGATCACAGACCCGGACAGAGTAGCCCCCTATGGTGTTTACGACATAGTCGCGAATTACGGCTGCGTCGATGCATACACCGGTCGAGCGGCGGGATCGATTTGGTGGTTGGAAATGGTTTCTCCTGGAATTGACCGGCTCTTCGCTGCTGACTGTTCCACCAGCTCAGTATGAGGTGGACCCCATTGGTTGGACAGGAATTGGGCTGAGTTAAGAGAGGCTCTCGTCCATTTCACCATCCCCGGCCCGTCCGGGGGTTACTGAAGCTATACTTAGCTTAATATTTGAATCAATGAAAGCCTTTTCTTGCTGTTGTTGGGCCTGCGGATATGTGGTCAACGTGCTTACGTTGTCCACATACCCATGGGTCACCCCGGTGAAAACCTCACGCGGCGTCCGATATCCGTGAGTTTGATGAGGCCGTTCGTCATTATAGAAGCTCAGCCACGCGCCGATCCCACTCCGCGCCTCGGCCGGCGACCCGTAGGCTTTGAGGAATATGTCCTCGTATTTCAGGCTCCGCCACAACCTCTCAATGAAGATGTTGTCCAGATACCGCCCCTTGCCGTCCATGCTGATCCGCACCGCCTGGGCTTCCAGTCCAGCCAAAAAATCCGCGCTGGTGAACTGAACCCCTTGATCGGTATTAAAAATCTCGGGCCGCCCGTACTGCTCCATGGCCTCGCGCATCGCCGCCACGCAGAAATCCGAATCCATCGTGATCGACACCCGCCACGACAACACCCGCCGGCTGAACCAGTCCATCACCGCGACCAGATACACAAATCCCTTCGCCATCGGCACATAGGTGATGTCGGCGCTCGATCCGGCAGGCGCAGCTTGCGCACCTGGTCACTTAATATGCGGACCAGCCGGGCGGTATTCGTCTTGTGAGGGCGGACAAGGGGGGGCGCCACCAGAACCCGCCTGCCATTGCCACACGCTGGCATGCATCGACTGCAAAAGTGAATCGTCCGATCGTCCTTACCATCTCTGGTCGTTGGCTTTCTTTCGCCGCTCCAGGAAAGCGGAAACCCTGAATATGAATACCCGCTCATGGGCCTCCATCGCGGCGTAGTCCGCCACAAGTCGTTCGTACGTCTTTTGGTGCATTCCCTTCGGCCGATCAGGCGGGGATTGTTCGTAATAATCGTATTCGCCGCCGAGCTTTCTGTAGAGCCGCCGCTGTCTGGCGTGCGTCCGATCCATTTTTGTATCACGTTGGATCTGATAGGCGAGCTGATAGACTTTCCTCGCCGCAAAGGTCGTTGCACCGGGCGGGAGGTAGAGCTTCGCTACGCGCTGGCCAGATATCGGGCATACCCACCACCACCTGATCCCGCCGTAGTGGCAGGTTGTGGCTTCGATCTGCACCCGGTAGTCCTTTAGTTGGCCGTCATCAATGTAGCGCAGCCGCGCCCAAGCATGTTCCTGGCTTACCAATGACGCCTCAAAGTCTATCGAGGCGATCTTTTCCCCGGACCGCGCATCGCTCCACATCAGCGCGCCGGAGATGTGCCTTCCGGGCAGAATGTCCCGTTGCCTAATGAGTTGGTTCAGATCAAGGGTCAGCCCGTTCTCCACGGTTGGCGGTCCACCTTGCCGCCCCGAGCCATAACCACCCATTTCCGCCCCCAGGATTTTCCGAAATAATTAGATAAGTTTGGGGCCTCGTGATCGTGCTGGCATTCCACGTGCCCCCCATCCGAGGGGCGGATCAACCCGGATTTGTCCGCGATGTGGCTAGCACAATTCGTATGCCGAAATCACGTGGCTGAGGTTCTCTCGGCGAACGGCAAACACAATCCTGAGGCGATTGGCAGTTCCACGACCCAACCGGCATTGTTGTGCATCAAGCCCGATTCCTGTTCGTTGCGCCTATAATAGAGTCGAAAGCCGCGTCATGCACCAGCGCATGCTTGAAGGTGTAGATCGCATCGAGCGGCGTGCCGCGACGGAAGGCCAGTCCTGATGCGGTCAGACTGCGCGAGAGAATCATCGAGTTGCGCGTGCGGCATCGGCGCCACCTCGGCGATCAACTTGTAGCTGAACTCGCGGCCGATCGCCGCGCCGATCTGGGCGATCTCCTTCACCGGCATGAAGCGATCCAGCCGCGCCATCAGCGAGTCCCGCAGCGTCGCTGGAATCGTCAGCGTGCGCGTGACGCCACCGTATTCGTAGTGATCACCCTCGTCTTTCAGCTCTCCCGATTCCAGCACCGCCTTGGTCAGCTCCTCGACGAACAGCGGAACCCCGTCAGTCCTGGTCAGGATCTGCTCGAGCAACGCGGCTGGTAGCGCCTTCCCGCCGGCCAGCACGGAGATCATCGCCGCGCTTTGCGTCCGGGTGAGCTTGGACAGGTTCAGGGCGCCGACGTGCCCTTGTTCGGACCAGCGCGATTGAAACTCCGGCCGATGAGTGAGCACGACCAGCAGCGGAACGGTTCTCACCCGGTCGATCAGCAGATCCAGCACCTCCAGCGTGGTGGGGTCGGCCCAGTGGGCGTCCTCGAACAGCATCACACTGGGCTGCCGGCGCGCAGCCGCTGCGGTGAGATCGACCAGGGTTCGCAGCGTCTCGTCCTTATGCTTCTGCGGCGTCATGGGTAGGGCGCCGTAGCGTGCCTCGGGCGGGATGGACAAGATCGAGGCCACGAACCGGACGTCGGCGAGCGGCCGGCCGTAACCCGGGACGATCAGCGCTTCCAGCTTGTCGAGTTTCGAGTCCGTCGTTTCGTCTCGGGCGAACTTCAGCCTGCGTTCGAAGTTGTCGATGATCGGCCAGAATGCGCTGTTCACGTAGTACGGCGAGCACTGGAAGCGCAGTGCCTGCACGCCCTGGGCTTCGAGCCGCTCGCGCAGCGCGCTCAGGATGCGGCTCTTGCCAATCCCAGGCTCCCCCGACAGCAGCACTACCTGGCCTTCGCTGTCCCTGGCCTGCGACCAGCGGCGAAGCAGCAGATCCAGTTCCTCCTCGCGGCCCACAAGGGGCGTCAGCGCCTGATCGCCCCGATTGGCGTCGAAACGGCTTTCGGTCACCGAGGCCCGTTCCACTCGCCAACTGTGCACCGGTTCGGCGATCCCTTTCAGGTCATGTTCGCCAAGATCGATCAGTTCGAACGCATTGCCGATCAAACGGCGGGTCGAGGCGGCGATGACAATCTGGTCAGCGCTGGCCAGTGCTTGCAGACGCGCCGCCAGATTAGGCGTGCTGCCCACCGCAAGCTTGGACTGGTCTCCCGTGCCGGCGGCTTCTCCGACAACGACAGGGCCGGTGGCGATGCCGATGCGGACCGACAAGTCCTCGATCGACGACGCCCGTTTAACGGTCTGAACAATTTCCAAGGCCGCCCGCACCGTGCGCTCGGCATCTTCTTCGTGCGCAGTGGGCCACCCGAAATACGTCAGGATGCCATCGCCGACGTAGCGGGCGACAAACCCATCGTAGCGGGCGATGACATTGCCGCACAGGACGCGATACTCGTGCAACAGGCTACGCAGCTCTTCGGGGTCGAGCTTTTCACTCAGCGCCGTCGAACCCACCAGGTCACAGAACATCATCGTAAGCTGGCGGCGTTCGCCCGCTGATCGCGACGCAAGCTGGTTCTCGGCCGGTCTAGCCGCCGATGGTGCGCCGTCCCGCAGCTCGGCGATCGCTACCAGCAGTTGGCGCCGGTGGCCCACAGCGGCAACGCCGAGTTCCTTGAGATCGTCCGCGGTCAGATGGCGTAAGACCTCGCCACTTACGCCATTCTCGCGGAAAGCCGCCTCATACTGCTCAAGGCCGAGGTTTCGCAGCCAGCTTCCGACATTCACCGCCGCGTCCTCCGGTTCGGTGATGCTCATTTCAGACTATCGCCACTTTTTCCGGGTTGCGTCTATGAACTTCAGATCGGTTGTAAAGTGGTGCGTCCGGCGCAAGGAGGTCTTGCACCGTCAGGACCTGCGGCGTCGGACGAAGTACAACTAGTTCGAATACACTGTCCAAATTCGCGCAAGATCGCAATCCGGCCAGCGTTTGCCGCCGCATCTACTAACGACCGCTTTGGGAAATCGTGCCGCTCGTCTGAACGGTAGCTATGGGCGCTTTGCTGCCGGGCCGTTTCCAGCAGGGATTGGCCGACGGCCACCTGTCTGCTTTCAGGTGGCCAACGCGGTGAAGCAGACGATAACATTGGCAACTCGACCACCATGCCGAGCGGGCGCATGATGGGTTCCCTCGCCGAGACCAATCCGCTACATGATCCGCTTTTCACGCGCTTTTTGCCGGCAGATCGGTCTGCTGGCGTGCTTGCTGTTTGCCGTCGCCGTCGCCGCCTGCAGCGCGCCGATGAAGGTCGAGCGCGTGGACCCCCTCACCGCCTACGAGGACCTGGACCGCACCGCGCTGTCCGGCAGCCAGCTCAGCGAAACCACCCGCACCGTGCTGCGCCGCGCCGCGCTGCTCGAGGTCTTCGACGACCAGCCTGACACCGTCATCGCCACGCTCCGCGCCCAGGCCATCGCCACGGGCATGCGCTGGCCCGACCTCTTTGCGCTGTCAGAAATGAGCTACTACGAGGGCCAACGCACGAGATCGAAGACGTGGTTGCTGGCCTCGGCGCTCTACGCCTACGGGGTGCTGTTTCCCGCTGGCAATGCCGACAAGCCCAGCCCGTATAGCTCTCAGTTCCTGCATGCGGTAAACTTTTACAACCTGGCGCTGACCCAGGTGCTTAGCAGCCAAGGCGCCGAAGGCATCGCCACCCTGGAGAGCGGGCGATATCCGCTGCCGTTCGGCACCGTGGACGTGACCGTCGACCAGGCCAGCCTGAATTTCGCCGGGCGCACCCTGACCTCTTTCGTGCCGACGATGAACCTGAAGGTGGAGGGCTTCAAGAACGACTACCGCAGCGACGGCCTCGGTGCGCCGCTCGCCGCCGGCCTCACCCCGTCGGCGAAGACAAGGAAATCCGGGACCACTACGAGTTCTGGTTTTTCACCTACAACACCGGCAACCCGATCCCGCTTTCGGCCAACGTGCTGCGCCACTCGCTGGAGGACGCCGTGAAATCCCTCGGGGGCGTCCAGGCAGACCCTGCGCTCGGCCGGATGGTGGTGATCGGTCACAGCCAGGGCGGGCTGCTGACGAAGATGAACGTAATCAACTCCGGAACGAGGATCTGGGACTCGATAAGCAACCGGCCGTTGGACGATCTGAAACTGAAGCCCGAGACGAAGGCGTTGCTGAAGCAGTCGCTGTTCGTCCACCCTCTGCCCTTCGTCGAGACTGTGATCTTTATTGCCACGCCGCACGGCGGCAGCTATCAGGCCAGCCTAACGATCGTCGGCCTGTTCACACGACTGGTGACGCTGCCGGTGGCTATCGTCGGTGCTGCCGCCGACGTGGTGGCCAACGCCGGCGACGCCCTGAAACTGCAGAAGGATCGGCGCACCTTCAACAGCATCAACGGGATGTCGCCCGGCAATCCGGCGATCGAGGCCGTGCGGGCGATGCCGGTCGCGCCTGGCGTCCACGCCCACTCCATCATCCCGACGCTGCAGGACGGCCCGCTGGAGGCCCGCAACGACGGCGTCGTCGAGTACCGCAGCGCCCACATCGATGGAGTTGAGTCTGAACTGGTGATCGAACACCAGGGCCATTCGACCCAGTCCAACCCGCTGGCCGTCCGTGAGGTGCACCGGATCTTGCTTGAGCAGTTGGGCCATGCGGCAACGCGGTAGAGGCGGGATCAAGGAGTTCGAAACCAGGATCTCGCAAAGCAACTGGCGCCTCGGCGGCACGGTTGCCCTACCGTTTAGCCAAACTACTCGCTCAAGCTTTTGCCAGTGCCGGCGTCTCTGCCCGCACCCTCGGCCCCCGGAGAATGTGCTGGCGGCCATGCAGTTGGAACCACCAAGGTGAACTCGCAGCCAGGCGCAGCGCAATGCAGTCTCGCCGACTGTGATGGCCGCTCCGGGGAGCCTTCTTGATCGTGTTGCGACTTGCCCGTTGGATCAGCCTCACAGTCCTCGCAGTAACCCTAATGGTGCTCGGCGGCTGGAGTGCGCTAGCCATCTGGTTCCGGTTCGACGCCACCGAGCCCTTGCGCGACCTGTTGGCAGGTATAGTCGTGCTGCTGACAGTGGTTGCCGCAGTGTGTCTGGCAACGTCCAGACGATGGACTGCGCTTGCCGCCTATGCCGCTTTTTTCGCCGCCATGCTTGTGTGGTGGTTCACGGTCACGCCATCGAACGACCGCGACTGGCAGCCTGACGTTGCTCGCAGTGTAACGGCGACGATTGACGGCGACCGCCTTGTGGTCAGAAACGTGCGCAACTTCAACTGGCGCAGCGATACTGCTTCGACACGTGGGAGGAGCGGACCTACAGCCTGTCGCACGCGAGCAACGTGGACCTGATCCTGTCATACTGGGCTGGCGAGGCTATAGCGCATCTGATTGTCAGCATCGGCTTCGACGATGGCTCTAGGCTGGCGTTTTCGATCGAAACCCGCAAGTCACACGGCGAGGAATACTCCACGATCGCCGGGTTCTTCCGGCAGTATGAGCTGTCGATCGTCGCGGCCGACGAACGCGATGTGGTGCGGGTGCGCAGCAACGTGCGAGGCGAGGACGTACGAATTTATCGCCTCCGAATGCCGCCTATGTATGTCCAGACGCTGCTGCGCCAATACTTGGCGGAGGCCAATGACGTGGCTCGCGCGCCGCGCTGGTACAACACGCTGACCGGGAATTGCACGACCCTGGTGTTCGGCATGATCCGAGTTATCCGTCCCGGCCTGCATCTGGACTACCGCATCCTGTTGTCCGGTTATCTGCCCGACTACGCTTACGACATGGGCGCCACCGACACGAGCATGCCCTTTGAAACGCTTCGGGGTCTGGCCAGGATCCACGACAAGGCGGCACAGGCCGATGCCGATTCCGACTTTTCTACGAAAATTCGCGAGGGCCTGCCGATACCGCACTGACGCCGCCGATCAGCCACAGAGGGGCTGCGACCGATATTAATCCAGCATTTGCGGACTCTTGGCTGTGACACCAAACTGCCAGGACCGTTCCGGGATATGTAAATCACATCCCACCCGAGATCGTCGCCATCTTCGAGCGGCACCGTTTCACCTGGGGCAGCCGCTGGGCGCATTTCGACACCACGCAATTTGAATACCGGCCCGACTTCTGGGTTCCGATGGCATGGAGGAACGGGCTCACTGCGCCCTGGTCCGAGAGTCGGCGAAGTAAAGGCGTTCTTGGGTGCCAAGGGATATACGGACCATAAGCGCCTCCTTGCCACCCGAGCCCGAGGCCAGAGGAACCGGCTTGCTGCAGCGCGGCCCGAATGGCCGCTTCCGGGTCCGCATCGACGGAGCAGGCAACGACCGGGATGGTGAAGGTTTTCGGATGCCGTCAGGCGTCGGAAAACCGCCCAAGCACGAACCCGCGGGGTTGCGGTGATGGTCTATGGGGATTTCGTGTTTTGCGCGGTTGGTGTGGTTGCGCAGCCGGCTCGGTTCGGCCGTTGGCGGCGGCTCGGTGCGTGAAATTCGTCGCCCGGCGGATGATGGATTGGGAACCTGCTGCGGCTGAGAGACAGCAGCTTTCCGCTGATCCAAACGCAAGGCGCGCTCTGGGGCATTCGCTGCAACGGTGGTGTTGCGGCGTAACGTAATCGCAAGCGGCGCCGGGCGCATTGCCTCACCTGAAATGCTCCCCAGTGTCGGTCTGTTGCCTCACGTAATTTGCTCCCCGCCGGGGTTCGGCGGGGGCGAGCATGAGGCGGATCAGCATGGCGACACGGGATGAGTTGGTGGCGGTGGTGGCGGAGCGGTACGCCCGGTCCGCTCGCAAAGATCGCAGCCGCATTTTGGACGAGTTTACAGCGGTGAGCGGTCTGCATCGCTAGCATGCGATGCGTCTGCTTCGGATTCGCAGTGAGCCCTCCGGCCCTCGTCGGAGACGTAGGGTTTATGACGACGCCGTGCGCGAGGCGCTGATCTTGGTTTGGGAGGCGTCGGACCGGGTATGCGGCAAGCGGTTGCGACCGTTGATACCTATCCTCGTTGAGTCAATGGAGCGGCACGGTCATCTCAAACTCGCGCCGGAGGTGGGAAGCGGTCTGCTGGCAATGAGCGCGGCGACCATCGACCGATCGTTGTGCAAGGTGAAGGAGCAAGCAACAGGAGGAGCGCGTCGACGATCGGCATCCTCGACCGGGGTCCGGCGCAGCGTGCCGGTTCGAACATTCGATGGCTGGGATGATCCGGCACCTGGGTTCATGGAGGCCGACCTGGTCGCGCACAGCGGGCCGACGGCAGAAGGCAGTTTCGTGCAGACGCTGACATTGACCGACATTGCGAGCGGCTGGACGGAGTGTGCACCGTTATTGGTCCGGGAGCAGACGGTATTGATTGCGGTGTTGAGCGAGGTCCGCAAGCGGATGCCGTTTCCTCTGCTCGGGTTTGATACTGACAACGATAGCGTGTTCATGAATGAGACCGTACAGTCCTATTGCAAGGACGCCGGTGTGGAGTTCACACGCTGTAGGCCGTATCGCAAGAACGATCAAGCATGGGTGGAGCAGAAGAACGGCGCAGTTGTGCGCCGCATTGTGGGCTACCGACGCTACGTGGGCCTGGAGGCGGCAGCGGCGTTGGGTCGACTGTATATGTCGGTTCGTTTATTTGTGAATTTCTTTCAGCCGTCTTTTAAGCTGGCCAGTAAGAAACGTGATGGAGCGAGGGTCACGAAGCGCTACTACCCACCAGCGACGCCGTATCAGCGGCTGCTGGCCGATCCGCGTACGAGCGAGACGGTACGAGCTCGCCTCAGTGCTCTACAGGCGACTCTGGATCCGGTGCGGCTGTTGAGTGAGATCCGCCTTGCCCAGAAGCAGCTCGTCGAGATTGCAGATCGGCCGGTAACTGGCGAAATGGTGTCGGTGAGTGCGCCAACGCTAGAGCAGTTCCTGGAAGGCCTTCGAACGTCTTGGCACGAGGGTGAGGTACGTCCGACGAGTAAGCCGAAAGAAAAGGGCCGCAAATATTTGCGGACTTGCCCTGATCCGTTCCTGTCGGTGACGGCGCAAATACGTGAGTGGTTCGAGGTCGAGCCATGGCGTCGTCGCGAGAACTGCTCGAGCGGCTTCAGCGGGAGCAGCCAGATATCTACCCGGACAAACTGCTGCGAACGCTACAGCGCCGTGTCAAAGTGTGGCGGCGGGAAAATGCACATCAACTGGTGTTCGGCGGCAGTGCTCCGGGCTATCACGCTGCACAGTCCCCGCTCTGTCGGTGACGGCGCAAATACGTTGAGTGGTTCGAGGTCGAGCCATGGCGGACGTCGCGAGAACTGCTCGAGCGGCTTCAGCGGGAGCAGCCAGATATCTACCCGGACAAACTGCTGCGAACGCTACAGCGCCGTGTCAAAGTGTGGCGGCGGGAAAATGCACATCAACTGGTGTTCGGCGGCAGTGCTCCGGGCTATCACGCTGCACAGTCCCCGCTTCAATCCGTTCCGTAACGCTGAACAGTCATTCCCATTATGGTCGTAAACGACACGCGCGTGCGTGACACGGGCGCTCGAGGCCAAAATCTGGCGGACAGACACGCTTCGGAACGCCTCTGTTGAGCCCCGTCGTTTCTGAGCGTGCGCCAAATGGCGCGTTGCGATCGCACATTTGGCGCGCGCTTCGGTGACGATACTTCGCCAGCTGCCGCATCATCTCTTCCTCCATCTCGAAATCTTCCCGCATACGTCGAGTTTCCTCCACCGCCTCCGCAAGCAGCTTTTGCGCCCTCTCCCTTTGGCTGGCCGTCCGCCGGCCGCCACGCTTCGGCCTGACCGCCCGCCGCTTTGCAAAGATTTCGTCACGGACCGGCTTGAGGTAAGTATCCAACATCTTCCACGCTTGGCTGCCGTCAGGGCACGCCAAAATCGCCTGCACCGTCGGATCGTCCCAATCGATCACCACGCTCGCGCTCCCATCACCACCATCTTACACCGAATACAGCGGCTTCCAGCCCTTTAACTCGTTTACTTTATCTAAAGTAGACCGTTGCTGGCCAGCCTCGCGTGCGGCTGTCCACGAGGCGCCCCTCCGATCGCCGCGAGGCCTCACCACCACCGGCTCCACCGGCGTGGCGGGCGCCGCTTCCGTTGCAATCCTTGGGGAAAACCGAAGCTTGTTCACGCCATCGAAAGCAGGAGTCCAGCAATCACACCCGCCATGGGAGTTGGGAACATACCACCAATTGTTGTCCCTACGACCACAAGCCTGGCATCTGTCCCCCAGTCGAGGACCAGGCTCAGTCGGCATCCACCAACGATTGGGATGTAGGAAAGTGCGTGGCGGCGGCGGGGGGGGCTGCCGTGGTGCCCGCCCGTTCGATTTCGGCGCGGGCCGAACCAGTTGCGGTGGGGGTAATCGGGGATGATTCGCTAGGTGCCTGCGGATTGAGCTTGGGGAAATTTCAAACTCGCGGCCGATCAAGTTCACGGCCGAACCACGATCAGCGCAACCCTCTACCGCCAATCGATGGATGCTGGCGCAAACAACGCAGGGCCTGCGCGCGGCCGTTTGTGAATTCTGCCCATACCTCCCTGAGGCCGGTTTAATTCGCCCCGGCAACGGGCCGGCAATCGAAACCGCTTTTGTCCCCTCGGCCGCAGGGTCACGCGAGCCTGTTACGGGCGCTCGAGGCTAAAATCTGGCGGACAGACACGCTTCGGAACGCCTCTGTTGATGCTCCGGTAATGTGACCATAGGACTTCTGCGGTTTTCTGGTGTTGATACGGTGCGTGGTGGGGGATTTCGGCGTAGCTGTCTGCGGCTAACGGACCGCCGCACTGCGTTCTTTTCGCGGCGTTTTGTCGGGGCCTTCCGGTGCCACTTTGAAGAGCCCCTGTGCGGTCAGTGGAGAAACGCGGGGCCACTCTGTGGACTACTGGAGCCTTGGAAGATCGATGGAAGATCGGTCCGATCGGTAGTCAGCGGGAAAGCTTGTCGCAAGTGTCGCTTACGTGTGCGCGCGTGCGACCCTCTCCGATCCGATCGTTGCAGAAGTCGAGTCGCAAATGTCGCTTTTGTACGCGCGCGAGGAGAGAAAAATCGCCCAACGGGTCTACCCATGACATTTGATAAAAAAGAGGGCCTGACGAGAATTCACCCCTTACACGTGCGCAAGTGACATTTTGCGACACGGTTTTTGCAACGACAGTGTTCATAACGGTAGGCGTTGTAATTTTGTCGCAAATGTCGCAAGGCCCCCCCCAGGCCGCAAACGTGTTAAAGAGGCTCCGACCGGACGGCGACAACTGGGTCTTGATTGAGGAAGGGGTTGAGGAGGTCCTTGACGCATCGTGAGCCTCCCAGCGTCTTGGCATGACGTCGCGCCGCCTGGCCCAGATAGCATCGTGGATCTCGACGTGTTTTCGCTTCGGACGTGAGGACAGATACTCCTGCAAGAGCCGCCACGCGTCTGGGCCTGATCGACACGCACATATCGCCCGGACTTCGGCCGCCTGCCAATCGATCGCATCCATGAAGAATGGCCCGAGCGGCCTGCTAGCTAGATACCTGAATTCTTCTTCAGTTCTTCGATTGTCGCGACGATTGCTTCCTTTGTCTGCTGCCGCGCGGCGCGTTCGGCATCGCCCTGCGCGGCGTACAGCGAGTGCACCGCTGGATTGATCAACCACGTCGATACCAGCTTCATGGCGTTGCCGGGATCGACGGGCTCTAGCCAGCCGACCAGCTCCAGTGACGTCATGACATCGGCGAGTTCCTTGCGGCACTCCGGTGCGCGCAGCTGCCCGTAGGCGCGGGTGATCTCGCGGATGGTGATGCGCTCCATCTTGTGCGTAAGGATAAAGCCTGCGATCCAGCGGGCGTGACTGGTCTGGTTGGTGCGATACATCAAGGCGTCGGCACGAAGCAGATGCGGCAGGATGATGTCACGCATGTACTTTGCGACACGGACAACCGTTTCTTCAGGAACCACATCAACTGGGGGCGGCAGCATGTTGCGGGCGCGGCAGTCCGCGATGTTGATCAAGTGGAAGGTCAGCACCAGGGCGACGAACATCCCGGACCACTTGCCGTAGCTAGATTTTAGCCGCGGGGAGACGTCTGGCATTGCGGCCATAGCATCTGCGAGATTGTCGATATATTCGCGTAGGCGATGCGCGTCTTTGTGCATTACCACGCGGCAGGGGCGATCGTGATCGTCGCGAGCGGGATGTAGCGCGGTAAGTGCTGGGAACAACGCGTTGTACCGATGAAGGGCTGCGTGGTCGGCGACGCGATCCACGCCACGCTGCTGTGGGCCGGGAACGCTAAAGAAGAACCGTTGCAGCATTCCGTCGTCGGCGGCGTCTTTGGCGATGCGCTGGATCGGTCCGGCGACAGCCGCCGAAGATGCCGGCGCTCCAGTTGGGGATACGAAAGAATCCGCGGCCTATGCGGTCAACATTGAAAGGCCCGCCGTTAAAAAGTCGCAGATAGGCACCCCGGTCGCCGTCGCCTTTGCCGCCGGCCTTGTAGCGATCCATGTTGGCAAAGAGCTCGCTCATTTCGTCCTGGCGGCAGAGCACCTTCTTGGCGGGGGCGTATTGCTTGCCGTCGGGGTCGTCGCGCAGGACTTCGCTCAATGCCTCCATGGTGGCGCCTTCGACCAGGTAGCGTGCCAGCCGGGGATACGTGGGCGGCGGCACGCTCTGATCGTCGGCTTTTTTCCATGCGGCCATATCCGTCCGGTAGGTCTGCATCGCCACCTGGTGCATCTCGCGGGCCTGGCGATCGAGCCATTCGATCGGCCGGGTGACGAGCGCGATGACCGGTGATTTCAGAATGGATGGGTCACCGATGATCAGCCCCCAGAGCCGAGCGTTGATTAACCACGTGCTGTCCAACATTTTGGGTTGGATGAACCAGTCGTCGGATATGACAGAGGCGAGCGAGGTTAGTCCGCCCAGGGCGCCGCTGGTCTTGTCCACGCCCATGCGTTCCGCGGTGTCGACCACGAACGGCCATAGGGCGTCTGGAATGTGCTCTGGGCGAAGCTCCGGCGGCGTCGCGTCTTGGTCGGCGATGAAGTCGACCGGTACGCCCCACTCGATCTCATCTGCCTGCCGTGGCTTCGGCTCGTGGCTTCGCAGCGCACAGCGGGCGACGTAGCGGAGCCGTCTGTTGCCGGTCCAGGTGTCGCCGTTGGCCTTGCCGTGCGCGAAGGCGCAGAGGATTGCGGCGGTTTCGACGTGACTGAAGCGGGCTGCCTTCAACATGGCGGCCAGTGAGAAGTCGGCCGAGCTGCGGCTGCTGTCGCGGCCGGCTTCGGTGAGGTCGTCGACCATGCCGGCCCAGCGGTCGGCGAGGCGTGGTCGGGCCTTGATTGCGGCGTCGAGGCGTTGTCTCAGGTCGTTGGAAAGGTGCTCGGGCAAGGAGATGCGATCTGCGTTGGCCGTCTCCAGTTCGGTGACGAGTGCCGCGATGTCGGCGTTCTTGTCGGGTGACGTTGGTCCGGCCGGCTTGGTCTTGAGCCGCACCAGGTCGGCGGGGAGGGTTGCGATCAGGTGCACGGCGGCCAGGGTGCCGATCTGCGCGGCGGAATAGAGGACGTCGGCGCAGTAGAGCATCCGTGCCCGGCCGATGCCGCGCCCCTTGGCTTGCTTGGCGGCGTTCGGGAAGTTTATGGTGCCGGGCAAACGCAACAGTCGATCGATGTTGTGCGTGCCGCCGGCGCCCAGGGAGGTTTCGATGTCGGCGGTTTCGCTTTCGATACGCGCGATGATCTTTGGCGCCAGCACTTCGCGCACGGTTGCCCAGATGACTTGTATTCCGTTGCCGCTATCGATGATGACGGTCGGCTGGAAAGTGGTGTCGGCGTTCAGGTGATCGGCCAGGCGCCCGAGCCGGTCGCGCTCTTCGGCGAGAGGAAAGCCATCGGCTGGGTCGATATCGGCGAAGCGGGAGAGCCCGGCCATCATGGCGGACTTGGATGGCTTGCTGGCGCAGTTGGGGAAGGTTTCGTTCGGCTGGAAATAGACGTTTTGCCCACCACGCTGGGCGTTGGCGATCCATGCGGCCATTTCATGATTATCGCCGCGCTGGAAGGTGCGAGTGTCAGTCCCGGCGTCGGGTTGGATGGAGACCAGGGTGATGTGACCGACGCCGGTCACCGTCATCCAGAAGGTCACAAACCGTGCGACCTCGATCAAGTCGTAGGTCGGGGTGCTGGCGTTCATTGCATTGCCTCCTCCCCGTCGGGCGCTTCTTCGAAGAGGAACTGCGAATCCTTCGGCGCGGCATCCATCGCGGGTTCGAGGTCAATGAAACTGCCGGCAATCGCCATCGCCAGGCCGCTGGGACCGTATCGCCAGGTGATGTGCGATCGGCCGGTTTCTCGCAGTTGGCGTGATACGCCACGCCGCATCGCCACGCCGGACCTGGGGTGATTGAAGACTGTCCAGATCCCCATCAGCCCGATCCCTTGGAGGGCTGCATCGTCACCCTGCTTCCTGGCCTGCAGGGCCCCGTGAGCGGTGCCACGCACGATCTGATAGGTACGGCAGCCGCATGATCTCCGTGGCGCGCTCCATGGCCTCCACAAGCCCCGCCACGGAGATCATGCACGTGGATGGAGCGGCGCCCGCGACGTCGAACGTGATGGCGAGCAGCCCCTCGGGTACACGGAAGTCTTCGACCGGCACCGGGCCGCGTCCGCACCAGGAGCGTTTAGCCGCTGTTAGAGGATCGTTCGCGTCGGGGTATTCCCCGGCCATCTTCCGGCGCTTGGCTTCACCCGCCATGGCGTGGAGCCTCCTGATGCGCGCCTTCCGCCTCGGTTGGGACGATCAGGTTCGGAGTGCGCGGCCCGGTGCACGGATATTCCGTGACCGGTGGCCCACCTTGCGCTACCAGCGACAATCCGCGTTGGCGAGCGCCGGTCAGTTCGATGTAGACCTTGGCAAGCAGCTCGCAGTCGAGTAGCGCGTTGTGGGACGTGCGCGCCGACAGGTTGATGGAGAAGCGCCGACAGAGGGCATCCAGGCTGTTCGGCATCCCGGGAAACTGGGCTTTGGCCAGAACCAGCGTGTCGATCATGCGGCTTCGGCACAGCGGCGCCCGGTCCACCCGGGCAAACTCCATGTCCAGAAAGCCGAGATCGAATGGCGCATTGTGCGCGATCAGCTTGCTGTCGGCGAAGAACTCGGTCAGCGGCTGGGCGACGTCGGCAAACAGCGGCTTTCCGACAACGTCGCCGTTGGTGATGCCATGAACACGCGAGACTTCGCTGGCAATGTCGCGCTCCGGGTCGATCAGCGCGTGAAAGCGCTGGCCGGTCGGGAGGTCGTTGACCAGTTCGAGCGCCGCGATTTCGACGATGCGATCGCCATTGAGCGGGGCAAGGCCGGTTGTTTCCGTGTCAAACAGCACAGCGCGGCATTCGCTGGCGGCGCTCATGGCCAGCTCCGATCGTTGGTCAAAGCGCCGGGATATTCGGCCATGACCGTTGCGACGACGGCGCGGCTGAGGTGCGCGCACTCGTCGTCAGTTCGAAGCACGGCTCCCAGCGGGGCTTGCCATCACCATCAACCTGCTGCTGGCCGTCGCGGACAACGGCCTTGCCGGGGATTTTCGCCCACGGTTGCCCGTCGGCGGACACACCGACCGGAACGCCGGGAACCGTCACCTTGACCTTGGCGTAACCGCGCAGGTTGTTGCCGCCGCGGCTTGGGGTCCGGTCGAGCAGGATCGCCCGCATGGCCGGCTGATCCTGGGAAGCGACGGCGCGGCTGTTGGCGGCAAGTTTCAAGGAGACCTCCGCATTGCTTGCCGAGGGCCTGGACTTGCCGTCCATCTGTGTGGTCGCCACGATCGCAGGTACCGCTTCAGGCAAGACGGGCCGCAATATCGGTGGCGTGGATCAGCGTGCGGCCTCCCGCAATGCTGCCACGCGCCAGTCGAGGCGGGTCGCTGTGTCGTCATTACCGGCCGCGCCCGGCATCGTGCTCGACCTGGCGGATGGCCGCGAACAACTCGCCGCGGGTAAGAGTCACACGGCTGGTCGCGCGGATGGGGTTGAACTGCGGACCGAACATGGTCCTGATGATTGCAGGAATATCCATTTCGGCATGTCTCCCTGCCGGCCGGGCTGGAAAACCAGTGCAAACGCCTGTATCTTCATGGTGTCTGCTAATCCGATACACGCGCCACCGGTTCCCGAGGTCTGGGGCCGGCGGTTGCGTTTCAGGCGGTGTGATGCACGTCCGATTCGGACGTATGCCGACGCGGCGGGGACAACCGCGACTGCGCCCAATCCAGGCAATCGGACCACATGTACAACGGAACTCTTCCGAACAAGGCGTATGGTGGGCCGCCGCCGCGGGTTGCCTTGGTAGCCAGCGTCTTGTCAGAAACTGGGAAACCAGCCGCACGGAGCGCGTCGGCTGCCTCCTTGCGACGCAATCTAATGTTGGGATTGGTTGGTATGGGGGTCATCGTGGGGCCTTCTTCGATTGACAGCAAGCTCGCATCGGCTTGCGACGAAGCCTGAAGTAGTCCCCAGCACTCTGCGGTAGCAGAGTGGCGTTAAGAGTCAGCAGAGGAGAACGTTAATGCCACCCCCATCATCACGACCCGGTTGACGAACGACGCTACGGACATGGTCTTTCGTAAAGTTGGTCTGCTGGAAGGCAACATTTGCGAGTGTCGCGACAGTCCCATGTAGTCGGGCTCCAAATAGTGCATTGCAGATTTTCGAAATCAGGATAATGAACTCACGCGTCCGATCATCGCCGCCCGCACGCGTACTCCGACGCTCGACCACAAAGGGGTCCGGGGGATCGGGTTGCTGAATCCGTGCTATCTGTTTTTCGCAGTCACCCGCAGCCTGTTCCAATGAGGCGAAGTGACGTGATAACCCGAGGCAGCAGAGCGTCCGCGCATCCTCCCGTAGCCTGGCAGCAAGTGTCCGAAACGGCTTGATCTCGGATCCTATATCGGCCGTTGTCCGGACGATCCGGGGGCCGTGGTAACGCCATAAAAGCTGAACGGCCTGGTGAAATAGTAGAGCGGCTGCCTGTTCCTGAAGCCTGCCGGGTTCCGGTAGCTCGGGCGCGAGGTGTCGTGCTATGTCGAAGTTGGGTATACTCCGAACCATAACTTCATTGGCAGGATGCAAATACTGGGCGCCATCGCGCTGACGACGCAGTAATTCATCCCATACCTTTTTCATTTTTTCGTCGGTAGCAAAGCGGGCAATCGCCGCAGTTTCACGATCGAACGGTCCGTGTATCAACTCAGAGTACATGTCGAGTGCTAGCACGCCCACAATCCGGGGAACCCATACGGGAACTTCCAGGCTGCGACCCTCGGTACTAGGCTTGGGGAGCATGTTATGCGATCCACTCGGTCAGTATGCTGCGGCAATGGCCTCAGCCTGTGGCCGGCAGCGGCACAACCTCAGCAAGCTGCGGCTCGCCCATCAGTTCCAGCGTCCGTCGCCCCACCGCATCGGCGGCGGCGAGCAACACAGCGTCAGCGCCGTGAACGTACCGCGACGTAATCGTTCGACCTTTGTGGCCAACAAGCGCTGCTATCGTTGGCTCGGAGTAGCCAAGATCGGCGGCAAGGCTCGCGAACGAGTGGCGCAATACATGCGCCGTTACGTCCTCCGGCAGCCCTGCTGTTGCCACCAGCCGCCGCAGCATCTTCTTGAACCCGACCATCGGCCCATCGCCGCGCGTGGCAGGGAACACCAACGCTCCGTCAGCACCCCGACCCAGCCCACACAGAACGTCACAGGCAGCGCGCGACAAGCCGCGCATGGAGCGGCCGGTTTTGGTATCGGGCAGCGTCGCGGTGCGTCGGGCGAGGTCAATGTCGCGCCACCGCAGGGTCAGGGCTTCGCCAGTGCGCCAGCCAGTCAGGGCAAGAAATCGAGCGCAGGCGAGCGTCTGCGGCCAGATTGTGCCCTCGGCCTGCCGCAGCCGTTCCCCAAACGCCGCATATTCGGCGTCGGACAGCCGCCGCTCTCGCTTGTTCTCAGCGTATTTCCGTACCCGGTGAGCCGGGTTGTCGGCGCGCACGTGATGGTCCACCGCGTAGGAAAATATGGCGCCCAATAAGCCGACGGCCCGGGTTGCCACGCCACGTCCCCCCCGTAACGCGGGAGACGCCACGCGGCTTGGTCTTCGCCTCCCGCCGCGTCTCGCCCGCCGCCACGGCGTGCATGAACCGCTCCACGTCCGGCTTCGTCACGGCGGACGCTGACAGCCGCCCGAGTAGCGGGATAATATGCCCCTCTATCCGACCGCGGTCACCTTCCAGAGTGCCAGGTTTCTTGGGCGTACCGCCGCGCACCAGCACCCGGCCCGCCTCGGCGTCAGCAAGATAACGCTGACAGAGCTCCGCCACCGTAAGGGCGTCCCGCTTGGCCCGCTTCTCAGCCGCCGGGTCCGTGCCCTTTACAACCTCACCGAGCACCCTCCGAGCTTCGTCGCGCGCTTCGTCAGGCGTCCACGGCGCCCCGTGCCGCCCAATGGTGTGCCACCGCTGCCGCCCGTCCGCCGTACGGTATTTCAGGATGTAGGCAACGCTATCGCGCTGTCGCCGCGCGCCGAACCCGGCAACCGCACCGTCCCATACGATCCCGCCCGGTGTCAGCGCCCGCACCTCGCGCAGACCGATCCTCTTGCCGCTCGCCATCGTCACGCCTCCGGTTTGGTAGCTCCGCCGGAGCTAGCAACCACATAGCTACCAACGCGACGCAAATCGTAGCAACTCAGGGTTAAGGTCGACAAGCGAAAACAAAGGTCGTAAGCGGATTACAGCAAAAGCCAGCAACCCCTCCAGCAACCCGTCAAACCTCCGGTCCCACCTTGCCAAGGTTGGGGTCGAGGGTTCGAATCCCTTCGCCCGCTCCAGACAGACACCAGCCAAACATTCTCCGCTGCAATCTGGGCTGCTAGAAACGCCAGCTCCCGGGCGGTTTTGCGCGTCAGGCTTGGGGTTTCGATTTAGGAACGATACGGGAGTTCTCTCTCCGAACGGCGTTCTCTCTCCGAAGCTTGGGAGTCGACGGATTTACTCTACAAGCTTTTTTGACTTTTCGATCAAGGCCTTCACAATTTACAGAGCTTGTAAAGTTGGTGTTCCGCCCGCCCTGCGAACAGCAAAGCGAACCGTTCTCCTCGATCTTGACCCGTCAGACATCCAACGAAGCGGGACAGGTCCCAAACGGGGCTGGAGTGAAGTCGGTGATCCGCTGGCCCTTTATTGGCATTTTAAACCCGTCCACCTCACCCTCAGGCGACGCAGATGCAAATGTCGAGGCTGGCTCTAGGGAACATATGGCGCCCTGCGCTGGTCCATCATGATCCCACGCATTAGGGTGGCCTCGAGCAACAGGCGCGGCGAGATCGAGCATGGCTGTCACCCAAGAGACAATCCAGTCTGTGCTTCGCTCTTGGATTGCGATCGAGGTCCTGACCCCGCAGACCACCAAGGACGGAGGGTGGAACACGGTCGCGGCCGAACGAGGCGGACGACTGCGAAATCGGAACACGGACGCTCAGGACGGGCCATCACTATGGCGTCCACCTCAGGACCAAGACCTGCCACCCTGGCCCCTTCTGCCTGACCCACCGCCGCGGAGCACCGATGAGGTGGCGCCAGCAACTGAGGCGGAGAACGGCCAAACGTTAGGTGCGGATGGCACGGGCAGGCAAGACCGGCTCTGGTTACTCCATCATCCTCGGCGTGCTGCCAGCCCGGGATGCCTTTGCCCGTCTCGATGCGGTCTTTAAGGACAAGACCGACGAGGACCAGATTGATCGACCGATGTCAGGTCACGTTATCGCGGCATCGGTTTGGTTGGACGAATGGGGCGTGATGGTCCCGGACAGCCTCGCTGTTGCCAGCTTCGCTTGGGGACTTGGCCATATGCTGAGTGGGGGTGCCCCATCCGGACTATCGGGATGGCAGGAGCAGGAAAAGGACATCAAAGCGCACATCTCTGATCTCTTGACGCCGCTCGGAAAAAGCGGCCAGCATCGGTCACTGACCTGGAATGACCTACGCGGCGCGTCATTGGATTTGGCGGGCGAGCTGGAGGTTCCCGAAGACCTCTGGATCCCGACGCCTTGTGCGATCGAAACCATTCGTCGTGATCCGCCGGAAGCCGAAATCCTCTCCAGTTTTTGCTTGCCGGACCTGGCTCAGGTCCTGAGAAATGTAGCAACGCTTCCTGTGGCCGTCTCGTCCTATCTTGGGCTCAATCCGCCTGCTGATACCTGGGACGCCCTAAGTGACCGGCAAAGACTATCCAAGCTGCTTGAGCCCGCCCTTTTCCCGCTTACCCGCTGGCCTGGACCGGGACTGCATCCCCTTACACTGCTACAGCAGGCGGCGGTCAACGCGATTGTGCGGGATCTGAAACACGAAGGCCTGGCTGCGGTGAATGGCCCGCCTGGCACGGGCAAAACCACTCTGCTACGCGATCTCGTCGCTCACATCATGGTGACGCGCGCGGAGAAACTTGCATCCATTGAAAACCCAACGGAGGGTCTTGGCTCGATCGACCTGATGGACTTCGCCATCGTCGTCGCGAGCTGCAACAATGCGGCCGTCGAGAATATCAGCCTCGAGTTGCCGGTTCGGGAAAAAGCGCTGGATCCGTCTGTCTGGAAGGATGGCGGTCTGGACTACTTCGGGCAGACAGCGACTCATTTGCTCGACTTGCCCGCCGGCGCGTCAGAAGACAAAAGAGCATGGGGCCTAATCGCTGCCCGCCTTGGTAAAGCGGACAATCGGCGCCGCTTCTTTCAACGCTTTTGGTGGGACGAGGATTGGGGCCTCAACGACTGGTTAAATTGGGTCGCCTGGCCGGATGCTCCGCATCACCGCGAGCGGCCATTAGGAAAGCTGGCTCGGCTCGATCCGCCACCGCGCGGGCCCGAAGCTAGGGCCCACTGGCAAGGGTGCGGGGCGACTTCCAGCGGGCGCTTAAACGTTGTCGCCGTCTGCGCTCGAGCCTCGACGAACTCGCCCATACCGCCGAGTATCTTCACGAGGTGGAGGCAAAGCTTCCAGTCGCCCACGCGGAGCGAGAGCGCATCGGTCTCGATCTTCAGTCCGCACAGCAGGCGGCAGCCACCGCTCGCGAGCAGGATGCGATGGTCCGCATCCAGGCAGCCGCCGAGAACACGAAACTGGCCGCATTGATGACGATCCGGCCCTCTGCTCTCTCTCGTCTGCTGCGGACCCGGGCATGGCAGTCTCATGAAGCCGGCATCCGCGAACAGTTGTCTCGGCTGAACGAGGCCCAACAGGCCACGGAAGCAGCCAAGCACCAGCTTACGGCCGCTACTGCCGAGGAGCAGCGCCAGGCATTGGCCAGTACCAAGGCCGAAAGTGAGCTTGCGGCGCTGGAAACCAATGCGGCTGATCTTAGCCAGCGCCTGAAGTCGGGCGGCGTTGCTCTCCCGAACCCTGGATTGTGGGGGGAACCGGACGCGATGTTCCATCGCAGCAGCCCGTGGAATGAGGGCCAGTTCCGCGAGGCGCGCGACACGCTCTTCGCTGCCGCGATCCGCCTCCATCGCGCCTTCTTTGTGGCAGGTGCTCGCACTCTAAAGCCCTCGCTCAACGCGATCGCGAAGGCAACGCTTGGCGGATCGGATGTGCCGAAACCGACAGCGCAGGATTGGGGTGTCTTCTTTCTCCTGGTTCCCGTCGTCTCGACGACGTTCGCCTCGATTGGGCGCATGTTCCAGACGATGGGTGCGAGCGACATCGGCTGGCTGCTGATCGATGAGGCCGGGCAAGCCCCGCCTCAGCACGCAGTAGGGGCAATCTGGCGGGCGCGTCGCGCCGTCGTTATTGGCGATCCTCTCCAGATAGAGCCGGTCGCCACCATGCCCAGACGAACTGCGAGACTGATCTGTCAGAGTCAGGGCATTGACCCGACACCGTGGATTGCACCACAGGATTCCGCGCAGACACTCGCGGACCGGGCAAGCCAGATCCAGGGACATTTCCCGATCGAGGATGGTGGTCCTGGGAAGGACGTCCGCATAACGGGCATGCCTCTTGTCGTGCATCGACGTTGCGAGCAGCCAATGTTCGATCTGTCCAATCGGATCGCCTACGCGAACCGAATGATCTTTGCCACGGCTGCAAGCAGCTCGTCAGTCCGTGATCTACTGGGCGAAACAGCATGGATTGATGTCGATGCCCCTTCGACCGAAAAGTGGGTTCAGGCGGAAGGGGCGCTCATCACTCGGGCAATCGCAGATCTGTGTGCTATGCTGCCCCTGCCGCCGGACCTTTATGTCATCTCACCCTTCCGTATGCCGGCCTTTCGTCTGCGAAAGCTGCTGCTCCAGACCCACGCTGTTTTGGCCGGCCGCTCGCTCAAGGAACGGGAAGACTGGATCGAAAAGCGCGTCGGCACCGTTCACACCTTTCAGGGCAAAGAGGCCGAGGCGGTCATTCTGATGCTTGGCGCGGGACGGGGTGCCAAGCCTGGGTCGCGGAACTGGGCCGGCAGCACACCCAATCTGCTGAACGTGGCTGCGACAAGAGCAAAGCGCAGTCTCTACATTGTTGGAAACCGCAATGAATGGCAGGGGGCCGGTGTGTTTTCGCAGGCTGCCAGCATGCTCGATGTGCGGAAGCCAGAGGAGTGGTTGATCAGGTCGTCCCTTTCATCCGTGTCATGAATCTGGGAGAACTGGGGAACTAGACAACTCCTGTTTCCGACATAATCACCTGAGCCCCGATCGATCTTCTCGGCATCCGCGATCTCGCTGATCGAGGCATACCGCCCGTCCTCCAGCATCCGTTTCCAGCGGAATGCGCGCGCCAGTGCCTTCACCATCGCCGGATCGGCCCGCGTCCGGACTGGGAAACCGCCCGCTGTCTCGCCCTGCGTCACGACAGTTTTTCGGCCGGGTCGAGAGCGCACGACCAGCGGCACGCGCACTGTAATGCCGGCCGCGGCGCTCATGCTGCGACCCTCACCGCTGCCGCAGTCGCCGCTCCAAGTTCGCCGGTGATATTCGTCAGTCCTGAAACTCGAAGCCGAATGTCAGCCCCTTCGGGTCCGATCTCAACTCGTTCCACAAGAAGTTGGATAATTCTCGCCTGCTCAGCTGGGAATAGCTGGTCCCAGAGCGGGTCGAGGCGCTGTAGCGCCTCGCGGGCATCGTCCTCTGTGAGATCGGGCGACTCCGCCTTCGCTGCCAGCCATGTGCCGACGATGATCTCCGGTTGGCGCAGCAGCATTCGAACCTGGTTGATGACCGCCGTTTCGATCTCCGCAGCCGACACGCGTCGCACGAACTCCGACGATCCGCTATCGCCTGTTTCTTTCAACACCGACTGGCTCACGTAATAGCGGTAGAGCCTGCCGCGGCGCCGCGTGTGGGTCGGTGATAGGGCGCGTCCGTCCGCCCCGAAGATCAGGCCGCGCAGGAGCGCCGGCGACTGGGCGCGGTTCTTGTTCGCGCGGGCCCGCGGATTTTCCGCCAAGATGGCATGCACTTGATCCCATAGCTCGCGGGAGATGATGGCCTTGTGCTCGCCCTTAAAGACGTTGCCCTTGTGAGAAGCCTCCCCGACGTAGGTGCAGTTGTTGAGTAATTTGTAGATATCGCCCTTGTTGATCGGCTTGCCGCGCTTGGTAGTAACGCCTTCGGCGCGCAATGTCCGGGTCAGCTTGGTGCCAGAGCCGATTTCCAGGAAGCCCTGAAAAACGCGGCGGACGACGGCTGCTTCGGCTTCGTTGACGATCAGCTTGCGCTCTCGGACATCGTAACCAAGTGGCACTGAGCCACCCATCCACATTCCGCGTGCACGCGACGCGGCAAACTTGTCCCGGATGCGTTCGCCGATGACCTCGCGTTCGAACTGGGCAAAGCTCAGCAGGATGTTCAGCGTCAGCCGGCCCATCGAGGTCGTGGTGTTGAACGATTGGGTCACCGATACGAACGTGACGCCGTGGGCCTCGAAAACCCCGACCAGTTTCGCAAAATCCATCAGTGAGCGTGCTAAAGCCGGTCGATCTTGTAGACGACGATCACATCGACCTGGTCGGTTTCAATATCCGCAAGCAACCGCTGCAGTGCCGGTCGTTCAAGGGTCCCGCCGGAGAACCCGCCATCGTCGTAGTGGTTGGGCGCCAGCACCCAACCCTCAGCTCACGCCGTCCATAAATTGAAACGTGAGATGATTCGTTCGGGCGTAGCTAAGGGCCCGTCAGGGATCAACCGCTCGGTCTGAGCGATTGGACGGCTTGATAGTGTAGTTCCATTCGCCGCGAAAATCTGCCCGGACGATGTTTATGGCGGCCAGTTGTTCGTCCGAGACGACGATGCCTTTGGGATACTGGTTGTCGTCGAGTTCGCCGATCACCTTCAGGCCGGTCTTGGTCGTGGTGGCTCCGATTAGATCGATGATGACCTGATAGCTGACCAGCGGCTTGGCACGCCAGTTCATGGTGATGAACGAACACAGCCGATGCTCGATCTTGTTCCACTTGCTGGTTCCGGGCGGCAGGTGGTGGACCGTGATGTCAATATCCAGTTGGCTAGCCAGCTTTTGCAATTCGAGCTTCCACAGCCGCACGCGCGATCCGTTGCTGCCGCCCCCGTCGCAGGTGATCGTCAGGCGCTTGGCCGCGGGATAGCGCTTGCAGCCGATGTCCTGCCACCAGCGGCGGATCGACTGTACGGCAAACGCGGCGGTGTCATGGTTCATCCCAACACTGACCCAACCAGCGTTGGCGGCAAGGTCGTAGATACCGTATGGCACCGCCCGACCCAGTTCCTTGATCAGAAAATCATGCACGCGAACCGCTTCGGGTTCGCCTTGCGGACGCCATTCCCGGCCGGCGTTTTTGAAGTCTCCAACCAGTTCTTTCTTCTTCGTATCCACTGAAATCACCGGCTGCTGCGCCGCCAACGCCGTCGTCACGCTCTGATTGATATGGCTAAACTGCGCGTCCCGGTCGGGATGATCGCCACCCTCATTGGTCTTGCTGTTGGCTTGCAGACTGAACTTCTGCGCTTTTAACAATTCACCGACCACGGTGCGACTGACCCGATGCCCACGCGCCACAAGCTCCGCCCGCCAACTGCCGCAGGCTCTTGCAGGTCCAGCGCAACGGCGACATCGGATCGCCCCTGGCGCCGGGTTCGACCAGCGCCATCAGTTCGCGCAATAGGTCAGGGTTACTGACGACCAGTGGCTTGCGTCCGCCCCCCGCACGTCGCACCCGGCCTGCCAACAGACCACCTGCCTCAGCCAGGTCTTTCAGGCCGCGCCCGATCGTGCTGACCGCGATGCCGGTCGCTCCCGAGACGGCAACGATCCCCCCGTAGCCCGCCGCTGCGGCTTCGGTGGCGGCAAACAACGTCGTTCTCGCTCGTTGAGGTGCGGCGACAAGGCGGTAAATCGGTCACGAATCGGGGCTGGATCGATCATCCACGAACATTATCGTTCGCCGCCTCTGTCGAGAATCCCGGCTCTAAAGGTCAGCCGACGCGAGTCGGTTGTTCCCGGACAGGCCCTTAGCGTACGAAAGTGTCAATCAGCGTTGAATAGTTTCCAGGTAACAGCGTCCAAAAGTTTCCACTTGGCCGAGCGTCGGCGCTCCTGAGACTTGACCCGTGTATGCTCTATGGAACGACGCGGCCACGAAGTCGGCAACTCGCGATCGGACGACACGGCGCGTTGTGCGGCGTGCCCTTGCCGCTCGTCGTTGAGACTGAGCCTTCCAAGCAGCGTCTCCGAGCAGACACACGCTGCTGATGCACCCCGCGTTTCCACAGCCTGGCTCTGCGGCGAGCGGCCCTCAGGACGCTGCGCGCCGTGAAGGACGGTGGCCTGCGGCCATCCCTAACCGCCACTCGCCGCAACGCTCTGGGGTGGGCAGGTCGGGGCGGAGGGATGGTCCTTCAGTCGAACAAAGGGATGGACGCTTGGTTTCGCGAACCAAAGTAGGTCGGCTCGGGCTGATTTTGGCCGTTTCTGTCGCTGTTTGAAACGAAAGGAGTCGTTGCCGGTTTCCAGGATATCGCAGTGATGGGTGATGCGATCGAGCAAGGCGGTGGTCATCTTGGCATCGCCGAACACGCCCACCCATTCGGCGAAGGACAAGTTGGTGGTGACGATCAGCGAGGTCTTCTCGTAAAGCTGGCTGATCAGATGGAACAGCAAGGCGCCCCCGGAGGCGGGGAACGGCAAATAGCCCAATTCATTGAGGATGACAGCGTCGGTCTGGACCAGTTGTTTGGCCAAATTTCCAGCCTTGCCGTGTAGTTTCTCCTGCTCCGGTTGGTTGCTTACCCGGAATGTCGACGTCGCTCGTTGATCGCCACGTCTCGCAGCTGCCCTTCAGACGTCGAGTGCGGCATAGACCATGTTGCGCATCAGGGTGCGGTAGTGAAGCCGTTGATCAGGCGATGACGTTTGCAGCATCAGGATAGCGAAAAAATTCAAAGCTGGATCAACCCAACAATAGGTCCCAACCAACGCCGCTCCAAAAATAGTCGCCTTGCGACCCCGGAAAGGGCGCCTCGCCCGCAGCGACCCGAACAGCGAAACCCAATCCAAATCCGCAGCCTGGACCTGGTGGGTAGTAAATTGCTGCGGCCTAAGTCGCCGCCGAGATGATCGGCTGTCATGTAAGCAACCGTTGCTGGACCCAAAATCCTTTGTCCGTCCAATGTTCCGCCGCGAAGCAGCATGTGCAGAAACCGAGCATAGTCACTTGCGGTGCTGATCAGGCCGCCGCCGCCACGTTGTCTTCGAAATGCTTCTGCAGCGATAGCACAGCGAAGACGGCCATCTCGTTCTGGGTTTCGTTCAGATTGGCGCTGTTGAAGCTGGTCACGCCGTTGACGTTCGGACCGAGCGTTGGTTGACCAGGATTGTTGGGGATTTAGAAGCTGCCATCGAAGCCGCCCAAAATCAAACTTACCCGCTTGTCAGGATCGATGATGTCAGACAGATAGGCCAGCCCATGAAACTGGTTGGTGGTGTCATGGATCGCGTTGGAACTGGAGGCCGGGTTCTCAATGCCACGGTCGTTGCGCAACCCGTCCGCAACGACGAAACAATCTACCGACCCGCTGCGCCCGCCATATTCGATGCTGGGTTCGAGCCAGTTCCAGCTTCCACCGTACATCAGATACGGACCCGGCGGGGTTCGTCGTCCCCGTTTTGGTCTGAATGTCGACCACGCCAGCGGTCTGGAAGCCATACTGCGGCCGGCAGCGAGCCGGTAATCAAACTCAAGGTCTGTGCAAACCGTTCCGTGATGATCTGGCCGAAAACTGACAGTCCCTCGGGCAATTGAACCCCATTCAGACGGTATTGGACATTGGCGTGCTCGCCCCGCAAGTGGATCTGGCCGAAGCTGTCCTGCGCCACACCAGGCGCTTGCAGCAGCACCTGGTTCAGCGGCGCGTTCTCGCCTTGGGGAATGTTCTGTAGAGCCTCTGGTGAGAAGTTGTAGCTCGTGGCGCCGAGGTCCGGCTGGATCTGCTGGCGCGCCACATCCAGCCGCTGAGAAACCACGTCGATGTCAATCGGTGTCGCGGGATCGTTCGGCGCTACGTCCTCGGACCGGGCGGCCGTTAGGCTGGCAAGCAGGCAAGCCGTGGACAGGCCACGCAGGGCATGAGCACGCATCGGTCGGGTCCTCAGCAGGTGCCGGAGGCAAGTTGAATAGAATGTTATAACATTACATATTTCTGCTCATCGCAAGCCCTTCGCTGGGCGAAAGTGTCGGCCGAATTTCGTGCTGCTTCGGCGGGATCGGCGTCCTAAGCCGCCCTCAGCCCCTGCTTGGGTGTGGGTCTTCTGAGGATCCGCGGTATTCGACGCTCACGCTCAGCGGCAGTGGTGATCGAACTCGGTTGCTCTGGATTGGCCCTGGAGACCTCACTGACTGCAGCCAGTCGTCTTAACACGGTCCCGCACTGCGACCCGCCGGCAGTCGGAAAATCCGTGGGCATTGCTGGAGAAGACTGATGCCGGATTAATAGGTGGCTTGCGCTTCCGGCCGAAGCAATTTCCCGCTTTTCCGAATAAGCACTGGGTGCCCACCGTGGCACAGCTCTTGCCGCATGGGCTGTCGTTCAACCCATCAGGAGCTGCGACCGTGAGCATTCGCGCAAAGATTGACAGCTTGACGCCACGGGCCCGGAAGAAAAAGACCAAGCGCGCTGACTAGCCGAACATTCGCCCTCGCTTTCGGCGTCATCTGCCTTTTGGCCTTCACCGCTTCGCGGCAGGCATGGTCAGAGAAGTCCCTCGCCGCCTCGCCGACCTGCAAGCAACTGCAGGCGGAGTATCCACAGTTCAAGGGCAAGACCTTGGTCGATACGGTCAACCCTCACACCCCGGGTTACGAAGCACTCGACCGCGAGGACCGAAGTAAATATATCGGCTTCGACATCGATCTGGTGCAGGCGTTCGGTGAATGTCTCGGCTTTAGCGTAACATACAAAGCGGTGGCTTTTGCGGCGCTGCTGACGACACTGCAGAGCGGACAGGCGGACATCGTCATCTCCGACATCTATGCCACGAAGGAGCGCGCCAAGGCGGCCGATTTCATCACCTACTCCATGGTGTTCGACGGCGTGCTGGTCGTGAAGGGTAATCCCAAGCACCTGACAGGGATCAATTCGTCGATGTGTGGCGCGGCGGCGGCGGAAAACACCGGCTTCGTCGAGGTGCCGCTGGTGCAAAATCTGGCCGAGCCATGCAAAGCTGGGGGCAAGCCGGCACCGACACTTCAACTATATGACAATAATGCCGACTGCATCCAGGCGATCCTCGCAGGCCGCGCCGACACCTACGTCAACATCCGTGGATCAGGCGGTCAAGGCCTATCCCGACAAATTGGAGAAATCAGTCGCGGTTACACTGCCCTATTCGGTCGGCATCGCGGTGCCCAAGGACAAGACGGATTTTCGTGATGCCATTCTGACGGCACTTATCGAGATCCAGAGTTCGGGCATGGAGGCGGCAATGCTCAAGAAGTGGTCACTCGATTCCGGCACCCTTGAGGCTCCGCATCTTCTTACCGACTGATGAGTCCATTCCTCACTACCTTAGCCTGCCATACCTGCGCCAAGGGATTGTCTTCACGCTTGAAGTAACGGGTTTGGGTCTGGCCGGCGGGCTTCTCGTGGGGCTGGTGCTCGCCGGCATGCAGCTTAGCCGTTTCCGTGTGTTGTCAGCCTTTGCGCGTGCCTACGCGGTCATCTTCCGCGGCACACCGCTCATTCTGCAGCTCGTGTTCGCCTATGACGCCCTGCCCCACATCGGATTGAAGTTGACGTCGATCGCCGCGGCTGGGCTCGCGCTGGCGGCCAACGAGGCCCGTTCATCGCGGAGATCCTCCGCTCCGGCGTTCTGGGTGTGGAGCCGGGCCTGGGCAGCGAGGCAGTCTCAGCGCTGAAGAATTCGTCTCACGCCTCGGTCATCGCGGTGGAAGAGCTGACCCTGCGCAGCACACAGCTTGCCTCGTCGACGTTCGACTTCTTTTCGATCTTCCTTGCCTCCGGGGTCATGTATCTGGCGCTGACCGGTGCCGTGAGCGCGCTGCAACTGACCATCGAGGCCATGTTGGACCTCGATCGGCCCAGGCCACTGATTTTCTGCGCCGCATGCTGCCCTGGCATCGGTCGCCTGTGTCCCCCGGGCCTAAAGTTTGTCCGGAAACTATCCATTCGAATTGCTGAGCTTTCTCAGCATCAGCCGGATGGAAGCCAATCTGATGAATGCGAGGGCATTACGGCTCCGGTTCTCAAAATCCTTGGCCAATCGACGGCACCGGTTAAGCCAGGCGAAGGTGCGTTCGACTACCCAGCGCCTGGGCAGAACCTGAAAGCCCTGGGCCGTATCCGAACGTTTGACTATTTCAACGGCCAACCCAGGCAACAGCTTGGCGAGTTCCGCGCGGAATTTCGGCCCATTGCCGCTCGCCTTTCAGAAGGTACAACCCACAACCAGACCATATCCCCCTCCCTCCTCTTTAAGCCCTCGGTATCCACCACGATATGCCGCTTCTTGCCGTTGATCTTCTTGCCCGCATCATAACCCGAAGGGTCGATGTGTGCCCCGCCTTTTTCAGCGCTTTTAACGCTCTGGCTGTCGATCACACAGGCGGTTGGGCTGGCTTGCCGATCACTCAGCTCACGGCATTTCTGGTAGAGTTCATAGTGAATTTCTCAATAACGTCCCGTCGTACTCCCAGCGTTGGAAGTAGTCGAACAAGGTGCTTCGCGGCGGCAAGTCCCGGGGGATATAGCGCCACTGACACCCGGTGCTCAGAACGTACAAAAGGCCATTCACCACCTCGCGTTCATCGATCTCGCGTCGGCGCCCACCACGCTTGGCTGGCGGGATCAGGTGCTCCAAGTGCCCCCATTCCTCGTCGGTCAGGTCGCTCGGATAGCGCAGCTTATCCCGGTTGTACCGAGGACGGTTCTCAGTTGTCCACATCATGCCCATCACAAATCGATGCCATCATAGAATCACAGCAGAGTCAATGGGTTCAAGCCCCCGGTGCTAACCGACTCTAACAACTCGGAAAGTTCCCGGACGGACACTAAAGTTTGTCCGGAAACTATCCATTCGAATTGCTGAGCTTTCTCAGCATCAGCCGGATGGAAGCCAATCTGATGAATGCGAGGGCATTACGGCTCCGGTTCTCAAAATCCTTGGCCAATCGACGGCACCGGTTAAGCCAGGCGAAGGTGCGTTCGACTACCCAGCGTCTGGGCAGAACTACGAAGCCCTTGGCGGCATCCGAACGTTTGACTATTTCAACGGCCAACCCAGGCAACAGCTTGGCGAGTTCCGCGCGGAATTTCGGCCCCTGGTAACCGCCGTCGGCGAATAGGGTTTTCAGAAACGGGTATAGCCCGAACAGGCTCGCCAGAACCAGTATCCCGCCATCGCGTTCCTGAACGTCGGCCGGATGAACTACCGCATGCATCAGCAAGCCCTCGGTATCCACCACGATATGCCGCTTCTTGCCGTTGATCTTCTTGCCCGCATCATAACCCGAAGGGTCGATGTGTGCGCCGCCTTTTTCGGCGCTTTTAACGCTCTGGCTGTCGATGACGCAGGCGGTCGGGCTCGCTTGCCGATCGAGCAGCTCGCGGCACTTCTGGTAAAGCTCATAGTGAATTCTCAACAGCGTCCCGTCGTACTCCCAGCGTTGGAAGTACTCGAACAAGGTGCTTCGCGGCGGCAAGTCCCGGGGGATATAGCGCCACTGACACCCGGTGCTCAGAACGTACAAAAGGCCATTCACCACCTCGCGTTCATCGATCTCGCGTCGGCGCCCACCACGCTTGGCTGGCGGGATCAGGTGCTCCAAGTGCCCCCATTCCTCGTCGGTCAGGTCGCTCGGATAGCGCAGCTTGTCCCGGTTGTACCGAGGACGGTTCTCAGTGGTCCACATCATGCCCATCACGAATCGATGCCGTCATCGAATCACAGCAAAGTCAATGGGTTCAAGCCCCCTGTGCTAACCGACTCTAACGACTCGGAAAGTTCCCGGACGGACACTAAGATTGGCCAACCTGGGACCGCGGCGATTTTTTCATCGTTCGGAGAGAGTTCAGCTGCACTGGCGATCGCCGCTGCAACAGCGTCAGAGCGTGCAACTCGAATTCAACGCACTCGCCCGCGCGCTGGCCACGGTCGAAGTGCGCAACCTGGGCAAACGATACGGCGACCGTGTCGTGTTCAGCGACCTCGATCTCACCGTGCGATCCGGCGAGGTCATCGCACTGCTCGGTCCCAGCGGGGCGGGAAAGAGCACGCTGCTGCGCTGCATCAACCTGTTGGAGGGATGAGATATCGGCATCGTTCGGGTCGCAGGCCGCCGCCTCGGCTACACCGAAGACGGCAAAAAGCTCTCCGCCCGCACGTTGGCCCGGGAGCGTGCGACCGAGGGCGTCGGGATGGTTGTTCCAGCAGTTCAATCTGTTCAGCCATCTGACCGCGCGGCAAAACGTGGCCGGCCCGTTGCGGTGGGTGCATAGCATGCCCGCCGCCCAAGCGGACCAGCGAGCCCGCGTGCTGCTGGAACGTGTCGGTCTGTCGCATCGCATCGATGCCCTGCCCCGGCATCTGTCCGGCGGTCAGCAGCAGCGCGTGGCCATCGCCCGCGCCCTTGCCCCGCGGCCAACGGTACTGCTGCTCGACGAGCCGACCTCCGCGCTCGATCCGGAACTGGTCGGAGAGGTTCTGGATGTCGTCAGGCGCCTGGCGGTCGAAGATGGCCTCACCATGATCATCTCCACCCATCAATTGCGCTTCGCCAAGGAAGTGGCGGATCGCGTCGGTCACCGAGGAAGGGCCTGCGCAGGACGTTCTCACCCGCCCCAGACATCCCTTGACCGCCCGGTTCCTTCAGGTCATGGGCGCCGAGACCGAGCCGGAGGTGTCGCGGCGTGATCCTGCGTCAATCTCCAATTCCAGCCGGATACGCGCGTGGAGGCAAAGCAGTATGACCCTGATGAAAGACGAGCACCAAACCGAACGCGGCCGCCTGCGCCCAGTGCTGCACGAGTTGCGGGCTACCCCGGCGACTGTGCATTGGGGCTATTTCGACGCAGCGCTGGCCCCGGTGCTCACCGTCGCAAACGGCGATATCGTGCGCGTCGAAGCGCTGACGCACCATGCAGGCGACGCTCCCGAACTCATGATGGACGCCGGGATCACCGACATCTTTAACGAGATCCCTCCCGAGGACCGCAATCCGGGCGTCCACCTCATGACCGGTCCGATAAAGGTCCAGGGTGCTCGGCCGGGCGACGTGCTGGAGGTGCGCTATCTTCAGATGACCCCGCGGCTTCGTTTTGGATCCAATCTTGCGGCTCACTGGGGCCATCTCTACCGCGAGTTCGGCGAAAAGGAGCGCGTGACGATCTATCGCCTCGATGAGGCGTCGCAGACCGCGGAGGCAGTGTTCGCCTACGATTTTCCAGGCAAATATATCGTGCCCGGCACCGTTACTCAGGAACGCGATTGCTGCCGGCAGCCTGCGCTGCGCGGCGTGCGGGTTCCGGTGCGCCCGCACCTCGGGACGGCCGGAGTGGCCCCCGACGCGGTCGGCCGGGTCAGCACCATTCCGCCTGGTCTGCATGGTGGCAACATCGACAATTGGCGGATCGGCGCCGGCGCGACCATGTTCTACCCAGTTCAGGTCGACGGTGCCCTGTTCTCGGTCGGCGACCCGCACATCTCACAGGGCGACGGCGAAATCAGCGGCACGGCGATCGAGGCGTCGCTTGACGTGACGTTCCAGATTTTTGTGCGCCGTGATTTCAGTTTTCCCTCTCCATTGCTGCAGACGCCGGATAGCTGGATGACCCACGGGTTCGACGAGGACCTCAATCAGGCGATGCGGAACGCAAGCCTCGAGATGCTGCGTTTGCTGACCGAGCATAAAGGGCTGAGCCGGGAGGATGCGTATTCACTAATGAGCGTCGCCGCGGATTTCGCCGTGACCCAGGTGGTCGATGGACGGCAGGGCGTGCACGCGCGCATCTGCCGAGCCGTGTTCCCACCGGAATAGTGTTCGAGACGGCGTCCGACTTCCACCGTTGAGCCATCTTCCGTAAAGCGAAATGCCAGCGTGGCTTCGACCGCCAGGCCGCATGCATCGTCCTGCCGGCGAGCAATTCACGTGTGAACAGCGCTTGCACGGCGTGCTGACGAAATTCAGGGTGCACGTGACCGCAGTCACAGGTACAGAGATCGCTCCCGTTCTAACGTCCACTTGTCACTCGAGACTACGTGAACCTAGACGGGAGCAACGTCAGATGTCCTCAGCACAGCTTTTTGTCGTCCGGCGATGCGATGGATTTTATCGTTTCTTGCACGATATAACAGAGCCAAATCCGATGGGTCAGGCACAGGCGGTCTATAATCAACTGACGCGAGACGGGACTCAAAATACGCGACCTGACCACCCTGAGTATTACGAAATCTTCGCGGCCAATCCCTTGCCGGAATGGCAAGACAGCCACCCACCGCTGATTCGGCGTTTGTATCAGCAGGATGCTCGGGCGATCGAAGCCCATCTTCTCGGCCTCAACGCCCAAGATCGCCGTCTGCGGTTCTTCCGCGAGATAACCGACACACAGATCCGAGCCTATGTGCAAGGCATCGACTGGGATCATTCGCTGCTTCTGGGGGCAATCTCCGCTGATCGCGTCGTTGGGATGGCGGAGGCTCTGCTCGACTGTTCCGCCCCACCGCGTCACGCCGAGATCGCGGTGTCGGTTGACAGTGATCTGCGTGGTCGCGGGCTGGGTGGTTTTTTAGTAGCCCACGCCGCCGATCGCGCCGCCCTGCTCGGCGTCTGCCGGACCAGCCTGTCCTTCCTGCGGGAAAACCGGCCGATCCAGCGGATCATCCGCACTCTCGGCGCACGCGTCGATATGGAGGACCTGGTCGGGATGATCCCGACAGGCGCTTTCGCCGCCGCTCCGGCAAACATAGACCAACGTCTCGCGGCTTAAGCACGATCGCGCTGAGCTCGACGTTCCGACGCGTGAATGCAACGCAAATCACCTGAGGAAACGAACATGCCACTACCACCTGCTGCGCCTCGCGCGCCGATCCACACCCGTGAGGTCGAGTGCCGCGGCTACCGCAGGACCGATGGCCTCTGGGACATTGAGGCGAGAATGACGGACAAGAAGGGCTACGCCGTCCACAACGATCATCGGACCGTTGACGTCGGTGGTCCGTTTCATGAAATGGCACTTCGCGCCACCGTCGACGACACGCTGATGATCCACAGGATCGACGCCTGTATCGACGCGGCGCCGCATCGGATATGCCCCGTCGTGACGCCAAACTTCCAGCGTCTGCTGGGTTTGTGCATCGAGCCCGGATTCGGCACCGACCTGCGCCGACGCGTCGGTGGCGTGCACGGATGCACCCACTTGGTCGAACTGTTCGGACAGCTTGCAACGACGGCAATCCAAACCGTGAATCCGCTTCGCCGCAACCTTCCGGGCGTGGATGGCACCGTGCGGCCGGCGCAAATCGACACCTGTCATGCTTTGTCAGCCACCGGTGAGGTGGTCGAGAAATATTGGCCGAGGTTCCATCGTCGGCCTGAATAGGCGGCTGGATCCGAGGCTCGTCACCAGCGCGGTCGGGAGCCCGAATTTATCCCGGCTGCGGGCCGTCGTAGCCCTCGATGATCAGCAGGTCCGCGACCGAAGCAGGCTCCCGCAACTTTTTGGCGGCGACGTATTCGGGGGAGCGGTAGCACGCGACCGCGGTATCGTAGTCCTTGAACTCGATTACCACGTTGCGTGAACGGGGTGTGCCTTCCGGTGCCTCCGACCGTCCGCCTCGAACCAGGAACCGCGCCCCGTACTTCGCGAAGGCCGCTGCATTGGCCGCGACGTAGTCCTTGTAAACCTCCGGGTCATGAACGTCGACCCGAGCGACCCAGTATCCTTTTAGCATGATCATCCTCCTATGAACGCGGTTTGTCGCCGAGCAAGTTGGCCAGAACCGGCTCCATTGCCTTCGCCATCAGCTCCTGGCCTTGAGCTGACGGATGCAGCGGTTGGCCCGGCGGCGTCATCTCTGGATCGAGAAACAACCCGCGGTTCAACGTGCCGTCGCGCATGAAAACCGCTGTAGGATCGAAGAACGAAACCAGCCGGTCGTCCTTGTAGCGCCCCGCCAGCATGCGATTGATCTCCGCGGTCGTCTCGCTAATCCACGCCGACCGCTCCGAGGGCAGCACCGCCAGCAACAGGATCTTCGTCGTCGGCAAACGGTGATGCAGCTCCCTGATGATGGCATCGATGCCGGCGACAGTATCCTCGGCTGACCAATGCACGTGTCCCATATTGTTCGCACCGATCAGGATCACCGCGACCGTCGGAGCGATACCGGCGACCTCGCCGTTCTGGATGCGCCACAGCAGGCTGGCGGTCGTATCGCCGTTGAAGCCCAGATTGACCGCACGCCGGTCGCCGTAAAACCGCTGCCAGACGGGAACGAAGTCCTTCCACTCGGGCGGACCGACGTGTTCCCAGTCTTGAGTTATCGAGTCGCCTAGGAAGATCAGCGCCGGTTTCGCCTCCGCGAGTTCCTTTAGCTTCGCCTCGTGCCGGGCACGCCACCAGGGAAGATCCATCCGGGAAATCGGCGTGGCGGCCAGGATAGTGCGGGCGCCTCCCATGGCCGGCGCCACAAGACAGACAACTAAAATAACCAAACCCAGCCGACGACGCATCCGCATCACTCCCCTTTGAGGACCGTGTCAGGCCAAAAGGTGATTGACGGACCAGCGGCGGCTCGGTGAGCCTCCCAGGCGGCGGGGAAGCAGCATCGGCAACACGAGGCCCCACATCTGGTAGGCGACGAAGGACCGCAGGATCGGCCACACATGCCAACCCAGCGCTGCATGACGTCCCGTCAGCGGCATGAACACGAACCAGGACAGGGTCATCGCGCACAGGCCGGCCACCATGCCCCTGAGCCAAAGCGGTCCCTTCATCCAGGGCAGAGCCAGACCGAACACGCCGCCATAAATAGCACCCCAGAAGGTAATGCTGGCGACCCAAAGGTGCATGAAATGGAGGCACCTGGGCAGTTCGGAATGCCGCCATCGGAGCCCAGCCTAACCAGAAGAAGATCTGCAGGGTCGTCTGATGGAATACCAGAATGGAAAGTGCACCTGCGACAAAGCCGAGAAAAACGCGAGTCGATGGAGCTTTCATGGGCCCAAGCCTGATCTCTTTTGCCGGTTTCTCCACGCGTCCAACCCTTGCGTCAACCCTCAACCGCAACAGGACTTTGCCCCAAGCCCGCCAATGGCAGTCCTGCCTCGCGGTGACAACAAGATTGTATGCGCCTAGGATCGGGTCAGAGATCCGGGGGAGATCCACTATGCCCTTTGCCACGACCGATGACGGCGTTCGCCTACATTACGAAGAAACCGGATCGGGTACACCGGTCATCTTCGTGCATGAGTTCGCCGGTGACCATCTTGCCTGGGAAGCGCAGATGCGGCATTTCGGCCAGCGCTATCGCGCCATCACCTATGCTGCGCGAGGATATCCTCCATCTGACGTACCGCCCGCCGTAGAAAGCTATTCTCAGGCCCGGGCGGCGGACGACATTGCCGCGGTGCTGGACCATCTCGGGATCGACAAGGCCCACGTTGTAGGGCTTTCGATGGGCGGGTTCGCCACGCTGCATTTCGGCTTCCGCCACACCGCCCGCGCGTTGTCCTTGTGCGTCACCGGATGCGGCTATGGCGCGGAGAAAGGCCAGCAAGACAAATTCCGCGCCGAGGTAGCGGCGGTCGCAGCTTTCCTGGATGAACGCGGCATCGAGGCCTTTGCCGCCAAATACGCCTATGGCCCGACGCGAGTGCAATTCGAGAACAAGGACCCGCGTGGTTTCGACGAGTTCAAGCGGCAATTGGCCCAACACTCGGCTGTTGGCGCGCGCAATACACAGCTTGGCGTACAGGGCGAGCGGCCGTCCCTTTACGACCTGACGGACCAGATGAAGACGTTGACGGTGCCGACGCTGATCCTCACAGGGGATGAGGACTGGCCCTGCCTGCAACCCGGGTTGTTGATGAAGCAGGCGATCCCTTCCGCCGCGTTGTCGGTGATGCCGAATTGCGGGCACACGATCAATCTTGAGGATCCGGACCAGTTCAACCGCCTGGTAGGGGACTTTATCGCGCAGGTCGATGCGGGGCGGTGGCCAAAGCGCGACCCTCGAGCGATGGCGACTTCTATCACCGGGATGAAGTAGAACGTAACCGGCATGAAGTAGAACGTCGAAACCCGGAGCCGGGCAATCCGGCTTCCGCCCGTAGACAGCGCTTCGGGAGCGTGATTTCTCGGCGTGCTCAAGCCGCGGAGCCCGATATGTCACAGCACACCGAGACCATCACCGCTGGGGGCGCCATCCTGGCCCGGTTAAAAGTCGTCGGCGTGGACTACATTTTTGCCAATTCCGGCACGGACTTCCCGCCGATTATCGAAGGCTTGGCGGAGGCTGCGGCCAAGAACATCGAATTGCCGCGTGCGATCGTCGTCCCCCACGAGCACGCCGCGATGGGAATGGCGCACGGGTATTATCTCGCGACCGGCCGGGCTCAGGCAGTCATGGCGCACACCAATGTGGGACTGGCGAACTGCGCCATCGGCGCCATCAACATGGCAACCGAGCATGTGCCGGTGCTGCTGTTTTCAGGCCGCACGCCGTCCCTGGAGCAAGGCCGTCTCGGCGCGCGCACAGTGCCGATCGGCTGGGGCCAGGAAATGCGGGACCAGACCGCGCTGGTGCGGGAGGCCACGAAGTGGGACTACGAACTGCGATTCCCTGAACAAGCGTTGGAAGTGGTGGATCGAGCGTACGCCATAGCGTGCTCGACGCCAAAAGGTCCGGTCTATGTCAGCCTGCCGCGAGAGGTGCTGTGTGGGCCGTGTCCCTCGGACGCATTGGATAAACCGAGCCGGATGGCTCCAGTTGAGGCAGGCCCGGCGGCGGGGGCATTGGAACAGGCCGCGGCACTGCTGGCTGGGGCGCGGCATCCGGTGATCGTCGCGCAGCGCGGGTCCGGATCGGCCGAGGCATTCGCAGCGCTGTCGGCGCTGGTCGATGCCTGGGGAATTCCGGTGGTGCAATACTGGGCAATTCAACTCGCGATCGCTTCGGATCATCCAATGGCGGTCGGGACAAACCTCGATCCCTGGCTGAGCGAAGCGGACGTGGTTTTGGTGCTGGATTGTCTCGCGCCGTGGTCCCCCGCTGTCCACACGCTCAGGCCCGATTGCAGGGTCATCCAGTCCGGCCCCGACCCATTGTATAGCCGCTTTCCGGTGCGCAACTTCCAGGCAGATGTGTCGCTGGTGGGAGAGACGTCGGAGATTGTCCTTGGCCTGGCGCATGCGATGCAGGCGCACCGGCCGGATGGGTGCGCCGAACGCCGGGCACGTGTTGCCGCCAAGGCTGAGGACATCCGCATGGCAAGTCGGCTTGCGGCGGAGCACGGCCGCATCGGTGAGCAAATGACCAAGGAGTGGGTCAGCCTGTGCCTGTCGCGCGCCATTGAGGGCCTCGATGCGACCGTGTTGGCGGAACTAGGCTGCCCGATGGACCCGATGACCTTGCGCACCGCCGTCAGCTGGTATCAGGAGCCACATTCCGGCGGCCTCGGCTGGTCGTTCCCCTGTGCGCTGGGCATGCAGTTGGCGCAGCCGGATCGGCTGATCGTCGCCACCATGGGGGACGGATCCTACATGTTCTCGAACCCGGTGGCCTGCCACCAGATCGCCGAGGCATTAGGGTTGCCGGTACTCGTGCTGGTGCTGAACAACCGCGAGTGGGGCGCCGTGCGGAAGTCGGTGCTGGGAACCTACCCGGACGGTTACGCCTCGCGCGAAAACCGGATGCCGTTGGTTTCGCTCGATCCGTCGCCCGATTTTTCCTTGGTGGCGGCAGCGAGCCGAGCCTGGACCGCACGGGTGGATCTTGCAGACGAACTGCCAGCGACGCTGGAAGCCGCGATCCGGCATGTCTCGACCGCACGGACCCAGGCATTGGTGGAAATACGCGTGGCCCCCTGACCCCCAGCGGGCCGCCGCCGCCAATCCCCCGGATCAGGCCGCCAGCGGCAGGATCGCGGCGCGAACGGCTCGCGCGACCTCTACGGCATTGGGTGTGTCGGAGTGCACACAGACCGAGTCCGCTCCGGTCGGCACATCAACCCCGCCCGTAGAGCGAGTGATACCTTCGCGGATCGCCCGCACTGTCCGCGCGGCGGCATCGGCAGGATCGACCGGATCATGGATCTGCGTGATGATCACACCGCCTTGGTCGCTGTATTCGAGATCGGCGTAATACTCGGCCACGAAACGATGGCCGCGCGCCGGATACACCGTCTCGTGCAATGTGCCTCGCATGCCGAACAGCGGCACGCGGAACACGTCGGCCGCATCGCATATCGCCTGCGCAATATGGTCCATACGCGCCGCCATGCCATACAGCGAACCATGCGGCTTGATGTGTGACAGCGCCATGCCCTCGGCGTCGAGAAAGCCCTTCAGCGCGCCAATTTGGTAAATCAGACAGTTCGCCATCTCGTCGCGCTTCATCACCATCTCGCGGCGGCCAAAGCCCTGCAGGTCCGGCAACGACGGGTGAGCACCCACCGCCACACCATGCTGCTTCGCCAAACGCACCGTCTGCCGCATGTGGTTGAAATCCGATGCATGGAAACCGCAGGCCACGTTCGCCACGTCGATCAGCGGCATTAGCGCCGCGTCGTCGCCCATGCAGTACAACCCAAAAGCTTCGCCCATATCGCAGTTCAGCGTTACCATGCCTGGCACCTCCTCGTTCCGTGGCAAGCTTTTACCCAGTAATCGGTCTGTTCAACAGCGTGCGGCAGCGAAATACGGCCTCACGTCCCGTTGCGCTAATGACGAGCCGGCGGATGGCGCGTGTCCCCTCTCGGTGGTATCGATCTTGCTAACGATAACGAACGGCAAAGCGATCTGGCCGTCCTATTGGATCAAGAGAAACGGAGTCTTCAACGGTGGCAGTGACGACGGTTCTTTCCCCATTACCGGGTATCTTCTATCGCAAGCCGGCCCCCGATCAGCCGCCGTACAAGAACCAGGGTGATGCCGTCACCGCGGGTGATACCATGTGCCTGATCGAGGTGATGAAGACCTTTACGCCAGTCATTGCGGAGCACACCGGAACCCTGTGGCACTTTCTAATCGAAGACGAAGACGAAGTCATGGCGGGTCAGCCGCTCTACGAGATCGAGGCCTGACTCGGGAGAAGCGAGTGCCGATCAAAAAACTCCTGATCGCCAACCGCGGCGAGATTGCTGTCCGCATTATCCGGGCGGCCCGCCAGCTCGGCATCAGGACCGTGCAGGTCATGAGCAAGGCCGACCGGGAGATGCTCGCCGTCCGCCTCGCCGATGAAGCGATCGAGATCGGGCCGTCTCAGGCCACCAAATCCTATCTTCGCCCGGAAGCGATAGTGGCGGCCGCCACATCCACCGGCGCCGACGCCGTGCATCCAGGTTACGGCTTCCTATCCGAGAGCGCCGGCTTCGCCGCCGCCGTCGAACAGGCGGGCCTGACGTTCGTCGGTCCGCGTGCGGAGACAATACGCCAGATGGGCGACAAGGCGACGGCCCGCGCTATTGCCGCCGCGGCCGGTGTTCCCGGCGTTCCGGGCAGCGCCGGGCGAACCGCGGACGCGGACGAGGCTTTGGCGGTCGCTGCCGATGTTGGTTATCCGATCATGATCAAAGCCGCGGCCGGTGGCGGTGGGCGAGGCATCCGCGTCGCCGAAACCCCGGATGATCTGCGCCGCCTCATGCCCCTCGCCAGCGCGGAGGCCGCCGCTGCTTTCGGGGACGGAGGCGTCTACCTTGAGCGCTTCATAGCCCGGGCACGCCACGTTGAGGTCCAGATACTCGGTGACGGTATCGACGTCATTCATCTCTATGAGCGTGACTGTTCAATCCAGCGCCGGAGGCAGAAGGTGTGGGAGGAAGCCCCCGCAAGCTATCTCGACCCGGCTACGCGCGAGACCCTCTGCGCATCCGCGGTGCAAGTGGCCCGAGCCGTCAATTATCGCGGCGCGGGCACGCTGGAATTTCTCTACGACGAGACCACCGGCAAATTCTTCTTCATCGAAATGAACACGCGCATTCAGGTCGAGCATCCCGTCACCGAAATGATCACCGGCATCGACATCGTCAACGAGATGCTGCGCATCGCCGGCGGCGAGCCGCCGCGCATTGTACAACGCGAAATCCGCATCAACGGGCACGCGATTGAGTGCCGTATCAACGCCGAGGACACCGCGCGCGACTTCCACCCGTCGCCCGGCAAGGTCACCGGCCTCCGCATTCCTGAAGGCGAGGGAGTTCGTTTCGATACAATGCTGTATGACGGCTATACTGTACCGCCGTTCTACGATTCACTGCTCGGGAAGCTCATCGTCCGAGGCGAGACGCGCAGCGATGCGCGCTCCAGAATGGCCGTTGCACTTGATGCCCTCGACATCCAGGGTCTCCCGACGACCACCTCCCTACATCGGGCGCTGGTCCGAGATCCAGACGTCGCCGCGCAGCGCACGCACACGCGCTGGCTCGAATCCTGGCTTACCACCAATTCCATTGCCCCCAGCAACGAGGCGGAACGCTGATGCCAACCCGATATTCGTTTGGCGGCGACGAACATCTTTTCGCCGAGATCGACGAAGTAATGTCGCTTGAAGCCTTCTTCAAAAGCCTTGCGCTGGCACGAGCCGTACGCGAAAGCAGCATCAAGGGCGTGACCGAGATCTGCCCGTCCAACGCGTCCATGCAGGTGCGCTTCGATCCCGATCAGATCGCACCGGATGATCTGCTGGCCGAAGTGCGCTCGCTGGAGGCCGCGGGAGAAAAAGCGGCGTCTGAACTGGAAACGCGGATCATCGAGATCCCTGTGTACTACAATGATCCTTGGACACATGAAACGCTGATGCGCTTTCGTGAGCGACACCAGGACCCGAGTATCACAGATCTCGAATACGCGGCGAAAACAAACGGCTATGCCGATGTGCCGGCCTTTGTGGCGGCTCATTCGGGATCGCCGTGGTTTGTCTCAATGGTCGGATTTGTAGCTGGTCTGCCGTTCCTCTACCAAATGGTCGAGCGGCAGCGCCAGATCGAAGTACCGAAATACCTACGCCCGCGCACGGATACGCCGAGGCTGACAGTGGGCCACGGAGGCTGTTTCAGTTGTATCTATTCGGTTCGTGGTGCGGGGGGCTATCAGCTTTTTGGCATCACGCCGATGCCGATCTACGATCCGAAGCAGCAAGTCAGTTACCTGCGCGACTTCATGATCTTCTTCCGGCCGGGCGATATCGTTAAGTTCAGGCCGGTGTCTCGGGAGGAATACGACGACAATGTCCGAGCGGTCGACGCCGGTCGCTTTTCGCCGCTGATCCGTCCGGTTCGCTTTTCTCTCGACGCTTTCCACGCAGACCCACAGGCCTGCAATAAGCAGCTTCTGGAGACGCTCCATGACAATTGAGGTGTTGAAGCCGGGCCTCTCCACCACGGTCCAGGATCTTGGACGGCCGGGCTATTACCATCTGGGCATCCCGGTTTCGGGCGGCATGGACCGCTTCGCCCTGCGCGCGGCAAATCTGTTGGTCGGGAATGAAGAAGGCGATGCGGTTCTCGAGGTGGTTTTTCTGGGGCCAGAACTGCGCTTCGCCGCGGATGCCGTCGTGGCCGTGACCGGCGCCGAACTGCCCCCGAAGCTGGATGGGGCGCCATGCGACACCTGGACTGCGATTACGGTGAAGGCAGGCCAAGTCCTGTCTTTCGACTTTCTCAAGGCCGGCGCGCGCGCCTATGTGGCGGTCTTCGGAGGCATCGATGTGCCGCTCGTCCTTGGCAGTCGCTCGACATATGTGCTCGGGGCACTGGGTGGCCTTGACGGTCGTGCACTCAAGGTGGGCGACATCCTCCCACTCGGTGCCAAGCGGAATTCAGTTCCGGCAGGACGCACCGTTCCGCCGGAGTTTCGAACCAGCCACTCCACTCCAGTTCAGCTTCGCGTGTTGCCCGGGCTGTACAGTGACCGGGTGACTGAGGAATCAGCAGCAAATTTCTATGCTGATACCTGGAAAGTTGCGCCGGAGGCTGACCGGATCGGCTATCGCTTCCGCGGCGGTCACCCGATCGGATTCGTGCCACGCGTCCCACCGTTCGGTGCCGGCTCGGATCCCTCGAATGTCGTCGATTGCTGCTATCCCTACGGATCGATCCAGATACCAGGCGGCACCGAGCCAATTGTGCTCCATCGCGATGCGGTTTCAGGGGGCGGCTATTTTATGCTGGGAGCGGTGATCTCGGCGGACATGGATTTGATCGGCCAGATGCAACCGCACACACCCACCCGGTTCGTGCAGGTCGACATGACGACCGCGCTCGAAGCTCGGCACGACCGCCGCCGCCGCCTCGAGCGCCTACGCAACGCGCTAGCGTGACACCTGAACATTCCCCCGTTTTTAGATCCATCCGGTCCGTCGCCGCATTTACTCCGGCGTCCCCGCATCAAGTTGGTCGTGCGTCGGGGCAAAACATTCAAGCAACGTTTCGAGCCGGGTGACGCACCTCTTTCTCGACGGCCGGCAAGGCAGACCCTAAGCATGCTCGCTTTTACCGTGGATGGCGACTGGATCCTCGCCTCGGGGCGTGCTGAATTCGAGTCTGATCCGCACGACGCGACAACGCTCTCGCCTCGATATATTGCTACCGGATCGTCATGTACCGATTCGCCATGCCCCAGATTTCTGACCTCGCTGATATTCATCCACCGGTGAATCAAAGGATCGCAAAGTGCGGTATCACCTGGACGTGATTTTGTTGGTTCCTACGCCCACCCTACAATCGGATACTTATCAATATCTTACGCAGTGATACGTCTAATATCATTTTTGCGTGATAACATGAGGTCAAGTGGCCCAGGCTCCGCCGTCTGTTCGACCCACAGAGTTATCCACAGGATCTTCCCGCGTTCGCCGCCTGTAGATAACCCGAACCCAGGCTGGAGGAGACGGTTCAGCCTCAAGCGGCATGCACGTCTCCGCAATCCCAAAGCTTCGGTGGCATCCAGCGAGTTTATCGAACGCGTCTAGCTATGGGATTTTCCTCCACCGCCATCGATCGCTGGCCATATTGCCGACGGGGTAGCCCAAGAACGTTAATCTGGCGTTACATCCTTTTCGGCTGCATTACCGTGGCGTCACATTGCGAATTGCCGCAATAAGAACTTTGTTCTGCCATGCTGGTGTGGAAAACATCCTAGATTACAAAACAATCGGATCAAACGATGCGCAGAAACCCCCGTCTTTTCCGCTTGACCTCATCCGTTGCGGTAGCAGCGTTGCTGTGGGACGCGGCCTGGCCGCTCGCGGCCATCGCGCAACCGGCGCCGCCGCCGTTGCCTCCGGCCGAGGGCCAACCGGACCAGAACCAAGCCGATCCGCCCGCTCGGGTCGGCCGTATTGCCGCCATCACGGGCACAGTGTCGTTTCACAATGCGGGCGACACACAATGGAGCACTGCTGGTGTCAACTATCCTGTAAGCTCTGGTAATGCGTTTTGGACCGAACCGTCGGCTCAGACACAGTTGGAAATTTCGGATAGCCGTATCGTGCTTGCGGGCGGGAGCGAGTTTGACGTCTACGCGCTTGATGCCAGCGGCCTGCAGGGCGTCGCAGCACTGGGCGAGACTTATTTTCACCTGCGCGATCTCGCCCCGAACGAGATGTGGTCGGTGCAAACGCCGCGTGGCCTGGTGCATCTGGGCGGCGCGGGACGTTACGGGATCGTTGTTGGCACCACCGAACAGCCGACGCTGGTCACCGTCCTGGAGGGATCGGCGCAGATCGAGGGACCCGGTGTGTCAGTCCAGGTCGGGGCCGGCCAGACCGCGACGATCAGTGGCACTGATAGCTTCCAGGGCAGCGTGGGCCCAGCGACGCCCGACGCCTTTCTGACCGAGAAACTGAACGCGGAACGGCCACCGCCGGCTCCGGCCTCGGTCCCGGCGCAAGTGGCGATGATGCCCGGTGGCGCCGACCTCTATGGCGTGGGAAGCTGGAGCTCGGCCCCGGAATACGGCCAGGTTTGGTATCCTCCGGTTTCGCCGGGCTGGGTGCCGTATCGCGAAGGCCACTGGGCCTACGTCGCCCCTTGGGGTTGGACCTGGATTGATAACGCACCCTGGGGTTTCGCGCCGTTCCACTATGGACGCTGGCTGCAAGTCGGTGGCCGCTGGGGCTGGACGCCAGGCGAGGCCGCCGTCGCCGGGCCGCCTGCGTACGCGCCAGCGTTGGTTGCGTTCATTGGCATCGGTGCGGGGGTCGCGCTCGGGGCCGCGTTGGCGTCGGGGTCGATCGGTTGGGTGCCGCTAGGCCCGAGGGAGCCGTTCCGGCCTTGGTATCATGCCTCCGATAATTATGTCCGCCAGGTCAACGTCAACCACGTTACGAACATCACCAACATTACGAATAACAACATCACCACCAACAATTTCGTTAATCGTGGGGCCGCGACGTCGATTCCGGCTGCCGCGATGACAGCATCACGTCCGGTCCAGGCGGTCGCTCGCCCGGTTACCGCCCAAGAGTTTGCGGCGGCGCGGCCCATCGTTGGGCAGCACCCGCTCCGTCCGACAGCGGCAACCGCCGGAGTTACACCGGCCGTCGCTCGCCAGTTAAACCTGCCGGCTGCCCCTGTGGTGCGGCCGGCGCCGGGGCCAGTGGTGCGGGCGCAAGTGCCGGGTCCCGCCGGGGCGGCTTTCGCCCGTCCCACGCTCGCGCCACAGGCCGGATCCGCGCCACGCAATACAGCTCTCCGGCCGGCTGGCAGTGAGCCGGCCACGCCAGAGCAGAATTGCCTGCCCCTTACCGCGCCCGGTGGCCGGCCGGTGACCGGTTCAGCGCCCAACACGGCGGAACCGAACCGCCCTGCGGTTGTGGCCCCCGGCGCCCGTCCGGGTGGATCGCCGCCGACGGAACCGCGGATGGTACGCCCGGCCGAGCGTGCTCCTGAGCGTGGCGCACCCGCCGCTGCGACGCCCCAACCGCAACAGCCGCAGCCCGAAGCGGTCCGGCCAGCGCCTCAAGCGGCCCCGCCGCCGCGTCCAGAGCCCCGGGTCGTCGCTCCGCCCGTCGCTCAGCCGCGGCCCGAGGTGCGGCCTGTCGCACCGCCTCCGCCTAGACCGGAGCCCCCGCGAGTTGTCGCACTCCCGCCACCTCGGCCCGAACCTCCACGGCTGGCGGCGCCGCCTCCAAGGCCGGCTCCGGCGGCGCTTCCAGCGCCGGCGCCACGGGCAGAGCCGCCTTCGAGGCAAAAGAGACCAGACGAACACTAGCTAGCGGCAAGCGGTGGCGGGTGATCCGGCCAACTCAATTCACCCCACCATGCCGAACAATTAGACGCCGACCATCACGTCAGACGCCTTCATAACCGCCGTGGCCTTCATCAGCCAGCCAGTACTTCGATCGACGTCGACTTGACCAGCGCCACAACATCTTTGCCAACGGCAAGTGCAAGACGCTCGATCGCGTCGGGCGTCACGCGCGCGAGTAAAGCGCCCAAATCCGGTAGAATAGTCTCCACCAACGCGGTGTGCTCGACCGGGTCTTGGGTAATCGCGCGTATTCGGCCGACAATCACATTATGAACGCTTGTTAGCCCGGGCGGGACTGCCGCCAGGATTACTTCGCGCGCCGGAATGCGAACCCGCAAATGCGAGCCCAGCGCCCTGTCCAGCAATGGGAGCCAAAGCAAGACGCTCCCGGCGCGCAGTCCAGTCAATTGACGCGACGGATCATGCACCTCTACACTAGCAGTCAGCACCGCTCCGGAGTCGTCACGCTTACCGAATGAGACATCACCCCGAGTGGCAATTTCTTCGAGCGGTCCCGCGGCAATCACTTGGCCTTTCTCCAGCAATACAAGCGTGTCAGCCAGGCTGGCGAGTTCTTCGGTGGAATGCGTAACATAGAGGATGGGCAGCTTCAATACTGTTTTGAGCCGCGCCAGAAAGGGAAGGATTTCCAATTTACGCTGCTCGTCGAGACTCGACAGCGGCTCGTCCATTGCCAAAAGCGTCGGTTGGGCCAGCAGCGCCCGCCCTATGGCAACGCGTTGGCGCTCCCCGCCTGAGAGCGATAACGGCCTTCGCGCCAGCAAATGGCCGATGCCGAGAAGGTCAACGACATCGTCCAAAGCGATTGAACCCGGCCCTGACCGTCGACTGCCGAAGAGCAGGTTCTTTAATACCGACATATGTGGGAATAGCCGCGCGTCCTGAAAGACCATGCCAATTCGACGGCGTTCGACAGGCAATGTCCGGCCGGCCTCGGTATCTGCCAGTACCGTGCCGTCGAGAACGATTCGACAATGGTCAGGCCGCAGCAGGCCGGCGACCGCCATAACGACCGTCGACTTGCCGCATCCGGAAGGTCCGAACAGAGCCGTAACGCCCGGCGTCGGCGCTTCGAACTCAATCTTTAGGGCTAGGTTGGTAAACTTGTGGTCGAAGCGGACAGAAATACTCATCGGCCCACCAAGACCCGAAGTCGACGGCTGACCCATTCCGAGGCGAGCAACCCACCGATCGCCAGAATGACCGCAATTATCGACAGGCGAGCCGCCACCTCCTCGCCCCCAGGGGTTTGCAGCGCAGCGTAGATCGCCAAAGGAAGCGTCTGCGTTTGCCCAGGAATACTACCCGCAAAGGTGATTACGGCACCGAAGTTGCCCAGGCATGATGCGAACCCGACGATACCTCCGACCAGCACTCCAGGGGCGGCGAGCGGCAGCGTAACATTGAAAAATCGATCGATCGGGCCCGCGCCCAGGGTCCGCGCGGCCTGTTCCAACCCTGGGTCTACGGCTTCTAGCGAGAGACGAATGGCCCGCAGCATTAATGGAAATGACATCACCGCGCAGGCGAGCGACGCCCCGGCGGCAGTGAACACGAGCCGAATCCCAAATAACGACTGTAGCCAGGAACCGATCGGCCCGCGCACACCGAATATAATCAGCAACAGCCAGCCAACAACAACAGGCGGCAAGACCATCGGTAGATGGACCAGGGCATCAAGGATGGAACGCCCGTAGAAGCGACCCCGAACCAGCAACCAAGCGAACAGCACGGCTACAGGTAACCCAAAGACGACGCTATATGCCGAGACCCGGAGCGTCAGCAATACGACATCCCACTCTTCCGGTGACAGGATGTTCATCCCTATGACCACTACTCAGTCGAAAAGCCGAAGCGGGCGAAAACCGTCTGGCCTTCGGGACCCGCGATAAAATCCAACAGCGAACGTGCCTCGGGCGTGTCGCCCGCCTTGGTTATCGCGAACGGGTAGTTGATGGGGTCGTGGCTATTAGGCGGAAAAGTGCCTACAACGACTACACGGGATGAGGCTGCCGCGTCGGTGGCATACACGATGCCGGCGGGCACCTCGGCGCGCTCGACCAACAACAGTGCGCTGCGGACATTTTCTGCGGGTGCCAAGTGTTTACTTGCGATAGCCCAAACGCCAAGACTGGTCAGCGCCTGCTTCGCGTAACGTCCCGCGGGCACATGGGCCGGGTCGCCGACCGCCAGGCGCCCCGTTCGACCCAGCAGGCCCGCAAGATCGAAGCCCGGCTTAAGGTCGATTTGTTGTGGATGCTCTTTCGGGGACTTCTCCTTCGGGACGATCAACACCAACTGCGTCGACACCACGTCGCGGCGCGACGCCGTATCGATCAGATGCCGGTCAATGGCCCACATCATCCAGGCGTCGTCCGCCGAGGCGAAGATGTTTGCGCCGGCTCCGTGATCGAGCTGGCGCGCGAGCGTCGAGCTGGCCGCGAACGACAGACTTAAAGGAGGATGTTCCTTTGCCACCCAGGCTTGGTCGATGGCTTTCATCGCCTCACCTAAACTGGCCGCGGCGAAAACCGTCAGCCGAGGTGGCTGGGCGGCAGCTTGCACTATAAAGGCGAAACCGATCAGGAACGGGATTAGGCGGCGCATCTCATCGCTCCAGTCGAGGGGCCAGTATAGCGAAACTCGACGTTTAAGGCCGAAGAACCGCGAGAAGTAGCTCGCGGCGACCTAACCAGCTGCGCTTATGACGGGCGCTACTCCCGTGTAAGCATAGCGTGAGCGCCCGTAAAGCCCCTGCTGTCGGAGCCGATAGCAAACCGCAATCGGAATGGTGTCGCCACGATTAGATTTGAAGAGAGATCTGAACAGTCTTGCTGATCCTGCCAAAGCCACTTCATCGCGGAGTAAGATCGTTAGCGGCAGGGAGTTCGGCGCTGGGGCCGCCCTCACCGCTACTATCTCCGGCCCAACCCTGGCCGCCGTCTCCTTGTCCCGTGTATCCGGCGATGCCCGCGGTTCCATCAGGATGAAACGAGCCATCCGGGCCAAGGCCCAGGGACCCATTCGAACCCGCTCCTACGGTACATCCAACCACGATGCCGGCGCAGATCGAGACCCAGAGCGTTTTGGTTATGCCGAGAGTTTTCATGGTGCCCCAAAATTTCACTTTATGAACCGATTTCAACCTGCCGCGATGTGGAATGATGTCGTCCACGAATATCTGCGATATCCATCATGTGCTTTCGATTATCCCGGCGCAACGCAGAGGGATCGAATTCCTTATGTTCTCGTTTCATAGCATTGCAGGGTTGACATTTCTGTATTCGCGTTATGGCATGACGGATACAACGACGTTTTTGTTATAGCACGGCGGATGCAGCGGTTCGCGAAGTTCGATTCTGGAGAGCAAGCGCGATGGCAAATCGGCTGAAGTGCCTGGCTCTCTCGACTGCTCTGGGACTGCCCATAGTCGCGCCGGCCGGCGCACAGTCGGTCGACGAACTAAAGGCGATGGTTCTGAAACTGCAGCAGCGGGTCGAGCAGCTTGAGGCAAACCAGCGGGTCGTGCCACAGAAAGCTCGGCCTGCACCGACGCAGCCTGCACCCATAGCACAGGGCCCCTCACCGGCGCAGCTCAAAGGGGCTCAACAGGCCGCCGAGCAGGCACAGAAATCGGCCGCCGAGGCGCAGCAGGCCGCGGCCCAGGCACAGCAGAATGCCGCACAGGCGAAGGATACCGCGACCGCCGAAGTCAAGGCGGCCTTCGCGCCGCCCCCAGGCAAACCGGGCGGCAGCTTTCGTATTCCAGGCACCGAAACGGTTATTCGAGCGTACGGTTTTATGAAACTAAACGGCTCCGACGATTTGACGACGTTTAACCCGAGTGATGCGCTGTCCGCGCAATCAATTCCACTGTTCGGCACTGCAGCTCAGCGCCAGGGCGGCGGCACGCAAATGAGCGCCCGCCGGTCGCGCTTCGACCTCGAAACCTGGACCCCCGTGAACGACACCTTCGGCGAGTTCCATAGCCTCTTTGAGATGGACTTCGCTGGGCAGAACACGAGCCTGACGACCCAGGCCACCGCCAGCGGATACACGCCCCGGTTGCGTAAGTTCTATGCAGACTTCGGCAAGCCCGTTGGCGGTTGGGGCGCGGTCCTGCTAGGCCAGGAGACCTCCGTTTACAGCGACAATCCGCTGTTGCCGATCCAATGGTTGAACGACTTGACGTTTGTCGGCGTGTCCAACGTCCGTCAGGCTCAGTTCCGCTACACATACGGCTTCGGAGGCGGCCTCACCGGAGCATCCGGCGTCGAAGCGCCTTACAGCGACATTACCACGACAACCGGAACCAGTTTCCCCGACAGCAACGGCGGATCTGGCATCGGTTGGCAGTATTCTCCGGACTTGACCGGTCGCCTCGTGTGGAAACAGGGGTGGGGCTTGCTCGCGCTGCGTGGCTTGGTGCGACCACAAATCGATCTAAATAACGAGGGCATATCGGCAACCAGCGCACAGTTCAACAAATCCACCAGCGGCTTTGGCGTCGGCTTGACCGGCGTGATCAACCTGCTGGACGGCCGGTTAGTGCTGATGGCCAGCGGGAACGCGGGCGACGGAATTGGCCGCTATCTGGATAGCACCTCCAACGGTTACGGTGCAGTGTCCAACGCGGGCCTGCCCGGGGTGGCGTCCAATGCGACGAGTATCAATGCACCAGGCACCTACGGGGGCATGGTTGGGCTGCAGTATTTCTTTACCCCGACGATCCGCACCAACATGTCGATCGGGGGCGCCCGTATAATCCTGCCCAGCTACACCTCGCAGTTCGGCGGCTGCGTCGGTGCATCGAGCTCAACAGGCACTTGCTCGTCCACCAACTCGTCGGAAGCGTCTGGAACGATCAACTTCATATGGAGCCCGTTCAAGGCGTTGGATCTCGGTGTCGAATACGAATACGTCGAACGGCATCTGCAAGCGCCCTTCGCGACGGCCACCAACGCTTCCACCACGGGTGGCATCGAGAACCGGATCCTGGTCTCCGCCATCGCCCGGTACTAATCGTGGTTGGCTGGAGCGGTTCTTAGCTCGGCGTCCCGCCAGGCCACATCGCGCGTCGTCCGGCGGGTAACCTTTGGTTAACTCCACCCTCCTACACTTCGGCAGGGCAGCTTGGGTCCAAGTCTGTCCCTCAGCCGGGAGCATCCGCTATCACCATCCCATTCGCCGGTCCGCCTCCGGTTAGACCCCCGAAGATCGACGACGGACACAGAGCCGTTCTGACCTACCAGGCGATGGCCGATTCCGACGACATCGTGCTTATCCTTGAATACGACGGCAACGCGGCAGCGAATGATGCTGTCATAGTGGCGAGCAACGCGGCGTTTCGACGCGCTTCAGGCTTTTCCGACGATCAGCTTCTCGGCCGCGCCGCAGCAGACCTGTTCCCCAACAAAGAGCAAGCTGAGACCCTGATGAAGGCGATCCATGGCAATGGTTCGCTTCGCTCTGAGCTTACGTGCAGCCAGGCGAACGGGAACACATTTATGCTGGGGATGCATCTAATGCCGGCACCGGCGCAAACGCCCGGGAAGGCCTGCTTTGTGATTCTTGGACGCGACGTCACCGCCGTGCTCGAGGCCAGGCAGATGCAGGACGCAATTCAGCACTTGCTTGCGAAGGTCTTCAGCTCCGTCGATGCCGCAGTGCTGATCATCAGCAGCGCGGGCCGCATCGTCATGACCAACCGAGCGTGTGACCTTTTGCTGGGCTACGCACCCAACGCCATGGTTGGGCGGAATTCGATTGAGATGGTGGCATCCGACGAGCGCGCTCGCGTCGCGCCACTAGTTAACCAGCAAAAGGTAGATGAACACGACATCAGCTATCGGGCGACCGTTCTGCGAGCGGACGGGTCCGCCTTCGAGGCACTGATATCCTCAGTAATTGCGACGACCCGCGACGCAAAAAAATTCCGCATCATCACGCTGCGGCCAAGCGCCGACGGCAGTGGCCCGACCGGGTCACACAGCGAGAGTGTCGGCCGGATCAAGCTGGTCGGTCTCGATGAAGTGCGCACCGCGCTGGGAGACCGGTGGCCGGCGGCGGCGCAGCGGGCGATGGCAACGGCTGAGGCGGTGATCAAACGGCATTGCGGCCCGCATGACAGCTTTTCGCGCGCCGACGACACGAGTTTCCTGATGTGTTTTGGCACGTTAAGCGCGGAGGAGTCTTCGTTTCGTCCCGCTATGATCGGCCGCGAGATCCGCAATCGGCTGATCGGCCAGGGCGAAGACCCGGATAATGCCTATGTCCGTTCGGTCGCGGCCGTGGTGCGTTTTCCCGACCAGCGCGGATCAAATGCTTCCTTCCAAGCCACATTATTGGATGGGTTGGATAAACAACTTGAGCGGCTTGAACGGCAGGCCAGACAGACCCTGACAGACGTGCTGGCCAGCGCCGCGTGCGACCTGGAGCCGGTCTTTGGGCACGATGCGTCGCAGGTCGTTGCGCGGCAAGTCCTCATTCCTGCAAAGGTCGAACGTCAGGTTGTGAGCGCATTGGCGATCTTGCCAAAGAAGGAGTTCAGGCATTCGACCTGGATGGGCTGCTGATCGGACTCGCTGCGCAGCACGCGGTTTCAGGGCTCGCACTGGGTAAAGCGATGCCGCTTCTGGTCGAGATCAGCTTTGATGTATTCGCGACACGTGCCGCCACCGAGCGGTTTTTGGCAATGTGCACCAAAATCGACGCGAGGGTAAGCACCCGCCTGATCATACTGCTGAGCTCGCTGCCTGAGGGTTTGCCAAGGTCGCGTTTGCAGGACTGCATCAACCGTCTGCGGCCCTTCTGCCGCGGCGTCGGTTATCGGATCGACGATGTCGCGGACTTGTCGCGATTTGATTTGTCGAACAGTTTCAATCCCATTGTTGCATTGCCGGCACCTGCGTGCATTGCAGACGCAGCAGGAGATCTCAAGCGGCTGTTCACTTCGTTGCAAACCCGCCGGGCCAAGATCCTCGTGTATGGGGCTGCTACTGATAAGGATGCGGCGGCATTGCGGTCTCTAGGAGCTGACATGATCACCATGAAACGGCCTGACGCCACCACGCGATGAGGACAGGAGTTTAGTCGGGTTCCCTGGCGGCGACGATCATTGAATAACGATACGCGGACCGCTGCTGCGCCCCACCGTCGAGCCAGATATCTTTTCCCACACTCGGGCGGCAAGCGTGCCGTAGGCCCTCGCCGCGTCACTGTCAGGGGTCGAGGCCGAAATCGGTGTTCCGGCGTCGGAGGCCACGCGGATATCTAGCAGCAACGGGATCTCGCCCAGGAATTCCGCACCTAAATGAGCAGCCTCGGCCTTGGCGCCCCCGTGACCAAAAATATCCGCGCGATGGCCGCAGTTGGGGCAGCAGTAGAAACTCATGTTCTCGACCAGGCCCAACACGGGCACGTTGGTTTTCTCAAACATCCGCACGCCGCGGCGGGCATCGATCAGCGCGATGTCCTGCGGCGTAGAGACGATCACGGCGCCGGTCAGTGCCACCCGCTGCGCCATGGTCAACTGCGCATCACCGGTGCCCGGGGGCATATCGATCACAAGGATGTCGAGCGCACCCCATTCGACCTGCCCCATCATCTGCTCCAACGCCCCCATCACCATCGGGCCGCGCCAGATCATCGCGGTTTCCTCGTCAACCAGGAAGCCAATCGACATGCAGGACAGGCCCCACGCCTGGAGCGGAATCATTTTGTCGCCTCGCACCTCAGGCTTGCGATTGATCCCGACCATCCGCGGCAGACTTGGCCCATAGATATCGGCGTCCAGCAATCCGACCTTATGACCCTGCCGGGCCAACGAAACGGCGAGATTGACCGCGACCGTGGATTTGCCAACCCCGCCCTTGCCGGATGCGACGGCCACGATTGCCTTGACCTCCGGCAGCAGAAGCGCCTGCTTTCCGCTTTGGCCCGCCTGACCGCCACGACCTTGGTGGCTGTGGCCTGTCGGGGCGGCCGGTGCAGAGGGCGGCTTATGAGCGGTTAGGATGGCGGTCGCGTTGGTCACGCCGGGCTGACGCATCAGGACGGCCTCGGCCTCACGCCGTACCGGCTCCATCGCCGCGGCATGCGCACGGTCGGTCAGAAGCGTCGCCTGCACCAAGCCACCGCGCACCTCGATCGCCTCCACCAGGCCTGCGGTGACGATATCCCGTCCGGAGACCGGATCTTTGATCGTGCGCAGTGCGGCACGCAGGGCATCCGGAGAGGTATCGACCATGCTTATATAACCCTTATCTTGCAAACCTCACACGGCGGGCGGATAAGCAGCACACCGCGTGCGCTTGTCCAGATCGATATGGCGCATCACAGCGTTTCCGCCAACGGCTCGCGTAGCCGGAGATTCAAGTGGCGAGCCGACAGGAGCCATCCATGCCTTGGAATAACGGCGGTCCCGGTCCGTGGGGCAAACCGTCCGGCTCCGGCGGAGACGGCGATAAGAAACCAACGCCAGGCCCTTGGGGGAATCCAGGCGAAAACAAGGGGGGCAGCGGCGACGGCGGGGAGCGTCCTGATCCGGATCGTGGTCCGCGACGCCCTGGCGGCCCGTTCGGCGGCGGTGGTGGACCGTTCGGCGGTGGCGGCGGTCCCTTCGGCGGTGGTAACCAGCCGGACCTAGACAGGCTGATCGCACAGGCTCAGGGCTATATCCGCAGCCTTTTGGGCGGCGGATCCGGCCGTGGTTCCGGCGGCCGCGGGTTCGGCGGGTTTGCCAACAGCCGTGGCTTGGTTCTGTTGTTGCTGGCGGTCGTCGTCCTCTGGGTCGGCAGCGGCTTCTACCGCGTGCAGCCGGACGAGCAGGGCGTGGTGTTACGGTTCGGCGCTTACTCCTATTGGACGCCGCCCGGTTTGCATTGGCACGTCCCCTGGCCGATCGAAGAAGTGGAGCTTCCGACCGTAACCCGCATCAACCGCACCGAAATCGGCTACCGCTCTGCGCCCGGTGGCAACGTCGAAACCGGCCAGGATACCGCGGGTCGCGACGTCCTTGCCGAGAGCCTGATGCTGACCGGCGACGAGAACATCATCGACATCGATGTCGCCGTGTTCTGGCGCATCAACGACGCGCCCTCGTTTCTGTTCAACACCGCCAATCCGGAAACGCTGGTGCGCGGGGTGGCGGAAAGCTCGATGCGCGAGGTGATCGGCCGTACGCCGATCCAGCCAGCACTTGGGCCATTGCGCGGACAAATCGAGGCCGACGTCCTCAAGCAGACCCAGGAGATTTTGGATCGCTACAAAGCCGGGGTGGAAATCACCCAGGTGCAGTTGCAGAAGGTCGATCCCCCGGCGGCGGTAATCGAGAGTTTCCGGGACGTCCAGCGCGCCAACACCGATGCCGAGCGGATGCGCAATGAGGCCGAGTCCTACCGCAATGACATCGTGCCGCGGGCCCGCGGTGACGCCGCCCGCATTGTTGCGGAGGGGCAAGGTGCCAAGGCGGCCTCGGTCGCGCAGGCGAACGGTTCGACGCAACGCTTCGACAGCGTGTTGAAAGCTTATCAGGCGGCCAAGGATGTGACCCTGCGCCGGATGTATTTGGACACCATGGAGGACGTGCTCGCCCACGCGCAGCCCTTGGTCGTCGATGACAAGCTTCGGGGCCTTGTCCCGTTCCTGCCACTGAACGTGCCGCCACCGACAGCGGTCATCCCGCCCGCACCGGCTTCCTCGGCCTCCGTGGGCGCTACCCGATGAACCGGATCACCATCGCCGGCCTCGCGCTCGTCGTCGTGCTGGTCATCATCGCCAGCGCAAGCTTGTTCACCGTGTGCAGACCGAGCAGGTCCTGGTCGTACAGTTCGGCAAGGTGGTGCGTCCGATCGAGGACCCGGGGCTGCACGCCAAATGGCCCATCGCGCAGAACATCATCAGCTTCGACAAGCGGCTGCTGGCGGTCGAACTTCCAGGTGAGGAAGTGATCCTGGGCGACCAGCGCCGGTTGATCATCGACACGTTCACCGTCTTCCGTATCACTGATCCGCTACGCTTCTACCAAGCCATCGGGCCGATCCCCGAAAACATCCGCGGCCGGCTCAACTCCGTTGTCACCGGCAGCCTGCGGCAAGTCCTCGGCAACAACAAGCTGCTGGACGTACTTTCGGCCGATCGGGAGCGGATCATGTCCACAATTCGCGGTCAGGTGAACACCGAGATGGAGAACTTCGGCGTCACCATTGTCGACGTTCGGATCCGGCGCGCCGATCTTCCGCAGGAGAACACCCAGGCAATCCTGTCGCGGATGCAGTCGGAACGCCAACGGGTCGCCGCCCAGGCCCGCGCGGAGGGCGCGGAAGCGTCGCAGCGCATCAAGGCCGATGCCGAACGAGAACGCACAGTGCTGGTGGCGGACGCGAAGGCTACCGCGGACAATTTACGAGGCGAAGGCGAGGGCGAGGCGACGAATATCTATGCCAAGGCGTTTGGTCAGGATCCGGCGTTCTTCTCCATCTGGCGCACGCTGCAGGGCTATCGCGACATTTTCGAGAGTGGCGCGGCGCGATTGGTGGTGTCTCCGGACAACGACTACCTGAGGTATCTACAGGCGCCGCCCCCCGATCCATCACGCCCCGAGCCTTCACGATAGAAAATCGTGCCAGAACTATCGGTGTCTTGCGCTGGATAAGTTGCTAGCCTCGCGTCCCAGACCATATATGGCTCATTCGCCAGGAAAATTGATCATGCGCCTGTTTCGCTCCTCCGCCGTCCGCGTTGCCCTGCTAGGTGTGTCTTTCGCTATGGTAGCGCCAGCCGCTCCGCTGGTTCAGCCGGCATTCGCACGCTCGGCGCCGGAAAGTTTTGCCGACCTTGCAGGCAAGCTGCTGCCTGCTGTGGTCAATGTATCGTCCACGCAGACCGTCACGGCTAAGAATGGCGCACCTGGCCCCGGCGCCGGTCCAGAGGTACCGATTTTCCCGCCCGGCTCCCCTTTCGAGCAATTCTTCAAGGATTTTCTAAATCGTAATCACGGCGGCCCGGGCGGCGGTGGCGGTGGCGATAGCCCGCCGACGGCACGGCGGGCGCAGAGCCTCGGGTCCGGCTTTATCGTCGACCCGGCAGGCTATGTGGTCACCAACAACCATGTCATCGAAGGCGCCGACGAAGTCTCGGTCACGCTGCAGGATAATACGGTGCTGAAGGCCGAGATCGTCGGGCGCGACGAGAGCGGCGACATCGCATTGCTAAAGGTGAAGACCGATAAGCCGCTGACGACGGTCGATTTTGGCAACTCAGCACAATCCAGGGTCGGCGACTGGGTGCTGGCGATCGGCAACCCGTTCGGGCTGGGCGGCACAGTGACGGCGGGCATCGTTTCTGCTCGCGGCCGCGATATCCATCAGGGCCAATACGACGACTTCATCCAGACCGATGCGGCGATCAACCGCGGCAACTCGGGTGGGCCGCTGTTCAACATGGACGGGCAGGTCATTGGCATCAACACGGCGATCTTCTCGCCATCGGGCGGGTCGATCGGCATCGGGTTTTCCATCCCGTCCAACATGGCGAAGAACATCGTCTCGCAATTGAAGGCATACGGGCATCCGCGGCGCGGCTGGTTGGGCGTGAAGATCCAGCAAGTGACGCCGGAGATCGCCGAGAGCCTGGGTCTGAAGGACGCCAACGGCGCGATGGTCGCCGGTGTCACCGATGGCGGTCCGGCGGAGAAGGCGAAGATCCGCGGCGGTGACGTCATCCTGAAATTCGGCGGCCAGGATGTGAAGGAGATGCACACCCTGCCTCGTATCGTGGCGGACGCGGAGGTTGGCAAGGAAGTTCCGGTCGTGTTGTGGCGTGACGGCAAGGAGGTCACTGTCCAGACGGTCCTGGCGGAACGGCCGGCGGACGTGGAGCTTGCCGCGGCTGACGCCGGCGGCAAACCGACGACCGACTCTACGAAGCCCACAGATATCACCGCGTTGGGGTTGAAAGTCGCACCTGTGAGCCAGGATTTGAAGGACAAGTTCCAGCTTGGTGCCGATCAGAAGGGCGTGGTCATCACCGATGTCGCGCCGAACACCGCCGCGGCGGAGCGTGGCCTGAAGCCGGGCGACGTGATTGTCGAGGTTCAGCAAGCTGAGGTGACGGCGCCCGCCGACATCCAGAAGCAGGTCGATGCGGCACGGAAAGCGGACCGCAAGAACGTCCTGATGCTGATCCAGAGGGAGGGTGGCGTGCAATACGTGCCGCTGTCCATCACCAAGAGCCCCGATGGCAAGGACAAGCAGCCGGGATAGGCCTCGCGTTTAGATCGGTTCTACTCGGACTGGTGGCAGCAAACACATAACTTGTTGCCGTCCGGGTCACGGAAGTACGCCCCGTAGTAGTTGGGGTGATAGTGTGGCCGTAAGCCGGGCGGCCCCTCGCAGGTTCCGCCGTTGGCGATTGCCGCTGCGTGACTTCGACCGACGATGTCCCTGCTTTTCGCCAGCAGTGGGATCATTTGTCCGTTTCCCGGATTTGCCGGCTCGCCGTTATAGGCGTGGCCGATAAGGAAGAGTGGCCGATCAGCGTTTGGCTGCTTCCAGCCAGCCCAAGGAATTTCGGGGTCGCTGAATTTCAGCCCCAACCCAAGCGTCGTCATCACCACGGTGTAAAAGCCGAGCGCTCGGGGGAAGTTGGTAACTCCGACAAAGACATGAGACAGCACGGGCAACTCCATTTATAAACGGTGGCCATGAGTTGGTCGGCCCAACAATACAGCAGCTTCGAGAAAGAGCGCACCCGCCCGGTGCGTGACCTGCTGAGCGCGGTTGAAACAACCGGCGTGAAGCGTGCCGTTGATCTGGGCTGTGGTCCGGGCAACTCGACCGAAGTACTGGTTGATCGCTTTCCAGCCGCCGAGGTGATCGGGGTGGACAGTTCCGCCGACATGATCGAGGCGGCGCGCAAGCGGTTGCCTGGCTTACGCTTTGATCTCGACGGCATCGCCACATGGGACGCCGAAGGGCCGTTCGACGTGATCCTGGCTAACGCGGTGCTGCAATGGCTACCGGATCATGAGGCGCTCATGCCTCGGCTGATCGGGAAGCTGGCGGACGGCGGCGCTCTGGCGGTGCAGATCCCGGACAACCTGGAGGAACCGGCGCATCGGCTGATGCGGCAGGTGGCGGCGGGGGGACCGTGGGCGACAAAGCTGGCGGATGCGGCGGGTGCTCGAACTCCGAGGCAGGGTGCCGCTTGGTACTATTCGTTGCTGCGCACCCATGCCGCCCGGGTTGATGTCTGGATAACAACCTACCACCACGTCCTGACTGGCGGCACCGATGCCGTGGTGGAGTGGTTCAAAGGCAGCGGGTTGCGGCCGTTCCTGGCACCGCTCGATCCGGCGGAGACTGTCGGCTTCCTGGCGGAATATCGCGCCGCGCTGGTAGACGCCTATCCGCCGTTGGCGGACGGCTCCGTGCTGCTGCCATTCCCCCGGTTGTTCATTGTCGCAACCCGATAGTCGTTGACCCCGGAGCGCTTGGTCACCCACGCGGCGGCCGACGCAACACAACCCACGCCGGAGCATGGTCGCTGGCTCCGGGCGCACCGCGGACGTTGCGATTCACGCTGGAATCGACCAGCCGCTTCGCCAAAATCGTGCTAAGCAGCAGGTGGTCCAGCCGCAGGCCTGCGTCGCGTGCCCAGCGATCGCGCTTGTAGTCCCAGAATGTATAGACAGGACCCGTCGGATGGCGGGCGCGAATGGCATCGGTCCCTCGAATTGACGCCGCCGGAAATGCCAAATTGGTTGCCTTCAGTTCTTGTAGGCAAACAACATCCGGATTGGCCGCCCCAAGCCACGCCGATAGATTAGCAAGCGGCGATTGACGTTGTTGATGTTGAACGTTGCAAACTTCACACGACTATGTCCGCCGCCTGAAGGTCAGAACAGAGAGGGTGGGAGCGTGTGCTCCGGAGGGACCGCGCGTCCTTGACCCCGGCAGCGGGCCGAATAATGCGCCGCCCGCGCGGCACGTTGCTTGAACTTGAGGAGAGGCACATGGGTTTGCAGGTGGCGTGTTTCTCGCACAGAACGACGAGCGGGGCGCGTCGCGACTGCGTTCCAACGACTGGTTGGCTCGAAATTTTTGGTTGGTGCGTGATCGTCACTCAAGCAGGTCGAACTGGACACTGCCCAGAAGCCCGAAATAGCGATCAACTTGGCGTTGGCCTGCCTCCGACGCGACAATGACGCTGCCAATGTTGCCGATCGAGCGTTATCGTTCGACCCAAGTGCGCGAAAATCCGTGCATTAAAGCCGGAACGGCACGAGGACCGGATCGAGGAAATCCGCAACAGCCTGCTCGACTGGATAACGCGCCTTCAGCGCCCCCCGACCCCATCACGTATGCCCAGATTCGGTCCGCTTGAGGGCATCCGCGCCGTTGGAACCGGTGTGTTGGTGGCACAGCCTTACATCGGAACAAAGCTTGCCGAATTCGGTGCCGAAGTCATCCATGTTGAGCGCCCCGGGGGCGATACCTTCCGCATCACCGCTCCGTTCCTGACCCGCGGCCCGCGCCAGCATGGCTCCGACGAGGCCGAGGTTGCCAAGAACAAACTGTCCATGGGGGTCGACCTGAAGCATCCCCGTGGCATCGAGCTTCTGATGGCCCTACGGAAAATTTCCGATATCTGGATGGAAGCTTCGGCTCCCGGTACGCTGGAACGCTACGGCATCACTAACGAGTTGGCGCTCGCAATCAACCTGAGCCTGGTTATCGTGCGCGTCAGCACGTACGGACAGTATGGAGAGCTCGATTACCTCGGCCGCCCGGGATATGATGCACTTGCCCAGGCCTTTGGCGGTATGATGAATGTTACCGGCGACCCGGCCGGACCGCCACAGCGGGGACAGGTGATCGATCTCGCGCAGTACGAGGCGGTTGCGCAAACCCAGGGTAATTGCATGCCGCTTTATACTGGCCAAGGTGTCACCTACGGCCATACCGGCAACCGCGCCCCCGGCTTCCAGCCATACGACACCTTCAAGTGCAGCGACGGCTGGGTCTTCATCGGCGCGCTCGGTGATCCAATGATCACGCGCCTCGCCGCATTCCTCGGCCTCGACCCCACTGCCTACAATTTCGCTTCTGTCTCGCGCGATGCAGCCGCGGTGAACTCTCCCGAGGGCAAGGAGTTCGACCGGCGGCTACGTGATTACTGCGCCGGAAAGACCGCCCTGGAGGCGGAGAATGAGTTAAATGCCGCCCGCATCGGCTGTGCCCGAGTGCTTAATCCGGCCGACCAATACACCGACCGACAGTACAACGCCCCCGAGATGACCGTGCCTGTAGTGGATCGGCAGTCCGGCGTTCCCGTTCGGGTTTACGGCGTGGTTCCAAAGATGTCGCTGACACCCGGCCGCATCTGGCGTGGCGCTGCCGCGATCGGCGAGGACACCACCAATATTCTCTGCGACGTGCTCGGCCTGTCGCAAGCGGAAATCGACCAGCTATACAGCGACGAGGTGGTTCACCGCACTGAACCTTTTGCCACGCCTCAGGTCCCGGCAGTGCACCCCTGAGTACACCGCTCGTGGGATGATCCAGTTTCAGCGCCTCCGGTGGTATCGGGCGTATAGTGGTGCCACTTGATCATCGGCCCCTTAGGGGAACGTAGCGCGCGCGGTATCGCCGCCGACCGAAGCAACGCCAGCCCAGTTGCCTAACGCACGGAATGACCGCTAGGCTCAATCAGCGTTACCATCTGGGGAGATCCGATGTCCCTCGATCCGAACCGGCTGATCCTGACCGGCGAAAACCCCTTCATCCGACTGAGCGACGCCGACGGCGGTGCGATCACCACCAATGCGAGTTTCTGGCGCATCCTGATCTCGCCCGCCGGCCCCGGCCACGTGCTTTACCTGAAGAGCGATCTGACCCAGGACCGGTGGAAGATCTACGCCGACAACATCGCCATGGCGCGCTGGCTGCAGCAGACCGTCCAGGGAATGCTCAACGACGAACTCTTGGACACCTCGATCCCCGTGACGGACGCCGTGTTCGACAAGATGGGCGATGCGCGGGATTTCTGGACTGAGAGGGCGGTATCGCACGATGAGGAGGTGGCGCTTACCTGGTATGACATCGGTGAGCCGCTGCTGATCCACACCCAGCCAGGCCCTCCCCCGGCGCGCAAATACGGTGTCTGCACGGTGCTGATCCCGGCGCTCGGGGCACGCCTGACGGTCAATGGAGTTCAGGCGAAGGGCCGCCCGTTTCCAACCCAGCGCGAGGGCAAACCGTTCAGCACCTGCGCCCTGGCTTTCTCCGAGAGCTGGACCGAGGGGCGCTGATTTCTTTGGTGTGATGCGACCGGCACGCCGCCAAGTGTCGGCAGCGGCCACCAAGTCCGAGGCGTCTGATTTTTTCCTGCTGCCTGCTGCCCCGCAGGCGGAATCCCGAACATCGTCATGGGATGAGGCAGCCGATCTGCTTGCGGGCCGGGGTGCGTCGGATCAAACATGCAAGGCCGGTCTGCCTCATAGCTGACCTTCGCAAGGGCCAGCTTCAGCGCGATGAGCTTGGCAGGCGCCGAACGGCAGCGTTTCGGATTAGAGCCGACGGGACCCAAGGCGAACATATCGCGAACATCTGACCACGAAGGCGTTCGGTCGCGAGCGCGTCAGCGCGATAAGGTCATTACAAACCAAGTTAATTTGGTTTGCAAGGGCTTCCACCAAAAGCCACCTAACGCCGTCTCAACAAGAGGAGCGCTCCATGGCATGGTCTACACTGACAGATGCAGAGATCGCGGTGCTGATCGGCACGCGTATTGATGTCGAGCGCAACACGGGCGTCGGCATCGTTGTGGGCGTGATCGATGACGACGGCCGTCGCGAGGTGGTGGCGTGAGCCGCGGCGTCGCCGATCCGGAGCGGGAGGCTTCGGACATCATGACACGACACCCAAGAACCAGAGGGCCGTAGACTCGATGCTACGCCTGACCAGCGCGGACCACCTGAATGCCATCCTGGAAAAGGCCGGCGTGCTGGGTGGCCTGCATGTGCAGGACGTCAAAATCATCAGTGACCGCCAGACACTGATGTCGCGGATTGTCCGGTTGCGGCTGACATATGATGGTCCGGCAAACGCCTTGCCGGGCAGCCTGATTGTAAAGACCGGCCGTCCTGAGCAATCGGGAAACGAGTGGTCGGGCGGTCACAAGCAAGTCGCCTTCTACAGTGACGTGGCTCCGTCTCTTCCACCCGGCCTCGTGCCACGTGTTTCGACGCGCATAATGCCGACGCCGCAGCCCCTTGGCATCTCGTTCTCGAAGACCTGACAGACACCCACGCACTGGCAACGGAATGGCCGCTGCCTCCGTCTGAAGCACAGTGCCGGATGATCATAGGATCACTCGGCCGTTTCCATGCGGCGTGGTGAGAAGACCCGCGGCTGGGCGTCACGGTTGGAGCTCGGCTCGACCATGCAGCCATTGACCGAGTCATCCGGCTGCTGGTCGGACATTTCGGCGTTTTCGCAGAGTGCCTTGGCGGCGAACTCTCAGGTGAGCGGCGCGCGTTCTAAAATAGCAACAGCACCGCGGTTGCTTCGCAACGCCAGGAACATCACGCTCGGACATGGTGACGCCCATGTGTGGAACTGCTTCCTTCCCCGGAATGGAAGCAACGATGTGCGGTGGTTCGATTGGGACAACTGGGGCATCCGCCGTCCGACCAGCGATCTGGCCTACATGATGGCCGTTCACTGGTATCCGGAACGTCGACAGAGGCAGGAACGAGCGCTGCTCGACCATTACCATACAGTCCTGCTGGAAAATGGCGTCCGGAGCTACAACCGCATCGACATGCAGGAAGACTACCGCCGCTCCGTGCTCTGGCACACGGCCACGCCGGTGTTCCAGGCGGGAGTGAAACTTCCGCCCGTGATCTGGTGGAACAACTTTCAACGCGTCATGGCGGCGGTGGACGACCTGGGATGCCGCGAGCTGCTTGACTGAGTTCAAAGGCAAGCGGAATGCGAAATCCTCATCGGGGCCTTACCGTGCAGTTTTGAAGAAATCGTCTGGTCACCCCTTCAAGGAGTGATCCCGCTAGTGTCAAAGCTCGGTGGTCGCGGCGTGGAACGGCCACCGGTTTGCCCGCAATTACCCCGATTCACGGTAAGTCGGGCGCGCGTGTCGTCCCGGCTCGTTTCCTTAAGGTTAAACGCCCGTGTGCGAGCCATCATCAGCCGAGCCCCCTCGCCATCCATAGAAGATCATGGCGGATCTAAACTGCCTTCGGCTTACTGTCGAAGTCGTCCTTGGTTCGTGGATACGCAGGGGGTGCCGCCCTTCCCATTACGTCGACAATAAATTATCGGCGGCACATGCGGAACTAATCGTCGCCCACGGAATGATGGTCCCCGTGGCGTAACCCCCTATTTCCCCGCGAGGCCGACCCGAACCTTCAAATCACCGAATCGCCTATCCCCCCATCGGTCTCCCGCCTATACCCCGCGCAGACCGATGGCCCGCGTTACCCCTCCTCGTCCGGCGAAGTCAGGCCCTCGGCCGAGCCGAAGCGTCGCCCCTGCAGACGAAGCAGTTCGACCAGATCCGTCACGCCCGGCAGCACCGCGGCGATCCCACAGTGCGGACATAACGGTGTGTCGCCGTCATCAATCCAATCGATCACCTCCACCGCCGGGAAGGTCTGCAGACAACAGAAGCAGCCGCACTCCATGAGGTTTTCCCTAATCATCCGGCTCCCAATCGTCCAATTGATCGCCGCGGCCACCCTGATCCGGCTGGTCTTCGCCGCAACCACCGGTCTTGGGGTCGACGAAAGCTATATGGTGACAGCCGGACGCGCACTCAGTCTCGGCTATTTCGACCATCCGCCCGCCAGTTGGTGGCTCTCCTGGGGTGCCGCCCATCTGCTGGGATCCGAGCCACCGGTCGCAGTCCGCCTCCCCTTCATCCTGTTGTTCGCTTGCTCGCAATTCCTGGTCTGGCGCATCGGCTGCATCGTAGCCAACCGGCGGACCGGGTTCTGGGCCGCGGTAGCCCTGAACATTTCGCCCGTCTTCGGCGTCACCACCGCAAGCTGGGTCTTGCCAGACGGCCCTCTCGACACCGCCCTGCTCGGCGCCGCGCTCTGCCTGCTCCACGCGCTGCCCAAGCAAGGACGCCGCGCCACAGGCTGGTGGGCCGCCGCGGGAGTCTGCGCCGGTCTGGCACTATGCTCCAAATACTCCGCAGTACCTCACCATAGGCGGAGCCTTCCTCTACCTCGCGATCAGCCCCGCCCATCGGCCCTGGCTACGCCGCCCGCAACCCTACCTCGCGGCCACGCTTACACTCCTGGTGTTCTCCCCGGTCCTGATCTGGAACGCCACCCACGGCTGGGCGTCCTTCGCGTTCCAGGCCGACCGCGCGGTGGGCTTCCGCTTCCACCCCTTGATGCCGCTCCAAACCCTGGCCGGCGAGGCCCTGTTCGTTCTGCCATGGTTCTGGGTGCCGATGATGATCGCCTTCGTGGCGGCGCTCCGCCGAGACGCCGTCTGGCCTCACCGTCTGCTCGCGTGCCTCGCTGCGCCGCCCATCGTTGCCTTTGCCGTAATTTCAGCCTGGTCAAGTCAGCGCATTCTCTATCACTGGGCCGCCCCCGGCTACCTCATGCTGCTCCCGCTGCTCGGTGATACCATCGCCCGCCTCCTGGACCGCGCCTGGATGCGCCGCATGTTGGCCGCTTCGGCAACCCTGGTTCTGCTGGCAATGCTGGCGGTCGCCTGCCAGCTCCGGTTCGACTGGCTGGGCGGCTCCCTCGCCGCCGTAACGCGCAACGACCCAACAGCCGAGGGCCTGGACTGGACCTCTCTCCAGCAAGACCTGCGCTCGCGCGGCCTACTGCCGCCAGGAGCCCTGGTGGCGGCGCTCAATTGGCGCGACGCCGGCAAGATCGGCTACGCACTCGGGCCAAATGTGACCATGTTGTGCCTGAGTTCCAACTCACGCCAGTTCGGCATCGCCGATCCGCCCCGCGGCCACGCCGGACAAGACGTTTTGCTGCTCCTGGTCGACCCAGCCGAACGAGCAACGGAGCAAGCCAAAGCATGGTTCCAAACGCTCGACACCCTGGCCCCGTCCTCCGTTCAATTCCACGGCCGCGTGCTGCGAACCATCACGGTCTTGCGTGGCCATAAGTTGCTCCTTCGACCATAAACGGCGGGGCCACTCGCAGACATTCGACTTTCACTGTTCAGCCAAATCGGCGCTATGATCCCCCAGCGGGACCAGACCAAACAGCTCGGCCCGCACATTCCAGGCGCGTGACGCCCGGAACCAGGGAGGCTGACGATGGATGCACCGGTAACTATCGACCCCCGTGAAGACGCCTACGCCACGCCGATCGAGCGGATCGACGTCAGCAATCCCCATCTCTACCAGGACGATACCTGGCGCCCGTATTTCGAACGCCTGCGCCGCGAAGATCCGGTGCACTGGTGCGAAAACGGCATCTACGGAGCCTTCTGGTCGGTCACCCGCTACCGCGACATCATGGCGGTCGATACCGACCACAAATCCTTCTCATCCGACGCACTGATGGGCGGCATCGTGCTGCGCGACCTGCCGGTGGACTACCGCCGACCAAGTTTCATCTCGATGGACCCGCCGAAACACGACGAGCAACGGAAGACCGTCGCTCCCATTGTCGCCCCCGGCAATCTGGCCAAGCTGTCGAATACCATTCGTGAACGCGCCGGCCGCATCCTGGATAATCTACCACGCGGCGAGACCTTCGACTGGGTCGAGCGGGTCTCGATCGAACTGACCACGCAGATGCTCGCCACTTTGTTCGACTTCCCGTTTGAGGAACGGAACAAGCTCACCTACTGGTCCAACGTCGCGTCGGTGAACACCCGCGCCGGCACCGAGATCGACTCGGAAGCCAAGCGCAATGCCGTGCTCGACCAGGCCGTCGCCTACTTCACCGATCTCTGGCACCTCCGCCAGAAGCAACCGCCGCGCCCCGACCTGATTTCGATGCTGGCGCACGGTGAAGCAACACGCGATCTCCCGTCGCGCCCGCACGAGTTCATGGGCAACCTGATGTTGCTGGTCGTCGGCGGCAACGACACCACGCGCAACTCGATTTCCGGCGGCGTACTGGCGCTGAACCAATACCCCGACCAATATCGCAAACTGCGCGAGAATCCGCCGCTCGTGACCGGCATGGTGCCGGAGATCATCCGCTGGCAGTCGCCGGTGATCCACATGCGGCGCACCGCGCTGGAAGATACCGACGTCGCCGGCAAGACGATACGCAAGGGTGACAAGGTTGCCATGTGGTACCTGTCCGGCAACCGCGACGAGACCGCCATCGAGAACCCCGACGCGTTCGTCATCGACCGCCCCCGTCCGCGCCAGCATCTGTCGTTTGGTTTCGGCATCCATCGCTGTGTCGGCAACCGATTGGCGGAAATGCAACTGACCATCCTGTGGGAGGAAATCCTCAAGCGGAAGCTGCCGCCGATCGAGGTCGTCGGGGCGCCGACCCGCGGATACTCCAATATCCTGCGGTCGATTGGGTCTTTGCCTGTCCGTATTGCTGCCTGACGGAGCGCCAGCATGTCGATCCCGTATTACGACTGCATCGCCCATAACGCGATGCGGCGCCCGGACTCGTTGGCCGCGGTAGACCTGGCAACCGGACGCCATCACACCTACCAAGCCTTCAACGACCGGATCGCTCGGCTTGCCGGATCGTTACGGCGAAATTACGAAATCGCCGCCGGCGACCGGGTCGCGATCCTGGCGCCGAACACCACTGACACGTTCGAGGTGGAATTTGCCTGCGGTCGCCTCGGCGCGATTTTCGTGCCCCTGAACTGGCGCCTGGCAAACCCGGAGTTGCTCGCGATCCTCACTGACTGCACCCCGGCGATCCTGATCTACGATTCGGAATTCGCCGAGCGCGGCGAGGACCTTGCTCAAGCCCGCGGTATTCGCCAACTGGTTTCACTCGGCCCGGCGTTCGAGCGGATCACCCTCGACGGACCCCGGCTGGGCCAGCCGGCGGCAGTGACGCTGGATGACACCGCCACCATTCTTTACACCTCCGGCACAACAGGGCTGCCGAAGGGCGCGATCATTTCGCATGGCATGAATTTCTGGAACACCGTGCATTGCATGGCCTCGATCGGTATACAGCGCTCGACCGTGTTTCTCGGGATGCTCCCGCTGTTCCACAGCGGCGGGCTCAACGTGTTCTCCTATCCGACGTTTCAGGCCGGCGGAACCGTAATCATTACACGAGCTTTCGATGCCGGCGAGGCGCTGCGGCTGATCGGCGATCCGGCGATAGGCATCACCCACATTTTCGGCGTACCGGCAAACTTCCAGTTCATGGCTCAGCATCCAAGCTTCGCGGAAACTAACGTCAGCAACTTGGTTTACGCTGGGGTCGGTGGTGCCCCGACCCCCGACACCATCCTCGCAATATGGCAGGAGCGCGGCGCGGTGCTGCAACAAGCCTACGGCATGACCGAGACCAGTCCGCTGGTGCTCATTCTGGACAAAGAAGACGCGGTTCGCAAAGCCGGTTCGGCCGGCAAGCCCGTGCTGAACATGGAAATGCGCGTTGTTACCGACGACGGCACCGATGCTCCGCCCGGCACGATCGGCGAGGTGTGGGTCAAAGGCCCCAACATAACCAAGGGCTATTGGCGGCAACCGGCGGCCACCGCCGCATCGTTCACCGATGGCTGGCTGCGCACCGGCGACGCAGCGCTCGTCGATGACGAGGGCTACTACTTCATCGTCGACCGCTGGAAGGACATGTACATCTCAGGCGGCGAGAACGTTTATCCAGCCGAGATTGAAAACGTCCTCTATCAAAACGAATTGATCGCCGAGGCAGCGGTGATCGGCATCCCGGATACACGATGGGGTCAGGTGGGCCGAGCAGTCGTTGTTTTGAAGAACGGACATAACCTGACCGAAGATGACATCGTCGCGTACTGCGCCGTCAATCTGGCCCGTTACAAACTGCCGCATTCCGTGGTGTTCACCGACGCGCTTCCCCGCAACGCGACAGGGAAGGTGCACAAGCCGACCCTGCGGCGGACGTTCGGGATTCCCTGAGCCGGCAATACTGTATGGATTTGATACTTCACCGCGTCAGCGCCGCTCGGATACCGGCGATGACCTCGTTGGAGATTTCTCGGTGCTCACGACCTCTCGGCCGTGAATGAGTAAGCGCACCCTAGTCCGTGAATCTCGCCTTCCATGCGCGACCCGGTGATGCTGCCAACCATCTCTGGTCCGCCATTTGTGGGAAACCCATCGAAGGACCCGTCGGGAGAAATGCTGGTAACTTCGATCGTCGGAGACAGGTCCGAGTCGGGCGGCAGGTTTGGGTGGGCTAGAAGGTATCTGAACGCGTTCTGCTGAACGGATAGGGAGATCGCCTTGGGCGTGTCACACCAGTTGCTGTTCGCTCCCCCCAAGGTGTGCGAGATAACCCGGATCCTGCCACGATAAATACCATCGAACGAAACCAACGCCGCCTGTGGTGTCGGCGCGGCAGGTGGCAGCGGCTTCGAAGAACATGCCGCCAGAGCAAGCAACATTGCGATCGCGGACATTGTGCGTGAGCGAGGGTTCACGGCCTTTATCTCCATTCGCCTGGCTGTCGGGATCTACCCGTTTCGTAGGTGACCGGCGACGGGGCTTCTTTCTGTTCACAACTAGAGCGTGATCGCCTGAGAATGACCCCAGTCGGAAGGCGTGAATCACGCGATTAAACATAAGCTTAGACCATGATCGAACGCCGAAGTGTGGATCACCCCCGAACGATCATGGTCTGATGGTAGCGCGTCGCGGCGGCCAGGGCAAAACGTTGTTGGCAAGATCACGAAAATCCATCCGATTTCGGAATATTCATGCTATGTTCTGACAGCAGCCGCAACCTCCGATAGAACAGACGGGCAACATCAGTCCGGGCCAACCGCCGCGCCACACCCCAGCGCCTTCCTCGAAAGCCTCATCGCCTTCCTCCTGCCCTACGTCACAACCGCGGCGAAGGACACGCGTGACGCCCGCAATGAGATCATCGAAACACTCGAATCCTACGGCACCCGCACCCGCTCGGAAATGCTGCAAGCCGCCCAGATCATCGCCCTCGGCATGACCACACTGGACGTCCTGGCCGAGGCCAAAACCGCGGAGATGTCTCAATCCATGCGGCTCCGCTACCGCGGCTGCGCCAACGGGCTCAACCGATCGACACTCCGGACCGAAAAATCCCTCGACGAGCGCCTCGCTTACGACCCACCCGCTTCCGCCGAAACGATACCGGAGCCAGTTAACGACGTTCCGGACGCCGACCTCGAAACCGCAATGGCGCATGCTCGCGTCGCCATCGAGGCTCATCGCCGTAACCGCGTGTCGGCCAACCGTCCAGAGCCAAAAAACGACCAGCGTTGGGCCGGCGCGATGATCGATACCCTGAATCAAATGGGGATACCGGTTGGACCCACTCCCGGCGGATAGACCGAACTACCCCGCCATCCCCAACCGCCGCGACGCAATCCGGGCTCCCTCCGCCATCGAGCGTAGCTTCGCCCACACCACGTCCTCAGCCACGCGTCCTCGCCCAGCCGAGGTGTCGAACCCGCAATCAGTCCCAGCCAGCACCCGCGTCGGATCCCCCACAACCTGCGCCACGCGTTCCAGTCGATCCGCCACGACCTCGGGATGTTCGACGAAGTTGGTCAGCGGGTCGATCACCCCGGCAACCACGACTTGACCATCGCCTAGCGGCAAATCCTTCAGACACCGGTATTCGTGCGCATGCCGAGGATTGGCGAACGGCAGCACCCACCCGCCAACCTTCGCTTGGGCGATCGCCGGCAGGATATCATGCAGGTCAACGTCGCAATCATGCGGCCCCTCGTAATTTCCCCAGCAGGCATGGATGCGGACCCGATCCCGCGGCACATTGACCAACGCGTCGTTGATCGTCCCCACCACCCGTTCGGCAAAATCGATGAAATCCCCCAGGGGCCGGTCCTGGTATGAGACATGCCGCTCCAACGCCAAATCCGGCGCGTCGATTTGCAACAAGAAGCCGGCCGCGACGATCGCCTCGTACTCCACCTGCAGCGCCCGCCCGAGGGCACGGAGGTAGGCATCCTCGGTGCTATAATATTCGTTCAGCAACGCGGCCGCGATGATCCCCGGCGAGGGCGCCGTCATGAAGGGTTCCGCGAAGCCACCCTCAACCTCGTTCAAGGTGGCCGCGAACTCGTCACATTCCGCCTTGACCAGCGCCGGATCCAGGTAGGCCACCTCACCTATCGCTTTTGGCACCGCGTCCCGATTGCTCACCGACAGCCGGGTCCCCTCATGCTCGACGGACCAGGCCCGATACCCGGGATATTTCAGAGCGTCCGCCATCGTCTTGCGGGTCCAGCTTCCCCCGAAGCCGCTCATCCGCCGCCGTACGTAAAGAAAAAACGCCTCTCGCTGCTGTTCCCCGTTGTTGCCGACATCGATCCCGCAGGCGATCTGCTGCCGAACGACATGCCGTGTCGCCGCCTTGCCCGCCGTGTCGAGTTCGGCTTCGTCGATAGCCTCCCCCGCAGCCCGGCGCGCATACACCTCGGTCAACGCCGCGGGTCGAGGCAAGCTACCGGTATGCGTCGTCAGGATACGGGCCTCGCTGGTCAACATCACGCCGATCCTTTCTTCCAGCCGCATATAGAAGCTTTAAATACGTTCATTCCTTGACATGCGGCAATGTAGCTTCGACCAGTCGGCCCGCCGGCGCCTCTGAGAAGATGGTGAAGCCGCGCACCCTCGATATCGACGACCTGATGAAGCAGGTTACCCTGGAGGAGCGGGTCTATCGCCACCGCTGCGTGGAGCCTGGGCCATGACGGTCCCATGGACCGGCTTCGGCTGTCTCAACTCTTGAAGACCGCTGGCTCGCCGGGTTCCGAAAATATGTTTTGTTCGAGACCGCACAGGACACAGTGCTGGACGGCTCGAATGCACCTTATCCCTGGCCCTATGTTGAAGGTGTGACGGTCGACGAAGCAGCGAACCATCTGGCCTTCATCTCCAGTGGCTTAGACGGTAGGCTTCTACCGCCACAGAACGGGCCAATCCGGCTGACGTTGCCGTGGAAATGCGGCTTCAAATCCGCGAAAGTGCCGATCAAGATCAGCTTCGTCGAAAAACGGCCCTCGACCTTCTGGGAAGCGATCGGGCCGTCGGAATATGGCTTTTGGGCAAACGTCGACCCGCCGTCCCGCATCCGCGCCCGAGCCAAGCGTCAGAGCGGCTTCTGGGGAATGACGAAAGAGTGCCCACACGCAATTTTAATGGTTAGCTGAGCAGGTCGCGGGCTTATATAACGACCGGAAGACAGAGAAGCTGTTCATGTGATTGCCCAACGCGTCCTCGCTGTGATCGCCGCCATCCTCCTGGTCGCCGCCGTCGCCATCGCGACGTTCGGGTCGGAGAGCATAACCTTGGCTCAGGCGATCTACCTGCTCGATCACGATGTCCTGGACAAGCTGCCGCTATGGTCCAGCCGGACATTGGGCAACTGGATGTGGTTGACCGTAATCCAGCCGATGCTGGAACGCCCGGCTTGGCTGGTCCCGGCATCCCTCGGACTGGTCTGCATCGGCCTCTCGCTCTCGCTCTCCAACCGCAAATCCACCCACAGGTCTCACCGGCGAAGCTAATCTTCGCCTAAGCCGGGCGATCGTGAAGAATTCGTTTCGTTCTCTGGGCCAAATGTGCTAAGCATACCGCGCGATCGGTCGAATTTCGGGCGACCGGTGGCGAATGCGGGCTGCGGTCGGCAGTTCCGTGAAGCCGTCACCGACGGCAATCAGGTTAACCGGGGCTACCGCGTTGCCGCCGAAGCGTAATCACGCTTTCCGAAGACCTGCTCGGCGACTATCCTGGCGCAGCGCAGCACGCGGGTCTGAGCTCGCGTAACACAAGGGGTGTGTCATGTCTAAATCCGTGGCGGTCGTAGCCCAAAAGGGGTCTTATAAGATCGAGGTTGAGGCCGGGAAATCCTATTGGTGGTGCGCTTGCGGCAAGAGCGGCAAGCAACCGTTCTGCGATGGCTCGCACAAAGGTTCGACATTTTCGCCGTTGAAGTTCGACGCCGAGCAGGCGGGGACCGTATCGTTCTGTGGCTGCAAGAGCAGCGGCAATAAGCCGCGTTGCGACGGATCGCATAACAAACTGGCCTAAAGTCCCGATGCGCCCGCATTAGGCGCTCGCCCCACCGGCCGAGCAGGGTTGTTCGGGCCACCTGCGTTGCCACGCTGCTCGCCGTGACGACAACGGTGACGGAGTAGACGATGAAGCGGGCCGACCTGACGGAGAAGATCCTCGACACCAAACGTGCCAACGATTGGAGTTGGGCCTACATCTGCGAACAGATCGGCGGTATGTCCGAAGTTCTGGTCGTCGGAGCGCTGCTGGGCCAGATGAAGCTCGTGAAGCCGCTGGCGAAAAAGGCCGCGGCGCTGTTTGAGCTCTGAACGCGGCGCCACGGTCGTCACGGATTACTTGGCCGGCCAGCGCCGAAGCCGATAGGCGCCCTCCCAAAATAGGTATTCATATTGCGTGGACCGGATGAACGCCGTCATCATCCGATCGCGCACCGCCGCTGATGCCCCTGCAGCGGCAGTATCCGTCGCCGCGATCACCGCGCGCACGGCATCGCCGAAGCCTTCGTCGGAATAGGTGTCGATCCAGGCGCGATAGCGGTTCTCTGCCCCGGCCTCGCGGGCGATGGCGTTCCCGACATCCCAGTAAATCCAGAAACAGGGGAGCACCGCCGCCATCAATACTTCCCACGGCTCGTGATAGGCCGTCGCTAGCAGAAAGCTGGTATAACCCAGACAGTCCGGAGATGGCTCGGCTGCCGTCGAGCTGAACTCATTGAGATACCGCGCATGCAGCGCCTGCTCCACCGCGACCGCCTCCAGCGCGGACTCGGCGAACAGGCGCAGCGTGGCGCCATCGGGTCCCCGCACACCCGCCATCGCCAGGATACGCGAATACTGCTCCAGATACTGCGCATCCTGTTCGATGTAGAACTGAAACCGCGCTTTGTCCAACGTGCCGGCGGCGAGTTCGCGATTGAACGGCAAGTCGTGAATTGCCGCCCGCAGAACGGTCGTCCGCTGCCAGACATGGTCGCAAAAGCCGGTCATGCGATACTCTTGGATGCCATTTCGAACGTGTTCCGCGACAAGCCCGGCAGATCAAGGATCCGCTGCAATTGCCGCTTCATAAAATCTTGCCGCCCAGCATCGAACCGCCGCCACTGGCCGAGCGGCGAGACCATCCGCGCCGCCACCTGACCATTGGTCGGATCGAGTTGGATGATGGTGTCGGCATAGAGCCGGTATCCTATCCCGGACGCATCATGGAAGCGGACTTGGTTGCCTGCGAAACTACTGACCAGCGCACGGATCCGATTCGGGTTTCGCAAATCAAAGTCCGCGTGGGTCTTCAGGACCTCCACCGCGCTGGGTGTGCCCGGCAACGATGACAACGCCTGAATCGCAAACCACTTGTCCAGCACGAGGGGATCATGATGCCAAGCCTGATAGAACGCCGCCAGGGCATCCAACCGCTCCGGACAGTCTACGCTCGACAGGATACTCAGCGCCGCCAATACATCCGTCATGTTCTCGCCGGCATCGAACTGTGCCTTGGCAAGCCTCACCGCCAGCGCGTCCCCGGCCACGACAAGATAGCTCAGGCAGGTATTGCGCAGCGATCGCCGGCCGATCGCTGGGCCATCGATGCTGTACCACCCACGATCGGTCAGCCGGTCATAGGTTGCCCGCAGCCTGTCGCTCAGCGCTTGCCCGATCGTTGCCCGAGCCTTGTCGCGCGCGGTACGGATCGCATCGACATCAACGATATCCATCTTGTCCGCCAGCGTCGCCTCGCCCGGCAGCCCCAACGCTTCCGCTGCGAACGCGGGTTCCTGGTCGAGCGCGGAGGCGGCGGCTTCGATCAGCGCCGGGTCCACGTTGGGTTCGCCACCAGCCTGGATAGCGGCCACCATATCCAGCAGTGCCGATGCGGCGAATTGCTGGCCGGATTCCCAGCGCACGAACGGATCGGCGTCGTGCGCCGCCAGGAAGCGCAACCGCTCCGGCGACAGCCCCGACAGTTTTACCGGCGCCGAGAAATCGCGCAGCAGCGACGGCACCGGCGGACTGGCGACGTCAACGAACTCGAACCGGTTTTCTGCTTGGGTCGCCAGCAGAACCCGGGTGCCCTCGACCGGATCGGGTTCTCCATCCAACCGCGTCGCAAGTTCCTGGCCATTGCCGTCCAGCAGACCCATGGCAACGGGTATGACCAGCGGATACTTGTCCGGCTGTTCCGGCGTCGGTTTGATGCTCTGGCGGATGGTTAAGGAGTAACGTTTTGTAGCCGCATCGTAAGCGTCTTCGATGGATACTTCCGGAGTGCCGGCCTGATGATACCACAGCTTGAAGTCAGTCAGATCGACGCCAGACGCATCCGCCATCGCCTGCACGAAATCATCGATGGTGACTGCATGGTTGTCATGCCGCTCAAAATACAGATCCATGCCGCGGCGGAACGCGGTCCGGCCGATGATCGTCGCCATCATGCGGATGACCTCGGCGCCCTTGTTGTATACCGTTGCGGTATAGAAGTTATCGATCGCCATGTAGCTGGCCGGTTGCACGGGATGCGCGAGCGGGCCTGCATCTTCCCGAAACTGTCCCGCCCGCAAGCCCCGCACATCCCCGATCCGCTTCACCGCTCGGCTGCCCTGGTCGGCGGAAAACTCCTGGTCGCGATAGACCGTAAGCCCTTCCTTCAGCGACAACTGGAACCAGTCGCGGCAGGTCACGCGGTTCCCGGTCCAATTGTGGAAATATTCGTGCGCGATCACCGTCTCGATGCCCTGATAATCGCCGTCGGTTGCGGTCTCCGGACGGGCCAGAACGTATTTGGTGTTGAACACGTTCAGCCCCTTGTTCTCCATCGCCCCCATGTTGAAGTCCGACACGGCGGCGATGTTGAACACATCCAGATCGTATTCCAGGCCGAAAACTTCCTCGTCCCAGGTCATCGAGGTCTTCAGCGATCGCATCGCATGCTGGCAGCGGTCCTCATCGCCGCGCCGGACGTAGATCCCAAGATCAACTTTCCGGCCCGAGCGCGTGATGAAACTGTCTTTAATCGAAACGAGATCGCCGGCAACCAGAGCGAACAGATAACAGGGTTTTGGATGCGGATCGGTCCAGGTGACCGAGCGCCAGCCGTCGCCGAGATCTTTCACCGGCCCGGGATTGCCGTTCGACAGCATCACCGGGCAGAAACTGGTGATCGTCGTGGTATAGCGCGACATCACATCCGGGCGGTCGGGGAAGAAGGTTATCCGCCGGAAACCCTGAGCCTCACACTGGGTGAAGTAGTTCCCGCCCGAGACATACAGCCCGGTGAAATCAGTGTTGGCCGCCGGCGAAATCCGCGTCTCGATCTCCAGCACGCACTTATCCGGCATATCCGAAATTGTCAGACCGTGACCGGTTTCGTGGTACTCGCTCGACGCCAATGGAGACCCGTCACGTGTCAGGCGGAGGAGGGTCAGCGCCTCGCCATTCAGATGCAAGGGGGCCTCGGCCGGCGCTGCCGGATTGCGCCGCAGCGCCAGCCGGGAGACGACCTTCGTCGCGATCTCATCCAGTTCGAAGCTGAGGTCCACGGTATCGATCAGGAAGGCGGGCGGGGCGTAATCCGCCAGCTTGATTTCCTGGGGCGTCGAAATCGGTACTTATGGCATCGGCGGGCATGTCTTCTCCGGCGTTCGCTTGGCAGACAGCCTACCTGTTCCGCGCGGCCTCGGCGAGTACCTCGCGCGCGAGAGGCAGCATTGCGTAATCCACCATCGCACCCTGGTAACTGACGGCGCCCAGCCCGGCCTTTTCGGCGGCCTCGAACGCTTCCAGCAAGCCTTTGTAGTAGGCGACTTCCTCTGCCGTCGGACGATACACGGCGTCGGCGATCGCGACATGGGTCGGGTGCATCAAGGTCACCCCGGAATAGCCGATGTCGCGCGCCTTGCGGATCAGCCGTTCGACCGCCATCAGATCGTCCTGCGCGGTCCCGAAAATGCCAGCCATCGGATGCATCGCTCCCGCCGCTCGGCTGTCCAGCACCAACTTCGACGCGAGATACAGTTGCTCCTCGCCCCCCGAGGTCGCCCGGAAGCCGAAAGCCCTGGCGAAATCGCCGGCGACCGGGCCGCTGACGGCGCCGTGGATGCCGCGCACCCGCGGACTGGCCTTGGCGAGGTGGTAGGCGTCGTACATCCCCTGCGCAGTCTCTGGCAGCGGCAGCAGGCCGACGCTGCCATGGGGGATGCCGGCTCGGCCCTCGGCGTAAGTCAGTAGATCGTGCAGCCGCCGAACCTCGTCCGGCGTGGCGACCTTCGGCGGCACGATCGCTGTAAGACCCTCGGCGACCGCTGCTTCAATTTCGGCCGCCGTACCGTCGAACAGCGGTTGGATGCGGACGAAAGCTCCGACGCCGGCCGCGCGCAGTTCATGGATCTCGCTCTTCAGATGCGCCATCGCGTCAGGCTTGAACTGCGGCGGAACGGAATCCTCGATGTCCAGTACCACGGCGCCGGGGGAGACGCGAATGGCCTTCGCCACCCAGTCGCGGCGATGCGCGGGCACGAACAGCGCGGAACGGATGGGCCACATGCCACATGTCTCCTTGGACGTTCAGCCGGAGTTTGCGGGGACGCGGCTTAAGGTGCAATCCTGAACCCGGAGGTTCCGTTCCATGCCCTATCCCACCCATCTGCTGCCCACCACCGTCGTAGGCAGCTATCCGCAACCGGACTGGCTGGTCGATCGCGCGACACTTCAGCATCATGGCGTGCCGCGCGCCCATGCGCACGATATGTGGCGCGTGCCGGAAGGGCTGCTCGAGCAGGCGCAAGACGACGCCACCATCCTGGCGATCCGCGAGATGGAGCGCGCCGGGATCGACATCGTCACCGACGGCGAGATCCGGCGTGAAAGCTATTCGAACCGCTTTGCCCTGGCGTTGGAGGGCGTGGATGCCGAAACCCCTGGCGAGTTGCGGACGCAGGCCGGCCGGGTGACCAAGGTGCCGCGTGTGGTTGGCAAGATCCGTCGGGTCGCCGGGGTGGAAACCCGGGACGCCCTGTTTCTGCGGGAAAATGCATTGCGGGCGACGAAGATCACGTTGCCCGGGCCGTTCACGCTGTCTCGTCAGGTACAGAACGATTTCTACAAGGACGAGGAAGAACTGGCGATGGATTATGCCATCGCGGTGAACGAAGAGCTGCGTGCGCTCAAGGCAACCGGCGTCGACGTCGTCCAACTGGACGAACCCTGGGTGCGCACCGCGCCCGACAAGGCAATTCGTTACGGGGTCCGGGCGATCAATCGGGCGTTGGAGGGGATCGAAGGACCGACCGTTGTGCATGTTTGTTTCGGCTACGCTGCCGTGGTTTCGGAAAAGCCCAGCGGCTACGGCTTTCTCGCCGAACTAGGGGATACGGTGGCACAACAGATATCCATTGAGGCGGCGCAGCCTCGATTGGATCTGGGCGTGCTGCGCGAACTGGCAGGCAAGACGATCATGCTGGGTGTACTGGATCTCGGCGACCCGGCGGTGGAGACCTCGGCGGTCGTCGCGGCCCGTATTCGGGAAGGGCTACGGTTTGTCGCGGCCGATAAATTGGTTCCGGCGCCCGATTGCGGAATGAAATACTTGGCGCGAACGACAGCTTTTGGCAAACTGCAGGCGCTAACCGAGGGTGCGTCGATCGTGCGGCACGAATTGGCGGGATAAGTCGACCGCGCTCAATCCTCCTGCTTACGTAACCGTGCGACGCCGGTCTGCAGGAAAACCGCGTACCCATAAACGGTCTCGTCGGGCTGGTTCCAGCATACATAACCGCGGCAGTCGTGCGGCCGAGCCTCGTAGACGCTGCACATGTGGTTGTCGTCGAGGAACTGGCAGGTCTTGAAACCTTCCTTGATCCGCTTCTCACCATTCTTGGTGACTTCGACGATGTGGCGCTTCTCGAATTCGGCGACAGTGATATCCAGATGCTTGGCCAACCGCCTGATGTCATCGCGGCTGACCCGCACGTAGCCTGCCATCCGACAGCACAGAGCCGGACATTTCAGGCAATCTAAACGCTCATGCGAGACCATGGCGGACGTTTTGCGACTGGCCGGGAGCGGCGGCAAGGCCCGCAATGCCGGCGGATTGGCGAGGCGACGTGCGAAGGGAGCCTCTGATGCTGGTCGCCGGAACGCTGGCTGGTATCAGACGACATCCTTGGTGCTGAAATCGGCCGGAACGATGACTTCTAGAAGTTCGCAGTCTGCCGAATAGTCCAGCACGGTGTGCTCGATGCCCGAGGGTTGCAGCCAGCAGCTTCCGGCCGACATCATCTGCTCGCCATGGCCTTCGAACTCGTTCTTTATCCAGCCTTTCAGCACATACACTAGCTGTAGTTCGGCCTTGTGCAGATGGCGCTTTCGGACCTCATCAGTGCAGGGCGGGGTCAGCCGGATCACATGCGCCTGGCACAGCCCTCCGGTGGCGGCGGCGATCCCCAGATCGCGGTATTGCGCATAGGCGCGTAGGCCGTCCACCTTGAAGTCGGCTTCGTTCAGATGACTGACGGTAAAGACCTGGGGCGTCGCGGTGCCGCTCAATTTGCGGAGGGGTGCCTTTCAAGTCGTGGCAGGTGCACGTCCCCGCCGAGCGGCGGGGGTAGGAACGGCTATGCGGGTGGCGGGGCGGCGGGGTGCGGCCTTTTTCACTGCCACGGTCTTCGCGGCGCTCTTGACCGGGGCAGCGGCTTTCGCGGTGGCCTTCTTCGATGACACCGCTCGTTTGGCCGCCGCCGCCTTTTTGCGGGAACCGCCTTTTTCGAGGCTGAACCCTTGCCTTTGGCGACAGCCTTTACCGATGGGGACTTGGCCGAGGCGGCCTTCTTTGGCGCGGCTGCCATCTTTGGCGCGGCGCCTTTGCCCTTTTTGCCGGCCGTCTTTTTCTTCGGCTCGACCGCCTTTGCCTTTCCTGTCTTGCGCGCGGCGGCGGGAGGTGCTGCTTTCACCTTTGCGGGGGCTATGCGCCCGGTGCCGGCCTTGGCCATGGCGTCATCCTCGTGTTACTTCTTGGTTGCGTTCAGTATCAACGGGATGACCCCGGTATTTCAAGAGGGCGTTACGAAACTGATCGCCGAGGGGCTGCCGACGCCAATCCGCACGCCGGTCGGGATCAGAGTGCCGGCTGCGTCATCGATATGGAAGACCGTTATTTCGTCACTGTCCTGGTTGGCCACGTAAAGGTGCTTCGCATCCGGACCGATCGCGAAAAACCGCGGCGTCCGACCGCCGGTCGGAACCGTACCGACATAGATCAGCGACCCGCTGCCCGGCGTAATGTCGAACTGCACGATGCTGTCCTGGCCGCGGTTCGAGACGTACAGACGGCGCCCGCATGGCGACTCCGCGATTTCCGCGGTTGATTGTGCCCCGTATGACCCCTCGCCAGCGTCGAGATCACCTGCCGTTCGGTCGCCTTTCCCGCGCCCCAGGCGAACACCGTCACTGTCGAGTCAAGCTCGTTATTCACGTATAGCACTGGCAACTTGGGATGGAATGTCGTGTGCCGGGGCGCGGCTCCGGGCGCCGAATTCGACGAAACCTTGCGGCGCGGCTCTCAGCCGGCCGTCGCGGAAGCGGAAGAAGAAGGTGCGGTCGAGGCCTTTGTCCGGGACGACCACGAACGCTCCGGTGGGATCGAAAACCACCGCGTGCGGATGCGACGAGGTCTGCTCCTTCGGATCCGGGCCGGGCATTCCCTCCAGCGGGACCAGTTGGCCGACCGACCGCAACGCTCCGTCCTCGTTGAGCGGAATCACCGCGACGACACCGGTTCCGTAGTTCGCGATCACCAGGAAGCGTTCGGTGGGATCGAGGGCAAGATCGACCGGGTTATTGCCGTGGCAGTCAGCCTGATTGAGCAGGGTCAGGATCCCGGTTTGCCGGTCGATGGCGAAAGCGCTGATCAAGTGACGGCCGCCGTGCACGCAGTATAGAAGGGTGCCAGCGCGGTTTAGCGTGAACAATGAGGGGTTTTCCAGGTAGCCTACAGTCTGGATGGGGCTCCATCCGCCGCTGATCGGGCTGACCCGATAGACATTGATGCCGTTTCCCCGGCCGTTCCGGTCCCGCGTGGTATAGCTGCCGACGTAGGCAAACATTTTAATCTCCCACGCAGGTCGCCTGAGCGAGAATGATCAGCACGATCGCCGGATCGTCGATGGCGGAGCCGTCAAATCGAACGAGAAGCCCATCGCCGCCCCGGCTGGCCTGCTCCGCCGCGATGAGGGCCGGCATGTCGTCGCGGACATGGCCGCCCTGGTTGGCGAAGAAGCCAATCACCACCACCGGATGAGCGCGCAGCCCGTGTAGGGCATCCGCTACAAACGGGGCTTCCTCAAGGCATGCCGCTTCCACCCGAGCGAAGAGGGTGGTCGAGGCGACACGGGCAGCGTGCCGGTGCAGCGCCAGAGCTCGGCCGGGGTCACTGGCAGACCCATGGCCGGCGACCAGAATCGCGGCGGTGCGCGAGGGAATGGCGTTATCGCCGCAGGCGGCGAGCGCCCGGCGCTCGATGATCCCCGCCATGCCGTCGTGGACCCCGATCGGAGGACAGAAAATGATCCGGCGCAATTGCCCAGCGTCGCCGGACGTCGCAGCGTCAATCGCCCGCGGCACCGCGACCTGGCTGAAATAGCCTTCTTCCACGAAGAACGGTACAACGCGGACTGTTGGCTTGCTGATCGCGGCCAACGCGTCTCTTACGGACGGGGCACCGTTCAGCACCGCCACCTCTACCTGACCCAATTGTCCCCCGGCTCGGAGCGCCTCGGCATGCCGGTGCATGGCTATGCCAGCATCCGGATAGCGCGCCGACCCGTGCCCGACCAGCAACAAGGCTTCGTGCGAAGACAAACCCGACACTCCACAATTCGCTGTTAAATGTTTTACGAGGCTCGCCGGTTTGCCCCCGAAGGTCATCTGGCGCAGATAAAGTTTGAATTCGGCAATTGATAAGCGGCAGGGAGTCAACGATGGCGGAGGAACTAGCCCCAAGGGAAGCGATGGAATTCGACGTCGTGATCGTGGGTGGCGGGCCATCGGGCTTGGCGGCGGCGATCCGGTTGAAGCACCTCAATCCCGACATGGCGGTCTGCCTGGTGGAGAAAGGCGGCGAGATCGGCGCCCATATCCTATCCGGCGCTGTCCTGGAGCCGCGAGCACTGAACGAACTGATTCCGGACTGGAAGGAAAAAGGCGCGCCGCTCGACACTCCGGCGGCCGAAGACCGGTTCCTGTTCCTGACCGCGAACCGCTCGTTCAAAATGCCGACCCCGCCGCAGATGCACAATAACGGCAACTACATCGTGTCGCTCGGCAACTTCGTCCGCTGGCTGGGTCAGCAAGCCGAGGCATTGGGTGTCGAGATCTACCCCGGTTTCGCCGCCTCGGAATTGCTGGAGGAAGACGGCCGCATTGCCGGCATCGCCACCGGCGACATGGGTATCGGCAAGGACGGCCAGCCAACGGGCAACTTTCAGCGCGGGATGGAATTGCGGGCGCGCTACACGCTGTTCGCCGAGGGGTGCCGCGGTTCATTGTCCAAGCAATTGATGCAACGTTTCAATTTGCGCGACGGCCGCGACCCGCAGACCTACGGGATCGGGATCAAGGAATTGTGGGAAATCCCGCCCGCCAACCACAAGTCCGGGCTGATCATCCATAGCCTGGGCTGGCCACTCGGGCGGGCGGTCTACGGCGGGTCGTTCCTGTATCATTTCGGCGCCAATCTGGTGTCTTTTGGCGTCGTGATCGGGCTGGACTACAGCAACCCATGGCTGTCGCCGTTCGACGAGACGCAGCGCTACAAGACCCATCCGGCGATGCGTCCGCATTTCGAGGGCGGTCGGCGGATTTCCTATGGCGCTCGGGCGGTGAACGAGGGCGGGCTGCAGTCGATCCCGAAGCTCAGTTTTCCTGGAGGTCTGCTGATTGGCGATGCGGCTGGGTTCCTGAACGTGCCGAAGATCAAAGGCACACACACCGCGATGAAGTCCGGCATGCTGGCCGCGGAGGCGGTTGCCGAGGCCCTGGCCGGGGATCAGCCGGCCGAGGTGACCGGGTATTTCGTCCGACTTCAGTCGAGCTGGCTGTGGGAAGAACTGTCCTCGGTCCGCAACGTGCGGCCGGCGTTCGCCAAGTGGGGCATGTGGGGCGGGCTGGCCTATGCTGGGTTGGACACCTACGTGCTGCGCGGCAAGGCGCCTTGGACGTTGCATCATCCGCACGCCGACAACGAGACGCTGGTTGAAGCCGATTCGGCGCCGCGGATCGCCTACCCGAAGCCGGATGGGGTGCTGACGTTCGATAAACTGTCCTCGGTGTTCATCAGCAACACCAATCATGAGGAACACCAACCGGCGCACTTGGTCCTGACGGACCCAGCGAAGGCGGTCGAGCTAAACTGGAACCACTATCGAGGTCCGGAGGCGCGGTATTGTCCGGCCGGGGTGTACGAGTTCGTTGGAGTGGAAGAAGGCGCGCCGAAGCTGCAGATCAACGCGCAGAACTGCGTGCACTGCAAGACCTGCGACATCAAGGACCCTTCGCAGAACATCACCTGGGTGCCACCGGAAGGGGGCGGAGGACCGAACTACCCGGGCGGAATGTAGCGCGGAGTCGCGCGTTGACAGACGTTTCGTGATTGCGGCCATGGTTCCGCGATAGCATCATTGCGCGACCGCGTCAGCGCACTCATGGACTTTGACGGCGCAATTGCTCGGCTACAACTGATAGTCTGCCGCCCAAACGGTAAGTAAATTTCATTCTGCATGTCGATTATTTGTTCTGGAAATCGGTTGGCTGTAAAATTCTGTTGTGGTCACAAATTAGAGAACACCATCCTTGGCATAAATAAGTGAGATAAGCTTCGGGGGTCATTTTCATAGCGCCAACTCTGGAATTGCCTGCCCCTAACATGAACCGAGCAGAACCTGCCATTGCCGAGGAATGCGGTACCAGCGAAGACCTCGCTGGAGGCGGATGGCATCTGCGGAGACGGGAGGCGATGCCGGCAACGATGTTCGTTCACCGCTCAACCCGCAGTGGCGACAGAGCGGTACTGATCTCCGTGATTTGCTGGGCCGCATCACCGCTTTGACCGCGACGGCCCGGTTGACGGTTTTGCTGTTCTATTGTCCGAAACGTCCGCAAACGGCGCTGACCGCGGAAGGGTCCGCCCGAACGGGCATCGATCCGCTGGGTTGGGCGAGGCGCTCGGGCCGAGGCTTCGAAGCACAGGGTGCGCTTCTTCGATACCACTCGCACGTTTGCCGAAGGCCCCGGATTTTCAGTCGCGGTACTACGTGACCCATCCAAGTCCCACCGACCATGTGACGCTGGCAGCCGAGATACGGCAGGCGCCTCTGTCGGAGCCAGCCTTCGCGCGCTGCACGCGTTTGGTATCTCGCCCTTGATTGTTCCTTCGTGGCAATTTCTAGTCTACGCGTTGGTTGGAGCGGCCGCGTTCAATATCTCGTCGGCGCATCGGTGGCGCAATACCGTGTGGCTGATCCTGAACCTCACATTCGTCTGGAGTTTTGTCGGCGCCATTGGGCCATTGCTGCCGTTCGGCGGCTTTCTTGCGTTGGGCTACATTTCGATGGAAGCCACCCGCGTGAGGCGTGGCTGGACAGTACCGGTCTCAATCATCCTGGTCCTGGTGGTGTTCATCTGGTTGAAGCGATACGCCTTCATTCCGCAGGCGCTATCGCTTCCGCCCGGATACATGACGATCGGCCTGTCCTACATCTTCTTTCGCGTAATGCATCTGGTCATCGATACCGGCCAAGGCGCGCAAGAGCGGATCGGTGTGCTCGAGTATCTGAATTTCACCTTGAACTTTCCGGCGTTCATTTCCGGCCCAATCCAGAGGCTGCAGGACTATCAGGAAAATAACTCACTGCCGCTGGGATTGCCCGACATTGGCTGGGCGGCGTGGCGGATGGTGTTGGGAGCCTTCAAGGTTCTGATCCTGTCCGCCGCCCTGCACGCTTGGCAGTTACAGTTGCTGGCGGAGTTGACACGGGGACTGGCGATCGGCCCGCGGCTGCTGAACGGTGCGCTGATCGTCGTACTCTATCCGCTGTTCTTGTATGCGAACTTTTCTGGTTACACCGATTTTGTCATCGGCATCGCGCGACTGTATCGCTTACGTTTGCCGGAGAATTTCGATCAACCGTTCGCCGCCCCAAATTTCATCGAGTTCTGGAGCCGGTGGCATATCTCGCTATCGCAATGGCTGCGCAGCTATGTGTTCAACCCTCTGCTAATGACGTGGTTGCGCCGGTATCGCTCGGCGCGGTCAAAGCAATATCCGAGCTTGGTAGCTTTCTTCGTGACGTTCTTCCTCGTTGGCGCATGGCACGGCCAGACGTCCGAGTTCCTTTTCTTCGGACTGTTGCAGGGCGGCGGGGTGGCGGGCAACCGGTTGTACCAAGTGACGATGACAAAATGGCTTACACCGGCTGGATACGGGCGTCTGTGCGCCAACCCCGTCTATCGCATGGTGACACGAGGGCTGACGTTCACTTGGTTCGCCTTCACGCTGCTGTGGTTTTGGGCGACCTGGGGCCAAATCGGCGCACTTGTGGAGCGGTTGGGTGGGGCCGTATCGGTGCTGGCGCTGCTGGCCATCGTGTGCGCAGCGAGCATGGTGCTCGCGATACCCGATGTGTTTGGCACTGCTCGGGGCAGCATCGGGAGGGCGTTGAGCTCGCGCTATACGCGTACCGCTTTCGCATCGGCGATGATCCTGGCGATCACGATGGCGGCGCTTGTGCTGCAGCTCTCGGCGCCTGAGATTGTTTATAGACAGTTCTGATATACAGGTGCGTCGATCATGCTCTGGTCTAAAATCCAGAGCAAGTCGGTGCCGGGCGTGGCAAATGATGGTAGTCGGTCCTCGACCCGAAGTGCGGGTCGAGGAAATTCCCGATCCCGACCGAAACCAATCCGCTAACTATTTTCCCCAGATTTTCTTGTAGATATCTTTGTAACCATTCTCCGGGTCATAGGTATTATCCGGGCCGCCGTCGTGATCCAGGTTGGCGGCAATGAACAGATGCGGCGGCGGGACGAAGCCACTCGGCTTCTCGCCCGCAAACGCGCGGTTCAACTCGTCTATGCACATCCACCCGTGCAGATGGAGTGGTTCCGCAACGGTCCCAATCTGATAGTGATGCTCGCGGATGCGCTGGAATGCGGGCACTGACCCGTCGCCAGCGGAAATCAACCTCGGGTATCCGCCGTCCGGATTGATACCGGCCGCCTGAAGCGATGGCGCGGCGAAGTCGAACCAGAGATCGTTCACCGCAATTGCGTAGGTCCACTTCTTGCCATACCTGGCCAACAACGTGGTGGTCAGCTGGGGCATCCGATTGGCGGCGTCGGCGATGGGTGTATCCTCGAAGGCGAGCACGGAGCACCCCTTGCATCCCTTGATCGCGGCGATCGAGGCATCGGTCTTGACGGTGCTGATTGCGTAGAGATTGTCGCCGATCACCACCGCCCCGACGGAACCATTCGAATCCACGACGGAGTACATTGCCGCCAGCTTGCCGACCTCGGTCGGTTCGGTCGTGATATTGGTGATGACCGGCGGGTCCGCCACCGGTCCCGGCGCTCCGGCTGAATGCCAGCCGACGACCTTGATACCGAGCTTCACGGCGTGCTCAACGACCGGCGCCTGCTCCTTCGCATCGATCGTGCCGAGGATGATCCCATCGGGCTTCAACGCGATTGCCTCATTCAACGCGGAGGTGCGCTGTGCGACCGAGCCCTGTCCGTCGAGCACACGGAAATCCCAGCCCATCACTTTGGCCGCTTCTTGAGCTCCGTCCCCCACACCCTGAGCACCGCCGTTGCGCTGATCGGCCGAGGCGTAAATCACCAGCTTATGGGCCTGCGCCTTCGGCCCGGTCGTGGGGCCGCTCCATGGCGCCCCAGGTGCCGTCGCTTTGGCGATATAGGCCTTCGCCTCGGTCATATAGGCATCATCGGCCGCCCGGACGCTTACCGCCGAAGCGGACACCACCGCGACCGTGGCCAGCAAGGCCAGCCGAAACGCTCGAACTGTAGACATCCTTTTTCCCTTTCCCCTTGTTGGCAGCTTCTGCAAATCACGCGGCTGCTCTTGCGCGTGCTGAACACGTCACCTGCCCGGGGGGAGCGGCTTCGCCGCTTTCGTCACCGTCACCGACCGCCGCCGCTGCGCGAAGCCGGCCATCGCGATGGCGATGATCAGGGTGGTGCCATTGAACATCGGCTCGACGAAAAATTCGCCGCCAAGCTGCTGAATGCCCGAGATGCCAATCGCCAGGATCAACACTCCGACGATGGTGCCGAGGACATTCACCCGGCCAGGCTTGATCGTGGTGGTGCCGAGGAAGGCGCCAACCAACGCCGGCAGCAGATAGTCCAACCCCACGTTAGCCTGTCCGATCTGCAGTTTGGATGCCAGCACACAGCCGGTAAATCCAGCGACCAATCCAGAGCCCACGAACACGCCGATCACATAGGTCCGCACAGGGATGCCGTTGAGCGCAGCCGCCTTCTCGTTGGCACCGATCGCGTACAGAATGTCGCCCTAGCGGAAGCCGCTCCGTCATCACCCAAAGGCCGAGGCCCAACAGGATCACGTAGACAGCCGGCATGGGAATCCCGAGCGGCGCCAATGCGTTGATGTCGATGAAGCCGGCGTCGAGGTGGCCCATCACCTGACGCCCGCCGCTGAGCCACAAAGCCAGCGCGTAAAAGATCGTGCCGGTGCCCAGGGTGGCGATGAAGCTGTCGATCTGCGCGACCTCTACCAGCAAGCCATTGATCAATCCGGCCAAGCCGCCGCAGAGCACAACCAGCAGCATCGCCAGGGGCCAAGGGACGTGGAACCAGACCTGGAGACTGATCGCCAGGATGTGCCACAGGACTATGCCGAAGCCGATCGTGAGGTCGATCCGCCCGGCCATCATCGGCAGCATCGCACCCAGCGACAGAAGCGCGATGATACCCTTATCGCTCAAGATAGAGCGGACGTTGAGCTCGGTCGGAAACGAATCCGGCAGTAGGATGGAAAAGAAGACCGCCAGCAGCAGCGCGAGGATCGGCAAGCCGTAAATCGGTAATAACCGAATGGTTGTCTGCAGGCGCGTCAGCCCGGCAAGCTCCGAGCGGGTGGGTTCGAGCGCATTCGACTTAAGGGATTGCATGGGCCGCCTGTAGCGGGTCGATCCTGGTCATGGCCGCGGTCACCTGGCCGATGCTCGCGGAAGCAGCGGCAAGCAGGTTCTCGGCCGACAGGTCCTCGACGCCCAGTTCCGCGACGACCCTTCCTCGATCGAATACCAACGCACGGTGGCAGATCTTTTCGACCTCTTCGAAATCGGTGGAAACGAGCAGTATCGCGGCGCCGCGCTTTAGCGCCACATCGAACAGGCGGTAGATCTCGGCCTTGGCGCCGACATCCACGCCGGCCGTCGGGTCCTCAAAGATATAGATCTTGCTCTTCAGGTGCAGCCAGCGGCCTACCACCACCTTCTGCTGGTTGCCGCCGGACAGCCATTCGATCGGCAATTCGGGATCGTTGGGCCGCAATCCGATATCCTGCCCGAGCCGGCGGGCGGCACCGTGCTCGCGGCGCGGCCAGATGGCCCGGAGTGCATGCGAACCGGCGGCAAGGGGATTCAGGAATAGGTTTTCTCGCACACTGAGGGTCTGCACCATCGAGTTCGGCCATCCGGTCGGCGCAAATCAGATTGATGCCCTGCCGCATTGCCAGGCGTGGCGAGGCCGGAGTGATTTGCTGGCCGTCTAGCAAGACCCGCCCGGCTGTCAGCGATTCGAGCCCGAACAGCGCGCGCCCGACGCTTTCTTGCCCGGCTCCACGAAGACCGACCAGGCCGACGATCTCGCCCGCATGCAGCCGGCAGTCGATCGGCCCGACATCGCCCACGCTCAACGCCGCGAGTTCCAATCGTGCCCAACCGGCGCGCTGTGCCGGGCGGCGAAAAATCTGCGAGGGCTCGCGTCCGACGATCAACAAAATAATCGCTTCGGGGCCGGTGCCCCCCGAGCTGCGCTCGCCGACGACCCGGCCGTCGCGCAGAACCACGATGCGGTCAGCGATCTCGAACACCTCGTCGAGCCGATGTGAAACGTAGATCATGCCCACACCCTGTGCGCGTAGGCGGCGCAGGCTGGTGAATAGCCGCGCCACCTCGTTGGCGGGCAGGCTGGCCGTGGGCTCATCCAACACCAAAAGCTCCACCTCTGCGGCGAGCGCTCGGCTGATCGCCACCAGCGATTTTTCCGTGCGGCTAAGCGAGGCCACACGCGCATCAGGGTCGATGTCGGCACCCACGGTTTGTAGTGCCCGCGCTGCTCGCTGCCTCGCCTTGTTCCAATCCACCAAACCGAGACGGCGGGGGTAGCCAAGTGCGAGGCAGATGTTCTCCGCTACGGTCATCCACTCGATCAGTCCGAGATCCTGGTGGATGAAGGCGATCGGCAGACCGCGCAGGCCGTCCGGGGTATCATGGCCGCGGAAGCGGATGCTGCCGGTGTCCAATGCGTGGACGCCAGCCAAAGCTTTGATCAGGGTGGATTTCCCGGCGCCGTTTTCGCCGAGCAGAGCCACGATCTCACCATGGTCAATGCGCACGGTGACATTGTCCAGCGCGCGCGTAGCGCCGAACTGCTTCGAGGCACCACGGACCTCCAGCAGCGGCGGGGCTTCGATGCCGTTGGGCATCGTCGCGGTGTCGATTTCGCCTTCACGGCTCACGCCTCAGCCTCCCCGTGCTGGGCTCTTTGTCGCCCAATGCACGCATGGGACCATCACCGGTGCGCCGGTGCAAGCCCCCTTTTCCGGGACCGTCACATTCGGCTTTTGCGGTTATGCCACCACAACCGCCATACAACGACGGTGCCTGAGGTGCGCGAGACAATTGAGCCTGCCGTGTTTGAGGCAAGATCGAAATATTCAGCAGTCAAAGAGTCGGTGCCTACGTAGCAACCGATTTACAGTGAACAACTGCGCAAAAGTCGTTTTACATAACTGTCGGCGCGGGTATTCAGGGTCCTTGCTATTTCAGCGATTACCGCCTCACTTTCATCCCCCGTTGTAGTCACGCTGGTGAAAATGCCCCGGGGGCTCGCGAACGTGGTGGCCTCAAGAGGAAATCCGGCTCGTTGCGGAGTTTCCATAACAAATGCGCCGGTCAGCGTGGTTCCATTGCCGCACTTGGGCTGCGCGATAATGATACTTGTTTCGGCGCTTTGGATGGCCGCCAGGAGCGGACCTGCCGTAACGTTGCCCGGCGACTGCTGCTGCGGCCCGGAGGCAGCCGCGGATGGGGTGCTTGCTCGTGCCAGTGATGCGAATACGAGGGCCGCAGCCACCGGCACAATGATAATAGGCGAAGCTTTGCGCATTGAATTCCCTTTGCTATTGCCCCCTATGATTTTCTAGTTGTGTAAACGGCGAACGTTTCGAGACGTTCACATCACACTTCCGCCAACTGGTATGCCATCAAGCTGGTGGGGTGTCGTGTGCCATACACAATTCGGTATCAAAGATGATTGCACGATTATGCCGCGGCGATCCGGATAGCGGCGGCGGCTTGATGCTGTCCATGCATACTGACACACAGGCGACCGGGTGGCCGAAGTCGCCGGCCGGCGACTTCGTAGAGAGGCTTGAGCAGACGGGCGGGTAGCGGCGGGCCGTCCGTCGCTAACTGACCGCGGTCGGCGCACCCAGCGCGCGGCCGAGGCCGGAAACAGGGCGGATTAGGACTTGGCGTATTCACTTGGGCCGACGTCACCGCCGACACCTTATCCGAATGGAGCGGGTGACGGGAATCGAACCCGCACAGCCAGCTTGGAAGGCTGGGACTCTACCATTGAGCTACACCCGCACCGTCCGGGAAACTAACGACCCGGAAGCCGAAGCGCAATAACGCGACGAGATGGGCGTCCGGGGACCTCCAACACCTCCGTCCGACCTTCTGCCAACGCCAAAGGGGCGACTGCCGAAAAACGCGAGTTTCCTGGCGAGCCTTGGCGTGACCCGTCAGTGACGGCCTCGTGGCCTGAACCGCGCCCGCGCGACAGCCACCGCGGTCACCACGCCACATAAACCAAGACACCGACGGACGCCCAAGGCCGCCGGATAATCTCCCGCGCCCTGTCAGGCCTTTGCCACGGGTCGGCGTCTTAGGCCATTTGCCAACAGCCTCAACAAGCGCGATCCTCCCCCGCACCAAGCGGGAGCCAGGCGTGCCAGACACCTACGACTACATCGTAACCGGAGCAGGCTCCGCCGGCTGCGTCCTCGCCGCTCGGCTGACTGAATCGGGCCGCTACAAAGTCCTTCTCCTGGAGGCGGGCGGCAAGGACATCAACCCGTGGATCCACGTCCCGATGGGCTACGCGAAAACCTTCGTCGACCCGAAGGTGAACTGGAAGTTTAAGTCGGAACCGGAAAAGGAATTGAACGGCCGCACTATGTATCAGCCCAGAGGCAAGGTCCTGGGCGGCACCAGTTCGATTAACGGCATGATCTACATGCGCGGCAACGCCGCCGACTACGACCAATGGCGCCAGCTCGGTAACGAAGGCTGGGACTACCAATCGGTCCTCCCCTACTTCCGCAAGGCCGAGGACAATGAACGCGGCGCCGACGACTACCACGGTTCAGGCGGCCCGCTACGTGTATCCAACCAGCCGTACGAGTGGGAAATCGCCAAAGCCTTGTTGGAGGCCTGCCAACAAGCCGGCATCCCCTACAATCCAGACTTCAACGGGGCGAAACAGGAAGGCTGCGGCTACTACCAGACCACGACCAAGGACAAACGCCGCTGGAGCACCGCCGCCGCCTATCTGCGCATGGCCAAAACCCGCCCCAACCTCACCATCAAAACCAAGACGCACGCCACCCGCGTCCTGTTCGACGGAGGCAAAGCGACCGGCGTCGAATTCCGGACGCCAAAGGGCTTGGAAAGTGCCCACGCCGGCCGCGAAGTCATCGTCTCGGGGGGCGCCTACGGCTCGCCACAGCTTCTGCAACTATCCGGCGTTGGTCCCGCCCAACACCTCACCGACCTGGGCATCCCGGTGGTCCGCGACATCCCCGGCGTCGGTTCGAATCTGCAAGACCACTTCAACACTTACTGCACCTATCGCATTTCCAAGAACCTGTCGCTGAACGCCCTGCAATACAGCCTGCCCTACCGCCTGATCGCTGGCGCCCAATATGTGTTCTTCCGTTCCGGCCAGATGTCCGGCAACGGCCTGTATGTCGGCGCCCTGGTGCGCAGCGATCAGCGCCTGGAGCGGCCGGACCTCCAGTTCAATATCTCCGCCTGGAGCACGATCGACCGCACCGCCGATGGGATCATCTCCCACCCGTTCCCCGGCATCTCCATCAGCCCGGTGCACCTCGCGCCCGAAGGCCGAGGCACCGTTCGCCTCCGCGCTAACGACCCCTTCGCGCCGCCCGAGATCAAATTCAACTTCCTGCGGTCCGAAAACGACATGCGCGTGATGATTGCCGGCGTCCGCATTGCCCGTAGCATTGCCCGTCAGCACGCAGTGCAGAAACTGATCGTTGAGGAAACCGCGCCCGGCGTCGCCACCCTCACCGACGAGGAAATCGCCGAGGACATCCGTCGACGTGGCGTCTCCAACCTCCATCCCGTCGGAACCTGCGGTATGGGGAGTGGCCCTCTGGCGGTGGTCGATCCGCGGTTACGCGTCCATGGGATCGCCGGGTTGCGCGTCGTTGATGCCTCTATTATGCCTGTGATCGTCGCCGGCAACACCAACGCCCCGACGATCATGATCGGCGAAAAGGCCGCCGCGATGATCCTGAAGGACGCAGAGGCGTACGCTACGCTGGGCGCTTAGCTTTGAAGCCGTGGCACCAGCGCACATCCGGTTCATACCTTGCAACCAACACCGCGCGCGCGCGTTACGGTTTCGGTTAATTAGGAGGCTTATGATGAATGACCGCGTTGAAGGCACAGCCCGTGAATTCGGCGGCCGCGTGCAAGAGACCGTTGGCAACGTGACAGGCGACAGCAAGACCCAAGCGCAGGGCCTGTACAACCAGGCGGCAGGGCAGGCACAGCAGGCGGCGGGACAGTTTAGCGACGTCATCAAATCACAGCCGATCGTCGCCTCGCTGATCGCGCTAGCCATTGGCTATGTCCTTGGACAACTCACTGCCTGATAGATCAATGAGCGAAAAAAGGGGGGCAGAGTGCCCCCCTTTTTTTGCCTCGTTTGGCCACCTGCTTGTAAGAGGTCTCGATGCCCCCTGCGATCCTTAAGTCCCGCGTCAGTGAAGGCTCGCCCCATCAGCTTGGCGCGACCTGGGACGGCCTCGGCGTCAATTTCACGCTGTTCTCAGCCAACGCGACGAACGTAGAACTATGTCTATTCGACGACACCGGTGAGCGAGAACTCGAACGGATCGAACTCCCGGAGTATACCAACGAGGTATGGCACGGCTACCTGCCTGACGCCCGCCCCGGCACCACTTACGGCTACCGGGTCCATGGCCCATACGATCCTGGCGCGGGCCATCGCTTTAATCCGAACAAACTTTGCCTCGACCCCTATGCCAAGGCCCATATCGGCAGCCTCAAATGGGATCACGCTGTGTTCGGCTACACCATGGGCAAGGACGACACCACGTTCGATGAGCGCGACAGCGCCCGCTTCATGCCCAAGTCCCGCGTCATTGACCCCGCCTTTACCTGGGGCCGTGAACGGGCTCCGTCCGTTCCGTGGGACCGCACGATCATCTACGAAACCCATGTGCGCGGCTATACCAAACTGCACCCGGCGGTGCCCGAACATCTGCGGGGCACGTTCGCCGGCCTCGGCCGCAAGGAGGTGGTGGACTACATCAAGACGCTAGGGGTCACCTCGGTCGAACTCCTGCCGATCCACGCCTTCGTTAACGATAGCTACCTGCTCGACAAGGGTCTTACCAACTATTGGGGCTACAACTCGATCGGATTCTTCGCGCCTGATCCGCGCTATTCCGCGGTCCCGGACTTCGTCTTCTCAGAATTCAAGGAGATGGTTGCGCGGCTTCACGATGCCGGCCTGGAGGTCATCCTTGACGTTGTCTATAATCACACGGCCGAGGGCAACGAGAATGGGCCGACGCTTTCGTTCCGCGGTATAGACAATCTGTCCTATTATCGTCTGATGCCAGACAATCCGCGCTACTATATTAATGACACCGGAACCGGAAACACGCTGAACATGAGTCATGCGCGTGTAGTGCAGATGGTCACCGACAGTTTGCGTTACTGGGCGTCAGAAATGCACATTGACGGATTTCGCTTCGATCTCGGGACGATCCTTGCACGGGAGGACCATGGCTTCAACGAGGCGCATGGTTTCTTGCAAAGTTGCCTGCAGGATCCGGTTCTCTCCGCGACGAAGCTGATCGCCGAGCCTTGGGATATAGGGCCGGGGGGCTATCAGGTTGGCGGTTTTCCACCAGGCTGGGCCGAGTGGAACGACAAGTTTCGCGACACCGTACGCGCGTATTGGAAAGGGGACTCCGGCAAGCAGGCCGAAATGGCCACTCGCCTGTCGGCATCTGCAGATTCCTTTGCCCGCCGCGGCCGCAAGGCGTGGGCGAGCGTGAATTTCATCACCGCTCATGACGGTTTTACACTTAATGACCTAGTATCCTACAACGAAAAGCATAACGAGGCGAATGGCGAGGACGGTCGGGATGGTCACTCCGACAATCAATCCTGGAACTGTGGCGCCGAAGGCCCGACTGACGACCCCGAGATCATCGCACTGCGCGAACGGCAGAAGCGCAACTTGCTGGCCACCCTCTTGCTGGCGCAGGGCACGCCAATGGTGCTCGCCGGCGATGAGTTCGGCCGCACGCAGAACGGCAACAACAATGCTTATTGCCAAGATAACGAAATAAGCTGGTTGAATTGGAATTTCGGCGAAAAGGAAGTCGAACTTGCAGAGTTTGTCCGCAAGATCATCGTTTTGCGTCAGTCCTTCCCGATCTTGCGTCGATCCCGTTTCCTCACCGGCGAGTACAATTCGGACCTTGATGTCCGCGATGTCCGCTGGTTGTCACCCTCCGGCCACGATATCGAGGACGTCCAATGGAACGATACCAATGCCCGATGCTTCGGCATGCTGCTTGACGGCCGCGCCCAGGCCAGTGGGATCAAGCGGCCGGCTATGGACGCAACCGCGTTGCTGGTGCTGAACGCTCATCATGACGTGGTGAACTTCGCTCTGCCCGAGGTCGTTGGCGGCATTGTGTGGCGCTGCCTGCTCGACACCAACAACCCGGAAGACAGCAGCCACGAATCATTTCAAACGGGTGAAACTTATGAAATAACTGGTCGCTCGCTCGTGCTCTTCGTTTTGGAACCAGAAAGCAAGCGATCGGTAGCCTTGCGCCGCGCGATCGAGGGTTTCCGCCAAATGGCGGAGCGTCCAATCCCGGTGGCGACCCCTGAATCCGGTCCCGAAACGGAACGCGCGCTGGCTGACGCGCCCGGAATGACGCGTCCGTGAATTACGCGTCCTGCATTTTGCGCGCTATGCTGCAGCTGCGTTGATACTGGTGCCGCTGGCCGTGGCCCATTTTTGGTCAGCCTATCCGGGGAACGCCCGACATAGCCATTCCCTAAAAGGACATATCATGTCAGAAACAACTAAATCCGCTGAAACCGCGAAGAGGGCGACGGATCATGCGGCCAGATCCAGTCAAGCTAACATCGACGCGGTAGGAAAGGCAGCAAAAGAGGCCATCAGCGAGACCAGCGAGGTCGCGCAGAATGGCGCAGACCGTACCGAGGAAGTCGCTCAGAGTATGGCTGAAACGGCGACCGAAACCGCTCATGCTGCCACCAACATGTCGACCAAAGCGGCTGAGCAGAGCCGAGAAGTCTTGATGCTGGGCGTGCGGACCGCGGCCGGTGTCGGTAGCCGCGTCGCTGAAATCGGCTTTGGCCGCGGGCACCATTTGATGTCGTCAGCCGCCCATGTAATGGACATCTATCGCGATGCCTCTGAACGGTCCTCGGAACGCGTCCAAGCGTTGTTTTCAAGCGCTATGGTAGTGAGCCGCGGCTTGCAAAGCATGCAACACGCATGGCTCGACATCATGGACCACACGATGGAGCATGCGGTGCACAAGCCAAAGGATTTATTGCGGTGCAAGAATGCAATTGAGGTCGCTGAGGTGCAGCGGGACCTCTATCTTGATGCGATTAACCATGCGTTCGAATCGACTAGCCGCCTGCTTCATCTTGCTGGTCGGACGGCACAGGATGCGGTGCGGCCGTTGCGGTCGTAGTATTCCTTGCACCTAGACGCGCTGTCGGATCCGCCGGTTCCTCCCGGCGATCCGCCAGTGGTTCCCGATCCGGACGAACCAACGCCGATCGAGGAGCCGCCTCGGCCCATCCCAGTTCCCCCCGATCCGCCGCCGGCGCCGATTGTTGCGGCCCTCCTGAATACCAATCGCCCCGGACCAGCACATCCACACGCCATGTGCGACGAATGGCGCCGCTCATGGCTGGGTCTCAACAAGTGCCAGAACTCGCAGCGGGCTCCCGGAGCCTTGGCGAATTTTCAGCGGAGCCGCCACCAGTAACGCGCCGGTTGGCGGCAACAGGTCGAGATTGGTAAGGCATTGCAGTGGTCCCGCACGCCCCCATAAACCGAGTTTCCCTCTTTTGCTGAACGTAAGGGACTGAAATACATTCATAATTCATCGAATTACCCTTCCGCTACTGGGCCCGTTTGATACCCAGGAGGTCGAACGCCTTCTGCTGAACCGGGGTTGGCCGGGTCAGCACGGTGAGCGGATAGTGCGGCGTGATCGCGGTGGTGATGGTGTTGCGCGCCAGCGTTGCCAGATCGGCCAGCAGCGAGTGGAAGCTATGCACTGGCAGGCCATCTTCGGTCAGCCCGGTGGTCTGCTTCTTCATCGCGGCCTTCGAACGCTGCGCCTGTGCCACCACGCTCCGACGCTGCGCTTCGGCTGCCTCTTTGTCCGTGTCGTCGAACAGCATCGGCGCCAGCTTCTGGCGCATATGCCATTCGAGATAATAGGCTAGCATGCAGAGAAACACGTGCGCCCGGACCCGATCCTCCAGTCGGTGGTACACCGGTCGGACGTGCAGATCGACGGTCTTGATGCAGCGAAAGCCCCGCTCCACCAGGCTCAAGGATTTGTAGCTGCGCACCGTCTCCGGGTCGCCGAGCGTGTCCTCAGCCAGACTGGTGCGCACGACGTAGATGCCGTCGGTGGCAGCCTCGGCGGCGATCGCGTCGGTCTTTCGGGCGAAGCTGAGGCCGGCGTCGGTGATCTCCAGATCGAAATGCTTTTTCATCTTGTGCGTGTTCAGCACCTCGCCGACCTTCAGCGCGATCTCGGCCGTCCCGCGCAGCGGATTTCGCTTGCGTTCGACCGCAGTCTTGATGCGCGCAAGGTCGTTCTCCGTCGCCGCCAGCAGGTCTTCGCGCTTGCGGCTGCGTTCGGTGGCGAGGTCGGGATTGCGGCAGACGATCAGCCGTTCGCCGGGAAAGTCGGGCGAGGTGATGGAAGCGATATCGCGCCGGTCGAACAGCGTGAGTTGCAACGCCCCGCTGTTCAGCAGTTCCTGGATCGCCGGAGCGGGCAACGCGGTGATCCAGTCCAGGCCTGCCGCTTTAAGGTCTTCGGTGATGCGCGCCGCGGTAATCATGCCGCGGTCGCCGACCAGCACGACACGATCGAGGTGAAAGCGCTGCTTCAGCTTCTCGATCTGTGGCGCCAGGGTTTTCGGATCGGCGGTGTTGCCGTCGAACACCTCGATTGCAACCGGACATCCGTCGGAGGCGCAGAGCAGGCCGTAGACGATTTGCAGTGTGCCTCTGCGGCCATCACGGCTGTAGCCACGCTTGGCCAGCGGACAGCATCGGCCCTCCATGTAGCTCGACGAGACGTCGTAGAGCACCAGCATGCCATTGGTCAGATGGCGTTTGGCCAGGATGGCTTCGATGGCAGGCTGGCGCACCAGCAGCCAGTCGAGTGCGGCGTCGAGTTCGTTATCATCGACATCGCCGAGACCGAGCGCTTCGCCGAGGCTGGTGGACGCGGTGGCGGGCGAGAGTGCCCGTGCCGTGGCCAGCTTCGAGACCGGATCGAGGATGCGGCTGATGAGCATCGCCAGGACGAGGTCGCGGCATCGATTGCCGTCGGGGCCGAGGATGCCCTCGAGGCCGATCTTGCGGGCGGTCGCGACGGCCGCTGCGACGTGGCCGTGTGGCAGGCTGCGGATGACGGTGAAAGCATCGCGCCCGGCGGGGATGACAGTGCCCCCTTTGAGCACACCGCGCAGGCCTTCGACATGGGCAGTGGGCCAGTTGGAGAGGTTGCAGAGGGTGCGCTTACAAAACTTGCCGTTCTGGCGGTAAGTCTCGCGCAGGAGGATGGCAGGAGGCGAATTCCGGTTCGGGACGGCTTCGATATACATGGCCAAACAAAAGCCGATTCGGTTCCCTGGTACAAATCACCAAAGCGCGATTACATGGCCACGGCTCGGAGACAGTTCCATAACCATTCCGCCGGGATTTCCGCCGGTTTGATAGTATCAACAAGAGGGAAGCTCGGCATAAATCGTCCCGATCCACCGCCCAGCCGCCCCGATACTGAATCGGATCATCCTGATAAGCATTGTGGCGCTCAATGGCCGATTGCACCCGTGCGAATGGCGGATTGACCGCACGTGCATGCTCTTCGCGGCAGACCAGGAATGCCTCGGCCTTAGCGCAAGGCATGACGCAGTCGAACAGATGGATTGGATCCGAAATGGCCCGCCCTTCCAGGTAATTCTCCATGGTCAGCGGCTTGCGCATCAGCGCTCCCTCGGATCGCTGGTCATTGGCGCGTTGGGCCATTCCGTCACCAGCAGACGCTGCCGCGATGTCTTCGGATTGACCAGGCGCTGTTTCAGTGTGGGCTGACGTTTGCCGACGACCGCTGGGCGCCCTGCCTTGCCAGGTACCGCTCCGGCGCCGGTTTGTGCAGCGCGGCGTCAAGCCGCAGGCGGGTGATCATGGTCACCCACGGCCGCACGTCATTGAGCAGATCGATGGCGGCGAAAGCTGGTGTCGCCAATGCCGACGATCCGCCGGTGCGGCAGCCAGCGCGCCGCTTGGATCAGGACCTGCCTGCCCCCAATCGGTGAGTTTCTTGTGCTGGCGCTTGCCTGACTGGTGTTGTTGCCAATACCGCTCCGAGGGGGCCAGGACCGTCAGGACGGGAGTGCCCAACACCGCCCGGCCCAAGGAATCTCGGGCAGCAGCATGAGCGAGAGCCAGCGCAGCCGCTCGCCTTAATGAAGTGACCGTGCGAAGAACGGACCGGGTCTCGATAGATGCCACGTGCTTTGACCGCCCGCCCCATCGCCGTTCTATGGTGTCGTCGAGCCCGGTCACCACCGGGTCGCCGCTCGGGACGAAGGGTCGATAAGCAAGCGGAACAGACGGCGCGACAGCCAGCGGCTGGACCATATGTTGCGGTTGAGCACGCGGTGATAGTTGGAAAACTGCGCCCCCTGCTCGAGACCCATGACGCGCAGGGCAGACGCGACGGTGCGTCGGCCGGGACAAGGATCGCGCCCATCACCAGGACCAGCGATCGCGGGTCCGGTGCGAATCCGCTACGACATCACGTTTGATTCAATCACGAAAGATTTAACTACGAAGGCCTAACAGTTCAGCAGGAAATGGCCAAAGCGAGCTGAGTTTAAGGTGGACCCCATCAGTTGGATGGGAATCCGGCCGAGTTAATAGAGACTCTTGCCCATTTCACAATCCCCCGCTCATCCGGGGTTACTGGAACTATACTTAGCTTAATATTTGAAGCGATAAAAGCCTTTTCTTGCTGGTGTTGGGCCTGTGGACATGTAGTCAACGTGTTGACGTTGTCCACATATCCATGGGCCACGCCTCGCGCGGCGTCCAATAACCGTGGGCCTGATGAGGCCGGTCGTCGCTATAGAAGCGCAGCCACGCGCCGATCCCACACCGTGCATCGGCCAGCGACCCGTAGGCCTTGAGGGATATGTCTTCATATTTCGGGATCCGGCTCCACGAGAGGGGATTGCTGAGTAGCCGTTCTCCTAGGGGGCGGCGATGACGTGACGATCACACGACTGGATCAGAGTGCCTCGGACTTGTGTGCGGCCGCTGCGCAAAGCTCAGGTGCAAAAAATACCTGTCGCTTGCTGGCTTGGCGTTTGTTTTGCAACGCCACAGCCGCACGGAGGCGGCGCGAAGTTGTGGGATGGACCGTCAACACTTCGCAACTGCTTATTCGTTACAATGAGGAAGGCCTCGCTGGGCGGTCGGATCGGCCGCATGGTGACGGACCATCCGCGAAGCTGACCGATGACGAGAAAGCGCAGCTTGCCGGATGGGTGCGGCAAGGCCCGGATCTGCAAGACGATGGTGTCGGCGGCTGGCGGCTCAGCGACCTGAAGCAGCGCATTCTCGCTCGCTTTTTTGTCGTGATGGATGAACGTAGCCGCATGCTGAAGACATTGTCGTTCAGCCATATTCTCGGTTCGGCCGCCAATCCCAAAGCCGACGCCGAAACACAGGAGACACATTAAACTTTACCAAACTGGTCCAGGCCGCGATCCCACCAGAGGCACGCGGCAAACCGATCGAACTGTGGTGTAGGATTAAGCTAGGATCGGACCACAGGGCAGCCTGCTTACGTCCGAACCCGAACGTGGCAGCCGGTCGACCGGTCCGCGCGATCAGCGCCATCTCGCGCACGGGGCGTAGGCGCCGGCCTGGTTCTGCCCTCACTTATCCCCTCATTTCAAATGACCTCGAAAAGTCCGCTGAACGACCGGCATTTTGATACGGTCTCGGCGAAGCGGGCCATAAGGGGGAATAGTCTTTGATCTGGCATGGTTGGGATCAGTTCGTAGAGCATGCAGCCTTGCCTGAACAACGAGTGAGTGCGGATCTTCGACGTGTTGGACTTAAGTAATCGATCCATACCGAGGCTTTCGCCGGCGGCGCCGAGCATTGTGAGCAGCACCATTGCGAATGCGTTGATGAGCAGCAACCGGTCGCGCCGGGTTGGTTCGCCGATGCGCGTGGCACGAAGCCCCATGCCGAACCGCAGATCCTTGGTATCGCGGAAGTTAGGCTCGATGGTCCAACGTTTGGCGTAATAGTTGACCTGCATTGCGGTCGAGGCCTCGGCATTGCTGACAGCAAGACACCAAGGCTCCTTCATCCTAAATCCGGCATTTAGGGCCTGTCCGGGAACAACCGACTTGCGTCGGCTGACCTTTAGAGCCGGGATTCTCGACAGAGGCGGCGAACGATAATGTTCGTGGATGATCGATCCAGCCCCGATTCGTGACCGATTTACCGCCTTGTCGCCGCACCTCAACGAGCGAGAACGACGGTTGTTTGCCGCCACCGAAGCCGCAGCGGCGGGCTACGGGGGGATCGTTGCCGTCTCGGGAGCGACCGGCATCGCGGTCAGCACGATCGGGCGCGGCCTGAAAGACCTGGCTGAGGCAGGTGGTCTGTTGGCAGGCCGGGTGCGACGTGCGGGGGGCGGACGCAAGCCACTGGTCGTCAGTAACCCTGACCTATTGCGCGAACTGATGGCGCTGGTCGAACCCGGCGCCAGGGGCGATCCGATGTCGCCGTTGCGCTGGACCTGCAAGAGCCTGCGGCAGTTGGCGGGCGGAGCTTGTGGCGCGTGGGCATCGGGTCAGTCGCACCGTGGTGGGTGAATTGTTAAAAGCGCAGAAGTTCAGTCTGCAAGCCAACAGCAAGACCAATGAGGGTGGCGATCATCCCGACCGGGACGCGCAGTTTAGCCATATCAATCAGAGCGTGACGACGGCGTTGGCGGCGCAGCAGCCGGTGATTTCAGTGGATACGAAGAAGAAAGAACTGGTTGGAGACTTCAAAAACGCCGGCCGGGAATGGCGTCCGCAAGGCGAACCCGAAGCGGTTCGCGTGCATGATTTTCTGATCAAGGAACTGGGTCGGGCGGTGCCATACGGTATCTACGACCTTGCCGCCAACGCTGGTTGGGTCAGTGTTGGGATGAACCATGACACCGCCGCGTTTGCCGTACAGTCGATCCGCCGCTGGTGGCAGGACATCGGCTGCAAGCGCTATCCCGCGGCCAAGCGCCTGACGATCACCTGCGACGGGGGCGGCAGCACCGGATCGCGCGTGCGGCTGTGGAAGCTCGAATTGCAAAAGCTGGCTAGCCAACTGGATATTGACATCACGGTCCACCACCTGCCGCCCGGAACCAGCAAGTGGAACAAGATCGAGCATCGGCTGTGTTCGTTCATCACCATGAACTGGCGTGCCAAGCCGCTGGTCAGCTATCAGGTCATCATCGATCTAATCGGAGCCACCACGACCAAGACCGGCCTGAAGGTGATCGGCGAACTCGACGACAACCAGTATCCCAAAGGCATCGTCGTCTCGGACGAACAACTGGCCGCCATAAACATCGTCCGGGCAGATTTTCGCGGCGAATGGAACTACACTATCAAGCCGTCCAATCGCTCAGACCGAGCGGTTGATCCTGACGGGCCCTAAGTGGATTTGAATAGATCTCCTAGCGGCGTGGCAATCAGGTAGATGATGGTGGCGAAGGTGGTGATGGAGCGGTAGCCGCGAGCGCGTGCCCTCGCAGCCTGAAACAAGCCGTTCAGCCCTTCCAAGCGAGCAATACTGTGTCGCGAGGTCCATCGCTGCAGGATCCGCTTGCTGTGAGTCGCGACGGTGCCAATGGCTTTACGGACTGGATCGAGCAGCGGGTCCGGATCAAGCTGGTCGTTGGCATGGCGCAGGAAGTTGGTGAGACGCCAGCGTGCGGCCTGAACTGACTGTGCCGGACGGACCCAGCGCAGCTTCTCCTTGATGCGCCAAGCAATGGCGGTGAACAGATCAGACGCCTCGAGTTCGGCCAAGGCCCCGACCTGAGCTTCCGTGAGACGACCGTCGCGTCGCTTTAAAACGGCCCAACGCAGCGCCTTAGGCAGCTTGTTCTGCTTGGCTTCGGCGCGACGGACCTCATCGACCGCCTTGGTGAACAGTTGCACGACATGAAACCAGTCCACGGTAACCGCAGCGCTTTCGAAGCTCTCGCCCACGGCGGCGATGAACGCGCCGCTCATATCGCAGACCACCTCAGCGATGCGGCTAGGTGAGCCGCCATGTTCGGCCAGGAAAGCGCGAAATTGGACCACCGTTTCTTTGCCGCGACCCGGGTTCACGAACACCACCGGCTTTTCGCTGCGATCAAGATCGATGAACACGGTCACATAGGTGTGGCCCCGCTTCGCCGCAGTCTCATCGAGACCGACGGCGGGGAGCTGGCTGAGGTCGAGGCGCTCGACCGCGCGACCGACATAGTGCTCGACGATACGCCACAACCGCTTGTCGGTGTCTCGATAATGCGGGCGGCGGCCAGCACCGGCATCTCGCGCACCAGCATCAGGGCCGCTTGCTCGAACAGCAGTGTGAAGCGGCTGCCCTCGCGTGCCCAGGGGGCAATCATCCGTAGCACGGCGTGCTCGCCGCAGTCGGTGCGCGGCAGCTTGGCGTTGATGTAGCAATGGTGTTGGAAAAAATTCAGGTGACGCCAAGTGAATTCGGCGAAGTCATGGGCTTTACAGGGCTTGCCGCAGACCGGGCAGGGAAACAGGCTGCCGCATTCGGCGGCAACCTCCAAGTGCAATTCATGTGGTTGTTTGCCGGTCTCCAAACGCTGATTGACCAGTCGCCACGGCGGCGTCACGCCAAGTCCCAAAGCCAATACCGTATTCGCGTCCATACCTGTGCAGGTCGGGACGAGAGGATGGTCGCTGTCCAGTCGAACCAGGGGATGACACTGGCACAAAGCGGCGCCCTAGATGGGATGTCCGATCGCCAAGAAAAGCCCGATATCCATTTCTGACGTCGAGGAAGCAAAAATATTATCCTGCGCTGGATCTTCGCTGACGAGAGCAGCGCCGATCACGCCGCTTTCCCCAAAGTGAGCGTGTCGGTGCGCACCTTGTCCCAGCTCCGCACCACGAAGCCGTGCCGCTCGAACAGACCGCGGATGCGGTTGGCATCCCAGCCAACGATGTCCTCGAGGATCGGCGCCAGCACGCTTAGCCCATCGTCGCTCAGCAGCGTCCGCGTTGCGATCTGCGTCAGGTAGTGGTTCTCAGACGCAGCGATTGTCAGGCCGCCCAGGCGGTTCACGTGCAGCATTACGTGCACATCCGAATTGCCGTCGCCGACATAAACAATGCGGTCATGGCCGATGCCCAACCGCGTGCGGAGCGATCGGCCTGTTCGGCAGACCACGTATCGTCAACGAGTCGCACGATTTGCCGGGCGAAGTCTAACCGGTTGTGGGGGGTGCGTCGTCGCGCCTTGTCGAACGATAGTTGGAACGCCACGTGATCCGGGGCCGGCTGGTCTTTGGTCAGCGGAGTGAGCATGGCGACGACATCAAAGCGCCAGGTTTTAGTGCTGCTGCCGTATTAGCGCGCCGTGTTGTGTCCCGTGTGGTCGCACCAAATCTAGGCGATGCCGTTGCGGCTGAGATTTTCGACCAGGGGGATGCAGCCTGACCAGACTTCTTCGTCCTTCTGATCGCTGGGGGCAAGGGACATAACGTTATCGAAGACCACACCATCGACGCCGCCGATCGCTGCGATGATGTCCATGACGAACTGATGTCCAGCCTCGGTGTTGAGAGCGGACAAGCGGCCAAGTGAGGGGAAGGCAGCGGCGAATTCGTCCTCGCGATCGCGGCCATAGATGGTGACGCCATGCGGTTGGATGAGTAGGGGGCCGTTGCGGCGCAGAGATGCGCCGAGCGTTCTTTTACCAGGACCTTGGACATTTCGCCGTCGATGATGAGCCACTTCGAGGTCTGTTCGCATTGCCAGTTGAGGAAGCCTTGCCCGACGCCATACCGCCGACCATGCCGTAAATGAACATGGTCTTGCCGATTCCGGTGGCTCCGGCGATGAAGGCTCGGGTTGAGGATGTGATGAAATCGCCCAGGAATCGGCGTTCTGGCCCTATCTCCAGGTTCGCTCATGTGACTACGGAGAGGAAATCGGCGACGGCGGGATCACGTTCGATGTCGGCTTTCGGCGCGGCGCGGTTGGCGTGAGCGTTTGGTTTTGTCTTACGCCAGTCTTCAGGGCGTGCCGGGATCGCGCTCCTCCCAGCCCGGTTATTGCTGGTCCATTCTTGGTCGGGAGGCTCCATCGGAAATCGGTCCGCAGTCATCATGGACGACTCCCGACCGCGAGTGGTGTGCGGGCGCCGTGCTCGAGCCCCACCGTATCGTCGCGAGGGCGTTGCGCTGATCGACGCGTGTGCCACCGGCCACCAGCACGGCATCCAGCAGTATTCTCGTTGCCTGGTCTTGGGAAAGTCCGACTCCGACCATAATGCCCCCCGAGGGTACGTGCCGCAGCTCGAAGCTGTCGTGCTGGCAGCCGTCCGGTCGCTCTCGACGTTACGGATGAATAAGCGTTTCCGGTTTTGGCGCGAAACGCATGTGGCAGTGGGGTGACCGATTGTGGCTTTGGCAGTACGCATCGAGCAGCCACTGCGGCCAAGACGCGAAAGGTGAATGATCGGTGCATGAAAACCAGAACCGAACCAAAAAATGATCTGTCCGCCAGCCGGCTACCTGAGTTCGCTATTAGCGAACTAACTCCTTGTGCAACGACTGGAGAGGGCGATGACCGCGCTCTCGCGAATATCTGCGGCAGGGAGCTATCGGGCTGACTTAGATGGGAGCAAGACGATGGCGACCGATTTGTTATCCGGTCTCGTGGAGCGCGTCACTTACCAGAACGCCGAGAACGGGTTCCGTGTCCTGTGGATCAGAGCACAGAGCAACACGATCCGATTACCGTTATCGAACACGCGGCCATTGTCACCGCCGCCGAGTTCATTAGCATAACCGGGTGGTGGGTGACCGACCGCGAGCGTGAGCTGCGGGTGACGGCGACGCCCGTCACCACCACCCGTCCGACCACGCTCGAGGGCACCGTGAAAGTATCTCGGCTCGCGCATGATACGCTATGCCGCGCTCTAATATGTACTTCGGCAATATGTAACTTCGGCGAGACGGAGTTCGATCTCGTCGACCAAGAGCCGGAGCGGCTGCGTCAGGTCGCTGGTATCGGCGCAAAACGGCGGTGCGGATCGTGAAGACTTTTAGCCAGTCGGCGATCCAGCGCATCGCTGAGAATCCTCACCGCCGGCCCGGGACATTCGCGGCGTCCGCACCGCCACCCAGATTGCATCCCCGAAGGGGGGTTGTCGGGTCATTTTTCCCGCCACCGGTTCCCTCACCGAGCCAATATCCGCTTCCGGTTGCGCGCGTCCGTGGCGTCCATATAGCGCGAAGTATATAACGACCGAGACCGAGACCCCCCCGGCCGAAGAACCCCCGTCTGACGCGCTGCTCCTCCTGCGCGGCGGCGGGCGCTTGCCGGTCGGACGTGACCGCATCGCCATGCTCCAGGCGGTGGCCGCCCATGGCAGCATCACCGCCGCCGCGAAGGCGTTGGGCTACAGCTACAAGGCGGTATGGGACGGGCTCGCGGCGATCAACAACTTGCTGCCCCGCCCCGCTTGCTCACCCAGTCCGGCGGACGTGGCGGCGGCGGCGCCACCCTGACCGAGGATGGCCACCGCCTGGTCGCGGCGTTCCACCGCCTGGAGGAGCGGCTATCGGCGATCTCCGCGAACATCGCGCGCGAGGGTGCGGAGGCGCTGCAGGATCCGCCGCTATGGAGTTTCGCGATGAAAACCAGCGCTCGCAACGCCTTTCATTGCGAGGTGGTCGCGGTCACGCGCGCCGCGGTCAACGCCCAGGTCGAGCTGCTTGTCACCGACACCAGCCGGATCTTCGCCGTGATCACCCGCCAAAGCGCCGACGATTTGCAGCTTGCCCCGGGGCGAAGTGTCATTGCGCTGATCAAATCGTCCTTCGTGCTGCTGGCCCGTCTGGACGGACGTGACGCGCGTCTCGGTGCAGAACCGGCTGGATGGCACTGTGCTCGACCGCGTGGATGGCGGCGTCAACACCGAGATCGAGATCGACATTGGGGCGGCAAGACGTTGACCTCGGTGACCACCCGCCACAGCGCTGACGCGCTGGGCTTGCGGACGGGCGAACCCGTCTCCGCCCTGTTCGACGCCGGCCACGTCATCCTCGTTGTCGACTGACCGGACCCGGTTCGCGGGCCTTGCCGCTGCCCGAACACCGGCCGTGCGCATCGACCATCCAGCTTGGTCCCATCGAGGAATGGACGATCTTGAAGACACCAGCCCATTGAAATAAACAATTCATCTGCTTACCCATGCATTAAGATTGAATGAGCGTTATATACTTCGATTATATAGCGATATTTTCCTGCTAACGGAAATATTGTCTTGAACATCTCTATGGTTCGTGCGAAGACGCGGCATTGGTGAACGCGAGCGTGTTCGCTGGACCAATCGCCGAGGCACGGAGACATCAAGTGCCTATCAGCCCTTGCGCACGGCGCGGCACAATCGGCACACCTGCTGCGACGGTCCGGCCTCCATTGGGCGCAGGCCGCTCACGTAGATTTTCGCTAAGGTACGCGTTCCCCGCAGGCTCCGCAACCTCGCCGGAAAACGCAGACAGGTGTTGAAACAGAGAAGGGATCATCCAATGGCCAACACGACGGCAGAGCTTGAATCGCTCCTCATGGAGCGCTCGCTGACCGACAAGCAGCTTTTGGCGGCGGCGGAGTCAGCGTCCGACTTCCGCATTTTGCCGGACGCAACGGTGCTCAAGATCGGCGGCCAGAGCGTGATCGACCGCGGCCGCGCCGCCGTCTATCCGCTGGTGGACGAAATCGTTGCCGCCCGCAAGACCCACAAGATGCTGATCGGCACCGGCGCCGGGACCCGCGCCCGCCACCTCTACTCGATCGCCGCTCGTCTCAACCTGCCGGCGGGCGTGCTGTCGCAGCTTGGCGCCTCGGTCGCCAACCAGAACGCCGTCATGCTGGGCACGCTGCTGGCGAAGCACGGCATCCCCGCGGTCGAGGGCGCCGGGCTCTCCGCGGTGCCGCTCTACCTCGAGGAGGTGAACGCTGTCGTCTTCAGCGGCATGCCGCCCGTATGGCCTCTGGACGCGCCCCGCCGCCGAGGGCGTGATCCCGCCCTACCGCACCGACGCCGGATGCTTCCTCGTCGCGGAGCAGTTCGGCTGCAAGGCGATGATCTATGTGAAGGACGAGGACGGCCTCTACACCGCGAACCCAAAGACCGCGAAGGACGCGTCGCTGATCCCGAAGATCACGGTTGACGAGATGAAGGCGAAGGGTCTGCACGAACTCGATCCTGGAGTTCCCGATGCTCGACCTGCTGCAGTCGGCCCGCCACGTCCGTGAGGTGCAGGTCGTCAATGGCCTTATCCCGGGCAACCTGACCCGCGCGCTCAATGGCGAGCACGTCGGCACCATCATCACCGCGCGCTAAGGGGCGACCGCCATGACCGAAACCACCAGCACCATCAAGCACCTTGGCTCCGCGCTGGCGCGCCAGACCCTGCTGGACAGCGACCTCACCCGTCCCGTCGCCGGCCAGCGGCCGATCCGCATCCTGCCCTGGCTGCAGGTCGTGAAGATCGGCGGCCGCGCCATCATGGATCGCGGGCCGGAGGCGATCCTGCCAATCGTGGATGAGCTGCGGAAGCTCCTGCCGGAGCATCGCATGCTGATCCTGACCGGCGCCGGCATCCGCGCGCGGCATCTGTTCAGCGTCGGTCTCGACCTCGGGCTGCCGTCCGGCTCGCTCGCCCCGCTCGCCGCGAGCGAAGCCGGCCAGAATGGCCACATCCTCGCCTCGCTGCTGGCGCCCGAGGGCGTGTCCTATGTCGAGCACCCGACCATCGCGAACCAGCTCGCAATCCACCTCACCGCGGCGCGCGCGGTGGTGGGCAGCGCCTATCCACCGTATCACCACCACGAATTCCCCAACTCGCGCATCCCGCACCACCGGGCCGACACAGGTGCCTTCCTGCTGGCCGACGCACTTGGCGCGGCGGGCCTCACGATCGTGGAGGACGTGGATGGGGTGTACACCGCCGACCCGAATGGCCCCGTCGGCGAGCAGGCGCAGTTGCTGCGTGAAACGAGCGTTGCCGACCTGGAAAAGCTGCAGGGCACGCTGCCGTTCGACCGCGCCCTGTTGGAGGTCATGGCCACCGCCCGCCACATCGAGCGCGTGCAGCTCGTAAACGGTCTCGTTCCGGGCCGACTAACCGCCGCGCTGCGGGGCGAGCATGTCGGGACGATCATCCACACCGGCGCGCGCCCGGCTTGAGTGCCCACCCGCCCCTGCACCAGTTATGAGACATGACCGAACCGAGGTCACGGCCAGCCGTGAGCATTGGTGGGGCGACCTGGGCGCCACTTCATATTTCGCAGCGAAGGAGTATCGCACTGGCGTCGGCGGGTTTGGGAAGACCACGTCGATCCATGACGCCCTGGACGCTAGGACCACCGTCTCGGGAACCTCGCGGGACATTCTCGGGACAATTTACGTGGCAAAACTAAGCTCGACTCTGGCCATTCACGCGGCATAACAAGCCAAGTCGATCAAAGTGTTGAGTTGGGCTGAGGGAAATGTCGTTGGGTCGAGCATCTGCCGCGACCCTGATAGATGCCCAGGGGTCCATAGCCGCCGCCGAACGCTGGCCAGAGCGTCGCTGGATGTTGGCAACGATTTCCGATACCAGCTTGCGATCCGGACGGCCGGCGCCTGCGTAGTGTATGCTTCATTGGCCCAGAGCGTGATTAGTGAGAACAAGCCGAGCGGGACCGGTGTGGTGCGGGCGATTGCCGGTTCGGACCATTGCCACTAGGTCTCCACCCCGAGATGACGGCGGACCTCGGCCAAGGTAACCTCGATCGACCAGCGGCGGACAAACCAGCGCAGAATGTCGAGCGGGTCTGCCTCGAGGTCGGTGCAGAGAAAGGCTTGCGGCTCGAGTTCGCCCTCCGGGTCGCGCACCGGGACACAGCGAATGGGAACGCGGCGGCCGGGGTGGTTCCACACGGCGGTGGCGGAGACGATCTCGACCATCCGTTCGCCGCCGCCGTGACCATCCCGTCACCAGCAGACGCTGCCACGATGTCTTCGGATTGACCAGGCGCTGCTTCAGTGTGGGCTGACGTTTTCCGACGACCGCTGGGCGCCCTGCCTTGCCAGCTACCCGCTCCGGCGCCGGTTTGTGCAGCGCGGCGTCAAGCCGCAGGCGGGTGATCGTGGTCACCCACGGCCGCCGCACGTCATTGAGCAGATCGATGACGGCGAAGTTGGTGACGCCAATGCCGATGATCCGCCGGTGCGGCAGCCAGCGCGCCGCCTGGATCAGGTCCTGCCTGCCCCAATCGGTGAGTTTCTTGTGCTGGCGCTTGCCTGATCAGCATGGCAACACGGGATGAGTGTTCAGCGTCGGGCCGGCGATGCTGACGCCGGCGTCGGGCGTGTCGGTGAAATCCGAAAGCGCATGCTACTGGTGTTGTTGCCAATACCGCTCCGAGGGGGCCAGGACCGTCAGGACGGGAGTGCCCAACACCGCCCGGCCCAAGGAATCTCGGGCAGCAGCATGAGCGAGAGCCAGCGCAGCCGCTCGCCTTAACCCGTCTTTCGCAACTCACGCCGAATAATGCTCCAGGCGGCCGGTTTCCCGTGGTTGGGTCCTGTAAGGTCGGCACCACAGAGGCCGCGGTCATTGCGATCTCGGATTGCCATCCGACATGATCCTTGGCGGCGGTTGGCCGGGCAAATTGAGCTTCAGCATCTGAAGCAGCAGCGCCTGGTCCGGCTCGGGTTCGGTGTGGCGCGACAGAATAACGGTGCGGCCATCCGCGGCCGGCAGATCGACATCGACCATCTGGATCGCTGCCATCTTGTCCAGCACCGACCTCGGCGTCAGTCCCGGTGCCCGCGATCGCAGCCGTTGCTTCAGGGTCACTTGCAGGCAATAAGCCAGGAACGCGATAAAGATGTGCGCTTCGATCCGCTCGTCAGTTTGGTGGTAGATCGGCCGGATTGCCAGATCATGCTTCAGTTCTTTGAACGCCTGCTCCACCTCGGTCAGTTGCAGGTAGAACGCCCAGAGCTGCGCCGGATCGCCGTCGGTCAAATTCGACCGCAGCAGATAACTGCCTTCGCGGCGACGGGCTTCGCGCAGGTTCTGCCAGTTCAACCGAAAGCAGAACGTCTCCGGCGCGACGGTCTGGTCTTTGTCAGGCAAGCACAGATCGATGATCCGCCAAGCCGCCGGTCCAGCCTCTTTCCGAGCGGCCCCCAGCTTGATCAGCAACTGGTCCCGGGTCAGTTTCTGCTGGCGCAACTCATGTAGCCGCTTCACCAGCTTCTTCAGCCGGCGGCGCCGCATCGCCTGTTCCTTGTCGCGACGGGCCCCACTGCGCGCCAGGATGGAGAGCTCACCGTTCTGTTCCACCAGCTTGACCTGCACCGCGTCACGCACCTCCGCCCATGGCTTGGCCAGAAACGCCTGTTCCAGTTGGCTGAGCCGTCCGCGGGGCGTTCCCACCAGGTAATGCGTCGGTGTCTCCGCTGCCCGCATCTCGGCCAGCACCGCCTCGGTCGGGATGCCGCGATCCATCACCCAGGGACGTCCGGCCTTGCCATACTGGGCTTCGATCCGTTGCAGGAAGTCGCGCAGCGTCGTCTTGTCCGAAGTGTTGCCCGGCATCACCTCGTAGGCCAGCGGCAGACCATCCGGCGTCACGATCAGGGCGATGACGACCTGGACGCAGTCGGAACGTTTGTCCCGGCTGTAGCCATGCCGTCGCTTGCCGGCCTCAGGCGGATCGCACTCGAAATACGTGCTGGTCAAATCGTAGAGCAGGACTTCGAACTTGGCGTCGAACAGCGTCTTCCAGCGCTGCTGCAGGAAACTGAATAGTTCCGTCTTGTGTGCCAGCAGTTTGTCGAGGCAGCGATACAGGTTATCTTTCTGCACCAGGTCGAATTCTTCGCCCAGCAGATCGCCCATAGCACTGCGTTCAACCATTGCCGATGCAGCCGCCACTCACTGCCCGGGTCGATCAATCGGTAGGCGACCAGCGTCTTCAGCACGTTCAGCCAGTGTGTCCCTTGCCGTGAGGGCGGCCGGCGTGGCGACCAGAACCCATCCAGTTGAAGCCGATCCCATAGATGGCACGCCAGCCAACAGCCACCCCATTGTCGTGGGCGGCGAAGTCGCAGACCACTGAGCCGGACATGCACCACATCGTAATCCAACGGCGGCGGCGCACGATCCTCAGGAAACAACGCGATCTGTTTGCCGGCCTGCCCGCCCTCATCGAACGCCTCGATCGTCTGGCACCATGCGGCGCGCTGGCTGTCATTGATCTCGCCCAGATAAAGCACGTGCCGCTGCACCGTCCGGCCGCCGGACACGCGGCGGTTCTCCACGATGCTCCAGTAGCGGTGCTCCTTGCCGTCCTTGCGGCGAAGCTTGTGGCGCAGAAACATGACGCCAGCCTTCCAAAACCGCTGGCCGTTTCGCAAGACCCTTGGTCGGCACCGCAGCTGGTTTCAGTCGATGCCCGCCGGCTGACCGCACACTATTCCTGGCCCAATCGGCGTCCCGCCGTCGCAAAATTGCCAAAACCGAGGTCGAGTTGCGAAAGTCGGGTTAGCGAAGTGACCGTGCGAAGAACGGACCGGGTCTCGATAGATGCCATGTGCTTTGACCGCCCGCCCCATCGACATTCTATGGTATCGTCGAGGCCGATCATCACCGGGTCGCTGCTCGGGACGAAGGGTCGACAAGCAAGCGGAACAGACGGCGCGACAGCTAGCGGCTGGACCATATGTTGCGGTTGAGCACGCGGTGATAGTTGGAAAACTGCGCCCCCTGCTCGAGACCCATGACGCGCAGGGCAGACGCGACGGTGCGTCGGCCCGGGACAAGGATCGCGCCCATCACCAGGACCAGCACCTGCCGCCACGTCGGCGCGGTGAACGCACCTCGAAAAGGCTGCATCCAGGCCGCCAACGCGTTCGGCACATCGCGTCCAGCCGCATCTGGCATGCACACCCCCGAATCCATGTTCCGGGGGAAAACTCGACGATCGCGGGTCCGGTGCGAATCCGCTCCGACATCACGTTTGATTCAATCACGAAAGATTCAACTACGAAGGCCCAACAGTTCAGCGGGAAATGGCCAAAGTCGAGCTGAGAACGTCTGGATCATCTATTAGACATCCGGTATACTGGTTCGCGGAGCTGAACCGGCAGATTTGAAGCATTGAGCGTCTCCAGCCTTACTCCGCGCCGGGTTGGCACAGTGGTAGTGCAGCGGTTTTGTAATGCGTTTCGGGCTGTAATCCCTGTCATTTGGCTTCCTTCCATGTCGTGGAATCAGCCGATTTTCGGGACGTGGGAGGTCGCGGCACCATTCCTTTTCATCTGCTGTCATCTGAACTCGGGTGGCAAATCCAGTGGCAAGGTGCCACTGCCGAGCTTACGACTCCCCCTCATTTCCTTTCGCCCAGATCTTGCGCCGATTCAGACCGATTTCCTACCAGACCGGGATTTCTCGGATGAGTGTGCATCATGGGAACGGAAGTGGCGGACCTGCGCGATGGCGGACGGCTGAAGGACATCCGCGCGTTCATTGACGGTACGGCTGCGACCTCCAGGCCCACGCACGCGGCCAAGTGACCAACACGCGATCAAGCAGGTTGATCGGCTGTTCAGCAATAGCGGCATCGACCTCTGGAAGTGCTTCGCGCCTTGGGTGACACATCTGGTAGGATCGCGCGGCGACATCGTCGTCGCCATGGACTGGACCGACTTCGACGGCGACGACCAGGCAACGCTCGCGCTCAATCTGGTGACCCAGCATGGCCGGGCGATACCGCTGCTGTGGCGGTCGGTGTGGAAAGAGGAGTTGAAGAATCAGCGTAACGACATCGAGGATATCTATCTGCGGCGCTTATCGGAGGTCCTCCTGCCCGGCTGCCGGGTGAGCGACCACAAGCTGTTCGCCTATCTTGCTGATCTTGACTTTGCCTTTGTCATTCGCTTACCGCGGTAACATCCATGTCACCGATGCCTCCGGCGAGACACGAACCGCGGCGAATTGAGTTGGCAGATCGGGTCGGGTGCGCAAGCTGTGCGGCGCCCGCGTTACGGCCTCGCACGCATATCGGGTCGGCGCCGTGGTGTGTGTGCACGCACGTGACATGAAAGAGCCGTGGTGCCTGGCGGCGGCAGCCACCCACAAACTGGTCTGTCGCGCACGGGATCAGGAAGGTGATGCCGGACCGCGCCATCTCGGAGCACACGTGATTATCGAAGAGGGGGTTGCCGAGAAGGTCTTGAAGCAGGCCCGGACGGCACTCCGTAAGGAGGCTGCTTTGGCCATTCTTCCGGACGACCTCCGCGATCAGGTTCACGCGGCGCTCGTGGAGAGACCCGAGTTGTCTTGGGATCTGGCCGTGTCTGCAGTCGTCGGGGGTGAGGAGCCAGAGTAGCGTCGCCGGAGCTAGAACCGCCGGACGCGCCCCAACAACCGCGCTGGTTCGGAATCGGCGTGTCAGGGACCTCCGACTATGAACGGGCCACTACTGGTTATTGATGGTGACTCCTTCGCGCATCGCGCGTTCCACGGGCTGCCGAAAACGATCCGGCGGAGCGGCAATCGTGGCGGCGGCGCGATTGTGGGCTTTGCCAACTTCCTACTGCGTTTGTTCGAAAGTGAGCAGCCTCGTGCGGTTCTCGTCGGGTGGGATACGCTGGACACGCCGAATTTCAGGCAGCGTCTCTTCCCGGCCTACCAAAGCGGTCGGATTTTTGACGAGGAGCTGCTCGATCAGTTGCGGGTGCTGCCGGAGCTTGTCACCGCGTGCGGCTTCGTGAACGCAAAGGCCGGAGGTTACGAGGCAGACGACTTTCTCGCCGCAGCCGCGGCCGAAGAGGAACGTCGGCGTGGGATGGTGCTCATAGCCAGCGGCGATCGCGATGCCTTTCAGCTCGCCTCCGCCGCCACGACCATTCTTCATCCGGTCAAGGCAGGGGAGATAGCCCGGATTGGCCCCGCCGAGGTGCGCGAACGCTATGGGGTTGACCCGCACCAAGTGCCTGATTTCATCGCTTTGCGCGGTGATCCATCGGACAGGCTTCCTGGCGCACGTGGCGTGGGTCCGAAGGGAGCCGCGGCGCTGTTGCGCCGCTATGGCACGCTGGAACAAGCCATCGCTGACGGTTGTTTCGTCGAGCAGGCGGATCAATTGAAGCTCTATAAGAAGCTGGCGACGATGAATCCAAATGCACCTCTTCCATCACTCGATGATCAGGTATTCACGTCGGCCAATGCCGCCGTGCTTGCGCGCCAATGGGAGCTGGGCCGCCTCGCTGACCGATTGGACGAACTTTCGGCGTCACGTTCGGCCGGAATTTGATGCGTCCTCGCCCCGATGCCATTGTCTCGCAATGAAACTGACCTCGTTGTAGACTGACCGGATGGACGTCAAGACGCGACCTGGTGAAGAGCCTGATCTAGCGAGCGCTGGTCGAGCGAGACGTGCCGGCCTCATGGGATGCACACTGGTGTGGTCTGCCTTGGACGCCGTGGGTCACGCTCAACCGCGAGGCCATTCGCCAGGTAGCGCCCACGCTTCCCGGAGTTTACCGCATCCGGCGCGAAGGGTGCAGCTCACCTACATTGGACAAACCGGCCTGGTCTGAGAGAGCGGCTTATCGCGCTGGCCGCAAACGCCAATGCCGCGAACCGCCATTTCAACGATCCGCACACCGCCGCACCGCATTTCTGGCTTCTATGGCACCGTGGCGGCGCTTAGCTTGAATGCTCCTGCGCCCCCCCGGTGCGGGGCGTTGATACAAACATTGCGCGGCACTGAGGATATGCTGCTGTGGGGGCACCGGATCGAAACCGGTTTGTCAACCGAAGCCAATTACGGCCGCTTCTACCCGAGCTACGCACGGCCGACAAACCGCTGGATCCGAAAGGCACGCGGGGCCGAGGGCCGGACACCAGGGCGGATCGCACAACCACTCCCGATCGGGGTCGCTCCGCCCGATTTCGCCTTGGTGACTCCGCCCTTGCAAGGTCACGGCGGCGTGTTGCAGGCGCCGTGGGCCCCGCCTGTAGTGGTAGAAACTCGTCGTACGATGTTGGACCCGAGGGGAGCGGCCGAAAAGTTTTAGGTGGATTTGACCCCGTAAAAAAAGTGGCCCATGGGTTGTTGCGGACTTGCGAGTGGTGACGCTTTCGGGCGATCCCGTTTAGGAAATTATCTTTCTCCGCGGCCCAGCCCCTCACTGTCGTGGTCATGCAGGAGGGTAAAAGGCATGCCTCAGGTGAAGCGCTCCCGTTCTCGAACGGGCCTGACCACGATTCATCCAGCCGCAGCCGCGATCGATATTGGGGCCACGATACATATCGCGGCCGTCGGCCCGGATCGCGACACGGACCCGGTCCGGACATTCCAGACTTTCACCGATGACCTTCATCGGTTGGCGGATTGGTTTGACCGTTGCGGAATTAAAACCGTGGCGATGAGTCCCGGGTGTCTACTGGATCCCTGTCTTCGAAATCCTCGAGCAGCACGGGTTCGCGGTGATGGTGGTCAACGCCCGCGATGCCAAGCACGTGCCGGGGCGCAAAACTGACGTCAACGACGCTGAATGGCTGCAACGCTCGTTGGCGGCGATGAAGCGGAACGCCCCGAATCATGGGTCGCCCGTTCCAGGCTGCGGCTGGAAAACACGCCGGTGGCGTAGCCATAGATGATCAGGCCAAGAAGCAATTGCGGGTGGTAGGAGGCCTCACCCGAGCCAAGGTAGCTGCCGGTCATGGCCCGCAGGTCCAGTCCCTCGACCACTTCCACAACGAACCGCGCGAGGTGGCGCTGTGGCAGCCACTCATCGACCGACGGCGGCATCAGAACGTCCATGTCGCGGTTGATCGGGCGGAAGTTGCTCATGCGACTTTGGGTCCGGAGGGTGGTGCAAATCGTGTGCGTCGATTCTAGCGCCCGCTTCCGCGTCGCGTTAAGTCCGACAGGCTGCTAGGATATGTTTTACATCCGGCGGATCAGGACCCCACCCAGGTGGTTGTTTCTTAGGAAAACACTCTCAAGCCCCACCTGCAAAAGCAATGGGTCATTCCACCCGAAGCCAACGCCGCCTTCGTAGCCAGCATGGAGGATGGGCTAGAGGTTTATCAAAGACCACACGATCCGGAGTATCCGCTGGTCTGCCTGGACGAGACCTCGAAGCAACTGATCGCCGAAACGCGCGTGCCAATCCCGGGGAAACCCCGACAACCAGCCCGGTGCGACTACGAGTATGAACGGAACGGCACCGCCAACCTGTTCATGATGTTCGCCCCGCTGGAGGGTTGGCGGCATGTCGAGGTCACCGATCGCCATACCGCCGTCGACTACGCCAAGGTCCTCAAGGATTTGTCCGACACGCACTATCCCAACGTGTCGAAGATCGTTCTCGTGCAGGACAATCTCAACACCCACAGACCGGCTTCGCTCTACGAAGCCTTTGCCGCCGAGGAGGCACGCCGGTTGGTTGAGCGGTTCGAGTGGCACGACACACCCAAACACGGAAGTTGGCTCGACATGGCTGCGTCCGAACTCAGCCTGCTCTCGACCCAGTGCCTGGATCGACGCATCGCAGACAAGCACACTCTAACCGAGGAAGTTGCCGCCTGGGAGGATGGTCGCAACAAGAACCACACCAAGGCGGACTGGCAGTTCACTACTGCCGATGCGCGGATCAAGCTGAAGCGACTTTACCCCGCATTATGAATGACTTGGGATACTAGGGCGTTAGCGTCTGATCGCGGGAGAATGGGCCGGGTCTCTTGCGACGGTTTGGCATACAGCCCTCACGACTCCCCTCATTTTTACTGGTCCACATCTAGCGTGAATCCGGCGCGTTTCGCTACAGCATGTTGAAGTGCTGGCGGGTGAGGGTGTCATTGGCAAGGTGGAGCGTTGGCTTGGCGGGCGCCTGAAGGATATTCGTGGGTTTATCGAAGGCCTGTATGAGCATGACCTTCATGCCAAGCGGGTTGATGCCTTGGCCGGGGCCACGTTGGGCGTAATGACCAGCGCGTCGCTGGCGGTCGCGGTGATTGGGCAGGCGCTGGCGCAGGCGCGCGGTCTGGTGACCAAGCACGCGATCAAACAGGTCGATCGGTTGCTCAGCAATCAGAACATCGATGTCTGGGACAGCTTCGCCCGCTGGGTGCCGCATCTGATCGGCACGCGGAAGGAAATCGTTGTCGCTGTGGACTGGACCGAGTTCGATGGCGATGGCCAGGCAACGCTCGCGCTCAACCTGGTGACGGGGCATGGCCGTGCCACGCCACTGCTGTGGGTGACCGTCTGGAAAGAGGAACTTACAGACCAGCGCAACGATTTTGAGGACGCCTGCCTGCTGCGACTGAAGCAACTTGTGCCGCCAGATTGTGCCGTCACGGTCCTCGCCGATCGCGGTTTTGGCGATCACAAGCTATTCAAGTTCCTCGATGATCTGGGATTTGGCTACGTCATCCGATTTCGCGGCAATATTCACGTCACCGATGCCGACGGCGAGACGCGTCCGGCCGCCGACTGGGTGGGCAAGTCGGGCCGGGCACGCAAGCTGCGCGGTGCGCAGGTCACCGCATCGCACGCCTATAAGGTCGGTGCGGTGGTCTGTGTCCACGCAAAAGCCATGAAGGAGCCTTGGTGTCTTGCTGTCAGCAATGCCGAGGCCTCGACCGCAATGCAGGTCAACTATTACGCCAAACGTTGGACCATCGAGCCTAACTTCCGCGATACCAAGGATCTGCGGTTCGGCATGGGGCTTGGTGCCACGCGCATCGGCGAACCAACCCGGCGCGACCGGTTGCTGCTCATCAACGCATTCGCAATGGTGCTGCTCACAATGCTCGGCGCCGCCGGCGAAAGCCTCGGTATGGATCGATTACTTAAGTCCAACACGTCGAAGATCCGCACTCACTCGTTGTTCAGGCAAGGCTGCATGCTCTACGAACTGATCCCAACCATGCCAGATCAAAGACTATTCCCCCTTATGGCCCGCTTCGCCGAGACCGTATCAAAATGCCGGTCGTTCAGCGGACTTTTCGAGGTCATTTGAAATGAGGGGATGGCCCGCCGAACCGAAACGGTCAATGGAAAAGGGCCTCCGGTATCTCCGCACCGACCTGCGTTCAGGATCGCCGGGGAGCGCAGGCGAGGTCCAGGAAGCTCTGTCCCGGGTTCGCGGTCATGGGGCATACTTCAGTCCTAAATCATTGATATGATTGAACTGTGGGTCAATGGTCAGCCGCAAATTGCTCAAAAAGTTAGGCACACGACTGGGTAGTCTTGGCATTGCCGATGTTCGCGAATTGCTTTATCTGTGAGGCATGTATCTGCGCATTACCCAGCGTCACAACCGCGACGGCTCAAGCGTCACCTATTACGCCCTCGCCGAGAGCGTCTGGAACGCCGACGCAAAGCGACGAGAAGCCCATGTGGTGCATAGTTTCGGCCGTGCCGATCAACTCGATCGAGCCGAACTCGAACGGCTGGTCAGGAGTATCAACCGCGTCCTCGACGATGGAAATGACACCGCCGGCAGCGCGGCGACATCTGATCGTCCGGAGATCGAAATCGAGCGGGTGTTCGAACTTGGTGTGGTACTCACCGCCCGCGCCCTCTGGGAAGAACTCGGCATCGGCCCGGCCATCCGAAGGTGCACCGAACGGGCCAAGCTGACCGCGCCACATGAGACCGCGCTGTTCGCCATGGCCGCCAACCGCCTCGACGACCCGGTTTCCAAGCTGGCCTGCGCCGAACGCTGGCTGCCTGACGTGGCCTGGCTACCCGACGCCAGCGGACTAGCGGTCGATCAATGCTATCGTGCGCTCGACTTTCTGGCAGTCTGGGCCGACGAGATCGAGCGCGAGGTGTTCCTCAAAGCCGCCGACCTGTTCCGCCTCGATGTCGATCTGATCTTCTATGACACTACTACGGTGTACTTCGAGATCGACGAGCCAGACGAGGATGAGCAGGAATTTGCCGGCCGCTTGTATGCGCCACTGCGCAAGCGCGGCCATAGTAAGGAAGGCCGCGACAACCAGCCGCAGGTGATCATCGCTCTCGCCGTCACGCGCGACGGAATGCCGGTGCGCTCATGGGTGTTGCCCGGCAACACCGCCGACGTGACAACGGTCGCACGGATCAAGGACGATCTGCGTGCCTGGCGGCTCGGCCGCTGCTTGTTTGTCGGTGATGCCGGGATGTACTCGGCCGACAACCTGGCGCAACTCAGCCGTGGACTGGGTCGTTACATCCTGGCTGTGCCGATGCGCCGGTTACGCGATATCGAAGATGAGGTGCTGACAAGGCCGGGCCGCTACAAACAGGTCGCCGACAACCTGCAGGTCAAAGACGTGTGGGTCGGTGATGGCGAGCGGCGTAAGCGCTACGTGCTGTGCCTCAACCCGCAAGAGGCCGAGCGTGAGCGCGCGCGTCGCGCGCAGGTGCTGGTCGAGCTCGGAGCCGAACTGACGCTGCTGGAACAGCGTCAGGAGAATCATCCCAAAGCCGCCTGTGTGCTGATGGCCTCACGTCGTTACGGCCGTTACCTGAGCGAAGACGAGCGCGGTCGGCCGCGGCTGGATGCGGCGAAGGTCAAGGCGTCGGAGAAGTTCGACGGCAAGTTCGTGGTGATCAGCAACGACGACACGTTGTCAGCCGAGGACATCGCACTTGGCTACAAAGGTGGCTGGATCATTGAATCCTGCTTCCGGCGGATGAAGCAGACGGGTCTGCAGGTGCGGCCGATGTTTCATTGGACGTCGCGTCGGATCGAGGCGCACGTCAAGCTTTGCGTGTTGGCGCTGCAGGTGCAACGGGCGGCCGAGATGCGCTGTCAGCTTCCTTGGGCGCGGATTGCCCATGTACTCAGCGGGCTGAAGGCGGTGCGCTATCGCTGTGAAGGCCGGGGTATTGTTCAACGGACGAAAATCACCGCGGAGCTGTCCGCAAAGCTGAAAACTCTAAAGGTATCAGTGCCTAAGCAAATCCTCTTGGTCGAGGAGTCGCCTTCGGCAACCACCGCGGCTTAGGCACACGCCTAGAATTTGTCCATCGTAAACCATTGAGATGTCCTTGAAATTCCAGCCGTCTGCCTAACCACCGCGAACCCGGGTCTGTGCCACAGGCCTGGATGCCTTGACGCTGTCGAGCACCTGGCGACGCTATTTCGTTAGCCTCAAGGTCCATCCCACAGCCGACCCACGACGGTTGGGCCCGACCTCAGGCAAGCGGCATGACGACCGGACGCATGGGCGACCCCGTCGCCCCGCGCAGCTTGATGCAGGCACCGAAGAAAGCGAATTCATGGAGCCGTTCCTCGGCCAGTTCCTCAAGATAAGCCATCTCCATGATCGGAACCCCGGCCTCAGCCAGGAGGTAAGTGTGGATGGGGAAGAAATTGAGCTCGTGAGCGGACGGCGTCTGTTCCAGGGTCAGATTGTCTGCGCCGATCATGATCGCGCCGTTCTTCGCGAGGAACTCCGCCCCCTCGCGGTTTAGCCCGGGCGTGTTGGCGCAGAAGGAGGGGTCAGGCCAGCGCGTCATCTGCCCAGTGCGGATGAGGACGACATCGCCAGGTTTTAGCTCGATGTCCTGCTTCTTCAGGCAATCCTTCAGGTCCTTCTCGCCGATCCCGTAACTTGGCGGTAGGACCTTGACACCCTGCATCCCAGCGATATCGAGCAACACCCCTCGTGCGAAGATCGGCGGGTGCTTCTCCGCCCCGCATTTGGTCCAGGCGCGGTTACCGAGATGCTCTTCGGCGCTGAACTCGTTGAAGATCTTTCCGTTGTAACCAAAATGGTTGAAAGTATCGATGTGGGTCCCGCAATGCGTGTACATCGAGATGCTGTCGCCTGAATAGGAGACGAGCCTGTTCGCCTCCAGACTGGCGCCCATGCTGTTCGCAACGATCTCGCCACCCGGCGTGTGGGTCATCCAGATCTGGTATGGCTGATCGCCCGCGCCAAACCAGCCCGGCATGCCGACGAAATTGTCGACCGAGAGATCGAACACCTTCGAGGCGTCGGCGCGGCTCATGATCGCAGAGCGCGAGGTTGCGTCGATGAGATGCAGCATGCCGATTTCATCGTCCTTTCCATAGGGGCTCTTTGTCACCTTATGGAACTCGGCTCCGTAGGCGATGATTTTGTCCTTCATCTCCTCGTCGACATAGCAAACAACACACATGACGTCCTCCCTGGGTTGCAGGGCAACATTACAGGATCCAGCATTGGCCACCAGCCGTTGGGCGGGATGGTTTGGCGAAGCCGCCGATCAACTTTCGACCTACCACGGGCGAAGTTCCTGCGCGGCGCGCCAAGCGGTCACAGGAGCTTAAAGACCACCGTAGCCGGAACAAACCCGCAGGTTTGCACTTGTTTTCGACTTTACTTCTGGCGGGTCAGGCATCACCAGCGAACGGTCGCCGGTTCCCGTGGTTCCACGACGCTCAAATGCTTGCAGAGCTCTTGGACCGTGCCGACCCGGTATGGGCCGTCAGCACGATGGTCCTGGCGCGCTGTCCGATACGCTCTCGTTCCGCGTCCCCGAGCGCACTGAGAGTGGCTACGACAGTTTCGGTATTGTCCGCGCGATCAATACGGCCACGTGATCCGGCCGTAAATCGACCAGACCATCCCAGCGATCGCTGATGATCGGCGTCCAGCACGCAGCCGGACGTCGCCCGGACAACGTCCGGGCACTTTGGGGCCCACCCTCCGGTCTCTGAGGCGGCAAGCAGCGTTTGGCTCTCAGGCGCGACGCTTAATCTGCTTGGATCGCTGCCTGCTGGATGGGATTTCGTCGCCGCTCAATCGGGCGATGAAGATGTTGGCAGCATCCATAATGTGACGCTCGCTAAGCTGTTCCGCATTCGGCGCATCTCCTGCTGTCACGGCATCCAGAATTGCTTCGTGTTCGTCCCAAATTCGGCGAGGCGTGTCGCCCAGCATCAACACCTGGCCCATGATCCGCCGCATATGGCGCCAATACGGCTCGGTGGTCGCTTGAACAAGCGCATTGCCCGACAGTTCGTAGAGCAGATGGTGGAATTTCAAATCGGCGGCCACCATGCGGGAAACCGAGCTCGACGAAACGGCGGCCCGACCCGCTTCCAGGAGAGGCGGACCGGCAATCTTGGCACGCGCGGCTCCCCGCTCGGCCGCCAAGCGACCGGCCAGCCCCTCCAGCGCAGCTCTGATCTCGTAAAGGTCGCGGGCCGCGTCCGCGTCAAGCGCAGCGACGATCAGGCCGCGACCGGGCGCTTCTCGTACCGAGACCGTCGTTCCGGAGCAGAAGCAGTGCCTGCTGGACCGGCTGCCGCGAGACGCCAAGCTTGGTCGCCAGTTCATCCTGGATGAGTCGCTCGTTCGGCTGAAGCTGGCCGTCCGTGATGGCGGCCAGGATCTCGTCGTAAACCTGTTCGACCCGCGTGGGCTGACTGCTGAGAGTGCGCATGCGCCCATTTTGCACGACAGCAACCCCACGGGCAACCGTCGAATACGAGATTCTGAATTCCGTATGCAATGGGGGTTGACATCGGCCGGCATTGTCAGTTTAGTATTCTGAATTCGGAATGCGTAGATCTGAGGCGAGGCGTCGAAGCTCGCCAGGCTGAAACTGCGCAAGGAGAGATGACGCCAGCGACTGCTACGAACGGTCGGGCGCGGGCGTCGAGGCGAACGTCGACAGAAAAGGGGGGAAGCAATGCTCAAGACGAAAGCGGCAACACTTACGGCGCAAGTAAGGGATATGGAGGAAGAAACGTACCGCAAGGTCACGATGCGCATCGTGCCGTTCCTGTTCTTCTGCTACCTCGCGGCATACCTCGACCGCGTCAACGTCGGCTTTGCCAAGCTGCAAATGCTAAAAGAACTGAATTTCAGTGGGACCGTTTACGGTTTCGGAGCCGGTATCTTCTTTCTCGGCTATGTCCTGTTCGAGATACCGAGCAATATCATCATGCACAAAGTAGGCGCCCGGCTCTGGATTGCCCGTATTATGATTACCTGGGCAATGATCTCGGGCGCCATGGCCTTCGTGACCACGCCGATGATGTTCTACACCCTGCGCTTTCTGCTCGGCGTCGCCGAAGCCGGATTTATCCCGGGCGTGCTGTTGTACCTGACCTATTGGTATCCGGCGAACCGGAGAGGCCGCATCACAGCGATCTTTCTCGCAGCAATTCCAATGTCGAGCATCTTCGGCGGTCCGCTCTCTGGTTGGATCCTAAACAGCCTCGATGGCTCTCACGGCCTGAGTGGCTGGCAGTGGCTTTTCGTTGTCGAGACAATCCCTTCGATGATACTCGGCATCATGACGCTGTTCTATCTCGACGACCGGGTCGAACGCGTGACATGGCTCGATGCCAGCGAGAAGCAGCTGATAGCGCAGAATATCGCTCGCGAAGAGCATGAGAAGGAGGGACTGTCAGAGCTCTCCGCCGCGTTCAAATCAGGCTGCGTCTGGATGCTCGGCCTAATCTATTTCAGTATCGCAAGCGGCGTCTACATCATCAGCTTCTGGCTGCCGACCATCATCAAGCAGACCGGCGTTTCCGATCCACTCAGCATTGGATTGCTTACGGCCATTCCATACTCTTTCGCGATCGTGGCGATGATTCTGGTGAACCAAAGTGGCGACCGGATGCGAGAGCGTCGCTGGCACACCGTGATCCCATGCCTCGTCACGGCCGCCGGCCTCGCGCTGACGGCCCTCGCGGGGGGCGACACGATTATGGCGATGATTGGCCTGACACTTGGAGCGGCCGGCGTGTCGGCGGCTCAGTCGTGCTTCTGGACACTGCCAGCCTCGTTCCTGGCTGGCGCTGCCGCGGCAGCGGGTATCGCGCTCGTCAACTCCCTCGGCAACATTGGCGGTTTCGCGAGCACGTTCCTGGTGGGCTGGATGACGGACCTGACGCACAGCACCTCGTCTGGGCTGTATCTTTTCGCGGCGTTGATCGCGATCAGTGCAGGTTTGCTTCTGACGATCCCCGCGAAGCTGGTCAACAAGTAGCCCGCGCCGCGGCGTTAAGACGCACGCGCAGCCATACAACAAGCTAAGCAAGGGAAATATCAACAATGAAGGACGTTCTGAATATCGATCAGATGCTGTCCGTACATGCTCGGCTCCGACCGAACGATCTGGGCGCCCAGGATCTCGACCGCAGTCTCACATTTGTTCAATGGAACCGCCGCGCCTGCCGCCTGGCAAATGCCCTGCTTGGCATCGGGCTCAAGAAGGGCGACCGTTTTGCGATTCTTGCTTACAACACGCTCGAATGGGCGGAAATCTACATGGCCGCCGCGAAAGCCGGACTTGTTGTGCTGCCTATCAATTTTCGCCTGATTGGCTCCGAGGTACGATTCATCATCGAGAATGCCGAGGCATCTGCGGTGATCGTGCAGGACGAACTGGCTGGAGTTGTCGAGGAGATCCGCGCCGATCTTCCGATACCGAGCGGCAACTACATCCATTTCGGCAAGCGCGCCTGTCCGCCCGGATATCGTGACTACGAGCAGCTATTGGGCGCCGCAAGCGACAGCGAGCCAACGCAAACGGTCGCACCCACAGACCCTTGGACCTTGATGTACACGTCCGGCACGACCGGGAGTCCCAAGGGCGTCGTCCGCAATAACCGCAGCGGCGCGATGCTTTCGCTGGTAACCGAAATTGAACTGGGGTTGCATCGTACTGATGGCGGGCTGCTGGTCATGCCGATGTGTCATGCAAACTCCCTGAATTTCTTCGGTGCGTTGGCCTATTGCGGTAGCGTCACTTCGATATACTCGCGTAAGAACTTCGATCCGGAGCATTGCGTTCGCACGCTCGCCGAAGGGGGCTCTACCTTCACCTCGCTCGTGCCAACCCACTACATCATGATGCTGGGCTTGCCCGCGCACGTGCGCAACAGCCACAACCTCGACCGTGTCACCAAGCTGATGATTTCCTCCGCCCCCGCACGGCAGGACACCAAGCGCGAAATCATGGAGATGTTCCCGAACTCCGGCCTGTTCGAACTATATGGCGCCACCGAGGTCGGATGGGCGACGATGCTGCATCCGCACGAGCAAGTCACGAAGCTAGGGTCGGTTGGCCGCGAGTGTGTCGGTTCGGCACCAATCCGGCTGCTGGACGAGAACGGTAACGAAGTGCCCGATGGTTCCCCTGGCGAACTCTACTGTAACACGCCCTATATGTTTGACAGATACTGGGCACTTCCGGAAAAGACAGCGGCCGCTTTCAACGGGGAGCATGCCTCGGTCGGCGACATGGCTCGACGCGACGAAGACGGCTTCATTCACCTCGTGGACCGCAAGAGCAACATGATCATCACCGGCGGAGAGAACGTCTATCCCTCCGAGGTCGAGGGCGTGATCGGCGCGCATCCGAAGATCAAGGATGTTGCCGTTGTCGGCCTGCCGGACGAGAAGTGGGGTGAGCGTGTCCATGCCGCCGTGGTGCTGCGTGAAGGTGCCGAGGTGACAGAAAGCGACGTCTCCGCATGGTGCAAGGACCGGCTCGCGGCGTACAAGCGTCCGCGCGCCTATACCTTTCTCGCGGAAGAAGAGATGCCGCGAAACGCAACCGGAAAAGTGCTGCATCGTGTCCTGAAGACGATGCTCCAGTCATGATGTCCGGCCGTCTGTCCGGAATCAATATATGAAACAAAGGTGGGATCAAATGGAAATATCGTCGGATACCGTCGCCAATCTGGTCGCGCGCGTCCTCGCGGCGCGCGGAGTCACCCGGGTGTTCGCACTCTGCGGCGGCCACATCATGCCAATCTGGATGAGCCTCGATAGGTTCGGCATTCGCATCATCGACGTGCGCGATGAACGGGCGGCCGTGCATATGGCGCATGCTCATGCCGAACTGACCGGGGAACTTGGCGTCGCGCTGGTCACGGCGGGTCCGGGCATGACGAATACGATCACCGGGATCGCCAATGCGCACGTGTCGCGGGCGCCGATCCTTGTTATTTCCGGAACGAATCCCCGCCAGCAGGAAAATCGAGGTGGATTGCAGGATCTCGACCAGGCGCAGCTCGTGCGCACGATAACGCGCTACGCCCGGACCGTGCGCGAGCCTTCGCTCGCGTTGCAGGAGCTCGACGAAGCGATCGCCCGAGCTTTCGGCGAAAGCGGCGAGGCAGGTCCGTCCTACATCGACTTCCCGGTCGATACGCTGCGGGGGACGGTGCCGGCTGCTTTACAGCTCGATGAGCATATCCGCCCGAAGCCCCGTCTGGTACTCGAACCAGACCCCGCACAGGTTGCAGCTGCCGTTGACCTGATCTGGAAAGCGAAGCGTGTGCTGGTCATCTCGGGCCGCGGCGCGCGTGGCGCCGGTCCGGAACTGATCGCCCTGCTCGACCGGCTCGGAACGGTATACCTCGACACGGGTGAGAGCCGTGGTCTGGTGCCGGATCAGCATCCATCCGTGGTTGGCGCGATGCGTGGCGCCGTCATGGGCGACGTGGATCTTGTGCTCACGGTCGGCCGGCGGCTCGATTTCCAACTGGCGTACGGATCGCCCGCGGTGTTCGGTCAGGCGCAATTCGTCCGCATCGCAGATACCGGGCCAGAGCTGCGCGATAACCGCCGCGGCGCGGCCGAAATCTACGCGACCCCCAAGGCGGCCCTCCGTGCGTTGGTCGAGACGGCGGGCAACCGGGAGCCCGCTGTCGATAGAACATGGGCGGCGAAGCTGCGCGCGGGGCACGAAGACCGGGCAACGCGGCTGAAGAAGTCGATGGCAAACGCGCCGCCTGGCAGCGATGGCTTGATGCACCCGAACACGTTGATCGGGGCTTTGCAGGAGGCGATCGGGCAGAACGCCATTGTCATCACAGATGGCGGCGATTTCCTCAGCTTCTCCCGCATCGGCCTCAGCGCGCCCACAATGCTCGATCCGGGGCCGTTCGGCTGCATCGGGGTCGGCGTGCCGTACGGAATCGCCGCCGGTCTGGCCTTCCCGGACCGGACGGTGCTGGTTGCGACCGGGGACGGCGCGTTCGGCTTCAATGCGATCGAGGTCGACACGGCCGCGCGACACAAATCGCCCGTCCTCTTCGTCGTGGCGAATAATGGCGCATGGCAGATCGAAGTGCATGACCAAACCGTCACGCATGGCAAGGTTGTGGGGACGCGCTTGCAATTCGCCGATCATGCCGCGATGGCCCGGGCGTTCGGCCTTCACGCCGAGCGTGTCGAACGCGAGGTCGATCTGAAGCCCGCGATTGAACGTGCTCTGGCCAATCGCCCCGCGCTGCTCGACGTGCTCGTCACGCCGGAGGCGATTTCTTCGGACGCCAAGACCGGTCTCGCCTGGGTGCCGGATCTTCAGCCGCTCGCCGCCTGGAACGAGGCCGAGAAGAAATGGCGCAACGGGTAGAGTGTGGCGTTTACTGAACCGTGATGTCATCGACGACGGGCGGGGAAGCCGAGTGAGCCACAAAGGAGATCCAGGCCAGCCTAGGAGGCTCCAGCCCCGGGGCGGCGCGGATCTTTCCGCTGTTCTTGGCCCGCAACAACTCGGCCCAACCGCGCCGTCTCCCGCCTCGTCGGTCGCGTCATTACGTTGCCAATTGCTTTCCGCTTTCGAAGTCAATTCGAAGAGGGGCACCGCAGGGAGGTTCTCAAAGGGCGCTAAAGGCTCTATTGCGTTCCTGATGCCGCAGCAGAAACCACAAGCGCGGATCCGTTTGAACCGGTAATTCGTCGCTCAAGGTTGCAACCGGCATGTTCGTCAGCCTGCCCGTTGTTCCCGACGGGCTAGCCTCGGCCTCGTGCCGTGCCGACCAGCGGAGGTGGAATGTAATGGCAAAGACACATCTGCACTCGAAGCGCTCTGTTGGCTTTGCCTTCACCGCCGCCGTCACGGTCCTCGGGGCTGCGCCGAGTGCCTTGGCCGATGGTAACGGCTGGTTCAGCCCGGACCAACTTGGTCCAGGCCGCTCGGAATATTCGCAGAAGTGCTCGGTCTGCCATGGCACTCAGTTGCAGGGCGGTGGTGCGCCCGCGCTCCAGGGTCAGATATTTATCAAGCAATGGAGCGGCAAATCGCTGAAGGATTTGTACAGCTACGTCCGCGACCAGATGCCGCTCGGTCAGGCGCGTTCGCTCGACCCCCAAGAATATGCCGACGTCGTCGCGTATGTGCTCGCGCAAAGCGGCTTGCCTCCGGGGAATCAGAAACTTACGGCGGACTTGCCGATGCAGCAGGTACTTGAGCTCTTGGCACCGACGACCGGTTCGCCGCCGGCCGCATCGGCACCACCGGTTAAAATCGGCGAACTCTACGGTCCGCTCAAGCAGCCGACCACCGACAGGCCTACCCAGGCCGAACTCGACCAGGCCGACGCCGATACGGGTAGTTGGCTGATGTATAACAAAGGTTACAGAGGCGAGCGGTATTCCCTCCTCCAGCAGATCAATGTCGGCAACGCCAGCAAGCTTCGACCGGTTTGCATGTTCCAGCTCGGCGAAGTCGGCACGTTCTCGACCGGACCCGTCGTCTACGACGGAGTCCTCTACGCGACGACGCATCTGGGAACATACGCAATTGACGCAACGAGTTGCAGGAAACTATGGAGCCATCAGCACGTAGCCGAAGGTCCTGAAATGAACGCGACCAACAAGGGTGTCGCGCTCGCTCGCGGTCGTGTCATTCGGGGGACGCAGGATGGCTTTCTCTATTCCCTCGATGCCAAGACCGGCACGCCACTCTGGACGCGCCAAGTCGCGGATTGGAGCATCGGCGAGGGTATCGGTGCGGCGCCCATCATATGGAATGACATCGTCTACGTGGCCAAGGCCGGCGGCGATTGGGGCATCCAAGGCCGGATGATGGCCTTCAAGGTCGAGGATGGATCACTCGCATGGAGCTTCGAACTAATTCCAACCAAGGACGAGACTGGTGCGGACACCTGGAAAGATCCAGCGTCCAGCACGCACGGCGGCGGAGCCGCCTGGGTCACTTACGCGCTCGACCGCGAGAGCGGTACGCTGTTTGTGCCGGTCGGCAATCCGGGGCCGGACTTCAACAGTAAGATGCGCCCCGGTTCCAATCTCTTCACCAATTCGACCGTCGCGTTGGAGGCGCACACTGGCAGGTTGAAATGGTGGTATCAGCTTCGACCGAACGACGATCATGATTGGGATGCCACCGTGGTCATGCTGTTTGACGCGGACGGAAAAAAGCTTCTCGCGACCGCTGGAAAGCAGGGCATTCTGCACGTGGTCGATCGTGAGGATGGCAAGCTCGTGTTCAAGCTGCCCGTAACCACGCTGCTCAACCAGGACGTGCCGATCACGCCCGAAGGTGTCCACGTCTGTCCGGGTGCTGGCGTGCAATGGAACGGTCCCGCATATAGCCCGCTAACCGGGTTGCTTTACGCCAATGCAATCGACTGGTGTACCGTTTTCAAACTCGGACCTGATCCGAAATGGGTGCCGACGATACCCTATACCGGACTAGCCAACGGCTTTGGCACCAGCGACCCGATCGATCAATGGGCCGGATGGATCAATGCGGTCGATCCGGCTACCGGCAAGATGGCTTGGCGCATCAGGCGCCAAACGCCCATGTACGCAGCAATCACGCCGACGGCTGGCGGGGTGCTCTTCACCGGCGATCTTGATGGCAACTTCCTCGCGCTTGATGCGCGTAATGGGGACACGCTGTACAGCTTCGACACCGGTGGCCCGATTGCCGGTGGCGTGCTCACCTACGAGCAGAACGGCAAGCAGTATGTCGCGGTGGCCTCCGGCAGCAGCGGTGGATCGATTCCCCTGACGGGAAGCGCAACCATTGTGATTTTTGCCGAGTAAGACGTTGCCTGGAAACCTTGAAAGCATGAGCTCCGTTTTCCGCCTGTCTCGCTGTGAGGCGCAGCGTTAGCGTTAGGGCCTGTCCGGGAACAACCGACTCTGCGTCGGCTGACCTTTAGAGCCGGGATTCTCGACAGGGGCGGCGAACGATAATGTTCGTGGATGATCGATCCAGCCCCGATTCGTGACCGATTTACCGCCTTGTCGCCGCACCTCAACGAGCGAGAACGACGGTTGTTTGCCGCCACCGAAGCCGCAGCGGCGGGCTACGGGGGGATCGTTGCCGTCTCGGGAGCGACCGGCATCGCGGTCAGCACGATCGGGCGCGGCCTGAAAGACCTGGCTGAGGCAGGTGGTCTGTTGGCAGGCCGGGTGCGACGTGCGGGGGGCGGACGCAAGCCACTGGTCGTCAGTAACCCTGACCTATTGCGCGAACTGATGGCGCTGGTCGAACCCGGCGCCAGGGGCGATCCGATGTCGCCGTTGCGCTGGACCTGCAAGAGCCTGCGGCAGTTGGCGGGCGGAGCTTGTGGCGCGTGGGCATCGGGTCAGTCGCACCGTGGTGGGTGAATTGTTAAAAGCGCAGAAGTTCAGTCTGCAAGCCAACAGCAAGACCAATGAGGGTGGCGATCATCCCGACCGGGACGCGCAGTTTAGCCATATTCAATCAGAGCGTGACGACGGCGTTAGCGGCGCAGCAGCCGGTGATTTCAGTGGATACGAAGAAGAAAGAACTGGTTGGAGACTTCAAAAACGCCGGCCGGGAATGGCGTCCGCAAGGCGAACCCGAAGCGGTTCGCGTGCATGATTTTCTGATCAAGGAACTGGGTCGGGCGGTGCCATACGGTATCTACGACCTTGCCGCCAACGCTGGTTGGGTCAGTGTTGGGATGAACCATGACACCGCCGCGTTTGCCGTACAGTCGATCCGCCGCTGGTGGCAGGACATCGGCTGCAAGCGCTATCCCGCGGCCAAGCGCCTGACGATCACCTGCGACGGGGGCGGCAGCAACGGATCGCGCGTGCGGCTGTGGAAGCTCGAATTGCAAAAGCTGGCTAGCCAACTGGATATTGACATCACGGTCCACCACCTGCCGCCCGGAACCAGCAAGTGGAACAAGATCGAGCATCGGCTGTTTTCGTTCATCACCATGAACTGGCGTGCCAAGCCGCTGGTCAGCTATCAGGTCATCATCGATCTAATCGGAGCCACCACGACCAAGACCGGCCTGAAGGTGATCGGCGAACTCGACGACAACCAGTATCCCAAAGGCATCGTCGTCTCGGACGAACAACTGGCCGCCATAAACATCGTCCGGGCAGATTTTCGCGGCGAATGGAACTACACTATCAAGCCGTCCAATCGCTCAGACCGAGCGGTTGATCCCTGACGGGCCCTTAGCGTTCTGAGCTGCCCTTCAAAGGCCGGCGGTTCACCGCCGAGGTGATCCGTGGGCGGTCCGGTGGTATCTGATGTTTCCAGTTAGCTACCGTGGTCTCAAGCTCATGTTGCTGGATCGTGGCGTGCGGGTGGATCATTCCTCGCCAGGAAACGAGACGAAGGATGCACACTTGCCAACTGCCAACAGGTTATCGCTCTCTCCCGAGCGGTTAGAAGCAATCAGCAGACGTTTGGACCCCGATGTCGCTGCCAGGAAAATCCCGGGCGCCACGATCGTCATCGGCAATCGTGAACAGCTGATTTTCGAATACCACGGTGGCTATCGCGATCCTACGACGCGTGATTCTCTGAAACCTGACGCCATCTGGCGAATCTATTCGATGACCAAGCCGGTCGTTACAGTATCGGCGATGGTGTTTGTCGAACGCGGGTTGCTGCGGCTTGATCAACCCGTGGCAGAATTCATCCCGTCGTTCGCGAATCTGCGTGTGATGCACGCCGATGGGTCGCAGGTGCCGGCCAGACAGGCACCGACTATCCAGGATCTGATGCGGCACACGGCTGGCCTGGCCTACGGCTATCTCGGTGACAGTCCGGCACAACGGGCTTACGTCGCTGACGGATTTCTTGCCGAGGACCTTTCCAACGCCGAGTTCGTTGATCACTTGCAGCACTCCCCCTTGAGTACCAGCCCGGAACGGTTTGGCACTACAGCCATGCGACAGATGTCCTGGGTCGAATTCTGGAAGTTATTTCCGAGCATAGTCTGCAGCATGTCCTGGAGGACACCCTGTTTGACCCCCTCGGGATGACTGATTCGTGGTTTCACCTGCCGCTTGGGAAGCGCGGTCGCGTGGCACAACCATTACCCCAGGCAGATACGGCTCGGCCTCGGTTCCTCGACCCTTGCGCGCCCCGGCGAGGGCAAGGACGTGCAGCTCCCCAGGGCAATCGCACTTCGCCCGTCAGAATAGCGCCAACAGCGTGCGGAGGTAGTTTTCATCCCACGCAGCCCGCTTGAGCTTCCCTCGTAGCGACCCTTTAGAACCTTCCTTTTGGATCACGTTCAACGCGATATGCCGCAACACCGCTAGATTATTCGGCCCGTTATCCAACCGCGCGCGCTGCTGGTCCTCATTCATGACGACGTCCAGCCGCCAGTGCAGCCGGTTCTCGACGCCCCAATGGGCCCGGACCACGTCCAGGAAACGCTCGCCGCTCAACGCGGTGCTGAGCAAATAATACGCTGTCTCACGTGTGGTTTTGCCGTGCGTTTCGCGCATCCGCTCCACCTTGCCGATGGCTCTGAGGCCCGGCCAATCATGATTTTCCTGAAGCCAGCCGATGTCGGTTGAAACGCTGGCGGTGCGGGTCTCGATCCGCCCGTGATCCCCATCGACCGTTTGCGCGGTAACGCCGCCCGCCCGGGCTGGATCGTCGAGAAACAGCCTGACATCGTCATGCAGGGTCGCCTGATTTCCTTTCAGCGCCAGGGCATAATCGCCGCCCTGATCGACGATCTGTTGCGCGATGGCGCGTTGGCAATTAAGCGCATCAACCGTGACGATGGTGCCTTTCAGCGACAGCATCGCAAGCAGTTTTGGCACCGCGGTGATCTCGTTCGACTTCGCATCCGTAGCGATCTGGCCAAGCACCATGCGTTGCTCGCATCCCCAGGCGCTGACCATATGCAGCGCTGATTTACCGCTGGCATGGTCGTGCGAGCGGCGTAGAACCTTGCCATCGATGGCCACAACGCCTTGACATTGTTGCGAAAACACCGCCATGAACCGCTGAAAAGCAGCCCCGAACGGCGCAGGATCCAGCAAACGGAACAGCCGGCTGAAGGTGTCGTGGCTTGGCACGCCGTTGGGCAGCCGCAGAAAGCCGCGAAGTAATGGCTCCTTCGCCTTCGCGAATGCCGCCATGTCCATGGCGTTCTCGCCGCCGCAGATCACCGAACACAGCGCGATCATCAGGAGGTCGTGCAGGTGATGCAGCGTGGCATTCCCGGTTCGTGGGTCTTCAAGACCCTCCCAGCATGCGCCAAACTCTTCCAACGTAGCCTCCCGACGTGAGTTTCTCAGGCCATCGCGTAGAGTTGATCTGCTTCGAGCCGGGCAAGAGGGAATTGAAGGTCAAGCAAATTCGAAATGCGACTCCCCTGTGCAGCTCCCGGTGTTCAACCGCACCAGCACTTTGAACTTCTCACCTGACCCAATCGGCGACCTGCTGTTCAACGGCATTGGGCAAAGAGGCGTCGCGGACAGACATAGCAACTGGCGTGCAGGGCGACGGAAGCTGGCGGATCAACGACCAGCACACGTTGCACGCCGGGTTCTTAGGGCAAATCGAGCATGCCACGTCCGCCACGACATCCAGTGTGCTACCGGTGAATGCAGCCGGCGAGCAGACGTCTATGCAGCCGCTGAGCATCATCGCCAACCAGAACAACGCCGGCGTCCTGTATGGTGTCTATGTCCAGGACGAGTGGCACATCGTGCCCAAACTGACGCTGAATTACGGGCTGCGGTTCGACGCGGTCGAGGAATTCACTCACGAAAGCCAGGTCAGTCCGCGCATCAATCTGGTGTGGAAGCCGATGCCGGACACCACGTTCCATATCGGCTACGCGCGGTATTTCGTGCCGCCACCCTACGAAGCGCTTACGCCGACCGACATCGCGAAATTCTCGGGAACCACCGCGGCGCCGGCGGTGACGCAAGACGATACGGTGCGGGCCGAACGCTCGAACTATTTCGATGTCGGGGTCAGTCACATGGTGGTGCCTGGCCTGACCCTCGGCGTCGATGCATACTACAAACTGTCAAATAACCTGATCGACGAAGGCCAGTTTGGCGCGCCGATTATTCTCACGGCGTTCAACTACGCGCACGGGCAACAGTCCGGGGTCGAATGGACAGGAAGCTATGATCACGGGCCGCTTTCGCTCTACGGCAACCTGGCCTATTCGCGGGCGATGGGCAAAGACATCAACTCAACGCAGTACAATTTCTCGCCGGACGAACTGGCCTTCATCCAGAACAACTTCATTCATCTGGATCACGACCAAATCTGGAGCGCACCAGGCGGTGGCGCCTACACCTTCAATAAGGAAACCACCCGGCCAACGCGGGTCTCGGTCGATCTGCTGGTGCCGAGCGGGTTGCGGGCAAGCACCGCGACCATCCCGAACGGGATCGCGCTCCCTTCCTATGCGACGATGAACCTGTCCGCCGTCCAGCAACTCCGCCCCGACACCCAATTGCGTTTTGACGTTCTGAATGTTGCAGATACCACCTACCAAATACGGAACGGAACGGGTGTGGGTGTCGGTGCCCCACAGTATGGTATCCGGCGCACAATCTTGGCGGGATCAAACAGCAGTTTTAGACCCTAACGGCTCGTGCCTAACTTTCCCATCAAGGAGAACTGGAGGACTACTGATGAAACGACTGTTCCGCGTCGCGCCGGTGTTGTTGGCCGTTGTAACTGTATTGACCTGTTCGGGCGCAGCGGCGGCGGCGGACAAGATCAAGGTCGTCGCCACTTTCTCCGTGATCGGCGATATGGTGGCGAATGTGGCAGGGGATCTTGTCGATCTGACGATTATTGTCGGTCCCGACGGAGATAGCGAAGAATACGAGCCTACCGCGGCCGACGTTCCGAAAATGGCCAATGCGCGGATCCTGTTCATGAACGGACTCAACGACGATTTTGAGCCCTGGCTGGATTCGTTGATGAAGCAGTAAGGTTTGATGGCACCAAGGTTATCGTGTCGCGTGGCGTCAAGGGGCTCAGCGCCGAAGACGAGCACCCAATGGGTGGCAAACCCAAGGCCATTAAGCTGGATCAGCACGCCTGGATGAATCCCAAGAACGGCCTCACTTACGTGAAGAACATCACTGACGCGCTGGTGCGTCTCGATCCCGCCAACGGCGCCGAGTATCGCAACCGGGCCGCGTCGTATACCCAGGAGCTTCGGGACTTGAATGCATGGGCGCAAGCGGAGATGGCGGCCGTGCCGGCAGCTAAGCGCCGAGCGCTTTCGTCACATGACTCGCTGCAATACCTGGCGAATGCCTTTTCCATTACTATAATCTCGGTCTACGGATGGACCAACAAGGCGGAGCCCTCCGCCGCGGATCTGGCTCGTTTGACCGATCAGATCCGCCTCGAGCATGTGAGGGCACTATTCCTCGACAGCATCACCGATCCTCGCGCCATGGAACGGATCAGCAAGGAAACCGGTGCGGTGATCGGAGGTACGATTTACGGCGACGCTTTGTCGAAGCCGGATGGGCCGGCCGGCACGTATATCCAAATGATCCGGCACGACATTTCGACGTTGAAGGAGGGCATGCTGCTGAACTGACAATCGGAGACGCATGGCCGATTGGACGGGTCTGTCAGTTCCCACACGCGCTGCTATAAGGCGGCGCGCATGGCCCGGATCCATATCCTCGGAGCTTCAGGCTCCGGCACCTCGACGCTTGGTTCCGCGCTCGCGCGGCGCCTCGGCGTGCCGCATGTCGACTCCGACAGCTTCTTTTGGCTGCCAACCGACCCGCCTTATACCACCCCTCGGCCGGTGGAGGAGCGGCAGACACTGCTGACGCGCCGGCTTCCCGTCACGGCCCATTGGGTCTTCTCCGGCGCCGCGACCCGGTGGGCGGCGCCGCTGGAGCCGCACTACGACCTTGTGGTTTTCCTGCGCCTCGATCCGGCCATCCGGATGGATCGCCTGCGCCAACGGGAGGCTGCTCGGTGGGGCGCTCGCATCCTGCCCGGCGGCGACATGGCCGTCCACAATGCCGCCTTCATCACCTGGGCCGAAGCCTACGACACCGCCGGCTCGCTGCGCCGGGGCCTTCTGACGCACGAGACCTGGCTGGCGGACCAGACAGCGCCGGTGCTGCGACTGGATTCCCTCGCACCCGTGACCGACCTTGTCGCCGCCGTGGTGGATCGGCTCGGGCAACACCAGTAGGTTAAGGCGACAGAGCACAAGAATGGCTGACATCCTGATCGCGGGCGCCGGCCTTGGTGGTCTTACCGCGGCGCTGGCGCTGATCCAGCGCGGCCACGATGTGCGCGTGTTCGAGCAGGCCGCCGAGTTGCGCGAGGTCGGCGCCGGCGTGCAACTCGGGGCCAACGGCACGCAAATCCTGATCGCGCTGGGCCTGGAATTGGCGATGCGACGGGTCGTCTGCGCCGCCACCAGCAAGGAGATCAGGCTCGGGAGAACCGGACAGAGCTGGTCGACCTTCGACCTTGGCGAAACCTCGATCGAGCGGTTCGGCGCGCCGTACTGGATGGTGCATCGCGGCGATTTTCACAAAATCCTGCTGGATGCCGTCCGCTTGGCAAGCCCTAACGCGATCCGCGCCGGCAATGGGTGCGTCGGCTTCGAGCAGACCGCTGAGCGTGTGGCTCTGCATCTGGCCAATGGCGATCAGGCCAGCGGCGAATTGTTGATCGGCGCCGACGGGGTGCATTCCCGCATCCGCCAGCAGATGTTCGGCCAAGGATCGGCGCGTTTCACGGGCATAATGGCCTGGCGCGGCCTGGTGCCGATGGAGCGCCTGCCGCCGCATCAGCGCCGCCTGGTCGGAGCCAACTGGGTGGGCGTGGGCGGCCACGTGGTCACCTATCCGTTGCGGCGTGGCGAAATCCTGAATTTTGTCGGCGTGGTAGAACGAGACGACTGGCGCGTCGAATCCTGGAACGAGCCCGGCAGCCACGAGGAATGCCTGCGCGACCTCGCGAACTGGCATGAAGACGTCAAGACCATCATCCGCAACATCGATACGCCCTACAAATGGGCACTGCTGGGGCGCGAGCCGCTGGATCACTACGCCCAAGGCCGCGTCTGCGTCATGGGCGACGCGGCGCATCCGACGCTGCCTTTCCTCGCGCAAGGCGCCAACATGGCGCTGGAGGACGCGATGGTTATTACTCGCTGCCTGGATCTGTCTGATGTCGCCGGCTCGCTGCTGCGCTACGAGAATGCCCGGCTGGAGCGGACGGCCGCGATCGTGCGTGGGTCGTCGGACAACACCAAGCGATTCCACAACCCGGCGCTGGGCGGTCCGGAAGGCGCGGCGGCTTACGTGGAACGCGAATTCCAGCCGCACAAGGTCAAGCAGCGCTACGACTGGCTGTACGAATATGATGCGCTGACCGTGGCGCTGTAACGCTACTGCGCCAAGTGCTCGCAGACCGGGGTGATCGGCTCGCCGGCGAATGCTCGCAAGCATATTGATACGATCAAGGAATACATCTGCCTCGCCGGTTAAGTGTTCGTTAAGAGTTGGTCTCTAAGGTATTCCTGCTTCGGTTGAATAGGAGAATACTATGAGCATCAGCGGAATTTCCGCCGCATCGGCGGCATCGTATATCCCCAAGCCGCCGGGCGATACACCGGCCACCACGCCGGCCACTACTTTCGGCGCTGCGGCACAGACCGCCTCCACAACGCCGACCGCTCCGCCGCAGCAGGCAGCACCGGCTCATCACCATCACCATCATGGCGGCAGTGATACTTCGGGACAGTCGTTCGATGTGACGCAGTCCGGAACGAGCACTGTGGCAAACATTCTCAATACGCTGGTATAGCGCATGATCGCGCAGGGCAAAACGTCCACGCCCGCGATTGCCGCGGTCTAACGAACAGTACAAGCGTGTCTGTCCTGTCCGGCGAGACTGATGATACTTTGGTGGCGTTTGCGGTGTCCGACACCGGCGAACGCAGCGTCTTCGAATCCATTTTCACCGCCCTCGATGGGGCGTCCCGGGAGGTGATCGGACCGGCAGAGCCGCGTCTGCTAGTCATCCCGCTCCGCAGCGGTTCGGGCACCGTGATCGGGGGCCTGTGGGGCGTCATGTTGTTCCGCTGGCTTGAAGTGGAGATGCTGTTCGTCCCGCAGCTAATGCGCGGCCGGGGCGTCGGCTCGGCATTGATGGCCGCGGCGGAAACCGAAGCTCGGAACCGGGGCTGCCTCGGCATCCGTGTCGATGGCTTCAGCTTTCAGGCAGGTCGGTTTTACGAGAAAATCGGGTTCTCCCTGTTCGGCGCGTTGGAGGACTGCCCGCCTGGACACCAGCGGCTGTTTTTCCAAAAGCGACTCAGATGATCGATGGCGCGCTGTTCAAGGCCCGCCAGCTACTCGTGGACGGCGACGATATCGCGGCCCGCCAAGCGTATCTCGACGCGCTTCACTTCGATCCGCGACATCCTGTCGCACTGACGGAACTCGGCGGCCTGGCTCATGCCGGAGGTTATATGTCGGCTGCGCGGGAGGCGTTTCGCCAGGCGGTGCGATTCAATCCCGACTACCTGCCCGCGCGCCTCGGTTACGGCGACCTGCTGTGCGAGGCCGGCGATCCGGCTGCCGCCTGCCTCCACTATCAGGCGGCGCTGGCCATCGATGCGGATCTGCCGCGGGCACATCAGGGTCTTGCGCGGGCACTGCACGCGCTGGGAGAGGACGGCGGCGAACATTGGCGCAAGGGCTTTGCGGGTCATGCCGTTGTCTCGCAGTGCTTCCGGGGCGTTGGGGTTGGAATCCCGCTACTGATGCTGGTCTCAGCGGTGGGCGGCAATGTATCAATGAGGCACTGGCTGGATAGCTGGGTATTTGCCGTAACCGCGATTTATGCTGATTTTTTCGATCCGGCCGATCCGTTGCCGCCGCACACCTTGATCGTGAATGCCATCGGCGACGCCGATCTGTGTGATGCGGCGCTGGCGAACGCTGAACGGATTGTCGCAAAAAGCAGTGCGCCAGTGGTCAACGGACCCGCCATTGTCCGGGCGACCGGCCGCGAAACCATCGCGCGGCGTTTGGGCGGCATCCCGGGCGTCGTCGCGCCTCGTATTGCGCCGCTAAGTCGAGCCGATTTGCACTTTCCACTGTTGCTGCGCGCACCTGGCTATCACACTGGGCAACATTTTATCCGCGTAGAGACGGCGGATGCCTTGACCACGGCCGCCGCGTCCTTGCCCGGGGGTGATCCGCTGGCGATCGAATATCTCAATGCGCGCGGAGCCGACGGCATGGCCCGAAAATACCGAGTCATGTTCATTGATGGTGCAGCCTATCCATTGCATCTGGCTATTTCGATGGACTGGAAGGTGCATTACTTCACCGCCGCGATGGCGGCCGACCCAGAATATCGTGCCGAGGAAGACCGTTTCCTGCGTGAGATGCCCGCGGTTGTCGGTGAGCATGGCATGGAGGCGCTGGCCCGTGTTCGGGCCGCTTTGGACCTCGACTATGGCGGCATCGATTTCGGGTTGGCGCGTGACGGGTCGCTGTTGTTGTTCGAGGCCAACGCGACAATGGTTGTCAGTCCGCCTGATCCCGACCCGATCTGGAACTACCGTCGCCCCGCTGTCGCCGCCGCGCTCGGGGCCGCGCAGCGCATGTTGGCGCGCCGCGCCGAGCGCGGGTCGGCGGCATGAAACAGATCGACCGAACGATGCATCGAATGATGCGGTTCGCCGGTTTTGGATAAGCGTTGAATGGCGATGATGCTGCGGACGGAGCTAATTCGCTATAGATCGCCGACCTTAACGCCGAGGCACCGATGACCACCGAGATCGCCAACCTGTCGGATAACGAACTCGAAACCCTCCGTCGCCAAATCCGGGCCGAGTATGATGTGTTCCGTGCGCGTGGCCTCAAGCTCGACATGACGCGCGGCAAACCGGCGCCGGAACAACTCGATCTGGCGGAGGCCATGCTGGCTCTCCCGGGCAACCGCGACCACCTGACCGAGTTCTGGAGAGGACGCCCGCAACTACGGGGTTCTGCAGGGCCTCCCGGAAGCCCGCGCCCTGTTCGCCTCGCTGCTGGGCGCACCGCCGAGCCAGATCGTCGTTGCCAACAATTCCAGCCTGGCGGTGATGCACGACTGCATCGTCTGGTCGCTGCTGAAGGGTGTCCCCGGTTCGGCTGAACCATGGTCGAACCCGGCCTTCATCTGTCCCGTTCCCGGCTACGACCGGCACTTCGCACTGTGCGAGGAGTACGGCATCCGTATGCTGCCGGTCCCGCTGACCGGCCATGGTCCGGATATGGACGCGGTGGAAGCACTCGCCGCCGATCCCTCGGTCAAAGGCATGTGGTGTGTGCCGAAATATTCCAATCCCAGCGGGGAAGTGTACTCAGCGGAAACTGTCCGGCGCCTTGCCGCGATGAGGACTGGAGCGCCCGACTTTCGTCTGTTCTGGGACAATGCTTACGCGGTCCATCATCTGACCGAACGCCGGCATGAGATCGCTGACATCCTCGACGCCTGTGGGAAGGCCGGGAACCCGGATCGCGCCTTCATCTTTGCGTCGACATCGAAGATCACCCTGGCCGGGGCGGGTCTGGCGTTCTTCGGGTCGTCGCCCGCCAACGTGGCCTGGTACCTGGCGCGCCTGTTCAAGCGCACCATTGGGTCCGACAAGCTGAACCAGCTTCGCCACGTGCGTTTCCTGAGGGATGAGGCCGGGCTGATGCGCCATATGGACGCACATCGCGCGTTGCTCGCGCCGAAGTTCGCTGCCGTGCAGACTGCGCTCGACGCCCGGCTCACCGGCACCGGCGCAGCCACCTGGGCGCGTCCGGAGGGAGGCTACTTCATCAGCCTGAACGCCACCCCCCGCACCGCGAAACAGGTCGTCGCCCTCGCCAAGGACGCCGGTCTGGCGCTGACCGCCGCCGGTTCCACCTGGCCGCACAGGAACGATCCGCACGACAGCAATCTCCGTCTTGCCCCGACGTTTCCATCGTTGGAGGACGTCGCCATCGCGTCAGAGGGGATCGCGTTGTGCATCCTGCTTGCCGCGATCGAAAACAGGTGTGCGCGAAGATAGCGGGGCGGTGGCGGCATTTGGGTCGAGCGACTTCGTGACGACTTGGACCTGCGCGGCGGGAGTCGGCAGACCAGCGAAAGTCCTCTGTCAGCTCTCCCATCGCCTGATTGCGCGGAACGCCCAAGTTTGACAGACTGTTTCTCCAAACAGGGAGGGAAACGCCGCATGTCCATTCATTGGAAAGCCACGACGCTTGTAGCGACCGCCGCGTTCGCCGGATGGCTTGCGATCGGCATCCCGGCATTCGCCGCGGAGACACCACCGCAAAACGTTCGCGGCACGCTCGAAGCGGTCGATGGTCATACGCTGTCGGTCAAGACCGCGCGCGGCACGGACTCGATTAAACTGGCCGACGATGCGAAGGTTTTCTTGGTCAGTCCGGCGGATCTCGGCGCCATCAAGGATGGTAAGTTCGTCGGTGTCACTTCGGTCGAAAAGGCGGGCAAACGCGTCGCTGTCGAAGTGCATGTGTTCGACGAGAGCCTCCGCGGGTTGGGCGAAGGCCATTATCCCTGGGATCTGGGCAGCGGCCCGAACATGATGACCAATGCGAATATCGCCAAGGTAGAATCAGTTGGCGAGGATCGCGTGCTGAAGCTGGACTACAAGGGTGGGACTCAGAATATCTCGGTGCCGCCCGATGCGACTATCGTCGAATTTACCCCAGCAACGCCCGAACTATTGAAGCCGAACAGCAAGGTGTTCGTGAGAGGCAAGAAGCAGGACGACGGTAGCTTCGTTGCAGGCGCGATTGTGGTCGGCAAGGACGGATTGAAGCCACCAATGTGACGGCGGAGCCAAGGCAACGCCCGGCTGTGGCGACGCGCTGATCGACTTGCCGCGTCGATCCACATGTGGGCCCCGGAGCTTGGTGCGGTGGACGCCGAGCACCTTGGGGAGCGATCGGTGAAGCGCTCCTGACGCTATGCTATGGCATCCTTGATGACAGACTTCACCGTATGGCACCACGACCAGATCGGGTCCACGAGCGATGAGGCGCGCCGAATGGCGAGTGAGGGCGCGCCGGACGGCACTGTGGTTCATGCCGACGAGCAGACGGCGGGGCGAGGCCGGCTGGCTCACACGTGGTTCAGTCCCCCGGGCAATCTGTATCTGTCGATCCTATTGCGCACCGGCCAACCGGCCGCCCGCACAGCGGAACTTAGCTTCCTCGCCGCCCTCGCGGTGGCGGACACTGTCGAGGCCCTTTTGCCACGACAGATCCGCACCATGCTGAAATGGCCCAACGACGTGCTGGTCAATGGTGCCAAGATCGCGGGAATCCTGCTGGAGCAGGCCGACGACGCCACCATCATCGGGATCGGCCTGAACATCCTCGAGGCTCCGTCAAACCTCGCCTACAAGGCTACGACAGTCGTGGCCCAAGGTGGTATCGCGTCGGTCGACGGTGCTCGGGATATTCTGCTCCCTCGGATGGGTGTTCACTTAGCCTCCTGGTGTACAGGAGGTTTCGCCGCGATCCGGGAACAGTGGTTAAACCGATCCTACCCGATCGGAGCCGCGATCCAAGCAAGGGCTGGAAATCAGCCGGTCGCTGGCCATTTCGCGGGTCTGGATGTGGACGGCGCCCTTTTGCTGGACACGGCGGAGGGCCGCCAACGGATCGTTGCCGGCGAGATCGTTGCTATGGACTGAGCGGCCCTCGGGTCATGCGCGCCTCACCCTGGTTCGCTGGCGTACAGAACTGCAACCGGAAAATCCCTCAGCAGCGATTGAACAGGTTGGCTCGGCAGAGCCGTTAGGTCCTCGCATGGGGTCAGTACAGAACGCAATCGCCGTCCTGCCAGTCGAGACGGAAACGACACGGTGGTGGCATCCAGCAGGCGCGGATCCAGATTGATGCCATCGCCAATTTGCAAGAGTTCGGCAGACCAGCCGCGGTACGACAACGATCAGATCAGATCCGCCGAGGCTGCGCGTGAAGCCAATCATTCGATCCTCGAGCGCGCCCTGAATGGGTAGGGGACAGTAATCCCCGCGGGCAAACAAATCGGGCTGCTGGCGGCGCAGGGTCAGAACCCGCCGGATCACGGCCTGTTTGACCCGGCCATCGCGCCAGGACCGCTGACATTCGAGTGGGCTGCTGTTGGCGGCCAATGCCTGGCGGCGCGCAGCATAATCCACCGGCCGGCGGTTGTCCGGATCAACCAGGCTGAAATCCCAGAACTCCGTTCCTTGAAAAAAATCAGGCATCCCTGGCACGGTCATCTTCAGCACTGTTTGTGCCAGTCCGTTTACCGCTCCCGCTGGTGCGATCATATTGACGAACGATCGAGCAAGCGGAAGGAAAGCACCGTGCCGCGAGATCAGGCCAAACAGGAAATTTCGCGCGACGGCCTCATATTCTTCGTCCGGTGAGGTCCAGTTGGTACGCAGCTTGGCTTCCCGCAGCGCCTTCTGCTGCCAGCCTGCGAGTCTTTCCGCGAAGGCGCGACACCCGGCCTCATCGGACCAATCCAGATCGAGCGGCCAAGCGCCGACGATCATCTGATACAGCATGACCTCGTCCGCGGGATCGGGCCGGTCTGCTTTGATCTCTCGGCATTTGGCGAGGAAGGCGGCCCACTTGTCAGGAACCTCACTGATCACCGCGAGCCGCGCACGCAGGTCCTCGCCGCGCTTGTGGTCATGCGTTGCCGTGGCCAGCATGGCGTCAGGAAACGACGCTAGCCGATCCGCGCAGGCACGGTGGAAATCCGCCACGGACGCACCGAGGCGCGCCGCGTCAAAGCCGACGTCGTTGCGCGACAGCAGCCGACCATACCGGTAGAATGCCGTGTCCTCAACGGATTTCGCCGCGACGGGCGCGCTGAGCTGCTGAAACCGCGTGGGGGCTACTTTATCGCCCGGTTCCCCGCCGAGCCATCGATCCAGATCATCGAGCACCGAGTGCATCGATTGATGGGATGTGGCCTTCGCAGCCGACAGCGCCTTATCGAACGCAGCTTGATCGATTGCCGAACGCTTGGATCCAGCATCGTAACCACGATACACGCGAAAATGCGAAAGCAGCGCGATCAAACCAGCTCGGATTTTCGCTTCGGACAGGTCGCGCGTGTTGAGGTCGGCACTGGCAAGGTGGTGAAGCGCGGCCGTCACCGCTCGCAACTGAGCGCCAAATCCCTGAAGCAGGATTTCCTTACGCGCGGCGGTTTCTTCGTCCTCAAAGTTCGCGGACCGCTGTGTCAGGTCGTGCCATAACTGGCTGAGCACCGACGCGCTGGAGGCGTCATGCTGGACCGCGCTGACCTCATTCATGAAGTCATAGCCGCTGGTGCCATCGATGCCCCAATCGGTTGACAAAGCCTCTCCCGCGCCTAGGATCTTCTCGATCACCAGATAGGCGCGACGATTCGGCGCCAGTTCGTTTAATCGCTGGCGAAGGCGGCGGCAGTAGCCCGGCGGATCGGACAGCCCATCCACATGATCCACCCGAAACCCGTCAATGAGGCCATCCGCGTAGAGCCGAAACAGGGTCGCGTGGGTCGCCTCGAACACCTCGGGGACTTCGATGCGCAGGCCCGCCAGCCCGTTGATGTCGAAAAATCGCCGCCAGTTGATCTCGTCACCTGCCAAACCCCACCAGGCCAGACGATAGTGCTGCCTCTCCAGCAATGTATGGAGCAAGCAGCGTCCGCTCGGATTTGCCGGGTCGAAAGACTTAATCCCGCATTCGTCGACGTGGGCGTAATCGGCGGGATCGATCGGGAATTCGCTGTCGAAGTATCGAATGACCGGTTCCCCGGATGCAGCTTTCGCTATTCGGATCTCCCCGGCGTCCAACGCCTCGCCATAAGGCCGCCCAAGGAATGGAGCCAGCACTTTGCCGCGCAAGTCGGGGTTAGCCGTCTCCCAGTCTACGTCGAAGAAATTGGCGTACCGGCTGGATCGCCCGTACTGCAGCAAGTCTGTCCACCAGGGGTTGTCTGACCCCCCTACTGCCATATGATTAGGTACGATATCGACTATCAGCCCCAGCCCAGCCGCCCGCAGAACCGCGACAAATTCTCGAAACCCACCTTCGCCGCCCAGCTCCGGATTGACCGAGGTCGGATCAACCACGTCATAACCATGAATGGAACCCGCACGCGCGGTCAGGATCGGTGAAGAATAGACGTGGCTGCTCCCCAGATCGACCAGGTAGGGAGCCAGTTTAGATGCATCAGCGAACGTGAACCCCTTGTGAAGCTGCAACCGCATGGTTGCGCGAGGGGTCATTGGCGAGGTCTTTCGGTCGCCACGTAGCCTATCCGTCGTGCCACTGCTTCGGCTTCCAGCACCGAGTCCACCGACATCGGCAGCCGACGCCGCCAATTTGGATGTTCAGTCACAGTCCCTGGCAAATTCGGTTGCTCCTCTTGCCCAAGTAAATCCTCAAGCGGAATCAACGATAACGGCACTTCCGTCTTGGCAATGAAACGAACGGCGGCATCGACCACGCGATCCGTCTCGTTTGGTTCTGGAACCGGACCTTCGCCAACTTGCTCCCGCACGAACGCGTTCCAGAGCCGCGGCCGATCCTGTTCCCGCTCCTTACGAACTGTGTCGGGGTCGACACCCTCTCCTAGCCGTCCATGTTCGAGCCGTACATCGATGTCGCTACCCTTCCACCATCCCGCTACCGTCGGCAGATCATGGGTGGACGTCATCGCCACGTCGGTGCTGCCCCAACCCCGAGGCGGCACGAAACCGGTTTGTGCATCTCGCTCGAACCACAGCACGCGCATGCCATGGATCCCGCTCTGTTCCAGCATGTCGTGGAAACCCGCCGGAACAGTGCCAAGGTCTTCGCCGATCACCACCACGTTGTGCCGCACTGACTCCAAAGCCAGCAGCCTCAATAGATCAGCCACCGGAAAGTTCAGATAGGCGCCTTCCGCCGGAGACGAGCCTTCCGGGATCAGCCAAAGGCGCGCCAATCCCATCGCGTGATCAACGCGAATCCCGCCGGCGTGCCGCATCGCGGCCTGTAGCGTCGCGAGAAACGGCACAAAACCGCCTTCTTCCATCGCCCGCGGTGAGAACCCCGTAAGGCCCCAGTCCTGTCCGCGTGGATTGAGCAAATCCGGGGGTGCACCGATGGTTAAGCCCAGTAGGATATCGCCCTGCCGGCTCCACCCGTGGCTGCCATTCGGGTCCATTCCGACCGCGAGATCACCGATCAGCCCGATCCGCATACCGGCTTGGCGCGCTATATCTTGGGCTGCGGCGAGCGAGCGGTCGGACACCCACTGCAGGAACTGGTGATACAGGATTTCGTCAGGCTGTGACCTCGCGAAGAATGTTACCGCGGCGCCACGGGGATCGCGCAGGTCAGCGGGCCAGTTACGCCATTCCCGCTGCGGCATGCGCGCCGCCTGCAACGCCTCGAAGCAAGCATGTTCGTATAACAGCGATCCCTGATCCGCCCGGTATCTCGCGAAGTCCGCTCCGAGCGGCCCATCCCAATCGTCACCGTCAAGGAATGACTTAAAAACACTGCGCAACAATGCATATTTCGCAGTCGATGCCTCAGGCCAGTCGATCAAGCCGTTTGCCGAACTCGGTTCCACTTTGATGCTTCGTCCGAAGACGAGCTCCGGCGCGGCGTGAAGCGGGTTTAGAAATAGTCGGCTGGATGGCGCATAAGGACCAAACCGGGCAGGGTCAGCGGCATAAAGCGCATGCATCGGACTTAACGCGATAGCATCAGCACCTTTTGCCCCGGCAGCTCGTGCGAGGTCGGCGGCGCCGGCGAGATCGCCGATGCCGACATCGCCCGGATGATTTAAACCATAGAGCTGCGCTGCCAGCCCCCACAGTCGCGCGTCTGGAACAACGTCCTCGATCGAGCGGCACCGCGCCGGCGATACAGCCAGCACCAATTCCCGATCCTCGACGCGCAGCCGGTGGTAACCGATCTCCGCGATGGCCGGCACGCGTAAACGCCCGCGCGCCGGTAAAAGGGCGACCGGTCGGGTTTCACCGTTTTCTAGCACCAGTTCCGCGGACTGCGCCTCACTTCCGCCGACATCCAGCCTGGTCGGGCGCCCGGCGACCGCGGTGACCAGCGGCGGCAGATCGGCCAGACTGCTGCGTTTTGTTAACAACCGCCGACTTGAGGACAACTCCCGGCTGGTATCGGCCGGAAGCCCGAGAGCGGAAAGCACGTGGCGCAGGACAGCCGGAGACACATCGTGGCTTTGGCCGGCGTAGTCTTGCCATTCCACCGAGATACCGGCTCGCCGAGCCAGGTCCCGAACGATCTCATCGGTCATTTCGCAGCCTCCAGATACACGGCTGTCATCGGGTTGGTTTTTCCGGTCGTGAACAACATGCGCCCCGCCGGCGGTTCGAACGACACCGCGTCACTTCCCAGATTCGTTACGATTGTAAGCCGTGATCCATCACCCAGAAGCCACCGTGCCAATACCGCCTTCGGCCCGATGGCCTCTGCCCCAAGGGATTTCGTCCCCCGCAACCGCGGCACGATCTCCTGCATTCGCAGCGCGATCAACCGTTGATACAGGGCGAAGCGGTCGGCCGATTCGGCGCGCGGGACGCATACGGTGAAGGTTTCGATGGCATTTGGGTCGGGAATACGTTCACGCTTTTTCGGATCGGCGAATTCGGCGAAGCCTGCGAACTCCTGCCGGCGGCCTTCGCGCACGGCGTCCGCCAACGCATCGTGGTGATCGGTGAAGAACAGGAAGGGCGTACGTGCGGCCACTTCTTCCCCCATGAAGAGCAGGGGAATTGAGGGCAGAGGAGTTGCAGCGCGATAGCCGCCTCCAGCGCGTTTGCCGGCGCAAGCGACGTCAATCGCTCACCGAAAGCGCGGTTCCCGACCTGATCATGATTTTGCAAGAACAACACATGCGAATACGGCGGCAGCTCGCCGCTCGGTTCACCACGCGGAGCCTTCAGATAGGCCGAATATTCGCCTTGGTAGACCCAACCTTCAGCCAGGACACGAGCCAGCTTAGCCGCCGGATCCTCGGCGTAGTCGCGGTAATAGCCGCCATCCTCGCCTGTCAGCAGCACGTGCAGGACATTGTGGCCGTCATCGTTCCACTGTGCATCGACGGCCTTCAGCAAATGAGAGGCCGCATTGTGGTGCTCCAGCACGAGATGCACTTCGCGGTCCGGACCCGTCGCCGCGCGAACCGCGGCGGCCATTTCCTCTACCCAATCCTGCTCCTGAATCGCGTGCACGGCATCGAAACGCAGACCATCGAAGCGGAACTCGGTCAGCCACATCAAAACGTTGCAAATGAAATAATCCCGCACTTCACGCCGGCGGAAGTCGATCGCCGGCCCCCAGGGGGTCTTCACGTCGTCGCGGAAGAACTGCGGCGCATAGGAACCAAGGTAGTTCCCGTCCGGTCCAAAGTGATTGTAAACAACATCCAGGAACATCATCAGCCCTAGTCCGTGGGCGGTATCGACCAGCTCCTTCAGATCGTCAGGCGTTCCATAAGCGGAATCCGGAGCGTAAGGCAGCACTCCATCGTAGCCCCAATTGCGCTTGCCGGGAAAATCGTTGACCGGCATCAGCTCGATTGCCGTCACCCCCAGTTCTTTCAAACGGGGTAGATCCTCTCGTGCACCGCGAAAACCCCCAGCGGCTCCGACATGGATTTCATACAACACCACCTCGGTCCAGGGACGCCCCTGCCAGTCGGGGTTTTTCCATTGAAATGCGTCGGTTTTAATCACGCTGGCATCGTGGACATCCGGCGCCTGGCACTTGGAAGCGGGGTCTGGCACCATCAACCCGTCAGACAGGCGATACCGATATCGTGTGTGATCCGGTAGCGTCGCCGTCGTCTCGAACCACCCATTAGCTGAACGCCGCATCGGCAATAGCTTACCCGATTCGATAGCTACCGAGACCGTCTCCTGGGCTGGGGCCCATAGCCGGAAACGGACCGCTCCGTCCGCCAGTCGCTTGGCGCCGAAATCACAGGCCGAGTCCGAAAGATTTGTCATTTTGGCGTTCTCCTAGTCACGAGCCACATCGGCAACAGCCAAAATTTCCTGGATCCCGGACCATTCCTTTCAAGCACCGCTAACGATCATGCACCCGATCTGTTCCGCCAGCCGACGTACACTTGCGCAGGAACTGCGATCGCGCGCTCTTGGCCGGGTGAGGGTCCTCGATCGAAAGCGCTGCGATGATCAGGGATCGGGCGAGAGGAAAACCGTCGCAAGTGGCGGCAACGTGAGAAACAGCGCGTGTGCTTCGCCGTGCATCGGTGTCGCGACGCTCCGGGTACCGCCAGCATTTCCCATATTTGACCCGCCATAGACACCCGCATCAGTATTTAACAGCTCCCGCCAATACCCGGGCCGAGGCACTCCAACCGCGTAATCAACTCGCGGCACCGGCGTCATGTTGCAGACGGTCAGCACCATCCCGTCATCTTCATCCCCAAATCGCAGGAACGCGAACACCGAGTTTCCCGTGTCATCGCCGATGACCCAACGAAAGCCGGTCGATACGGAATCTCTCTGGTGCAGTGCAGTTTCGTGACGATAGAGCGCGTTTAGGTCGCGCACCAGCGTTTGAATGCCGCGATGGCGCGGTTGATCGAGTAAATCCCAGTCAATCGCAGCATCGTGATTCCATTCCCGCCATTGTGCAATTTCCGCGCCCATGAATATCAATTTTTTACCTGGGTGGCCCCACATGAATCCAAAATAGGCGCGCATGTTGGCGAAACGTTGCCAGTCATCCCCTGGCATTTTTTGGATCAGTGACCCTTTTCCATATACAACTTCGTCATGTGACAACGGCAGTACAAAATTTTCAGTGAACGCATATATCAAGCCAAACGTTAACTCATTGTGATGGTAACGTCTGTAAACGGGATCGCACTCCATGTAGTGAAGCGTATCGTGCATCCACCCCATGTTCCATTTGAATGAAAACCCCAAGCCGCCGTCCCGCACCGGCCGCGAAACGCTCGGCCACGCGGTCGACTCCTCGGCGATGGTCATCGCCCCAGGACAGCGCTCCTCCACGACCGCGTTGAAATGCCGCAAGAAGCCGATAGCTTCCAAATTCTCCCGGCCGCCATAGATATTGGGGACCCACTCGCCCTCTTTGCGGCTGTAGTCGCGGTACAGCATGGAGGCAACCGCATCCACCCGCAGCCCGTCGACGTGGAAATGTTCCAGCCAATGGATCCCGCTCGCGATCAGGAAGCCCTGCACCTCCCGCCGCCCGAAGTTGTAAATGTAGGTATTCCAGTCTTGGTGGAATCCCTCCTTCGGATCGGCGTGCTCGAACAGGGGCGTGCCGTCGAAATGGGCCAGACCATGCGCATCGTTGGGGAAATGCGCTGGCACCCAATCGATGATCACGCCCACCCCCACGCGGTGGAACGCATCGACGAAGCGGCAGAAGCCTTCTGACGGCCCAAACCGCCCGGACGGCGCGAACAGCCCGAGCGGCTGGTAGCCCCATGAACCGCCGAATGGGTGCTCCGCCACCGGCATCAGTTCGACGTGAGAAAAACCCATCTCCAAGACATAGGGTACCAGCCGTTCGGCCAGCGCATCCCAGCTTGGCGTTTGACCCGGCCCAGGCCGGAACCACGACGCAGCATGCACCTCATAGACACAGATCGCGGCATTGGCTCGATGGCGCGCGGATCGCGACTGCATCCATGTCTCGTCGTGCCAAACGTAGGGGACCGGGTCCACGACGATGGAGGCCGTCGCGGGCGCCGCCTCAGCCGCCTTTGCCATCGGGTCGGCCTTATCGGGCAATCTTACGCCGTCTCCTGACACCATGGCGAATTTGTATCGCATCCCCGGCCCGACCCGCGGCACGAACAACTCCCAAACCCCAGAGGGGTATCGCAACCGCATTGGGTGGCGCCGGTTGTCCCAGGTATCAAAGTCGCCAATCACCGATACCGCACGCGCGTTCGGCGCCCACACCGCGAACCGGGTGCCGCGAACGCTATCGACCGTCATCGGGTTGGCGCCCAGTGTAAAGGCGAGTTCAAATAACCGCCCCTCATTGAACAAGTGTAAATCGGCATCGCTTAGAAGTAGATCGAAACTGTAGGGATCCTCGGTTTCCTGCACCGCGCCAGGCCACTGGATACGAAACCGGTAGGGATCGTGACCATAGACGTGGCCCATGAACAGCCCATCCGGCTGCGCGGACGACAACCTTCCAAGAGGCCGTCCGTCAGCACGGGCGACCACCTCGACGCCCTTCGCGCCCGGAACGAAGGCACGGATGAAGCGGCCGACCTCGGTTTCAAACGGGCCGAGAACGGAGAACGGGTCTCGCAAGCTGCCGGAGGAAAGTTGCCAGGCCTGATCCGGCGAGAGCAATGGGACGGCGACGACGTCATTCATGCGAGTGCCTCGATCCCCAGCAGATGGCGTGTGCAGTTGGCCAGACCGTGGAGCGGCACATCAATCCACGTAGGGCGATTGGCGCTCTCATAGACGACTTCGTACGCTGCCTTTTCGATCAAAAACAAATCAAGTAACTCCGCATTGACCGTAGCTTCCGCTTGCTCGTTACCGAGCGTGATCGCCTCTTGGTAACCGGTCAGAAAGGCATCGGTTGCGCGCTGTACAAAACTATCCAGGAAGGCGTTCACCTGCTCGTCCGTCAGATGTGCGTGGCTTGCCTGGCTGCGCCGCTTGACGAACGCGGCCGAGTAGTCGAACGACCGCACCATCCCGGCGACATCGCGAAGCGGATGATCCTTGCTTCGCCGCGCCTCGACCGGCTTGGCTGGCTCGCCTTCGAAGTCGATAATGACGACATCACCGTTGCAAACGAGAACCTGCCCCAAGTGCATGTCGCCGTGGATGCGGGTCAATGTAGTGCCTTCCACCATATTTGTCAGCATGCCGAGTTTCGCGAACAGAGCGTCGCGCGCCGCCTCCATCATTTGCCGGTCGTCGCCGTCCGCCGCGCCAATCGCCCGGTATGCCGCCGACAATTGTTCCCGCACCCGTTCGGCGAAGGACGCAGCCGTGGCTGCGGTCCCGGTCGTCGGAGCAAACGCCGGGTCGGATGACGGCCGGCCCAGAACCTGGTGCATCTCGCCCAGACGCTGCCCCAGCAGGCCTGCGAACCGAACGTAGTCGGTGTGGTTGGCCGCGTCGCGCGCCGCGACCTCGTCGCCTCCGGTGATGTCGGACAGGCCGCGCAACAGCAAGTCCATCGTCCAGGTCCAGGCATCACCCTGATTGCGGACGAACGCCTGCGCGATCGCGAGCGCATGTCGCGTGCAATCCGGATCGACACGCACGACCTCACCCAGCAAAGCAGGGGTATTGGCGAACCCGTTCTCGGTCAGGTATCGTCCCATTTCGGCTTCCGGATGCGGGCCATCCGTCACCCGGCGGAACATCTTGATGATCGCTATGTCGCCCACGACCACTGAGGAGTTCGACTGTTCGGCCGAAATCCACTGCATTTCGGCACCGTCCGGGACCGTGATCTCTGCCATCCGCGACGTCGGCTCGAATCGGATCATCCCGCTATCAGTAACGAGGATGTCTTCCTCCGCCAATCCGGCCAGCACGGCGATCGGGAAGGCCGGCAGGGCGAATGCGTCGGTCAGCAACCCGACCTTCGCCCCACGCCGCACTCGAGCGAGCGCTAGTTGTGCCGGTAAAGGCGGAGCGTTGGTATCGTCCCAGACGATGCCAAGCGGCAGCAGCCAGCGGGCCGAGCCGGATGCGGTCTCGGTTTCGATCTCAAGCAAGATCGCATCGTCCGAGGGCACGCGAGACATCACGGCGATCCGGGCCGAGCGCAAAGCCTGATCCTTCATGGCGAACCAGCGACGCTTGGCCAGGTAGGACGGGAGAACCTCGCGCTCGAGCACCGAACGCGCGGCCTTGATGGCTTCGGGCAGCGCATGACGCATGACGATCGTCTGATATTCGGGCATGGGCTCCGGGGCGGGTGTGTGGTGGGACGGCCAATCGTCAACTGCCGACAGCAGAAACCAATAGAACCCGTACGGCGGCAAGGTCAGCAGGTAGGTCAATTGACCGATCGGCGGAAATTGCGAATGCCCGTCGAGTTCGACCGGAACCCGGCCCTGGAATTCGGACAGATCGAGTTCCACTGCCTGCGGCGTGCGCGACAGGTTAGCCACGCACAACACCGCAGTATCCTCGTATTCCCGAAGATAGGCTAGGATCTTGCGGTTTTTCGGATACAGCAGCCGGTAGCCTCCTCGGCCGAACACTTTGTATTGCCTCCGGATCGCGATGGTGCGCCGCATCCACATCAGTAACGAATGCGGATCGGAGGCCTGCGATTCCACATTGACCGTGGGATACGCGTAGAGCGGGTCCATCACCATCGGCAGCACCAGCCGCGACGGGTCGGCGATGCGGGAAAAGCCGCCGTTGCGGTCGGGCGACCACTGCATCGGCGTGCGCACGCCATTGCGATCGCCCAGGTGGATGTTGTCGCCCATGCCGATCTCGTCGCCATAGTAGATCACCGGCGTTCCGGGCATCGACAACAGCAGGTAGTTCAGTAGTTCGATCCGGCGCCGGTCGCGTTCCAGCAGCGGCGCCAAGCGGCGGCGTATGCCCAGATTAATCCGGGCACGACGGTCGGCGGCATAGGTTTCCCAAAGAAAGTCCCGCTCAGACTGGGTGACCATCTCCAAGGTCAACTCGTCATGGTTGCGTAGGAAGATGGCCCATTGGCAATTGGCCGGGATATCCGGGGTCTGCCGTAGGATGTCGGTGATTGGAAAACGATCTTCGCGCGCGATCGCCATGTACATACGCGGCATCAGCGGGAAGTGGAATGCCATGTGGCATTCGTCGCCGTCGCCAAAGTAATCCTTGGTATCCTCCGGCCACTGGTTCGCCTCGGCCAGCAGCATCTTGTCGGGATAGTGCGCGGATAGTTCAGCGCGGATACGTTTCAGCGCGGTGTGGGTTTCCGGCAGGTTTTCGTTGTTGGTGCCTTCGCGTTCCACCAGATACGGCACCGCGTCGAGCCGCAAGCCATCGATCCCGAGATCCGCCCAATATCGTAGCACCGATAGGACCTCACGCATCACCCGCGGGTTGTCGAAATTCAGGTCAGGCTGATGATGGTAGAACCTGTGCCAGTAATACGCCTTCGCGGTGTCGTCCCAAGTCCAGTTGGACCGCTCGGAGTCCACGAAGATGATCCGTGTGCCAGCGTATTTTCGGTCATCCTTCGACCACACATAAAAGTCCCGATACATCGAGCCAGGCTTAGCCAGACGGGCGCGCTGGAACCAAGGGTGTTGATCCGAGGTATGGTTGACCACCAGTTCCGCGATTACCCAAATCCCGCGCTCATGGGCGGCGGCAATGAAGCGCTTTACATCCGCCAAGGTGCCGTAGTCGGGGTGGACGCCGCGATAGTCGGCGATGTCGTAGCCATCATCCAGGCGTGGAGAGGGATAGAAAGGCAGCAGCCAGATGGTGTTCACGCCCAGATCGGCAATATAGTCGAGGCGCGAGATCAGTCCGGGGAAATCGCCAATACCATCATTGTCTCCATCAAAAAATGATTTGATGTGGATTTGATAGATGATCGCGTCTTTATACCACAGAAGATCAGTATCGGCGGGTTGAGCATTGCGCTGAGGAACAGGCGGCCGCTGCTGGCCAACATTCATTCTATTGAACCTCTAGTCGCCAGACATTGAACGGCAAATCCGAGGGATCCAGCCGGATGTTCTGATATTTGCCATACCACATAAAACTACTCCCGCGCATCAGATCTGTCACCGAGATCGCTGCCTGGTCGTTCAGTCCGAACTCCCACAGCGGGACTTCGATCGCCGCTTCCTGTACCGAGTGGGGGTCGAGGCTCACAGCCACCAGCACCATGCTGCGATCGATGGGATCGCGCTTGCCGTAGAGGATGACTTGATCATTATAGGCTGGATAAAACACCAATCCGAGATGCGATTGCAATGCCGGGTGCTGACGCCGGATCCGGTTCAACGCGGTGATCTCGGCCACGATATTCCCTGATGTCGCGAAATCCCTAAGCCGTATCTCATACTTTTCAGAGTCCAGATATTCCTCACGGCCCGGCAGCGGCGCAGCCTCACAGATCTCGAAACCCGAATACACGCCCCACAGCCCTGACAAGGTCGCTGCCAGCACGGCCCGGATCAGAAAACCCGCGCGTCCGGAGGTCTGCAAGTAGATCGGATTGATATCGGGCGTATTGACGAAGAAATTGGGCCGGAAGAACTCTGCCACCGGGGGTGTGGTCAACTCGGTCAAATATTCGGTGATCTCCTGCTTCGTGTTCCGCCACGTGAAGTAAGTGTAGGACTGCGAAAACCCTACCTTGGCAAGCCGGTACATCAGCTTGGGCCGGGTAAAAGCTTCCGATAGGAACAGCACATCGGGATGGCGGCTCTGGATATCCGAGATCATCCAGTGCCAGAAGGGCAAAGGCTTCGTGTGTGGGTTGTCTACACGGAAAATCCGTATCCCCTGATCGACCCAGAACTGGATCACGTCGCGCAACGCATTCCACAGAGCGGGGAACGAGGCTTCGCCGTAAAAGTCAGGATTAACGATGTCCTCGTATTTTTTCGGTGGATTCTCGGCGTAACGCATGGACCCGTCAGGCCGCCAGCGGAACCAGTCCTTATGCTCGGTCACCCAGGGATGATCGGGCGCGCATTGAATAGCGAAATCGATGGCAATCTCCAGGTCATGCTCGCGGGCCGCTTTCAGGAGCTCACGGAAATCCTCCAGGGTGCCAAGGGCTGGATGCGTCGCATCATGTCCGCCCTCCGCGCTGCCGATCGCATATGGACTTCCGACATCGCCCGGTTCGGCCCGCAGGCTGTTGTTGCGTCCCTTACGATTGATCCGCCCGATCGGATGGATCGGCGGGAAATACAACACGTCGAAGCCCATCGCCTGGATGCCCGGCAATCGCCCCATAACGGAGCGGAAGGTACCGTGGACTGCGGGATCGTGCGTCACGGAGCGCGGAAACAACTCATACCAACTGGCAAATTCCGCCAGCGGCCGGTCGATCCGTACCGAATGAGACAGGCTGCGGGCAGTGAATGGACGAGGATCCGCCCGCTTCATCGCCACCCTAAGATCGTCCGACATCAGCAGATCGGCGGTCGGCTCGTCCTTGCAATCAACCGTGGCGGCCTTGAGTAACTGGCACCCCTCTTGAATTTCCAGGTCCACGCTCTGACCCGCCGCGACCTTGGCATGGAGATCATGGGTGAAGGTTCCCCATTGATCCCACCAGGCTTCCACCGCGTACCAGTAAACGCCGATCCGTTCGGGGCGAACTCGCGCCTCCCACCGGTCGTTGAGCAACTTTGTCATCGGAATGCGCTGCCACTCCGACGCATCCGCCGCCCGCCACAGTAGATCGGCGGCCAGCACGTCATGACCATCGCCAAAAACGTCGGCACTCACCGTGAAGTCGCGGCCCAAGATCGTTTTGGCAGGAAATTCCCCGCCCGGTTCCACAGCCTCGATGGCGATGCGGCTCGATTGCGCCGAAGGCCGCTTTAGCTCGACCCCGCCTCCGGAAATCCCCTGGGTCGGATGGCAGCGCAAAATGCGAACCTCACCGGGCGCGAGCGGGGTCTCGACATCGCCGTCCGCGGACAACGCCACGCCTGCCGCCGGTGGCAGCGGCTGCAAAGCAAAACCCAGCGGCGCGGGCCTAATGATATCGGGGTTGATCACTATGACCGCGTCAGAGCGCAGCAGCGCGGTCACCGGTGCAGCCGGGCTGGTGATCGGTCGCAGCCGGCCAACAGGAGGCAGTTCCGCGGCTTGTGCGATAGCCGCCGCGATGTCCTCCGACAGGTCGGCCGGCCTCTCCCGTTCCGCTGCTTCCATGTCGGCCGGGCTCGCTCGGACGGGATCGAACCGCCGGGCGGTCGCGAATTCGAAGCCCATCGGCAAAAACAGACCAGCACCGGTCGACGCCGCGATTCGGAGTGCCATACGATACGAGACGGCGACATCAGCGTCCGGCGCCAACCGATGTCTTAGGCGCTCCAGGAAAGACGGTTCCGGCGACGCCATTGCCGGAGCGATCTCACGCAGCGCAGTCTGTTCCTCCAAAAACCATGACGCTCGTCCGTCCCACCATCCCGCCGAAGAACAGGTCAGATCGAAGCCAATCCCGTCAAACGCCCGCGGGTTGCCAACACCGGGTGTCCAGGCCAAGAACAAAGCCTCGGGGAACGTCGTAATCATCCGCCGCCAGCACGAGGCGGGAACCAGATCCAGTGTCAGACAGCGGAACCCAGCGATCCCAACTCGTGTCAGTCGCGCCAGCAGCTCGATCCACCAATCCGACACCGCATCGGCCAGGGCGGTCTGATCAAACCGAGGCACAGAGACATCTAACCGATGTGGACGCCGCCTGGGATCCGCCACCTCGCCAAAACCGTCAGGGATAAACCACTCTGGCTGACGCTGCCGTACCACCGAATTGACCGCGACATGTGCAGGTGCGATGTCCAGCATTAGCCGCAGGCCGGCCCGAGCGGCTTGCTCCACCGCCAGGATCAGCCCTTGTTCAGCCGAACCCGGGAAGCCAAGGGCAGAGTGCAACCGATCGAACGTGGAATGCACGAAAATATCGCCGCTTTTTCCCGGTTCGAAGGGCGGTGCCAGGCAAACGTGACTGAAACCCATCACTGCCACTCGCGCGAACACAGCGGACCAACCGTCAAGTGGGCCGGCAACGAGCGGATGGAGATGATAGATATTCATTGGAACCGGATCGTCATGAGCCGACGATGCGGGAGGTAGCGTGCCAGATCGGACCAAATTCATCACGACCAGGACAACGCCTTATATGCAATCGAGGTTCCGTCCGGCCTTTATCGACCCAAGGTCGCGAAGGCGTCAAACCCTGTCCGTCGGATAACCGAGATTTCGATGAGGATTATTCCGCGGCGACGGCGACTGGCGCTTCGTCAGCTTCCCGACTCGTGAGGCGCTCGCGATCGATGGCACGGATTTCTCGATAAATCGCGTCGGTAATCTCTCGGGGTGAAAGAGCAAACCAAGCCTGATCGGTATGTCGGCCCCTCACCCGCGCATACGCATCTTGGAAAATCTGGTCTTTCATTTGAACCTCCGCCGCGTTTAGTCCTTCAAACGCCTTTTGGCCTTGAGTGACATTGACGTTAAGTCAAATGCTAATACAACGTGAAAAAAACGTCAAAGCTTCATTTTTATCGAGGGCCCGTTCCAAATGAGAGACCAGAACCAATACCTGCTGGCGCTTTCCGCTCGGATCGTTGCGGCCCATGCAGGCCATAATCGAGTCGAAGTCGATGCACTCCCGAACATGATACGCAATGTCTTTAAGACATTATCTGCTCTGGACCCGTTGCCTCAAGCGAATACGGTTGTATCTGGGTTCGCGCAGGACGGTCACAAATTAGAAAATTCCAACCTTGGAGGGCACGCTAGCCACACACACAACGGACACGTGCATCCCCGTTATGGGCAGACCGTTTTCGGCGATCACCTGATCTGCATGGAGGATGGGCTCAGCATGAAAATGCTCAAGCGCCATCTTCTGACGGTTCATGGCATAACCCCTGATGAGTACCCGTGCGAAATGGGGCCTGCCGCAAAGCTACCCTATGGTCGCTGCTGACTATGCCAAGCTGCGCTCCACCCTGGCGCGGGAGAGCGGTCTTGGTCTGAAGCCTGATGATCGTCCGTCCAAACCTCGTCGTAGGAGCCGGAACTCCTAAGTTGGGCAAGCCGCGAATATCTGCTTAACCGGTCCCGTTCAAGCGACAACGCATTATCTAAGTTGCCTCATTCAATCGCGCTTCTTGCCGGGCGAGGCGACGCGGTGGGCCGGGTTGGCGGTCCGAATAGTCCGGGCCTTCGCTGCTGGAGGCTTCCGTCCTGCCCGCAAGTCGGTGATCGTCGCACGCGTGGTGATTTGCTCCGGATTCGTCCGCAATTCGATCAACGCCGGCTTACCGCTTTCAACCGCTCGGCGGAACGCCGGTGAGAATTCCTCAGTGGCAGTGACGACCTCGCCATGACCGCCGAACGCTTCAATATATTTGCAGAAGTCCGGGTTGGTCAGGGCGGCGCCGGAGACGCGCCAGGGGTAGGCTTTTTCCTGATGCATGCGGATCGTCCCGTACATCTGGTTGTTGAACACAAGCACGATCGGCGCGACGCCATGATGGAAGGCAGTGGCAATCTCTTGTCCCGTCATCATGAAACCGCCATCGCCGACCATGCTGACGACCATGCGATCGGGAAAGGCGACCTTGGCGCCGACCGCGGCCGGCACGCTGTAGCCCATCGCCCCGTTGGTCGGTCCGATATAGCGCTGCCCCTCGGAGAAGTTCAGGAACCGCGTCGCCCAGCCAGCGAAGTTGCCAGCATCCGTGGTCACAATCGCGTCGCGGGTCAGCATGGTCTCGAGTTCTCGCATCGCCGTACCAAGGTTCAACGGACCCTGGTAGTTCGGCACCGCACGCTGAGCCTCCCTCAGGGATCGCAAATCTTGCGTCCACTTCGCCCAGCCTGGCTTCACGGGCTCTAACCCGGCAGCGGCGATGGCGAACATATTCAGGTCGGAGACAATGCCTAGCGCGGTGCGGAATACTCGACCGATCTCGGATCCATCGGGCAAAACCTGGACAATCGGCACACTGCCGGCCTTGTCCAACAGCGTGAACCCCTGGCTGACCGCGTCACCAAGGCGGCTGCCGATCGCCAGAATCAGATCTGCCTCCTTAAACTTTTCGATCAGGCTCGAATCCGAGCCGACGCCAAGGTCACCAGCGAAATTGGCTTGGTTGCCGTCGTAATGCGCTTGTCGCCGAAATCCCACAGTCACCGGGATATTGTTCCGTAAAAGAAACATATGCAACGCCGCGCGTCCCGCGGCCGTCCAGCATGATCCCCCCACGATGGCGATCGGCTTCTTCGCCTTCGCCAACAAGACTTGCATCCGCGTCAACGCTTCGGGGTCGGGGAAAGCGGGACTAACCTCGGCGCGCGGCAAATCCGGGACCACAACCTGATCCCGCTGCATCTCCTCCGACAGGGCAATCACAACCGGCCCGGGCCGGCCGGTCGTGGCAACATCGACGGCATGGGCGACGACCTCGGGAATGCGCTTGGCGTGGTCGATCTGGGTGACCCACTTCGCCAGAGGGGCAAACATTTGGCGATAGTCAACCTCCTGGAACGCATCGCGGCCAGTGTCCTCGTGCGGAATCTGTCCGACAAAGAGCAGCATCGGCGTGCTGTCCTGAAACGCCACGTGAACCCCGATTGCGCCGTGGCACGCTCCAGGGCCTCGTGTCACCATCGCCGCGGCCGGACGACCGGTAAGCTTCCCGAAGGCGTCGGCCATATTGACGGCACCAGCCTCGAACCGGCACGTCACCAGCTTTATTTTGCCGCTCTGGTCATACAGACCATCAAGCGTATCGAGGAAACTCTCGCCTGGAACCTCGAACACATGGTCGATGCCTTGGGCAACGAGAGCGTCCGCCAGTACTCGCCCGCCATGACGCGCGCCAGTGCGACCCTTGTGGGCTTGAGCCAATTCCATTCGGATTCTCCCCTTTGCCAGGCTGCGGGTCGGGCTCAGCCGCGGCGCGGCGGAAGATAAGGCACCGGCAGCGGCTCGTCACGTGCGCGCCGCCCCTTTCGATCAGGCGACGATGTGAATCTGCCACGACTTGATCACGATCGATACGGATTGCTGCCTTGAAGTAGCGCAAGCATCGGTATCGCACCTTCCAAACGGAGCTTACGATGCTGCGAGATCGCCCCTGGCAGTCGACTGACGACCTTACTCGCGCGCAACTGGCGATGTTCCACGCTCTGGGCGACCAGATCCAACTGAGCGGGGAGGATCGGCGGCGTGCGCTGGACCTTGATGACCGCAGCTGGAGAGCGTGGGTGAACTTCTTGGCGGACGGTCCACTGCCCGCCGAACCGGCAGCGCAAGAGATGTTGCGGCGTTTGGGCAAGGCCGCCTTCAATCTTACGGTCGCGGCTGAACAGGTGCACGGTAATCCCGCGCTCTGAATTATCCTTTGTCCTCATCCCAACCCAGTGCGGCTATCCCGCTCGCTCATGCGCGGGTAAAAAGCCCAACGGCGCGGGTGCCAGGAGGAAGCGATGCGAGCGATCTTCGTGCAGATCAAATGCGAGATGGGACAGGCCTATCGTGTGGCGCGGGAAGCCGCTGATACAATCGGGGAAATGTCGGAACTGTTCTCGACGTCCGGCCAATACGATTTGCTGGGGAAGTTCTACCTCGACGCGGACCAGGACATCGGACTCTTTGTGACTGAGAAAATCCAAACTCTCAGCGGGGTGAAAGACACCTACACGCTGATCACCTTCAACGCCTTCGGTGCATCGGGAAGCGGGGTGTGATGCCAGACAAAAGCGGAGCTATCGGAAATAACCGCTAAACCGCCCGTTGCGCGCGCAACTGCCACCCGCAGGCCAGCAACGAGATGCCGAAGACGATGGCGTAGATCCCCAGCCACCACGCCAGCACAACCGCGCCGATCAATGGTGCCGCAACGAGCATCACACCCCAGATCAGCGACACGACGCCGCCGAACGCCAGCCACCACCGTCCGTGGCTGACATGTAGCCGAAGCGCGGCCCACAACATGAGGCCGCCGGACATCAAGGCCCAAACAGCCATCAGCAGCACGAAGGCCAAAACCGCTGCGCCTGGGATGATCAGCGCCACCAGCCCCATGAGGATGTTCAGTATAGCCTCCGCCAGCAGCGCACCCCAGTGTCCGTGAGCGCGGACGGCCCGCACTATCCCAGCTAGCCCGATCAGCCCGTCGGCTACGAGATAAATTCCAAACAGAAAAGCGAGGGACAGGAGGACCGCGCCCGGCGCCGCCAAGGCGAAGATGCCGAACAACACCGCGATAATCCCGCGCAACACGATCGTCCACCAATGTTGGGCAAGGGTGGCGTTCATCGCGTCCCGATTCGGCAAGCCGGACCAAGATCCTGTTCCGACCGGCGACACACTCGGCATTTCTTTCCCCACTTCTGATCGCGGTCACTGCTGACCCGCTTTGCACGTCAGCCAAATTTTCTGGCACCGTGCCTCGGCTTCGGCAACCCACCCGTAATCACGCCGCGGGAGAATACTCCGCTGGCAGCTGGTGTCACCGGCGCCGTTCCGGTGACACATGCAACTCCGGCGCCCCTCAGGCTGGCTGAATATTCCTGCGGAAACCCCGGTATGGCGCCGCTCGGCGGAGTGACAGCTCGGCACCATTGAGGATAAAGAATTTAGGTGAGTGATAAGGGAAGGCAGATGGGTCCGGTCACGCGGGTCGGGGTCACAGTCACGTTCCTTCGGATGGATCAGGCTCCGACGATTTTTGGCCCGGGTCTCGGGCCAAGCTTCCAGATTGTCCGAGCACAGGCGCCATCCGTGGCGTTTTATCGCTATCTTTATAATACGGTGGGGGCGGACTATCTTTGGTGGCTGCGCCGCGCCACGCCGGATCACGAGCTCGCCGCGCTGCTACGCGATAAGGCGGTTGCGATCCACACCTTGTACAGCAAAGGCGAACCTGCCGGTTTCTTCGAGTTGGACGCCCGCACTTGGCCCGATGTTAATCTCAGCTATTTCGGCCTGATGCCGAATATTATTGGTCATGGCACCGGCTTCGCCTTCCTGCGTGCGGCGGTGGATGAGGCTTGGCGGCACGGCGCCACCGGCATGACCGTGAACACCTGCACCGCCGACCATCCCAGGGCGCTGCCCAACTATCTCCGCGCCGGATTCTACGTTTTGCGTCAGGTGCGGGAGGTGTGGGCCGTGCCGAATAGCCTCAACATGCGCATTCCCTCCGGTCTCAGGCTTTGACAGCTGACCTTGCGCTTTACCTCCACTGGCCCTTCTGCCTAGCCAAATGCCCTTACTGCGACTTCAACTCCCACGTTCGGGGCCGGATTGATCAGACGCGCTTCGCTCAGGCGCTGCGGCGCGAATTAGCGACCGAAGCGGTCCGACTTGGCCGCAGGCGCCTCACATCGGTGTTTTTCGGCGGCGGCACACCCAGCCTGATGGACCCATCGACGGTTGCCGCCCTATTGGACGATGCGGTGAGATGGTTCGACCCGGCAGCCAATTTGGAGATCACGCTGGAAGCCAACCCGACCAGCATCGAGGCCGAACGTTTGGCTGACTATCGCGCCGCAGGCGTCAATCGGGTGTCGATCGGCATCCAAAGTCTCGACGAGACTGCCCTGCGTGCCTTGGGTCGCCAGCACTCGGTGACCGATGCGATCGCCGCTCTAGCTCTGGCGCGGCGGCTGTTTCCGCGCGTGTCCTTCGATCTCATCTACGCCCGCCCCGGTCAAGATCTGGCCAGTTGGCGCACGGAGTTGAGAACGGCCCTCGAGATCGCCGCGGACCACCTGTCGCTGTATCAATTGACCATCGAGCCTGCGACACAGTTCGAAGCGCTGTTCCGGCAAGGCAAGATCGTTCTGCCGGACGAGGACACCGCGGCGGCGCTCTATGACCTGACCGGAGACGAATGCGCCCGAGCCGGACTATCGGCGTACGAGATCTCCAATTATGCCCGCCCTGGCGACGAAAGCCGTCATAACCTCGCCTATTGGCGCTATCTCGACTACGCCGGCATTGGGCCTGGCGCGCATGGCCGTGTCACGGTCGGTGGATTGCTGCATGCTACAAGGCGGCACCGGGCACCGGAAGTGTGGGCCGACCGAGTTGAGCGCGCCGGCGATGGCCTGACCTCGGATGAACCGGTCCCAATCAAGGAACGCGCTCGAGAGGCGCTGCTGATGGGACTGCGGCTGGCCGAGGGGATCGACCTCGCCCGATTCGCCGCTCGGACGGGGCGGGCGGTCGCAGACTTGGTGGACAGCGGCGTTCTGAGCCAGTGCATGGCGGCCGGCTATCTGATCGAGACGCCCGAACGGCTGTCGGCGACACGGGAAGGACGCATCCGCCTGGATTTGCTGCTGGCTGCTTTAGTGCTTTGACAAAAAAAAGGCGGCGCTTGTGGCACCGCCGAAGTTTAGGGAGGAAACGTCCAAGAAAACAGGGCGCCGAAGCGCGCCTGCGGTGATCAGTATGGCCTTCGCAGGTGCAGCATGCAAGTGTTAATTTGCTGCGTCGCAGCATCGCCTGATGCACAGCCGGGTGATGCGGCGCAAAACAGAGCCAGAGTAACCGTGGGGGTAATGCACGCACAGCTTTGTGCGCAGCGACGCCCAGCAGCGGAAGTCACCGAGATATTTTTTGTCCTCGGGTAATCCGTCTGCCGCACGCGGCAATAAACTTACGCTTCCTCGAAGGACATATTCTTCGGTCTCGTTCGGCACGCGATAAGCCTGGGCTCCCACGGAGTTGGCAACGCCTACAAGTCGTCGAGCCCAACACAGTCCGAGGTAGCTTCAAAGGCCAGAACCTTACTCCCGAACTGAGGGCCGACCAAGCCCGAGCGGCAGCCGCGCTCGGCATGCGCGACACGCCCTATTGATGGAAGGGCCTCAGCGCAGCCTACATGATCCCGATCCGCAGCAGATCATGCACGTGGATGAGTCCAACCGGCCTCCGATCCTCCACCACGAAGACACAGGTGATCCGAGACTGGTTCATATGCGCGAGCACCTCCACCGACAGCACGTCCGGGTCTACCGTGTGGGGTCGCCGCCCCATCGCTTCGGTGACCGGCCCGTCCGCGAATCCGCGCTTGAACGCTCGGCGCAAGTCACCGTCGGTCAGCACCCCGACCAATTCACCCGCCGCGTCCACTACGCCGGTAATGCCAAACCTTTTGGACGTCATCTCGACGATCGCATCGGCCAGCCCAGCGGTGACGGGCACGACCGGCAACGCGGCGCCGCCATGCATTACGCCCCGGGCCTTGGACAACCTGGCCCCCAGCTTGCCGCCCGGGTGAAATTTCTGAAAATCAATCGAGGTAAAGCCGCGACGCTCCAGCAACAGCACCGCCAGCGCATCGCCCGCGACCATTTGCATCGTCGTGGACGTCGTCGGTGCCAACCCATTCGGACATGCCTCCTGCGACGCGGGGAGGATCAGCCCGACATCAGCGGCGCTTCCCAGCGCGCTGTCCCGGCGGGACGTGATTGCGATCAGCCGCACCCCAAACCGCCGTGTATACGCCACAATATCCGACAATTCCGGCGTTTCGCCCGACCACGACAACGCCAGCACCACGTCGTTGTCCCGAATCATCCCGAGGTCACCGTGGCTCGCCTCCCCCGGATGCACGAAATGGCTTGGCGTGCCGGTGGAGGCCAGCGTCGCGGCGACCTTGCGCCCGACATGGCCCGACTTGCCCATGCCGGTGACAATCACGTTGCCACCGGCGGCCTCAATCAGATCTGCGGCGCTGGCAAACGCGGCACCGAGATCCCAACGCAATGCCCGCTCCACGGCCTCGAGGCCACGCCGCTCGATCTCGAGCGTGCGCGCGACGCTCTGCCGAGCCGCGGAGACCGGCCCTCCGGCCGCCTCAATGGGTTGCGTGAGCGATTTCGACATGAGCTATCCCGTACCGGCCGGAAGAATGCCGCTCCGGACAACGGCATACGGGAGAATCCCGCTACCGAGTGCTACACGAATTTTTGACCAACCCGCCACGACCATCAACGCGACAGCGCGGTCCGGTGGAAGCGACCTCAAGCGCCCCGATTCGTCCCAACCGCCTGGTCGAATTCCGCGGCAGTGATACCCAAGGTTTCCGCCGCCGCTCGAACGTCGCGCCAAGTCGTCTGATCCACCTCGATACCCTGTTCGGTCCGCTGCGCGGTATAGCGCTGCTCCGGCTCTCCGGGCGTCAGAACTTCATCGAATCCAGGGGCGGAGCGGGCAGACTTCACGTAAGCCTTTGCCGCCTCGATATCGGCGACGATCTTCGCTGGATCACCCAACCGGGACAGGTCGATCACGGTGGCGAGCATCGAGTTCAGCACGCCACCCTTGGCTTCATGGAAAGCACCCTGACCACCGCCGACAGCCGAAGCCATGATCTCGCACATCACGGCTAACCCCGACCCTTTATGCATGCCAAACGACCGAAGCGCGCCGGTATGGTCGCGGATAAATCCAGTGGGATCATTGGTCGGATTGCCCGCGTCGTCGATCAGGCATCCGTCCGGGACCGGCAGGCCCTTGTTAGAGGCGACCCGAGCCTTCCCCGCGGCGATCGTCGTGGTGGCCATATCCAGCATCACAGGCGGCCCATCCTTCCCGGGCACCGCGACGCAAAACGGATTCGTCCCCAGCCGAGGCTCCGCCGCCTGCCAAGTCGCCTGAACATCGTGATGGTCGGCTACATTAACGAACGCGGTAAAGGCGCAGCCCTCCGCCGCCGCAAGCTCCGCATAGGTGCCGATCCGTCCGATGTGCGCGGAATTTCGGAAGGCCAGCACACACGCCCCTAACTCCTTCGCCCGCTCGATCGCCCGGCGCACCGCGTCGGTGGCCATGCGCTGCCCGAAGCCGCGGCGCGCGTCGATCACCAGTAGCGCTCCCGCATCCAGCACCGTCTCAGCCGTCTGGTTCGGTACCAGCAGTCCCGCATGCAGCAGCCGCACATAGGTCGGCAGCATTCCCACGCCGTGGCTGTCATGCCCGGCGAGGTTGGCGCGCACCAAATGGTCTGCAACGTGTTCGGCTTCGCCGTCGTCGCTGCCCATGCGACGGGCAATCAGACGAGTGACGGATTTCAGCGCATGGGGCAGTAGAGTAGGCATGGTGACCCTTCAAGTTCACGACCCCGGAGAATGCCGTGAAGACGTCAACGCGGCGACAGTACCATCACCATCTGACGGTTTTCCATCCGCGGCATTTGTTCAACCTTCGAGGTCGTGTCCATCTCCGCTCGGATACGTTCCAGCACACGCACGCCGATATCCTGGTGGGCCATTTCGCGGCCGCGAAAGCGCAGCGTCACCTTGACCTTGTCGCCTTCCTCGATGAACGACTTCATGGCGCGCATCTTCACCTGATAGTCGTTTTCGTCGATATTGGGGCGCACCTTGATCTCTTTGATCTCGATGACTTTTTGCTTCTTCTTGGCTTCGTTTCGCTTTTTTTGCTGTTCATATTTGAACTTGCCGAAATCGAGGATCTTACAGACCGGCGGATCGGCATTCGGGCTGATCTCTACCAGATCCAAACCGACTGCGAAGGCGCGCTGCATCGCCTCACGCACGGTCAGAACGCCCTGCATCTCACCATCCTGATCGATCAGGCGAACCTGCGGTATTCGGATCTCCTCATTCACGCGTGGGCCGTCGCGGGTTGGCGGGGCGGCCATTGGTCCTCTGGCTATTGCTCTCTCCTGTCTCTGTTGAAGCGGCCAACGGCGGCGCCGAGGCGCACGTCGATGGCCGTATGCTAGTTTGGGCGAAAAGCCGGCCCAAAATCAAGTCACCTTGCCTGAAATTAAATCGGGCGGTGTTGCCTCGGATGCCAGTCTGTCAACCGCTTCTTCCAGGGAGAGGATCTCCTGCGCCTGACTTCCCAGCCGCCGCAGCGCGACCGTGCGGGCTTCCGCCTCTTTCCGGCCAACCACCGCGAGCACCGGAACATGCGCGAGGCTGTGCTCGCGGACCTTGGCGTTGATCTTCTGGTTAGTCAGGTCGGTCTCCACCGCCAACCCGACGCGAGCAAAGGCTGTGGCCACCTCGCGAGCATAGTCGTCGGCATCCGACACGATCGTCGCCACCACCGCCTGCACCGGCGCGAGCCATAACGGGAAGCGTCCGGCATATTGCTCGATCAGGATACCGAGGAAACGCTCGAAGCTGCCGAGAATGGCGCGATGCAGCATGATCGGGCGGTGGCGCGCGCCATCTTCCCCGACATATTCGGCATCCAGCCGCTCCGGCAGGTTGGGGTCGACTTGCAGCGTACCGCACTGCCACTCGCGTCCGATGGCATCGCGCAGGACGAATTCCAGTTTCGGCCCGTAGAACGCGCCTTCGCCGGGGTTCAGTTCATACTCCACGCCGGCCAGGGCGCAGGCTTCGCGCAGTGCGTGTTCCGCCCGGCCCCAGAGTTCATCGCTGCCGATGCGGGGTTCCGGGCGGTCTGCGAACTTGATGCGGAAATCAGGGAAGCCGAAATCGCTGTAAATGGCGGAGAGCAGTGCGATGAAGCGGGCCGTCTCCGACGCGATCTGGTCCTCGGTGCAGAAGATATGGGCGTCGTCCTGGGTGAATTGTCGGACGCGCATGATGCCGTGCAGTGCACCGGAGGGTTCATACCGGTGACATGACCCGAACTCTGCCATCCGCAGCGGCAACTCCCGGTACGAGCGCATGCCTTGTCGAAAAATCTGGATATGGCAGGGACAGCTCATGGGCTTGAGGGCGAGGAATTTGTCTTCGTCCTGGACCTGGGTGATGAACATGTGCGGGCGGTAGGCCTCCCAGTGGCCGGATTTCTCCCACAGCGAGCGGTCGAGCAGTTGCGGGGTCTTCACCTCCTGGTAGCCCGCCGCGTCGAGGCGTCGACGCATATAGGCTTCGACGGTACGGTAGAGTTTCCAGCCCTTGGGATGCCAGAAGATCGAGCCGACGGCTTCTTCCTGGATGTGGAAGAGGTCCATTTCCTTAGCAATTCGGCGGTGGTCGCGACGTTCTGCCTCTTCCAACTGGAGGAGGTAGGCGTCGAGTTCCTTCTGGTCGCGCCACGCAGTGCCGTAGATGCGCGAAAGCATGGCGTTGCGGTGATCACCCCGCCAGTACGCACCGGCGACCTTCATCAGCTTGAAGGCGGACCCGACATCGGCGGTGGACCGCATGTGCGGCCCGCGACACAAATCGACCCAGTCCCCCTGACTGTACAGAGTGATGGTTTCCGTCGTCGGCAGGTCCTGGATCAGTTGGGCCTTGTACTTCTCGCCCTTCGCTTGGAAGAAGCCGATGGCTTCCTCGCGGTCGATCACGCGGCGCTCGAACGGGGCGCCGCGGCCAATAATGTCGCGCATTTTCGACTCGATGGCGGCGAAGTCGTCCGGCGTGAACGGCTGATTGCGTGCGAAATCGTAGTAGAAGCCGTTCTCGATCGATGGGCCGATGGTGACCTGCGTGCCGGGATAAAGATCCTGCACCGCTTCGGCCAGCACGTGAGCGGCGTCGTGACGGATCAGGTCCAGCGCTTCAGGGTCGCGTCGCGTGATGAACACCAGCGACGCGTCGCGGTCGATCGACGTGGCGAGATCGACCGTCCTGCCGTCCAGCTTCATCGCCAGGGCGGCCCGAGCGAGGCCTGGACCGATCGCGGCTGCCGCGTCGGTACCCGTGACCGGCGCATCGAACTGGCGCACGGAACCGTCGGGCAGAGTAATGGCAGGCATGGGTCGATGATCCTGATGATTTGCGAGGCGGCGTCTATGACGTCAACCAGCGGGCGGAGCAAGGGTGTAGGACAAGGCAGTGCGAATTTTGCCCGGCGATCACACAGCGAAGCCCTTCCAGGCTGGGGGAAGCAGATGGCGGGAACGACAGCCGGCCACCGGTGCGCTTGGACGCTTTCTCCTTGCTGAATTGGCCGGCATGAGGTCTCCTCGCTCAGCATGCCGAGCACGCGGGGGTGTCGCAGATGGGAACGGCGGCAATCCCGTGGTCGCGGAGGAGTCCCGCGATTTTGGCCACGGTGTTGTCGGGTGGGCGGTTGTCACTTTGCTGGTCATGAGGTCGGTTGCGATTAGCGACATTTGTGCCTCGTACCGTGCTGCGCGTTTGCGCGCGTGTCCCTCCGACATACCTATCCAGGGCGAGAGAAGTAGAGGGAAGTGGACTTCTCCTGCTCCGCTCGATCATGCTCACCTTGACGGTTTCGGCTTTGGTGCAGTCAACCTGCGCCGCCCGAGCCACACTGGTCCGCACGCGGTAAATAGAGGTAAACTCGCCTACCCGGGCCAACTCTGGATTACCTTCGACCTGCAGCCATCAGGTGCGGTAACTTTCCTTTTCCTGTTACTTGAAACTAACGGATGACCATAGATGTTTCACTTTAGTGGCTTGACCGCGCCAACGAGGGATGCATTCTGATGAACCAAAAGCGGGATGTCTGACGTGGGTAAAGTGTTCGCGTTAACCGCGCTGATATGCTTTTGGGGAATCCAAGCAATGGCCACCGATGGGTTGATGACTTTGCGAAGCAGCTTCGGGCCGACCGAAACGATGAACCGGTTGGAGGCCGAGGTCCGAGCAAAGGGCATGACCATATTCGCACATGTCGATCACGCTGCAGGGGCAAATGAGGTTGGTCTGACGTTGCGGCCGACCGACCTCCTGATCTTCGGAAATGCGAAGGGCGGCACTCCGCTCATGCAATCGGCTCAGACGATGGGCATTGATCTGCCGCTCAAGATTCTGATCTGGCAGGATGCGGCGGGCAGCACATGGCTTTCGTATAACGATCCGAGTTGGCTCGCGAAAAGACACGGGTTGGACAACCAGGCCGAGGCTGCGGTCACTGCCCTGAGCGGGGCGCTTGGCGCGCTTGCGAAAACGGCGACGACAGCTCCGTAGCTGCCGCCTTTATCCCGCTGCTTCGACCATCGCCCGGGCAGACTGCACCGCGTCGAGCGCTGCATCCTCTACGGCGGGGTCGCTTTTGTCGGCAGCCTCGTATGCCGCTTCCGCTTCGGCCAGGCGGCTCTGAGCCTCGGCCTTGTTGACCTCGGCTAGGGGAATCGCCTTGTTCGCCAAGACCGTGCAACGCTCGGGCGTCACCTCGGCGAAACCACCGTCGACGAATAGGCGGTCGGTGATTTTATCACCCTCATAAAGGTCGATTGTGCCGCCACGCAGCATGACGATCATCGGGGTGTGGCCCTCGAGCACGCCCATGTCGCCCTCGGAGGCCGGGATCACCACCATGTCCACGGGACGAGCAAGCAGCAGTTTCTCAGGGCTGACAATTTCGAGGTTCGTCGGCATATCCTTGCCCTTTCGCGTGGGGTGGCGATCTCGAGGGTGCCAGCCGCTAAGATACGTTAGGCGTTCGCCTTCAACAACTTCGCCCTTGGCGACGGCTTCCTCGATCGTGCCGACCATGTAGAAGGCGGCTTCCGGCAGATGGTCGTATTCACCGGCGCAGATCGCCTTGAAGCTGCGAACGGTATCGGCCACTGGAACGAACTTGCCGGGGAACCCAGTAAAGACTTCCGCGACGTGGAAGGGCTGCGACAAGAAGCGCTGGATCTTGCGGGCTCGGGCGACGACCAGCTTGTCCTCTTCCGAGAGCTCGTCCATTCCTAGAATGGCGATGATGTCCTGTAGAGACTTGTAGGTCTGCAGGATACGCTGGGTCTCACGAGCTACGTTATAGTGCTCTTCGCCGACGATCCGCGGATCGAGCGAGCGCGACGTGGAGTCCAACGGATCCACCGCCGGATAGATGCCCAGCTCGGCGATCTGGCGGTTCAGCACTGTCGTCGCATCCAAGTGGGCGAAGGAGGTGGCGGGCGCCGGGTCGGTCAAATCGTCCGCCGGTACGTAAATCGCCTGCACCGACGTGATCGAACCCTTGTTGGTGGAGGTGATCCGCTCCTGCAAGGCACCCATGTCGGTGGCCAACGTCGGCTGATAACCCACCGCGGAAGGTATACGACCTAGCAGAGCGGACACCTCAGCGCCGGCCTGGGTGAAGCGGAAGATGTTGTCGACGAAGAACAGCACATCCTGGCCTTCCTCATCGCGGAAGTATTCAGCCATGGTCAGACCGGACAAACCGACGCGGGCGCGAGCCCCCGGTGGTTCGTTCATTTGGCCATACATCAGGGCCACTTTGGAGCCTTCCTGCAGATTGCCCTTGTCGTCCATCTTGATCACGCCGGCATCGATCATCTCGTGGTAGAGATCGTTACCCTCGCGGGTGCGCTCGCCGACGCCGGCGAACACAGACACGCCGCCATGCGCCTTAGCGATGTTGTTGATCAACTCCTGGATGATCACGGTCTTTCCAACGCCGGCGCCCCCAAACAGACCGACCTTGCCGCCCTTCAGATAGGGGGCGAGCAGATCGACGACCTTGATACCTGTCACCAGGATTTCGGCCGAAGTCGCCTGATCCTCAAAGGACGGGGCATTGCGGTGAATTGGGTAGCGCTGGCTTGTGTTGACCGGGCCCTTTTCGTCAATCGGTTCGCCAATGACGTTCATGATACGACCCAACGTCTCCGGTCCGACCGGCACCGTAATTGCTGAGCCCGTGTCCGTGACTTCCTGGCCGCGGACCATGCCATCGGTGACGTCCATGGCGATGCAGCGGACGGTGCGCTCGCCGAGTTCCTGCGACACTTCCAACACCAGCGTGCGGTCTTCGATCTTGCAGGTGAGCGCATTCAGGATGAACGGCAATTCGCCGTCGAACTGAACGTCCACGACCGCCCCGAGGACCTGGGTCACGCGACCGACGATGTTGCTTGCCATCTATTGAATTCCTTTGGTCCGGGATCAGGCGGCTTGCGAATGCGAGATTAAACGGCCTCTGCGCCAGAGATGATCTCGATCAGTTCCTTGGTGATGTTCGCCTGGCGGGCGCGGTTGTAGTTCTGGCTGAGCCGCTTGATCATGTCGCCCGCGTTCCGGGTCGCGTTATCCATCGCGGTCATGCGGGCGCCTTGCTCGCCAGCGGCACTTTCCAGCAACGAGCGATACATCTGAATCGCCAGCGCCTGCGGCAAAAGTCTTGCCAGGATGGTTTCCTCATCCGGCTCGAACTCGTACATCGCGCCGCCAGTATCGAGGTCTTCGCCTTTTGGCGACGGAACGGGGATGATCTGCTGTTCGGTGACCACCTGGGTAATGACGGAGTGGAAGCGGTTGTAGAGGATCGTCGCCATGTCGATTTCACCAGCCGCCAGCATCGCCGAGACACGGCTGCCGATTTCCTGAGCATCACTGAATTCAATGCGGCGTTTACCGGCGTAGCTGATGTCGCCGACAATTCGACTGCTGAGTTCGCGCCGCAGATAGTCACGCCCCTTGCGGCCGACGACCAGGATCTTCACCGTCTTGCCCTCGACTTCGAGGCGTCGGGCGAGGTTGCGGGTGGCCCGGCCGATCTGGGCGTTGAAGGCGCCGGCAAGGCCCCGATCAGCGGTGACGGCGATGAGCAAATGGGTCTTGTCCTGGCCGGTTCCGACCAGCAACGGCGGAGCAGTAGACGTATCGGTGACCGACCCCGCGAGCGCGCGCAGCATCCGGTCCATCCGCTCAGCGTAGGGACGCGAGGCTTCCGCCTGCTGCTGCGCCCGCCGCAGTTTCGACGCCGCCACCATCTTCATCGCGGAGGTGATCTTTTGAGTTGATTTCACGCTGTTGATACGCGTCCGCAGGGCCTTCAGACTGGGCATTTTACCTCTCCAGGCCTGTCGCGCGCCGAGGTTGGGCCGCCGGCATCAGCTAAACGACTTTGCAAAGCTATCCAGGAGGGAAGTCAGCTTCTTCTCGATATCCGGCTTGATCTCAAGCTGCGTGCGGATGGCTTCTAAAATTCCGGGGTCCTTGGACTTGACCTCCGAGATCAACTGAGCCTCGAACGAGCCGACGCGACCAACATCGAAATTGTCGAGGTAACCGCGAACGCCGGCGAAGATTGCTACCACCTGCTCCTCGATCGGCAGCGGCTTGTATTGCGGCTGTTTCAACAGTTCGGTCAGGCGGGAACCGCGGGCCAGCAACTGCTGCGTGGAGGCGTCGAGGTCGGAGGAGAATTGCGCGAACGCCGCCATCTCCCGATACTGCGCAAGTTCCAACTTGATGCGCCCGGCGACTTGCTTCATCGCCTTGACCTGCGCAGCGGAGCCCACACGCGACACCGACAGGCCCACGTTCACGGCTGGGCGGATGCCGCGGAAGAAGAGTTCCGTCTCGAGGAAGATCTGGCCGTCGGTGATCGAAATGACGTTGGTCGGAATGTAGGCGGACACGTCGCCGGCCTGCGTCTCGATCACCGGCAGTGCCGTGAGTGAACCGGCGCCGAAGTCGTCGTTCATCTTGGCAGCGCGTTCCAGGAGGCGAGAGTGCAGATAGAACACGTCGCCCGGATACGCCTCCCGGCCCGGCGGACGACGGAGCAGCAGCGACATCTGGCGGTAGGCGACGGCCTGCTTGGACAGATCGTCGTAAAAGATGACGGCGTGCTGTCCGCTGTCGCGGAAGAACTCACCCATCGTGCAGCCGGTATAGGGCGCCAGGAACTGCATCGGGGCTGGGTCCGACGCGGTGGCGGCGACTATGATGGAGTATTGCAGCGCGCCATTTTCGTCCAGCGAATGCACCAGTTGCGCGACTGTCGATCGCTTCTGACCTATGGCGACGTAGATGCAGATCAGCGCTTTCTTGGGGTCGCCTGAACTCGTTGATGCCCTTCTGGTTGATGATGGTATCGATGATCACCGCGGTCTTTCCGGTCTGGCGATCACCGATGATCAGCTCGCGCTGGCCGCGACCGATCGGGATCAGTGCGTCGATCGCCTTCAGGCCGGTTTGCATCGGCTCATGCACCGACTTGCGCGGGATGATGCCGGGCGCCTTGACCTCGACGCGGCTCATTTTGGCGTCGGCAATAGGACCCTTGCCATCGATCGGAACGCCCAGACCGTCGACCACGCGGCCAAGCAGGCTTGGACCGACCGGGACTTCAACGATCGAGCCGGTGCGTGATACCGTGTCGCCTTCCCGGATATTACGGTCGTCGCCAAAGATCACGACGCCGACGTTGTCGGTTTCGAGATTCAGCGCCATGCCGCGGAGGCCGGCGGACGGGAACTCGACCATTTCGCCGGACATCACGTTCTGCAGGCCGAATACGCGGGCGATACCGTCACCGACCGACAGGACCTGGCCTGTTTCGGCGACATTGGCTTCGGTATCGAAGGCGGCGATCTGCTTCTTCAGGATCTCCGAGATCTCGGCTGGGCGGATCTCCATTTTCAGGCGGCTCCCTTCATGGCGTACTGCAGGCGTTGCAGCCGGGATTTCAGACTGGTGTCGTAGAGGCGGGCGCCGATCCGGACGACCAGGCCGCCGAGCAGGTCGGCGTCGACCCGTTCATCGATGTTGACGTTGCCGTAGCCGGCCTCGATCAGGCGGGCACGAAGCTGCTGGCGTTGTACGTCGTTAAGAGGATGGGCCGAGGCGACGTGGGCGGTGACGATGCCACGCCGCTGCGCCACCAAAGTGGCGAAGGCGCTGACAACGTCTCGCAGTACACGCAAGCGGCGATTAACCGAAATGACGCCGACGAACTTCCGTACTTCCTCGCCGAAGCCTTCCTGCGCCAAAACCGCCTGCGCGGCGGCAGTGGCGGTCTTCACGTCGATCAGGGGGGATTCCAACAACCGGCGAAAATCGGCGCTGCTGTCGATCAACCGGCCGAGATCCTCCATCTGCGACACAACGGTGTCGAGCGCATGGTTTTCGTCGGCATGGGTGTAGAGCGCCGCGGCGTATCGATCGGCGAGGCCGCCGCCAGAAGCAATGGTCGTAGCCTCAGAAGCCACTTTGGTTTCCATATGTTAGGCCGAGCTGCCAAGGCGACCTGGCATAGCGCGGACGAGTATCAGGACCGGCCGGCCGAACCGGCGCAGGGCGTCTAGCATGGGGTATAGGGGCACGCAACACGCTCAGGACGCGGCCGTGACGTTTTATTCATTCGGGTCGAGAGGCGTGATGTATGTTCGGCCTATTGCTTTACCGGCTCCCCTGGGTGGCCGCCCGCCCGTTGCGGCAGCAGCCAGATACAGGCGACGATGAATGCGGCGATGACCAGGGAGGACGTGATGCGGCTCAGGTTCAGGCCACCGTCAGCGAGCGGCTTGGTCAGGGTGTCGCCCAGCGTGGCGCCTAGCGGGCGGGTCATGACGAAAGCCGCCCAAAACAGCAAGGTGCGGGAGATGGTGGTTCGGTAGTAGGCGACGGCGATCAGTAGGATGACGGCGCCGAAGACAAGCGATCCGCCTTCGAAGCCGAGGCCGCCATCGTCAGCGAGGAAGTCACCCAGCGCTGTGCCCAGGGTGTTCGAGAACAGGATGGTGACCCAGTAGAACATCTCGGTGCGGGGGGTGGCGATGCGATTGACCGAGACGGTGCCCTCGGTGAACCACCAAGCGCCGAGAGACGCTAAAACGAGGATGAACAGGATAGATGCGCCGCCGGTGTAGCCGATCCCGAGAGAGCGGTCGGCGAAGTCGGCCATTGTTGTGCCGACGGTGGTGGTGGCAACGATGACGGCCCAGTAGAGCCACGGGTGGAAGGATTTAGCCCGGATTTGCGCCGCGGCGAGGGCCAGGAAGATCGCGGCGAAGAGTATGGTGCTGATGAGGTAACCGAGCTCGAACGTCATGGAGACGGCATCGCCGCCGGTCTCACCGAGGGTAGTGGCGGCGATTTTGATCACCCAGAAACTCAGGGTGACTTCGGGGACTTTGCTGGCGGTGAGCGGCATGGGTCGGGCTGAATCTCGGGCTGGCTGGAGGTCGGGCTGTGAGGCGCGCCCGCTCAACGGCACAATGGTGGCTTGCGTCGCCGACACCCCCAAAGTGGAAGACGGCAGTCTACGGCCTGCGAACACCTTTTCGAAGAAACACCCCCATGCGAATCCCGTGTTCGCTTAGTCGATCACAGCAGTATCGCCTTTGCCATTTTTCGCCAAGGCACGCTTGAGGTTGGGCAGTATACCGAACCCCAATATCCCGGCGCCGAGGATTGTCAGCGAGGTTGGCTCCACCACCTCCGCGAAGCCTCCGGCAATCAGCCGCTCGTCCGACAGGGAGCAACTGAAGCCCGCGCACTCACCTGAAGCGAGCGTCGCGGGGTCGATGGCACTTGGCCCGATGATCAAAGGATTAGGGCCGCCGATGTCCAGCGCATGTGCGAAGGTGAGGTACAACTGTTCGGAGCTGCTGCCGTTACCGAAATTCACCTCGAAGGTGAGGCCGCTTCCGGGCGGCGTCTGAATTGCGGCGCTGGTTCCCGTTGCTGACAGGAAGTCAAATCCAGCGATCGGGGTGCCGTTCAGCGATGTGCCATCGCTGCTACTGAAGAACCAGCCGGCATTGTTGTAACCGTAGGTGTTAAGAGAAAACTCACCGGTTAGTGAGGTGCCATCGGCAAATGTGACGCCCTCTAGCCAGATCGGCTCGTCGGAAACGGTGGCGCCCGCGCTTTCGACCGTTGCAAAGAGGACGCACCCACAGTCGCCGAGATCAACAAGCCTGATGTCCTGTTCATGTGGTTCCTTTATCCCTCTGGTCCGGACGAGAGAATTGCGTGATATGAGAGGTGTTTAGGCCATATTCGATACGATAACCATCTAATTGATCAAGGCGCACCATACCGCCCTAATCACGTAGTGCGTGGATCCGGGGGGCGAAATGCGGTCGCTGTTCACCGCCCGCGTGGCGCGACCGGTTTCCTTGACCCGCCACTAATCCCCGGCTCAAATCGCCGAAATCATCGAAGGCCTGTCATTTCATGGCGCTCAGCCGCTCCACACGCGTCAATATCCTGATTGGCAACGGCCATTTTCTGTCTCATTTCTATGTTCTGTGCCTCCCGCCGATGTTCCTCGCATGGCAGAGCGCCTTCCACGTCAGCTTTGCCCAGCTTGGGATGACGATTATGCTGATGTCCGGCACTACGGCGATTTTGCAGACTCCGGTTGGCTTTTTAGTCGACCGGCACGGTGCGCGCGCCTTCCTGGTCGGGGGCACGCTGTTGATGTCGCTGTCCCTCGCCGCGATGGGCCTCGCGGCTCAGTTCTGGCAAATCCTGGTGCTGGCGACGCTGTCCGGCGTTGGCAACTCGGTCATCCATCCCGCCGACTACGCCATCCTATCCGGATCGGTGGATAAGGACCGCATGGGACGCTCCTTCGCGCTGCACACGTTCAGCGGCAATCTCGGCTTTTCGGCCGGTCCCCCGGTGACGGCATTCCTGATGGCCCTCATTGGCTGGCGAGGCGCCCTGCTGACGGTCGGTCTGCTTGGTGTTCCTGTCGTGGTCTCGATCCTGCTGCAAAGCCGCATTCTCAGCGACCAGGTGCGCGAGGCGAGCAACGGAGCGGGCAAGATGTCCGGGTGGGACCTTCTCACCTCGCGCACCATGATCCTATTCTTTCTGTTCTTCATGCTCGGCGCAATGGCCGGCGGCGGCGTTCAGTCTTGGCTGGTGACCGTGTTGCATACCTACAAGGGCATCGAGCTAGGGGTCGCCGCCACCGCCCTGACCGCCTACATGTTGGGCTCGACCAGCGGGGTGCTGGTCGGCGGCTGGTTCGCCGACACGCTGAAGCACCATATCCTGCCGTTCGTAACCGGGCTGACGATTTTGTCCGCCCTGCTGATGGTCGGCATCGACTGGTTGAACCTGCCGACGGTGGCGGTCATCGGCATGACTTTCCTGTCTGGGCTTGCCCTGGGCGCGAGCCGCACTCCGCGAGACGTCATGGTGAAGGACGCGGCACCACCGGGACAGATCGGTAAAGTGTTCGGCTTCGTCAGTGCGGGGTTGCCGTTGGGCAGCGCCGTGACGCCGGTGCCGTTCGGCCTCCTGATCGACAAGGGCCATCCTGAACTGGTACTCGTTTTGGTCGCGGTCATCCTGCTGCTCAGCCTGCTGTGCGCGGGCTCGGCGCGGGTTTCCGCACGGACGGGGGAGGCCGTGGTGCAGCCCGCGGAGTAGCGGTCGAACGTTTCGCGCCGGGCCGCGGGGACTTTGAAGGTAGTCGCGGACAGCATGGATTTTTTATTAAGACGCACCAACATTCATGCGCTGATCCAGGATCGAGGATGCCGATGTGTTCGATGCCTTAATGATCGCCGCCCTCCTCGCGTCGTTTGCTGCCTCGGCGGCCTATGTGCGAGCTTGTGCGAGCCTTGTTCACTCGCCAGGCGGCGCGGCGATCCGAACGCTATGACGCCGCTGGGGTGGTTGCAGATCGCGCTGTTCACGGCACCCATCGTGGCGGTGATCAAGCCGTTGGGTGGCTATATCGGCGGCATCGTGGAGGGCCAAGCAAGGATACCGCGTCCGCTTGGCGCGCTTGAGACCGGGATCTATCGCCTCGCTGGTATCGATCCCGCGCGTGAGCAAACCTGGGCTGAATACGCGCTTGCGCTGATGGCGTTCAACCTGGTCGGGATCCTCGTGTTGTACGGACTGCAACGCGCTCAGCCTATGCTGCCCTTCAATCCGCAAGGGTTCGGTGCCGTGCCGCCAGACCTGGCGCTGAACACCGCGATCAGCTTCGCGACGAAAACCAGTTGGCAGTCCTACGCGGGCGAGACAACGCTGAGCAATCTGACCCAGATGGCTGGAATCACGGTGCAATCGTTTTTGTCCGCCGCAACCGGCATTGCCGTCGCAATCGCGCTGATCCGCGGCTTCGCTCGCCGCACGTCTTCGACGGTCGGCAATTTCTGGACGGACATGACCCGGATCACGCTCTACGTCCTGTTGCCAGTGTGCATCGGCGCAACGTTGCTACTCGTCTGGCAGGGCGTGCCGCAGACGCTGGGATCCTATGTGGATGCGACGACCCTGGAAGGCCCGCGTCAGGTGCTGGCACGGGGACCAGTGGCTTCGCAGGAGGCGATCAAGTTGTTGAGCGGCGATGGAGGCGGCTTTTTCAACGCCAACTCGGCACACCCGTTCGAAAATCCCACGGCGTTGACGGGACTTTTCGAGCCGCTGCTGATCTTCCTGATTGGCGTGGCCCTGACCAATACGTTCGGCCGGATGGTCGGCGATCCGCGGCAGGGCTGGACTTTGTTCGCAGCCATGGCGGTGCTGTTCCTCGGGGGCTTGGTAGTTGTCTATGCCGGCGAGGCCTCGCCCGGTCACGCGTTGGCAGCGCTGGGGATCGATCATACCGGCGGCAACATGGAAGGCAAAGAGGTGCGTTTCGGCATTGCTCAGTCGGCGTTGTTCGCTGATGCCACGACGGCGTCGTCCGACGGCGCGGTAAATGCCATGCACGACAGTTTCGTGCCGCTCTCAGGGCTGGTGCTAATGGCGAACATGATGCTCGATGAGGTTATCGTCGGCGGTCCGGGGTCGCGACTGTTCGGCATCGTGCTCTTCGCGATCGTTACGGTGTTCGCCGCCGGCCTGATGATTGGGCGGACGCCGGAATACGTCGGCAAGAAGATCGAAGGCGACGAGGTGAAGATGGCGATGCTGGCACTGTTATGCGTGCCGGCGTTCATTCTAGGCATGACGGCGGTCGCGTGCGTGATGCCGGTGGGGGTAGCTGGCCTGAACAATACCGGGCCGCATGGATTTTCCGAGTTGCTCTATGCGTACATCTCGGGTGCGGCAACCAACGGCAGCGCGTTCGCGGGGCTGGGGGCGAATACACCGTTCTATAACCTGACGCTCGCCGCCGCGATGTTCGCCGGCCGGTTCCTGGTGATCGTTCCGGTGCTATGCATCGCGGGGACAGTGGCAGCGAAGCGGCGTGTGCCGGTCTCGGCCGGGACGCTGCCGACCCATGGAACTCAGTTCGTGACATTGCTGGTAGGGACGATCGTGATCGTTGGCGGCTTGACGTTCCTGCCGGCCCTCGCACTCGGCCCGGTCGCGGAACAATTCGCGATGCTGGCGGACGCCACGTATTGAACCTGGGTTCGTAGCCGCACCCTGACCGATTGAATGCGGCACGCATTCGCTCACGTGGAATTTGACAGGCGAGCGGCGGCGGAAAAAGAATTGGCGGTTGATCTGAAGGCCGGGCTCATTGAACTTCTTACGGCTGGCAAGAGCCGACGCGGACCAAACGCCGGAATTCACGCAGGAGGCTTTTATGCAGTTTGGCATTCACAATCCGTCATTTGTGTTCGGTCCTGATCCGGCCGAAGCCTTCGAGGGGCTGAAGACGAAGGCACTGGGCCGAAACCCATGGCTTCACCTGGTTTTCGGTGATGGATCACTTGATCCAGATCCCTCCGGTCGGTCATCCGGAGGAACCCTTCATCGAAGGCTGGACGGCGCTGTCCGCATTGGCCGCCGTGACAAGTCGCATTCGCCTTGCCACGCTGGCGTCCTCGGTTGCTTACCGCAATCCCGCTCACCGGGCCAAGATCGCGGCCAGCATTGACCTGATCAGCCGAGGCCGTCTCACGCTTGGCATAGGCGCCGGTTGGTTCGAGACCGAATATCGCCAATACGGCTGGGAATTTCCGGAGCGGCCGGCGGTGCGGATCCGCCAACTGGAGGAGGCCGTCAGGCTTATCCTCGCGATGTGGTCGGAGAAGCGGACGACGTTTCACGGCAAGTATTTTCATGTCGAGGACGCGATCCTGGAGCCGAAGCCCCGGTCACGGCCACCGGTCATGATCGCCGGCGGTGGGAGCAACTGACGTTGCGTGTGGTCGCCCGTCTGGCGGACGCCTGCAACGTGTTCGGCAAACCGGAAGAGGTTAAGCGGAAGTTCGCTATCTTGCGCGACCATTGCGAAACCGAACAGCGCGACTATGGGGCGATCGAGAAGACTGTCGTGATCGGGTTGCTGTTAGCGCGGAACGAAGCGACGCTGACTGCCAAGCGCGTGCACCTTGACGTGCGCGAGCCATTTCGGGGCTTCGCCGGCACGATTTCCGCCGTCACCGACCTGATTGGACGATATCAGGACACGGGTGTGGAGACGTGGATCTGCAGCGCGTTCAAGAATGATCGGGAAACACTGGAACTGCTTGCGTCGGACGTCATCCCGCAATGTGGCTAATGGAAAAGCCGTCCTGGCGCGCCGCATTGAACCTCGCGATCCTGTCCTAGTGGACCGTCTGTTGGGTGTTTCCTGCCGCGTTGCCGTACGTCGCGATCGTCGCCATTCCCTCGACCTGCCAGCGCTTCATTGCAAATGAAACGGCCTTTCCCTCAGGCGTTTGCAAGGTCAACACCAGATCCTGACCGGTTGGCGTCCGTTCAAGGCTCCAACTGTCGAGCGGATGCACCACGCCGTCGCCGCCCGATCGGGGCAGCGCCTTCAGCATGCTGTTCAACCAATTCGCCGGGAGCGAGAAGCGGACCGTTCGGCCGGATTGACCGCGAACCCGCAGTCGCAGCCGCCTCCCGTCCGTCGAAATATGAACGCTGTCCAATTCCATCGCCTCTATGTCGCTCGGATCGCCATGATCTCGCCTCAAATGTTGGAATGGGTGAATTGGTGGTCGATCAATCGGCGGCGGCCTCGGCCAGTTTCACCACTTCCGGGGCGTGGAGCGTGGCCAGGAGGGAGGTCACGCTGGCGGACCGCAGCGGGATAAATCGCTTGCCGGCCTGGCGGCAGAGCGATTTAACGATGTTCGCAGCATCGTGGCTGATGCAGTCTACGGGAAACAGAACAATGCTGGCGCGGCTGGCAAGGCCCGCAAGCAGGTTCGGGTGGTTTTCCACGCCGCCATCGTGGTGCAGGAACGTGGCCCCCGAATACTCTACCACGGCCCGCATATGGACAACCTGGTTCGGTCTGCCACCGACATAAAGCAATACGACGCCATCCAACCGAGCGGCGGGGGAAGTGGGAGCGAGAGGCTGCAAGAGAGAGGATTCGATTGCCTCCAGTTCTGCCCGCATTGCCTTGTGGATTCGTTCCGCCGTCACGCGCGCAGCCCGTTCGAAATCGCGCTCGTTGCGGATCGCGGTCAGTCGTTCCTCTAATGTTGATCGCCGGCGACTCTCGGCGGCGAGGCGCCCTTCCAGGTCGACGATGATGCCGTGTAGCGCGCCTTCGTTCTGCGGCGCGACAGGGTCGGTGATGATCCGGGTGGTGAGAGCGTCACGCAGTGCCTGGATCTGGGCGTCGCGGGTCACCACAGCGGTGTGAAGTGCCTGTTGCTGTCGCTCCAGCTTCGTCTCGAGTTCCGCATTTGCCGCTTCAAGCTGGCATAATCGCCGGATATCGGCCCGGTTCGCCGAGCCGACCAAGTGCGACAGCATATGCACCTCGCCGAAGGCCTCACGGATGATCATCTGGTTGGCGAGCGGGTGCGTCAGCGTCGCCCAATACGCGCCCGGGATATCGCCTCGGCGGACCGCGTCGCGCCACATGGCACGCAGGTCATCCTGGGTGGCCGCCTTGTCGAACTGATGGACCGCCAGCTTGTGGCGGCGATCCAGCGCCTTGTGCAACTGACGCGCGGCTTCGTCGTGGCGCGAGGCGAGAGTGACCGCTGTGCCATGCAAGTCGTGATCGGTGCACTCCGCGGACGCCAGGCCGAACCTCCGCAGCACCTGCCGCAATTCCCCGGTCGACAGGCATGTGCCGATGATGGAGCAATGCAGGTGGGTGCTGAACTCCCAGATTTTCGCACGCCGCGGTGCCGCTTCGCGCTTGATCAACGTTGGCGGGATGGCGCGCAGGTCGATGCCCATCGACAGTGCGGAGGTGCTTGGCGGGTTTGCGATCGCGATGGAAAGCCCTGCTGCGCCCATGATCTCGCCTTTTTCTGTTCGTCTATCCCGTCAGGATATAGCGATACGCCTGATCGGCTTCCGCCGTAATATCCTTTTGGATATAGCGATAGTGACCTAAAAAGACGCGTCCGCCAAGCCTGATTAGGTGGGATTGTTTGGCTTTGGCTCCGGGATGGCCGAGACGGCGGCTACTATTCCTTGGTCTGCCGATCCAGCCAGGCCTCTGCGACAAGGTCCGCGCCGGACGGCAGCGGCGCATCGGGGTGACGGATCCAGGCGAGGATGTCGTCGATCGGTTGGGCGCGATCTTTGTCACGCAGCAGCAGGTGATAGCCGTTCGGGTAGAATGCCCGGGCGGGTCCGGCGGCCATCGCCCGCCACGTAGCCGCAGTCGCCCTGGGAGGGACCAATTCGTCATGGCCGCCGTACAGGAACAAGGCCGGAGCATGAAAACTCGAAGCAGCCCCCAGGGCCTGGCTCATTAGATCCACTAGACCCGCGATTGAGTTGATCCGCGTCTCGTGAATTGTCAGCGGGTCGTGCGACAGGCGGATCAAGGCTTGCCGGTTGTCGCTTGCGGTCACCTTGACAATGCCACCGCCGGTCACCGCCAACCCAGGGACGGTGTGATCAGCGAGCCACAAGGCGGCCCGCATCAGCACGTTCATTTCCGCGCGTCCCCACACGGCGGGCGCGATCAGCACATAGCCGTCCACCGGTGGGGGATCGGGTTGGGTCGCCAGGACCATCAGGGCCGCGGCGCCCATGCTCTCGGCCATCAGGATCAGCTTGGTGTGCGGATATCGGTTCCGTAGCAGCCGAACCATAACACGGATATCGCTGGTGAACCCGTCTGTCCCGGGCCATAATCCACGACTGCGGGTCGCTCCGAAGCCGCGGAGATCGGGGGCGAACAAAGCCATCCCCGCGCTGGCGAAATCGGGGCCGGGATACTCCCACGCGTCGCGGCTATCGTTCATGCCGTGCAAAGCCAGCACGATGGTATCCGGCGGACTATCCGGCAGCCATTCCCGGTACGGCAGGACCGTGCCATCCGGCATTGCGAAATTACCCGCTGTTTCGATGGGTCTTTCTGTCATTGGACCAGGTCGCGCGACCTCGCCGACACAGCCGGCCAGCGAGAGAACGGCCAGCAGGACAAAGGCGGTAGGCCGGTTCACGGGAACATGGTTGAAAGCATTCGCCGCATCGCTATCATCGTGCAGCTCCCCAGACTAGATAAAGGATCAACATGCCGGAAGGCGCCGCCTCGACACCTGCCTCCGCCCCAACGGGAAACCAGGTGACACCTACCGAGATCATCCATGTCGATACGCGCACCGTCGCTTGCGATGGCGGTGACGGCGCGCTGGGTCACCCAAGGGTTTTTCTCCGCATTCCCGGTGAACAGGTCATGTGCCCGTATTGCTCGCGTCTTTACGTCCTGAACCCGGGAGCGGGTCACGACAGCGGACACTGATATCGCCGGCGATATTGGTGGAGACATTCCGGTCGAGCCCGATGTCGCACCGGCGAAGTTGCACCTGATCCTGATCGACGGTTCGGGTTTCATTTTCCGCGCCTTCCACGCTCTGCCACCGATGACCCGGCCGGACGGGACGCCGGTCAACGCCGTGTTCGGCTTTACCAATATGCTGGCGAAGCTGATGAAGGAGCATGTCGGCACCCATCTCGCCGTCATCTTCGACGCCGGGCGGGTGACGTTTCGCAACCGGCTGTATGACGCGTACAAGGCACATCGCCCACCTCCGCCGGATGAACTGATCCCCCAATTCGCCCTGGTGAGGGAGGCGACCGAGGCGTTCGGCGTTCCTGCAATCGAACTGCCGGACTGGGAGGCGGATGACCTGATTGCCGCTTATTGCGTGGCCACGACCGAGGCCGGCGGCCAAGTGACTATCGTCTCCTCCGACAAGGACCTGATGCAGTTGATCCGGCCCGGCGTGGATATGCTGGACCCGATCAAGCAAAAGCCAATTGGACCCGCCGAGGTGATGGAGAAATTCGGCGTCATCCCCAGCAAAATGGTCGAGGTCCAGGCGCTGATCGGCGATTCGACCGACAACGTCCCCGGCGTGCCGGAAATTGGGCCGAAGGGCGCGGCGCAGTTGATCAACGAATTCGGCGACCTGGAGACCCTGCTGGCGGCGGCGCCGGCAATGAAACCATCCAAGCGGCGAGACATGCTGATCGAGCACGCCGATAAAGCTCGGATTTCGCGTGAACTTGTCCTTCTGCGCGAGGACACTCCACTGCCCGACCCGGTGGAGACGCTGGGCCTGCGTGAGCCTGATCGGCCCAAGCTGTTGGCATGGCTGATGAAGCAGGGGTTCCGCAGCACGATCGCCCGTCTTGGCCTGGACAAGGCAGGGCGGGTGATTGAGGCCAAGCCCGATGCCGATTTGAAGCCCGAGGCGGACCTCGAACCAAAGCCTGTCCTACAGCCTGATCTCGGGTTGACCCCGCCACCGACGGAAGCCGGGTTCGGACCATATGAGAGCGTCACCTCGGTCGAAGCTCTCCGGCTATGGGTTGCCGAGGCGGCGGCGGTCGGACGGGTCGCCATCGATACCGTGACCGAGGGGCCTGATGTGATGCGCGCTCGGCTGATCGGGTTCTCGATGGCCGTTGGACTTGGCAGAGCGTGCTATGTGCCGATTGGGCATGAGGTGCTTGGTGAGCAGATCAAGGTTGCCGAGGCAATTGAAGGGCTCGCGTCGCTGCTAACCGATCGCACGGTGTTGAAAATCTTTCAGGATGCCAAGTTCGACATGATGGTGCTGTCGCGGGCCGGTTTTCCGATGCCGGCGCCGGTCGATGACACGTTGCTGATCTCCTACGCGCAGGAAGCCGGTCTACATGGGCATGCCCTGGACGAGCTATCGCAGCTTCACCTTGGCCACACCCCGATCAGCCTCGATGATGTCACCGGTAGCGGCCGCAATCGCGTGCCCTATGCACAGGTGCAGATCGGCCGCGCGACCGCCCATGCGGGGGAAAGTGCCGACGTCGTGCTGCGGTTGTGGGAGGCGTTGCGACCCCGGTTGCGTCTGAACGGCAGCTTGGCCCTGTACGAACAGGTGGAGCGCCGGCTGGTGCCGATCTTGCTGGAGATGGAGCGAGCCGGGATCAAAGTTGATGCCGAAGACCTGAGGCGTATGTCCGTCGATTTCGAATTGCGGATGGCGGTGATGGAACAGGACTGCCATCGACTGGCGGGCCATCCTTTCAATGTTGGCAGCCCGAAGCAATTGGGCGAGGTGCTGTTCGACGAACAGAAGCTGCCCGGCGGCAAACGCATGAAGACAGGCGCATGGGGAACCGACTCCGCGGTGCTGCAAACCCTGGCGGAGCAGGGGCATGAATTGCCGAACCGCATCCTGGAATGGCGGCAACTGGCGAAGCTGAAATCCACCTATGCCGATTTGTTGGTGACTGACATCAATCCGGCGACCGGGCGAGTGCATACGTCGTTCGCGATGGCGGTGGCCTCGACCGGGCGGCTATCGTCGAACGACCCGAACCTGCAGAACATTCCGATCCGCACGGAGGAAGGCAGCCGCATCCGCCACGCGTTCATCGCCGAAGAGGGGCACGTGCTGGTTAGCGCTGACTATTCTCAAATCGAGCTGCGGCTGTTGGCGCATGTCGCCGATCTGCCGGTGTTGCGGGACAGTTTTGCCAACGGCGAGGACATTCATGCGCGCACCGCGAGCGAGGTGTTCGGGGTGCCGATGGCGGGCATGGACCCAATGACGCGGCGACGGGCGAAGGCGATAAACTTCGGTATTATCTATGGAATTTCCGGGTTCGGGCTGGCTCGGCAGCTTGGGATCACGCCGGGCGAGGCGCGGGAATACATCGGTCGTTACTTCGAGCGCTATCCGGGAATTCGGGACTACATGGAACGAACGAAGGAAGAGGCTCGGATTAAGGGGTATGTGGTTTCGCCGTTCGGACGTCGCTGCTGGGTGCCGGGAATAGCTGACAAGCACGCCGCGCGGCGGGCCTATGCGGAGCGGCAGGCGATCAACGCGCCGTTGCAGGGTGGCGCGGCGGATGTCATCAAACGGGCGATGGTTCGGTTGCCTGCGGCGTTGCGGGCAGAGGGATTGCGATCTCGGCTGTTGCTGCAGGTGCATGACGAGCTGCTGTTCGAGGCGCCGGCAGAGGAAGCGGAGGCGTTGGCTGGCGTTGCGCGCCGGGTGATGGAGAGCGCGGCAACGCTGTCGGTGCCGCTGGTGGTGGAGACGGGAGCGGGAAAGACCTGGGCGGCGGCGCATTAGTAACAACGGCAGACCGGGAATGCTGCGTAAATCGTTTCTTATCTAATTTATGCGCCATATCAACGCCGGTCCGCGATCCGGGAGCCCTGGCTGTGTCTCTGCCTACCGACGACGTGAAGAATTGGATGCACATGTTCCGGTGGATCGTGAAGACCATCCGCGACGAGTACCGAGGTGGACGAGACGATGCTGACACGCTCCGCCGTGCTCGAAAGCGACTGCGGCTTGGCGGTCGAACAGGTGGAGACGGTGCTCGACACCATCAGCGGCAGTTTCAAAGTAACGTTTCCGCCGGGGACATTGGACGAGGTGGTGCGGCTGGAGGAGCTTTGCATGCTCGCGGCCTGGATGAAGGGGCTTTATAAGCGACCGGAATTCATCTCGGCGGGTTTCGAGCAGACCTGCTGGGCCGCCAACACGGGATGCGGGTAGACGCGTTACGGAACATTAACCGGTAAAAACATCCGAACAGGATTATCGACGCTGATCGCAAAAGTAAGGCTTGCACATGCGCGCCGCGATCATCGGATTTGCCTCAATCACCGTCCAGGCCACTAGCGTTCAGGCGCAGGAGGCGCCCGTCGTGGTTGAGATCTTTGCCTCCCAGGGTTGTTCGTCTTGTCCCCCTGCGGACGCATTCCTGACCGATCTCGCTCATCAGCGCCGCGACGTTCTGCCGCTGGCGTGCCTGCCGGGGATGGCTTCGCCCTGCTGCTTCAAGCCGAGGACGGCCGCATCCTCGGTGCCGCTCGGCTAGCATCCTGACCGATTGTTTGGTCGCATAGGCGCGGTTCGGGCCGAGCATCACATCCTCTACGAGACCCTGTTGTGCTTCTGTTGCATTAGCGGCAGGGAGGACGCGGCGTCTGCCGATCCAAGTGACGTCCTCCAACCGAACAACGTTTAGTTTTCGTTAATCCGCGGCGCGGTCATCCGTGCCAACGGCGAGCATGGTCGTGTTAGTGGAAAATCCAGGCGCGTAACGTAACGATCCAGCGTCGAGATGGGCCAGCCGAAACCGGACCTGTAGCGTTGGGATATCTTGCGGCCATGAAATTAATATCGTAGTCCATCCAAGATAGATAAGCTCTTGGGGGAAAACGATGTTCCATCAGCTGCTGACGCCCATTGGCGATAGCCTTCCGCTGTCGTTTCTGGTGGCGTCACTGCCGATCGTCGTTGTGCTTGTTATGCTGGGCGCGCTGCGCCGGCCGGCTTGGCAGGCATCGCTAGCCGGACTGATCGTCGGCTTCGTTGTCGCCGTCGCAGCCTGGCAGATGCCAGTGGGCCTGGCACTGGACAGCGTCGCGGCCGGTGCGGTTTTCGCGCTGTGGCCCGTGATGTGGATCGTGTTCAACGCCCTCCTGCTTTACAACATCGCCGTTGCCTCGGGACGGTTCGATGCTTTCCGCGACTGGGTCCTGAATCATCTGCCGAATGATCGGCGAATTGTACTGGTGGTCGTTGGGTTCTGCTTCGGGTGCCTGCTTGAGGGTATCGCCGGCTTCGGCACACCGGTCGCGATCACCAGCGCGTTGCTGATCCTGGTCGGGTTCCCGCCGCTGGAGGCGTTGACCTTCACGTTAATCTTCAACACAGCCCCGGTCGCTTTCGGCGCGCTGGGTGTTCCCGTGACGGTGTTGGGCCAGGTTACTGGCCTGCCGGCGGTGAAGCTTGGCGCGATGATCGGCCGGCAATTGCCGTTCCTGGCGATGCTGCTGCCGTTCTATGTCATGACGTTGTACGGCGGAGTGCGATCGGTAAAGGTGCTTTGGCCGGTGCTGCTGGTCTCAGGCGCCAGCTTCGCCGCAGCACAGTTCGTCACCTCCAACTTCCTGGATTATGCTTTGACTGACGTGCTGTCCTCCTTGACTGCACTGATAGTGACCCTGCTGTTCCTGCGAATTTGGAAGCCAGCCGCCGATCCTGGCTTTGCGGTGAGCGCCGAGGTGACCGGCGCGGCGCGGCAGACGGCGGTGCCGCTCTGGCAGGGCTGGCTGCCGTGGATCGTGGTCTCGGTGGTCGTCATCGCCTGGACCCATCTCAAGGTCTCTGCCATCGGCGCGCAGGCGATTCCGTGGCCGGGGCTGCACAATCAGATTGCGATCACGCTCTATGATAACAAACCCTACGCCGCTGTCTGGACATTCCAGCCGCTGGCCACGGGGACGGCGATTTTATTATCGGCGATCCTTACGGCGGCTTGGGTTGGCGTTGGGCCGGGTCGGTTTCTGACTGCTGTTGGAAGTACCTGGAGACAGAGCCGGATCGCGATCCTGACCGTCGCCCTGATCGTGGCCCTTGCCTATGTGATGAATTACTCCGGTCTCAATTATACGCTGGGCAAAGGCGCGGCCTCAATGGGCTTCCTTTTCCCACTGGTGTCGCCCTTCCTGGGGTGGGTGGCGGTGTTCCTGTCGGGCAGTGACACCTCAGGGAATGCACTGTTCGGAAACCTACAGGTGGTGGCGGCGAATCAGCTTGGGTTGAATCCGGTGCTCATTGCCGCGACAAATTCCTCCGGCGGCGTGATGGGCAAGATGATATCGCCGCAGAACATTGCGACCGGCGTGTCGGTTACCGACCTGAAGGGACATGAGGGCGTTGTGTTCGCTCGGACCTTCAAACACAGCATTGCGCTGACAGTGCTGTTGGGGCTGCTAGTGGTCCTGCAGCAATACGTTGTTCCCTGGATGATCCCGTGAAGCGCTGCAATCGCTGCGCGTCGTTCTATTCTCCTGCGCGGCTCCGCAGGAGATAAGTAGGATGTGCTGGCCTGCTGATTACTAGCAGACTAGGCAGCTCTACTCCTCGTTGTCCTCTGCGGCAGCCTGAACGGGACCGCTGTTAAGACCCTTGGCGGATAAATCGCGATCGACAAGCTCGATCACGGCCATGTCGGCGGCATCCCCGTAGCGAACGCCAGCCTTCAACACCCGAGTATAACCACCCGCGCGCGCCTTGTAACGATCAGCCAGGGTGCCGAAGAGTTTCGTTACGATCACATCGTCACGCAATTCAGCGTAAGCCAAACGCTTGTTGGCCAGGCCGCCTTTCTTGCCCAGGGTGATCAGCTTCTCCGCAACTGGACGGAGCTCCTTTGCTTTGGGCAGAGTCGTGGTGATCTGCTCGTGCTTCAGCAGCGCATGCGCCATGTTCCGAAACATGGCCAAGCGGTGGGTGGAGGTAACGCCGAGCTTTCGGCCGGCAACACCGTGACGCATAATCTACTTCCTTGATTCCGATCTGGACCGACCTAAGTCGATTTAAGCATAAGTTCGATCTCTGCTCAGAACGGCTCCTCGAGCCGCTTGGCGAGGTCTTCGATATTCTCGGGTGGCCAACCGGCGACGCTCATGCCGAGGCCGAGGCCCATGGACGTAAGAACCTCTTTGATCTCGTTCAGCGACTTGCGGCCAAAGTTCGGCGTGCGCAGCATTTCCTGTTCCGATTTCTGCACGAGGTCGCCGATGTAAACGATGTTGTCGTTCTTCAGGCAGTTTGCGCTGCGGACCGACAGTTCCAGCTCGTCCACCTTGCGGAGCAGGTTGCGGTTGAACGGCAGATCGTCTTGCGGCTCCTCCGCACGGATCTGCTGCGGCTCGTCGAAGTTGATGAAGAGCTGAAGCTGATCCTGCAAGATGCGGGCCGCGAGTGCCACGGAGTCTTCCGGGGTGACCGCGCCGTTGGTCTCCACCGTCAGCAAGAGCTTGTCGTAATCGGTCACCTGGCCCACACGAGTAGGCGCCACGCTATAAGACACGCGACGTACCGGGGAGTAGATCGAGTCAACAGGGATGAGGCCGATCGGGGCATCTTCTGGGCGGTTGACGCTGGAGGGTTGGTAGCCCTTGCCTAGGTTGACCGTGAACTCCATGCCCAGCTTTACGCCGTCATCAAGGGTGCAAATAACTAAGTCAGGGTTCATGATGTCTATGTCGTGACCGGACTGAATCTGGCCGGCGCGCACTTCGCCGGGACCCGTCGCAGTCAACGTCATGCGTTTCGGACCTTCGCCGTGCATCCGCAGCGCGAGCTGCTTGATGTTCAGCACAATGTCGGTCACGTCCTCGCGTACGCCAGGAACGCTGCTGAACTCATGCAACACACCGTCGATCTGCACCGCCGTCACCGCCGCACCTTGCAATGAAGATAGCAAGATGCGCCTGATGGCATTGCCCAGGGTCATGCCAAAGCCGCGCTCGAGCGGTTCGGCGACAACGGTGGCGACGCGCGATGGATCGGCGCCTGGCTCAACTTCCAACTTTTCTGGCTTGATCAGAGACTGCCAATTTCTCTGAATAACTGCGCTTTGCCTCATACTACCAACACCTTTCGAACCGCGTCAGGGCGCGGTTGACGTCCCTTGGGCAGTGTTCAAAACCCCGGCTGGATCAAATGCCCAGCTCGGTAAAACGCTCGCTTTCGCCCGCCCTAACCGCCATTTGGTCGGGGGCGAAGGCAAAACTCAAACGCACCGCCTCAGACGCGGCGGCGCTTGCGCGGGCGGCAGCCATTGTGCGGTATCGGCGTCATGTCTCGAATGGTGGAAACCGCGAAGCCGACCGCCTGCAGCGCGCGCAGGGCGCTCTCACGTCCCGAACCCGGGCCGCTTACCTCGATCTCCAGCGTCTCCATGCCGTGCTCACGGGCTTTCTTGCCGGCATCCTCAGCGGCCACCTGGGCGGCGTATGGCGTGCTCTTGCGGCTACCTTTAAAGCCCTGGCTGCCCGCCGACGACCACGCGATCGCGTTGCCTTGTGCATCCGTGATAGTGATCACTGTATTGTTGAACGTAGCAGCGACGTGCGCTACGCCGGCGATAATGTTCTTGCGCTCCTTGCGGCGAGGCCTAGCGGCTGCGGCGGGTTTCGCCATGGTGTTTTTAATCCTGCTTCAACTGCCAGCCGACGCCGAGGACCGGCACGGGCATAGCGCTTCGATAAGAGGGGCCCGAGGGCGGCTTTATTTGGTGACTTTCTTCTTACCGGCGATCGCCACCGCCTTGCCCTTACGCGTCCGCGCATTGGTGTGAGTTCGCTGACCACGCACCGGAAGGCCGCGGCGATGCCGCAGGCCGCGATAGCAGCCTAGATCCATCAGCCGTTTGATATTCATCGCAACTTCGCGCCGCAGATCGCCTTCCACGCGATACTCGCGGTCAATCAATTCCCTGATGCGCAGTATTTCCTCATCCGAAAGCTGATTGACCCGACGCTCATCCGGGATGCTAAGTTGCTGGCAAATCGCAGCCGCCTTAGCTGGACCGATGCCGTAGATGTAGCGAAGCCCGATGGTCACACGCTTGTTCGTTGGGATATTTACGCCGGCAATACGCGCCACGCTCGACTCTCCTGTCGTCCGATGATTGATCGGACCTTCTGCTGCCCCGCCGGGCTGAAATTACACGCAAGCGGCGCCAAACCCATATGGGGTCGCGCCGAAGCGCGGGACTATAGTTTCCGGCGCGCAGGAGTCAATGAAGACTTATCAACTTTGCGCGAGGAATTCAATAACCTTCTCACACCACTTCCAGCGCGGCCTCAATTTGCCTGGCCACCTCATCAATGTCAGCCATTCCGTCTACAGTTCTTAGTGTGCCGGCCGCCGCATAGTGCGGAATGATCGGCGCGGTTTGACGGTGATAGGCTTCCAATCGAGCAGCAACAGTCTCGCGGTTGTCGTCGGCACGGCGGATAAATTCGGTTGCGCCACAAACGTCGCAGACGCCAACGCTGGCGGTTGGTTTGAAGGTGTCATGGTAGCCGGTGCCGCATTTGGCACAGGTGAAGCGGCCGGCGATGCGATCGGTCAAGGCAGCGTCATCGACTTTCAGTTCGACCACGGCATCCAGCTTAAGGTGTTTCTCGGCCAACAGTTGGTCCAGCGCCCGGGCCTGAGGCACCGTGCGCGGGAAGCCGTCGAGGATGAAGCCGTTGACGGCATCAGGTTGCTCCAGCCTGGATGCCAGCATGCGGATCAGGATGTCATCGGAAACGAGCTGCCCCGCCTCCATAATCGCCCTTGCCTCTCTGCCGATCGGGGAGCCGGCACTGACCTCAGCACGCAGCATGTCGCCAGTGGAGATTTGGACAATCCCGTATCTGTCCTCCAAGCGTTTGGCTTGAGTGCCCTTCCCCGCGCCGGGCGGGCCCAGAAGAATGAGTTTCACCGACGTCCCTTTGCCCGCGTTTTTCGGATCAGGCCTTCATATTGATGTGCGAGCAGATGCGACTGGATCTGCGTCACGGTGTCCATCGTAACCGAGACCACGATCAGGATCGAGGTGCCACCGAAATAGAACGGCAGACCGTAGTCGGTGATCAGAATTTGCGGCAGCAGGCAGATCAACACCAAGTAGATTCCGCCCACCGTCGTTAAGCGGGTCAGGATTTGGTCGAAATACTCTGCGGTCGCGCTTCCCGGGCGGATGCCCGGAATGAACCCGCCGTATTTTTTCAGATTATCCGCGGTTTCCTCCGGGTTAAAGACCACCGCAGTGTAGAAATAGGAGAAGAAGATGATCATGAACGCGTACAAGCCCAGGTACAGCGGCTGACCCTGCCCGAGTTGAGCAGCGATCGCCTGCAGCCAGGGCGGACCATTTGTCGCGAACCCAGCGATCGCCGCCGGAATCATCAGGATGGAACTGGCGAAAATTGGCGGGATGACGCCGGAGGTGTTGATCTTCAGCGGGATATGCGTCGAGTCGCCACCGAACATCCGATTGCCGACCTGGCGCTTGGGATACTGCACCGCGATCCGGCGTTGTGCCCGTTCCACGAACACGATGATGGTGATTGTGGCAACGGCGATGACCATGAACAGCAGGATGAAGAATGGCGATAGCGCGCCGGTCCGTCCCATCTCCAGCATCGAGGCGAACGCGTTAGGCAGATTGGCGACGATGCCGGACATGATAATCAGGCTCGTGCCGTTGCCGATGCCGCGGGCTGTGATTTGCTCGCCTAGCCACATCAGGAACATGGTGCCGCCAACTAGGGTGATCATGCAGGACAAGCGGAAGAACCAGCCTGGATCGATCACTGCGGCGCCAAAACTGCCATGCATCGTCTCAAGGCCCACGGCAATGCCGTAGGACTGAAACATGGCGATGACCACCGTCAGATAGCGAGTGTATTGATTGAGCTTCTTGCGGCCTTGCTCGCCCTCTTTCTTGAGGGTCTCGAGCGTTGGAATGGCGGCGGACATCAACTGGATAATGATGCTGGCGCTGATGTAGGGCATGATGTTCAGCGCGAAGACGGTCATGCGACGCAGGGCACCCCCGGTGAACATGTCGAACATGCCGAGGATGCCGCCGCCGTGTTGCGACATCATCTCCCCCATCACCGAGGCGTCGACGCCGGGAACGGGGATATAGGTGCCAATCCGGTAGACGATCAGCGCCCCGAGCGTGAACCAGATGCGCTGCTTGAGCTCGGTCGCCTTCGAAAAGACGCCCATGTTGAGATTGGCTGCAAGCTGTTCGGCAGCGGAAGCCATGAGATGTCCCTTTATCGACGCCGGCGAGTATCTATTGTCTGCCCGCCCCGAGTTGGGCGCAAGCCGAATGCTGATCAAGCCTCAATCCGCAACCGCGGCTCATCGCCGGAGGCCTGGCATCTCGCGCTTACGGAAGCTGCGCTGTTAGGCGGACGTCGCTTCTGCGGGAGGCACTTTCGCGGCAACCGTGGTGGTCACCGAACCGCCGGCCTGTTCCACAGCCGCCTTAGCCGTCGCGGAGGCACCTGAGATGGTAATGGTGACCGCACGAGAGATTTTGCCGTCACCTAACAGGCGGACGCCATCCTTGTCGCTAGACGCCAAGCCCGCGGCGTACAACGTCGCCTCGGTAATCGGCTGCGACCCGTCGATCCTTCCCGAACTGATTGCCGTATCGAGCGCACCCAGGTTCACCGGCGCATATTCTTTGCGGAAGTGATTGTGGAAGCCACGCTTCGGCAAGCGGCGATAAATCGGAAGCTGGCCGCCCTCGAAACCGTTCAGCGCCACACCCTCACGGGCTTTCTGGCCCTTGACGCCCTTGCCCGAGGTCTTGCCCTTGCCGGATCCGATGCCGCGGCCAAGCCGCTTGGATTTCAGGCGCGCGCCAGGGTTGTCGCGCAAATCGTTGAGGTTCATTTCAGGAAAGCTCCTCCACCTTGATCAGGTGGGCGACCTTGCGGATCATACCGCGAACCGATGGGGTGTCCTCCAGCTCGCGGGTGCTCCTCAGTTTGTTTAAGCCTAGGCCGACCAGCGTTTCCTTCTGGCCGGGCTTGCGACCAAGTGCCGACGCTGTCTGCGTCACGCGAACCTTAGGCATTGGCGGGTGCCTCCGGCGCCGCGGGCGGGGCGCCAATGACCGCATTCGGGATCTCGCGGCGGCCGAACAACTCTGGCACCTTTTTGCCACGACGAGTGGCGACGGAGCGCGGGCTAGCGCATCTCTGCAATGCCGCGAACGCCGCCTTAACCATGTTATGCGGGTTCCGGCTACCGAGGCTTTTGGCCACGACGTCACCGATGCCCAATGTTTCGAACACCGCGCGTAACGGACCGCCGGCGATAATTCCGGTTCCGGCGGTGGCAGAGCGCAGAATCACGTTCCCGGCGCCGTAGTGACCTTCAACGTCGTGATGCAATGTGCGGCCTTCCTTCATCGGCACCCGAATCATGCCCCGCTTGGCACGCTCGGTCGCCTTGCGGATGGCCTCCGGCACTTCGCGCGCCTTGCCCGCGCCGTAGCCGACGCGGCCCTTCTGATCGCCAACCACAACCAGAGCAGCAAAGGCAAAGCGACGTCCGCCCTTCACCACCTTGGCGACGCGGTTGATCGTGACCAGCTTGTCAATGATGCCGTCATCGGGCTCGCGATCACCGCCGCGATCTCGGCTCCGGCCGCCACCTTCTCTCGGTTCACGTGCCATAGATTATTCCTTCAAGCGCCCGCATGCGCGGGGCGTTACCTTAGAAGTCCAGCCCGCTTTCGCGGGCGGCGTCGGCCAGGGTCTTGACCCGGCCATGATAGAGGTAGGCACCGCGGTCGAAGACCACCTGCTTGATCCCGGCGGCGAGCGCGCGCTCAGCCACCAGTTTTCCGACAGCCGCGGCGGCGGCCTTATCCGCCCCGGTCTTCAATTCGGCCTTCAGCGCAGTGTCCAGAGTTGAGGCTGCGGCCACGGTGCGGCCCTGCGTATCATCGATGATCTGGGCATATATGTTCTTGCCGGACCGAAACACCGATAGACGGGGGCGCCCGTGCGACTTGTGCTTGATCTGATAACGCAGCCGACTCTTGCGGCGAATGGCGAGGTCATGCTTGGCGCTCATTTCTTCTTGCCTTCCTTGCGCCGGATAGTTTCGTCGGTGTAACGCGCGCCTTTGCCCTTGTAAGGCTCGGGAGGACGGAACGAGCGAATCTCAGAGGCTACCTGGCCGACCAAGCGCTTGTCCGTGCCTTCAACCTTGATCGCGGTCGGCCGCTCGCAGGTGATCTTGATCCCTTCCGGAACCGGATACACGACGGGGTGCGAGAAGCCGAGATTGATTTCCAGGTTCTTGCCCTGAACGGCGGCGCGATAGCCGGTGCCAGTAATCTCGAGCGACTTCGAATAGCCGGTCGACACGCCCTTCACCATGCAGGCGATAACCGCGCGGGTCGTGCCCCACATCATCCGGTTGCGGGTCTCATTGCTGCGGGGTTTAACGACAACCTTGTTGGCATCGATCGTTACCTCGACGAGCTCGGAAAGCGGCATCTTCTGCTCGCCGAGCTTGCCTTTCGCGGTCACCATTCCCCCGGCGATTGCGACCTGCACACCTGGGGGAATTTCGACCGGGTATTTTCCTACGCGTGACATACGCGCTTTCCCCTTAGAATACGCGACAGAGGACTTCGCCGCCAACATTGGCAGCGCGTGCCTCGGCATCGCTCATCACGCCCTGCGGCGTAGATAGGATGGAAATACCCAGGCCGGCGTAGACCCGCGGCAGTTCCTTGATCTTGGCGTAAACACGGCGACCCGGTTTGGAGACGCGATTGATCTCCTTAATGACCGGTTCGCCCTCATTGTACTTTAGCTCGATGCGCAGTTGCGCGACACCTGGACGAAGCTGCTCAGAGGCATAGCCCCGGATGAAACCTTCGCGCTTCAGCACACCCAACACGTTTTCCCGAAGCTTAGACGCCGGCGCCACGCATACGGAATGGCGCGCGCGCTGTGCGTTGCGGATGCGGGTCAGCATATCCCCGACGGGATCGGACATGGACATCGTTCCGTTCCCTTACCAGCTTGCCTTGACCATACCAGGTATCTGTCCGGCGCTGGCCAGATCGCGGAGCGCAATTCGGCAGAGCTTGAACTTGCGATAATTGCCGCGTGAGCGGCCGGTAAGCTCGCAGCGCAGGCGAACGCGCACGGCGGCCCCGTTCCGAGGCATCTGGGCCAACTTCAGCGATGCATTGAAACGATCCTCGACAGGAAGCGTACGGTCCATCAGCACGTCCTTGAGGACCTGGCGCTTTGACTTGTCGCGCTTCGCCATCTTCTCACGCATTACATTGCGGTTGACCTGGGAAGTTTTGGCCATCCTGTTTAGATCCTCCGGAACCCTCCGTCCCCCGGCTCGTCCGGGAGATCGACGGTTTTCCACAAACTTAATTGGCGAAAGGTATGTCGAAAGCCCTCAGCAAGGCCTTCGCTTCGGGATCGGTTTTCGCGGTGGTAACGAACTGGATGTCCATGCCGCGAACATCGTCCACCCGGTCGTAGTTGATTTCCGGGAAGATGATTTGTTCCTTGAGGCCCATTGCGAAGTTGCCACGACCGTCGAAGCCCTTGCCGGTGATGCCACGGAAATCACGCACCCGCGGCATGGCGATAGTTACCAGGCGATCCAGGAACTCATACATCCGCGCCTTACGAAGCGTGACCTTGCAGCCGATCGGCAGGCCCTTCCGGATCTTGAAGCCGGCAATTGCCTTTTTGGCGACGGTCTTCACCGGGCGCTGTCCGGCGATCGCCGCCAATTCGGCAACAGCAGCGTCCAGCTTCTTCTGATCGCCGGTTGCTTCACCAACGCCCATGTTGATGACGATCTTTTCCAGCTTAGGGATCTGCATCTCGTTCTCATAATTGAACTCGCTACGCAGCTTAGCCCGCACTTCCTCCCGGTAGCGCTTCTGCATCCGCGGTATCTCAGGAGCAGACGCCGCCGGGTTGTCGACGCCAACGATCGCTACCCGTCGAGCGGCGCGCTGGGCTTCTTTCCCGGCTGGCGGACCGCCGGCACCACGCGGGGCGGCAGCCTTCGCACCGCTCTTTGCGCCACCCTTGGCTGGTTTCTTCGTTCCACTCATGGCACTAGCCTTCGATCACTTCGTTGGTCGCCTTTGCGACCCGGACCTTGCGACCGCCCTCCAGGACGCGGAACCCGACCTTGGTCGGCTTTTCGCTCTTGGGGTCGATCAGCTTCAAATTGGAGAGATGGATCGTCGCTTCCTTGTCGACGATCCCGCCGGGCTGGCCCATGCCCGTCGGTTTCGTATGGTGGCGCGCCATGGCAGCACCCGCGACGATGGCGCGCTCGGCTTCGGGAAACACACGCAGCACCTCGCCGCGTTGGCCCTTACTCTTGCCGGTGGTGACCAGAACCCTGTCACCCTTGCGAATACGCGCGGCCATTATAAAACCTCCGGCGCCAAGGAGATGATCTTCATGAATTTTCGGCCGCGCAGTTCGCGCACGACCGGGCCGAAGATCCGGGTGCCAATCGGCTCCTGCTGCTTGTTGATGAGCACCGCGGCATTGCGGTCAAAGCGGATGGCGCTGCCGTCGGGCCGGCGGACCGGGAAGGAGGTGCGAACGATCACCGCTTGGTGGACGTCGCCTTTCTTCACCTTGCCGCGTGGAATCGCTTCCTTGATCGACACGACGATAATATCGCCGACCGACGCGAACCGGCGCTTCGATCCGCCAAGCACCTTGATGCACTGCACGCGGCGCGCGCCGGAATTGTCGGCGACTTCGAGATTGCTCTCTACCTGGATCATTGCCGCGTCCTCTTACAAAGTCGGAGCGGGTGCGGGGGGCGCCGGGTGCGCCTCGGCGATCGCGACGGCTTCTTCCGGCGCGCTGCCCAGGATCTGACCGTTCCGCTCGACCAGGGTCCAGGTTTTCCGCTTACTGATCGGAGCACACTCGACGATACGCACCATATCGCCGACCTTGCATTCGTTCGCCTCGTCGTGCGCCGCATACTTCTTCGACTTGCGAATAAACTTTTTATACAGCGGGTGCATTACGCGGCGATCAACGAGAACCGTAATGGTCTTGTCCATCTTGTCGCTGGTCACTCGCCCTGTCAGGACGCGCCTTGGCATCGCCCTCTCTCCTTACAGCTTGCCGGCGGAACGAGTCTTTTCCGCCTGTATGGTTTTTACGCGCGCGATCTCGCGACGAACTTCACGCACCCGGCCAGTGCCTTCCTGCTGGCCGGTAGCCCGCTGAAAGCGCAAATTGAACTGCTCCTTGCGCAGATCCAACAAAAGACCTGACAATTCATCCGGTGTCTTGGCGCGGACATCGCTGGCCTTGTAGAGGGCATTCTTGGCCATCAGGCGTCTCCGATCCTCGCCACGAATTTCGTCCGTATCGGCAGTTTGGCGGCGCCTAGCGTCAATGCTTCCCTTGCCAGCGCCGCCGTCACACCATCGATCTCAAACATGATGCGGCCAGGCGCCACCCGGGCCACCCAAAACTCGGGAGACCCCTTGCCGGAACCCATGCGGACTTCAGCCGGCTTGGTGGACACCGGCACATCCGGAAAGATTCGGATCCATACGCGCCCGGCGCGCCTCATCGCACGGGTGATCGCGCGCCGAGCGGATTCGATCTGACGCGCAGTGATCCGTTCCGGCTCTAGCGCCTTCAGCCCGAAGGAGCCGAAATTCAGCTCGGTCCCACCCTTGGATAACCCATGGATGCGACCCTTGTGCTGCTTGCGATACTTTGAGCGCTTCGGAGAGAGCATTTTCTACTACTCCAACTTACCGCTGCGGCGCCTGTTCGGCGGCCTTGCGGTCCTGAGCCATCGGGTCGTGGGCCATGATCTCGCCTTTAAACACCCACACCTTCACGCCGCAGGTGCCATACGTTGTCTTCGCCGTGGCGATGCCGTAATCGATATCGGCTCGCAGGGTGTGCAGCGGCACGCGACCTTCCCGATACCATTCGACGCGCGCGATTTCCGCGCCGCCAAGACGACCGCCGCAGTTGATCCGAATGCCCTGGGCGCCCAGACGCATCGCCGACTGCACCGCCCGTTTCATCGCGCGACGAAACGCCACGCGGCGCTCAAGCTGCTGGGCGATGTTTTCGGCCACCAGCGTGGCGTCAATCTCCGGCTTGCGGATTTCGACGATGTTCAGCGAGACATCGGCCTTGGCCATCTTGCTGAGGTCCTTCTTCAGAACCTCGATATCCTGGCCCTTCTTGCCGATTACCACCCCCGGGCGCGCCGCATAGATTGTTACCCGCGGCTTCTTCGCCGGGCGCTCGATCACCACGCGGGACACGCCGGCGCCGCGCAACTTGGTGCGCAGATGATTGCGCAGCTTGAAATCCTCATGCAGCAACTTGGAATAGTCGGTGCCGGCGAACCAGCGGCTATCCCAGGTGCGGTTGATGCCGAGGCGCAGACCGACCGGATTTACCTTGTGACCCATATTATGCGGTCTCCCCCTCGTCCTGCGCGCGTTCGGCGACAACGATCTTCAGATGGCTGAACCACTTTTCAACGCGGGAGGCACGGCCACGGCCACGGGCGTGGAAGCGGCGCATGACGATCGAGCGCCCCACCTCGGCGCGGGCAACGACCAGGCGGTCCACATCAAGTGAGTGGTTGTTTTCGGCGTTCGAGATGGCGCTTTGCAGTGCTTTTTTAACTTGGCCCGCGATACGGCGCTTGCTGAAGGTCAGCGTCGCGACGGCACGTTCGGCTGGCAGGTTACGGATCATCGCGGCGACCAGATTCAGCTTTCGAGGGCTGATTCGCAGGTTGCTGACGATGCACTGGGCCTCGGTGTCCGGCAGGCCCCGATCGTGGGATGGCTTGCTCATGTTTAGCCGCGCCTCGCCTTCTTGTCGGCCGCGTGACCGGTAAAAGTACGGGTCGGCGAGAATTCGCCAAATTTATGGCCGACCATGTTCTCGTTCACCTGGACCGGCAGGAATTTGTGGCCGTTGTAGACGCCGAAGGTCAGGCCGACGAACTGCGGCAGTATGGTCGAACGGCGCGACCAGATCTTGATGATCTCGTTGCGCGAAGATGCCTTCGATGTCTCGGCTTTTTGCAACAGGTAACCGTCCACGAACGGCCCCTTCCATACGGAACGCGCCATCTTACTTACCCTTGTTCCGGCGGCGGATGATCAGGCTGTCCGTCCGCTTGTTGCCGCGTGTCTTGTAGCCTTTGGCCGGCTGACCCCACGGCGAGACCGGATGACGGCCACCCGAACTGCGACCTTCGCCACCGCCCAGCGGGTGATCGACCGGATTCATGACCACACCGCGGTTGTGCGGCTTGAAGCCTAGCCAGCGCATGCGCCCGGCCTTCCCGACTTTCTGGTTCATGTTGTCCGGATTGGACACCGCGCCGACCGAGGCGATGCACTCGGATCGCACGACGCGCAGTTCGCCCGACATCAGTTTGATCTGGGCGTAGCCCGCGTCCTTGCCGACCAATTGCGCGAAGGTGCCGGCTGAGCGGGCGATCTTGCCGCCGGCACCAACCTTCATCTCTATGTTGTGGATGATCGTGCCGACCGGAATGGCGGCCAGCGGCATTGCATTGCCCGGCTTGATGTCGACGCGGCTTCCGGCGATCACCTGGTCACCGACCTTCAATCGCTGCGGCGCCAGGATGTAGGCGAGTTCGCCGTCCTGGTATTTGATTAGCGCAATGAATGCGGTGCGGTTAGGGTCGTACTCCAGCCGCTCGACCACGCCTGGCACGTCGAACTTGCGACGTTTGAAGTCCACCACGCGATAGGCTTGCTTATGCCCTCCGCCGCGGAACCGGCTCGTGATGCGGCCGTGATTGTTGCGTCCGCCATGGCTGTGCTGTCCTTGGGTCAAACCCTTGACGGGCTTCCCCTTCCACAGTTCGGAGCGGTCGATCAGGACGGTGCCGCGAAGGCTTGCCGTGACGGGATTGAATTGCCTGAGTGCCATTTTAGTTCGTTGCCATCTTCCGGGCGCTCTATGCGAGGCCGGTGGTGAAATCGATCGACTGGCCGGGTGCCAGAGTCACGATGGCCTTCTTGAGATCCGAGCGTACGCCCGGGCGTCCCTTGAAGCGCTTGGTCTTGCCTTTCTGGATCAACGTGTTCACCGACAGGACTTTGACGTTGAACAGGGTCTCGATCGCCGCGGCGATCTCCGGCTTGGTCGCGTCGGTCGCAACCTTGAAGCCGACCTGATTCTGCTCGGACAGAATGGTCATCTTCTCGGTGATCAGGGGCGCGCGAATGATGTTGTACATCCGCTCCCGCGAAAGCGACTTCTTCGGGGCGACGGTCATGCCGTTTCTCCTGTCGCAGGCGCTCCGGCCTCTCCCGCTACGGACGGCTCGGCAGCCTCTTCTGGCCCAGGGACATTTTTGACGGCCGAGACGCCATTGATGCGCACCTTCAGGCCCTCAAGTCCGGCGGTGGTGATCGCCAGAACGTCATGGTTCAGGATATCGTAGACGTTGGCGCCGATCGTCGGCAGCACATCTAGTCGATGAATGTTGCGGCAGGCGCGCTGGAAGCCCTCATCCACCGCACCATCGATAATAAGTGCCGACGTCCAACCGAGCGTTTTGATCTTCTTGGCCAACTCACCCGTCTTCGGGGCAGTCTTCGCATCGTCCAAGACAACCAGCTTATGATCGGCCAGTTTTTGGGATAGTGCAGAGATCAGCCCTAGCCGGCGCACTTTCTTGTTGAGGCTGTACGCGTGAGACCGCACGACCGGACCATGGACCACGCCACCCGTGCGAAACTGCGGTGAACGCAGGCTGCCCTGACGTGCGTTGCCTGTGCCCTTCTGCTTGTACGGCTTCTTGGTCGTACCGGAGACTTCCGCCATCCCCTTGACCTTGTGGTTGCCGCCGCGGCGCTTGGACAACTGCCAATGAACAACCCGCGCCATGATATCCGGGCGGGGCGTGATCTTGAAAATCTCGTCCGGCAGCTCGGTGCTGCCAGCGGAGGTGTTTTCAAGCGTAATAATATCGACCTGCATCTGCCTGTTCCTCAGCCCGCCGCTGGCGCTTCAATGAGCGCCGCAGGATAGGCCGCATCAGCCGGGCGCGCGCTCTTGATCGCGTCACGCACGAGGACGTAACTGTTCTTGCTTCCGGGGACGGCACCTTTGATCATCAACAGGCCTTTTTCCGCATCCACGGCCGCCACTTCGAGATTGAGCGTGGTAATCCGCTCGACGCCGAGATGACCGGCCATCTTCTTGTTCTTGAAGGTTTTGCCGGGATCTTGCCGGTTGCCTGTGGAACCGAGGCTGCGATGACTGACCGACACACCATGCGAGGCTTCCAAACCGGCGAAGTTCCACCGCTTCATACCCCCGGCGAAGCCCTTGCCCTTGGAGGTCCCGCAGACATCCACCTTTTGGCCGGCACTGAAATGCGCGGCGGATAGTGTGGCACCCGGCTGCAGCAGCGCATCAGGGGCGACGCGGAACTCCACCAGCTTCTGCTTCGGCTCGACCTTTGCTTTGGCAAAATGACCACGCTGAGGCTGGGTGACGTTCTTCACCTTGGCCTTACCGTAGCCGATCTGGACAGCCGTGTAGCCGTTCTCTTCCTCGGTGCGCGTGGCCACGACCTGCACCTGGTCAAGGTGCAGCACGGTGACGGGCACATGGGTGCCATCGTCCTTGAATATGCGGGTCATACCAAGCTTTTTGGCCAGCAGACCGGTGCGTAGAGGCTGGGGCATGGCGCTATATCTTGATCTCAACATCCACGCCGGCGGCGAGGTCTAGCTTCATCAGCGCGTCCACCGTCTGTGGGGTCGGTTCAACGATGTCTAACAGCCGACGATGCGTCCGGATTTCGAACTGCTCGCGGCTCTTTTTATCGACGTGCGGAGACCGATTTACGGTGAACCGCTCGATATGCGTCGGCAGCGGGATGGGTCCGCGAACCCGGGCACCCGTACGCTTGGCCGTGTTCACGATCTCCTTCGTGCTGTTATCGAGCACGCGGTGATCGTAGGCCTTTAGGCGGATGCGGATATTCTGGTTGTCCATTGCTCGCTCTCAAATTCCCGCCGAAACGAGTGCCGGCGTTCTCCCGTCCGCCAAGGGATCTTGGTACGGGCGAGACGCCGGCGGTGTTTCGTCTCTTACTTCTGGATACTGGCGACCACGCCCGCGCCGACGGTCCGGCCACCTTCGCGGATCGCGAAGCGCAGACCGTCATCCATCGCGATCGGTGCGATCAGTTCCACCGACATCGAGACGTTATCGCCCGGCATCACCATTTCCGTGCCTTCCGGCAGCGACACGACACCTGTCACGTCGGTCGTGCGGAAGTAGAACTGCGGGCGGTAGTTGGTGAAGAACGGCGTGTGACGGCCGCCTTCTTCCTTCGTCAGGATGTAAGCTTCCGCCTTGAACTGGGTGTGCGGCGTGATGCTGCCGGGCTTGGCCAGTACCTGACCGCGCTCAACGTCCTCACGCTTGGTGCCGCGCAACAACGCGCCAATGTTGTCGCCGGCCTGTCCCTGATCAAGTAGCTTGCGGAACATCTCAACGCCGGTCACGACGGTTTTCACTGTCGGCTTGATCCCGACGATCTCAACTTCCTCGCCGACCCGGACAATACCGCGCTCGACGCGGCCGGTTACCACAGTGCCGCGGCCGGAGATGGAAAACACGTCTTCGATCGGCATCAGGAATGGGCGGTCGGTCGCGCGTTCCGGCTGCGGTATGTAGGCGTCGACCGCCTTCATCAGCTCCAGGACGGACTGATGGCCGAGTTCCGGCTTCGTGCCTTCCAAAGCGCAGAGCGCGGAGCCCTTGATGATCGGAATGTCGTCACCGGGAAATTCATAAAACGACAGCAGCTCGCGCAGTTCCATCTCGACGAGCTCGACCAGTTCGGGGTCGTCCACCAGGTCGATCTTGTTCAGGTATACCACGAGTGCGGGCACACCGACCTGACGGGCGAGCAGGATGTGCTCCCGGGTCTGCGGCATCGGGCCGTCGGCGGCGGAAACCACTAGGATCGCGCCGTCCATCTGCGCGGCGCCGGTGATCATGTTCTTCACATAGTCGGCGTGGCCAGGACAATCGACGTGCGCGTAGTGGCGATTCTGCGTCTCATACTCGACGTGTGCGGTAGAGATCGTGATGCCGCGCGCCTTTTCTTCCGGCGCCTTGTCGATTTGGTCATAGGCCGTATAGGTGGCGCCCCCGGTTTCCGCCAGCACTTTGGTGATGGCGGCTGTCAGCGAGGTCTTGCCATGATCGACGTGGCCGATCGTGCCAATGTTGCAGTGCGGCTTGTTCCGCTCGAATTTCGCCTTACCCATCGTAATCTCCGTAGATCCGGAACGGGACCTGTTGAGTTGCCCTTGCCTAAGTCTCTAAGCGCTACCAGCGGTAATGGGAGAAAGCCTTGTTGGCCTCAGCCATCCTATGGGTATCTTCACGCTTCTTCACTGCTGAGCCACGGTTGTTCACCGCATCCAGCAATTCATTGGATAGACGATCCTGCATCGTATGTTCCCCACGCTTCCGGGCAGCATCAATGATCCAACGGATTGCCAGCGCCTGACGCCGCTCCGTCCGGACTTCGACTGGAACCTGATACGTGGCACCGCCAACGCGGCGGGAGCGAACCTCGACAGCTGGTTTCACGTTGTCCAGGGCCTCATGGAACATTCGCACCGGATCGGCGGCCTGACCGCCACGGCGCTTCAGCACGTCGAGCGCATTGTAAACAATGCCCTCGGCGGCGGACTTCTTGCCATCATACATCAGCGCATTCATGAAACGGCTGATGACAACGTCGCCGAATTTCGCGTCCGGCAGGATCTCGCGCTTATCGGCGCGGTGACGACGAGACATGCGATCGCCCCTTACTTCGGACGCTTCGCGCCATACAGCGACCTGCGCTGACGGCGCTTGGCAATGCCCTGGGTATCCAGCACGCCACGAAGGATGTGATAGCGAACGCCAGGAAGGTCCTTCACGCGTCCGCCGCGGATCAGAACCACCGAATGTTCCTGCAGATTATGGCCTTCGCCCGGAATATAGCTGACCACCTCGTAGCCGTTGGTCAGGCGAACCTTCGCGACCTTGCGCAGCGCGGAGTTCGGCTTCTTCGGCGTGGTGGTATAGACACGCGTGCAGACGCCGCGCTTCTGCGGGCAACCTTGCAGCGCCGGAACCGAGTTCCGGTGCTTTGGCCGCTCGCGCCCATGGGCGATAAGCTGGTTGATGGTCGGCATGGACCTCTTTCTCTTCTGCGTTCGTGCTTCGCCTGGGGATTTTGCTCCAATCGCCGCTTAACAGACAAAGCCCACCGGCATGGGGAGAATCCCATCCAGCGGGGTTACGGAGACAGACGGCCTAAGCCCAACCTAACCGGGTGGGCGGCGCCGCATGCGTCGTTTGCCTGCGAACCGACGACCGTCCCGTCAGGAAAGGCTCCTGAATCCCTTGGATCAGCCGAGGGCGCGATCTCTAGAAGCCCCTTCGGACCGAGTTAAGCGGTCAAGGCCGCAGCTCTGTCGGATTCGTGCATGACGAATGTTCGGCGCTTCTGGAACACCATCGGCACCGACCCCAACCTAGGTCAGGAAGCAATCCCGAGCGCGCAAGGCCGATGCTACTCGCATCCTTCGCGGCGGGGGAGATTTGTTCCGCACGACCAGGTTCCGCCAGCTTATCCGCGGCCAACTGCCGAATGGACGTTCCGCCGGGCGGAACCATGCTCTATGCACGACCGCGCCGGCTATTTCGGTCGGTCGGGGATTCGGAGAGAACTCTATATAATGTGCGGTATCGCTGGCCTCCTCCTGTCCCCCGGCGCGCCGCCGCCAGACCCAAGAGTGCTGGCCAAACTCATTGGGGCCCTGCATCACCGCGGCCCGGACGGGAGCGGCCACGCGGTGATGGGCCGGGTCGCGCTGCTCCATAATCGGCTCGCCATCATTGACCTGGTGACCGGCGATCAGCCGTTCTTCTCTGGCCCCGCAACGCTGGTGGCAAACGGAGAAATCTATAACTACCGCGAGCTTCGGGAATCGTTGCCGGGTGTCAGTTTTGCCACCAACAGCGACTGCGAACCGCCGCTCCATCTCTGGCTGCGCGATGGATCTGAATACGCGAAGCATCTTCGTGGCATGTATGGCATCGCTATCCACGAGCGCGTGCGCCGAACCGTCACGCTGTCTCGCGACCCTATGGGAATTAAGCCGCTCTATATCGCGACGGTCGAGGCAGGTCTGGCATTCGCCTCCGAACCTCAGGCGCTGCTCGAAGCTGGCTTGGTGAAGCGCGTGGTACGGCCGGCGGCGGTGGAGGAGCTGTTGCAACTCCAGTTCACCACCGGTGCGGATACCATTTTTGAGGGCATTCAGCGGGTGCTGCCGGGTGAGACGATCACCTGTTCCGACGGGCACATTTTGGAACGGCGGCAAATCAATCCGGTCCCAATGACGCCGCCGGAGGATATCGACGACGAAACCGCGATGCGGCGGCTGGATCAAGCGTTGATGGAGAGTGTCGATCTGCACCAGCGCAGCGACGTGCCATATGGGATGTTCCTGTCCGGCGGCATCGACAGCGCGACCCTGATCACCCTGATGGCCCGGCTGAATGAGGAGCCTGTGCTGGCGTTTACCGCCGGGTTCGATGCACCTGGCGCTGCGGACGAGCGTGAGCAGGCAGCGACCATTGCCCGTGCTGTAGGCGCGAGGCACGAACCGATGGAGGTGTCGGAAAAAATGGTCTGGCAGCATTTGCCGGAGATCGTCGCAGCGATGGACGACCCAACAATGGATTACGCCATCATCCCGTCGTGGTTTCTCGCCCAGCGTGCCCGGGAAGACGTCAAGGTTGTTTTGACCGGCGAGGGCGGCGACGAGATCTTCGGTGGATACAAGCGCTACCGGCAGGCCACGTTGCCCTGGTGGCGCGGCGGCCGGACAATGTGGGCCGGCGGTAGCTTTGACAAGGTGCCGGTGCTGCGTGCGCCGCCGACTACTTGGCGCGATGGCATGGCAGCAGCGGAAATCCGAGCGTCGGAGGGCGGACGGTCTGCCTTGGCGGCGGCGCAGGCGCTGGATATGACCGACTGGCTGCCGCACGACCTGCTGCTGAAACTGGATCGCTGCATGATGGCGCATGGAGTTGAAGGACGTACACCGTTCCTAGATCCGGGCGTAATGGCCGCCGCGTTCCGACTGCCCGATGCGATGAAGTTGCGGCGCGGGATCGGAAAGTGGATTCTCCGCAAATGGCTGGAGAAGAACCAACCGGCGGCGCAGCCGTTCGCCCCGAAATCAGGGTTTACTGTACCCGTCGGTGAGTGGATCAAGGTGCAGGGGACGCGACTGGGGCCGCTTGTTGCAGCGCAACCGGGGGTAGCAGAGATCGCCTATCCTGAGAAAGTGGAGGCGCTGTTTCGAGATATCCGGCGCTGGCGGCATGGGTTCGCGTGCTGGAAGCTGCTGTTCTATGCGCTGTGGCATAGGCGGCATATCCTGGGTCTGCGGCCATCAGGGGATGTCTGGGAGACACTGTCGGCGCGGTAACTTTTCCTGACACTGCTTGACTTGGATGAACGCTCCGATCATTAGGGCGGCTTCGAATTGGCGTTATAAAGGCGCCGCGGAGCCGGCGATGGGGCTGTAGCTCAGTTGGGAGAGCGCCTCGTTCGCAATGAGGAGGTCAGGGGTTCGATTCCCCTCAGCTCCACCATCGTCCGGAGACTGGGGAACGCGGATGCACCATGTCGAGGCTTCGATAACGGCGTGCACGCTATTTGCACTGCCGACCTGAATTATGCCGCGTAACTGAAATGAGCATCCCTTTCCTGGCTTGCATGGCCGCCGCCGCTTCCTTCTACCATCTGCCGCCGCGCGTGTTGCCGGCGATCCAGGCGGTTGAAGGGGGTCGGCCGGGGCTGATCCAGCCGAACGCCAATGGCACGGCCGATCTCGGGCTGATGCAGATCAACAGCATCTGGATCGAACCGCTGGCCCGATTTGCCAATATGCCAGCGCAGGTGGTGGCTTATCGGCTCGTCGACGATCCTTGCTTCAATATCGCGGCCGCGGCGGCGATTATGCGGGCGTATCTGAGCGAAGCGCAGGGAAATCTGATGATCGCGATCGGGTTCTACCATTCCCACACGCCGGGGTTCGGTGCCATCTATCAGCAAAGAGTGCTGGGCGCTGCCGCAACGCTGTTCAGCGGAAAGCGACACTAGACGCGATAGAATATCGTGTCTCTTCAATCGGATAAGCAGCGCATGCGCAACCGCCCCCAGCGTGACAACCGTGGCTTCACCTTGCTTGAACTGCTTGTGGTCATCGCCATCCTGGGGCTGCTGATCGGCCTTGTCGCGCCAGCGGTGCTTCGCCAACTCGGCAGCGCCCGGACGTCGATTGCCAAGCAGTCGATCGAGCGCATTGGGTCCATCCTGGACATGTACAAGCTGGATTTCGGGACCTACCCGAGCACCGATCAGGGCCTTAGGGCGCTTGTGGAGCGGCCTGGGGACGTTCCAAGCTGGAACGGGCCTTACGTCAAAGGCGATGTCCCGGTCGATCCATGGAACCACGCGTACGTCTATCGTTATCCATCCGCGCGAGCCGGGCATGACTATGACCTGTGTTCGGAGGGTCCTTCGGGAACCGGTGCTGATCAGGAGATCTGCAACCCGTAAGTTATTGTTGCAGTTGGAGTTGTTTCCGAAAACGGGCGGATGGGTCGGACTGGCCGGAGGGGCGTAAATTATTCAGTAAGCCGGGCACCGCCGCTGCGTTGATCAGTTGATCGCGCAAATCCTCGGTCAGCGCCCGCGCGTCGCGTTGATCATGGACGACATGCGGCGTGATCAGGATCAGCAATTCCGTACGCGTCCTCGTGTTGTTCTGATTGCCCGCCAGCAGGCCTAGCAGCGGCACGTCCTTCAGCCAGGGGATGCCCTGATTTCCTAACGACGCCGAATTGGTGATTAAACCGGCCAGGCCGACCGTTTGTCCGTCCTGCACAACGACCCGGGATGTGACGTTTCGTTCATTGAACGTCGGCGAGTTGACCCCCGGCGTGGTGATGACCCCGGTCTCGACGCTGCTCACATCCTGCATCACGTCGAGCGTTACGAGTTCCTCCGCTGTTAACCCGCGGAGTGACCTCCATGATCACGCCGGTCTGCTGGTAGTTGACCTGATTAACGACGGGAGCGTTGCTGACGATCGTGCTCTGCGACGACTGGCTGAGATAGGGGACCACGGCGCCGACCTGAAGGCGGGCCGGCTGGTTGTCCAACACCATGAGCTCCGGTGACGACAACACGTGCACCGTCGTAACCTGTTGCAGCGCCTGGATCGCGAAGGGCGCGCCTCCATTGCCTGACCCGCCCAGGAAGAAGCCGGGGAATGTCATGTTCAGGGTGGCGGCCCCCGCGTTTGCGACCGTCGTCTGCGAGGGGGCGGTATTCAGGATGCCGTTGATGCCGCCGGACTTGAAGAAGAACTGCGTGCCATATTGAAGATTATCGTTAAGCGTCACCTCCGCGATGACCGCATCGATCCGGACTTGTAACGGAAGTATGTCGATCTTTCGCAGCATCGCTTCCATCGTTGCTAGCTCACGTTCGGTTCCGTAGACCAGGACGGCATTGTTCTGATCATCTGGTATCACGCGTAACGCATCGGCTCCTTGTTCGGAGCCGCCAGGCTCTAATCCGCCGAGCAGCGGGTTCGCCCCCTGGGCGGGCTGCTGCGGCGGCGGCTGCTGTTGCCCAGACAGCGGGGGCGTTTGCTGCGTTCCGCCGAGCCCCAAACTTCCGCCGCCGAGCCCCGAACTTCCGCCGCCGATCCCGCCGGAAAGGCTGGACCGACCGAGGGAACCGGCGGAACCGCTACCGAGGCCGCCACCGCCGCCGCCGTTTCCGATCATGCTGCCCCCCGTCGATTGTCCCGTTTGCGAACGGGTGTTGCTGGTGGGTTGGGCGGTGACGTTGCTGGGCGTGAATGCCTGTTGTAGCACGTACGCCACATCCTCGGAATGACTGTTCTGCAGATAATACACGTGCCAGCTTCGCAGCGTCTGCCGACGTGCTCGGTCGATGAGCGAGTACACTCTGCGCGCTTCATCGATATATCGTTGCTGTGACGAGACCACCAACACCGCGTTGATCCGAGACAATGGGATGACCCGGATCAATCCGGCCAACGTGCCCCCGTTCTGCCCCCTAAATGCATCTTGCAAGGCTGACGCGAGATCTTTCACGTCGCCGCTGCCAACCGGCAGCAGCGCGTAGGATTGTCCGGCCAGGACATCGACGTCGAATGCCCTCACGAGGCCGATCAGTCCTTCTCGCGCGCCGGGTTCGCCTGAGATAAGTAGCGCATTCCTCGCCGGATCGGCCGCGATTTTGCCACCGTCTCCAACATACGGCTGCAGGATTTTGGCTGAGGTTCTCGGCTGTAGCATATTGCAGCGGCACCACCACCGCCCCCGCCGTTCCGCCGCTACTGGCGGCGGTCGCAACGGCCTGGGCGACCGGCACGACCCGGTAGAGCCCGCCGTTTGTAATCAAGGCCGCGCCATTCTGTGCAAGAAGCGACTTCAAGCGTCGGCACCAGCTCGGAGCGGTTCAACGGCCGGATAGTGTGCAACGTGGCGGTGCCATGAATTGCGGGATCGATCGTGTAATTCACCTTTAGGATGGATCCCAGGATTTGGGCCGCGACTTCCCGGATATCGGTATCCGCAAAGTCCAGACTGATATTCCCCGGACCCGCCTCGGTCGCCGGCGGCTCCGACGGTGGTTGATCTTGCCGGCCGTAGGCAATCTGCGGGGGCGCCAAGGCGTCCGGCGTTCCGACCGCGCCGTTAATGCGAGGCGGCGCGGCGGTTGCTCCATTAGGTAACGGAGATAACGCGGGGATCGCCGGCGGCGGGGTGTGGGTGCATCCAACGATTTGGATCAGGCCAAGCAAAAGGGTCAGCGATCGTGGCAGACGCCGCCTGCGAACGATGTTTTGTCGCATACCTTCGCTTCACTCCGCCACCCTGCCCAGCCGCTGTGTGGACCGGACCGGCGAGCCGACGCGACGCAATCCCTTGTGATCGGCAGGCGTAAACACGCGAGAAACGTTGGGTGATCGCAAGAAGATGCGCCACAAGGACGCCTTCTAAAGCACTTATTGGCGGCGAGGCCGTTATTGGTGGAACAGAGACATTAGACCGCCGAAGGTTGGCCCATCCAACGAATGCACGTTGGACCAGTTGGCACCGCGTTGGAGAGGTTGTCGCCGCTCCGGCCGGAAATCATCGGCGGTTCCGATTTCGCCTCGATGTTTCGGCAACGCCGCAAGAGAAACGTGTCACATGGGCCGGCGTTACTGCGTAATCCATCCATGCCCTCAGAACGTTCTGCCTCGGCCGGAGTTTGGATTTATTCGACTACCTCCCCGGGTCGTGCATCCAACTTCGCAACAGCGTCTTTCGTCAAAGCCGTGCCACGCTCGCGTAACAGGACGTTTACACGCGGCGTCGAGTTCTGAAAATCTCCGGATACAACAGCGACAGTCGAATACCGCGCTGCTCCACGCCCGATGGCGGTAGTAGTGATTCTTAACAACAAATCCGCAGTCTGCTGAGCCGCTCCAGAAGCATCGGCTACTCCGGCCACATCGGTCAGCGCCCTTGCGACGACGGGATCACGCGTCGACATGTCAGGGTCGCCGTCGGTCAGCACCGTCAGATGCGGAGCCATGCGAGCGAACAAATCCGGCGACATTTCCAACACGTCTGCCAGTTCGCCGACACTTTCAAACGGGGTGCCCGGCGGACCATAGTCACGTCCGGCAGCCCGATAGTCGGACGCATTAGCGCCCCGGGGCCGACCAATAGCCCCTGATGCGCGCCAGGCCAATATCGCGGCGGCAAGTCGATCGGCCAACCCCGGCGCACCACCTACTTCAATGATCAAAGATCGCAGCAACACCGCCGACGCGGTGTTCAGGTTGACCCGGTCGCCTTCGTTCTCTACGCGGACCAAAACCGGGGTCTCGCCGACACGAACCTTAGAAATCACGCCATACGTCTGAAATTTCGAATCTTTTGCACCTAGAATCAGAAATGTCACATCCTGTATCGCGCCGACCGCTGCCGCCTCCAGGACAGCTTCTTGCCTCAGATTGTCAGCCAATTGGGTATCCGATCGCCCAGCCGCGACGATCTGCGTTCCAAGCAGCGCGAGAAACGCTACGGTCCACAGGACGATAAGCAGTGCGAATCCGCGCTGGCGATTGATCATGGCCGCGACAACAGCGGGGCGACCACGATGTCGGGCCATCGCTGTGCGGGCGAACCGGCAAACGTCACGCGGAAACGGATCAGCAACGGAAGGTCCGGCTCATGCCATTTGCCTACCCAGACCCCGGGTGGTCGCCAGTATTCGATCCCGAGGCGGGTCACCCCGCTGATCAGTTCCGTTTCTGCCGATGGGGGCGGTGGCCCGAACGACACGGCGTGATGATAGGGACGCCAGCGCAACACCAGACGCGTGCCAGAGACCGCCAACCCGGCCTCAACGCGCATTGGCATCATCCCCGAGCGAGGCAGTCGAAGGCGGGTGACGCCCGTCAAGGTATCGGCCGATCCCTCGATTGAGGACCGAGCAGCGTCATCGGCGGGAGCGAGGTTTTCCACCACTGATCTGAGGGTACGATCCACTGCGTCCAGGTCGGTTTTACCATCGGACAGGCGAGCGTCCTGACGCCAGGCGGTGAGGCCAAACCGGACCGTTTGGCTGAGACCAGCCAACAAGAAGCCGAATACCGCCAAGGCGACGAGGATCTCGAGCAGGGTGAATCCGGCCGACGACCGAGCCTTCATCCGCCGACCTGTTCGGTGTCCAGCCGTACGTCTCGTTCGGAGCCGCCGTCGTTCCAGCCAATCCAGACGCTCACGGCATAAAGCACCACCGGGACGGACGCGACTGCTCGAGGGCCCACCACGCCGGTCGGCCGCAGCGAGGCGCTCGCGACGGGCACCACGTGCAATCGCCACCGGAAGCCGCCGCCGTCATCGCCTCGCCAATCTCCGGCGGCCAGCTTCGTGCCATGGGTCGCGGCGGCCAAGCGCGACTTTGCCCGGACAACGGCCTGATCGTACATCGACGCAGTCTCGAGTTTCGAGCAGACCACTTCCGGCAGCCTGCAAACAGCGCCACTGCCGCCATGCCGGCGATCATGAGCGCGATGATCACCTCCAGTAGGGTGAATCCTTATCCGGATGCCAAGTTGTTCAGACTGAGCATGGCAGTCATCAGGGAGGCGACGATGCCGCCGACCGCGACACCCATCAGGACGGTCATTGCCGGGACCAACAGAGCAGTCAGCCTCTGCGTCGCGAGGCGGGTTTTTTCCTCATGGATATCTGCGGCGCGCAGGGCCATAGCGGCAAGCTGCGCGGTTTCCTCGCCAAGGCGCAATAGATGGATGGCGCGTGCCGGGAAGACGCCGGCGGCCTCCAGGTCGCGGGTCAACGATCCGCCGCCGCGAGCCGTAACACTCGCCTGCTCGACCGCGGAACGCGCTGCGTGGTTGCCCATAGCATCGCGCACGATCGCCAGCGCGGGGATTAAGGCGACACCATTGTGCAGCAGGGTGCCAAGGACGCGGGTAAAGCGAGCCGCCAGCACTTCCTGTGTCAGCCCGCCGACCACCGGCAGGCGCAGCACGATCCGATCAACGATCAGACGCACGCGCGCCTGTCGCAGTGCAAATCGGAGTGCGACGATCAGCACCAGGATCGCCAGCAGCAGGAACAGCCCGTCTTCCTGGACAAAAGTTCCCGCGGCGATCAGAAATTGGGTCGAAGCAGGCAGAGCGACCCCGCTTTGCTCGAACATCGGCACGAACTGCGGCAGCACCTCGGTGAGCAAAAGCGTAACCGCGCCGATCATTGCGACGAACAAGACGGCCGGGTAGATCAGCGCCGAGGTGACGGTGGAAGCCAGCGCCCGTTGGCGGTCCAGCAAATCGGCGATCCGCGACAAAGTCGGCCCCAGATTGCCGCCAGCCTCACCCGCACGCACCATACCGACATGCATCGCAGGGAACGTGGTCGGGTAGCGCGACATCGCGACCGACAATGGGCTGCCGTCACGGACCGCGTCGCGCAGCCCGGTCACGGTGGGCCGGATCCGTGTCGGCGCGGTCTCCTGCATATAGCGAAGGGCGCGGTCCAGATCCTGTCCCGCGGTCAGCATCGTCGCAAGTTCGCGGATCAGGTCAGCAACGTCCTGCTTGCGCAGCCCGCGCCGGCCCCTCAGGTCCATCTGCAACAGCCCCGTCCAGCGCGAGGCCTTATCCGCCGGTTCGGCGCGGACCGGCATAGAGCCTTGGCGCTGTAGGCGAGCGACGACCTCCGCCGCCGTCGCGGCTTCCATCAGTCCGGCAAGGCGCTCGCCGCCGGCACCGATCGCGGTGTAGCGGAAGGTGGTCATGCGTCAGCTCGGATGCTGCGGGTGAGTTCCTCGATCGTTGTCTCACCCGCCAGCGCGGCCGCGAGACCAGCCTCGAACATGACCTGCATGCCCTCGGCAACAGCGGCGCGCTCGATCGTTGCATGGTCCGCCCGCGCGAAGATCAGCCGTTCGATCTCGGGCCCGAGTTGCAGGAATTCGGCAATGGCGGTTCGTCCGCGGTACCCTGTTTGCCGGCACGCCGCGCAGCCGACGGCACGCGACAGCATGATTGGTCGATCGCGTGTCAGATGATCGAGACCGAAACGTTGGACCAATTCGCTAGGCGCGGGTTCAAAGCGGCGGCAGTCTGCACAAAGACGCCGCACCAGGCGCTGCGCCATGATCCCGCGCAGCACAGCCGTGAGAAGGTAATCCTCGACTCCCATGTCGCGGAGCCGTGTGACAGCGGCGGCGGCGGAGTTGGTGTGCAGCGTCGAGAGCACCAGATGCCCGGTCAACGCCGCCTGCACGGCGATCTGAGCGGTTTCCCCGTCGCGGATTTCGCCGACCATGATGACGTCGGGGTCCTGCCGCAATATCGACCTCAGCAGGCTGGCGAAGGTCAGGCCGATCTGCGAGCGGACCTGAATCTGGTTGATCCCCTGGAGCTGATACTCAATCGGGTCTTCAACGGTGACGATCTTTCGCGTGATCGCGTTCAGCGCCAACAGCCCGGTGTAGAGCGTAGTGGTCTTGCCACTGCCCGTCGGCCCGGTCACCAGCACAATCCCGTTGGGCAACTCCAGCGCTGATCCCAGTTTGCTGATCACCGCCGGCGCCAGCCCTAGCCGAGCATAATCAAACACCACTGCCGACCGGTCGAGGATTTGCAGCACCACCGTTTCCCCGTGCAATGACGGGATCGTGGACACCCGGAAATCGACGTCCTGACCGCGCACCGCCATCTTTATACGCCCGTCCTGCGGCATCCGCCGCTCGGCGATATCCAGCCGAGCCATGATCTTGACGCGTGAGGTGATCGCGGCCGCGAGTTGCCGGGGCGGCGCCTCTGCCTCGTGTAGCACCCCGTCATAGCGGTAGCGGACACGCAGCCGGTCCTCAAACGGTTCGATGTGGATGTCGGAGGCCTGCGTCTCCACGGCGCGAGTGATCAGCAGGTTCACCAGGCGAATCACCGGGGCCTCGCTGGCAAGGTCTTTCAGCCGTTCGGCGTCCTCCTCGAGCGGCGCCTCTGCTTCGGTTGCCGGGGCGGTCGAGGTTTCCTCCGGGTAAAGCCGGTTCAGCGCGGCTTCCAGTTCGATGGGTACAGCGACCTCCAGCCGAACGCGCAAGCCGGTGGCGACCGCGACGGCAGCCTGCGCGAATGGGTCGAGCGGATCGGCGGCAGCCAGCACTACCGTTTCAGCGTCAGCCGCAAGCGGAACGGCTCGCGTGTGCCGCAGGAACTCCGCGCTCAATCGGTCCAGCAGCACCGGCTCCAACGTCGGATATCTGTCGGCCGAGACGACCGGGATAGAGAGCAAATTGGCGTAGGCGTCAGCCAATCCACGTTCCGAGACCAGGCCCAATTGGATCAGGACCGCATCCAGGCGTTGATCGGACTCGACCGCGACGCGTCGCGCACGCTCCAACGTCCTCTGGTCGCAGTGGCCCTGGCGCAGCAATATGTCGCCGAGTGCGTCAAGCTGGTGATCGGTGACGGTGGTTCCCATTTGGGGCCGCATTCCTGACGTGCTTGTCCGCATAGTTCGCCGGTGTGATCGCAGGCAAATGACAGGTCAGCGATCCGCCATTCCGCGAAGGGATACGCGTGATAGATTGGTTCGGTTCAGCCTCGTCATGGCCACTTTTGGCCGCGCCATTTGTTGGCAGTTTTTTGGGCGTCCTGATCATTCGTCTGCCACTGCGTGCACCTGTCGCTTTGGAGCGCTCAGCGTGTGCTCACTGTGGCACGCGGCTAGGCGCCCTAGACCTTGTGCCGTTGGTCAGCTTTGCGGTTTTTCGCGGCCGCTGCCGTTATTGCCGAGCACCGATCGGGCTATTTTATCCGGCAGTGGAATTGGCCGCCGCCGCGGTCACGCTTTGGGTGGTCCTTGTCGATTCCAGCACCGACCGTGTTTGGGTTGACTGTGGGTTGGGGTGGACTTTGCTGGCCCTGGCATGGATCGACTGGACCGATTTCCTGCTACCTGACGTGCTAACGTTGCCCCTCGTTCTGGCTGGCCTGGCATCGACTTTGACCTTTGATTTGGGCGCGCTCACCGACCACTGCCTCGCCGCAATTTTAGCCTACTTGTCGTTCCGCGGCCTGGCGGCCGCCTACCACCGGTTGCGCGGCCGGGATGGCCTCGGCGGTGGCGATGCTAAGCTGATTGCCAGTGCCGGAGCGTGGTGCGGCCTGGCCGCATTACCCCTGGTGGTGCTCGGCGGCGCGCTGCTGGGGTTGCTCGCAGCCTTGGGATTGGCGCTGACCGGGCGATCCATGACATCCACAACGCGGATCCCGTTTGGCCCCTGTATCGCGTTGGCCTTCTGGCTGGTGCGGATGCACGGCGCTTTGGCCGAGGATCTGCTCCGATTGCTGGGGAGATTCTGATGCGACGGATGGCTGCGACACTTCTTCTGCTACTTGCCGTGACGCCCGCGCTTGCCGCCGAACGGGGTCCCGTTTGCCGGGAGACGTCGGTGGTGGATGAAATCACGCGTGAGGTCCGGGCCGGAGACTACTATGCCGACGTTGACCCTCGATTGGTGACTGAACAGCCCACTGCCGATCCGCGCTTCGTGCGCTGCCAGGTCTGTGTGTTAGTCGCGCCCTTCGACACCCCGCGGTTCGGAGACCGTCCGATCGCCCAATGCATATCCCGAGGCTTTGAGGTGCAAATCTTTCCCGGCGGCTTTGTTGTGCAAGCGCTGCCTTAACCCGCCGGGTCAGTACGTGAAGGCCGAAAGAAATCAGGCAGGCTTCACCTTGCTCGAGATGATCGTGGTGATCGTCATCATGGCAATGGTTGCTGGACTGGTCTTGGTAAAACAACCATGGCACAGCGTTGGATTGAACACGGACGCGACCGTCCGGGCGTTGACAAACGGATTGCGATTGGCACGGTCGCGCGCGATCGCGCAGGACCGCACTGTCTCGGTGGTCACCGCCGCCGGAGGATTTTCGGTCGACGGTGGGGCAGCCTGGAAGCTGCCGCCGGAGGAAACACTCAGTGCATCGCAGGTCGTGTTCATGCCCGACGGAGGATCGACCGGCGGGACGATCCTGCTCGCCGCTGGTCCGAGGCGCATCGCGGTAGATGTGAATTGGCTAACCGGACGCGTCCGCTCGCGGGAGGTAAAGGAGAACTGAAAAGTTTCGCCATTGTAGAGTCCCGACTTCTTCCTGACTGCCTGAATACAGATTCGTGACCAATTTATTGGCTTCGTCTGTAATCCATCGCCGGTAAGCCTCCGTATAGAGCCTGTGATGTCGCTTTCGGCCAATAGAGCCCAGCAGATACACAGTCACGTCAAAAATGAATTGGGAGTTCAGGCTAATGCCAGATTTCGACGAAATCAGCACGAAACTGCTGACATCCAATCGCCGCAAGCTTCTTCGTAATGCTGGACTTGGAACAGCGTTTGCCGCGACGTCCGGACTAGGGCTTTTCGGTCCAACGCGGGCGCAGGCCACCGGCGTCCCGAGTGACGCGGATATTTTGAATTTCGCCTTGAACCTCGAGTATCTGGAGGCCGAATATTATCTGATCGCGGTCGACGGGACGGGCCTTTCCAGCACCGACATAAACGGCGTGGGAACCACGGGCGTTGTCATCGGCGGAGCAGCAGTACCTTTCCAGTCCTCAACCATCCAGCAATTCGCCAAGAAGATCTCCATCGATGAGCAGGCTCACGTCCGGTTCCTTCGGTCGGCTCTTGGGGGCGCGGCCGTCGCTCGCCCGACGATCGATCTTTACAACAGCTTCAACACGTTGGCGGTCGCAGCCGGATTGATTTCGGGCGGGGCAGACATTTAATCCCTTCGCGGACGACGTAAGTTTCCTGTTGGGCGCTTATGTCTTCGAAGACGTTGGCGTGACCGCCTATCATGGCGCCGCGGCGTTGATCCAGTCCAAGGCGTACCTCGCGGCCGCGGCGGGCATTTTGGCCGTCGAGGCATATCACGCCGGGAATATCCGGACGGTGCTGTTTGACCGGGGTCAAGGTCCCGCCACGGCAGCGATCTCGGGGGTTCGCGCAGCACTATCCGGCGCGAATGACGACCAGGGCGTTGTCATGAATGGTGTGGCTAATATAACGCCAACCGATGTGAATGCGCTCGCGTTCAGCCGCACGACGGCGCAAGTGCTAAATATCGTCTACGCCGGGGGCGCCAGTGGCAATTATGGGTTCTTCCCCCAAGGATTGAACGGCGCGATCGCTTAATAAGGACCATTTTCAGCCTGCGAAATTGGGCTGAAAACGGTCCATCCGTCGCTGCATCCTTCCGCAGAAGGATAACGTCGGCCCACCATTTCTGATGCGCCCGCTCAGCCCCTAAAACAGCATCGCCACCGGTTCGCCGCTATGGCAGGCTCCTTGCCATGCGTATCCATCTGCAGAACCCAGATAACGATCCTCTGTTCGATTTTACCCGGGCGATGTGGGAGGCCGCAGCGACGCAGGCCCCTGATATCGGCGCCGGCCACGTGGTGAGCATCGGCGTAACCCCGGCCGATTTTGTCGCGGCGATGCGGGACGCCGAGGCTCTGGTCGCCGACGCGAGCGTCATCAAGGCGTTGTTTCCTTGCCCTGCCCCCCACCTGAAGCTGATTTTTCTGACAAACGCAGGCCTCGACCGACTGGCGCCATTCGATTGGTTGCCGCGGGGAGTTGAATTGCTGAACAACCGAGGCGCCCATGCCGCGAAGTCAGGTGAGTTCGCCATAATGTCGGTCCTGATGCTGGCCAACAGGCTGCCCGCCATGGTGACCAATCAGCGGCAGGGTGTGTGGCGCAAACTTTGGGGATCGGTGCTGGCCGGACGAAGCCTGACGGTGATCGGCTTGGGCACACTCGGGGGCGCCACGGCAGAGCAAGCCTCGCGCTTCGGCATGCGCGTCACCGGTGTCAGAGCCAACCCGGTGCCGCATCCCGCCTGCGTGCGGGTGGTCGGCACTGCTGCGCTGGATGACGTGGTCCCGGAGACGGAGTTCCTCGTGCTCGCCTGTCCTCTGACCGCGGTCACTTGCGGCCTAATGAGCCGCACGCGGCTGGCGTGCCTGCCATCAGGCGCCGGCGTTTTGAATATCGGCCGTGGCGAGTTGCTGGACCAAGACGCGTTGTGCGACCTGCTCGACCAGGGACACTTGTCCGGAGCGGTACTTGACGTATTCACTCCCGAGCCGATACCGCACAACCACCGGCTGTGGTCCACGCCGAACCTGATCATCAGCCCTCACACCGCCGCCGACGATCCCGCGACCTATAACGAACGTAGCCTCGACATCTTTCTAGACAATCTGCGCGCCTTGCGAGACGGTCGACCTCTGCCCAACCGTTACGATATCGAGCGCGGCTACTGATGCTGCCAACACTCGTCATCTTGCTCGGAGCGGCGACGATCGCCGTGCCGCTGACACGGCGGTTTGGCCTGGGCAGCGTGCTAGGCTATCTGCTGGCCGGCGTCGCAATCGGTCCTTCCGGTCTAGGATTGGTCAGCGACGTCGAACAGATCGCCAGCATCGCGTCGCTTGGGGTCGTCATGCTGCTGTTCCTGATCGGGCTGGAATTGAGGCCGCGGCGGCTTTGGGTGATGCGGCGCGCGGTGTTTGCTCTCGGATCCGCGCAGGTGGTCCTGAGCGCTGCGGTGCTGGCGATCCTGGCCCACAGGATCGGCACTCCGTGGGCCGGTGCGATTGTGCTGGGCACGGGACTTGCGATGTCCTCTACCGCGATCGTGCTGCCAATGCTGTCCGAGGCTGATTTACTGAAAAGCCGAGTGGGGCGTGATGGGTTCGCAGTGCTGCTGTTCCAGGATCTGGCGTTCATTCCGCTGGTCGCCCTGGTGCCGCTGTTGGCGGAACAAACTCTGCCGGACCATGTCCCGTGGCACGACGTTGCCCGAGCGGCCGCCGCGGTCGCAGTAATTCTGGTTGGCGGCCGCTTCGTGATACCGCCGCTGATCCGCACCCTTGGGGGTGCCCGGACGCGGGAAATCTTCACGACGGCATCGCTACTGATCGTGGCGGGCACCGCTTATATCGCCGCGCTGGCCGGCCTTTCGATGTCGCTCGGGGCGTTCATGGCCGGCGTACTGCTGTCGGAGTCGGAATATCGGCACGAGTTAGAGGCCGATATCGACCCGTTCGAGGGACTATTGCTTGGCTTCTTCTTCATTTCGGTGGGAATGTCAGCGGATCTGGGATTGGCCTACGCACATCCGGCGCTGTTGGTCGGAGCGGCGGGGGCGCTGCTGCTGGCGAAGATCGTCGTCTGCTTTATCCTGGCGCTGCTATCACGACAGGGCGGCGCCGACGCGGTGCGGTTTAGCCTTGCCCTGCCGCAAGCCAGCGAGTTCAGCTTTGTGCTGTTTGGCGCCGCCGTCGCGGTAGGCGCACTGGATGCCGGCAGCGCGGCGATGGCGACGCTGGTCGCCGCGGTCTCGATGGCCGCGACACCCGTTCTGTTCGCGTTATCCGAGCGGTTCGTTATTCCTCAGCTGGAAGCTGAACCGGTGCCCGACTATGACACCATCGAAGCGGCAAGCGCGCCTGTTATCATCTGCGGTTTCGGGCGTTTTGGCCAGATCATCGGCCGCGTGTTGCGGATGCGCGGGATCCCTTTCACCGCACTGGAGCGGGATCTCGGCCAAGTGGATGTGGTCCGACGGTTCGGCAACAAGGTCTATTTTGGAGATCCAAGGCGGGTTGACCTGTTGCGGTCGGCCGGGGCCGAGCAGGCGAAGCTGCTGATCGTCGCGCTTGATCATATGGAAGATGCGCTGAGGATCGTCGAAGTGGCCAAGCGGGCTTTTCCGGAGTTGAAGGTCATGGCGCGGGCGCGCAACCGGCGGCACGCGTTTCTACTGATGGACCGCAACGTAGACGGGCTGGTCCGAGAGACTTTCTACTCCAGTTTGAAGATGGCGGAGGAGTTGTTGCTGGCGCTGGGGATTTCTCCTGAGGATGCCGCGAGATCAGTGCAATTGTTCCGATCACATGACGAACAGAATTTGCTGGATATGCACGCGATCTATCGCGACGAAAAGCAGTTGATCCAAAGCACGCAGCAGGCGACGGAAGAATTAATGGCGTTGTTTGAGGCGGATCAGAAGGGGTAGAGTTGCACGGTCTGCCAGATTTACCCGATATCCCTGCAGGCCTTTGTTGCCTTGGCCAGCCGGACAGAGACTTTCGGTCTTTAGCGCCCCCCGCTAGGTTCGCAGCGCGCTCCGCCTTGCGCGTCGGATTGAAGGGACTCATTTGGCCCGTTGCGGTGCTGCACTTCCACTGTCGCGGTCATTCCTTGAGTTAGCGTCACGCCATTCGGCACTTGATCGATGTGGATACGGACCGGCACACGCTGGGCAAGTCTCACCCAGGTGAAGATCGGATTGACCGAAGCGAGCCCCGTTTGATCCGCCTGAGCGTTCGCCACGTTGATGCCGCGGGCGATGCTGTCGACATGGCCGTGAACGACCTGCCGGTAACTCATCAGCTTGATGCTTGCCGGGTCGCACACCTGGATTGCCTCAAGATTGGTCTCCTCAAAGTAGCCGTCAACCCAAAAGGAATCGGCATCAACGAGCGACACCCGGGACTGCCCAACATTGGCGTAATCACCCAGCCGCACGAGCAGGTTGGTTACGTATCCGTTGACCGGCGAGTGGATATTTGTGCGTTCCAAGTTGACACGGGCCTGGGCTAGTTTCGCGACAGCCTGCTGATAGGTCGCCTCGGCGACCTGAGCGTTGCTGGCGTAGGTCTGCTTCTCCTCTTCAGAGGTCTCGAGGGTCGTCAACCGGGCGCGTCGGTTGGCTTCCCGCGTGGCATTGTCCGCATTGGCCCGGGCCTGTGTTACGGCCGCCTCGGCCAGGTCGACCGCGATAGCGTAATCTCTCGGGTCAACCACCATAAGCAAATCGCCCTTGTGCACCAACTGGTTGTCGATGATTGGAAGCTGGACAATTCGTCCGACCACTTCGGGCGCTATCGTGACGACGTAGGCACGGACCGTGCCATCACGTGTCCATGGCGATGCCATGTATGCATTCCACATCGCCCAGCCGAGCAGGACCGCGACCATGACAGTGCCAAGCGTGATCAGTAGACGAGCAACCCAGTGTCGCGGCCGGATCATTCCGGCGTTGCTCGCCGCGCGGCGCGCGTCATCGCCTCCGTGGCCTTCCGCGTGAGTCGCCTGATCCGATTTGGGTTCCACGTCAGCCATCCGCGGACCTCAAAGCGCGACGACGAGGACAATGGACGACAGCACGATTATGTAGACCGCAAAAACGAACAGCGCCGGATGCCAAACATGCCGCAACAGGCCGAACGGCGCCGCTGCCCGGCGCAACCCGATCACGATCAGCCAGGCGGCCACCATCATCAACGAAATCGGCGCCACATAGACGCCGAGGAGATTTATATCGGTAAACCTCACCCTGCTGCTCCCGTATCGAAATAAGAGACATGCCGGGTAAGTGCCTCCGCCAACGCAACGATGCTGGCACGCGCCCGCAGCCGGGTCTGCGGCCCTGGCCTGGCGTCTGGAAGCGCGGCCAGTTTGCGCTCGAGTTCGGCCAGGCGTTCCGCCGCAACCACGGTGTCACCGCCCGCCACCGCCTTGAGGGCCGCGTCGAGCCCCAACGGTCGATCGAACAGCGTAGCGACGCGGCGGAGACGGATGATGTCGACCCCCACGCAAAGCGCGGCCAAGAGCTGCCCGCGCTGCACCGGCTCGGCCTGCTCCGGCAGGACGGAAAGGCGGCTATAGATGCGGTTCTGCCAATCATGTTCCGTTCCCCGGATCGGACCCTTTGCCAGACGACGCAATTCCCGCAGCGTGAGCGCGAGCAACCGGCGGGTTCGCAGCGCCGGCGATAGTGGCGGCAGCAAACGGAATGCAAGCGCGGCGGTGCCTACCCCAACCACGATAGCCGATGACGCGTTATAGAACTGGAGGGGATCGTAGTTCATTTGGTTCGCGGGCGCCAACAATGGCACGAAAAAGAACGCCATCGCCGTGAATATCGCGGTCTGCCATGGCTGGAGCATGAGCGCGCCAGCCGGCACCAGGACAAGGCCAAGGGCGACGCTGAACGCGGCAAAGCCCGACAGGCTGGGCAGCACCGCGAACTGGACGATCGCGGCGAGAATGGCGGCCAGGCTAATGCCGACCAAAAAACTCATCGCCGCGGCGTAGGCCTGGTCGGCGCGTGGCGAAAGCAGGATGGCCACAATAGAGGCGAACGTGAGGGCTCCGGCGCCGTTCGGCCAGGCGGTTATGATCCAGAAAAGCGCGGCCAAGCAGATCGTGACGAACGCACGTGCCGCATTGACGAGGGCAGGCAGCCAATCGGGCACGCGCAGCCGGACACTGCCGTTTAGAGGATCGGGGCGGGCAGGATCGTCGACCAGCAATCCCAGCGTCAGGAGCGCTTGCGTAGTTGCGCCTAAGATGTCAGCCGCCTGGTCGGCCAGCAGCCGCAGTGAGGGTGCATCCGTCGGCAAAGTGCTCAATTCCCGGATCGCCTCGCCGCAGGCCACGCGCAGGCTGGCCGGATGTTCTAGCCAGCGTGTCGGCTCGCCCAGTAACGGCGCCGATCGTAATGCTTGTGGGAACAGTTGCAGGACGGCATCCGCCTCTGCTCGAGCCTGATTATGCGGCAACCGCTCCAGGTGTGTCGACGTGGTACGCCACCCGGCCAGGGCGGCGAACAGACCGTCCATCGTCATCTGGAAAACCGGCGAATGATAACGCAAATGGGCGGATTCTCCGAGCACTTCGTCAATGACCGGGTCGAGCGCCGCGACGCGCCCGATCAGCCCGCGCCGGTCCGCCCGCGTATCCGGAAGCTCCGGTCCTGCCAGCAACAAGATGTTGGTAAATCGGCCGATGATTTCTGCCGCTATTGAGGCGAGCTGTACGGAGAGCCGACGCGCGGCGCCGCCGAAATCGGTCGCCCCGAGTACAACGCCGGCGCAGACGATGCCGATACAGATCTCACTGGCGCGGGCAACAGCGAGCCTGAAAGCCTCCCCGTTCAGGCCCCCGACCGCGCCAAGCTGGTCGCTTGCGATGATTGCTGCCGTAATGCCGGCCAGCGCCGCCGAGTAAGATGCGAAGTTGTGCAGCAGCGTGGCCACGAGCGCGCACGCGGCGCCCCACAGGGCCAAGCTAAGGAGAAAAGCCACGCGGTTTTGCGGAAAGCATGCGGTCAGCACCACGATCGCAACGGCCCCGACGATCGTGCCGACCATGCGGTACCAGCCCTTGCGCAGCGAGGCGCCAAGGTGCGGCTGACAGACGAGCGCCGCGGACGTGCCGGCCCAGAACGCATTGTCCAGCTCGAGCCAGAAGGCGATGTAGAGCGACAGGCACACCGCCACCCACAGGCGCAAGCCAAAAAGTAGCGCCGGTGACGCCGACCACAACGCGCTGGTCAGCCGCTGCAGATCGAGCCAAACGGTCTGGCGCGGATCCGATGGTGAAAGCCCTGCTCGGCTCATGAACCCAGTCCACGATCGACGTTGATAGCCCGCCAATGAAGCGAGGCGACGGTTCGGAGCATGCCCTGGTTCGGGGCGCGGGGCGAGACCCGCGTGATTGCTTTCGCGGACCTCGCCGCAGGCGGTGACGCAACCGTCGAGCGGTATTAAATCGCCCGGACCAAGGGCAGCTTGGTGCCGGCCACCTGGCGCTCCGCCAGCACTTCGCGACGAAAGCGGAACAGTTTGGCGGGACGGCCGCCGGTTTCAGTCGTAATGTGGCCGGTCTCCTCGACCAGATCTTGCTGATCGATCAATCGCCGAAAATTCTGTTTATGCAACAGTCGACCGGCGAGGGCTTCCACTGTCCGTTGCAACTGCAGCAACGTGAACGCTGGCGGCATCAGTTCAAAAACGACAGGCCGATACTTGATTTTCGCGCGCAGACGGGCGATTCCGGTAGCCAGAATCCGGCGATGATCGTGGCGCATTGGTTCGCCCAGCGCATCGGTCAAGATTTCCGGTAGATCAGCGCCGCCGCGCCGGCCCTCTGCGACCATGCCAGCTTCCCACAGCAGTTCGTAGCGCTGAAGAACCAGTTCCTCGTTCCATCGGTGCCCACGCAGGCCGAAGCTGATGGTGATCCGTCTTTGCCGCTCACGCCCGATCACCGGATCGTCGGAACGGTCTGCCCAGTCATACAGCGGCGGGGCCAGGATCGCTTCGGCCAGCGCGACGCCGGGGCCGCGGAAATCCTCCCAGGGAAAGAACCGGTACCAGGGGTGCCAAGCGGCGTCCCAGCCCTTGACCACCGGGGCCTCTCGCGTCAGGCCAAGATAGCTGACCGATACCACGCGACCCAGCGTGCCTTGTTTCCGGTCCTGGTCGGCGAAGGTGTAGAGTTGTTCGACATAGCCCAGCGGGTGATGGGTCTGGGTTTCCACCCAGGATCGCAAGCCGGCCTGAAGCGAGCGATGATCCGGCTCGAATGCCCCGGACGGCAGGGCTTTGGCGCGTTCGATTGTCAGGACGCGCGGCTGTCCATCGGTAACGGCAACGATCACCGCTGTCAGTTCCGCTGCGACCGCTACGCTGGCGGCCTCCTCACTGAGGCTATGAACACGGGTATCCGGCATGGCTAGCTTTTCGCACTGCGGCGGCACTGATCCTATCGCTAATCCAAGCCTGGAGCCAGTTTCATCCGCCCTTCAAGGTAGCGTCCCTGATGGCCGCGGTGGTGCCGATAAGCATGGCTTGAGTTGCCATGGTCATAATAGCGGAGCCGATCACCATTCCCGCCAGCCAATTGCCGCCGGGACGCTGCGGCGGTGAGCCTTCCCCGACCTTCATCCGTTGCATGTCAGATACCTCTTGAACGTTTACATGGCTATTGACGGCTAATTGGGCAAGATACCTCGCCAAACGTGAGTCCTGCCGTTTTCTTTCGAGCGTTTGTCGAAGTCATCTCCTTTTGACTGAAATTGCAAGGCCGGATGCTAAGCCTCAAAAGGCGACGCAATCGCACTCGGTCCGTCCGGCGTCGGAGTTCTGCGGCGATCTCAACTGCAATCCTGCTGGTCCCGGCGGGGATAAGGAAGCGGCTTATCGACTCGGGGGCCGGTCCAGGCAAGTATTCCCGCATCGTAGGAAGGGAAATATCGATGGAAGCCCTGCTGCCCCTGGCCGAAAAGATCGGCGCCCGGCTGAAGCAACGCAATGAGACGATAGGGATCGCCGAATCGTCGACCGGTGGCCTGATCTCCGCCGCGTTACTGTCGATCGGGGGCGCCTCCGCCTACTTCCGTGGCGGCGGTGTGATCTATACCGCATATGCGCGTCAGGCGTTCTTGGAAATACCGAATCCGCTTCCGGCGCCGATCGAGCGAGCATCCACCGAGCCCTATGCGCTACTGCTCGCCAACACCGTTCGCGCTCGGTTGGACGCGCATTGGGGATTGGGCGAAACCGGCGCGACCGGTCCGACAGGAAACCGATACGGCGACAAGGCGGGCCACACCTGTATCGCGGTAACCGGCGCGGGCTTTTCAAAGTCGCTCACGCTCGAGACAGGCAGCGCCGATCGCATCACCAACATGCGGGCGTTCGGCGTTCGGGCTTTGGAACTGTTGGAGGAGGCGCTGGGTTAGAACCCAACAACGGCCTTGGACCATGCGAGGCGAGACGAGCGGTGATGCGCGTGGCAAATCGCCACCGCCAGGGCGTCCGCCGCGTCGGATCGTCGTAGCGTGGCGCCAGGCAGCAATCGGCGCACCATCATCAAGACTTGCTCCTTTTCCGCTCCGCCGGTGCCGACGACCGACAGCTTGACGGTCTTGGCGGCATATTCGGTGATCGGAACGCCGGCCATGGCTGGCGTCAGTAAGGCGACGCCTCGGGCATAGCCGAGCTTCAGGGTCGCGGCGCCGTTGCGGTTGACGTAGGTCTCCTCCACTGCGGCCTCGGCCGGGCGGTGCATGGTGAGCAGCGCCATCAACGCATCGTGCAGGACCTTCAGCCGGGCCGGGACAGACTTCGTGTTGTCGGTGGCGATTACGCCATCGGCAACATGTTGGAGGCGGTTACCGTCCACGTCGATCAATCCCCAGCCGGTGAATCGCAATCCCGGATCGATGCCCAGCAACCTGACCATTGGCGAATCGCATTCCCTTGTGAGCAACACGTGCTTAGAGCATTTTTTCTGTCCTTCGCGGGATTGTTCCAAAATGCCGATGGAGCACAGGTCGTGGGCTCCGGCATGCTGACGGGCTGCACCATGCGCGTTTGCCGATGTTCTTCACCCTGATGGGATATTGGGGAATTGGCATTCCTTTGGACGTGTTGCTTCCCTTCCCGTTAGGCCTCGACGGTATTGGCATCTGGACCGGACTGGCATTGGGATTGGCCATCGTCGCCTGCCTCATGATCCGCTGGTGGCGACATCGTGAAGCGCTCGGGCCGGTGTTGCCGCGGTGGCAGTGTAGCTGGGTCTTGCGCTGTCCTCGGGTGCGCACCGCCGGGTTCTGTTACAGTTTTGCCGCCGCCGCCCTGGCTGGCTAGACGCTAACGCGGGCGCCCAGCACGCACCAACTTGCTTACACGAGTTTCGCCCAGATCAACACGCGAGGGTTCAGCAGCGGCGCTCAAGCGGCCAACGGAACGAAGAATTCTGCCGCTCCGGTGTTGTTAAGCTCGCTCGATTCGTACGTTCCAGGCGGGACCGCTGCCATCGACCCAGGCTTTACCCGCCCCGCTGGCGTTGACCGGCTAACCATCCCGGATCACCATCTCACTCGCCAACCAGCGAGCGTGGCGTGCCACGGGAGGAAGAAACAGACAATGAGCGACAAACCGCACGATGTCGTGCCGCTTAAACTCAACCGGCGTCATCTCATGGCCGCCGGTCTCGTTACCGCGGTGCTGCCGGTCGGAACGACCCAGGCGGCTGACAGAGCCGGGCCTGTCTTTGTCTATGTCGGATCCTACACAAAAGATCCGCCCGGTGGCGGAAGTAACAATCCGGTCGGCATCTCCGTCTTCAAGTTCAATCCCGCGGACGGCGAGCTCACGCCTGTTCAGCAGGTGGCCAGCGCTAATCCCTCCTTCGTCGCGCTCGACCCCTCTCGCCGGTTTCTTTACGTTATCAACGAGATCGACGACTACGAGAGCAAGAAAACCGGATCGGTCGAAGCGTTTGCCATAAACTCGAATACCGGCATGTTGACGTTGCTCAACCGCCAGTCCGTGGGCGGTCCGATTCCGGCGCATCTCGCGGTAGATCCAAGCGGGCGTCACCTGATCGTCGCCAACTATATCGGCGGCAACTTTGTTGTCCTGCCGATCGGCGCCGAGGGGCGACTTGGACCCGTGAGCGGCGAACTCAAAGACACTGGCAGCGGCCCGAACCAGGCGCGCCAGGAAGGGCCGCACCCGCACGCCGTCGTCTTCGATCGCGCCGGCCGCTACATCGCCGCCGCTGATCTTGGCATCGACAAGGTGCAGACATTCCGTCTCAGCGACGGTGGTCTTGCGCGGGTCGCCACCGCATCGCTGCCGCCAGGCACCGGGCCGCGGCACATCGCTTTCAACCTGAACGACCAAGTGCTCTACGTCGTGAACGAGTTGAACGCGACGGTGACAGCATTCTCATACGACCCGGCAACGGGGCAGATCGGCAAAGAGTTGCAAACCATCTCGACGGAGCCGCCCGGTTACGGCGGTCCGCATAGTACTGCCGAGATCGCGGTGCATCCATCCGGAAAGTTCCTCTACGCATCCAACCGCGGCTACAACAGCATCATTGGCTATCGCATCGACCCCGAGACCAGCCTGCTTTCGGTGATCGGCCACGCGACGAAAGACGTGAACTTCCCACGCAACTTCGCGATCGATCCCAGTGGCCGATGGCTATACGTTGCAAACCAGAAGGGCGACACCATCGTTCAGTTCGAGGTCAACGCCGGGACGGGGGAATTGAAGCCCACAGGCCGTATAACGGCTTCTATCACGCCGGTGGCGATCGTGTTCCGGTCCGTGGAATAGAAGCCTAAAGCGTTGCCGATGTTGAGTGTTCTTCGATGAAGTGCTCAACGAACGCGATGCCATGGCAAAAGATGATGTCCGGCCACTGCGATCAGGGCCAAATCCGCCGCTGGCCGGAGCGGCGCTGCGCGCGGGCCTGTCTTGGCGATATGGAATGCTCGTTTCTGTGGCGCGCAATTGCGAGCGAGCGACCTCTCGCTAAACGTTATTTCTTCGCAACAGACGGCGCGTCTGTGAATCTCGGCCAGCCAGCCCCCGTCGCGGGGCGCGAACTCTCTTCCCGCTGATGCTATTTCAGGGCTCGGTCCAGACTGACTATGTTGAAGATCTTTTCTGTTCCGTATAGAGAATGGAAGGAGCAAGCTCGAGAAAGTCTCCTATTGACTGCCCGGTAAATTAGCCTCCAACCTTGATCACGCGGTCGGCGAAAGGCCGGCCACTAGGGAATACAGCAAAAGCAGACCAAGGCGTCTCGCAATGAGGGAGGGAAACATGGGCGTCAAGCTCGATCGTCGTTCCGGCATAAGACCGGCGCTAATGGCACTCGCGGCAGTCGTTCCTGCATTGGTTGCCGCAACGGCCGCCGCACAAGAACACAAACCTTACACAATGGGATATGCGGTGGGTTTCCTGTCGACGCCGTTTCTCGCCATCGGCGTCGATCAAACCTACGCCGCCGCGAAGGTGATGGGGCTGAAGACAGTGCCGGTCGCCAACGCCAACGGTGACGCCGGCAAGCAGATCGCCGACATCCACAACCTAATCGCCGAAGGTGCGACCGGCATTATCCTAGTAGCGACTGACAGCGATGCCATCGTCCCGGCGCTCAACTACGCCGAGAGTAAGCACGTCCCGATCGTCTCCACCGACATCGGTCCGTCCGGCGGCCACACCGCGATGATCGTGCGGGCCGACAACCTGCGCATGGGTGCCGATGCCTGTGCCTTGTTCGGCAAGAAACTCGGCGGCAAGGGCACTATGCTGTCGATGATGGGCGATCAGGCGACGATCAACGGCCGCGACCGCACGACCGGCTTCAACGACTGCATGAAGGCCAACTACCCCGGCATCAAGGTGATTTAACAGCCAACCTACTGGAAGAGCGACAAGGCAACGGCGGTGGCGCAGACGGTAGTCACCTCCACGCCGGATCTGGCGGCGATCTACATGCAGAGTGACTCGGTGATGCTGGCAGGTGTGATCAATGTGCTAAAGAGCGCCGGCAAGCTGACCAAGGTCGGTGACCCCAGCCACATCATGCTGGTCAGCATCGACGGCACGCCGTTTGCGCTGCGCCAGATTCGGGATGGTTTCTTGGACGCATCAATCTCGCAGCCCCTGGACCTATATGTCAAATATGGTTTGTCCTATCTGCAGGATGCAGTGGACGGAAAGACTTTTCCGCTGGGCCCGACGGACCACAATAGCACGATCGTCGAGTTCCACGGCAGCCCGATGGACCTGCTGCCGGCGCCAACCGTGACCATCGAGAATGTCGAAGACCCGGCACTCTGGGGCAACAAAGGTTAAAACTGAGTGCGGGGCGCCCTTATAATTATACCTCCTCGGTTGCCCCGCCGGTCACTCTTCCGAGCACCAGCGCCACCAGGATGATCGCGCCGTATACCGCATCGATCCAGAATGCCGGGATTTCCGCAAGCGTCAGCACGTTCTGCAGGATGCCCAGCAGCAGCACGCCGGTTAGCGCTCCGAGTAGCCGCCCCTTGCCGCCATTGAGGCTGATGCCACCAATCACGGCCGCCGCGAACACGTAGAAGATCATGTTCTGGCCTTGACTTGTCACGACCGAAGCGATGCGTCCGGTCAGCATCAGTCCGGCCAATGCCGCGAGCATCCCGCCGACGATCAGCGTGCACCACAACACGCGCTCCACCCTGATACCGGCCACGCGCGCCGCCTCAGCGTTGCCACCAATGGCATACAGCGCTCGGCCGAGCCGATGGTAGCGCAGAAAGAGCCCGAAGACGAGGTAGAGTATGCCGGCGATCCAGATGGAGACGGGGACGCCCGCCCACTTGCCGGAGCCAAGATAAAGGTAACCGTCCGGCAGATCGAACAGCGTCTTGCCGTTGGTGGTACCGAGTTGCACGCCGCGCAGCAGGATCAGCATCGCTAGCGTAACGATGAAGGCGTTCAGCCGCAGCTTGACGATGAGAAAGCCGTTGATCAGGCCGACAAGGGCGCCGGTCGCCAGCACCACGGGGATGGCCAGCCACCATTCGAGCCCGACGCCGGAGCCGCCGGTGTGTACGTCCTTGATGATCAGCCAGGCCCCCAGCATCGGGGCCAGCCCAACCACCGATTCCAGTGACAAGTCGAATTTCCCGGCCAGCAGGATAAGCGTCTCGGCGATCACCACGACCGAGAGTTCTGAGGACTGTTGCAGGATGTTGAGGAAATTGTCCGTTGTCAGGAAGGCGTCGGAGGCGAACGCGCCGATGATAATGACGAGAACGATCACCGGGATCAGCGTCAGTTCGCGTAGGCCGAATAATGTGATGCGTCTTTGCGGTGTCGCCGCACGATCCCGAACGGCTTCAACCTGCTGGCTAGGCATGCTCGATTCCTTCAATGGCCGCCACCAGCGCCTCGCTCTCCCAACCCATGGCGAACTCGGCTGTCAGGCGGCCCTTGAAGATTACCAGCACGCGGTCGCACACCGATAACTCGTCCAGCTCGTCACTGACGATCAACACTGCGGCGCCCCCGGCGCGGGCCCGCTCGATGATGGCGAACAGCGCGTCTTTCGAGGCAATGTCGACACCCTGTGTCGGATAGAGCAGCACCAGCACCTTGGGGTTGGATGCGAGCGCGCGCCCCATCACTGCCTTCTGCTGGTTGCCGCCGCTGAGTTCCTTGATCGGCTGTTCGGTCGAGCTGGCGACGATCTGCAGCGAGCGGACCATACGCGTCGCCGCCTCCGCCTGGCGTCGCGGCAGGATGATGCCGGCCGGGCCCATCCGATGGAGCGTGGTCAGCGTCATGTTCTCGGCGATGGAAAGCAGCGGGACAATGCCACGGGCGTGGCGGTCGCGCGGCACGTAGCCGACGCCCTTGCGCCGCGCATCGACCACATCACCGCCGCGCAGCTCCTCACCCGCGACACGGATTGTCCCGGCGGAGGGTGAGAGCAGACCTGCGATTGCGTCACCGATATCGCCTTTGCCGGAGCCGGCTAGCCCCGCCAGCCCGACGCATTCGCCGGCGGCGACCTGCAGGCTGACGCCTGAAACAGCGCCATCCAGATGCACATCCCGCAGTTCCAGCAATGGTGCCGGGCGTGGCGTCACCGGCGCACTGGTTCGGCTACGGTCGGCAGGCCCGCGCGAAGCGTCGCCCACCATCGCGGCGACCACCCGGTCCTTCGGCATCTCCTCCAGCGGCGCCTCGACCACCACCCGGCCGTCGCGCAGCACCGTCACGCTGCGGCAGACTTCATAGATCTCCTCAAGGTAATGCGAGATGTAGAGGAAGGTGACGCCGGCGGCGCGGAGGTGGGTGATGCGGTCGAATAGCCGCCGCACCTCGCGGCCTTCCAGTTCGGCGGTGGGCTCGTCCAGGATAATGAAGCGCGTCCCCTGGATCAGCGCGCGGGCGATTTCTACGATCTGACGCTGCTCGACCGACAGCCGCGCGCAGTCCTGCTCGACGTCGAGTTCCATGCCCCAGCCGGCCAGGACGCGCTCCGCCTCGCGCCGCGCCGCCCCCCAGCGGATCCAGCCGAGGCCGCCGGTGGGCTGCGCATTGAGCAGCAGGTTCTCCGCCACCGTCAGGGTCGGCACCAGCGTAGATTTCTGATACACGCAGGCGACGCGGTCGCGCCATTTGTGCCGTTCGGCCAGTCCCGGCGCGTCCTGCCCGGCGAAGTGCACGCGGCCGGTATCGGGGGCCAGGATGCCGGTTAGCACACCGACCAGGGTCGATTTGCCGGCGCCGTTGCGGCCGACCAGCGCGCGTGAGTCACCCGCCGGGACGGTCATCGAGACGTTGCTGAGCGCCTGGTTTCTGCCGAAGTGCTTGGAGACACCGAGCGCCTCGACGATCGCCACTGCGGGTCCCGTGTCGGGTTCCGCGTCCTGGGTGATCGTCATCCGACCGTTCAGCTCTTGGCCGCGTTTGCCCACAACGTCGGATCGTCGACATTGGCCTTGGTTACAGTCGGTGCCGGCAGTAGGTCCATCGGGTTGCCGTTGACCATCTCGATGCGGCTGTCGTGGTCGGTCGGGCCGGGGGCAAACGTCTTCCCGGCAACCGCGTTTTGTAGATAGTAAAGGCCCCACTTCACATACAGGTTCAGCGGCTGAGAGACCGCGGCGTCCAACTGGTTCTCGCGGATCTTCTGCATCGCCAACGGCGTGCCGTCGATGCTGACCAGGAAGATATGGCCAGGCTCACCGACTGGCTTGAGCTTGCCGGCACTTTTCAGCACGTTCAGAACGCCTGCCAGCATGACCGCGTCGCTCTGCATGTAGATTGCGCCTAGGGTGGGCGTCGAGGTCACCACTGTCTGCGCGATCGAGGTCGCCTTGTCGGTCGCCCAGTAGGTCGGCTGCTCGATCAGCTTGATGTCGGGGAAGTCCTTTTTCATGCAGTTGGAAAAGCCGCTGGTACGGTCGCGCCCATTCAGCGTCGCCTGGTCGCCCATCAGCGACAGCACGACGCCCTTGCCGCCAAGCGCCTTGCCGGTGAGCTTGCAGGCGTCTTCGCCCATGCGGATGTTGTCGGCGCGAACCACCATAGCCGCCTTGCCGCCGGCCGGCCCCATATCGATGGAGACGGCCGGGACGTTCTTGCTGGCGGCGTAGTCGAGCGCCGGCACGATCGCCTCACTGTCGCGGGCGACGAACAGGATACCCTGCGCGCCCTCGGCGATCAGGTTGTGGAAGTCGGTGATCTGTTTGCCGGGGTCGCCGTTGGCATTGGCCACCGGCAGGGTCTTGAGGCCGGCCTTCTTGCCGCTTGCGATGACGCTGTCGGCCTGGACTACCTGGAACGGATCCTGCAGAAATCCGGTTGAATAGCCCAGGGTGAAATTCTGGGCCTTGGCATTTGGTGCGAGTGCGAGGGCAACGCCGAGCACCAGGCCGAATGCGATGCCAGTCGTGATGGTATGAGCACTTTGGCCCCGAACAGTGTCTTGCATAATCGCTTCCCCCGAATTCGCCTGCGTGTTTTGGGCGTGTTGCCGATCCTGTAAAAAGACTGAACCGGGCGGTTTGTTCGAGTCAAGCTGCTCTCGAAATTAGCCGGGAAGATCGGCAGATGAAGAATACCCTTCTCCGGGCAAATACTGCAGCTACACTGGGACAATGGTCCACGCCGACAGTCGCCCGGAACCTACCCGGCCGCAATGGCAGCCACCGTCGCGCGTTCCAAGCATCGTCCAGTTCCAAGGACAATCGCTCGCGTGTGGCGGCAACCTGCCAGGCGAAGCGAGTAGACATCAATGAAACACCCGCCCGGCGTCGATGACGATCGTTTGGCCAGTCATGGTTTCGGTGCGGCACATGGTAACCACCATATCGGCGCAATCGTCCTTGTCGGCGGCCTTTTTCAGCAGCGAGCCGGACGCAGAGCGCTCGACCTGCTCGGGGCGGAGATTGGCTGTCGCGCGCGTGCCCTCCAGCAGTCCCGGCGCCACGCAATTGACCAGCGTCTCAGGCGCCAGCGCCACGGCCATACATCGTGTGAGGTGAATGAGGCCCGCCTTCGACACGGCATAGGCAATGGATGAGCCCGTCGGCGTTAGCCCCGCCACGGACGAGACGTTGACGATACGGCCCCGCCCTTGCGCCTTCATCACGGGCGCCACGGCCTTGGTCAGGCGCATCGGTCCTGTCAGGTTGACTGCCATGATCGTGTCCCATACCTCGAGGGTCAGGTTGTCGAGATCCGTAAATGGGATCGAGGTGTTGTAGGCGGCGTCGTTGACCAGAATGTCGATACGACCGAAGCGCTCAGTCACCCTGCCGATCAGGCCCTCCACCGCCGCTCCGTCGGTGATGTCGCAGGCGAACGCCGCAGCGTTGATTTGATAGCGTGATGTCAGTTCCTGGGCGACGCCCTCCCCCTGACCGCGACTCCGCGCATACATTACGGCGATATGTGTTCCTTCCTTCGCCAGCGCGTGACAGATACGCTGCCCGAGCCCACCGTTGCCCCCCGTCACCAATGCAACCGCGCCTTTAAGATCCATGAGCTTTCTCCTGCAAACGGGTGCGCGGTCTTTTCACGACGCCCTCGAGTCGCCAAATTGCTGCCGCACCGACTGAGCAGAAAGTTGGGACAGCAGCGGCAACAAGGCACAAGGTCGCCTCGCGCGATTGGGAACCGCGGGCCCCGACTATGTCAACACCACAAAGGCCGATGCCGTCGAACAGACTGAGCAGAATTTTGTGACCGGTACCCTAAAAATCGAACACGACAGCGAGAAACGCTCTTCATTGTCAGGGCCGTGCTGCACACGATCGACCACGCCTTGATGTCCGTCGCAGTCCTGCCTTAGTGGTAGAACGCCGTTCGCCATTGTAGGAAGCGGCGTCGGATCTTATTGCTACATGATCATAGATGGCGAATGGCCATGTAAGTCAATCAACGATAGCATAAGGGAGGAAAATCATATGATACAGCTTACTGAAATACTCTGCAGGCCTCGCGGCAAAGTCGGCGCAGCCACAGCAGCTGCACTTGCGATTTCGGCCCTGGCGGTCGTGCTCGCGAGCGAGACTGCAAACGCAGCAGGCGCTCTCGATCATTCGCGCTATGGCACAACTCAGAGCGGCCAGCAGGTGGACATCTACACCCTGACCAACGATCGTGGGCTGCGTGTGCGTTTCCTCAGCTATGGCGGCGTCATCACCGAAATCGACGTGCCGGACCGGGCAGGAAGGCTCGACAATATCGTGCTCGGTCTGAGGACCATGAGCGAATATGAAACGATCAGCGCGTGGTTCGGAGCCATCACCGGGCGCTATGCCAACCGCATTGCCGGGGCGCAGTTTACCCTGAATGGCCAGACCTACCATCTCATTGCCAACAACGGCGCCAACTCTCTGCACGGCGGCCCCGACGCGTTGAATAAAAAGATCTGGGACGTCACGCCCGTTCCAGTGCCGAATGGTGTTGCCGCCACGCTCAGCTATGTCAGCAAGGACGGTGATCAGAACTTTCCTGGCACGCTGACAACGCATGTGACCTACACGCTAACCGACGACAATTCGTTGCGGATCGACTACCTCGCCAGTACGACAAGGACACAGTCGTCAACTTCACCAATCATTCCTACTTCAACCTCGCCGGCAACGGATCGGGTTCTGTCGCGGATCAGCTTCTACTGGTGAATGCCGATCGCTACACCCCGAGCGGACCGGACCTTATTCCCACCGGAGAGATCGCCTCGGTCGAGGTACTCCATTCGACTTCCGCCAGATGATGCCTATAGGAGCCCGGCTCAACAGCGCGTTCCAGCAGATGGTCTACGCTCATGGCTACGACCACAACTTTGTGCTGAACCAACGCCTCGGTGACAACATAACGTTTGCCGCACGTGCCTACGATCCGCGCACCGGGCGGGTGATTGACTGTTTCACGACCGAGCCGGGTTTACAGATCTACACGAGCAATTTCCTGAATGGTTCAGTGGTCGGTTCGTCGGGCACAACGTACCGTCAAACAGAGGCGTTCACTCTCGAGACGCAACATTATCCGGACAGCCCGAACAAGCCGAATTTTCCATCCACCGAGCTGAAGCCAGGCGAGGAATTTCATTCGACTACGGTGTTCCGTTTCGCGACTGACGCCTCTTTGCCGCCGCTGCCACGCTGAGCTCCGGCGACGGCACTCGTTCGCCAAGGAGTGGCACCTGGACGACGTGAATTGCGAGCACTGCGAGCCGGTGGGCCGGCGATACTGTCGTCAGCGGCCATCACCGCGGGCATGAGGGAGGCGCCCTGCGCGCAATGCGTCGTGCTGTCAGACGTGCTTTGCGACCGGCTCATCCGCCACCAAGTCCTCCGCGGTATCGGCGCGGATGTCGTTGAGATTGGTTTCCGGCCCGCACCAGATCGCGAATGCGGTGATCAACGACAACAAGATGACGTAGCAGGCAACGCCCCAGGGCGCGCCGGCCATCCACCCGACCAGCAATGCCGCGATGAACCTAAATCCGGCATTTAGCTGATTGCCGATCCCGCCCGAATCGTTGGAACCTGCGGGGATGCGGACAAGAACCCATCCAGTTTTGGCTCACCCCTCGGGTGAACAACCCTCAGTTGAAGTTTATTCCGCGACAGCGGACACCTTTGCGGGCCGCATCCACGTTGAGTGGGATTCGACCGCACCGGTCACGCCATTCGGGCAGTTACCATTCTTCATCGATTACCTGAAGCAAGCCGGACTATTCGACGCGTGGGTGGCCGATTGCCCGCTGTCGTTCAGCAGCCCGAACGCACCGAAGAAGCGAGACCTACTCGGCACTGTGATGCTGTCGGTGCTGTCCGGCCATCGTCGGTATGCGCATGTGACCGCGCTGCGCTGCGACCCGGTTAACCCGCCTTTGCTTGGGATGCGCAAGATCGTCAGCGAGGACGCGGTGCGCCGCGGCCTAGCCAAGATCGACGAGGCCAAGGGCAAGACCTGGCTGCAAAATCACCTGGACTATTGCACCACCCCGCTGCTGGGCGAACCGTGGGTGCTGGATATGGACAGCACCGTGAAGACTTTATACGGGCATCAGGAAGGCGCCGAAATCGGGTACAATCCGGCCAAACCCGGCCGGCCATCCCACGCTTACCATACCTACATGCTATCCAGCCTGCGACTGGTGCTGCGCGTCGACGTTCTGCCTGGCGACGAATACAACGTCGCGCACGCCACCGACGGACTGTGGTCATTGCTGGATCATCGCGGTCCAACACGCCGTCCGGCGCTGCTACGCGGCGACAAATCCTGGGGCATCGAGCGTGTCATGTCGCGCGCGGAGCAAAACGATCTGGCGTATCTGTTCCGCCTGCGCATGACGGCGAATGTGAAACGCGACCTGGTCCGGGCCATGCGCCACAGCGACTGGGTGGATGCCGGTCAAGGTTGGCAAGGCAAGCAAACCAGTCTGCGCCTGCTTGGTTGGAGCCGGCATCGCCGTATTATTCTGTTGCGCCGCAAACTGGCGCACGGCATCGCAATCAGCGACCGAAGCGACCCTGCCCAACCGTTGCTGAGCTTTGGCGAAGTCGAAGCGGACAAGGAACTGTGGGAATACGCTGCGCTGGTGACGTCGCTGAAGCACGAAATCCCGACCCTGGGTCAGTTGTATCGCGACCGGGCCGATTGCGAGAACGTCTTCGATGAACTGAAGAACCAGTGGGGCTGGGGTGGCTTCACGACGCAGGATTTGCATCGTTGCCGGCTGCTCGCCGGCACGGTGGCCCTGGTCTACAACTGGTGGAACCTGTTCACGCGTTTGGCGGACCCTGAGCATCACCGCGAGGCACTGACCAGCCGGCCATTGTTACTGTCCGCGGTCGCACGCCAGACCCAGCATGCAGGGCCAGGTGACACTGAGCATCAGCAGCACCCACGGCCTGCGCGACAAAGCACGTCAAGCCTATGTACGGATCGCTGGCTTCCTGGCCGGGTTGCGGGTCAATGCGGAGCAGTTGGACCCGCTGGCGAGGTGGTATCGTATCCTCAGCGAGGCCCTACAACACTTCCTGCAGGACGCCAACTTCAGCCGCCGCTCCGCCTCGCTCCGACGTGAAACCTACCCCAGGTTGCAAAATACCTCGAAGGAATGAGCCTCCATTCAGCCAACTGCCGGATTTAGGTTTAACGGCTCGGCATGAGGAGGCCCGGGATTCGCCACGGGCGCCGGCGGTTACGTGGCCTCCAACCTGGCCATCTGCTCGGCTACCGACTGCTCCAAACTCCTCGACCCCTTGCTGCAGGGCTTCCAGCAGCATCGACACCTGTGCCGGGCTCAGCGACACCCGCCCGGTGTTGGTCGCCTGCCACACGAAGTGACCGCTCTCCAGTCGGTTGCTGAACAGGCACATGCCCTGGCCGTCATACCAAAGCAGTTTGACCTCCACCGCGTTTTCCGCGGAAGGCAAACAGGGCGCCGCTGAACGGGTTCTCCTCCAGCACCTGCTGCGCCAGCATCGCCAACCCATCCATTCCTTTGCGCATATCGGTGTGGCCGCAAGCCAGCCAGACCCGCGCACCAGACGGCAAGCTGATCATCCACGCAGGGCCGCGCGTGCACGCGACGCAAGGCGCGGGGGTCAACGGGCGCGTCCACACGCAGCGTCGTGCCGGTCGGCAGAATGATCTCGATCAGGCCGGTCGGCTGGCCCGGCGTGAGTGGCGGCGGCGCAGGGATCAGGCGGCTTTCGGCCGCGTACGGCGCCGTCCTGGCTGCCGCCACCTCAACACGGGCAAAGCGCCCAAGCACCGGCGACGGCGCAACCGACTGCGCTGCCAGCAACGCCTTCCGCCAGTTGTACAGTTGACCGGTGCCAATGCCGTGCTGGCGCGCCACCTCCGTCGCTGACGCGCCACGAGCCAGGCTTTGCGCCGCGATCATCTGAAGTTGACCCGACTTGGTGGAGCCCCCCACACTTTCGCCGGAGGCTTCCCACATGGCTAAAACCCGCCCGCCGTACCCGCCTGAATTTCGTCGACAAATGGTTGAACTGGTCCGCGCCGGCTGCGATCCGGATTGATCCGGCTGCGGCGTGAGAACCCAGCAACTGCGTCAGGAGCGCGACATTCTCTCTCGAGCGGTGGCCTGGTTCGCCCGGGAGACCGGAGCGGTGCCGTCCGGGTCTTCGAATTCATGAGCGCGAATCAGGCGGAGTTTCCGATCGCGACCATGGCCCGCGTGCTCGGCGTGTCGGAGTCCGGCTATCACGCCTGGCGGGGGCGAGTGGCATCGGCCCGTGCGATTGAAGACAAGATGCTCTTGAAACGGGTCCGAACTGTTCACGCGACCTCGCGCGAGACGTATGGGTCACCGAGGATCCACGCCGAGCTTCGGGCCACGGGGAGCCGGCACGGCCGCAAGCGGATCGCGCGCCTGATGCGGGACGCCGGGTTGACGGGCGCCAGTCGCCGCCGGAAAGGTGTGACGACGACACGTCGAGACACGATGCGCGACCGGCGCCGGATCTGGTGGATCGCGATTTCACCGCCGTGGGCCGGGACAAACTCTGGGTCGCCGACATCACCTTCGTGCCGGCGGCGAACGGGTTCCTGTGTCTCGCGGTCGTGCTGGACGCCTGGAGCCGGAAGATCGTTAGTTGGTCCCATGGCAAATCATTTGCGCACAGAACTGGTTCTGGACGCGTTGGAGAGGCGATTGGGCAACGCCGTCCTGGAGACGTCATCCATCACTCGGATCAAGGAAGCCAATACACGTCTCTGGCGTTCGGCCGGCGGTGGCCGGGAGCTTGATCCGCGCATCGGCAGTAGTGAACTGCCAGTCCGCCTTGGTGTGGTTCTTGTTGCGACCATCCTCCCAGGCGGCAACTTCCTCGGTTAGAGTGTGCTTGTCTGCGATGCGTCGATCCAGGCACTGGGTCGAGAGCAGGCTGAGTTCGGACGCAGCCATGTCGAGCCAACTTCCGTGTTTGGGTGTGTCGTGCCACTCGAACCGCTCAACCAACCGGCGTGCCTCCTCGGCGGCAAAGGCTTCGTAGAGCGAAGCCGGTCTGTGGGTGTTGAGATTGTCCTGCACGAGAACGATCTTCGACACGTTGGGATAGTGCGTGTCGGACAAATCCTTGAGGACCTTGGCGTAGTCGACGGCGGTATGGCGATCGGTGACCTCGACATGCCGCCAACCCTCCAGCGGGGCGAACATCATGAACCGGTTGGCGGTGCCGTTACGTTCGTACTCATAATCGTAACGTTTAGGCCGTCCTGGCTTGACCGCGATCGCCATCCGCGTCTCGGCGATCAGTTGCTTCGAGGTCTTGTCCAGGCAGACCAGCGGATACTCCGGATCGTGTGGTCTTTGATAAACCTCCAGCCCATCCTCCATGCTGGCTACGAAGGCGGCGTTGGCTTCGGGTGGAATGACCCATTGCTTTTGCAGGTGGGGCTGTCGCGGTAGGGAAACGGGTCTCCCCGTTCCCCCGCACAGATCCCGGCGTGCGGCTTTCCCGCACCGGGCTCCTATCGAAGGTCGGACGCGATCGCGGTTGTGGACGCCGCTGATCCGTAGGTTCGCCGCTTCAGTGACATGCCGTTCCCGGGTCCTGAGCCCGGGACATGCGTCGCCGCTTACCTTCCCTCCGATCGGCCGCCTTCCCTCCGCCATCTCCGCCGCTGGCTCCGACCAGTTTTGTTCGAGGCATCGTCGGTAATACGCAGCCGTCCGACTCCTCACCTCTTCCGCAACGGTTTCGTCTCCTCGACTTTCCGTCGTGACCCAAATCCGCCAGAGCGGATTGGGCGAGATGAGGTCTCCCAGGTTCCGACGCGTTCCATTCATACGTAATGGGGTCTCAGACCACGGCAGAGCGGTCGCACCTCGCATATCGGTACGCAACGTGTTGCCTTCGACGATCTCAAGCGTCTCGGCCCCTGCAACATTAAACCTTTCGCGGCTCAATATCCCACTCCGCATGATTGCTGTGTACGCTTCGCGACCGCCGTCACCGACGTCCACGCAACACTCGCTACAGGGCGGCGCACTACTGCCTTACCCTCGCCGGACTTCCACCGGCTGGACCACGCCAGCTTCGCCTGGCGCACTGAGAGTGTTTTCCTAAGAAACAACCACCTGAGTGGGGTCCTGATCCGCCGGATGTAAAACATATCCTAGTGCCCCGAGTCGTTCAAAACGCGGGGTATAACCTCTTCAGCTTCACCCGTGCGTCGCCGGTCGTGAATTGCCAGTCGGCTCTGGTGTGATTCTTGTTTCGATCTGCCTCCCACGTAGCGACTTCATCAATCAGGCACTGCTTGTCAGGAATGCGCCGGTCGAGACATTGAGACGACAGGACGCCGAGTTCGGATTCCGCCATGTTGAGCCAACTGCCGTGTTTGGGCGTGTAATGCCACTCGAACCGCTCGACCAGGCGGCGTGCCTCGGCGGCGGGAAACGCCTCATACAGTGACGCGGGTTTGTGGGTGCTGAGATTGTCCTGAACGAGCGCGATCTTCGGGGCATTCGGAAACCACGTGTCGGAGACTTGCTTGAGCAGGTGCGCGTAGTCCACAGCGGTGTGGCGATCGGTCACCTCGACGTGGCGCCGGCCTTCCAGAGGCGCGAACAGCATGAATATGTTGGCCGTGCCATTGCGCTCATACTCGTAATCGATCCGCCCGGGCCGTCCCGGTTTGGCCGGGATGGGCACGCGGGTTTCGGCGATCAACTGCTTCGAGGTCTCATCCAGGCAGACGACGGGGCATTCGGGATCGCGCGGCCGGTGATAGACGTCCAGCACGTCTTCCATGTTGGCGACGAAAGCGGCGTTGGCCGCAGGCGGAATGACATACTGCTTCTTCAGATGCGGTTGTCGCGGTAGGGAAACGGGTCTCCCCGTTCCCCCCGCACAGATCCCGGCGTGCGGCTTTCCCGCATCAAATGTGGTGCACCACATTTGATGCGTAATGTGGCGCCGATAGTTATGTGGCGCTGACCTCGGAGATCGGCGCCTGGAGCGGCTGAGCGGTTTTCCAACGCCACATAACAAAGTGACGGACAACTGATTGGACCTCCCCATCGATCAGGAGATCCGATCCATGTTCGAAACTCTGTTCACCTACCCTGCGGTCCTGGCACGTTACCAGACGGGTCCGGGGTCGGCCGAGCGAGGGCGCTATCTCGCGCATTGTGCCGGCCAAGGCCTTGCTCGCGAGACCTTGCTGCGTATTGCCCGCGAACTGCTCGTAGTTGCTGAGCGGCTTGATGTGACCGTTGGCCATCAGATTACCCGGCTGGAGATCGAAACGGCTGCCGGGAAGTGGGTACGGCATCAACGACGGCGGCGGCGCGGGGGCCGCGGAGAGTGGTCGCGTCGACTGTTCGTTCAGGTCGCCACCGACTGGCTGCGCTTCCTCGAATTGCTGGCGGTGCTGCCAGACGGCAAGCTGAATATCCATTCTGACCAGATTGACGATTTCATTGCCCATTTGAGGGACGAACGCGGGTTGTCGCCACGCACTGTCTCTCATCAACGTTGGCAGGTCGAAAGGTTCCTACGGCACGTCTCCTCCGCCAAAGCGTCGATCGCGGACATCGCCGTCGACGATGTTGATGCCTTTCTCGATTCTAGAGGTCGAGACGGCTGGTGTCGCGTATCGATCGCAACGAGCGCGGCAGCGCTGCGCTCGTTCTTTCGACATGCTGAGATGCGGGGGTGGTGTTCCCCTGGAATTGCCGCCGCCATCGACGCACCACGGCTCTTCAAACAGGACGGTCTCCCAAATGGTCCTCGCTGGGTTGACGTGCAGCGGCTCATGGAAGGCACCGTCGGAGAGGGTCGTCGTGATACGCGTGACCACGCAATTCTGATGCTGCTTGCAATTTATGGATTGCGAAGTGGCGAAGTCCGCGGATTGCGTCTCGAAGACCTGGATTGGAGCGGAGAGGTGATCACGGTCCAGCGGCCCAAGCAGCGGCGGACACAATATTATCCTCTGGTGACCTCAGTCGGCGACGCGATCCTGCGATATCTCCAGGCGGCTCGGCCGCGGTGCATTTCCCGGGAAGTCTTCGTGACGCTCAAAGCTCCGTTTCGCCCACTTTCGGCGGGTGGCATGTATTACGCGGTCGCCAGCCGGCTCAACGCATTGGGCATTCAGGCCGAGCACCACGGTCCGCACGGCCTCCGCCACGCCTGTGCGGCCCATCTCGTCGAAGCGGGCCTAAGTCTCAAGGAGATTGGCGATCATCTCGGCCATCGCGGCACCTATGCAACCCGGACCTATGCCAAGGTCGATCTGGTCGGCCTGCGCGAGGTCGCGGCGTTCGATCTGGGAGAGCTGTCATGAAGCTTTCCGAGGCTGTCGCCGGCTATGTCGGCCACAAGCAAGCGATGGGCATGCGTTTTCGTACGGAAGCTCGCATCCTTCGGTCGTTTTGTCGCACATCGGGGGAGGTGACCATGCAAGAGGTCACGGCCAGCCAGGTGCTGGCCTTTCTCGCCGGAACGGGTCCGGTCACCCGCTTTTGGGAGCGCAAGCATTCCGCGCTCGGCGGCTTCTATAGGTTTGCCATCGCCCGGGGCCATATCGACCGGTCGCCATTGCCACGGACCGTTCCTCAACCGCTGAAGGCTTTCGTCCCGCATATTTATTCGCACGAAGAATTACGTCGCTTACTCGATGCCGTCGCGGTCAGCGATCATCCGCGCTGCCGCATTGATCCGAAAACCCATCGAACGCTTTTGCTCTTGCTGTATGGCGCCGGGCTGCGGATCAGCGAAGCGCTTGCCCTGACCATGGCCGACGTCGATCTTGACTCGGGGATTCTCTGCATTCGCGAGAGTAAGTTCTACAAAACGAGGCTGGTGCCGATCGGCGCCGATCTGATCCGGGTTTTGACTCCGCACGCGGCGAGGCGCCGACAACAGCATGCCGAGTTCGCTTCGCCCTTTTTTGTTTCCCGCAAAGGCGATGTGGTGACCCGGCAAAACGCCGAAATGGCGTTTTGCCGCTTACGGGTCCGCGCCAATGTCTTGGACGAAACTGCCGCCGCGCGGCATCAACCACGCTTGCATGACCTTAGGCACACCTTTGCCGTTCACCGGCTCATCTCCTGGTACCGCGACGGCGCCGATGTGCAGCGCCTCTTGCCCAAGCTGTCGACCTATCTCGGCCACGTGCATATCTCCGGCACGCAGCGTTACCTCACGCTGACGCCGGAACTGCTTCGCGAGGCAGGCCTGCGCTTCGAACGTTACGCCATGGGCGCCTTCTCATGACTGACGAGACGCTTGGCCCCTGGATTCGGCGTTTCCTGCTGGAGCATGTCGTCGCCGAACGCAATCTCGCCCGCAACACCCAACACGGCTATCGCGATGCACTCCGTCAGCTCATCCCTTTCGTCGCAAAGCAATCCAAGAAATCAGTCGACCGTCTCCATGTGGTCGACATCTCCGCTGATCGCGTCCGGCTCTTTCTCACCGATCTCGAGGTCTCACGCCACTGCGCCATCGCCACACGCAACCAGCGGCTCGCCGCCATCCGCGCCCTCGCGGGCTTCGTTGGCGAACATAGCCCAATACATATCGAATGGTCCGGGCAGATCCGTTCGATACCCTTCAAGAAAACCGGCAAAGCAGTCGTTCCTTATCTCGAAAAGCCGGAGATCGACGCATTGCTCGCAGCCCCGAACCGCCGAACCGCACAAGGCGGTCGCGACCATGCACTTCTCCTGTTCCTCTACAACACCGGAGCCAGGGCTTCGGAGGCCGCCCAGATGAAGGTTGCGGATCTGGACCTGAACGCCGCCAGCGTCAAAATCACCGGAAAAGGCGGGAAGCAGCGCTTCTGTCCGTTATGGCCGGCCACTGTCTCCGAACTCGCCGCGCTTATCGGCGAAAGAGCCTCTTCCGGGGCCGTCTTCCTCAATCACCGCGGCTGTCCAATCACTCGATTTGGGATCCATACCGTGGTTGAACGCAACGTTCTGAGGGCCCTCTCCCGATCTCCGTCAATGGCGTCGAAACGCGTCAGTCCCCATTCCATCCGCCACACCAGCGCAACCCACCTTCTGCGCGCCGGGGTCGATATCAACACAATCCGGGGCTGGCTAGGTCATGTCTCGCTGGAAACCACCAATATCTATGCCGAGGTCGACTTCGAGACCAAAGCAAAAGCGTTGGCGAAATGCGACGTGCCCGATACCGAAAGGATACCCGGGCGTTGGCGAGATCAGCCCGCCCTGATGGACTTCCTTCGCACACTATAGCGGTCTTGTTATGTGGCGTTGGAAAACCGCTCAGCCGCTCCAGGCGCCGATCTCCGGGGTCAGCGCCACATAACTATCGGCGCCACATTACGCACCAAATGTGGTGCACCACATTTGATGCGGGCAAGCCGCACGTACGGATCTGTGCGGGGGGCGCCCAGTAATGGGCGTTCCTACCGCGATAGCATTTCACACTCTCGTGTCATGAGTATATATGCAGGCCGCCACAATGCAATATTTGTCGCAGCCCCAGTGCCGCTATGGTCTGAGCCCCGCGACGCCGGGTCAGCGAATCCGGCCCGTTCGAAAAAAAGGAAGCTACCTTGTCGAATACCGATGTTCTCACCCCGTTGGCTGAGGACGATCCGCCGCACATTTCGACCGGCAGTGCAGGCCTCGACGAATTCTGGGTGGCGGGCTCGATGCTGGGCGTGTCTATCTCTAGGAAAGCGCGCCCGGGACGGGCAAGAGCACGGTCGCCATGCAGTTCCTTAAGAGAGGGCGCCCGTCAAGGCGAGAGCGGGCTCTATAAGGGCTCTATATTACGCTGTCAGAAACCGAGACCGAGCTTTGTATCATTTCACGCCGGCACGGGTGGTCGCTCGACGGCATCACCCTGTTCGAGCTGATTTCTCCGGAAACCACGCTCTCCTGACCAGGGGCTTACCGTCCTTTGTCCCGCCGAACTGGAGCTCAGCGAAACCGCGAAGCTGGTTTTCGACCGGGTCACCACGGTCAACCCGGCCCGCCTCGTTTTCGACAGCCTGTCGGAGCTTCGGCCGCTGGCACAGACTATCTTCCGCTACCGGCGTCAGGTGATGGCTCAAGCACTTCTTTACCCGCCGCGACTGCACCCTGGTCATGCTCGATGGCAATTCCGCGGAGGACAGTGACCAGCATGTGCGCTCCCTTGTGCATGGGGTCGTCCAGTTGGACCAGGAAGGCGTCGGCTGGGGCGCGTCGCGTCGCCGTCTGCGGGTTCTCAAAATGCGAGGAATCGATTTCAGGACCGGGCCCATGACTTTGACATCCGGCGCGGGGGACTCGAAATGTTCCCGCGCGTGATCGCGTCCGGGCACTGCAAACCGTTCGATCGTGGGACCAATGTCCTGCTCCTCGGCGCCACGGGCGTCGGCAAATCTTCGCTGGCGTTGACTTACGCTATCGCCGCCGCCGCTCGTGGCGAGAAAGCCGTTGTTTTGCGTTTTGAGCGCCATGACTGTGCGTGCCAGCACCTTTGGTATGCCACTGAATGCGGCGGTCGCCGCCGGGTTCGTTCGGATATCCCGCATTGACCGCGCGGAGACATCGCCAGGCGGATTCGCGCATCTGGTTCGTCAGGCCGTGGAAATCGACAGTGTTCGTGTCGTGGTGATCGACAGCCTCAACGGCTATCTTCAACGCCGTGCCGGAAGAGCGCTTCCTGATCTTCCAGATGCACGAGTTGCTCAGCTATCTCAATCAGCTCGGCGCGCTGACGGTTCTGACGCTCGCCCAAATCGGCATCGCCGGTCCGTTGCGGAAAGCAATCGACCTGAGCTACCTGAGCGACACAGTGCTGCTGCTGCATTATTTCAAAGCGAACGCAAGATCAGGCGCGCGGTCTCGGTCGTGAAAAAAGTGCAACGGCTATCACGAGAATGGGGTCCGGGAGTTCCGGCTGGGGCCCGCAGGGCCTTACCGTCGGCCGCCGATGGAGCAGTTCGCCAGCCTGTGGGGGGTTGTGCCCAGTTACGCCGGCCCGACCGAAATCCTGGCGGACGGGCTGCATGATGGTATCTGAGCCTGATGGTTCGCGGGTCCTTGTGCTCGCATCGGTCGGCCGGGACGGTAGGGCTTCAAACGAGGTCATTCTTGAGGCCGGCGGACAAGGCGAGGTTTGCGTCGGCCTCGCCGAACTTATCGCCGGCTTGAGGTTGGAGCCGGGGCAGTGCTGCTCGCGGAAGAGGCAGTCTTCGGGAGGTCGCTCGGCGAACTCGCCGCCCGGGTCAATCAACGAACCCCCTGGTCGGACCTGCCCTTCATTCTGCTGGCAAGCCGTCAGGCGCCGCCCGCCATCGTCAGTCGCCGCCAACACCTGATGAGGATGTTGCGGAACGTGACGCTGATTGATCGGCCGATGCAGAAGATCACTTTGGCGAGCAGCGTCCAATCCGCTGTGCGTGCACGCCGTTGGCAATATGAGGTTCGCGTGCACATTGCGGAGGCCGAAGAGGCGGCGCAGGCGCTGGAAGTTTTGGTCGCAACCCGTACTGGTGAGCTTGAGGGGGCGAACATCGAACTCCGCCGGCAGATTGCCGACCGCGAGAGCGTTGAGGCGGCGCTGCGGCAGTCGCAGAAGATGGAGGTTCTGGGTCAACTCAACGGCGGCATCGCGCACGATTTCAATAACCTGCTGCAGGCAATCGGCGGCGGCCTGGAATTTGATGACTCGCCGGCTGGAACACGGACAGACAGCCGAGGCAGGGCGCTATGCGGGCGGCAGGTTGCCGATGGCGCCCGCGAGTGCCGTCCGGGCCTGCCCGTGCTGTTCATCACCGCATACTCCGGCCTTGTTTCGATGGAACACCTCGAACCCGGGATGGAGGCCATCGGCAAGCCGTTCCCGTTCGGGGTGCTTACCGCCCGGATCAGCGATATGCTAGCCAGGGACGTCAAGGTCCCGGCAGTTTGACGCCCAAGCCGTCTCGACTATACGCGCGATACGTTCTGAGCAGCAGGACCAGCCGTCACGCCGGGAACGCCGCCTCCATGGCTCGTCGGTATTTGTAGGCTTCATCGGCGGCATCAATCCGCACATCGTCCCAGGTCACCGGTTGGCCGCCGGGCACGTCCCGCACCAACGCCACACGATTGGCCAGCCCGATCGGCAATCCGCCACGTCGAAGACTGTCCGCCGCCGTCATCAGCTTGCCCCACACGCAAGCACCGCCCTCACCATCCAGCATTTCCCCGGCGCGCAGGTCGCGTTTGGCGGTCGAGACCACGTCGCCGCGGAAGCCGCTCGGCGCGCCGGTCGGCTCCTTGCGCAAAGCGGCCGACAAGATGGACACATTCAATTCAAGTCCGATTAAATGGAACGGACGATACAGCGCCGAAACGCGACCAGAGGAGTCCGTAACGACGCCATATTCCGCGAAACAACGCTGGGCATAATCGTTTGGTGCTTCGAACACCACGAACACACCCCAGCGAAGATCGTTTCTCACCGGGGTTCCGTCGCGATGTACCGAGGAAATCACCTCGACCTGACCACCGTGGTGCAGCGACCCCGCATTCCCAGGGCGCAGCATCTCGGCCATCTCATGGGTGCCGACGGGCGGAAACGCCAGTCCGTCCGGCGCCGGTGTTAGGCCCGAGGCATTGGCGACCGCCGCCATCTCGATCCCCGATTTCGTGCCGTCAAGAAACGAGTTGAACATCTGTGGGTTCATCCCACCGGTCTTCGCCTGGTCGGGCGTCAGGCCGTAAAAGCCCCACACCGTGTCGGGCGTGGAAGCATGATATTCCGGCATATACTTGGTGCCCTTACCGGCGGCTATCACTTGAAAGCCGCACGACCGCGCCCAGTCGACCAATTCGCAGATCAAGGCCGGTTGGTCGCCGTATGCGAGGCTGTAAACGACACCGGCAGCCTCGGCTTCGCGCGCCAGCAACGGGCCAGCCAGCACGTCCGTCTCCACATTCACCATCACGATGTGTTTTCCATCCCGGATCGCCCGGCGGGCATGGACGATGCCGGCGGGGGCGTGGCCGGTGGCTTCGACCACGACCTCGACCTCCGGAAAAGCGATCATCGCAGCCGCATCATCGACAAACCGGGTGGCGGCAATGCGTTCCTCGGTCCAGCCGACATTTCGGCAAGCCTGGCGGGCACGGTCGGGCGACAGGTCGGCGATCGCGGGCACCTCCAGGCCCGGCGTGGTCGGAACCTGCGACAGGAACATGGACCCGAACTTGCCGGCGCCAATCAGCCCCACACGGATGGGTTTGCCGTCGGCGGCTCGGCGCTGTAGCAGGCGGTAAAGATTCACGTAGGTTCTCCCCGGCAGAATGCTCGTCCCGATTCTACAGGGAGAGCGGCCGGATGGCGAACACCCGGTCGGCGTCCTTCCGTGGGACACAAGCTTGCCGGAGCCTTGATCCGCAGCTATCCACGCACGCATGAGCTGGCTTACCGAGTACGTCCGACCCAAGATCCGCACCCTGTTCACCCGATCGTCGGTGCCGGACAATCTTTGGCATCAGTGCCCCGCGTGCCAGCAAATGATCTTCCACCGCGATCTCACGGCCAACCGCAAGGTCTGTCCGCACTGTGGTCACCACTTTCGGGCCACTTCGACCGAACGCCTGGAATGGACTTTCGACGACAACGCCTATACCCGCATCGAACTGCCCAAGCCCATTGCCGATCCGTTGCGGTTCCGCGACACCAAGCGCTACGCCGACCGCCTCAAGGAAGCGCGCGAGAAGACCCATACCGAAGATGCTATCACGGTCGCCCACGGCACCGTTGGCGGAGAAAAAGCCGTCGTCGCTGTTATGGAGTTCGACTTCATTGCCGGTTCTATGGGCGCCGCAGTGGGCGAAGCCATTCTCGCAGCCGCACGCCTCGCGGTCCTGCAACAAGTGCCTCTGATCGTCTTCACCGCGTCAGGAGGCGCCCGCATGCAGGAGGGCGCGATCAGCCTGATGCAGATGCCGCGTACCGTCATCGCCACCAGTCTGGTAAAGGACGCCGGCCTGCCGTTCATCGTCGTTCTCACCGACCCCACCACCGGCGGCGTAACCGCATCCTTCGCCATGCTCGGAGACATCCAGATCGCCGAGCCCGGTGCAATGATCGGCTTCGCCGGCGCCCGGGTGATAGAGCAAACCGTGCGTGAAAAGCTTCCGGAAGGTTTTCAACGCGCCGAATATCTTCTGGAGCACGGCATCATCGACATGGTCGTCAAGCGCACCGAGATGAAAGCGATGTTGGCCCGCGTCATTGGCCTGTTAACGCGGAAGGAGGATCAGGCCGCCGCGTGAACGACACCGTTGAACAGATCGCTGCCCGCCTCGAGCGCCTGCATCCCAGGCTGATCGACCTCAGCCTTGACCGCCTCCACGCTTTACTCGCCCGCCTCGACCATCCCGAACGCCGCCTGCCGCCGATTATCCATGTTGCGGGCACCAACGGCAAAGGCAGCACCTGCGCCTTCGTCCAAGCCATGGCCGAAGCCGCGGGCCACCGAGTCCACGTCTATACCTCGCCACATCTGGTCCGTTTCAACGAACGCATCCGCATCGCTGGAACGGTGGTCCCCGACGACCGTCTGATCGCCGAGCTGGAACGGATCGAAAGGATCAACGACGGTGCTCCGATCACCGTATTCGAGGTGATCACGGCCGCGGCATTCGATCTGTTTGCCGAAACGCCTGCCGATTTGTGCGTCCTGGAAGTCGGCCTCGGCGGACGGGGCGATGCCACGAACGTCGTCGCTTCACCTGCCGCGTGCGCCATTACATCCATCTCGCTCGACCACCGTGAACTCCTGGGACCGTCGGTGGAAGTCATCGCCGGCGAAAAGGCCGGGATCATGAAGCCCAACGTTCCGGTGGCGGTCGGCGCGCAGCCGTCTGATGTCCGTCGCATCTTGCTCGACTATGCCGGCGGCCTGGGAACCCCGGTCAGACTGCGTGGCAGGGACTGGGACATCAGCGCCGGCAAGGCGGGAATTCGCTATACGGACAGCGCCGGCATAGTCGAAGGCCCCATGCCGTCACTGCACGGCCTGTTCCAATTGGACAACGCCGGCATCGCGATCGCCGCCCTCCGCGCCGCCGCCCTCCCGCACAGCACCGTCGGCATCGCCCATGCCGAATGGCCCGCTCGGTTGCAGCGCTTGCGCGGCCGTCTCGCTCGGTTTCTTCCTACGAATTGGGAGCTGTGGCTGGACGGCGGTCACAACCCCGGCGCCGGTGTCGTCTTGGCGGAACACCTGAAGGGGTGGGCGGACCGGCCAATCCATCTCGTCATTGGGATGAAGCAGGCAAAGGATTCCGCAGAATTTCTTCGCCCGATGCTGCCATTAGCCGAAACCGTCTGGGCGGTCCGCGAACCGGAGCAGCATGCGGCGCTACCGGTTGAGGCCATCATCGCGGCCTCGAACGGTATCGCCCGTGCCGGTCCACGTGTCACCGACGCACTCGAAGGCATACCCCGCGGGAATGGTCCCGCCCGCGTGCTGATCTGCGGCAGCCTCTATCTGGCCGGTGAGATCCTTAAATTGGAGTTGCCCGACGCCTGATTGCCGTAGCGATCGGCTTTTTGATGACTTTTGCGATGACCGGTTCGCATCCGCACCCGCTTCGCCGCGTTACCGCACCTGACAACGCTGCATCGTGCCTGCCGGTTGGGGACGCCAAGCCGACAGGAAGCAGCTGAATGGGAGCATCCAATGAAGCCTCTCCTGGCTCTCGTAGCCCTCGGCCTGACAACGCTTATTTTTGAGGAAAAGGCCCGTCAGGTTGCCGGGGATGCACAGGAAGCCTATAGCGAACTCCTCGCCCAAGCCAATGAAGCAAAAAAGACGCTGACGGAAAGAGTCGAACGTCAACCCGTCATCTCGCTTTTGGTTGCTGGTGGCCTTGCTTACTTCCTGGCATCTCTCATCCCAAATCGAAGCTGAACAATCCAACTAACGGCACAAGGACAACCCGCAATGTCTATTATCGCTTGGCTCGTTCTCGGCCTGATCGCCGGCTTTATCGCGAGCAAGATCGTCAACAAATCTGGCGAGGGCGTCATTCTTGACATCGTTCTCGGCATAGTCGGGGCGATCGTTGGGGGCTTTCTCTTCACCTTCTTCGGCGCCGAACCGGTAACCGGCTTCAACATCTACAGCGTTATCGTGGCGGTGATCGGTGCAATAGTGGTCCTCGTCATCTACCACGCCATCGTCGGTCGACGAACGGTCTAGCTGCAGCCGCATCGGCCGGATGCCGGCATCCAGCCAGAAGGGTGGTTCCCCGGCTTTGCTATGCGCCAAACCCCGGCAGACCCCAGGGCGTAGAACCCTCCAACACTGGCCTCCCGCTTGCTTTCCGAAAATGCAGCGGTGAGAGAACAACGTCACACCGATTGAAATAGCCGTCGTGGCGGAAGAGGTTTGATGCACTCGGCCGGTGATGAAGCCGGTCGACGATGCTCGGGGTGCCGTTCATAAGGCGTTGACTGTGCGGACGGCTTTGGCGTAGGCGCCGCCATGGTTGACTTTGCAGAAGATCAGCGCGCTCCGCTCTTCCGGATCGCGAGCTTTGCGAACTTGGTCGGGATTACCGTCCTTGTCCTTGTTCTGATCTTGCTGATGCCGCCGCATGGCATTCTCTCTGATAACGAGGAGAATTACTTCGCGCTCGCCAAGCGGTTTGTCGATGGCAGCGCATCGCCGGGAACAACGGCTGTCTTCGATGCGTCACGGCACCGGATGCTGAGCGATGTGACGCTCGGCTCCCTCGTTTCGACTGTTGGTTTCGTGCCGGCTCAAGTGCTGACCCGCCTGCTCGCGATCGTCGGCTACACGCTCACGCTGCCCGCTTTGTTCCGGGTGTTTGGATTGTCGGCGTTGGACGCGGCGCTGGCGGTCATGGCCATGACACTCCTCGGTCAGGACATCATCGGTGGCGAGTGGCTGTTTGGCGGCTACGAGGCCAAGGTAGCCGCGTACGTTCTGGTGCTGGCCGCCATAAGGCTCGTCCTTGCCCGTGAGCAACTGACCCTTGCCGCTCTTTTGTTCGCTGCAGCGACATACTTCCACTTTCTCGTCGGCGGGTTCTGGTGCTTGGCCGCGATGGCGTTGCGCCTCTTGGAGAGGCCACGCGACTTGCGCCGTGTCGCATCGGCCACCGCACTGTACGCGACTTTGGTAATGCCGCTGCTTGGGGTCATCGCGTCGTCGCGATTTGCGAACGCCAACGTCGCGCAGGCCACCGACGTGCCGCCGCCGGATGTCATATACTCGATCATCCGCGAGCCGCATCATCAGTCGCCGTTTCTGTCTTGGGCGTATTTCCGCGACCACTGGTTGCCCGGCTACATCATGGCCGTTCCCATGCTGTTGGCTTGCCTGTGGGTCGTCAGGCGCGGCGAGAGCCGCTTCCTGCGAGCGATGGCGCTCTGGCTCGTTGGCCTTCTGGCGTACCTGTTCTTTGTTTTAGGTCCAAAATTTCTCGACCGGAAGAGCGGCGTGCTCGGCAAGTTCTATCTGTTCCGTCCATCATCGCTCATTCTGTTGCTGTGGCTGTTGCTCACGCTGGCCGTCGCGGCAGCGATGCTTGGCAGCCGCACACGGATCTTGCGTGCGTCACTCCTGACGCTGATTGGGCCGGCCTTTCTGTATATCCAAGGGGGCCGGTTGGCGCACGAGATGGCCGCGCATGAGATGCTTGAACACCAGAAACAAGCCCTGTTCTCAGACATAGTGCGCGTGGTTTCCCCAGGCGATGTCGTACTGATCGACCCGGAGATCGACATGCAGTTGCTCGACTTCGAGCGCCGCACCGGACGCTCGACCCTGGTAACATGGAAATTCGCACCCTCGAACGACCACGAGCTCATTGTGTGGTATCGCCGGGTGGAACTGCGCCGGGCCTTGTTCGCGCAGGGCTGTGGTTCTGGCATGCCTCTCCCGGATGTCCAATACCTGCTGACGACGCCCGCGTCGGCGCCTCGGCTGGCCGCGAGCTGCGGCCCTGAGGCCTTCCGTGTTGGACAATGGGTCTTGTTGCGTCGCCAAACCTCGAGCGAGCGACCGACCTTGTTTGATGATTCGGCCAAGCCAAGCTGACAACGAAAAAGGGCGTGCGCACCAGGTCATTCCGGCTTTGCTCGGCTGGATCGAGTTACTTATCGCTACAATAAGCTGCGGCGGTGGCCTCGCCGGGGTAGCGTCGGGAGGTCTGAGATCGGCAGTTCGACAGGGCGTGCGCATGGGACGGAAAAATGGTCGGTAACGTGGCAACGACCGGTTGGGTCGGAGATCTGGGGCCGATAGCGGCATCTGATTGGTCATACGATTTTGCGCGCCACCTCTTGGATCGCGCCGGCTTCGGTGGAACGCCAGAGCAAATCGACCGGCTGTATCGTCTTGGACCGGTCGCCGCAGTGAGTTCGATAGTTGATTTCGACGCCAGCGCCATGAGCGACCTGCCGGAATTTAGCCACTCGCCAATCTACGATCCGACACTACGGAACTTTCCAGAGACCCGACCGGCCGCCACGCGACTCGCGGCCAAAACCGGCAGCGCGATGGGCGTCAGCATTAAGGCCGGGGGGCCGCGGCGACTACAGCCGGTTGTCGACCGCTTCTTTTTCTGGCTGCGCGCCAGCTCGTTGGAGACAACTCGTTTGGCGCATTGGTGGGCGGAGTGCATGCTGCTCTCCAAGCAGCCTCTGCAGGAGAAGATGGCGCTGTTCTGGCACGGGCATTTCGCGACCGGCTCCGACAAAGTACCGCGACTACCGCAAGATGCAGGTGCAGCTCGAACTGCTGCTGGCGCACGGGACGGGCAATTTCCGAACGCTTGTGATTGGGGTGGCACAGGATCCGGCGATGCTCGTATTCCTCGATGCCGGTCGCAACGTAAAAGACGCACCCAACGAGAACTTCGGCCGCGAAGTAATGGAACTATTTCTCATGGGTGTGGGCAACTACAGCGAACAGGATGTTCGCGAGGCGGCGCGCGCCTTCACCGGATGGATCGACGACGACTTGTCGTTCCGCTTTGACGCCAGTAAGCACGATGAGCGAGACAAGACGTTCCTTGGACGCACCGGCCCGTTTGGCGGCGTCGAGGTGCTCGACATCATTCTCACTCAGCCGGTGACCTCGGTCTACATCGCGACGAAAATCTATCGCTTCTTCGTCCGGGACGATCCATCCCCGGAACTACAGGCACGCCTCGGCGCCATGCTGCGGGACAGCCAGTATGAATTAGCGCCTTTCCTGCGGACGATCTTCTTGTCGCGGGACTTCTATAGTCCGGCCTCGATGGGAGCACAGATCAAGGGGCCGGTCGAGTTGATCGTCTCCACGTATCGCCGCCTTGGCCTGACAGCGCTGCCGGGCATTCCCGATCTCAACAGTGCCAGTGGCGCGCTCGGGCAGGTGCTGCTTAACCCGCCGACCGTAGCTGGCTGGGCCCAGGGGCGGGCCTGGATTACGCCGGCGACCTTGATTGGTCGCGGCAATTTCGCCCGCGAGGTGATGTTCCCCGACCAGATCGACTTTGTTGATCCAAACCTCGACCCTGGTCAGCAGGTCCGTGAGGTCAACACTCGGATACTGCGTGGTGCCGACGTGGCCGCCGCGACCACCGAGGAGACGCCGGGAACCGGCGAGGCGATGGGTGAGCGGGCGATGGCCAACGCCGAGGCCGAGCAGGAAGATTTTAATACGCGTCTAGGCAGCCTGCACGGCTGGCAGGAGGCCGTGCGCAAGGTCAAGCCGATCGTTCGGGCCCCCGCCTTGTTCAGCCTGACTGATATCGTGGTGGCGGGATCGGCACGCACCACCGGCGACGCGGTCGATATCTTGCTTGTGCGCCTGCTCAGCGTGCCGATCGATGCCGATACAAGGGGAACCTTGATCGCATTTCTCGATGCGCAACTCGGCACCTCGGACATCGGACGGGCGCGGACCTATCTTGAAGAGCCGCTGCGGCTGGTTGCACATTTGATCATGAGCCGGCCCGAGTATCAGCTCGTCTAACCACCTGGCGAGGCGGACCGGTCCGCCACACGCCGCATCGATTTGGGAGAACGAAAATGGCCGGAACAATCGAGCATCGCGGCGGACCGGCTCGGCGGGACCTGTTGCGCGGCGCGCTGCTCGGCACCGGGCTCGGCCTGGTGGGCGGCTCGGCGGCGCCGATTGTCTTTAGCCGCCCCGCCAAGGCGGCCAAGCCGGCCAATGAACGCATCCTTGTCGTGGTCGAATTATCCGGTGCCAATGACGGGCTCAACACCGTCGTCCCGTTCGGCGACGATGCATACTATCGGGCGCGGCCGAAGCTTGGATTGCCGGCCAAGAACCTACGGAAGATCGACGATCATTACGGCTTTCCGGTTCGGATGGCCGGGTTCGAGCGCCTCTACAAAGATGGTCACATGGCGATCGTCCAGGGGGTCGGGTACGAGCATCCGTCCTTTTCGCATTTCTCCTCGATGGCCTACTGGCACACCGGCGCGCCCAACAGCGGCGACGCCTATGGCTGGCTCGGCCGGCTTGCGGACGCTATCGATCCCAGCGACAGCGGCGAATTTCTTGTCAATATTCAGTCCGGCCAATCGCTCGCGGTGCGGGCCGAGCACCACGTGCCGCTGGTGTTCGATGATCCCGCACAATTTGCCCGCGGCGGCTTCCATGATGAGCAGGTGGTGTTGCGGACGCTGGCGCCGGGTTCGGAGCCGCGCAACCCAACCGAGGATTTTCTGTTCGCCGTCGCACGCAGCGCGCAGACCGCAGAACAACGTGTGCACGAGGCCTGCGCCAGCTATCATTCACCGGTCGATTACGGACTTGCCCGGTTCGGGCTGGATCGTGTCGCCGCCCTGATCGCAGCCGGGTTTGGGACGCGGATCTTCTACGTGTCCTATCCGCGCAATGCGTTCGACACGCATGTCTATCAGGCCGACACGCACGCTCGGCTGCTCACCTATGTGTCCGACCACATCGCCGCCTTCATGGCGGACATGAAGCGGCTCGGACGTGCCGACGACGTGACGATGATGGTGTTCAGTGAATTCGGCCGGCGTGTAGGCGAGAATGCCAATTTGGGCACTGATCATGGCACGGCCGGGCCGGTGTTCGTCATCGGTGCCCCCGTCCGTGGTGGGATCTACGGCGAAATGCCGAGCCTGACGGATTTAGACGACGGGAATTTGCGCTATACGACAGACTTTCGGCGCGTATACACGACACTGATCACGCTGTGGATGGGACAGGTAGACGCTGGCGCTGTACTAAGGCAGCCGTTTGCGCCGTTCGACATGTTGAGCGTGTAGGATCCATCCACGCTTTGCCGACGGGCGCCATCGGCCTGGAGAACCGGGTGTCAAAGGATGGTTTGGCGATTGCCTGCCAACTCTCGGGCGATCGCAGCAGTGATCACCCCCGGCAGCTATCCGGCGCGTGCGAGCATGCGATGGCGTCACCATAACCGTTCCTGAGCTTTCCAGGCACTATCTCGCATTGGCTAGGCCAGACGATCCTGTCGCAACAAGTCTTGCGGCTGACGCGTGCGGAAGAGCGGCAGTTCCGCCGTGCCGCGCCATTACAGACCGCCAACACGATATGATGATTTGCATGATCGAACTCGGGCCGGTCAGCCAGCGCCAGAGCAGCAACGTCCACTACGGGCGATGATAATGATGGCCGTGGCGAGCAGGAACCCGGACAATTGCTGGCGGGCTTGTCGCAGGGTGCGCACCGCGCCTGACGCGCACGTACCAGATCGCGAATTGCTTCAATTCATAGGCCTCATCTCGCACCCAGATCGAGGTTTGCTCACCCGTGCGGTGCAGCTTGGCGAGGTTGATCGCGTCGCGTTGGTCAGTTTTGATCCGATCGCCTGGTTGCGAAGGATCAACGACGAAGCGATCACCGGACATTCGTCCCGATCGCGCTCAGATGGCGTTGGATGCAATAACCGCACGGTTCGGCCTCGGAGCAAAACCGCGGCGCGCTGTTCCTACCCGGCAGCTTGCACGGAGTTTGATGGGTTGGGATCGTTTCGCGCTCGTGAACAGAGGTGGCCGGCTTCGTCGAGACAGCGTTTCGGTTCCGCTAAGTGGATCCTCTGCCGATTTATTCTGTGCCGTTGCCGGGGCGTCACGGAGGCGCGCAAGCCCGCTTCGGGCAAGGCCGCATGCTCTACGAACAGACCTCAATTATGCCGGATTAGAATTATTCCCGCTTTTGAGCTACCTCGCCGGGACTGGATCTCAGAATGCCAGTGTTCACCGGACCTTTCGAGGTCATTTGAAATGAAGTGATTAAGTAAGTAAAAGACACATCCGCTTTGCATGACGACAATTTGACCTAACATCACACTTCCGTTTACAGATCGATCTCAATCCGATGTGATTTCGTTTACGATAATATTGGCTCTACGTTCATCTCGGTCGTAACGGCCAGTTCCATGAATTCGTAGGTCACAACGGGACCTCGGGACGGTTTCTAAAACTCTGACGGAGTGCGCGGGCAACCCCCTGTTGCCTCGATCTTTTTCGTAACAATAGGCCGGTTCCTGGACCGCAGTCGTAGAGGGATACCCATGACAAGTTATAGTTGGAATACGGACACGAGCGGTGACTGGAACACGGGCACGCTCTGGACCGGAGGCACCGTACCTAACGACTTGGCAGCCGATGTCACGATCGATGCCGCGTCGACCCTCACCGCCTACACTGTCACCATAGCATCGGGCGCATCCATCACCGTGGACAGCCTGAGCATGAACGACGTCAACGAGCGGGCCGGGACAAACAATCCAGCCGGCTATTACGCCGCTAACCTCGAGCTCGACGGAACGCTTGCCTTTGCTCCCGGTTCAGCCGGGGCGTGGGATGGTTCCCTCCAGACAACTGTGTTCACGGCAGCCACCGCTAATTCGGCCATTGTCAACGGTGGAACGCTAAATGCATTCTTTGAGGTCGAGGGCAACCTCACCCTAACCGGCACCAATGGCGTTTACATCACGAGCGAGATCCAGTGCCTCGGCGGCACCGCGACGATCGACGCGCCAATTGCCGAAATGACGGGCAGCACCCTCTTCGACGGCATCTTCGCGGCGATCGGTCCAGGCTCGGCTGTGCATCTCGGGGGCCCAACCTCAACAGCGATCGTCAACATCGCCACCATTGAAGGTCCACAAGGCAACCCCACAGGATGGACCGAACTGACTTTCGCCGACCCGACCTCCGTTATCGATGAATGGAATGGGACCGGTTACGTTTCCGTTGAGACGTCATTGACCGAGATCAGAGCCGGCGCCACGATCGACTTGACGTTCGGGCGGAATTACAACACCACCAACACGCTGACGATCGACAATCTTGGATCCAGCGTTGCTCCCGGCATGCTCGATATTCAGGGTTCCACTGTCATGACCGGCGGCATCTACCTCACCCGCGGTATCGCCGAGGGATATGGAACGATCGCCAGTGCTGTTGTCAACAACGGCACGCTGATTGCCCTTGGGGGCGCCGTTAGTGGCACCTTGGAAGTGACCGGCAGCCTGACCGGAACGGGCGCTGTCGTGTTCGATCTAAACGACCAGAACCTGGACCAGACCGGCAAGCCGACGGCTGATCCGACCAAGGCAACGTTGCTACTCGACAGTGGCGTATCGGCCGATCAGACGATCACTATGAACGGCGGCGACACGCTGGTCCTGGGGGCAACCTCGACGTTCGCCGGCACGATCATCGCCTCGGTGGGCGATCAGATCGTTTTAAAAGGCCAGACCGTTACCAGCGCGGTATTCAACAACGGCACGCTGGTGGTAAGTGACGGCGCCGCAACGGTCGCATCGCTGGCCCTGGGCGGGTCCTATGCGGGCGACAGCTTCGCAGCGAGCGGTTCCACCGTCACCATCGGCAGCGCCGGCTCCACGCCCACGCCCACGCCTACCCCCGCCGGCTCGGTCACGCCGCCGCCGACCGGAACTCGCTATCTTCGACACGACAACAGGTCAGCCCTCCTCAATGACCGGTCAAGCCTACTCGGGCCCGGTCAGCGGGCTAACAAGCGAGTTCATCACTACGGCAACCGACAGCCTGAACGTCTCGGTCTCGACACCCGGCTGGTTTATTCACACGGGTAGCGGCAACGATGCCGTCGCGATTAGTAGTGGAACGAACGTCATGGATGGGTCCACTGGCTCCAACTTCCTAACCGGGGGTTCCGGCAATGACACTTTCTTCGTCGATGATCGGGGACCCACGTCCGATATCTGGAGTACATGCAATAATTTCCATTCGAGCGACGGGGCAACGGTTTGGGGCGTCACGCCGAGTGATTTCACCTTATCATGGGTAAATGGGCAGGGAGCCAACGGCTACACCGGCCTAACGCTTCACGCTACTGCGCCTGGCGAGCCAACCGCTTCTCTCACGTTGGTCGGATATAGCAGTGCCGATCTCACGAACGGCAAACTAACCGTCAGTTTTGGTGCGACGGCGACGACAGGTGGCGTGCCGGGCAGCACCTACATGCACATCCAAGCAAACTGATCAAAGCTCACACATACGTCCGCACTACTGGGGTTTAGCTGGCACGCAAAATCGCCTGCTTGCGAGTGGTCCGGTCTCGGAGGTTTACCGAGACTGGATACGGATTTTTCAGAATGAAAGCTTGTTCTTGAAGACTTCATAAGCTGCCACTCGACGTTTCCGCCGCTGTTTCCTCCAGCGGCGGAAAACGTGCGGAGCGAAATCTCAAAGCCCTGGCGAAGAGATCATGCGCTGCGCCGCTGATATGCCTGTCGAGCCGCTCGGGTGTATCCTCGCCGATCACCGTCGTCCGGCAGCACAGGCATGTCGAATCCCTTGGCCAGCGCCACATCAACCCAGCACCACCGCGCGCAGGGCCTCGCGAGGACTAATTATAAGGCAGGTTCTGTAGGTTGGACCCGCCTGAATCTCTATGCGGCAACATTCGGCTGGAGAAGCCCCTTTGTTGTCTGACCACACGTCCAAGCGAAACCGTCAAAAAGTGCTCCAAGAGCCCCATGACGCTGTCCATGATCGGCCACCAGCGGACTCCCGGTTGCAGCCGCCAAAAGCCTGGCTCCCAAACCAGATATCTTTACGCGGTCCCGCGCTTGCTGCGGCAGTTGATCACCGTGCGGAAGAAGAGATCTCGGGTGAGCAATCAACGGAAGGCCCATTGGACCAAGGTTCCCACACCAAATCAGAAATACCGAGGGAAGGAGCCTCACGCCTAGATGTGACTCACGCATCGGTATCAGGCAAATGAAACTGGCGTAGCTGACAAATCGCCGTAAGCGCCTACGAGGGGGTTTGCCCATGACTAGAGAAGACCGGATTTGTCGCTTTTTCGACCGTACCAAGCATTTGGTGGAGCTCGGACCGAGCCACTGCCCGATCGTGCCAAAAAGGGATGGCTGGCAGACGACGGTTATTGACCATGCCGACCAGGCTGAACTCGTTGCCAAGTATGCCTCGATGAATGTGGCGATCGATCGTATTGAGCCCGTCGATTACGTGTGGAACGGCGGTTCCCTTGCCGCGCTTGTTCCAACTGAAATGTGCGGTACGTTTGATGGCCTAATTGCCTCTCACGTCGGCGAGCATCTTCCCGACCTTATCGGCTTCTTTAAAGACGCTTCCGCGCTAATCAAGCCGGATGGCGTTATGGCCCTGGCGTTGCCCGACAAACGCGTCTGCTTTGATTTCTTCCACCCGCTCACCACAACAGGTGATTTGGTGGACGCCCATTTGCACGGCCAGACCCGTCACCAGCGGCGGATTATCTTCAACCATGTCGCCTATTTCACGACCCGTGGCAGTGAGGGCAGCTGGGCGCACGCCGGCAGCAAGGAACCATTCAGTCTCGTGAACTCGATTTTCCAGGCTCAGAGTGCGTACGAATGCGCAAATGAAGACCCCGTCTCGCCGTATCAGGATTGTCATGCATGGGCGTTTACTCCGAAAAGCTTTGAACTGCTGTTGCTGGAACTCAACTTGTTGGGTCACACCGACTGGTGGATTCGTTCAATCGAACCGGCACAAGGCGTGGAATTTTATGTATGGCTGGAACGAAAGCGGGTGACGATACCGGAAGCCGAGGTGAATTCGGCGCGTCTGTCGCTCCTCACGGACGTCGTGTACGAATGCAGGGATGCTGTTGCACAGCTTGACGAAGCGGAGCCGAACTCGATGCGGGGCCAAGAAGACAACTGTTTCCGAAGCCGCCGGAATGTCCGGTCGCTGGCCCCTCCCGATCCCAAGCATTGCTGTAGTCATACCGCTGTATAATGGGTCGCGGCATATCGAGGAAGCGTTGAGCAGTGTATTCAAGCAGACCGTGCCGGCAAGTGAGATCATCGTAGTCGACGATGGGTCAACGGACAATGATGCGGGCGCCGCAGTCGTAGAACGATTGGCAAAGACCCACTCAGTCACCTTGTTAAGAAAAGCCAATAGTGGCCAATCCTCAGCGCGCAACCTCGGCGTGCGACATTCCAATAGCGAACTTATCGCCTTCCTCGATCAGGACGACGTTTGGTATGACAAAAATCAGTCGGGCGATAGGTAGGTGATGGGCTACACCCAGAATCTTCTCGGGCGATCTTCGCAAGATCGGTTCCGATCCCGGCTGTATCCGCTTCTAGGGAGATGGCGAAAATCCTCGACGATCGCGGTGTCCAGATGGACATACTGAAATGACAAACAATTTACCTGTCGGCCATAGCTTGGCGGAAAAAATCCCACCGAACGCGACGATGAACGCATGGGAAGTTCTGATTTGGATTGCTTTCAGAGAAATCCGCCCACGTTCGGATATCGACGAAACAATTGATTTTACACTGCGGTGGGGTCACAGCGACGGGAGTTCGATCTTGGAGGCGTTGGAAGCACGTTCGGCCGCTGCGCCGCATTATCTGGTAAGCCCCGTGATCATCGACTGGCTACCGTGGGATGGCAGGTCCTATACCAACCCCGCTATGTCCTGAGACGGTCCGAAAGTGCTTCGGCGGATACGACGGAATGCCCGGCAGCGAGAAAAGCGGCTTGTGTCATACGCGGAGCTTGCGGCGGAATTGCGCAGAGAGCTTCAAAGTATGTCGGACGCAACCGAGAAAATCGCGGAAGCGCAGCAAGAATTGTTGGAGGCGCTGCGGGCTTCGAAGCTGGTGGTTTGGGCGAAGCGCGACCAATCAGGGGGTGGCCCAAATGCGTTAGCGGTCCATGACGAAGTATCAGCGAGTATTTTCATGGACGAGATAGTCACTGTAACGGAGTGGGGCGCTATTTGTGCCGACCCCGATCACCCTACGGCCATTTACAGTTATCGAGGGCCGCGCTTCAGAGAGGCTCGCTTTACTACGAAGGATGTCCTTGGGATTTGGCCCTTGCGACCTGCCATCGAAATGCACCCGACGCTTCCGCAAACACCCATCCCGACTAATGAACGCCAATCGCGCGGCGGGGTCGCACCAAAACACGATTGGGACGGTTTTTGGATTGAGGTGGCGCATTACGCGGCTAAGAATGATCTCAACCCCGAACATCGTCGGGACCTGCAACGACATATGCAAGCGTGGACTGCCGAACACTGGTTGGAACCGCCCGATCCCGCGACGATCAGAAGTCGCATGAAGCGATTGTTTGACCCGCGCCCAGCCGCGCGCAGGTGAATTCCACGCGGTTCCACGCGGTTCCGCGCGGGTTCGACTAGCCACATGGTGTAGATGGCTTGGCACCCCAACATATTGGAAGGTGCCGACATGGAGATTTCCGCCCGCGCCGCAAACGACGGCAGGCGCGCCCGCCGCAAGCCTGAGTATGTCCCAGACGATCCGCTACTAACAGCAGCAGAGGCCGCAGCCGAGCGAGGCCAGGCCATTTCGACATTCTAGGCGACGTTGCCGCCGGACGTGTTCCTCCCGCCTATTATGTCTCGCCACGCTGTCCGAGATGGCGGCGCTCTGAATTGAGGATGGCGTTGGAAGCTTGCCGCGCATTGGTAAAGGGGGCGGCATGATCGCGACATTACTTCGCCCCGCCGTGGCGATCGCGCTGCTTCGCCTACCACAGTAAAACCGCCGGCCCCGACTGATGGAAACCGGCGGTGCTTATGTTCTCGGTAGGGGTATCGAGAACATAACATAGCATCGGGGCACTTTCCAGCCGGTCGGCGCCGAAATGGAGCTGACATATGAATTCAGATCGATCGCCTCCGCATCGAGCGAGGGGCTCACTTACTGCACCAGATTAGTCCCGCCGCAACTGCTGAATTACTGGCCGAGGTGGCGAATCGTATTGGCGGCTTGCCGTGTATCGTTAGTTGCCTGACCGAGTTCGAACATCGCAACGTTAGGTCCGTTCGATCCGCTGCCAGCCCGGTCAGTTCAAAGACGGACGCCTCGCGATGATGACCGCCAGGGAAGTTGCGGATCGGTTCAGCCTAACGCGCCTTCGCCGATCATGGCGCGGCCGTTGCCCGGCCTGCGATTATCCAGGGGCGTTCTCGGTCCGGGAAGGCAACGGCGGGCGGGCGCTACTTTATTGCGCGTCATGTCAGGATCGGGCGGCGCTGGTCGAGGCGGTGGCACGCGCCACGGGCCGAGAGGCGCGCCACGGCCGCCGAAATGATTCCGAAAAAGCCGTTGCCCGCCTTCGCAAAGCCGAGGCCGCGCTGCGCCTTTGGAGCGGATCGGAACCCGCTGCTGGGACGCTGGTCGCGATCTATCTGGCAGGTCGCGGTTTGCCGGCGTGGTCCGCCTCGTCCGCGCTGCGTTTTCGGCGAGACACACCGCATCCCGAGGGAGGGCGGTTTCCGGCCATGGTCGCATTAGTCCGCGATGTGAGCGGCAACGGGGGGCCGTGCACCGGACGTATCTATGGCGCGACGGCAGCGGCAAGGCCGACGTGGAGCCGCCGCGCGCGACCCTTGGCCCGATCTGGGGCGGCGCCATCCGGCTGCTTGACCACGATCCAGCCCAATCACTGGTGATCGGTGAAGGTATCGAGACGGCGGCGTCCGCCAGCGTGCTGCTCGGCCTTCCGGCATGGGCCGCGATGAGCGCAGGCAATCTCGCCAAGGCCCTTGTGCTGCCGCCGGAAGTTCTCCGTGTGGTAATTGCGGCGGACCCGGACGACGTTGGTAGGAAAGCGGCGCGTGACGCCTGGATAAGGTGGACGGCCGAGGGGCGGGAGGTGCGGATCGCTGTTCCCGATGGCGCCGCCGACTTCAACGACCTCCTGCGCGCGCGGAAAGTCATTCATGTCTGACGCGCACGAACCTGCCGACCTCGCTCCGGAGCAAGTGCCGCCCGAGGAAGCCATCCTGGACACCGCCACCGATGCGAAAGGCTTCACCGTCATCGATGTGCCACCAAACCCACTCGACCGCCTGGTCGAACGAGCGAAGGACGATCCCGGATTACCGTTCACGGGGCCGATACGTTCCGCACTGACGGAGCTTCGGCGCGCGGATCGCGCCGCATTTGAGACGTTGCGAAGCCGGCTGAAATATATTGGGGTGCGCGTCACGGCCCTTGACGGCGCCATGGCCGCCGAGACTGGCAACGATGAACGCCGCCAGAGCCATGCTGATCTCTTGATCGAGATTGCCGGCGACGCCGAGCTTTTCCATGCCTCAGACATGACGCCGCTGGCGGATGTGACAATCGAGGGGCATCGGGAGACATGGCCGGTGCGGTCGCGCGGGTTCCGACGGTGGTTGACTCGTGCTTTCTATCAACGACACGGCGGAGCGCCGAGCGCCGAGGCGGTGCAGGCCGCGCTGGGAGTGATGGAGGCCAAGGCGCACTACGATGCACCGGAGCGGCCGATTTTCCTGCGAATCGGCGAGCACGATGGCAAGCTCTACCTCGACTTGTGCGATCGCGCATGGCGCGCGGTGGAGATCGACGGCTCCGGCTGGCGAGTGGTGAGCGATCCACCGTGCCGATTTCGCCGTGCCGCCGGGATGCTGCCGCTGCCGGAGCCGACGCCAGGTGGCTCGGTCGGCGACCTGCACCGCTTCCTGAACGTCGCCAACCCTGCGGACGATGCGGACGGTGCGGACGATCCCCCCGGTTTCGTTTTAGCCGTGGCGTGGTTGCTTGCCGCGTTCCGCGCGACTGGCCCATACCCCGTTCTGATACTTGCCGGCGAACACGGAAGCGCGAAATCGACCTTCCTCTTGATCCTCCGGCTGATGATCGATCCGAACGCCTCGGCGCTCCGGTCCCTGCCGCGAGAGGACCGCGATCTGTTCATCGCAGCAAACAACGGCCATGTGATGTCCTTCGACAACGTGTCTGGCCTGCCGGTGTGGATTTCCGACACACTTTGCAGGCTCGCCACCGGCGGCGGTTTTGCCGTGCGCCAGCTTTACACCGATCAAGACGAGGTTTTGTTCGACGCGATGAGACCTTGTGCGTTGAATGGGATCGAGGATGTTGTGTCGCGCCCGGACTTGGCTGACCGTGGCCTGTTTCTGATGTTGTCTCCGATCCCGGAAGAACGCCGCCGGGCACAATCGGAATTGCTGGAGGAAATCGAAGCGGCACGGCCGGCGATCCTTGGCGCACTGCTCACCGCCATGGCGCACGGGCTGCGGACGTTGCCGGAAACCCGCTTGGACCGCCTGCCTCGGATGGCGGATTTCGCGTTGTGGGCTACGGCATGCGAGGGTGGCATTGGCTGGAGAGCCGGCACCTTCATGGCTTCTTACGACGGAAACCGGCCGCGCTATCGCCGACGTGATCGACAGCGACCCAGTCGCGGCGGCGGTGCGAGATTTAATGGACGATCCGGTAATGCGCCGGGACCTAGCCGGACGGACCGAGTGGAAGGGAACGGCCAAGAACCTTTTAGTCGCCCTGGGAGCGCAAGTGGGGGAGGCTGGGGCGAAGGCCAAAACCTGGCCGGCCTCGCCACGGGGCCTCGGGGGAAGGTTGCGCCGGGTCGCGACTTTCCTGCGAGCCTCTGGGATTGAGATCACCTTCGGCAAGCGGGAGGGCCACGACCGGGATCGCACCATCACCATCGCCGGACCCGAGAGTAGAGGGAAACAACCGTCCGCACCGTCCGCGCAACGGACTTTAGCGACGAATGCAGACACTTATGGTGGACCCGATGCGGTCGATAGCGCGACCCCGAACGTCCGCACCCGTTCCAACCGTCCGCAGATCGTCCGCAAAAATCCGTTGAGAATAAACGATGCGGAGGATGCGGACGGTGAGGACGCAAAAATACCTGCAGAATCGGGCGCGAGCGCAGGGGTAGTGCCCGTTTCCGACCGGGTGGTCTTGTGACCGGTGCCGCTTTGCTCGCCCACGCCCACGCGGCAGGTGCGATTCTCACGGTCGCAGACGGTCGTGTTGTGGTGGACGGGGCATCCCGCCTGGCGCCGGACCTGCTCGCGGACCTCCGAGCGCACAAGGCCGACTTACTGGCGCTATTGACCGCCACCGCAGTAAACGAACCGTTCACGTCCTCGGTCGTCGCGGCGGCGGTTCTGTCTCACAATGTCCCATCCGTCCCTTGCCCGGACTGCGGCTGCGGGGTTTGGTGGCGGCTGTCAGTCCTGTCCGGTGGCCCCGGTCCCTGGTCTTGTGCGCGATGCTTTCTGCCCGATTTAGCAGATTGGATAGACGGATGTGCAGTCCCCACCTAGCGCATAATGCAGGTGCGAGCGGGGCGCCCGCCAGGGTTGTGTCGCCCTAAGCCATATTTATCGGCCCCATCGGTTTATAGACGTCCCGGAAACAGTTCGTCCGAGCCGATTCGCCCACCCCTCAAGGCCGCTGGCGCCGAGTTCATCCTAGAGAACGGCAGCGGGTGGAAGCGCGGTTGCAGAGGATGAGCCACGGCGGGGCCTCGATTGGTCCACACACGCCCGAGACATCTACAAAAACCCCTACCACATCCCGCCGCGCCGTATTCCGCGGCCTCGGTCTCACGTCGATCGTCGCCGCCCTGGCCGCGAGGTCAGCACTGGCCGCGCCAGCCCCAGCAGCGGCACCACCCGACACCCATGCGGAGCTGATCCGGCTGTGCGACCGCCTGGTGCAGCACGCAAGCTGGTTCAGTTGCTGGAGATGGCGGAGATATCGGAATGAGCCGTATCGGTTAACGCCCGGGTTCTGCACCGTCATCCGCGGTCGGCCGCGAAGCGCGGCTCGGTCAGACGTTGGTCTCGACGATCGCCCGCATCGCGGCGATGTCCGTGACGGTCAGAAAGGCGCGCTCCGTATCGTAAACAACTAAACCCGCAGCGCGCCAGGAATTCAGGATCGTAATGATGCTGCGTGTGGTGGCGCCAAGGAGGTCGGCCAGGTCGGCTTGACGGAGCGGTCGGTAAGCCGTACGCCCTGCGGCGGCGTCGGCCGGCCCTCGCACCCCGCGAGATACACGATCTGCCGCGCGAGACGGGCTTCCAAGGTCTCGAACGCAGCATCCTGGAACAGTTCGTACGTCCGCCGCAACCGCGGTACTACTATGCGGCAGAGCGCTTCTCCGACTGTGGGGTAATTCGCGAGGGCGGCGAGAAACACCGTCTGGCGGATTTTCATTAGCCGAAGTCGGCCCACCGCGGTGGCCGTTGCGGTCCGGACGCGGCCATCGATCACGCCGATCTCGCCGAATATTTCGCCGGCGCGAAAGACCTCGACCATCAACGCTTTGCTGTGTCGGTCGATGGTGCCGATCCGGACATGGCCATCACCGCCGGTGATCGCATATACCGCGTCGCTCGGATCCCCCTGTGAGATGATCGCCTCTCCGTCGCGAGGCTCCACCAGGATGGAACTTTGCTCGAGCTGCCGGATCGCCTCGCCGCTGAGGCCTTTGAACACAGCGATCGAGTGCAGCGACATCACGATCTCCTTCTCATTCCGTGGAAACTGAATGATAGACCCCGCGCAACGCGTTTGCGGCCTTGAGCCACAAATAAGACGAAGGCTGCCCGAGCTGAATGATTGGGCTACCGGGCTTCTTGCTTGAGCGTCCTGACTTGTTCAAACGCCGTCGAAAAAGACTGCCGACGCGAACTGAACCGATCTCGCGAAGCTGGCTCTACGTTCCCCTCATTTTCGCTCCGTTATGTGATGACCTCTCAGCTGGGATTTCCAGGACTCATCCCCTCAGGAGCTTTCTGAGGCTGCCCTCCTCCGCTCGACACCAGAAACCGTCTGATTGAACCAAATTCGCGCCACACCCGTTGAATTCGTACTATCTCGCGAAGCTGGCTCTACGTTCCCCTCGCAACGCACGCGTCGCGCCATAGGTCCGGATCGGGCGGTTGGCACCGCTCGCAGTGCCATGGACCGGGACTGCCGGACAACTGACAGTCGCCACCACACGCCGCGGGCGCAGTCCCGACACGGAACGGATGGGGCATCATGAAGCGGAAACGCCGCTACGGCGACCGGGGACGACGACGGTTCGATTGCACCGACAGAACGTGTCGGTTTTGGCGTGGATCCATTTGCTGTCGTCTGTCAAGATCGCCTACGCGGGGGCAGGCCTTGGCAGTTCCGATGCGGACTAGGCTGGAAGAGTATTCAACCGCCGAATACGTATCGTCACCGTAGTTCGGCAAGTAGAGTTTTCGCGTCCAAGAGATCTTTGGTGTCGAAGCCTTCGGTGAACCATCCGTAAAGCGGGGCAAGCAACTCATACGCGTCCTGGCGTTTGCCCTGGCTCTGCCAAAGCCGCGCCAGGCTGGTCGAGGCGCGCAGCTCCCACATTTTCGCCTGCTGGCGGCGCGCCCAGTCGAGCGAGGCGAGAAAGTTCCGTTCTGCACCTTCAAGGTCGCCCTTGAGCGAGAGCATCCAGCCCTTGAGGCGGAGGATCTCGGCGTAGGACTGCCGTTCCTCCCATCCGGGGCGTTCGATCTGTGCGATAATCTCGTCGATCAGGTCCAGGGCATTGTCGATGTCGCCGCTCAGGGCCATGGCTTCGGCCAAGAACCCTTTCCAGGTTGGGTTGCCAACCTTGCCGCCGGTCGCCTCCCAAGCTGCGATGCCGACCTTAAGGGGGGCGATGCCCTCGGCAACCTTACCTTCCCTGATGAGGGCCTCGCCATATGAGATGGGTGCGAAAAATGCCCACAGTATGGGCAGGCTGTTTTCCCGGCCCAGCCGCTCAATTTCTTCGGCTCGCTGGCGCAGGTTCTCGTGCCCAAAGCGGTGATCGAACTCATGTGCCCCGTAAGTCAGCGCAAGTCCGAGGTCGAACGGGTGACCACGCTGGCGGGCATGTGCGTCCTTTTCAACGTTTGACCGCGATGCGCGGTCCGGATAGCCCAGGATCCAGGTGCTGAACGAGCCGAAGACACCTGCAAGAGTTTTGGGATCGTGGAAGAGGATGTCTGCATGATGGCGCTGCTTCCCGGCATCGTAGAGGTCCAGCACCCTGTCAGCATGCTCTACGGCCTTGGTGAACTCGCCCAAATAACCGAAGCAAACACTGGCAAGTGCGTGTCCCAAGATCAGCAGGTCGGCATCGCCGGTCGCCTTGGCGATGTCCAGCATCTCCCGCGCCCACGGCAGGGCCTCCGCTACGCGCCCCTGCGTAAAGACATTGGCCGTCAGTCCCCAGAGGATGGGTAGCAACGCGTCGTGGCGTTTGAGTGACTTCGCCAGCGCCAGTGCCGGATGCAGGCTGGTCCAGACTTTCGGAACGGGCCAGCCTCTGACCGCCGCCCACGCGGCACCAAGCAGGCTCCGCAGTTCTAGTTCGCTGGCATCTCGTTCTGATGACCGAGGCAGCGTGGCAACCAAGTCGAGCCCGTGGTTGAAATGGGCGATCGCCTCGGCCATGGCCATGCGCTTGAACGCCAGCTCGCCGGCGGCCTGCCAGAGTGGTATGGCGGCTTCGGCAAGGCCCGCGGCGGTGAGGTGATGCGCCAGCACCTCGGGCTCAGTCGCCTCGACGTTCGGGAAGCGCTGCTTGAGTGAACGAGCAATCTTGGCGTGGAGCTCTCCGCGTCGGCTTTTGAGCAAAGTATCGTAGGCGGCGTCCTGCACCAGCGCGTGCTTGAAGGTGTAGACCGCATCAGGCGGCGTGCCGCGCCGGAAGGCCAGTCCTGATGCGCCCAATTGCACCAGGGCGTCGTCGAGCTGGGCCTCAGGCATTGGCGCGACCGCGGCGATCAGCTCATAGCTAAACTCGCGGCCAATCGCTGCCCCAATCTGGGCGATCTCCTTCACAGACATGAAGCGATCCAGCCGCGCCATCAGCGCGTCCCGTAGCGTGGCCGGAATGGTGATAGGGCGAGCGGAACCACCATGGTAGTAGTGATCGCCTGCCTCCTTCAGCTCGCCTGTTTCCAGAAGGGACTTGGTCAGTTCTTCGACAAACAGCGGCACGCCATCGGTCCTGGTCAGGATCTGCTCGAGCAGCGTCACCGGTAGCGCCTTGCCGACCGCGAGCGTGGAAACCATCGCCGCACTCTGTGCCCGGGTCAGCTTGGATAGGTTCAAAGCGCCCACATGGCTGTGGTGCGACCAGCGCGACTGGAACTCCGGCCGGTGGGTGAGTATGACCAACAGCGGAACGGTTCTCACCCGGTCGATCAGCAGATCCAACACCTCGAGCGTGGTGGGATCAGCCCAGTGCACGTCCTCGAACAGCATTACGCTGGGTTGCCGGCGGGCGACCGCTTCAATGAGATCGACCAAGGTCCGCAGCGTTTCATCCTTGTACTTCTGCGGCGTCATCGGCAGCGCCCCGTAACGCTGCTCGCAGAGGATGGACAAGATCGAGGCGACGAACCTGACGTCGGCCACAGGCCGCCCGTAGTGCATGAAGACCAGCGCTTCCAGCTTGTCGAGTTTCTCGTCCGCTGTTTCGTCCCGGACGAACTTCAATGTCCGTTCGAAGTTCTCGATGACGGGCCAGAAGGCGCTATTCACATAGTACGGCGAGCACTGGAAGCGCAGGGCTTGGACGCCTTGGGCTTCGAGCCGCTCGCGCAGCGCGCTCAGGATGCGGCTCTTGCCGATTCCGGGTTCACCCGACAGGAGCACCACCTGCCCTTCGCCGTCCCTCGCCTGCGACCACCGGCGAAGTAGCAGATCCAGTTCCTCTTTGCGGCCCACCAACGGCGTCAGGTCACTAGCGCCCCGATGGGCATCGAAGCGGCTTTCCGTCGCCAAGGCACGCTCCACCCGCCAGGCATAGATGGGTTCGGCGATCCCTTTCAGGTCCTGTTCGCCAAGGTCGGTCAGTTCAAAGGCATTGCCGGCCAAGCGACGGGTCGAGGCTGCGATGACGATCTGATCGGCGGCAGCCAGTCCTTGCAGACGCGCGGCCAGATTTGGCGTGCTGCCCACCGCCAGCTTTGACTGATCCCCCACACCGGCAGTTTCACCGACGACGACAGGACCGGTGGCGATGCCAACACGGACCGACAAGACCTCGGTGGACGAGGCCCGCTTGACGCTATGAACGATCTCCAAGGCCGCCCGCACAGCGCGCTCGGCATCCTCCTCGTGCGCCGCGGGCCAGCCGAAATACGTCAGGATACCGTCCCCCACGTAGCGGGCGACAAACCCGTCGTAGCGCGCGATCACATCGCCGCAGAGGGTTCGATACGCGTGCAACAGGCTCCGCAGTTCTTCGGGGTCGAGCTTTTCACTTAGCGCCGTCGAACCCACCAGGTCGCAGAACATCACGGTCAGCTGGCGGCGCTCGCCTGTGGTCTTAGCGAGGCTTCCGGTCGAGCTGGTCGACGGAGGGGGCGACAACCGAACGGGATCACCAGCCGGCGTGGTTTCGAGGCGCAACGCGGCGATCGCCTCGAGCATCTGGCGACGATGGCCCACTGAGGTGACGCCAAGTTCCCTTAGATCGTCGGCGGTCAGATTGGGCAAGAGTGCGCTGCTCACGTCGTTCTCGAGGAACGCCGCTTGGTAACGCTCGAGGCCTAGGCTTCGCAGCCAGTCTGCGATATCCATGCGGCGCCTTCCCGTATGGCTGCATGATGATCGGCGCGGCGGAGACTTGTCCAGCGCAAGAGAGCGGACAGGCCTTGGCAGCCTATCGACCGACCGTCCCATGGCTCTCGGTAACCACAATCGGGAGACGTAACGTCCTTCTCTGATTGAGGTGTCGCCTGTCAATCGCTCTGGGCGCTTGCCGCCGTTCCCGCCTTGAGCCTGGGCGTCGGCGGTGCCTACGCTCAAGGCGTAACCGGCTGGCTACCAAGGGCCTCACCCTGGTCGCCAGCTAATATAACGATTGAAAAGTTCGGCAAGAAATCCTCGATTTTCGACCGTTTGCGTGAACCGCGCATCAACAATGATAACCCTCGGGAGCCGATTGGTGCTGCGTCACGCATAGGATTGCCCGTGCTGTGCTTCGATCGGCCGCATCAGAGACCGAATTGGCCATTTCCCCAAGCAGCTGGGCGGATTGGCATCCCGCTATCAAGCCCAAGATGACAACCAACAATATCGTCCGCATCTTTGTCTCCGATGCCTCAGGTCAGATCATGATGCGTTAGGATGAGGACTGCGAGGGCGCCACGCTGTGAGCTGGGAAACAGTCGATTGTTATCTACCGCTCCGATGCTGTCGCGGCTGAAGTCGCCAGGCGGCTCGGTTTCGCCACCACCACGTTGAACCACGTTGTTTACCGAAACAGCCTCCTGCCCCCGAGCCGTGCTGGATCTCGATGGCGGTGCCGTCACGCGGAGCTGATCGCATGACACGGAAAGCAACGTGACGAGGCATCAGTCCGTCTTGCCCAGGAAAAACGAGGGTAGATCCGGACAATGAACGCCGCAACGATCGTAGATGGCCACCGATTTCCGCTTCGGACAATCGTCGGACAGCATCCGCAGCAGGTCAGGAATGCCAAAGTCTTCCCCGCGGGCAATCAACGTTTCCGGGCGATACTTCCCTACCCGCTCGCACCGGGAGCACGCTACAGTTAGCACCTCGGTGTGCTCGGCAGCCTCGCCCAGGGTGATCGATCCGGAAGTCGCCATCGCCTCCTCTCAGTGCTGCGGCCTGCCTTGTCGACGAACGGGATCCTGCCCCTCGACGACTTGGAAAATGAGGCAAAACCCTCGCTTCCCGGAGCGATCCGGACCTTCGTCATGGGAGAGCGCGCCCAGTTCGCCGACATCAAAGTGCCGGAGTTGACGCTTCTGTCGGGCGGGTCCAAGACGAATAACGTCCCCATCGCGCAGCACGTCACCCACCGCTCGCAGGTGATGGTTGTCGATGCCACAGTAGCGACGGTCGGCACGGAAGCCATGACCCTCGACGTGCCCGCCATGAGAAAGAACTGGAGCGGCTTCGACCTTCTCACGTTCCGCCTGTCGGGGACGCTCGACATCAGCGACATCATCGAGTACGCGCGGAGCCCCGACCCCAAGGCGTCGCTCACGCTTGTCGACACGACCGGCGTTTCCCGGCGTATCGCCGACGCCATGGCCTTCACGCTCGACGTGCCGTCCTCGCCGGCATTCCACCTCGTCAATTATGGCCCCACGGCAAGCAGCATCCAAAACGCCACGCTCTTCCGCTTTGAGACGGCGCGGGTGCCGCTGGTCGAATTTCACAAGAACGGGGGCGTCGACCTGAGAAGCGTAAAGCGCCTAATTGTCGAATTCGACCCGACCAACAACACGCGGATCTTGTTCGACTCGTTCCAACTCGTGAAGCGCTAGGGGGCGAGATGGCTATTCCCAACGTTACACTCGCGTTCTTCGAGCCCCTCGACGGCTCGGGTGAGGCGGGCTGGGTTTACGCGTCTTGCTCACCGGCGACGGCTTCATATCGCGCGCGGCGCCGCTCATCGCTCAGGTCGGCGATCTCCCCGTCGAGGCACTTGCCATTGTTGGCGGGGGGGCCGTCGGCTTTCTGCGTTCGGTGCCGGCTGCTGGGGCGCGGCTGCGTATCGGTTACCTGGATCTCGGTCTCAACGAGACCGACATCACGTTCCCGACCCAACCCAATGCCTAGGAGCGATCCGTGACGGAAGTGCAAGGCCGCGTCACCACCACCGACCCGACCTCCTTCGCCGGCTATCGGGTCACGGCCGCCTTCGAGGAGGCAACCTTCTTCTCCGGCGGCGGTGACGCCGTGTTCGTGTCCGCCACCGAGTGGCGGACGTCGATCCTGAGCTGGCAACTTTGCCTTCGTCCTTCCACCAGACAAAGCGTGGCGCGGTCCGCTCCACACTCACGGCAATTATCCCGAACGGTGCGACGGCGGGAGCGCGCACCGTCAGGCCCAGAGATCTCGGCGACGTCATCGTGCTCATGGTCACGGCCGCCGTGCCGATAGCAATCGACCCGAGTGCCGATCCAACACACGGGCGCCGCGAACGGTTGACCGGACGGGTGCTGGACCCGGACGGCACCGGTGGCGCGACCGGGCTTTTGGTCGTGATCTGGGGCATTTCTCCGACCCGTGCAGAGGTCGACGCTTTTCCGTTGCTGATCGCAGAAACGACCATCGGCGGCTACTTCGCCGATGCTTGGCCATCAATGGAGCTGGCGCAGGCGTGGGCCGTTCTCGGCGGCCGGGACAAAGTGCCGGTCCCCCTCGACCGCAATCGTCTGCCGCACAAGGTTGTCCTCGTCACCGCCAAGGCGACCGAGCGGCCCGAACCGGAGAATGACGCTGAGTGCCCCGGTAAGACGCCGTCGCCTCCTCGAGCCCCGGATGCAGTGGACATCGCAGCCAACCCGGCCGCGTTCGCCGCCGACAGGGGCGGCTGCATCGACATGACGGTGCCGAACCGCACGCTCGAAGAGGTCAGCTTCCATACCGTCGTGCGCACCACGCAGCCTGAAATCAAGGGCGTGACGCTGCCGAACCCGAACCCGGTACCCGCCGACCTCATCCGCCGTATCGCCGATTTGGCAGGTCAAAGCCTGCCGCGTTCGTGCTTTCGACAGCCGGCCTCGAGCGACGCCGCCTCGCCCTGCCAGCGCTGCAACGTCCGGGCGAGGGCAACGTTGCCGACGCCCTTGATTTCCAAAACGCACCGCCCCTCGACGAACAATTGGCCCTCGAGGTGCTCCGGACGCGCACCGCCGTCGGATTGCAGCCGCTCGAGCTGCATGCCAGCGTGCTGGCTGATCTGACACGCGACCCGGGCGAGGTTACCGCCACGAAGCTCCTGCAAGCCGAGCGGGTGAGCAAGATTCGTGGGGTGCGCGACATCGTGGCGGTGCTTGATGCCGATGCTCCCGGTCGTGTCGCCCTCGACGCGACCCACGTTGTCGACTGGGATGAAACACCGACCACGTACCAGGCCACGACCATCGCGCACGGTCACCTGCTGACCCTCAAGCAAGTGTGGCGCGCGGATGGCTACAGCCTGGGCGATCTGCTCTACTCATTGCCGCTGGCGCCCGGGCAGAAGAAGCTCGTCGCCGTTGTCGACTGGGGTCGGCAAGAGGAGGCCATACGCCAGGCCTCACGTCGGGAGACTGAATTGCTCACCACCGACTTGGCCCACGACCGCGACATTTCGGAGATTATAGACTTGTCCTTACGTCAGCACATGCGCGGCTCGTCACGGGCCGACACCGAGGCCGTCGGCGGCGCCCTCGGCGGCTTCATCGGCCCGGTCGTCTTCGGCGGCGGCGGCGGCGTGTCGAGCGCCGGGTCGACTGCGTCGCAGAGCTCGTCGCGTGATGTCGCCGGCACGTCGCTGAACCAGGCCCGCGACCGGACGCTCCAAGCCGCCAGCTCTGTGCGCAGCCAGCGCGCCACCGTCGTCCAGTCAGCCCGGCAGGGCGAGTTTGTGCGCGTCCAGACCGACGTGGTAGCCAACCACAACCATTGCCATGCCCTCACGATCGAATACTTTGAGGTGCTTCGGCACTTCCAGGTATCCCAGGAACTCGCTCACGTGCAGGAATGCCTGTTCGTGCCGTTCGAACTCACACCATTCACGGCTCCCAAGGCGCTACGCCACCGCGACGCCCTGTTAGGCGGCTTACGCCAGCCCGGACCTCGCCCGCGGCTTCGATGCACTCGAGCGCGTACGCACAGGTTGGGCGGACGCCGACGTGCCCGGAGCCCGCTACGCCGATGAGCCTCATCACGGACCTCGACGGCGAGCTGGGATGACGATGTCGTTGCCACGTCCGAAGGACTCGGCCGACGATGGCTATGACGCCGCCCAATGGGCGCCATACACGGCGTTGCTTAGCCAGCCACCCGACCAGGTCTGACAACCGTACATGGGGGTGGCGCTGCCGATCGATCGCGACAAGGTATGGAACACGCGCCTGGCGCCGCGCATCGTTGACCGTCTGGTCAACAAGCTCACCCTCACCCTGTCACTCGATAATGGCACCGACATCCGCGCCGTCGGCCTTGATTCCACCCTGGTGTCTCGCTACCAGCCAGACCAGCCGCTGCTTGTGGCGCTCCGGCCTACGACTACGACGCCGGCCATCCCGCGCGCGCGGATCACCAGTGTCAAGCTCGGCATGCCGGGCGCGTTGCCGGCGGCCGTCCGTATCGTCATCCGTTCAGCCTCAGGACCATATCGCACGGGCCATCTCGAGCAGGCCCTCGTGCCGATGCGGCGAGTTGACAACGACCTCGGTGAGAATGACACGGTCGAGATGCCGACGCGTCTCGACCGCACCGAGACTGCCAGAATCCCCGCGAGGAGGATCGAACGCTGTCCGGCCGACTCCTCAACCACCTCGAAGAGCACGTTGAGGACCATCACCAGGCGATCTGGCTCGCCATGGACCCGAACCGGCGCTATCTGCTGCTCGATGGTTTTATTGCCCCGAACGCGCGGGCGGCAACGTGGCGTCCGTCGTCGAGAACCGCCTGATCGGCGTGGTCGGCAACTGCATCGTGATGCCAGTCATCCCTGGCCTAAAACTCGATCCCACGGACGAGCCAGCCGGTCGCGGGGGCGCCGGGCTACTCGACCTGTATGCCGCCGACCCAGGACCGCCAATGCGGATCAGCGTGCCGACTTGAGGGGTGTTTGCAGAGGCCGTGATGGGCGCCTGTAACAGCTGTGAACTGAAGGATGACACTGTCTGTGGCGGTGGGACGAGTTGCCGATCCCAGACGAGCCAACCAGCATCGGCGAGGTATCGACGGGCTCGCGCCGCAGGACCGCGCCCGATTTGCGGCCCGACGAGTTCCCCGGCCCCATCGTCAAGCTCCAGGACGTCCCCGCCGCACCGGCGATGGCGGGCCTCGCCGCCGCGCTCGATCTGATCGGCACGCCAACCTTTTCAATGATATCACCTGGGTCGCCCTCAACCAGCAGAACGCCAGCCAGGCGCTGGACGCTTCCATGAAGACGGCCAGCTTTTTCGCAAGCCAAGCCGGGGCGATAGCCGCAGCAGCGGTTCCTGGGCAAGGAGATGCAGCAGAGCATCAAGCGCATCAAGCAGGCTCGCGACGACAAGCTGATCACGCCGGAGCAAGCCCGGACACTGACCGAGAGCACCATTAAGGGAGCGCTCGGCGAGGTACGGCCGGCCCAGGACGCGCCGACGGCTACGCCCGCAGTGCAGCGGGCGATCGAAAAGGCGGCGCGAAGCCCGAACAGCACGGTGAGGTCGACCGGCCCGATAGCTCGGTCGAGGTGCGCAAGGGTAATCATTTGACCTCAGGCGCCGTCGATGTCGACGTCGATCCAGCAATCGACCCGCTTGTTCAACCCGACACCGAGACGTGCTGGGCAGCGGCCGGTGCAAAGTCGCATGGCTGGGAAGCAACGCCAGTCGATGACCATTGAGACGGCACTCGACGAGATTGGAAGCGGCTGGCGCGAGAAGTTCACCGCTAACCAGACGCTCACTCCCGGCGAGGTCGTGGCGTTTGCAAGGGCAATTGGCCTTACTGCCGAAGGTCGGGGCGCAACGACACGCCGGCGGGCATCGGTGCGCTCCTCAGTCGGCACGGCCCGTTGCGGGTGATCGGCGACGATACAAGCGCGGACAACCACATGACCTACGTCCGCATCGTGACCGGAGATCCACGGCGACGGTTCGCCCGAGGCAAAGGTGACGATCGTCGACCCCGTGGTCGGGAGGCCGGGACCGGAAAACTTCGACTTCTTCGAGAGCCGC
>CAVYXX010000024.1:0-22459 GCA_963772355.1 uncultured Alphaproteobacteria bacterium | reverse complement strand
GTGTGCTTGCGAACGTAACTTTGGCGCTGGTAGCTTTGCATATCCTCGGTGTTGGTATCTCCAGCATCGCTCATCGCGAAAATCTCGTGGCATCTATGATCCACGGAAGAAAGCGGGCTGGAATGTAATGAGTGGTCTGACTAGGCGAATTCGTATGAGGTTCTAAGGACGGAAAGTAAACCCCGAAATCGAACTCCTCCACGCCCAATGCACACCATAGCATTGGAATCAATGGAGATTGTGCCATCTCAGGTGCCTCACACGGCTGCAAGACGCCGCGACATCAGCTTGACGCTGGCGATGTAGAGCCCTGCCTCCTCATTCAGCGCCGCGGCCGGGTTGCCGACAGACGGGCCGGCCAATAAATACGACCCACATGACCATCGTAACCACTCGACCTCGCAAGCGGCCAGCGAAGGCCGCCCAGGCGGCGGAGACCAAAGTGCCCCGGATCGTCCAGCACACCCCACGGGGCCGTGCGTAGAAGCTACCGCCGCCCGATCCGGAGGCCGAGGCGCGGATCGCCGTGTTCTTCGAGCGGATGGGCATCAAGCGGCGGGACGGGGGCTGGGCACCGTCAGTCAGCCTCCGAAGCGCCTTCTCACTGCCCTCGGTGCCGTCTCGCTCGAAGCACACCGGCGGGCGGGATCGCCATACTCCCGGGTCATAACGTTAAAGGGGATGATGGCGGCGATAACGGCCGCTAGTATGGCCAGGATCGTTCGTGTCATCTTGGGATTTATATTCACGCTGAGCTCCCCAGCCTCCGCACTCGGGTCCCATGCACCACGTTTGCACGAGCGCGGCCCCTTTTCCTCACCCCGAGCAGTAGACTGCGCGGCAAGGGAGCCGGGCTGGATAGGTCGGCCTCGGGCGCGTGCCGGTTGATCCGCATGCCGAACTGGCGGTCGCCGAGACGGCAGGCAGGCAGGCAAGCTCAGGCGCGTTAAATAGAGTTGCTTCCAGTAACGATTGACGCGCACAGAAATAGCGTAGCGTCTTTCAGTGATCGGCGGCGGTGTTCGACGTCCCGTTGCGTCGCATTTGCCGGAAAACCGGCGGCTGGTGCAATAGGGCACGAGACCAAGGCAATACGATTGGGGTAAATTGTTCCATGTGTTGCCCCATAGGGGCAGATGTTTTCGCTCCTGTGCCCCTGGCCCTAGCCCGACTTTCGCAACTCGCGGCCAGGAATCCCGAAATGGGTCGGTTTTCTGCGGCAGGGTGTCGCAAGGTCGGCACCACAGCGCGGGGTGTCATTTTGCTATCGGAACACCATCCGAGGAGATCCTGGGCGGCGATTGGCCGGGTAAACTGACCTTCAGTTGCTGAAGCAGGAGCGCCTGATCCGGCTCGGGTTCGGTGTAGCGAGACAGAATAACGGTGCGGCCGTCGGTCGTGGGCAGATGCACATCGACCATCTGAATCGCCGCCATCTTGTCCAGCACCGATCGCGTCGTCAGCCCCGGTGCCGGCGACCGCAGTCGCTGCTTCAGCGTCACTTGCAGACAATAAGCCAGTAATGCCACCAGGATGTGCGCTTCAATCCGCTCATCGGTTTGATGGTAGATCGGACGGATCGCCAGGTCATTCTTCAGTTCCTTGAATGCCTGCTCTACTTCCGTCAGTTGCAGATAGAACGCCCAGAGCTGCGCCGGGTCGCCGCCGGTCAAATTCGAGCGCAGCAGATAACTCCCTTCACGGCGGCGGGCCTCACCCAAGTTCTGCCAGTTCAGGCGAAAGCCAAACGTTTCTGGCGTGACAGTCCGGTCCTTGTCGGGCAACCGCAGATCGATGATCCGCCAGGCCGCCGGCCCAGCCTCTTTCCTGGCGGCGCCCAGCTTGATGAGCAACTGGTCCCGCGTCAGCTTCTGCTGACGCAACTCATGCAGCCGTTTCACCAGCTTCTTCAGCCGCCGGCGCCGCATCGCCTGCTCCTTGTCGCGGCGGGCACCGCTTCCGCGTCGCGTTAAGTCCGACAGGCTGCTGGTACAGCGTTTCCAAGGACCGACTCGTATAACGCGGCCTCTCGACCTTGTAGAAACGGCGGCGAAGGCGCGGTCTTGCATTGAACTAGCGGAGCATCGAGCTTGGTGCGTGCTCTGCGGCGCGTCACAAAAACGAGCGGCTCCTACTTGTAGTAGCCGACGCCGCACATTTGATTGGCCACCTTGGTGAAGAAGGTCACCTTGTTCATCGGCACGTGGGAAGCCGGTTCCGGCCACATATAACTGATCGCCTTGATCTCGCTCTCTCGCGCGATCGCCATCATCTCCTGGCCGAACGCAACGCCATCGATATCGTACAGGTCTTTGATGTTACGGCCAATCTGCTTGGGATCAACATGCGCGTCGACCGTGCCGTCGGACCTGGCGCAAAAGACGTAAAGGTCATGGTCGCGAAACCCGGCCGCGCCGGACCGGAAATCCGCCAGCGCCTTAGGTTCGTTAGCTTTCACGGCGGCGACAGCGCGTTCCAGCATTGCCCTGGCCGTCTGTGGCGACCCTTTGGCCGAATCTGTGTCCGCCGCCTCGGTCGTTCCGGCCGCCAGCAGCAAGCCCGCGAAAATGCCGACCGCCATACGTGGTAGGCTCATTGTTGCCTCCATTCCGCCGTCGTTGCGACGTAGGACCTCGCAGCTCAGATGCGCTCTCAATCCGTCTGATCGTCATGGTGCGATGGTTTCGATGTTCCGCCCAGGGATCAAGCTCTCTAGAAGATCAACCAAGCGAACACATACAGCGCATTGTTGTCGCTTGCCGCGCGGCCGAAGCCATCGTAGTTACTCGTGCCACCGTTGAATTGTGTATACATTGTGTATTGCACACCGAGCTTCAGGTTGACCCATATGCCGAAGCGAGAATTGGCTTTGCCGAACGGCACGTAGTCGGCCTCGAAGATGAACGCGTTGCTGTTGGGCTTGCCGTTGGCGCTCCCGGTCAGGGGCGCGGGCGCGTAGAGCACCGGATCGGCGGTGCCCCAGGTCTTTTGCCAGGCGACCGTGGCCCCGTAGGTCTGCTGGTAGTAATAGGTGGCGTTCACACGAAGCTGGTTCAGCGTATTTCCGGCTTGGCTCGCCGCTCCGGTGGTGAACGAACTGGAGAGGCTCTGTTCCTCGTGGTCGATGATCCCAAGGACCGAGACGATATTCGTTCCGTCTCCGGTCCATTGATAGCCACCATCGACTGCGTAGTCGTTATAGACGTCCTGGCCCGCCGAACCATTGCTGGCGAAGGTCGAGACGGCGGGATTGATGTTAGAATGCAGGAAAATCCCGCCAATATGGGCAGATTGCCCGTTCCAGTTCCACTCATAGGCGGCGCGCACATAGGGTGCGGGGTTCGCCGTGGCGCCCGGCCCATATCCTTGGCCGGTATTGCTCAGAAGGCTGGGACCATAGGTATTGTACAGTCCCGCCTCGAGATAGAGGGAGCGATCGTACCAGGCATAGACTGTCGCGCCGATCGAGTTGCCGATCAGCCCGCCGGCTAGCAACGGCTGTGCCGTAGGCGTCGGCACGAGTGCGGACTGCACATAGGGATAGCCCCACGCGTAGGTCGAATTGAACGGATCCTGCACCGTCGGGCCGTTGTTGATGTCCAGCCCCGAGACGCACTTCGGTGTCGCCAAAATTGAACGGCGATGTAAGGCGCAGGTCGGTGTTGTCGAGACTGAATGAACTGGCGATGCCGTCAAACGTGCCCTGAACGAACGCGCCCGCGTAGTCGGTGATGCGGCCTCCGGCGAACACGCTGATCTGGTCCATGGCGAAGTTGCCGTTGGCCCCGTAATTATTCGCCGCGGGCGCGCCCTGCCCCTTGGTTGTGTTGCTGTAGGAGCCGAGCAGCATCAGCGACAGCGGAATGGGGGTGCCTTCGTCGCCTCCGGTCTGGGTATAGCCGCCAATCTTGAACGCCCGTCCGAACGCCGTCAGTTGCGGCCCATAGGCGCCGATATGGCATGCGGTGCAAGGCTGACCTGTCTGCTGGGCGTAATTCGGAACCGCCTGGGCGAGCGCCGGAAACAACAACCCAAGAACCGCCGCCACGATTACCCTTTTCAGTTGCGCCGTTCTGTTGCGAGCCATCATTCCCCCAAAGGAGCTCTCCGCCTCTGCTCGTTCGGCGCAGGGTGGATTTCACCGCATCAATGCAAACTGGCCAGGTAGGCGATCAGGTTGGCTCGCTTGTCGGCGTCCTTCAGGCCGCCATAGGTCATGATCGTATGCGGCACCATGGCGCTCGGATTGGTCAGGTAGCGATCGAGCGTCGCTTGGTCCCAGGTCAGCCCAGAGTTCTTGTTGGCGGGCGAGTAGTGAAAATTGGCCACCTGCCCGGCCGGTCGGCCGACGATCCCGGCCAAACTCGGCCCGACCTGATTGCGGCCCGCCTGCACCGAATGGCAGATGCCACATTGCGACTTAAAAACCGCCTCACCCGCGGCTGCGTCGGCTGCCTGAGCGGCCCCCGCTACCGTGTTAGCCAGAAGCGCGGCGGAGACGGTGAGCAGGAACTGTCTGTTGTTCATGTTAGCGCTCCCCCGGGGTGTGGAGATTCAGTCTCCGATCCATCGGGCGCATGATGACGATTTCGGCCAAGTTTCCATTGACCTGTATCAATCTTCACTAATCGAACTAGTACGGCCTTTCCAAGGACCGACTCGTATCACGAGGGCTCTCTGATCTTGTAGGTCCACCCTGGCCATGCCGGATCATTCCGGCGGTCATTCCGGGAGCACGCCAGGCCACGGTCCCCCGGCCGGTTTTGTCTACGACCGCACCGCGCCGCCCGGCACTCGCATTCGCCGACCGCCCTATGGGTTGAAACGAACCCCCGGCTGGCAACGCCAGTCCCAGGAGTGGATGCGTCAACGTAACCACTACCAAGCTCTGGACGGTCTCTACCCTAACGGCAAGACGCCCGTCGACATAGTCATCCCAGCCGGCGGCCCAGGGGAGTTGCATTTCGAATTTGCTTGACCTTCGATTCCCTCTTGCCCGGCTCGAAGCAGATCGACTCTACGCGATGGCCTGAGAAACTCACGTCGGGAGGCTACGTTGGAAGAGTTTGGCGCATGCTGGGAGGGTCTTGAAGACCCACGAACCGGGAATGCCACGCTGCATCACCTGCACGACCTCCTGATGATCGCGCTGTGTTCGGTGATCTGCGGCGGCGAGAACGCCATGGACATGGCGGCATTCGCGAAGGCGAAGGAGCCATTACTTCGCGGCTTTCTGCGGCTGCCCAACGGCGTGCCAAGCCACGACACCTTCAGCCGGCTGTTCCGTTTGCTGGATCCTGCGCCGTTCGGGGCTGCTTTTCAGCGGTTCATGGCGGTGTTTTCGCAACAATGTCAAGGCGTTGTGGCCATCGATGGCAAGGTTCTACGCCGCTCGCACGACCATGCCAGCGGTAAATCAGCGCTGCATATGGTCAGCGCCTGGGGATGCGAGCAACGCATGGTGCTTGGCCAGATCGCTACGGATGCGAAGTCGAACGAGATCACCGCGGTGCCAAAACTGCTTGCGATGCTGTCGCTGAAAGGCACCATCGTCACGGTTGATGCGCTTAATTGCCAACGCGCCATCGCGCAACAGATCGTCGATCAGGGCGGCGATTATGCCCTGGCGCTGAAAGGAAATCAGGCGACCCTGCATGACGATGTCAGGCTGTTTCTCGACGATCCAGCCCGGGCGGGCGGCGTTACCGCGCAAACGGTCGATGGGGATCACGGGCGGATCGAGACCCGCACCGCCAGCGTTTCAACCGACATCGGCTGGCTTCAGGAAAATCATGATTGGCCGGGCCTCAGAGCCATCGGCAAGGTGGAGCGGATGCGCGAAACGCACGGCAAAACCACACGTGAGACAGCGTATTATTTGCTCAGCACCGCGTTGAGCGGCGAGCGTTTCCTGGACGTGGTCCGGGCCCATTGGGGCGTCGAGAACCGGCTGCACTGGCGGCTGGACGTCGTCATGAATGAGGACCAGCAGCGCGCGCGGTTGGATAACGGGCCGAATAATCTAGCGGTGTTGCGGCATATCGCGTTGAACGTGATCCAAAAGGAAGGTTCTAAAGGGTCGCTACGAGGGAAGCTCAAGCGGGCTGCGTGGGATGAAAACTACCTCCGCACGCTGTTGGCGCTATTCTGACGGGCGAAGTGCGATTGCCCTGGCCGGCGGCCAATGGGTGGGTACCACGGTTCCGTGGGCACGAACCTCTTCTTCGCAGACTTGAAACCACACTTAATTCGTTCGACCCCGCCGACGATCTGACGCAGCAACACCTGGTTTTCCCGGCGTGGTTCAGAATTCCATTTTTGGGTTACACGGGCGAGCGAGAGCCACCGTCTTTTGAGGCCGGGTTTTGGTTCCGAAGTTGATCGGTTCGGGAGGCGGTCGGCCTCCCCAGATCAAGCGCGTTGCGGCTGAAGAGGTCCGAGGCCCAACAGCGTCAGCCAATGCGCATGGCCTTGCCCGGTCATCAATTCCCGCGGGCTCTTGCCGGTGCGTTCGGCAACCCGGCTGCGCATGAAGCGGCGATGGTTCAGGAAGAACTGCAATAAATCTAAATACGAGCCGCCCAGGTGACGGCGCAGTGTAAAGTAATTGCGCAGCCGCGAATTGAGGTTCTCTACCAACGAACTGCTACGTGGGGTCTGCGCCATGGCCTTGCTCACGGCGACGAACAGCGTGTGGAACTTGCACCCCGTCTTCGCGCGAAGCTGGTTCCAGCCCTGCCAATAGGCCGACGAGGTGCTGGGCAGCCGGTGCAGCAGACAGGCTTCGCGCACCAGCGGCTCGGCAATGGCATGGGCTTGCGCGATAGCGACCAGTTTCGCATCCAGCACGCCGGCGAAAGCGAGCAAGTCGTTACGCTGGTTCTGCAGCGCAACGCGCAGTGGGCGGATGCGCCGCACATCCTCGACCTCGCGATACGACAATTCCTCGACGAGGAAGTCGAACAGCTCTTGCCGCGTGGCCAGCATCGGGCCGGCCAGCGCCAGAACGTCATGGCTCAGCCACTGAATGAGTGTCCGAATATCGCGAGCCAGCCGATGAGCCTTTGTTTCGCCCTGCCGCGCCAGCGCCAGTTGGCTGGCAAGGTGCCGTCCGAACCCCGTTGGCCGGCGAGGCGCTCGATCTTCACCTGCAACGCCTTACGCCGCGATGTGGCGCCCTTGGCGAGGCGCGCGAGCGTGTTGGCGAGCCCTTCGCACTGGCGTTGGATGTGAAAGACATCGCCATGGCACGGCGTGGCGCCCCAGGCGGCCTTCTGCCCGGCGCGCAGGCCTTGTCCGGCGTCGGCAATCGTATATTCCGGCTTCAGCCCCTGCTCGATGGCGTCAAGCAGGTGCACGCCCCAGGTGTCGGCGTCACGATGTTGCGCCGCCACCAGCAGATAGCAGTAAGTCGACGCCGCATCGACGCCGGCCAGCAACGGGCTTTCCATCGTGGAAGATCTCATCGTGCAGGCCCACACGAATGCCGGACAGGTCCTGGTCGCGGTTGAGAACGCCGGCTTTCTGCGTGACGAGCTGAAGCACCTGGTGGACGGTGCCGACACTGATCGATATGCCCAGCAAGTCGCGCAGGAACTCCACCACGCCGCGATAGGAGCTGTGGCAGATCAGCGCTAGCCCAACGAACTTGGCGCAGCCAGGTCTTGGTGACCGTCAACGCGAAGAGCGCCTCCTCGTCCGGCACGGCGGAAAGGAACGCATCGTCCAACGCCGCGCCGGCTTTGTGCATTTGCTGGTAGACGAATTTGCGGCTCGCCCCATGTCGGGCCGCCAGATCACTGATCGTAGCGGATCGTGCCAACGCCTGAACGGCCAGGTCCTGCCGGTCACTCTCTGACAGCGTCGCCGCTGCACCAACGCGTCTATCCATGCTCACACCGCACCTGAAAAAATCAGCGTGCCATCAGCCGGCCAGGCAGCGCCAACTCGCCCCTGGGTGTGACCCAGGTTCGAACCTCGCCCCGGTCAGGAGCGCTTTTCTCCGCGCGAGCGGGCGATTGACGTGGCGTTGCGTGCGATCAATTTGCGCTGTTCGCGGTTAGCGATCATCATCGCGCCCGTTGATCCGCGATCTGTCATAACCCTTGAGCCGGCTGATTTCTGACCGGACGCGAAGGTCCGGATTTGGCGAATAACGTCGCCTCGCGAAGAAGGAAGCGGAGAATGAGGGCTGGCGTAGTTTATCCGCAGATTGAGCTCGGCGGTGACACGGGGGCGGTCAAGGCGTTCGCCCAGGCGGCGGAAGACCTGGGGTACGATCATATCGTGATCTATGATCATGTCCTTGGCGCCGATCATGCCGGGCGGGAACCGAAACTGCCGGGCCCTTATAAAGAGACCGATCCCTTCCACGAACCGCTGATCACATTCGCCTACCTCGCGGGCATCACCAAGAGCCTCGAAATGGCGACCGGGGTGATTATTTTGCCTCAGCGACAAACGGTCCTATTCGCCAAACAAGCGGCCGACGTCGACCTGTTCTCGGACGGCCGGCTCCGCCTGGGTGTCGGGGTCGGATGGAACTGGGTTGAATATGACGGGCTGGAGATGTCCGGACATTTTCGTCGCCGCGGCAAACGGCAGGAGCAGCAGATCGCCTTGATCCGAAAGCTATGGGAGCAGGCGGTGGTTGAGCACGAAGACACCGATCACCGGATCGACAGAGCCGGGATATTGCCACGCCCGAAACGGAGGATCCCGATCTGGCTTGGCGGTTTCAGCCAAGCTGCATATGACCGCGCGGCGCGGATCGGGGACGGCTTCATGTTCTCGAGCCGGACCCAGACCGAGGCGGTTCAGATCAAGGGGAAAATCGAAGCCAAGCTCGCGGAGCTCGGGCGGCCCACGGATTTATTCGGCTTCGAATCCATCCAGCAGTACAGCCGAGGGGACAACCAGTGGCCGGGCGATATTACGGCGTGGCGTGACGCCGGGGGCAGCCACATATCGGTTGTGTCGATGGGCGCGAACCTGACCACGGTGGACGGTCACATCGAAGCCATCAGGCGTTGGCGAGACGTCTACAATTCGGTCGTCTAGAGTTCATTCATTTTCCCCACCCTTCTCTCTCACGCGACTGCTACAGCCGCCCTCTCTCGAATGTCTGGCCAGGAGGATAATCTTTCATCATTGGCCGGCGTCAGCGCCGGCAACGGACGTTGGACGTTATCAAGCGGAAGAAGCACGGGGGGGCCGCTTGCCGGCAAACTCGGTCGGATCGACCGAAAATCGCATTTCGCCGGCCATCACAGATTCTCCGCAGGTTTGTTGCGCAGAATGATCAGCATCGTGATCTTGTCTTCGCGAACGGTGAAATAGAAGGTTAGGATCAGTGGATCAGGCAGGCCGGTCTTGCCGTAAATGCCGTCCAGCTTCGCGTTGACGATGACGTTGCCGCAATGATCGCTTGCGCGCATAACCTCCATCGTCACGTGGGCGCCGAAGATTTCGCGCCATTTCTCGATCGCCGGCCGGCCCCAGAACTCGCGCTGTATGTCGTTCACTAGGGCATCGTCGGTGAAAACACCGAGGAAGGCGTTGGAATCGGCCCGGCTGCTCGCCCTGACGTAGGCGGCGATGACCGGCGGAAGCCGGTGGGTGATGTCTGTCTCTGGCATTGGTATCTCCCGTCGCGTGCTCGGTTGCTGACGGGCAGCCTACGGTAGAGCCCTGTCAGTTTCTGTCAGGAGTAAATGGCGCCCCTCATTGGGATTTATCTGCGCCCGCCAGCCCTGCAGGAGAACGCTGCGGCGCCCCTTGTAACGCTCGCTGGTCTCCTGTGCCGAGGCGATCCGGTCGGTGCGGAAGGTGCGATAGGCCTGCCGCGATTTGCACCAGGCAACGCGACGTAGCGCAGCCCCAGCACGACCGCTTCGGTCTCATCCTCGCTCAGCATGAGCGGCGGGAGGAAGAGACCGGGCCGCAGCACATAGCCGATGCCGGCCTCTCCATAGATCGGCGCGCCTTGCGCCGTCAGGTCGGCGATGTCGCGATAGAGGGTGCGCTCAGAGACGTCCAACTCGTCTGCGAGGGAAGAGGCCGTCACTGGCCGGCTTTTGCCGCGCAGAATCTGCAGAAGTGCCAATAATCGGGTTGTCCGCGCCATCCATCTGATCTCCAGGCAAACGCGCCATTCCAGCCGGCATAGATTGCTATAGGACCCTGTCAGAAAATGGCAGGAGACAACAAGGGTGGTGGCAATCGGGAGTATCCGCTCGGAATCGGATGGTCGGTGGTTACCGGCCCTACCTCGGTCGCCGGTGTAAATGGGCGTACGAGGGTGGTTTGGGGCGTGTTGAGCGTACGAGCGCGCGCACGTAAGTATAGTTGGTTGCGCACCCCCGCAACCAATTTTGTATCCTCGACCGGAAGGCCGCTCTCACCGAGCGGCCTTCTGGCTTTTGTGGCCAGCGACAGGATGCCCGCTAGATGGCCGTGCAGGTCGATGGTCAGGCTTTTGCCGGGTTTCTGGAGGAGTTGGAAAGCCGCGGTATCCGGGTCAGAATGGATGGCAAGGGGCGGTTCCTGGACAATATCTTTATCGAGCGGCTTTGGCGCAGCCTGAAGTATGAGGACGTGTTCATCAAAGCGTATGGCTCCGTTGCGGAGGCGCGCCACGGCATTGGCGGCTGGCTGCGGTTCTACAACGAGGAGCGGCTGCTGCATCAGGCGTTGGGCTACCAGACGCCGCGTGCGGTTTTCGATGGCGAAGCCCACGAGCCTGTGGACAACGCCTCCGCTTGGAAGGGCTGCGGCGTAGCCCACAGGCTCGCGGGCACGGAGTTAAAAAGGGAGTTGATCTATGTAGAGTAGGGTCTATACTCAGATATTACTTCGATCCCATGGATCGGGAGGGAACGGGAAGCGCATCGGGACTCTCTCTTAGGTCACCCCGGTTCCTGTCCAGGCGATGGGGTCCACCTCACACGATCCCTGTCGCCGGCCGCCACTCAACCGATCGCGTCTCTTGCAATTCCATCGACGACAAGTTGACGGTGCCCCCACAACATATATCTCGAGCTCGCCCAGAAGGCGCCATCTTGCGTGCGGCGGCGGCAATCGGCGACTTATCGTCGGCCGCAACGTCCATTGTAACGACGGTTTCGGCGATGAGATTCAGCGCACGTCTAACCTGGCGATGCCAGAGACGCCAACGGATCCGCTTGATGTCCCGGGCCAATTTTCTGGTGAACCGCCGGATGAACAAATTGCAGCAGATCCCCGGCGACATCCAGGCGCGCGGACACTGATGAATCCCAGTCAGCACCGTCGTGACGAACAGAGCAATTGTCCCGCGTCAAGACGGCGCACAGATATGGTACGGGAGATGGACCATGAACAAGGTTCTCGTATCGGCAGTCTCCGCAGCTCTGCTGATAGGCACTACGGTGTCACCGGCCAATGCCTGGCGCGGCAGCGATGGTGAGGGCTTTCACGGCGGTGGCGCTGGGGTCTTTCCCGGCGGTGGATTTCACGAAGGCTTTCGCGGCGAGCGCTTTCGTGACCACGACCGTTTTCACGACCACAACCACTTCCGCGGACCTGTCATCGTCGGCGGCCTTGCGCTCGGCCTCGGGCTAGGAGGTGCTGTCGGTGGAGCCTTGCTACCGCCCTCAGTCTACTATCGGCCGCCACCGGTCTGCTATCCACCGCCTCCGGCCTATCCACCGCCGCCGGCTGGATACTGCTACGGACCAGACGGGCTTCTGTACGCGCTGTAGGGATGTGCCTCTAAATTTCGAGGCGTCCAAACTTCGGTTCTGCAACACAAAGGGTTGGAAGCATGGTCTCCGGCACCTTAGTCATCCCCTCATTTTGCGGACTTTCGGCCTGGCGTAAGTGAAAAATCAGGAAAGGCCAAACCCTTGTGGAAACGAATCCTGGTGGCCCTCGCCGGGTTCGTTTGTTGCTTTCTGGCTGAGCGGGATTCCCCGGCATGATGTGCGCCTTCAGGCTGAAGTCTCCTTCGATTCGCGGAGCCGGCCATGAGTGCGTGCAAGACATTCTCCCATCAGCAGGTGCATCAGTTGCTGGACGAGATGCTGGGGCGGGGCCTGCACGCCAAACGCATCGCCTCGCTCGCCGATGCCACGCTGGGAGTGATGCACACGGCCTCGTTGGCGGTCTGCACGATTGGCCATGGCCTGGCGATGGCGCGCGGCCTGAATGCCCGGCACGCGGTCAAACAGGTTGATCGGATGCTGTCGCTCTGGCTGCCGTTCGTGATCGGCGCCCGCACCTCGCTGTTGGTGGCCATGGACTGGACCGACTTCGACGCTGATAACCAAGCCACCATCATGCTTTCCTTGATCACCGAGCACGGCCGCGCCACGCCGTTGGTCTGGCTGACGGTCAACAAGGCTGAACTCAAGGACCGGCGCAGCCTCTACGAACGCCGCGTGTTGGTCCGCCTGGCCGAGATCGTGCCGGCGGGGGTTGGCGTCTGCATCGTCGCCGATCGAGGCTTCGGCGATCAGAATCTTTACCGGCTGCTGACCGGGGAGTTGCACTTCGAGTACGTCATCCGCTTCCGTGGCAATATCAAAGTGACGGCTGCCAGCGGCGTCACCCGCTCCGCCGCAGCCTGGGTTAGTCCAAGCGGGCGGGCGCGCGTGCTTCGCGGGGCCATGGTGACGGCGGATCGCTACCCGGTCGGCACCGTGGTCTGCGTGCGCGACCCTGAGATGAAGCAGGCCTGGTGCCTGGCGGCCTCCAGCACCGAGGCGACGGCCAAGGACCTGACTGGCTATTACGGCAGTCGCTGGGGCATCGAGTCTAGTCTGCGAGATACCAAGGACCTCCGCTTCGGCATGGGTATGGGATCGGTGCACGTGAGCACCCCGGAGCGGCGTGACCGGCTGTGGCTGATCAACGGGCTCGCGGTCGTCCTGTTGACACTACTGGGGGCCGCAAGTGAGGCGGTTGGCTACGACAGGATGCTGAAGACCAACACGTCGAAGCGGAGGGAGCACTCGCTGTTTCGACAGGGCTGTATGGTCTGCGACCTGATCCCTACGATGCCCGAGCGTTGGTTACAGCCGCTGATGCTGGCGTTTACCTGACTGCTCGACCAGCAGCCGCTGTTCTCTCGAACTCTGGGCCTCGTGTAGTGGCGCTGTGTAGTTATGAGGGGAGTCTTGAGCTCCGGCACACCACCCTGTTTCGGCCGAATGGGCTGTTTCGTAACGGGCTGATGCCGGACCCGCCCACCTAAGGCTGAGGATGCCTGGTAACGCAGATCTGCCAGCCCCAAACATGGGGACTAGCCATGACTTGTGAGCCGCCAATCGTCGTACATCCCCTGTCCAATCCACGGCGGACCGATCCTCGCGGGGGAGAAGTATTCTCTACACGTTCGCCATTATCGGCGTACTTCTCGGCGGCTACACGGCCTGCGAAGCGATGACAGCTCATCTTCTTGTGGCGCATACCGAGGGGAATTAATAAGTTGCATACCACCTTCTGCTGACGATCAAGCCGTCCTCAGTTGGCGGCGGCGGTTTGATCGAGCAGCCGAGAAGCGGGCCTGCCAGCGCCATACGGCGGTCTTGCTGACGCCGCCGCGGCGCATGATCTCGGCGGTGCCGCAGCCATCGGCGGTCAGCAGCACGATGTTCGCGCGCCAAACGTGCTTCGACGGACTGTTGCGATCCACAACGATCGCCGCAAGTCGCTGGCGATCGTGGGTGGTGACGTCGATGCTGATCCCGGTGCGCATGCCGCAGAATCGCATGCCGCGAGCAGCCGGGGATTCTCTGCCGGACTCTTCCGTTAGGGCTTATCCACGAGGCCTACCTCAGTTCCGGCAATGGCGGCGGAGCGCATCTTCTCAGTGCCCGCCGACTGCTTTCGCCAGTTCATCAATGACCTGGAGTTCGGGCAACAGCTGGGAGAAGAGCTCTGATGCTCGGGATCGAGTCCTCGATCTGGCCCCCGATGGCCGGCGTCATATCCCGCACTGCCGTGGCGGTCAGTTTCGGGTGTACGTATGGCGCCAGCGCAGACACAGGTTCCTTCCTAGCGATCCAAATCTCCAGTACACGGTGTCTGCTGTCAGCAATCCGTTCGAACGTGTGAAGCCTTTCATAGGGATGGCGCGCCGGCCCTTCTAAATTGCTTCCATCGATCGGCCCGTTATGAGGAACTCGCCATGCTCCGCTCTGCCCTTTCCGCAGTTTTTCTTGCCGGAGTATTTGCGATGGCGCAGCCGGCCTTCGCCGATTCCGTTGCCACGGCGTCTAATCAAGTCCAGGCCGTAGCGGCCGAAACGGAGCAGCCGGTGCCGCCAGCGAGCGTGGTCGGTGATAAGAACGCCATCCCGGTCGGATTTGGCTGGGGATAGACGGCGGCGTAGTGCGGCGGCGGCAGGGCATACCACATCGCAGATCCCATTTCCTCTTTAAGCGCATAAATCCAATCCACAAAGTCCGGATTATCTTCTTCCTGAAGACATCCATATGGTAGCCGCAGCTGGACAGCTCACGCCGCCCGACTGAAGAGGAAGAATTCCGATGACACACCTCATTCGCGCGGCGCTTTTCGTTCTGAGCCTGGCAACTATCACCCCGGTCGCGAACGCTGCCCCTAATGCGCCCGCTCCGGTCCAGCAAGATTGGTCCAACGGCTAAACGAAGAACAAAGGTACCGAACTGGGTCGCTGGCCGAGCATGGCTCCGTCGACCCTGATCTGTTCATCCATTGCTCGTATCGGTGTCCCCGGTATCGCCGCCACGGGGAGCATGGACCCTCGCACGAGGAGTATGAAGCGTTTCGTAGGAGTAGCGCACTTGCGCGCCAAAGTCTGTTTTCATCAGTTGCTCGTTTGATTTCGCCGCACGGAAGAATCCAAATGCGCCGCTTTGCCCATCCCGCAGTTGCTCTTGTCGGTGTTCTTGCAATGGCGCAGCCCGAATTTGCCGGTCCTCTCGTTGCGACAGTGTCTGATCATGCCCAAGCCGCGGCGGCTGCCATCGAGCAGCCCGCATCGCAGGCGCCAGCATGGTCGTCGTTATCGGATGCGCCGGCGACGAGTGCCAGACTCGGCAAGAATATCGCCCGCGCCGGGTCTGGCTCGGGCTAGGACATGCCGTTCCGCTGCTCTGCTGCTCCTGACGTCAGATTAGGCGGGCTTGCGCCATGGCGCATCAGCCGGCTGCAAGCGTTTGTCGAAGGGCATTTGTCGCAGTCTATCCATATCGTGGATCTCAGCCGTGCGGTTGGCCTCAGCGTGCCGCATTTCGCGCGCGCTTTCAGGCGAAGCTTCGGCGAGCCGCCACACCTCTATGTGATCCAACGACGCCTGGATCGGGCACGCCATCTCATGCTCACCAGCGATATGGCGCTCAGTGAGCTATCCGTCGTCTGCGGGTTCAACGATCAGGCACATTTCTGTCGGCTGTTCCGTCAGCACACAGGGAGAACGCCGGCAGCTTGGCGTCGTGAGTGGCGTGATGCGATCCGGGCTAACGGATCATCTTCGCCGCTGCCGCGGATCGCCGCGGTGCCCGACCAAGGCGTGGACATCCGCAAGGTCCGCTGCAGCTTGAGTGCGCTAACATAACCACCGTCGTGCCCGTGGGCGAACCACGCGACTGCTCCAATCCTGCTACCTATGTGCTATCTTGCTGGTTTTCAGACGATCGGCAGAAACGTCTAACTGTTTGATCTATGCGATGATGATATCCGCTTGACCAAGAAACCCCGCCTGCACAAACCGGATGAGGAAACTAAGGGACGCAAAAAAGACGTGGGTGCCAACTAAAACCGCTTGACATTAAAAGCCCCATACAAGGCCGCCTGGGACGATACACCGTGCCATGGCGATGTGTTTCACATCACGCGTCAATACGAAGGCCTCGCCAACACGCTGGCGCGCCTCGCCAAGGGGGCGCGGTCGCGCTGCGACAAGCTGGAGGCCAAGATTGGCCGCACGGGTCGGCTTGGTCCGGACGACGAACTGGCGGTGGAGCTTGCATGGCAGGCCGAGACCCAGGCGCAAGGGTTGGCCCGCGACATCCGAACGCTCACTCAATGGTTGAGCCATGACGTTCTGGCGCTGGCTGGGCCGGCCCTGGCCACACGGCAGATGCTGTTCGACTTCATCGTCGAGGAGTTGGCGAAACGAGAGCCGGAGGACGTGCGGCGCATTCGCCCGCTGCGCGTGGCGCTGCAGAATCAGCGCGACGACTTGCTCGCCTTCGCCGGCGTGCTCGACGCCAAACTGGCCGACATCGCCCAAGCCCATGCGATCCCTGAGCTCCTCGTGCGTGAAGCCTGCGTGCTGCACCGATTGCCGAGCACCTCGAGCGCCTATTGGCAGGGATGGAATCGACTTCGGGCGAAGCTGGGGCAACAAATTCCACCGGTTGTTCGACGCCGTCAGTCGGGCGATGGGGCAAACACCACGCAGCAGTTCGCTGGTCGAGAACATTAATTCACGGCTGCGCAACTACTTCACGCTGCGCCGTCACCTGGGTGGTTCCTACTTGGGCTTATTGCAGTTCTTCTTGAACCATCGGCGCTTCATGCGCAGCCGACGTGCCGAACGGAACGGCAAAAGCCCGCGGGAATTGATGACCGGCCAAGGCCATCCGCATTGGCTGACGCTGCTGGGCCTCGGGCCACTTCAGCCCCGCCACACTTGACCCGGGGAGGTTGGCCGCCTCCCTACGAACCCCTTTCAAAGCGAAATCCAGCCATCACGGGCCGGCGGTTTCGGCGCGGCATCTGTAACCCAAAAACGGCCTCTTCTGAACCACGCCCTTTGATGCCCAGCACCAATTGATCGTCGAGATAATTCAAATCGTATACCTGTTGCTCGTCAGCGATTAGCGTTCCAAAGATCTGACACACCTCCAGCAGCCGACACCAGTCTTTGTCCGTCCGGGATAGCCGCGATACCTCCCGGCTGCCGACGATGCCGACCTCTCCCAGTGCTACCAGGCTGAGGACACGCTCGAAGCCTTCCCGCTGGGCGGAGGCAATACCCGCGCTCGATCCCAGGTCACTACTGATAGTCTCGACCTGCTTCCAGCCCAGAGCGCGCACCCGTTCGGCCACCGCATACTGGAGGAGTTGACTTTCCTTATTCTGTCTTACCTGTTTGTCGCTGGACTGCCGAAGATACACAATTGCCTTGCGAGCCAAGTGCTCCGGTTTGATCTTGGGACTGTATACTTCTGTCATTGCTTCCCCCCTCCTCGTGAAAGACCGCCATCACAATGCGGGCCATGAGATTGATGAGATCGGCGCGTGTCGCCGCGACCATCGACACCGCACCGCTTCCTTTTCGAATCATCAGGTCCAGAAGTTGAAGTTGTACCACGATGACCTCCCTCGCATTCGCTAACGGGCGTTTGCAGGAGGTCATCGTGAACACGGCCTTTGGAGTCGCGTTGTGATGCAATCAGTGAAGCAAGAGAGAGGAGTGCTTCCTTACCCAGGTGCGGTCGTCCGGAGATCATGAGCTCGGCGCATTCCCGCAGAAGCATCCAGACCGGAATTTTCAGTCGCCGCCCGCATGGATCGATGACACAGACCGTCCCATCTCCCGGCTTCGGCCTGCGAAGGATCCGCAGGGTAGCGCCATGAAGCGGGTGAAAGGGGTAAAAGACCTGAACGTCCGTGCTGTCCGGGCTCAGGGTATTGTGGGCGTGGGTGTCACCATCCGCATATCCACATGATCGTGCCGGGCGGCGGCATCTCGCTCGATGGGCAGCGCTGGGTATCATCGCGTCCGGCCTTCATGCTGCCTGTGCGGGTGTTGGGCGCGCTCTTTCGCCGCCTGTTCCTCACCAGGCTGATCGAACTGCACCGGGCGGGACGGCATGCCTTCTTCAGCACCCAGGCCGGTTTCGCCGATCAGCGGCTGTTCCTGCGTCATCTTGCTGCGGTCAGGAAGAAGCGATGCCGAGTAGGTGGGGATGTTGCCATCCCCACCCCTCACAGACCCGGACGTGCAGATTTCCCGCATCAAATGTGGTGCACCACATTTGGTGCGTAATGTGGCGCCGATAGTTATGTGGCGCTGACCTCGGGGATCGGCGCCTGGAGCGGCTGAGCGGTTTTCCAACGCCACATAACAAAGTGACGGACAACTGATTGGACCTCCCCATCGATCAGGAGATCCGATCCATGTTCGAAACTCTGTTCACCTACCCTGCGGTCCTGGCACGTTACCAGACGGGTCCGGGGTCGGCCGAGCGAGGGCGCTATCTCGCGCATTGTGCCGGCCAAGGCCTTGCTCGCGAGACCTTGCTGCGTATTGCCCGCGAACTGCTCGTAGTTGCTGAGCGGCTTGATGTGACCGTTGGCCATCAGATTACCCGGCTGGAGATCGAAACGGCTGCCGGGAAGTGGGTACGGCATCAACGACGGCGGCGGCGCGGGGGCCGCGGAGAGTGGTCGCGTCGACTGTTCGTTCAGGTCGCCACCGACTGGCTGCGCTTTCTCGAATTGCTGGCGGTGCTGCCAGACGGCAAGCTGAATATCCATTCTGACCAGATTGACGATTTCATTGCCCATTTGAGGGACGAACGCGGGTTGTCGCCACGCACTGTCTCTCATCAACGTTGGCAGGTCGAAAGGTTCCTACGGCACGTCTCCTCCGCCAAAGCGTCGATCGCGGACATCGCCGTCGACGATGTTGATGCCTTTCTCGATTCTAGAGGTCGAGACGGCTGGTGTCGCGTATCGATCGCAACGAGCGCGGCAGCGCTGCGCTCGTTCTTTCGACATGCTGAGATGCGGGGGTGGTGTTCCCCTGGAATTGCCGCCGCCATCGTACGCATCACGGTTCTTCACGAGAGAGATTTGCTCGCGGCGGCGTAGCCATGGAAGATCCTGACTGGAGGCAGTGGGTGCCGGGCCAGTAGCTCGTTGAGGCGGGTCCACGTGACCACGCCCTGACGATCACGGCGAGACAACCACTTGCGCCAAACGCGCACCACCTGATTGGCGAACCAACGCAGGCGCCGACTGTTCCCGCCAACGCCGTAGTAGGCGGAGTGGCCCCGCATCATCGAAGACAGGTGGCGATGCTGGTCGCGGATCGACCAGTGGCGGTGTTCCCGGCACCAGTCATTGACCGCGGCCACTGCACGGGCAAACCGACCCTTGGCCGTCACTTGCCGAACCATGTTCTTGCCGTTCCGGGACCGTCCCCAAACGTGGGTCAGGCCCAGGAAGTCGAAGTTGGTCCCATCCGTTTCCGGATGGCACGCACCCTGTAACCTCTTTGGGCGGAAGTCGACGAGGCGCGTCTTGTCGGGGTGGAGGGTAAGTCCATACCGTGCGAGACGCTTGCCCAGGACCGCCAGCACTCGTTTGGCATCGACGATGTTGTCGAACGCCATCAGTGCATCGTCGGCGAACCGGGCAAGGGCGCACTCCCCTCTGAGACGCGGTTTCACCTCGATCTCGAACCATTCGTCCAGCACGTGGTGCAGGCAGACGTTCGAGAGGCAAGGCGAGATGACGCCCTGAACGCAAAAGGTAACTTTGGTCTCCTGGCTCGCCTGATCGGGATGGCGGCGATTTCGGGTCGGTATCGTTCGGTGGTTGGGAGACAGGAATTGCTACCAGGAAGAGCTTCTGTCACTCGACGAGTTGCGGCGACGCATGCCGGGACTGCGGCAACGCGAGCATGCCCTACAGACAGAACTTCAGGCCATCCTCGATCAAGTCAACGATCGCGCCGTTTATCTGCGTCTCGCTGAGACCCTCTCGGCATTCCTCGCCAAATTGCGTAGTGCCGCCGATACCCTCGACATTCAAGAGCGGCAGCGGATCGTGCGGCTGACCGTCAAGGAGATCCTGATCGAGGACGAAAGCATTATCGTTCGCCACTCATGTGGCGCCGATAGTTATGTGGCGCTGACCCCGGAGATCGGCGCCTGGAGCGGCTGAGCGGTTTTCCAACGCCACATAACAAGACCGCTATAGTGTGCGAAGGAAGTCCATCAGGGCGGGCTGATCTCGCCAACGCCCGGGTATCCTTTCGGTATCGGGCACGTCGCATTTCGCCAACGCTTTTGCTTTGGTCTCGAAGTCGACCTCGGCATAGATATTGGTGGTTTCCAGCGAGACATGACCTAGCCAGCCCCGGATTGTGTTGATATCGACCCCGGCGCGCAGAAGGTGGGTTGCGCTGGTGTGGCGGATGGAATGGGGACTGACGCGTTTCGACGCCATTGACGGAGATCGGGAGAGGGCCCTCAGAACGTTGCGTTCAACCACGGTATGGATCCCAAATCGAGTGATTGGACAGCCGCGGTGATTGAGGAAGACGGCCCCGGAAGAGGCTCTTTCGCCGATAAGCGCGGCGAGTTCGGAGACAGTGGCCGGCCATAACGGACAGAAGCGCTGCTTCCCGCCTTTTCCGGTGATTTTGACGCTGGCGGCGTTCAGGTCCAGATCCGCAACCTTCATCTGGGCGGCCTCCGAAGCCCTGGCTCCGGTGTTGTAGAGGAACAGGAGAAGTGCATGGTCGCGACCGCCTTGTGCGGTTCGGCGGTTCGGGGCTGCGAGCAATGCGTCGATCTCCGGCTTTTCGAGATAAGGAACGACTGCTTTGCCGGTTTTCTTGAAGGGTATCGAACGGATCTGCCCGGACCATTCGATATGTATTGGGCTATGTTCGCCAACGAAGCCCGCGAGGGCGCGGATGGCGGCGAGCCGCTGGTTGCGTGTGGCGATGGCGCAGTGGCGTGAGACCTCGAGATCGGTGAGAAAGAGCCGGACGCGATCAGCGGAGATGTCGACCACATGGAGACGGTCGACTGATTTCTTGGATTGCTTTGCGACGAAAGGGATGAGCTGACGGAGTGCATCGCGATAGCCGTGTTGGGTGTTGCGGGCGAGATTGCGTTCGGCGACGACATGCTCCAGCAGGAAACGCCGAATCCAGGGGCCAAGCGTCTCGTCAGTCATGAGAAGGCGCCCATGGCGTAACGTTCGAAGCGCAGGCCTGCCTCGCGAAGCAGTTCCGGCGTCAGCGTGAGGTAACGCTGCGTGCCGGAGATATGCACGTGGCCGAGATAGGTCGACAGCTTGGGCAAGAGGCGCTGCACATCGGCGCCGTCGCGGTACCAGGAGATGAGCCGGTGAACGGCAAAGCTGTGCCTAAGGTCATGCAAGCGTGGTTGATGCCGCGCGGCGGCAGTTTCGTCCAAGACATTGGCGCGGACCCGTAAGCGGCAAAACGCCATTTCGGCGTTTTTGCCGGGTCACCACATCGCCTTTGCGGGAAACAAAAAAGGGCGAAGCGAACTCGGCATGCTGTTGTCGGCGCCTCGCCGCGTGCGGAGTCAAAACCCGGATCAGATCGGCGCCGATCGGCACCAGCCTCGTTTTGTAGAACTTACTCTCGCGAATGCAGAGAATCCCTAAGTCAAGATCGACGTCGGCCATGGTCAGGGCAAGCGCTTCGCTGATCCGCAGCCCGGCGCCATACAGCAAGAGCAAAAGCGTTCGATGGGTTTTCGGATCAATGCGGCAGCGCGGATGATCGCTGACCGCGACGGCATCGAGTAAGCGACGTAATTCTTCGTGCGAATAAATATGCGGGACGAAAGCCTTCAGCGGTTGAGGAACGGTCCGTGGCAATGGCGACCGGTCGATATGGCCCCGGGCGATGGCAAACCTATAGAAGCCGCCGAGCGCGGAATGCTTGCGCTCCCAAAAGCGGGTGACCGGACCCGTTCCGGCGAGAAAGGCCAGCACCTGGCTGGCCGTGACCTCTTGCATGGTCACCTCCCCCGATGTGCGACAAAACGACCGAAGGATGCGAGCTTCCGTACGAAACGCATGCCCATCGCTTGCTTGTGGCCGACATAGCCGGCGACAGCCTCGGAAAGCTTCATGACAGCTCTCCCAGATCGAACGCCGCGACCTCGCGCAGGCCGACCAGATCGACCTTGGCATAGGTCCGGGTTGCATAGGTGCCGCGATGGCCGAGATGATCGCCAATCTCCTTGAGACTTAGGCCCGCTTCGACGAGATGGGCCGCACAGGCGTGGCGGAGGCCGTGCGGACCGTGGTGCTCGGCCTGAATGCCCAATGCGTTGAGCCGGCTGGCGACCGCGTAATACATGCCACCCGCCGAAAGTGGGCGAAACGGAGCTTTGAGCGTCACGAAGACTTCCCGGGAAATGCACCGCGGCCGAGCCGCCTGGAGATATCGCAGGATCGCGTCGCCGACTGAGGTCACCAGAGGATAATATTGTGTCCGCCGCTGCTTGGGCCGCTGGACCGTGATCACCTCTCCGCTCCAATCCAGGTCTTCGAGACGCAATCCGCGGACTTCGCCACTTCGCAATCCATAAATTGCAAGCAGCATCAGAATTGCGTGGTCACGCGTATCACGACGACCCTCTCCGACGGTGCCTTCCATGAGCCGCTGCACGTCAACCCAGCGAGGACCATTTGGGAGACCGTCCTG
>CAVYXX010000023.1:0-11350 GCA_963772355.1 uncultured Alphaproteobacteria bacterium | reverse complement strand
CCGATCCGTAATCGCTGTTGTGAATTATGGCTCGGGCCATCCCGCTAAACACCAACTCGATCACGTTTTACGAATTGTGCCCCTACCGGCAGCGCTGCAGTTTCAACAAATGGAAGCCGCCTAAGTCCTACTCCGGCATTGTGCTGCTCAATGTGTTCGCCGAGGCGTTTGAAGATCTGCCAAGATGCCGCGTCCCAGGACAGATAGATCCGCCTGTAATGCGCGTATTTCGTCACCAGCATGTCCATCATCCTGATCATTTCCCCTGTGTTCTTAGCTGGGCTATAAAAGTGTGTGACCTGGTTGCCGCCGAGTTCCAGGCGGCGGTAAGGATTAAGTTTCCTTTCGACCGCTGCCATTGTGGCACCACTCGCTGCTCGCCGCTGGGCATGAGGGACAGGCCGCCCTTCATCTTGACGGCGAAGGGGCCGAACTCATCGATTGAAAAGAACGCGTCGTTGCTGGAAAGGGTTGACAGTATGCTGCGCACCCGCGCCACCTTCGCCGCGTAGTCGGGGTCTTTTGAAGTCAGCACCCTTCGCGCCTTGCCATTTGTACCCGGCAGCTGTCGTGATTTGCCGGACGATGTGCGAGCACACCGCGCAATCTTGCATATGTAGGACACGGACTAGGTCGGCCATCTTCCAGGTCGTACGATTGATACCGTGATTTGCGGGCGGCTCGTGCAGGAGCGCGAACACAGCCTGCTTCATCCTCGGATCATCAGCCTTGTGGATATAATGTGCTTGGCGCGTGAAAAGAGCGGCGGTGCCTCCCTGCTCGAAAGTCACGCGATACCTGCTATATGACTTCCGGTCTATGCCCAGAAACTCGCAGACGATACGGGATGAAATGCGGCAGCGTGACGCGAGTATTGCGACTGCCTTATTGCGCTCGGGTAGCCTGCACTCGTGAACTCGTCGCAACAGCTCACTTAGTTCGTCCATCTCCCCAGTAGAACTTACTATCTCGTCCCGTGAGAGCAAACCCTGCATGACCCTGTGCATCCATCGCCATTGGAGTGCGTCGGCTTGCGCATGGGGCTTTGCCGTATCTTGCGGGTCGGGTTGCGCCGGTCCTTCCTGCTGTTGAGTGGTTGCTGTTTGAGAGTTGATGTGAGCTTGAGATAGCAGGCCCTGTTTACGTCCTCGGGGCTTATAGCCTGGCCATCTACCCGCGCGAAGGTATCTTTGTACGGTTTTCCGCTCAGCCCCAAGTTCGGCGGCGATTTGCCTGGTGCTCCAACCCCGACGCTTCAATTCGAGCATTGCGTCGGCCTCAGACGCTGTGCGCATGATGGCCTCCTTACTTTCGTTCCGGCCTGAGAATCGGTATTTGGCTGTAAGCTGCACAGGCCGTTCCGGCGAGAACTGGTGTCGGTATCTGGTCGGGCCTTCATCATACTAGAGCCGACCGTGCCGGTTGGGCCTGCGCCTGGACTTGCCATGGATCAAGCTATGTGACACGCAGAGCATTAGCTTGCCACCATCACTCTGGGACATCGCGAGCTGTTACTTTAGAGCTGTATTTTCCGAACTCAAAATGTCACCGAAAGCAAAGTGTTGTGCTGATCAAACCGCGCAGCCCCGTAACGGAAGACAAGGTCATGTGACACCAGCGCGGCATAATGTTGCGCGTTGACCATCCACGGCGTCCGCTCCGTGTTCCGAAGCAAGGAGCAAACTGATGAAAACCCCCCGCCGATATTGTTGCGATGCGCCGAGGTGCCGGGACTTGTCTGGACCAGTACATTCAAACATTTGAATATCGTCTGACAGCACGGAATTACACGTCGGGTACGATCAAGAGTTACCGTGTGCTGATCCGTCGTCTCGCCATGATTATGGAGGGGCGCTGCGTAAGACCCGAGGATCTCACCGTTGAGTTGGCCGCCGATCTCGTGCGGGGTGAAGAGCGAACGACAGCTGAACCGCACAAATGTGCCAACATCGCCCGGCGCTTTGCCGAGTACCTTATCGATATCGGCGTGGCGACTGCCCCGCCACTAACGCCAAAGCAGATCGCTCACGAGAAGCTACGCCGCGATTATGAGGACTATCTGCGTCGCCAGCGTGGGCTCAGCGACCGATCAATCTATCACTGCTGGCGGCTCGCCGACCGGTTTCTCGACCATAGGTTCGGCGACCATGAAGACGATCTTCATCGGATTACGCCGCGCGATATCGTCGCGTTCCTTCAGCATCTCACGACGCGCAATCCTCCCTTCAAGGACAAGACGCCGCCGACCCATCTGCGCAACTTCTTCCAATATCTGTTCAAGAGCGGCCTCACCGACGTCAATCTCGCACTCGGCATTCCGAGCATCGCCCAACGTTATAGCGCGCGCCTGCCGCAATACCTTAAATCCGAGGAGGTCGAGCTGCTGCTGGCTGCGCTGCCGACCGATACGCCCAAGGGGCGGCGTAACTACGCGATGGTGCTTACGGTTGCTCGGCTGGGACTGCGCGCAGCCGAGGTGATCGCCATCCAGATCGACGATATCCACTGGCGGGCCGGCGAACTCATGGTGCGCGGCAAGGGCCAGCGGCATGATCGCGTTCCTATCCCGCCGGACGTTGGGGCGGCAATCGCCGCTTATGTCAGCCGGGATCGAGTTACCACATCGCGCGCGCTGTTCGTCAAGGAGCGCGCGCCCAATGAGCCGTTCGGCGACGGTCAGGTGGTCAATGCTATCCTGAAAGATGCGTTCACCAGGACCGGCCTGAGGCCGCCGTGTAAATACGTGGGATCGCATATGCTGCGCCACAGCCTTGCAACTAACCTCGTGCGGCAGGGAGCTTCGTTGTCGGAGATTGGCGACATGCTGCGTCACCGGTGCCGCTCATCCACTATGATCTATGCGAAGCTCGACATCGAGGGGCTTCGTTCGATCGCGCAACGGTGGCCGGCGGCGGGAGATGCCCGATGAGCAATCTGCGCCAAGAGCTGGATCGCTATCTGACGGTCCGCCGCAGCCTGGGTTATGATTTGGGCACCGCCGAACGCACGCTGAAGCGGTTTACTGCCTTTGCCGAAGCGGAAGGCGCCGCACATATTTCGGCCGACCTGTTCCTGCGATGGCAGGCGGCGTTCGGGAACGCAAATCGCCAGACTTGGGCGGCGCGCTTCATCGTCGTGAGGCGCTTCGCCGAATGGCTCCACGGCCTCGATCCCGCGCATGAGATCATACCGCGCGGGCTGATACCGTCCCGGGTCAGAAGGTCGCCGCCCTACATCTACAGTGATGCCGAGATCGCTCGCGTCATCGACGAGGCGGCCAAGCTCCCTTCGACTTATGGCCTGCGAGCATTGACCTTCTCAACGCTGTTCGGCCTGATCGCCGTCACCGGCCTCAGGATAAACGAGGCTCTTGCACTCGACACAGATGATGTCGACGCCGACGAAGGGGTCCTGACGATTCGCTACGGCAAGCTCGGAAAGGCTCGCCTTGTACCTCTGGAGATGAGCGTGGTCGAACGCCTGACCGTATACATCGCGGAACGCGATCGAATAATTGGAAAAGCCCGTCAAGCTTTATTCGTGCAGGAGACCGGCGAGCGGATCAGTGACTGCAGCGCGCGCCACAACTTCGCGTCCGTCAGTCAGCGGATCGGGCTGCGAGAACCCGAGCGGTTTGGGCGCCACGGCCGTGGTCCGCGAATCCACGACCTCCGGCACAGTTTTGCGGCGCGGACGATCATCAACTGGTATCGCGGCGGCAAGGATGCTGGGCGCGAGATGATCAAGCTTTCGACCTATCTCGGTCATAGTAATCCCGACCACACCTACTGGTATCTGGAAGCAGTGCCCGAGTTGCTCGAACTTGCCGCCGGGCGCGTTGTCAAATCGATGGTCGGGGAGGTGTGACAATGCAAGCAACGACCTTCCCCGCGCTGTTGCAGCGGTTCTTCACCGATCGGCTGTGCACACAGATGGAGGCCAGCGCAAACACCGTCGCGGGTTACCGCGACACGTTCCGGCTGCTCTTGCGATACGCCGGCGACCGCCTCGCCGTGCCACCGACGAAGATGCGGATCGACGATCTGGATGCCGATCTGATCGCCGACTTTCTCGTTCATATCGAGACGACCAGGCACAATACTGCACGCAGCCGCAACACGCGGCTCGCCGGGATCCGCTCGTTCTTCCGCTTCGTAGCGATGAACGAGCCGGCATATCTTCTGCACTGCCAGCGAATTTTGGCGATGCCGAGCAAGCGCTACGTTCGTCGCAATGTCAGCTTCCTCGATCGGCCGGAGATCGATGCGCTGCTTGCAACGCCTGATCGGTCGACATGGGTCGGGCGCCGCGATCATGCGATGCTGCTGGTGGCGCTGCAATGCGGCCTTCGGGCGTCCGAGCTGGTCAACCTGCGTTACAAGGACATCGTTCTCGGCACGGGCGCACATATCCGGTGCGAGGGCAAAGGGCGGAAGCAGCGGTCGACGCCGCTTCGAAGTGACACCGCCAAGCTGCTCGAACAATGGATGAAGGATCAGCCCGGCACAGGAACCGCGCCGCTGTTCCCGTCGATCCGCGGCGAAAGGATGAGCCGTGACGCCTTGGAGCAACTTATACGCAAGCATGGTGCGGTCGCCTCGGCATCTTGCCGCACGCTCATCGGCAAGCGGATCAGTCCGCATGTGTTGAGACATAGCACCGCCATGGAACTGCTTCAGCACGGCGTGGATCAGTCGGTGATCGCGCTTTGGCTCGGACATGAATCCGTGGAGACCACGCAGGTTTACATCCACGCCGATCTACGACTGAAGGAGCGAGCGTTGGCGCGTGTTGCGGCGACGCCGACATCACCGGGGCGATATCGACCCGACGACAGGTTGCTCGCATTCCTAGAAACGCTCTGATTATGCCGAACCGCCGCGTGGCCTATCCAGTCACCACCGCCGAGCAAGGATGGCTACGCGGCATAATCCGAACCGCGGCATTATGCCAGGGACCGTGAGCAGGCGGCGTGCGGTCTCATCTTGCCGCGCGTGAGCGACAATCTCCGCTTCGAGTGCCCTGATACTTTCAGCCAGTGCGCGGCATTGGTCGAATAATCCCGTGAACACCCGACGCGCCTTCTCCGGGAAGGCCTTATCCGCGTTGACCAACGTCAAAAGCTCCTCGAGCCTGTCGATACCCTTTGGGACGGTCAGGCCGAATTCCGTCGCCAGGCCCCGCATCGCGTTCGCCAGCATCGTCTGTTGCTTGACCAGTAGGGATCGCGCCGAATGCAAGGCCAGGATCCCTTGCTGCTCAATGCTTTTGATCGGCACGAAAATCATGTCAGGCCGCGATGCGGCTGCGCACAGTGCTGCCGCATCGGCCGGGTCGTTCTTCTTGCCCTTTTTCACGAAGGGTCTGACTGCCTCGGGTGCGATCAGTTTCACTTCGTGTCCAAGACTGGACAGGATCCGCGCCCAGTGATGGCCTGCGCCGCACGCCTCCAGGACGACGGTGCAAGTCTCCAGCTTCTCGAAGAACGGGATCAGTTCACTCCTTCGCAGCTTGCGCTTGATCTCCGCCTTTCCGGTCTCATTGACGCCATGGACTTGAAAGACGGACTTGGCGGTGTCCAGGCCGATCATGGTAATGCTCATTGCGGGCGGTTCCCATTCTACAGGTTGTCACGACCCGTACTCTGGCACTCTGATGCCGTTGGGGCCGTCCACCCCATCTTTCGAGGTCGCGGCCGAGGCCAATACTGCGCTGATCGTCCAGGTCAAGGACATTCAGCCGGCGCTGAACCAGAAGATACAGGAAATCGCATCGACAACGGCCCCGATCGAAGCGATCGGCAGTCGTACCAAGGGCCGCAATCGCGACGAACGGCGCATCGTCACCGTCTTCGATCCGGCCGAAAAACTCGCCAACACAGAATGGCATCCGTACGTCGCGGCGATCGTTCGCGTCGAACGCAAAGTGTTCACCCGCATCGTGTCGAGTGGCCTGTGGGACTGGTCCACCGAGACCGCGTTCTATGTCTCGAACACAACGCCCACCGCTGTGAACGCAGCCGATGCCATTCGCGGCCATTCTCGAAACCACATCCCACTACGGCCGCGACGTTACATTCGGCGAGGACAAATCACGTATCCGTAGCAACCCCGGCGTGTTTGCTCGTCTCCGCAGCTTCGCCTTCAACATCCTCAAGTCAAGCAAGACCAGCACCCTCTGCCAGGACCGCTACCGCGCCGCTCTGGCGGGCATCGATAACCTGCTTGAAGTCCTGGCCATTCCATAGCGTTGAACAGCCTTGCCCAATGCAGGAACGCTCAAAGCTCATCACAAAGAAAGGGAGCCCGGTGCGGGAGGGGATCTGTCAATGTCTGATATTGGACATACTTGACATGGATCAATGCGGTTTGATCCCACTTCAAGTATGTTTACTCAGCAAAAGACGGACGACATGACCGTCGAATGTTTTGCCGACATCGCGCGACGCTGGTGCGTAAACGGAGCGGTCGCCGCACTCGCCTGGATCGATTTAGGTCACGAACTACTTGCCTCACCATCGTGATGGCAGGTTGCCGTGGGCTAGCTGGCTACAACGCTCAACACGAGAGACGCTTTGCAGGAGGCCGCTATGTCGGAGCCATTGCAGGAGAGGCATGATCAGGATCGGACAATGACGCTCCATCGCGAACGGCGGCTCGGCGACGAAGCGAATGCCGAGAGGACAATCGACAACCAACACTTGAAGAGCAAACACAAAGCCGAAAGGTTCTGCACCGAGGTCCGGTCCGTGATCCAGGACGTGGCTGCTCGTGCCAATAGCTATTTCGCCATAGGTCACGCAGGATTGGAGCTCCGAGACGTATCGGGTTACTATACCGGACCACTGTATCCCGGTGGCTCGGGATGCAACCCCCTCGCATATGAATTGCGCGTCAATGGCCTGGAGAATGGTGGGGCACTCATCGTGGAACTGGCCCGAGACGGCACGATCGAGGCATTCCTTGCTGCCTTGCGTCCGCTGGTGCCGGGCGATCGTGCCGAGAAGATAAACCTTGAATGGAGCCCCGTCGCGCTCGATGGGTTCGATGCGGACGCCGCGTCGGACATCCTGGCTCGCTACATGATCGCTGTCAGCAGCCGATGCGGCTTAGATTCGGCGCAGGTATCGGCCCTTCGCGAGTTTGCAAGAGGTGTTTGTGAAGGCGCAACCTGAATGAGCTAGAGCTGGAATAACATGGCATAGCACCCGTTGGTGCAGGTGATAGGGATTAGGGACGGAGGTAAAAATGGACGGCGAGCAGAGCTTCGGGGGTGAGCTATGGGAGTTCGCTGAGCTACGGGAGGTCGGGGAAGCCTTGATCAAGGTCGTACAGTCGCTTGCGGTGCAGGGAGAGCTGATCAAAAAGATCCTCCCGGCGGTCGCCGAGCGGGCTGAGGACGCGTCGTCGCTGGCCGATTCCCTGGAACGGCTGGCTGCGGCGAACCGGGAAAACCAGGTGTTGCTGCGTCAGATCGTCGGCGGGGTCGAACGAATTAAGTGTGGTTTCAAGTCTGCGAACAAGAGGTTCGTGCCCACGGAACCGTGGTACCCGCCCATTGGCCGCCGGCTGGGATGACTATGCCGACGGGCGTCTTGCCGTTGAGGTAGAGACCGTCCAGAGCTTGGGAGTGGTTACGTCGCCTAACGAATGGACGTTGGACAACGCCAGCTTCGATTGGTCATCTACTACGGTTACTACGGTCGAACAGCGGGTGGATGCACCAACTTGCGGGCGCTGGACTGGGAGGGCGAGATGAAGTGGCGGGTCATGGCGGAACTGGGTGGATCGGAGGGGCGCCCCAGAGTTGCGCGAGGTTAGCGTCGGCGAGTGTGCGACCGCCGCCTATTCGGTAGAGACGAACCGCACGTCAACAACGTTCACGCCTACCACGGACGCTGAAGGAATGGATGCGGCGCTTCCACGGTGCGGCCACTAAAAACCTGCCAGTTCCCTAAGCACCCTGCACCCTCACGATCGACAAACCATCCTGGTCGATCGTCGCAACCTGAAAATGGCGCGTTCCTCCCGGGCGTATGTCCGGGGAAGTGCCGCCAAATTTTACGAGTGGCTGCGCGTCACGACAGCCAGAATGGTTGACCGGCCATTAGAGCTGTCGCGGAACAAACATCGGCTTGGCGTGTTGATCAGGGTCAAGGCCCTTTACCTCCGATTGCCTACTCCCTCGATTTTCCTGACGAAATGATAGCTGCTTTGCTGCCGATCTGGGGCCCGGCAAGCCGAAACTGGAGATTCCTGTTTGCTGCCGCGGAGTTGAATGTCGCGCCCGCGGAGTGCTTCGTGGTCGAGGGAAGCCCCCGCCGCGGTATCTCGGGGTTGCCCGCCCGGGCAACATGGCGGCGCCCGGGGTCGTTCGATGTGGCGACGCAGGCTCGCTCTGGGCAGCAGGAGCAGATTTTGTGGTGACCAGCCTGGACGAAGGGGCAGTCGATGAATGATGGGCGGCTGTGCCGGCGGACGGCATGATCGGGGAGGGACGATGGAACAGATACTGGAGCCAACCAATGACCTCGCCTGGATACTGGAGTCCGAGGGCTACGATCAGCTTCGTCAGAGCAGCCTCGATTTGCGCTTCGCGATCAGCAACGGTTTCCTGGGCGTAAAGGGCGGACGCGTGACAACCCGCGGCGCGCGTTCGATCCCGCCATCGCGAATTTATGTCGCCGGGCTGTTCGACATGGCAGGAATTGACCATGCGGTGCCGGGGCTTGTTCCAGCCGCGGACTGGCTGCAGGTCCGCATCCTGCTGGCTGGCGCACCAATTGTGCATCACCCCGGTGACTTGTCGTCGCACCGCATGACGCTCGACATGAGGCGCGGCGCATTGCTCAGCCACGGCCACCATTCGAATTCACCCGACATCATCGCCCGGGTTCGCAGCTTGCGCGTCGTATCGCTCAGCGAGCGCGCGGTAGGGCTACAACTCATCCAATTCGAAATCGAGGCCGGAACCGTCGAGGTCACGTTGGAAGCGTCGTTCGAAGGGATGGGCCTCGGACTCGTCTCGGAACGGACCGAACAGGATCTTGGGGTGTGGCGTACCCTCGACTTCGGGTAAACGTCTCGCCATGGCGTCTGCATCGTCGCTGCAAATCGACGGCGACGACCTTCAGCCAACCACGCTCGGCAAACTGACAGCGTCCTGGACGTGGCGAGTTCGTCCCGGGCAAGTCGTGTTTTTTCAGCGCTCCGTCGCCGTGGTACGGAGCGATAGCGACGTTCTCAATCCCGGCATCGAAGCGCGGGAGAAACTCGGCCTTGCGCGACGTGCTGGCTGGCGCGCCATGGTCGCTGCGCATGAGGCAGCCTGGGCGAGCCGCTGGGAGAGCAGCGACATTGAGGTCGAGGGCGATATCGCCGCGCAGCGGGCGTTGCGGTTCGCGATCTACCATCTGAACAGCGCGGCCAATCCAGCCGACGAACGCGTGTCGATCGGGGCCCGGGCACTGACCGGCGATGACTATCGTGGGCATGTCTTCTGGGACACGGAGATCTTCCTGCTCCCGTTTTATGTCCTGACCTGGCCCGAGGCGGCCCGAGCGCTGCTCATGTATCGCTTCCGCACCCTGGATGGGGCGAGGGCAAAAGCGGTCGGGATGGGTTGGCGTGGTGCGCTTTATGCCTGGGAGTTCGCCGACACCGGCGCCGAGGCGACACCGGATCAGGTTATCGCTCCGGACCGCCGGGTCGTCGATATCCTTTGTGGCAGGCAGGAGCAGCATATCAGCGCGGACGTCGCCTACGCGGTCTGGCAATACTGGCAGGCGACCGGGGATGAAGAATTCCTGCGCGACGCCGGCGGCGAGATCATTCTCGAAACCGGCCGATTCTGGGCAAGCCGTGCTCGGTTGGAGGTGGATGGAAAGCATCACATCCGCGGCGTCATTGGACCGGACGAATATCACGAGCATATCGACGACAACGCCTACACAAACGTCATGGCACGCTGGAATATCCGGCGTGCGCTGGATGTAGCGGCATTGCTGCGCAAGCGTTGGCCCGCACGTTGGGACTTCTCTCGAAAATCCTCCGCCTGGAAGAAAATGAACTGAACCATTGGCTGACCGTCGCGGAAACGATGGCGACCGGGCTCGATCCAAAAACCGGCCGCTTTGAGCAGTTCTCAGGCTATTTCACCCTCGAAGACATCGATCTGGCAAACTACGCAGGCCGTTCCGTGCCAATGGACGTCGTGCTCGGGCGAGAGCGGACAAAGAAATCCCAGGTCGTCAAACAGGCCGATGTTGTGGCACTGCTGGCACTGCTCCCCGAAGAGTTTGCGTCCGGGACTGAGGAAGAGAACTTCCGTTACTACGAGCCTCGCTGCGGTCACGGCAGCTCGTTGAGCCCTGCCATGCATGGGGTGGTCGCGGCTCGGCTGGGAGACGCCGAAATGGCGCTGCGCTACTTCCGGAAGACGGCGGCGATTGATCTGGCCGATACTCATGCGGCGATTGATGGCGGCGTGCACATAGCGGCCCTTGGCGGGATCTGGATGCTGGCAGTATTCGGTTTCGCCGGTTTGTCATTGCAGAACGACGGCGTAGCGGTCGATCCACACCTGCCCGCAGCTTGGCGAAGCCTCGCCTTCAGGGTCCAATGGCGTCGACGTTGCCTCAGGATCAGGATCTACCAGCAGGAGCAACTTCTCGAAGCAACCCTCGAATCAGGGGAGCCGATAACGCTTGTTGTCAGAGGCGAGCGGTACGAACTTCGCCAAAATCTCGCACTGCGGGTCTTCACCGGAGGCGACAACCCACGGTCGCTTTCCCCGGCGTGACATAAGGACGAAACCCTGTAGATATTTACAGGGTCGGCGAGCTCCGGAAGACAATCAAGGGGGGCGCCGGTCGCTGCGCCAGAAGTAGCGCACGGCCGGCATGACTCGATGAAAACTCGCAATTTCCCCTGTGGGTTGGTCCGGAGAGAACCGTTCCGATATCGAGTCCACCAGATGGACAACGGCGTGAGTTCGGGATCTGGCGATGCCGATCCGGCCCCCTGGTCCACAACGGGCTCACACGGAGTATGTGCGGCCCAACGGCCACCGTCGCAGTTTGCCTGCACCCTCGCCCCGGTGGGCAACTCATCATCCGCGCCTGCGCAGTCGCGCGAATGTATCGCTACAAGATATGGTCAGGGATTTCGCCGGCCCGCGCAGGTCAGGCGCCCGCTGACTGTGCTGACCAACGGAACGGTTGGCCCGAACGCCAAATGCTGTGCAAGATTGTGCGAAGCTTCCTCGCCAGCGCGGCGCGCGCCTTGCCGATCCCCGATCGCTTTGCAATCGCTTGTGCCCAATCCTTCAAACCCGAAGCCTTCTTCACCCG
>CAVYXX010000022.1:0-46369 GCA_963772355.1 uncultured Alphaproteobacteria bacterium | reverse complement strand
GCATCAAATGTGGTGCACCACATTTGGTGCGTAATGTGGCGCCGATAGTTATGTGGCGCTGACCTCGGAGACCGGCGCCTGGAGCGGCTGAGCGGTTTTCCAACGCCACATAACAAGACCGCTATAGCGTGCGAAGGAAGTCCATCAGGGCGGGCTGATCTCGCCAACGCCCGGGTATCCTTTCGGTATCGGGCACGTCGCATTTCGCCAACGCTTTTGCTTTGGTCTCAAAGTCGACCTCGGCATAGATATTAGTGGTTTCCAGCGAGACATGACCTAGCCAGCCCCGGATTGTGTTGATATCGACCCCGGCGCGCAGAAGGTGGGTTGCGCTGGTGTGGCGGATGGAATGGGGACTGACGCGTTTCGACGCCATTGACGGAGATCGGGAGAGGGCCCTCAGAACGTTGCGTTCAACCACGGTATGGATCCCAAATCGAGTGATTGGACAGCCGCGGTGATTGAGGAAGACGGCCCCGGAAGAGGCTCTTTCGCCGATAAGCGCGGCGAGTTCGGAGACAGTGGCCGGCCATAACGGACAGAAGCGCTGCTTCCCGCCTTTTCCGGTGATTTTGACGCTGGCGGCGTTCAGGTCCAGATCCAGCAACCTTCATCTGGGCGGCCTCCGAAGCCCTGGCTCCGGTGTTGTAGAGGAACAGGAGAAGTGCATGGTCGCGACCGCCTTGTGCGGTTCGGCGGTTCGGGGCTGCGAGCAATGCGTCGATCTCCGGCTTTTCGAGATAAGGAACGACTGCTTTGCCGGTTTTCTTGAAGGGTATCGAACGGATCTGCCCGGACCATTCGATATGTATTGGGCTATGTTCGCCAACGAAGCCCGCGAGGGCGCGGATGGCGGCGAGCCGCTGGTTGCGTGTGGCGATGGCGCAGTGGCGTGAGACCTCGAGATCGGTGAGAAAGAGCCGGACGCGATCAGCGGAGATGTCGACCACATGGAGACGGTCGACTGATTTCTTGGATTGCTTTGCGACGAAAGGGATGAGCTGACGGAGTGCATCGCGATAGCCGTGTTGGGTGTTGCGGGCGAGATTGCGTTCGGCGACGACATGCTCCAGCAGGAAACGCCGAATCCAGGGGCCAAGCGTCTCGTCAGTCATGAGAAGGCGCCCATGGCGTAACGTTCGAAGCGCAGGCCTGCCTCGCGAAGCAGTTCCGGCGTCAGCGTGAGGTAACGCTGCGTGCCGGAGATATGCACGTGGCCGAGATAGGTCGACAGCTTGGGCAAGAGGCGCTGCACATCGGCGCCGTCGCGGTACCAGGAGATGAGCCGGTGAACGGCAAAGGTGTGCCTAAGGTCATGCAAGCGTGGTTGATGCCGCGCGGCGGCAGTTTCGTCCAAGACATTGGCGCGGACCCGTAAGCGGCAAAACGCCATTTCGGCGTTTTGCCGGGTCACCACATCGCCTTTGCGGGAAACAAAAAAGGGCGAAGCGAACTCGGCATGCTGTTGTCGGCGCCTCGCCGCGTGCGGAGTCAAAACCCGGATCAGATCGGCGCCGATCGGCACCAGCCTCGTTTTGTAGAACTTACTCTCGCGAATGCAGAGAATCCCTGAGTCGAAGATCGACGTCGGCCATGGTCAGGGCAAGTGCTTCGCTGATCCGCAGCCCGGCGCCATACAGCAAGAGCAAAAGCGTTCGATGGGTGTTCGGATCAATGCGGCAGCGCGGATGATCGCTGACCGCGACGGCATCGAGTAAGCGACGTAATTCTTCGTGCGAATAAATATGCGGGACGAAAGCCTTCAGCGGTTGAGGAACGGTCCGTGGCAATGGCGACCGGTCGATATGGCCCCGGGCGATGGCAAACCTATAGAAGCCGCCGAGCGCGGAATGCTTGCGCTCCCAAAAGCGGGTGACCGGACCCGTTCCGGCGAGAAAGGCCAGCACCTGGCTGGCCGTGACCTCTTGCATGGTCACCTCCCCCGATGTGCGACAAAACGACCGAAGGATGCGAGCTTCCGTACGAAAACGCATGCCCATCGCTTGCTTGTGGCCGACATAGCCGGCGACAGCCTCGGAAAGCTTCATGACAGCTCTCCCAGATCGAACGCCGCGACCTCGCGCAGGCCGACCAGATCGACCTTGGCATAGGTCCGGGTTGCATAGGTGCCGCGATGGCCGAGATGATCGCCAATCTCCTTGAGACTTAGGCCCGCTTCGACGAGATGGGCCGCACAGGCGTGGCGGAGGCCGTGCGGACCGTGGTGCTCGGCCTGAATGCCCAATGCGTTGAGCCGGCTGGCGACCGCGTAATACATGCCACCCGCCGAAAGTGGGCGAAACGGAGCTTTGAGCGTCACGAAGACTTCCCGGGAAATGCACCGCGGCCGAGCCGCCTGGAGATATCGCAGGATCGCGTCGCCGACTGAGGTCACCAGAGGATAATATTGTGTCCGCCGCTGCTTGGGCCGCTGGACCGTGATCACCTCTCCGCTCCAATCCAGGTCTTCGAGACGCAATCCGCGGACTTCGCCACTTCGCAATCCATAAATTGCAAGCAGCATCAGAATTGCGTGGTCGCGCGTATCACGACGACCCTCTCCGACGGTGCCTTCCATGAGCCGCTGCACGTCAACCCAGCGAGGACCATTTGGGAGATCGTCCTGTTTGAAGAGCCGTGGTGCGTCGATGGCGGCGGCAATTCCAGGGGAACACCACCCCCGCATCTCAGCATGTCGAAAGAACGAGCGCAGCGCTGCCGCGCTCGTTGCGATCGATACGCGACACCAGCCGTCTCGACCTCTAGAATCGAGAAAGGCATCAACATCGTCGACGGCGATGTCCGCGATCGACGCTTTGGCGGAGGAGACGTGCCGCAGGAACCTTTCGACCTTAATGTGGCGCCGATAGTTATGTGGCGCTGACCCCGGAGATCGGCGCCTGGAGCGGCTGAGCGGTTTTCCAACGCCACATAACAAGACCGCTATAGTGTGCGAAGGAAGTCCATCAGGGCGGGCTGATCTCGCCAACGCCCGGGTATCCTTTCGGTATCGGGCACGTCGCATTTCGCCAACGCTTTTGCTTTGGTCTCGAAGTCGACCTCGGCATAGATATTGGTGGTTTCCAGCGAGACATGACCTAGCCAGCCCCGGATTGTGTTGATATCGACCCCGGCGCGCAGAAGGTGGGTTGCGCTGGTGTGGCGGATGGAATGGGGACTGACGCGTTTCGACGCCATTGACGGAGATCGGGAGAGGGCCCTCAGAACGTTGCGTTCAACCACGGTATGGATCCCAAATCGAGTGATTGGACAGCCGCGGTGATTGAGGAAGACGGCCCCGGAAGAGGCTCTTTCGCCGATAAGCGCGGCGAGTTCGGAGACAGTGGCCGGCCATAACGGACAGAAGCGCTGCTTCCCGCCTTTTCCGGTGATTTTGACGCTGGCGGCGTTCAGGTCCAGATCCGCAACCTTCATCTGGGCGGCCTCCGAAGCCCTGGCTCCGGTGTTGTAGAGGAACAGGAGAAGTGCATGGTCGCGACCGCCTTGTGCGGTTCGGCGGTTCGGGGCTGCGAGCAATGCGTCGATCTCCGGCTTTTCGAGATAAGGAACGACTGCTTTGCCGGTTTTCTTGAAGGGTATCGAACGGATCTGCCCGGACCATTCGATATGTATTGGGCTATGTTCGCCAACGAAGCCCGCGAGGGCGCGGATGGCGGCGAGCCGCTGGTTGCGTGTGGCGATGGCGCAGTGGCGTGAGACCTCGAGATCGGTGAGAAAGAGCCGGACGCGATCAGCGGAGATGTCGACCACATGGAGACGGTCGACTGATTTCTTGGATTGCTTTGCGACGAAAGGGATGAGCTGACGGAGTGCATCGCGATAGCCGTGTTGGGTGTTGCGGGCGAGATTGCGTTCGGCGACGACATGCTCCAGCAGGAAACGCCGAATCCAGGGGCCAAGCGTCTCGTCAGTCATGAGAAGGCGCCCATGGCGTAACGTTCGAAGCGCAGGCCTGCCTCGCGAAGCAGTTCCGGCGTCAGCGTGAGGTAACGCTGCGTGCCGGAGATATGCACGTGGCCGAGATAGGTCGACAGCTTGGGCAAGAGGCGCTGCACATCGGCGCCGTCGCGGTACCAGGAGATGAGCCGGTGAACGGCAAAGGTGTGCCTAAGGTCATGCAAGCGTGGTTGATGCCGCGCGGCGGCAGTTTCGTCCAAGACATTGGCGCGGACCCGTAAGCGGCAAAACGCCATTTCGGCGTTTTGCCGGGTCACCACATCGCCTTTGCGGGAAACAAAAAAGGGCGAAGCGAACTCGGCATGCTGTTGTCGGCGCCTCGCCGCGTGCGGAGTTAAAACCCGGATCAGATCGGCGCCGATCGGCACCAGCCTCGTTTTGTAGAACTTACTCTCGCGAATGCAGAGAATCCCTAGTCAAGATCGACGTCGGCCATGGTCAGGGCAAGCGCTTCGCTGATCCGCAGCCCGGCGCCATACAGCAAGAGCAAAAGCGTTCGATGGGTTTTCGGATCAATGCGGCAGCGCGGATGATCGCTGACCGCGACGGCATCGAGTAAGCGACGTAATTCTTCGTGCGAATAAATATGCGGGACGAAAGCCTTCAGCGGTTGAGGAACGGTCCGTGGCAATGGCGACCGGTCGATATGGCCCCGGGCGATGGCAAACCTATAGAAGCCGCCGAGCGCGGAATGCTTGCGCTCCCAAAAGCGGGTGACCGGACCCGTTCCGGCGAGAAAGGCCAGCACCTGGCTGGCCGTGACCTCTTGCATGGTCACCTCCCCCGATGTGCGACAAAACGACCGAAGGATGCGAGCTTCCGTACGAAAACGCATGCCCATCGCTTGCTTGTGGCCGACATAGCCGGCGACAGCCTCGGAAAGCTTCATGACAGCTCTCCCAGATCGAACGCCGCGACCTCGCGCAGGCCGACCAGATCGACCTTGGCATAGGTCCGGGTTGCATAGGTGCCGCGATGGCCGAGATGATCGCCAATCTCCTTGAGACTTAGGCCCGCTTCGACGAGATGGGCCGCACAGGCGTGGCGGAGGCCGTGCGGACCGTGGTGCTCGGCCTGAATGCCCAATGCGTTGAGCCGGCTGGCGACCGCGTAATACATGCCACCCGCCGAAAGTGGGCGAAACGGAGCTTTGAGCGTCACGAAGACTTCCCGGGAAATGCACCGCGGCCGAGCCGCCTGGAGATATCGCAGGATCGCGTCGCCGACTGAGGTCACCAGAGGATAATATTGTGTCCGCCGCTGCTTGGGCCGCTGGACCGTGATCACCTCTCCGCTCCAATCCAGGTCTTCGAGACGCAATCCGCGGACTTCGCCACTTCGCAATCCATAAATTGCAAGCAGCATCAGAATTGCGTGGTCACGCGTATCACGACGACCCTCTCCGACGGTGCCTTCCATGAGCCGCTGCACGTCAACCCAGCGAGGACCATTTGGGAGACCGTCCTGTTTGAAGAGCCGTGGTGCGTCGATGGCGGCGGCAATTCCAGGGGAACACCACCCCCGCATCTCAGCATGTCGAAAGAACGAGCGCAGCGCTGCCGCGCTCGTTGCGATCGATACGCGACACCAGCCGTCTCGACCTCTAGAATCGAGAAAGGCATCAACATCGTCGACGGCGATGTCCGCGATCGACGCTTTGGCGGAGGAGACGTGCCGCAGGAACCTTTCGACCTGCCAACGTTGATGAGAGACAGTGCGTGGCGACAACCCGCGTTCGTCCCTCAAATGGGCAATGAAATCGTCAATCTGGTCAGAATGGATATTCAGCTTGCCGTCTGGCAGCACCGCCAGCAATTCGAGGAAGCGCAGCCAGTCGGTGGCGACCTGAACGAACAGTCGACGCGACCACTCTCCGCGGCCCCCGCGCCGCCGCCGTCGTTGATGCCGTACCCACTTCCCGGCAGCCGTTTCGATCTCCAGCCGGGTAATCTGATGGCCAACGGTCACATCAAGCCGCTCAGCAACTACGAGCAGTTCGCGGGCAATACGCAGCAAGGTCTCGCGAGCAAGGCCTTGGCCGGCACAATGCGCGAGATAGCGCCCTCGCTCGGCCGACCCGGACCCGTCTGGTAACGTGCCAGGACCGCAGGGTAGGTGAACGGAGTTTCGAACATGGATCGGATCTCCTGATCGATGGGGAGGTCCAATCAGTTGTCCGTCACTTTGTTATGTGGCGTTGGAAAACCGCTCAGCCGCTCCAGGCGCCGATCTCCGAGGTCAGCGCCACATAACTATCGGCGCCACATTACGCATCCGGTTCTTCACGAGAGAGATTTGCTCGCGGCGGCGTAGCCATGGAAGATCCTGACTGGAGGCAGTGGGGCCGGGCCAGTAGCTCGTTGAGGCGGGTCCACGTGACCACGCCCTGACGATCACGGCGAGACAACCACTTGCGCCAAACGCGCACCACCTGATTGGCGAACCAACGCAGGGCGATTGCTAAGGACAACTTCTACCTAATCGCTGAAATTACAGGCGGCCGGACCTTTGCCTTCGACACGCTTGGGATTACAGGCCTCGATGCTGCACTTGGAATAGATGAGATCCCCGACAAGATGGAGTTCTCGTTAAGGGCCAGCGTAACCAATGGAGTATTTCGATCTCTTTAGAAACTCCGAGCTAGTGGGCCAAGGCACGCATACCTGGTTTCGCAACAAGGTGGTGACCTTTCTCAACGATCATGATCAGGTTAGGGGCGGCGGCTATTACGGCTGCGTTTGCTTCGCGGGTAGGTGCCGCGCGCAGACATGCGATCGACGCGTTGGCCGCCTCTGGTCTGTTTCATGTTCAAAGGGATGGGAAACAAGCGACGAAGGTGTTGCCCGCTTCTCGGCTGAAGACGCTCTCGAGAGCTGGTACACGGGTATGACCTGGGCGCCCACTATGGTTGCTGGACAGCCATGGTCATGGTTGCTGGACAACCAACAGGTCCTATTACTGTCTTATTAGTTGTCTATTTATATGTAAAAATGGGGATATCAAATGGGGTTGGCCGAGACGTGTCTGCCTCTCCCGCGAATTAATGCTTCCAATTGGTTTTTAATGAGCGGCTTTAATCTGGCACCGAACTGGGAAGGTGTCGCCAAATGGCAGCGCCTGAGCCCACGCTAAAAGCCAGCACCCTCTGGGCGACAGCTTCCGCACCACTTGAGCACAGCCTCTTCCTTCCGCAATAATCCCCAAATCTTGTCCCATCTCTCTCTGCAGTCGGGCTCTACTGAGTAATAAAAGGCATCCGGCCTAGTGCAGACGGTGGGGTGTCAGCCGTGCAAGGCGCCACTCGACGCTATGCCTCAATCCGCATCAGTCCGAGAAATCAGGCACTAACGGTTGCCGCTGGCGATGCGGTACTCAGTTTCCACCTCGATTGGGCCGCCCTTATCATCAAAGGTACCGCCGCGCTTCCTCGCGGACAGCCTGGCGAGTATCGTCCGGCAGTGCCGCCAATGCCTGACCCGTGGATGCGCCGCCGCGTTCAAAGGGGCCGTAGTAGGTATCAAATGACGGCAGCACAAAGGTATGCGTCTCAGTATGCGTCTCGAAGTCGACGAAGCCAGCGTCGGTGAAGAGCGACTGAAGGCGTAATTCCTCGCCAAGTGCGAAGCTGCGCGTAACAGCCTCGGTCAGATCGGGCACATACCGCGCGATGATCACGTTGATCTGGTGATTATAGGAGCGCTCCACCACGGTATTCACCGACACGGCGGCGCGCCGACCAGGACGAAGCACCCGGCGGAACTCCGATAGGCCCCGTACGGGAGCGGAGAAGAACATGAGCCCGAGATTGCACACGACCGCGTCGAAACATTCATCCGCAGACGAGAGTGCCTGACCGTCCTCGACTGAGATCGATGCATTCGCCACGTTGCCCAGACGTCTACGCGCTCTGTCAATCATGGCGGATGAGACGTCAGACGCTGTGACGTGGCCGGTTGGTCCAACGACAGCGAGAGCGGCCTCGGCGGAGAGGCCTGTGCCTGTCGCAATGTCGAGAACGCGCATTCCCGCTGCGACGCCGGCCGCCTGCAACAGGGACGGCATGAAGTAGCGGGTGACGTGGGCGAACGCGCGGTCATACTCAGCCGCCGCCTCCGCTCGAAAGGACAGATCTTCGGCCATCAGAGGGTCTCCTCGCGTCCTGCAGCCACCGCGGATTCGCGCAACGGAAAAGTGCTCTGTTTTCAGCAAGATAGGGTTAGAGTAAATTACAGCGATAGCCCGATCTCCTTCGAGCGGGATGCAGTCTTTTAGCCCCAACCAAATCCAACCGGGGCCTTCTTGTCGCCAACCACGCCTGCCGCCGGTGCCGGCTGCGCTGTTTCGGCTGCTGCGGCCTGGGCTTGATGAGACGCCGGCGCGGCAACAGGATCGGCGAAGACGGGCTGTGCCATCGCAAATACTCCTGCAAGAAAAACGACAGAAAGGGCGAAGCGGAGCATGGCGAGTCCTCGTTGCGAGCCGATCGATGGAAGCAAAATAACGAGAGCGACGCCCCATCTCTATGAAAGGCTTCACATGTTCGAGCGGGTTGAGCGCGCGTAGCGACCGGATGGCCCTAACCCCGCTTGGTGGGCGTCTCCCAGACTGTGCGGGAGGTGATTGGCATCAGGGCGGCGAGGCCTTTGCAGTTGCGATTCCGCGTGACCGTGGGCCATTGGTTCGTTATGTCCGCCAGCGTAACCATGACAGTTCCCTGGGGGCTCATCATACTCCCGGGTGGATTGTCCAGAGCCGTGGCCAACGTCAGCAGGTTGTGCCGCAGGAACTTGCGCGGGCCGCCATCCATAAGTCCGTGTGAAACGGCCGGCTGTGCAGCCGAATGTCACGACAACGGCGAAGCCGGCGACGCCGCGGCCGGCCGACTCGGTCGTAGTTGGGCTTGATGGCGGCTACGTCCGCAGCCGGCACCGACAGGACGAGCGGAATGTCGCGGTGTAATGTCCCTTGCTAACCAACCGACGCCCGCAAGCCGCACAGGTGCCGCGAAGCTCACCGGCGATCGTTAGCTGTGCCGGGACGATCTCCGCCTGAAGGGCGGAGGTGAGCTGCTTGGTCTCTGCGAGACGGAGCCCTAGATCGGACAGGCCAGCTTGCTCATCGCGTTCGATGCGTGCGACCTCGACCTCCGTCGCCTCCCCGGCCTCCAACTCCGTCACCAGCTTGACCCGCCACACCAGTTTCGCCATCGGCTCACCCTCGCCCCGTGAGCCTAAGACCTACAGTAGCCGGAACGAACCCCACAGGTTTGCATGCTCCCCTTGGCGAGGCGCGACAGCGTGTTGGCGAGGCCTTCGTATTGACGCGTGATGTGAAACACATCGCCATGGCACGGCGTGTTGCCCCAGGCAGCCCGCTGCCCAGCGCGCAAGCCTTGCCCGGCGTCGGCAATCGTGTAGTCAGGCTTCAGTCCCTGTTTAGTAGCGTCAAGTAAATGCACCCCCCAGGTGTCGGCGTCGCGATGTTCCGCCACAGCCAGGAGATAGCAGTAGGTCGATGCGGCATCGACGCCGGCCAGCACCGGCTTTGCGCCCTGAAAGATCTCATCGTGCAAGCCCACACGAATACCGGACAGGTCTTGGTCATGGTTGACGACTCCCGCCTGCCGCGTGGCCAACCGGAGTATGTGATGAACGGTGCCGATGCTGATGGGCATGCCCAGCAGATCACGCAAGAACTCCACGACGCCGCGATACGAACTGCGGCAGATCAGAGTTAGCGCGACGACCACCTGGCGCTGCCATGTCTTGGTGACGGTCAACTGAAACAGCACTTCGTCTTCCGGCGCGCCAGATAAGAAAACATCATCCAATGCCGCACCGGCCTTGCGGGCTTGCTGGTAGACGAACTTGCGGCTCACGCCGTGCCGGGCCGACAAATCGCTGATCGTTGCCGATCGTGCCAACGCCCGAATGGCTAGGTCCTTGCGGTCACTCTCCGGCAGCATCGCTGCTACGCCAACGCGTCGAGACATATTCGCACCACACCCGAAAACGTCAGCCTGCCATCATCCGTTCAGTCAGCGTTAACCCGGCTTCGCGTGCGACCCTGATTTGAACCACGCCCCGAACATCCTGGTCGCACCGCCATTCCAAAACCGGATCGTTCCATCGCGATCAGAATATACGACCGCGTCTGGCATGTGGGTAATCAAAGCTTCGGCGAACATAGCATCCATTACGATCTCTCCGTCAGGATCAGGTTCATGGCTATGTCATGCGGCTGAGGATGGATCGTTCCCAACTCGCTTGAAGCACAGCCCACGCCGATCACGAATGGCCGGTCCCGGAGGGGAGCATGCAAACCTGTGGGGTTCGTTCCGGCTACTGTAGGTCTTAGGCTCACGGGACGAGGGTGAGCCGGTGGCGAAACTGGTGTGGCGGGTCAAGCTAGTGACGGAGTTGGAGGCCGGGGAGGCGACGGAGGTCGAGGTCGCACGCATCGAACGCGATGAGCAAGCTGGCCTGTCCGATCTAGGGCTCCGTCTCGCAAGCAGCTCACCTCCGCCCTTCAGGCGGAGATCGTCCCGGCACAGCTAACGAGATTCTGTGCAAATCGACGGCGAAACTTGGTCGGCTCGGACTTCGACAGGGGCTCGATCGGTGGGTGACGCCCACGCTTAATGGGGATATTGTCCAAGTCCGGAAGCAGGGGATCGATCTCCGTCACGCTCAGCGCTCTAGCTAGCTAGTGCCCATCCATAAACGAGGCTTTTTCCTGGACGACGATCCTTCGGAACGTCCCGAGTGGCGCCCTGACCGGTCTCTGGGGCAGCAATTTCCCGCCTCGGTTAGGGAATAGTTGCAACTGCAACCTTTGCGTGTACCGCAGGGCGCGTGCGGGCAGCGGGGTTCGGCGCGCCCAATGCGAGCGGCGGTCAGGTCGTGGCCACGGCTAGTCGTGCACAGAGAGCCAGGTTGTAGGCGACAACCGAGGACCAAACGTATGAGGTGAAGTGCGCCAGCCCGCGCCAAGTGCAGCGTGCCAGGCCAAACGCCCGCTTCAAACAGGAGATGTTGGCCTCGATGCCGGCGCGGAAGTTGCGCAGCTTGCGATACACCCAGCGGCTTTTGACCATGGCTTCGATGCCAAGGTGGCCCTTCTTGTGGAACGCGACATCGCTCACGCCAAGCGCCTTGGCCTGGGTGACGTTGGCGGTGCTGGCATAGCCGCCGTCGCCCGCGATTTGGCGTGGCGGCTGGCCATGAGACGCAATGTGGCGCTCCAGCATGGGCAGAAAGCGCTCGGCATCGGCCGGATTGCCGGTCTCGACGACGACGTCGAGGATCAGGCCGCTGCGACCGGTCGCCAGATTGATCTTGTGGCCGTATTGCACCTCGCGGCCGCCTTTGACGATGATGTCAGCGTGCGGCTCGAACAGGCTGACCACTTTTTCGCTTGCTGGCACCGCTTCGCCGTCGAACACCCGGCGCCTGGTCTGCGTCATGACGCGCTCGATCAAGGGCAGGTAATGGCGGACCTCGCCGCACCAATCCAAGGCGGTCGGTTCCGCGCATGCCGCCAGCACCACGAGCGCTCGCTCAAGCGCCAGCTTGGTGGCACGCGTGACCGCGATCAGCTCGCGATACAGCTTGGCCTTTCGCTCCTTGCCGCGGCTGTGCTGGATGGCGTGCGCACGCTTTTTGGCCAACCGGCGGTGATCACGCCAGCTGATCGCGGCGCGGCCGGCCAACGCACACCCCTGTTCCAGCAACCGCGTCATCACCCGCACCGCATCCCAGAGCAACGAGCTGTCGCTGGGCTCATGCATCAGCGCTTCAGTGACCGTGCTATCGATACGAACCATCGTCGCCGACTCGAGCCTGGTTTGCCGGGCGTTGCGCACCACCGCCTGATTGATCGCTTCCCAGCTGACCGCGGTGATCGCGCTGATGGTCTTCTGAAGCACCGCCTTCTTCGGCGTCCAGCCCATCGGCAGCCGCGCGAAGGCGCGAAACGACGCTGAATCTTCCAGATGAAACGCTAGTTCCTCGTAGCTCAGCTGGCGGTATTGCTTCAGCAGCGCGCTGCGCAGCACGCCTTCCGCCGGCAGGCCGCGCCGGCCGGTCTCGCGCACCCCGTCGCGGCGCAGATCGTTGCTGACCAGGCGTAGCAATGGGCGATGTTGATCGAGCCACTGCGAGATCTGCTTCAACTCGCGACCGATCTCGTGGGTGGCGAAGATATCGAATAGACTGGCCTGTGTGATGCGTTCCTGACGCATGATCGGGCTCCGGCGGGTGGGGTATGGATTCGGCTGCAGTGGTATGCCGCCGACACATAACCGAAGCCGCCGGGCTTGACTCGCGATATCGCGAAGCAGCTGGGTTTTTAGACGATTAGCGTTTATGGACGGACACTAGCTAGCCGCGTGATTGTGTCCAGCTTCACGTTCGCAGCCCTAGTCTCGACGTTCGCTAACAGTCGAGGGGCACAAGCTGCAACCCCAGCGAGCGCATTCCGCGTCAACCCAGCCGCTTCCCGTGCTTGCCGTAAATTGCGCGCGAACCGGCGCCGGATCTCGCTCGGTTCGCCGTGGGCGGACGGATCTTCTAGCGTAGACTAACCTGGCTCGCGTTCACTTCGTGCCCACCAGTGTCAGGCAAAACGGGTGAGTAGGTCGCGGCAAGTCGACCCGCGTTGGCCAGAGGAACGTTCGTCTGCCTCGCGCTGTGGCGCCGATCCGCCGCTCATTCGCGACCGACTCCGCGCGACAGTCACTGGTCCGCAAATCGCCGCCCTGACCGAATCTCGTCATGGGCAGTCTCCGCGACCCGCGTGGCCGGCGATACCACATCGTCGCCTCATCGGGGCTCGGCGGGCTTGGGCATCTGTGGAGCAATGGCGACAAGTGACTACAGCAATTCTGGCAGCGGACAGCCCCAGACCCTCCGGCGTCTCGCGCACGGCCGAGGCGGGAAGATGTGGCATACGTTTCCCCGTGATCGTTAAGGAGAAAAAGCAAGAGTTTTCCCAAATTAGACACTGTTAGCACAATGGATCTGAACTGCAATATAGAAGATCACACGCGGATCTGAGGAAGGAGTTGGGATAAACACCAACTCTCGGCAGCAACGGATTCTGTCTCGCAACACGCGACTCTCGCGTCACACGTGAGAATAAGGCGAAGCGAATTAGTTACCGTCGGCGCGGGCGGAGGGAGCGGACGAAATCCGAGGATCCTGCTCGTCGGCGACCCTACAAGAATTCGTTCCGGATTGCGCCGGCTCTTGGCGGCGCTGCCAGGGGTGCAGATCAGCGAGGCCGCGGCGGGGGCAGAGGACCCTTACTGCGCGGGCCGAGCGATCTCTGCGGCATCAGTCTTGCGCGGGTTCGTCCGGCAGCAGTGCAAAATCTGCGAGAAGCGGGCCAAGATCGCGAGCAGTGTGCGCGAGGCGTAGGATCTGCGGCGGCTCGGCGCGGGGATCGTAGACTAGAACGTAGGGGAACGATACGAGCGACCAGAGACGGTAGTGAGGGCCGACGAGGACGGGCTCGGCGCGCCCGGCAAACGGCCGGTTTCCAAGCAACCGCGCCGCATCTGCGATGGCGCGCCGCAGCTCTCGCGCAGCTTCAGGATTCCGACGGGCCAGCCAGCGCACTGCTTTGGCCGCCTCCGCCCGGGCGGCCGGAGCAAGCTCGGCAGCGGGGCTCACGCTTTGGCACGTTCCTCGTCGGCAATGATGTCGTCGAGCTCGGCGAGCACATCGTCAAGGCTGTGAAACCCATTCCGTTCGCCGTCCCGCTGCGCGGCCTCGAGCGACGCTCTGAATTCGGTGCGCGCAGTTTCCTGGCGTTGCAACAAGCTGACGCCGGCGGCGACCACCTCGGCTAAATCACGATAGCGTCCAGCGGCGACCGCCTCGGTCGCGAAGCGTTCGAGATCTGGGGGAAGGATCGTGCTTTCCATGAGGCAAGTATAGGAGTTGTGACGATCGGCTGAAAGGATCGCGTAGCTGGATAGTTGGTTCGACGGAAATCAGGTAGGTCAGGCCAGCCAGGGAGCGGCCCCACGAGCTGTGCTGTTCGCTGCCGCCGCACGCATCTCGAAACTTCGCCCGCACCAAACTGGGCCGCAACAAAACTGATAAGATCGCCGGCGGCAGGCCACGGCCAGCACGGCAGTGCGCTCGGCAACGTCGCCCAGGGTCATCGCTCAGCGGCGCAGTCCGGCTTGCCGGCGGACTGCCTGGTCAATACTACGTTCAGCAGCGCACGTGCGAGGTTTGCCTCGGACGCCACCTCCTCCAACAGCCGATCGGGATCGGCTGCCCGGGCGGCATGACCTGCCGTGGTTTTGCGCTTCGCATGACCCCGAAAGGCTCTTGACCACTCGTGGCGTCATCGCATGGAGGACGAATTTCGGAACGCCGATGTCCCCGAGGACATACGGGACGCAATTGCCGGGCATGCCCGCAGGTTTATCGTGTCCGTGGCGAGTCTTTGAGACGGTTAAGCCAAGCCATTGAACGTCTGAGCCTGCCGCGAGCTTTGTCACCTGCCAGCGATATTCAAACCACGGTCGATCATTCAACGCCGGTCGGCGACGTGCGGCCCATTGAAAACAGATAGCCGAGCACCAACCGCGGCGCAGCGCCGCGACATCGTTGCAGGAGAAAATGAGTTTGCAGCACCGGGCCGCCGATAGTGTAGTTTGCGACAAAGGCACTATGTGCGTTACGAGACCACGGATATCGCGGCAACCGGTCAATAGAAGATTGCTGCTCGGACCACGGGTGGACTGGTAAGCAGGCTCAAATTGGAGACGTTCTGCTTGTACCGAACGAGGCTTTCCGCCCTTTCACGGCGGTAACACGAGTTCGAATCTCGTACGGGACGCCAAGTATGTCAAACACTTACAATAGATCGGTCGAAATTGGTGTCCCGCTTGTGTCCCGTCACTCGCCGACTAGCAAGAGTGGTGAGTGTCGGGCTTGTAGCCTGAACCAGGCAGCATGTTCGGCAAACCTTGGAGCGAGACGCAAGGCCTGGCCCGCCCGTTCCCTTCTACGAGTTCTGGAATGTCGGCCGCGAAGAGAACCTGAATGGGGCGAATGGCGCCACGCCCAACCGGTGCATTGGGCCCGGGAAACGTGGTAGAGATGCCATGGCGTACCGAGGACAGGCGCGTATCGCCCCGTGACATTCTCGACACAATAGGGAAGGCGTCACGCCGTGAGCGCACCAGACGATAAGACCAGCGACACGCCAGACGGGGGCGCCGGCGATCCGGCACCCGCTGACATCGACGCCGATCCGTGGGCATGGTTTCACGAAGCGGCGAAAGGATGGGGAGGACCGATTCGCGAACTGGCGAATTGCATCGCACGCTCGGCCCGTCCGCCCGACTGGCTGGAGTCCGCACTATCCGGCGCAGCTATCGAACTCCGGCGATTACTGGAGCATGCAACTGCTTACCCTACCCGCGAGGAACTTCGTACTAGGCTCGGTAAGGTTCGTGAGGCTGCAGAGACTTTGGCGGAAGCGTTGCGTGATCCTGTCCTGCTCGAGCTACTGACGACCGGTTCCGAGAAACTTGGGCAACTCAGGGATGAGGGGCTAGCGCAACTGAGAGCTACTTTGGAAAATCGCCTTTTGAATGATCTCTCTGAAGCAGAACAACGCATCCGATTGGGCAAAGGCCGCGACAAGCATCTTCCGAACCCGGACGGATTATCGCCCCGCGAACTTTGCGCCGCTTACATCGCCGCGGCATGGCAAGAAGTGCTTAACCGTCCCGTGCCGCATACGTCCGCCGCCGCACATGAGGCATGTCAACAGCTTTGGGCGGCGGCCGGCGGCGATGATAAAGGCCGTTGGGGAAAGACCCTTGGCGCATGGCGCGGGCATCTTGAACGTGCGAAGGGTTGTAGTCGGGCGCTCGAAATCATCCGCAACAATTTTCAGATCGAACGCGATAGGATTGAACGAAATTCGAGGCTGCAAATAAATGACCCTGGATTGGGCTAATTCACCGCATCTAGCAACGACCCTGCATCATGGCGATGTTTCTCCCATGTTCACCGTTACACGGGAGAAAGCCTATGAACGAACAACCTCTTGCCTATAGAATTGAAGAAGCCAAGCGCACGCTGGGCCTGGGCACCACCAAGCTATATCACTTGATCGGCGCCGGCCTGCTGGATGCTCGCAAAGCCGGCAATCGCACGCTTATCACCGGGGAAAGCCTTCGCGCTTATGTCGCGAATTTACCCAAAGCGGACATCCGCACCGGCCAACGGGGCAGGGCGTGAGCTCCTGGGTCTCGCTCGCCGAGCCGTTGGCAATGCTTCTTACACCGTAACCGCCGGTCCCGACTGGCGGAACCGGCGGCGTGGTCTGTCAGAGGCGGCATTGCACCTGCATTTTACAGACTGGAGGCGGCAAACGCCAGTATGAAACGGCGGGGGAGATAACCCCCCATGGCTATCGCGGCGGCCGAACTTGCCGACCACTTCAATCTGACGCGTTATCGCCGATCATGGCGGGGCCGCTGTCCGGCTTGCGATTACCTCCGAACCCTCAACGTCCGGGCTGGCCGCGATCTTGCTTGCTCATGCGCTGGCGCGGGGTAAGGCATGAGCGCCGATCCAGCCGTTTTGGTTGATTTCGCGACCGCCCCGCGGTGGGTGGCGTGGCGGAACGAAATGCGCAACGGCCAATGGACCAAGGTGCCATACTGTTCAGCGACGCGACAAGCCGAAGCTGACGACGCCTCGACCTGGCTCCCGCACGACCAGGCTGCGCTGATCGCCGATGCGATCGTCAATGGCTCAGGCGGCGGCATCGGCATCGAACTCGGTCAATGCGGCGAACGATGGATCGTTGGTGTCGACCTGGATACCTGCCGCGATCCGGTCTCCGGGATCGTTGAGCCGTGGGCATCCGAGATCATCGACCGGCTGAACTCCTATGCTGAGGTGTCGCCATCCCAAACCGGCGTAAAGCAGTTCTTCCTCATCGATCCCGCTGATGTGCCCGAGTTGCGGCACATCATGGGCACCGACCACGGCCGCCAGTTCAAGCGCGCCAACGGCAGCAGCCATCCTCCAAGCATCGAGTTTTACCTCAGCAACAGATACTTCACGGTGACTTGGGAATGCTTGGCCGACGCTCCGGCCGATCTCCGCGTCGTCCCGCTCGAGGATCTGCGCTGGCTGATCGAAGAGGTCGGACCCACCTTCTCCGGAAAGGACGAACGCAAGCGCGGTGGCTCCGCTGAAACCGATACCATCCTCGGCCGACTGAACACCGCCGCTAGGCACAACAAGGCAATCGATACCGCACTTCGCAATGCCGCCACTCTGGCCGGCGGATCTCGCTCCGAGGGCGCGCTCGGCCTTGGAGCCGCTCTCAAACGCGCCGGTTGGTCCTTCGAAGACATGAAGGCCGCTTTGCGTGCCTGCCCAGCAACTCGAGACTGGGCAGGAGCCGCCGATGAACGACAGTTCGAACGGATCTGGGCGCGGTCAGATGACCAAGCCACAGGCGAGCCGGACAGTGGCCCGGCAGCAGCAAGCGCACCGCCCAACAAACTGTTCGACCCATGGGCAAAGCTAAATTCACCAACCCTGCCGAAAAATGCCCTCCCCGCCGTGCTCCAAGCCTTCGTAGAAGACCGCCACGAACTCATGGGCGCCGACATCGGTGCACTCGCATGGGCCGCTATCTCAGCAGCCAGCGCCGCCATCGATGGCAGCATCCGATTGCAAATGAAGACCCACGACAAGTGGCACATCACCCCAAACATCTGGGTCGCCGTCATCGGACCCCCAAGCTCAATGAAAACCCCCATCATCAACGCAGCCTGGAGGCCGCTCGTCCACGCGCAGAAACACTACATGGACGAATGGAAGCGACGGCTCGCCGATTGGAAGGCTGCGCCAAAAAAAGAACGTGACGATGACATGCCGGTGCCAACCGTGCGCTTCGTCAGCAACGACGCGACCATTGAAGCCATTCAGGATATCCTCTCCCGCCAGAATCGCGGCATGGGCTACCTCCGCGACGAACTCGCCGGCTGGATATGCCAGTTCGAAAAATACGGCAGCAACAAAGCAGGCGGCGCCGATCGCGCTTTCTTCCTTCAGTCCTTCGATGGTGGATCGCACGTGATCGACCGCGTCGGACGCGGTCTTGTCTCCGTAGATAACTGCTTGCTCACCCTCTGCGGCGGCATCCAGCCCGAACGCCTCCGACAGTTCGCCGACATCACTGACGACGGCCTGTGGCAGCGCTTTGTCCCTATCATCGCCGGCCCACACGAGATGGGATGCGATCGCCCCAGGGCTTCAATCGCCCTCACTGACTACGAGAAAGTCATCACCGACATCCTGGAGATCCCACCCAAAATCACCGCCCAACTGTCGAACGACGCCCACCTGATACGGGCAAGTGTCGAAGCCCGCGTATTCGAATTCGAGCAAACCGACGTCCTCGGCCCCCGATTTTCCAGCTTCTGCGGCAAACTCGTGGCACTCTGGGGCAAACTCTGCATGACCCTTAACTACCTCGAGGCCCCGAGGACAACCACCCACGTCATCCCGTCCGGCATCGCGGAATTGGCAACCACGCTGCTGTTCGAACACGTCATCCCATCCGCCGCACAAGTCTACGCCGCCACGGGTGGCGCAGGGGCAGACGCTGAAGCAACACAAGCCGTCGCAGGCTTCATACTGACCAAGCGCAAGGACCGCATCCTTTCCTCCGAACTCTCACGCAGCGTCCGCGCCTGCCGAGGGCAATCACTCGAAGCCATCACCAAAACCCTCTCCCCACTCGTCGCTGGCGGATGGCTCAAGCCCGAGCAAGACTTTCAACCATACTCATGGCGCGTCGCAGATCAGGTCCACACCCAGTTCAACATCACGCGCCGCGTCAGAAACCGAACGCTGTCGCAAAATCTATTACCTTCTCTCAGGCAGTGATACAAAAGACGTTGACGATTGTGAATAACGCGACAAGAGTGCATCGTAACGAAGTTGCGCCAGGCAAACAGAGCTCTTTTCTGACCAGCAAGCCATTGATATTGCTGGTAACGCATTGCGCACCCGAAACAGCGCGACAAACGAGATTGCGCACAGAAGTCATCCAAATTCTCTCTCCTTAAGAGAGATTCTGTTTTTATGCTTCATGCGCAATCTCGTTTGTCGCGTTCTTCCGTATCGGGAACGTTTTATAGTATGCAGCCAGAATAAGGTATCAACAATGGCCGATATATCCTTTACGAACCTAAGGTGGAATGTAGTAAGGCTATGTAACAGATGGCAACAATATTGCTGACTGCTATTTTTTGAAAAGGCCAGTTTCTAATGCTGTTACTTACAACATACTTGCTCAATGAGGAGACAAGCCCATGGGTGAAGCCAAACGACGCAAGCGTCGCGGAGGTTGATTGGGGCGCCTTCGATCAGTTGCACGCGGTGCGAAGGGTTTCTTGCGACGGAGCCGTAATAGTAGGACTGGGACAGGGTCCAACTCTCGGGGGAGAAGATGCCGCCGAGCACGCCGTTACCACCCCACAGCACTGCTCCGCCAGTAAGATCCGACGCCAACTTATAGGCCCGAAAGAAGACTGTCATAGTCACCACGAAATCCGCATGGTCGCGCAAATTCGGGGGCGACGGACAGCTGGCCGGTGCCGTCTATCCGAACAATTATATCACCTTGACAAGGCTGAACGAGGCCTGAATTGGTTGAAACCTCACGGAGCCATCGTGCTAATTCCGGCTCAAGGTCCTGAAGGGGCCGCAGATTCGTAACACTGGCTCCGCAATTCGGCAGAAGGTTTGTGCAATACGGATGTATTCCCATGCGCTCTAGCTCTTCGATAACTTCCAGGTCAGGGTGGCTTTGACCGTTGGCCGAGGTTATAGCAAACCGCGGCGTTCCGCCATCCGATGTAAATAACTGTTTCAAAACGGCGGGCGAACAATCTATTTTTGATCCATGATGAGGCAAATTCACGACATGGGCGTTGATCCGAGATCTTCGCGACCGTTCAAAGCGGTCTCTGCGCCAAGTCCAATTGCCACCTGTGCTATCGCCACCGACGATCACCACCTTGTCTCGATATGAGAACATGATTGCCAGGCTAATTTCGTTCTCACGAGGAGTACCCGAAGGCCATGGGATCTTGCTTATCTATTACATTGAGATATATACCCTTTGCGGCCGGGACAATCGTGTGGATATCAACTTCGTGAAACCCTGAGGGCGCAATTCTGGCTTCGTCACCGTCGCACTCGGTCCAGAGCTCCTTATGATCGTCCGCCCATTTAATGATCCTCATAAACTCGTTGGTTCTTGAGATGATCATCGGGTCGTCACCTCGACGTCGCTGAGCGTCAAGTATCGCGGCCAACTTTTTCAACCAAGGCCGATTGAAGAGAATGCGGTTTAACGAAAAGGCAAAGAAATGCTCAATGTTGCCATCGTACACGCGTAGTATCTCACTCAATCCGCTGTAATGATCTGCGTGAGGATGCGTCAGGCACACAAACGATAGCTTCTCGGCCCCAAGCTGCCGCAGAGTTTCTAAAGCCCTGACCGGTTGGCCGGGTACCGTATTGCTATCTATAACCCCAAAGACCTTCTCGTCCTCGTTCTGAAATTCAACGACTACCGAAAGGCCGTGCCTCACATTCAGAACATAAAAGACTAGGCTCAAAGTGATCTAAACCACTCATCTATCTCAGGATCTTCTCGATCGAGCAACGCATTGGGGATTCGCCTCTCAATGTGAGGGAACCTCGCGCCGCTATCGGAATCCAGCGTGATTTTAACGGGCTGACCATACGCCAAGACCTCTTCCGGAACGATGTCGCGCGGCAGGCGAATGCTCGTTCGGCCAGAGGGGCCGGTGCAATGAAATATAACCCACATATCGAGTATGTCGCCGACATTCGCATTTATAGACTTCCGCCCAGCCCGAAGTAAAGGTGCAGACGGTCCTGTCGAGCTACTTTCATTTATCGCGAGAGATGGTCCGGCAGTGGGTGGCACTACCGAACTCCGAGTGGCGCTGCTTGAACGGCCTGCCGCCTCCTCCCCGGTGATTCCGCTCGTGTGAGGTTTGGATTGTGCCACCGCAGGGGCGGAATGCGTCCCCTCTTCTAAAGGCTCAGCATTCTCGCCACTAACACTAGTGCGGTTATGAGCGAACGCAAGGGCAGCCATTTGTTGTCTATCCCCCCATCGGAACGTCGCGGCAGTCTCTCACAAATTGGACCGCCTTATCAAGCTTCGTGACCGCCCATTTCTGAAGCGTATGCTCTCTGAATGAAAAGTTGTGCTCGAAAAGGTCTATATCAAAGAATAGCTGATGTTCTAACAGATCATCAATTCCAACATTGGGTCTTGTCGTAAGGTTCGCCCTAATATTCTTCTCCTCTGTGGGTCCGACTTGCAGCCTATATGACACGCCATCTTCGCTCTGACCCTCCAGGACAAGGCCTATGTCCAATATGTCTCCTAATTGCTTCTTCGCAGTCCTTATGTAAGCATTAGAGACTTGCGCAATAAACGCATTTCTGAAACCCGTCGACCCTGTAGATGCCTTCTCCAGCACGATCAACCTAATCCCAGCTCTTACCATCACAGTAACACCGCAAAGTTTCAGAACCCTTTCCACAACTCTGCTTGTGTTGCGGAAGGAGTCCTGAGTGAGCACTCGTTCGAGGTCCTGCCCAGCCGGCCACTCTATGCTTCCGTTGCACGACATTGTCTCGACGCTAATGGCACGAGCTTCGGAGGGGCTGCTAAATGTGGCAACCAAACTGTCGGGTATCGCGCCAGAACCGGCGGTAGGCCAAAGCTTATCGACCTCAGTGAGCAATACTCGCACCACGTCGCCCCGATGCTGGAGCAGATCGTACGCGAAACTGTAGTCAAGCCGCCAAAACAGTCTAATCGCTCGTGCCACAGGGCCATCCCAACTTTCACGCGTTCTCTGTTAGGCGGTCGTATTGTAGCCGATTACGACCGTCTAGGCCATGCCTAATGAACCCGGTAGCGGCGAACTAGACAGATAGCCCGATCGACGACCCAGGACCGTGATCTCAAGGTCGTGCAGCAGTCGTCTACGAGCGGGCTGCGATTAGGAGTGGAGCCAAGGCTGTTCAACGCTGAAGCCCGCCTGGACTGAGTCTAATCTGCAACAGTATGCGTCCAAAGTGAGGTGACTGACAAGAAAGCGGATTCACGAATTAGAAAATGTCTGACTCCTAGGGCGGCAACCGAAGTCGGGGGTTGTCGTGGCTGGATTTGGACCGTTGCTGGATTTGTTGGCTGAAGTTCCCGACCCGCGTCGGGCTCAGGGGAAACTCTACAGCCTACCCCACGTGTTGCTGTTTCCTATTCTTGCCATCGTGAAAGACGAGCTAGAGGCTGTGCTGGCCCGCCAGGTCTGTTCCGGCCGGGTGCCGTTGGCGGAAGCGCAGGAGGCGATCGCCGCCGACTGGACTGCGGCCTACAATCGTTTCGTGGTGGGAAAATAACCCCTATGGGTTGAAACAGACTCCCGGCTGGCAACGAGCCCCGGGCTGCGCGGTGCGGTCGTCGACAAAACCGACAGGGGGACCGTGGCCTGTTGTGCTCCCGGGGGTTACCGCCGGGTGATCCGGCATGGCCTCGGCGGGACGGAGGGCAATGGTCCGCTCCCGCTGTGAGATGACGACGCGCGACAGCGCCACCTTGCCGGTTTTGGCGATCGCTTCCCGCAGGACGGCATAAATATCGCGGCCGGCGTTGCCGTCGGGCGCCAGGTGATAGGCGGCGTCGTAGTAGACCGGATCTATGGAATCGGCGTCGACGAACTTCTCGACGGTCATCACGGCCGAGCTTTCGACCTTCACGCTGTTCAGATCCTCGTCATTCAGCAGGAGATACTGGTTTTTTCGGAACTCATAGCCTTTGACCAGATCGCGGCGCTCGAGCTCCTTTCCGGTTTCGGCATCCTGCGTGATCATGCGAATGCGGTTGCCGGTATCGGGATTGATGAGGTTGAAGCGGATCGACGTCCGGTCATGGCGCGCGTTGTAGAGCGCCACGGGGCAGGACACGAGGGCGAGGCGTAGGTGACCCCGCCAGATAGGACGCACGGCCATCAGGCGGCCCTCGGCGGGTAGTAGGCGCGTCGCTCCGGTTCGGCCTCGCCGGAATCTTCGGCGTCAGCCTTGTCATCTTCCGCCGCGTTCTCGAGCCAGGAAATCTGGTCGCTTAGGGCATCCTCGAGACCCACCAACGCATCCTGCATGCGCGGCGCGGCGCCTCCTTGGGCAAGTCGCACCTGATGCTTTGCGACCTTCAGCACCTCAAGCACCCTGTGTTCATAGTCGCCCGAAAGAGTGAACGTAGCCGGAACGTCGGTTTGCATTGGCATTGTTTGAAGATTCAAACGCCCTAGTCGCAGTAAAAGGGCAGCCATCAGGCCACTCGCTCATCTAGTCTCTTAGCGTCCCCGGCTAACTGCCTTCGGCCGGTCAGAAATGATAGCGAATTGGGTGTCACTACAAACATGCGTGAGAATGTTTGGTCGCCTCACTGCTTGGAAGGTGGGTGAACGGCCGGTCCGCTCTTGCTACCGGGCTTTCCCTGAATTTTGCTCGTGTCCTGAAGCTGGGTGGGGGGTTTCTCTGATCATCGCTGCGGTCGAATTCGGCGCGGGCCCGGCTGACCACTCTGAACTCGTATATTCAAATAGAAATCAACCAGCGCTTATCCAAAGCAGCAACGAACAACGGGTTTGGATGCGTCTCAGGATGCAGCGCTACGTAGGCCTAGTGCGGTTAGTTCAAACTGGCCCCTCAGCCTCACGGTTGTCTTATGAAAGGCCAGGCAGAGCGATCGCGCAGTAACCGTACAAGTACCCATAGACGCTACACGACTAACCATGTTGTACCATCCACCACCACCAAGGAGCCGGGAGAAACAGTATAACGGCCGTCGTCCTACTGCTCTTCGTTATCGCCGTCGCAGCCTGCGCCTGCGCCGTGAGCCTTTGCTTTGATGCCGGAGTTGAGGCGGAGCGAGCGTTTGAATACACGGCGAGAAGATCACCACATCAGCTACCTCGGGCCAAAGTCCATCCTGTGGAATTCGCAGGATCGAGGTGAGCGCGGCCCCTAGATGATCATAGACAGATGATCTGCAACGCGAGAGGGCTCAACGCCAGAAAGATGCCCAGCGGCTCATCGCATGGTTGATTATTGTCGCCGCATACTGCGGGAGTTTTGTCGGCTTAGTCATCTACCTAACGGGTTGAGACATAAGGCGCCCGGATCATTTTCTGGACGCCGTGAGAATTACCTAACGGGTTGAGACATAAGGCGCCCGGATCATTTTCTGGACGCCGTGAGACACCCCGAAGCGGCCCGAGAAATCGAGCTCGTTGCGCGAGGCTATACGGCGAGTGCCCATGCCGCCGCAAGCGCGTGCGGCAAGCGCGCCGGGGATGCCTCAATCACCACCGACGGTGGCATCGGCAGCTTTGACGACACCGCGCCGACCCACCACCATTAGGATGCCGGCAGCTCGCACGGCCATGGTGGCGGCTTCGACGGCGGGGGGCACGGCGGGAGGCGGCGATGGTGGCGGTGGACACTGACAGCATCGGCACGACGGGTAGGGAGGCCCGAAGCGATGATCGAAAGCTTCTCGGCGCTGACCCTGGCCACCCACGACATGTCGCGCGCCGTGCGCTTCTACGCCGCCCTCGGCTTCGACCTCATCTCCGGCGGCGAAAACGCACGGTTCACCAGTTTTCGCGCCGGCTCGGTCTACCTGAACCTGACCACCCAGCCCAGCAACCGGCGCTGGGAGTGGTGGGGTCGGGCGATCTTCCACGTCGCCGACGTTGACGCCATGCACGCTCGGGTCATCGCCGCCGGCTACCAACCCGACACTACGCCTCGCGATGCCACATGGGGCGAGCGATACTTCCATGTCACTGATCCGGACGGACACGAGCTCAGCTTTGCCCGTCCTCTGTCGTAACGGATTGGTTTATTCGGGGTCTGCCATGTGGGTCGCCCTGGCCGCGGGCTATGCACAAACGCGGTGCCTACCCCCGACGAACCCCCGACTCAAAATTCGATGCCCATTCAGGAGCGGAGGCCCGCCGCGGGCGAACGGACGCGAGCGGTTTGACATGTGCGCGTTTCGGTCCGTATCGAGAAGGAACTTCGTAGAAAGCGGATTTGTGGGCAGTGCGGCAAGTTTTCACACGCGCGAGGGTGGGGGGCGGCGGGTCGCGAACCTTCCATCGCGGATCTTTCCGTTCGAGGGCCGCTTAGACTGTACTTGGCCGAAAGCGGAACGGCGGGTTCCGGTCGCGCCACGCGGAGAAGCTGACGTAGCGGCTGCCAGACGCTTCGGCAGCTGTCGACCTTAAGCGGAAGTCGCCGATCTTTTGGCCGAGGTCGGCTCGGCGCCAGGGGCGAGCGTTCGCCGCGGAGCGGCAGGGGCCGAGTGGCCAATTTCGCGGCGATACCTCATGTCGCGCTGCGCCAATGTGGCGTGAGCGAACGGAAGAACCCAAGAGGCCACGCTCGTATCAGCATAACTGCGTCACCATGTATATGCCGCTATGATCAACCTCTTCGAACGTGGAGACTGATCTAGCTAGGGGTAAGTGACATGACGACATTCACAGTCGTTCAAGTTCGACGCGATAGAGACCTGGAGTGGACGGTAGAGCGTTCGCCTCATGGAACCGCGTTTGATCTTCAGGGATATTATCTGTCCGAGGGCGAAGCCGAACGCTGAAGCCAAGCGACTAAGGGAGTTGGAGAGAACGCGAGAAATCGCTAACCGGCGTTCGGGCGTGGTAGACGCCAACGCGCCAAAATGAGCAGATTGGATCGCCGACGCGTGCGCGCGATACTGTTCGCGAAAGCCGGGCGGCGATGACCTGGTCGGTCCGTTGCGCCGTGGCAAGATTTGCCGCGATGCGGTACAATCGCCGTGGCTTCAAAGTCGACGAAGAGGCACAGGAGGTGACGATACGACCGAAGAAAGAGGCGCCCGTCACCGGCGGCGCGGCTTCCGCCGAGAATTCGAAGAACACCCTGGTGGCCGAGGGGCAGCAAGGTAAGCCACGTGAGCGCATGTTGGCCGAGTTGGGGTTGTCAGCCATCCTTCCGAGCACGACTACAGCCCGAATTTTCGTGAAGGCTACGGTCGGTGAACTCGATCTTACCGAATCCGTCGGCGTGATGCGCGAGAAGGCGAGGGCGGTCCAGGCAGGCAATCTTGCCGGATTGGAGGCAGTCCATCAGTTTGAAAATATCAATAAGGGGACGGATCGCAAACTATCCGGTCGCACTCCAGCAGCGACAACCCGAGCATCAGTCTCGATCTTCTATAAGCTCACAAGGATCGAATTTAACGTCCAGACGACTGGCTTTGACAAGTTGACAAAGCGCAAATGTACGTTCTTTTGGTAGGATAACAGATAAGCGAGCGTTCCATGTATTATCGAAAAACATTTGCGCTAATCTATAATCTTCATACCTGAACGTAACCAAAGTGCCGTGTTTGCTGTTGTTACCAACTCCTGATACATCGCTTACCGGCCCGGATAACAGGAACCAATTACCGATGAATGGGGCAATCGCGTTATCCCCCAGTATGGTCATCTTGTTCTTGTATAGATCCATAAGGTATTCTGGATCGGCGTCGGAAATTACGCGGTCTGGAAACTTATTGCGCATTTTGGGGAGAAGTGTGGCACGTATTATTCCATTCTTCTCTGAAGCTATTGCTGTTGGCGTAGTCAGAGGAGGTATGTTCGTATTCGTCGCTACTGGCGCCCCCTCCATTGATTGCTGTGTGTTTTGCTTCTCCTCGTATACATTGACCTTAGCTTGTACCCGGTAATCATTGACGAAATAGCCAATCCAAATCGCACCAGCGGCTCCAACCGCTCCGCCACACACGCCCAGCACGACATTCCGGACGGTCATGTCTACTCCGCGATCGGTCGTGAGATATATAGCCGATAGCAGGGCCGGGAAAAATGCCCAGAAAAATGAGCCCCATGATCCTTGGTACCGTTGATCGCGCCTCATTGCTAGCGCGTGGTTGCCTAAGAGCGCAATCCACGCCAGCGTCGGCGGAACCAAAATAGCGTAGGAAGTCGGCATGCCGCCGCATCACACCTCAGTATCACCCAATCAACCATGGTGACAGCCGCTCCCGTTCCGTGTAGAAGGTCCACACGGACGGCTCGCGAAGCCACCATCTCCGGCGCGCTGGGATTGCCGCCCCGCGCGTCAGCCTTCCCCATAGCAGAAAACCAAGAGCCGCGCTAAGCGGCTTTGGTGCGATAGAGGCGAGGCCGGTTCGGTGTGGGAGCGACGGCGTCGATCATGGCAACCAGATCGCCCAAGCTCCAAAGCTTGTCGCTCAGACCTGCCGCCATCGCTGGCGTGCAACGCAGCGTCTTATGCATCCGCACGAAGTTATGGAACACGGTGCGACTGACACGCTACTGACACGCTAGGGCAATCCGTCCGGCTCTTTAGACGGCCGAATGCGCCGCATATCCAACCTTAATATCTGGCTGTGCAACGAAAAATAAGTGTAGAAGCGACAGATGATAAACTCATCGTCCGACGCAGCGGGAACTGATCTGGCAAAGCCTCCGGAGATGACGCCAGAGGAACGAGCCGTTCTATCGGCGCACATCGCCCGAAGGAAACAGAAGCGCCCCTCGCCACGAGTTCAAGCTAGTTGAGAAGGCCGGATCCTCCGTCGAATTAAGCTAGGGACAGCCCCGCTCATCGCCTACCGGACTGGAGGCTCACGCTACCGCTGGCGCAATCCTGCCGCCGCTGCGGGGCGCGTACCCGCAGCGGTGCATCGTGCAAATCGCCCGCAATGCAAAACGGCCGATATCGGATGCACGGCGGGACGAGTACGGGGCCTCGCACCCCCGAAGGACTGGAGCGGATGCGACGCGCCAACACACGGCACGGCATCTATTCTGAGGAAAGTCGTCGGCAAATGAGGGCTATCCGTAAGTTGGCGAAAGAGGCAGTCGGCGCCCGCCGGCGGCCTTGAGACATTGATGAAGTGCTTCCGGCAGCGGAATGCCGGGCGCAGGCAGGACATGGAACTTGACCGGGTGATAACCCGGCCCAGCGCCGCCGTGATGCTGGCGGCGGCAATGGTCGCTCAGCTGCGGTCAGCCGACGGCGCTGTCGCCTCGTCATGTGCCCATCTCCATCACCGAAATCGAGGGCAAATGATCGGGCGGATAGCAGACCGAGCAGCGCCAACCTCGTGGCACCTCGCGCTCGCACCACCACTGCTGCCCCTTGCAACAGCTGCAACAGCATCCACGAGAGGGTAGCGCGGTAGGATCGGCCCAACTGGGAGGCCGCTGCAATGCGGCCTGCCCGGGATCGGCCGCTTTCAGGCACTGCACCGCGATCATTTCGCCGTCATCCTCGGTGCGTAAACCGGCGGCGAAAAGCGCTGCCCGGATTTCTGTCGCTCCCATCCTCGGAAGCGTCGCCCTGTCGAAATCGACGGCACGAGGCTTGCCGTTCATATCCTGTACGACAGCGCGCAGGCCGTAGGCGTCATTCTGATCGATATGGCGCAGCCGGGCCGAGACTCCGAACGGTGTCGCGACCGGTATCGTTTCGAGTTCCTTCTGGCCGGCTTCCGGGTTGGTCTTCGACCCGACCACCATGTGGACCTTCACTTTGCCGTTGGCGGCGTGCCGGTAGACCAGCGTCAGGGTGTCCATTACCGGCAATGGGTATTTGGCGGCGATCTAGGATCTTCTTCGCCTTCGGAAAGTGCGTGTCAGACAAATCCTTGAGGACGTGAGCGTAGTCTACGGCGGTGTGGCGATCGGTGACCTCGACATGCCGCCAGCCTTCCAGCGGGGCGAACATCATGAACAGATTGGCGGTTCCATTCCGCTCATACTCATAGTCGTGCCGCGCAGGGTGCCCTGGCTTCGCCGGAATTGGCACACGCGTTTCCGTAATGAGTTGCTTCGACGTCTCGTCCAGGCAGACCAGTGGACATTCTGGATCATGCGGTCGCTGGTAAACCTCCAGTACATCCTCCATGCCGGCTACGAACGCGGCGTTGGCATCCGGTGGGATGACCCATTGCTTCTGCAGATGCGGCCGGAGAAGGTTTTTTTTAGCGTCCGCCCGATCGTGTTGTCGCTGGCTCGGTCAACGATCTTCAGTTCCACGACCTGCTCTTCCAGCAGTTGCAACGTCCACCGCTTGCGACCCTTCGGCGGTTTGGAACAGGCTAAGGCAATCAGCTTCGCTTCGGCGGCGCCGTCAAAGATGCGCGGTCTGGCCGAGGCTGGGGAATGCTTGCGGACAAGCACGGCATCGAAACCTTCTTCCACCAGTTGCTGGCGGGTCCGAGCAACGGTGTCGACGCTGGTATCGAGGGCGGCGGCGATTTCGCAGTCCCGCCATCATTCGCCAGTCTCCTACGGCAGTCGCACAAGTGCGAATCGATTCCTGCATGACCCAATCTGTGATTTCGTGTCAGCGGGCGTTGGCGGGAACTCGATTTGCATGGTTCAAGAAGATCTTGGCGGCTTTGGTGATGCGCGTTTACGACGCGTTGGCGCGCGTCTGCTGGAAGCAATGGGCGAGCAACCGACGACCTGCGAGCATGCCTTGGCGAAAGACCGCAACGAAGCGCTTTGTTTTGGTCGCTTTCTTGATCACAGCTCGGTCAGCCAGGGGCGGGAAATCAGAAACCGACCTTGGCCGCCAAGGCATCACGATCCGGTTTGCTTGCGCCAGGCGCAGCCGCTCTCCCCGTAGTCGTGTCGAATATTTCCGGCTCACATTCCGGCCGCTTTTGCATGGTCTCGCGGGCATGCCCTACGGCCTCTTCCTCCGTGTCGAAAGTTTGGACGGCGTGGCCGTCTATCCTCAGTTTGTACGGCATGTCCGGCTCTCCTGTTGATTGGCAACAACGCCGGTTGCCGGCTCGGGTTTTTCAGCCATTGAGGTGAAGGCCGCCGCGAATAATCACCCCTGCCGCCTCGTGCTCCCGCTTCGCCGGTGAGTAGCGCCTCGCGTAGGTCGTTTGCCAGGTCCTTCGCGTTTCTCGGCAGCCAGCAGCGAACAGGTTGATCGGCCGACCGCACTACATCGACGACAACAGGCGGCGGCTCGATGATGCGCGGTGGATACGTGTCGGGCCGTCTGCGCGTTCGCAATGCGCCGCTGGCGGCATACGGGGTAATTTGACAAGCCGCTGCGGGCAGAGGTGTCCAACCGGCGGACCAGAAAGAACTTCTGGCCTTGCTGGCGGTATGCGCGGCAGCTTGCCTCGATACCATCCAGAAGGCCAATCGCAGCACGGACGACGGCACCGTCGTTCGCGAAGTGTAGCAGCGGCCTACGGCTGGTTCGCTGCCAAAGTTGCAACCGAAGACGGGTGCAGGATGCGCCCCTCGAACTCGCGGCACAACCCAGCCGCCAGGATCAGTGCGGCGGGGGTCACTTCCCATCCCCCTTCGCTGTCGGGGGCGTGGCTTCCAACAGCAGGCGGTCCTTGGATTGGCTGCCGCTGCTGCTACCGAAGTAATACGAGACCATCGCTACCCATGCCGTTGCAATGGACCCCAGCATGAGGTTGACCGGCTCTTTGGCGCCAGGCGGAAGCTCATGCAGCATCATGAAGAACACCAACCCAAACAGCCCGACGGTCAGGGCGATGGCCAGCCCCGTTGGCGTCCAATCCTTGTCCGCCTGCACCGACGCGCCGTTGGGCTTCTTGATCGGCTCGGATTGTTTGAACTGATCCGAAGTCGTGTCGCTCATACTGTCCTCCGTGAGTGCGGCAGGCTGCCTGCGCGAGCGTTGCTGCGCCAATGTCTCGTTGTGGGTATCGCGCTGATTCCCAGGTTTTCCGGTTCAGCAGCGTTGGCGGTGTAGCGACCTCCCTGTCGCGGCCGCTATGATCTAGTTCACAGGGCCGGACGAAACCGTTCTCGCAAGGTGGGACGAACGAGCGCATCGGCATCCAGGCAACAAGCTGGGCCTGAGACGTCCGCACGGGTGGCGCGCCGTGCCGCTCGACGGCGAGATGCATCTTGCCGGCAACGATGTGGCCCGGCGGTTGGGTTTCCGTCGAGCAGCCGATCGCCGGCGACGAGTTGCGCGCCATCAAACGTCGGCTCGCCCGGCACCGCGCACAGGTCCAGAAAGTGCTCCTGGGAGGCGGCACGTTCGTTGCGCGTGTTCGCGCGTTGCCGCCCGGCTTCACTTTGAAACCGTGCCCCGACCGCTGAAACCGCATAATTAAGGATTATGCGGTAACGCCGGGGCAGAGGGCGGCGGACACGGCTTGTTCAGTGTCAGCGTCAGCTTCACATCCGTGCCACACGCTTGGTTCAGCTGGCCTTGCGACGCGGGGAAAACGATGGGGGCTCTGACCGCGCGCTTGCCCGGCGGTCCTGTCCTCCACCCACCACGGCGTCTGGGGAATCCGCTCATGATGCCGGGCCCGCCTACAATCATGTCGAAAGATCAATCAAAAACCCCCTCGGACCTCAGTCCTGGGGGTTTTTGCATTCTTGGCCAGAATGGCGAATAGGTGCGTAAAGCAATGAACGACACCACAAGGGAAGGAAATGTCACATGGTACAGCTCACTGACGGAATCCTCTGCAGGTTTCGCGGCAAATCCGGCGCAACCATGGCAGTTGCACTGGCGATTTCGGCCCTCGCGTTCGTTGTCGCGAGCGAGATGGCAAACGCCGCGGCCGCTCTCGATCATTCACGTTATGGCACAACGCAGGGCGGACAGCAGGTGGACATCTACACCCTGACCAACGACCGTGGGCTGCGCGTGCGCTTCCTCAGTTATGGCGGCGTCATCACCGAAATCGACGTACCTGACCGGACAGGGAGGCTCGACAACATCGTGCTAGGCCTGAGGACCATGGTCGAATATGAAACGATCAGCGCATGGTTCGGCGCCATCACCGGGCGCTATGCCAACCGCATTGCTGGGGCCCAATTCACCCTGAATGGCCAGACCTACCATCTCATCGCCAACAACGGCGCCAACTCGCTGCACGGCGGCCCCGACGCGCTGGATAAAAAGATCTGGGACGTCACACCCGTTCCAGTGCCGAATGGTGTCGCCGCCACGCTCAGCTATATCAGCAAGGACGGCGATCAGAACTTTCCTGGCACGCTCACAACGCATGTGACCTATACACTAACCGACGACAATGCGTTGCGGATCGACTACCTCGCCAGTACCGACAAGGACACGGTCGTCAACTTCACCAACCATTCCTACTTCAATCTCGCCGGCAACGGATCGGGTTCTGTCGCGGATCAGCTTCTACTGGTGAACGCCGATCGCTACACCCCGAGCGCGCCGGACCTTATTCCCACCGGAGAAATCGCCTCGGTCGAGGGCACCCCATTCGACTTCCGCCAGATGATACCGATTGGAGCCCGGCTGAACAGCGCGTTCCAGCAGATGGTCTATGGTCATGGCTACGACCACAACTTTGTGCTGAACCAACGCGCCGGCGACAGCTCCACGTTTGCCGCGCGTGCCTACGATCCACGCACCGGGCGCGTGATTGACTGTTTCACGACCGAGCCGGGTCTCCAGATCTACACGAGCAATTTCCTGAATGGTTCGGTGGTCGGTTCATCGGGCACGACGTACCGTCAGACCGAGGCGTTCACGCTCGAGACGCAGCATTTTCCGGACAGCCCGAACAAGCCGAATTTTCCATCCACGGAACTGAAGCCAGGCGAGGAATTCCGTTCGACCACGGTATTCCGTTTCGCGACCGACGCCTCGTTGCCGCCGCTGCCACGCTGAGTAATGCGTGGACGCTGCTCGCCTCCCGATGCCGAACGATCTCCCAGAAATCAGAGGCGGCTTGGGCCGCCGCGCCGCCTGACCGGACGGTGTCGGGTACCATCGGGGAGGTCGTCTGGTCAGTCGAACCGGATGTGGAGTTGCGAGAGCGTCGGCATGCCCCCTTCCAGTGTGACCACGCGTGCTGCGTGGTCGACGCGGTCTGTGGCGACGAGCCCCTCCTTCGGCTTGATGGAAGGAACGTTACCGCAATTGTTGCGGCCGGCTGATCTGGCCAGCAACGGCATTTGGCGACGTATTGCGACGGCCCAATGTTCGCGGGCAATTTCGCCGGCACGAGCGCATGGGAACGGCATCGCAGGGCGATGAGAGCGGCCATATCCTGGAGGGCGACCGCGATGAACGACGCTAAGACAGCACTCGGCCAGAAGATCGTTGCGATCAAGGCGCAGCGCAAGCTGACCTGGACCGAGATCGCTGCCCGGCTAGGCTATTCGCCGACTTGGACCTGTGCCGCTTGCCTGGGGCAGATGTCCATGACCCCGGAAACCGCTGCCAAGGCCGGCGAGATGTTCGGCCTCAGCGAGGACGAAGTGGCGCTGCTGCAGGCCATCCCATATCGCGGATCATTGCCAGGTGCTGTCCCGACCGACCCACTGATTTACCGCTTCTACGAACTGGTCATGGTCTATGGCACGACCTGGAAGGAGCTAATCCAGGAGGAGTTCGGCGACGGCATCATGAGCGCCATCGATTTTGACATGATATTGGAACGACAGCCGGACCAGAAAGGTGACCGAGTGAAGCTCAGCATGTCTGGGAAGTTCCTGCCGTATAAACGGTACTGACAGACTGCCTGACCTGGGGGCCGCCAGGAACAGGATTGCGGCAAGCAGCAACTCGAACCGATGCTGAACCAGGTCGTTGCTTTGCCAGAAGTGCTGGGCAAAGCCGAAACACTGCTTGCTGACAACGGATATTTCAGCGCGGCCAATGTTGCCGCCTGCGAGGCAGCGGTGGTTCAGCCACTGATCGCCATGGGACGCGAGGCTCACCATCCGTCGCTGAGCGAGCGCTTTGGCGCTGCGCCGTCGCAGCCGACGGACCCCACGCCGGTCGAGGCGATGGCCTATCGGTTGGCGACACCGGAAGGGAAGAAGCTCTATCGCCTGCGTAAGCAGATGCCGGAACCGGTGTTCGGCAAAGCGTCCTCGGCCATTTATGCACCATTACGCGCGATCGCGCGCGAGGCGTTAAAATGACACGGAAGCTCGCCGCCCGCCCTCATTAATCGTGACGTGTTGCACCAGACGCGACCTTCTTCACGGAGGACCCCCGAAAACCTCGGGTTCACCCGGATCAGTTGGCGCAGGCGCAGGTTCCACCATCGTCGCGCGACCTTCGGGGGGTGAGCCTGGGCGATGCGCTCAAATTGTTCCGAGATCGTCTCAACCAGGCGGATGCAGCCCTCCTGAGCCGCGAATGAGAGCTGGCGATCGAATTCCGGATCGCGGGCTTTCCAATTGTAGACCGTCCGTCGGGCGGGCATCCCATCCACCCTGCATATCGCCCGAAGCGGCATCCCATCGCAGAGCAGTTCGAAGATCCGGTCGCGCAGTTCCGGTGTATCGATCGTCGGCCTACCAGCTGAACGCGGCTCGAGCGGCGGGCCGCCGTTACGCAAAATTTCAGGGTTCGCTAAACCGCTCACCTGACCCGAAAGACCTGCTGTGGCGGGACGGACTGGCCATCCTGCGCACCTTCACCCGCCAAGCCCGATGGGCCGAACCGCAAGCTGCTGGGCAAGCTGGTCGACGTCGCCGAGCGCACCACTCGGGCTTCCGCGTGGGCGGCCAGCGCCACCAACGCGGCGTCCTTGGGAGGCAGCGAGCAGCGTGGCGCGCACCATGCGATCCTCCGCGCACGCGGCACCGCTCGGGCGCTGGCGCGCGCGGTGGAATCAACCCACGCCGCTGGCAGCCCCCAGCCGGGGGATCAAAAGGGGGGTATCGTTTGGCGACCCCCTTGCAACACCCCGCGCTCGAACTGCTGCGCGGCTGGAAGCGTGCTGCCGACGATGAGGCGCAGCACGTCCGCCCGATGCAGCGTGCGAAACATCTGCACGCCGCCGGCGGTCATAAGGGGGTAACGATCCGTTATACCCTTAAAGTAGTCGGCCATGACTTTCGATGGGTTGGCGTAAGCTAGCCGCTTGCGCAGCCGAAACGCGCTCACTTCGGGGTCTCAAGCGACGGTTAGAAAAGCTGTCCAGAAGTGATAATAAAAAGGAGGCCAATTCCGCTCGCACAAACACGGCCCAAAGCGCACTCAGCTCTCGAAAAAGCCCGCTCCCTCAAAAGTCGGGCAAAGCGCTCACCTTCGTGGTCACTAGTTCTTGTACAACGATGATTGGACCTCACGCGACGAGCGAGCCTACGGTAGCAGGCTTGCTCTTTCTACAGTCTTTGTTAGCGGGGGGAACGAGCCATCATGCTCCACCTACTCGTTGACGCTGTAACCGTAAGCTTGGCTTCATCGGCGTCAGCGCAACAAATCGACTGGTCTGATCACTCGGCTGCAGCACCATTCGGGTCGCCCCAAAGTCTTATAAACCCCGGTTTCAACGCGTGGCGGCCTTGACCCAGCGCCGCTGGCGTACGGCTGTCGTTGCAGTTGCCGCGGTTGCCATGCTGTTCGGCAGCCTGTGCCTGTTCACGGTCGACGCGGCCCAGTATGCGGTCGTCACAGAGTTCGGCAAGCCGGTCCAGGTGATCACCGAGCCCGGGTTGAGCTTCAAGCTCCCGTACCAAAGCGTCCACACATTCGATCGCCGCCTGTTCGCATATGGGCGCCCGGCCAGCGAATTCCTGTCGCTCGAGAAAACCCCCATCGTCGCTTCGAGCACGATCATCTGGCGCATCGCCGACCCGCGAAGGTTTTTCGAGACGGTTTTCGATCGCGCAGGAGCGGAGTCGCGGCTCGGCGACATCCTGTTCGCCGCGCTTGGCGCGGCCATCGGGCAAAGTCCCTTGACCGCCTTCGTCACACTCGATCCCGCTGCCTACCACGCTGATGCCGTGCTCGCCGAGGTTACCCGAAAGTGCCGCGAGGCTGCGCTCAGGGACTATGGCATCGCGGTGGTCGACGTGCAGCTGCAGAATGTGGATTTTCCTAAGCAGAACCGCGACCGCGTCTACGCGCGAATGCGCTCGGAGCGCGGAAGCATCAGCATGCGTTACCGCTCGGAGGGCGAGGAGGTCGGGCTCAACATCCGCGCGGTATCGGAGGAGGAGAAAGCTCGCATCCTCTCGCGCGCGATCGAAACCTCGCAGCGGTACCGCGGCGAGGGCGAGAGCGAGGCCGCGCGCATCTACGCCGAGGCGCTCACCGCCGATCCCGCATTCTATCGGTTCCTCCGCACGATGGAGGCATCCCGCGCCTTCATCCAGAAGGGCACGACCATGGTCCTGCCGGCGGACTCCGAGCTTTTTGGAGTGCTGTTCGACGGCGACTACTACAACGACGCTGGCGCCCCGCGGAGCGCCGCGTGGAACGGGATCCACGCAAGACAGGAGGAAAACGCCCAACCTTAGAAAGAACAGAGCTTCGTCTTCGCCTAAGAACAAGCACATCGATAAGGGGAAACGCACTGATGTCTGAGATCAACAAGGCACTGATGAAGACAGCGTTGGCGTCACTCGCTGTTGTGGCAATGACACTGGGACGGCCGGCCTCCTCCGAGATCGTTAGGTACGATCCGGGCGACACGGTCTATTACACCTACTGTTACTCGCATCCCGTCGCCGCTCGCATCAAGCCCGGCGAACTCGGTGGTGACCCGAACACGGGACGCGGCCAACGACATGTTCTCCCCCTCCGACAAGACGGTTTCCGGCAGGATCGACTTGGCCAAGGTGAACCCACAGACCGGGCCATTTTATATCGAGGGAGCGGAGCCGGGCGATACTCTCGCCGTCCATCTTGACAAGATCGAGCCGAACCGCGACTGGGGATGGGGCGGATCGTTCCCTTATTTCGGCACGCTCGGCCCCGAGTTCAAAACCATGATGGTTACGCCGCCGGCGCCCGACCGGTTGTTCATCTGGCATTTCGACAAGGCCCGCAACGTTGCCATGCTCGATCTGCCGAACAGCAAGATCGGCAAGATCGAGGTGCCGATGCGTTCGTTCCTTGGCACGATCGGCACCGCGCCCGGGGGCAAGGAGTGTATCAGTTCTCTGTATCCCGGCCCGTACGGCGCGAATATGGACTTCAGGGACGTGATCCCGGGGGCCACCCTGTTGTTCCCTGTGAATGAGCCGGGGGCATTGTTCTTCCTTGGCGACGGGCATGCCGCACAAGGCGACGGCGAAATCGACGGCGCGGCGATCGAGACCTCGATGGACGTGCAGTTCACCGTCAACCTGATCAAGGGCAAGAAAGTCGCCTGGCCACACATGGTCACCGAGACCGAGGTCATGTCAATCGGCAGCACGCGTCCCCTGATCGACGCGCTCAGGCTCGCCTGCACCGACATGGTCAACTGGCTGGTCCAGGACTATGGCTACGAGAGATACGACGCGGTTCACCTGCTCGGCGAGGCCGGCAAGCTGAAAATCGCCAACGTTGTCGATCCGCAGTATTCCGTGGCTTGCGCCATCGACAAGAAGTACTTGCCGCAATAGCAAGCGGCAAACGTGCGGTGGCCGGTTGGAGGCCGGGGCGTCGGAACTCGGCCTCCAACCGGTGCTGTCTTTCAGGGGCTCGGCATGATCGACGTTCTGCTCCAAGTCCTGCTCCAAATCTGGGAGATCCTGAAGGAGGCGTCCGTCTTCCTGCTGTTCGGCTTCCTGGTCGCCGGGACGCTTGCCGTCCTCGTCCCCAAGGGCCTGTTCACCAGGCTCCTCGGCACCGGCAAGGTAAAGTCGGTGCTCTGGGCCTCGGTGATCGGGATTCCGCTGCCGCTTTGCTCCTGCGGCGTAGTCCCGACCGCGCTTGGATTGCGCCGTCAGGGCGCGACCCACGGCGCAACTGTTGCCTTCCTCATCGCCACCCCGGAGACCGGGGTCAATTCCATCAGCCTGACATATGCCCTCACGGACCCGATCCTGACCGTTGTCCGACCGCTCGCCGGCATCCTCACGGCCGTTGCCGCCGGGTTCGCGACCAATTTCGTCGGCGTCGCTCGCGCGCGGGTGGAGGACAGCCACGGGCCTCCCCAAGCGCCAGCGAATTCCGCCTGTCGGCGATGATGACGATCACTGCTGCAGCCATGAGCACCACCATGCCCATCGGCACGGCCATGACCACGAGCACGCCCATGACCGTCTCCCTGCGTCGGAGTCCGCCACGAGCAGCGGATGGACTGTCTCGGGCGTCCGCGACAGAGCGGTCCGCGTATATCGCTACGCATTTCGCGAACTCCTTGATGACACGAGCTATTGGCTTGTGTTCGGCATCGTCCTGTCCGGCATCGTCGCGACGGCCCTGCCACCCGGGATCATCGAGCAGTACCTGACCGGTGGCCTCGTGTCGATGCTGGCAATGCTGTTGATCAGCATCCCAGCCTACACCTGCGCCTCATCGTCCACGCCGCTGGCGGCGGCGTTGGTGATCAAGGGGCTCAGTCCGGGAGCAGCCCTGGTTTTCCTGCTCGCCGGCCCGGCCACCAACGCCGGCAGCGTGGTCATGCTGCTGAAGTTCCTGGGCGCACGCGCCGTCGCCGTCTATCTATCGGTGGTGGTCGCCATGACCCTCCTGGCCGGCTGGGCGGTCGATTGGGGCTACCGCGCCTGGGGCATCAATCCACGCGCAATCTTCGGCACCGCCGGCGATTTCGTTCCGGACTTAGTAAAGGTCGCCGGCGCACTCATCATGCTTGTGCTGGTGATCGCGAGCATGTGCCGCACCCCGGTTCCCGACGAATGGATCTGGTTGCGCGATCGCGCTACAGCTCTCGTCGGCGTTTCGATCTCCGGCCGGCGCCTGCTCGCGGCGACGCTTGCGGCGGTGATCGCGCTCTACCTGGGCAGCGGACTGTTTGAGATTGCGCCCGGCGAAACCGGCTTGAAGCTGCGCTTCGGCCGCGTCGTGGCGCCCGCGCTCGGTCCCGGTCTGCACTATCGGCTGCCCTGGCCGATCGAGAGCGCTCGCGTGGTTTCTCTTGCAAGCCTGCGCCGCGTAGAGTTCGGCTTCCCGCGCACACAGGTCTCGCGCGAGGAACTGACGCGCCGTCTGAGCGGCGGTCGCGGCACGATCGGTGGCAACCCGGTGCCGGATGCGGTGAGGGCCTCGCGGTCGATGTTCCAGCGGGAGGCGGGACCCGAGGAACTCCTTCCTGCTAAGCGGTGACTTCCAACCTGATCGATCTTCGATCAGTCATTCAGTATCGCATCACCGATGCACTGGCCTATGCCTATAAGGTCGTCGACCCTGACGCGCTTGTTCGCGCAACCGCGCTCGCAGCGCTGCGCGACGTGATCTCACAGCACACCATCGACGCCATCTATACAACCGCGCGCGAAGATATTGAGCGCGAGGTCTCCCGCATCACGCAAGCGAAGCTTGACCTCTACGGCGCCGGGGTCGAGGTGGTCACGTTCCGACTGCTCTATGTGCATCCGCCAGACGCGGTGCACGACGCCTTCCGCGATGTCGCGAGCGCGCAGGAGGACAAGTTGCGCACGATCAACCGCGCCAACATCTTCGCCGTCGAGAAGGTGAACCAGGCGAAGGGCGAAGCGGCGGCGAAGCTCGAACAGGCGCTCGCCGCGCGCGACCAGGACATCAAGTACGCTGAAGGCGACGCGGCCGCGTTCACACTTCGGCTCGATGCTTACCGGAAGGCTCCGGAGCTGACAATGTACCGTCTACAGCTCGAAACAATCGGTGCCGTGCTGCCCGGCGTGCAGAAGATCATTCGGCCGGGCGCCACCGAAGTGAAGGATTTCGACCTGTGGCTTCTGCAGCCGTTTGCACCGGGCGGAGGCAGGTAGGCCGTGTCGAGCGCGGCGACAGGTTTCGGAGAAGGCGCGAAGAAAAGACCAGCGCTCGTCCGGACACTCGCGATCCTCGGTGCGGCTTGCGGCCTGTGGGTGCTGATCGCTTCGTGCTTTGCCGTCGACGTGACCGAATATGCAGTAGTAATGCGCTTCGGCCGCGTGCTTCGCGTAATCTCCGCCCCTGGCCTTTACTTCAAGGTGCCGTTCGACAGCGTCGTTCAGGTCGACCGGCGGCTGCTCCTCACTCGCCCGGCTGAAGCCGAGTTCCTCAGCGAGGACAAGAAAAACATTGTGGTCGACACTGTGCTGACGTGGCGCATAGCGGACCCGAGGCGCTATCTCGAGAGGCTCGGCGAACGCTCGGCGACGGAGGCGCGCATCGCCGATATCGTGGAGGGAGAGATCGGCGCTGTCATTGGCCGTTTCAGTGCCGGCTCGTTCATCACGGCTGGCGCGGCGTCGAGCCAGTATGACTCGATGGTGCTTGCGATCCGCGACCGTGCCGCTCGCTTCGTCGACAAGGCTTACGGCATCGAACTGGTGGATGTGGACATTCGTCGCCTGTCTCTGCCGGAACTGAATAAGGAGCACGTGTTCGACCGTATGAAGGCCGAGCGGGGCAGGATCGCCAAGGAGCAGCGTTCGGCGGGCGAGATGGAGGCGAAGCGCATCATCGCGGAAGCCGACCACCAGCGGGCAGACATCGCGGCGGAAGCGTATGCCAAGGCACAGCGGTTGAGAGCCGACGGCGACGCGGAGGCCGCCCGCACCTACACTGCTGCCTTCAGCCGCGATCCAAGGTTCTACAAATTCCTTCGCACGCTGCAGGCGTATCAGCAGTTCCTCGACGACGAGACCACACTATTTCTTCCCGCCGATGCGGCGGCGGCGGGTATTCTGCGCAATCAATTGCAGCGCCCGGGACCCGATGCTGTGGCGCCCGCCATCCCTGATCGGCCCGCCGCGCCGCCGGCGCTCCCGGCCAGCCCGCAAGCCGGCAACTCGTCGGCCGCGCTTCCGTGAAGCCGATCGCCGCCTATGATCACGAGCTTGAGCGGGCTGTACCCGAAAGTCGCCTGGCGCCGCCCGACGAACGGCACGAAGAGTTGGCGAGCGCCCGGCCACCTGGCGACATTCCCCCACTCGGCGCGAGACCGCATCGGAGGGAACGACACCTGCGCGCCGCGATTTTCGGCGTTGCCCTATTGGTATTGACGGCGGCTTATCTGGCCTCCGGATTCTACGTAGTGGGGACAGACGAACGCGGCGTCGTGCGGCGGTTCGGCGCGGTCGTCGAGCATGTCGCGCCCGGCATGCACTACCGGCTGCCGTGGCCGATCGATCGCGTCGACGTGCTCAAGACTACGAGTGTAATGAAGACCGGCGTCGGCTTCGCGCTGCCGGACAACGCCTCCGGCTCTCAGGGCGTCTTGGGCATGGAGTTGCTGACCGGCGACACCAACATCCTCAGCATTGCGCTTGTGCTGCAATACGTGGTTGGCAACCCCGCTGATTTTCTGTTTCGCGTGGAGGCGCCGCAAACATTGGTCGATACCGTGGCGCAAGTTGTGCTCACCGAGGCCGTCGCGGCGATGCCGATCGACGAAGTGCTAACCACTGGTCGCGTGGCCATGCAGGAACATGTGAAGACGCGGACGCAGGAGATCCTCGACCGCTACCAGAGCGGAGTACAGATCACCTCGGCGAGCATCATGGCAATGACGCTCGATCGCTCGGTCGCCGAGGCGTTTCAGGATGTGGCCAACGCGACAGCTGACCGAGACAAGCTGCAGAACGAGGCGCGTGCCTACGAGAACGACCAGATTCCGAAGGCGCGCGGCGAGGCGCGCACGGCGATCAGCGAGGCGGAAGCGTATAGGCAGGAGCACATCGCCGAAGCAGTTGGCGAGACGGATCGCTTCCTCGCCCTACTGAAGGAGTACGAGAAGGCGCCAGAGATCACACGATCGCGGCTGTACCTAGAGGCGATGGAAAGGATCCTCCCCAAGGTGAAGTTGTACGTGCTCGACACCGAGAACGGTCATGCACCGCTCAATCTGCGCGTGACCGGCCCGTAATAGGGCCAGACTAGACAACCAAGAAGCTGCTCTATCCCAGTTCGGCGAGAAGCCCCTTCGCCTCCTGCAAATCCTTGGTATCTAACCCCTCGGTGAACCAGCCGTAGACCGGCGCCAGCAACTCATACGCGTCTTGGCGCTTGCCTTGGCTCTGCCACAGTCGCGCGAGGCTGGTCGACGTGCGCAGCTCCCAGGATTTCGCCTGCTGGCGGCGCGCCCAGTCGAGCGAGGCGAGAAAGTTGCGTTCGGCGCCTTCAAGGTCGCCCTTGAGCGAGAGCACCCAGCCCTTGAGGCGCAGGATCTCGGCGTAGTGAACGCGTTCCTCCCAGCCGGGGCGTTCGACTTGGACGATCAACTCGTCGATCAGCTGCAAGGCATTGTCGACGTTGTCGGTCAGCGCCATGGCTTCGGCCAAGAACGCTTTGTGGGTCGGGCTGCGGGACTTGCCGCCGCTCGCTTCGTAAAACGCGATGCCGGCCTTGAGCGGGGCAATTGCTTCGGCGGGTTTGCCTTCCCGGATAAGTGCCAGGCCGTGCCCAACGGGGGCCAAATACGCCCACAGCACGGGCAGGCTGTTCTCCCGCCCCAGCCGCGCACATTCTTCGGCGCGCCTACGCAGGTCCTCGTGCTTCCAACGGTGGTCGAACTCGTGCACCCCGGTCGTCAGCGCAAATCCGAGGTCGAAGGGATGACCGCGCCGGCGTGCGTGCGCGTCTTTTTCATTGCTTAGCCGCAATGCACGGTCCGGGTAGCCCAGCATCCAGGTGCTGATCGACCCCCAGATCTGCATGCACGCCTGTTCGCACTCGAAAGGCAGACGGCGCCGGCCAAACCGACGCTTATCATTATCCGCGTCGGACTGGACGATGGCGATCCGACGCACGGAAGGGTCGGCGAGACGCAGCTCGATCGCGAACCCGGCGAGGAGTTCGAGGGGTTCAAGGCGCGCGTCCTGGCCGCCGCCAGGACGTCAGGCGTGGAATTCGCCGTCATTGGCGGACTGCCGGACTGACCGACACGACAGATCCGATTTTGTTTGGCTAGAGCGCTTTCACGCTGACTGGAAATAGCCGTCGTGGCGGAAGTATACCCCGCTCAGGTCAGAACCCGAAAATCCTTGGGCGAGATGATACGGAAGTTATCCGTTACTTGATCACAATAGGTGTGCCATCTCCTGGGTATTTCCTCGCGCAAGAACGTGAGGATCTCCGCTTTGAAATCGGCGAATGTCGCATGACATCGATTGTGGGTGACATGCTTGTGCATCAGGCCCCATAGCCGCTCAATCGGATCCAGATGCGGACAATAAGCGGGGATGAAATGCAGCTTGATCCGGCACCCCGGTCGCATCAGGATACATCGCCTCGATCGCCCTCAGCAACATGATCATACTGATCGCATTCACCGTTGCTGCCTCGATCATACGGGTCTGGCCGGTCTCGAGATCGATCGCACCGTGAATGTTCAGCCGCTGCCGGCCGCTGGTCTGTTCCACAGCGACCGGGGTGTCTTTCGGCGCCCAGCATCCCACGGGCCGCACCGCATGCGTCGGATGCACCGCATCGCCAAACAGCACCGCTTCATCGTCGCCAATGTGGTTCAACAAATTCTCGTAACTCTTGATAAAAGCCGCTTGCTTGTCGGGGTCTAGCTTGGACGACACTGCTTTCGGCTTGCGATGCTCCATGCCGAGCCGGTGCAGCAGTGCGATCAGCCCGGACCGGCTGTCATAGGTGACGCCGCATTCGGTCTCGATCCAGACGCCAACCTCGCGGGTTGTCCGAGGCAGCGTCTCGGCGATCCAGGTCCTCAGTTTGTCCTGCTGCGCATCGCTCAAGCGGCACGTGCTGCCGTCATAACCAAAACTCGCCAGGCCTTCGATGCCCTCGTCCTCGTATAGCCGATACCAGGTACGGACGGTGTCGTCGTCCAACAACAGGACCTTCGCGACTTCACCGCAACTCATCCCACCATCCAACAACAAGAACGCGCCTCGCCACTTGGATGCATCGGTAAAGAGCGGCCTCCTTCTTGACCTCGTGCAGAAAAAATCGCAACGCCAAGGCGACGCCGGCCGCTTTCTTGTGATCTACACGACCGAAGAAGGCTTCTGGATAGATCCCAGCACCGTTGAGATAATGCGGAGGGCATTGGGTAGCCAACGCCCACGCTTCGAGCGCATCTACTACCTCGCGCCCCTCGGTGCGGACACCGGATCGGTCACCGAAATTTTCCCAGGTCAGCCCCACCATTTTTATGGGAAGCTGACTGATGAGGAGCTACGGCGACCGTCGACGTTCGTTCATCCTCACGATCTACCTCAACAACCTCAACAATGGGAATTCACCGGCACGATGCTCCTTCCAAATTACGGCGCATCGATCATCCGCATAAAATGTGGCGCACAACATTTGATGCGTAATGTGGCGCCGATAGTTATGTGGCGCTGACCTCGGAGATCGGCGCCTGGAGCGGCTGAACGGTTTTCCAACGCCACATTCGCCACATAACAAAATGGCCGAGTGTGGTCGAGGCTCTGTGTCAGCCACTCATTCTACATATTGCGCAATGCACGAGTAATCCTTCTGCGCGCCACGCCGACTTCGAGACAAGAGCCAAAGCCCTCGCTAGTTGCCAGATCAACAGCATCGGTACGGTCCGAAGACACGGGGCGCCTGGCCGCACTGATGAACTTTCTCCGCACGCTATAGGCGTCTTATTATGTGGCGCTGAAAATCGATTTATGGTCGCCAGGCGCTGCGTTGAAGGCCTAGCGCCACATAACTATCGGCGCCACATTACGCATCCGCCTTTTGGGACCGTTCATCGTCCCCCAAGGGCTAAAACGCTTTTCGAAACCGTTCATCTTCGTCCAAGGCGGACAGGGTAACCCCTCGATGCCCGAACCGCAGCCCCGTCGACCCGACGAGCCAGAAGACGGATAGTATGTGGCGTGTTCCTGTATTTCTGTTGCTCGTGCCGATTTACACGGCAATTGCTTGGGGTTCCTATGTCGGAGCTAAATGGCTCTTGACGCTGTTGGGAGTGTCTGGAACCGATCAGGTCGTAATGGCCGTCATGCCAGTTATCCTGTTGTTCGCTGTCGCATGGGCAATGTTCGCGGCGACGGATTGATGCAATGTGCAAAATTTAACAATAGCGCGCCAAAGTTAGAGCGTTGAAAGTACGGCGGATTTTTCGTGCTGACCTTGGGGCCGCCAGGCAGCTTCAGCAGCGATGCGTCAGTGCGGCCTTGGACTTGGAGCTCTCATCGAGCTGCATCCGTGCGTCGGCGATCACAGTAGGTTCCATACGATATACAACGAAGGGAAGCGCCGCTATCAGTTGCGGAAAGATTGGTCGGCGTCCTGCTAGCTGGTGGGGTTGTTACTGGCGGACCTCGCCGGCATGGTCTCTGATATGGCGGCGAAGGCAGACCCTACGGCGCACCCCCGCTGCGGGGCGGGTCTCTCGACCTCGCTACGGTGTCCCTCGGATGAGGTCTACAAGGTCGCCACCATCGAGGATTTCACTGGCCGGTATCCGCAGAGCACTGGCAAGATGGCGGCTCAGGCGCGACGCAAACCTTTGTCAGGATGAATGGCCTTTGTCAGGCATTGTCACGTTAACCACGCGCAGGCGCAGTAGCTCCGGTAGCGATCGTTCCGCACACACGTTATGCGGCGCGTTGGGCACACGTCTCCTGGTGCCAGATTCTAAATTCGTCGGACCGGACTGCTCGGTAGGCACTGGCGGTAAGACGATGGCGGCGGGGATGGAAGTGATCGTAGATGAATGCGTGAGCTGAAAGAAAATCCTGGGCTTGTCGGGACGACTTGAACCGTTGCATCTGCCGCTCTCGTCGTCGCGTCGGCCGATGCGAGTTCTCCGCCCGATTGTTCAGATATCGGCTTTGGCGGTGCTCCACGCCGGGAAGCAATTGACGCTGAGCCACGCCATAGCTCCGCAGTTTGTCGGTCACGATCACCCGCGGCACATATTGCAAGCCCTTCAGCAACCGTCTGAAGAAGCGCTTCGCAGCGGTGGCATCGCGCCGTGCCTGAACCAGAATATCGAGCACAACGCCATCCTGATCGACAGCGCGCCAGAGATAGTGCTGCACGCCCTGGATCCGGATGAAGACCTCGTCCATGTACCACTTATCTCCTGGCCGTGGCCGGCGGCGGCGCAGGCGACCGGCGAAAGTCGCGCCGAATTTCTTGCACCAGCGTCGCACGGTTTCGTAGGAGACGACGATGCCGCGCTGAGCCAAGATCAGCTCCACATCGCGCAGGCTGAGGCTGAACACGTGGTACAGCCAGACGGCATGGCTGATGATCTCGGCGGGGAACCGATGGCGATAGTGGGGGTCGGGTGGCGGCTTCATGCCGCCAGTCTCATCCGCCTCCAGGCCAACCACCAAATCCAGTTACCGTGACAATGC
>CAVYXX010000021.1:0-23613 GCA_963772355.1 uncultured Alphaproteobacteria bacterium | reverse complement strand
CGCGACCAACGCATCTATGGTGCGCTCGGCTTCGTCGAGTGCGTGGAGCAAAAGGCGGCTACCTCCCGGAACTTGAGGGCGGCGCTATCCCCTTATCGTCAAATCCCTGGCCCGTCAAACAATTCGATGGCAGTGGTTGGGAAGAGGTTATGCGCGCCCGCAATTCAGACGGATGCCAGGCCGCAGCCCGCCGGCAACATCGCCTGCCGCCCTCACTCGCTTTGCGGTACACCTGCCGCTCAAGTCCTGCTGCGCGCGATGGAGATCAGAATGAATGCGGTGAGGGCCCCTGACTCACCGCGGGTGTGAAGCTCCAGAACAGGCTGCCCCGCCTGGAATTCTTCACCAACCGTGGCCGAAAGCCATATCCCAGGAAGTCGAAGCCCTGGTTGATATAGCTTGTTGAAGCCGCCGCCAGCGAGACCTTTGACGTGGCTTACTTGATGGTGAGTGGCGCAACCACTGCGGCGCGCGCTCCCGAACTGCTCCACGGCCTCGTCGAGCTTGGCTTTACGACAGTCATCGCGGTGCCCACGCCGAACGCGTCTCGCGTGATCGCGCCACGTGACCTTGCGGACATCAAGGGGCCCGGGTCATGGAGTCATTCTTTATCTCGCCATCCGTCCGCGGCCACCGCGCGGGGTCGTGCTGTTTGCCCCTCTGCCCCGCAGGCTGCCGCGTCGCGATCGCAGCCGCTTCGTCCTCGACCACATGGCGCAGCGTCTCCGTGGCCCCCGGTGCATCCAAAGCCAGTCCAGCGCGTCCGGATCGTCAGGGCCGCGCCGGAGGATCGCATCTGGCACCGGCACAAGAACGTGCAGTTCGAACGGGCAGGCCTGGCCAACCCGCGCGATGGCAAGAGCATGGCGGCGCGCGGCGAGTGCCTCCGCTTTCGCCCCACCCCCGGCATCCCATGGAACACCGGGGGGCTGTTTTATCCGCGTGGTTCCCTGCGTTGCGCTCGCGCATGGCGCAGTTGACCCTTTCAATGACCGAGGAGCGGCGCGCACAAACGACCTGCGGATAGGCTCGAGGTCGGCGGCGTCGGCGAACCCGGACTAGCACGTAATAATCCGGACGTGCTCGGTTTGTGCTATGCCGAAACGGCCATCAACCCCCTCCCCCGGTCGCAAATGACGGAGATTTTGGATTTCAGTGAAACGGTCGGATGCGGCGTAACCTTCAGGCTTGATAGCGTCGAACCGTGCGTGTTGTCGGTCGCGCAAACCGGCGTCCGGGTGAAGAAATCCCGCTTCGGCTTCCTAGGCTCAATCCTCTACGACGAGAGGAACGTTTACGGGCCCACCCGGACTGGCAAACATGAACTCCATTTTCCCGGAGCGAAAACTACCCATCCCTATGGAAGGCCGCGGCGGTCGCAATTATGGCGATCTGTCACGCGATGACGCCATCCGGGCCACCACTTGGGGCGCCGGGCGCACAGGAAAACCCCGTCGCGCCTCCCGTCGCAAGGCGACGACAACCTCAGCTTCAACGGGACTAATGCTGGTCCCACCGGTTGTGCACAACCGGTGGAGGCAACCAGACCCGTTCGTAGACCTTCTGCAACTGCTTCTCCTTGGCGATCTCGTGCTCTGGATAAACCTTGGCATATTTCGCCTCGGTCGGGCTGGAATAGTTGTACCGATTGAGCCTCGGCGCGGACATCAACCGCGAAAGTAACCCGTCGCGTTTGGGCAGCGCTCGATCAGCGGATCGTTCATGCCATGCATCGTTTCGTAAACAATCCGGCATGGCTCGCATTGATATTCATAGGTCGGCATTGGCTGGCATTGTCACGTTAACCACGCGCAGGCGCAGTAGCTCCGGTAGCGATCGTTCCGCACACACGTTATGCGGCGCGTTGGGCACACGTCTCCTGGTGCCAGATTTAAATTCGTCGGACCGGACTGCTCGGTAGGCACTGGCGGTAAGACGATGGCGGCGGGGATGGAAGTGATCGTAGATGAATGCGTGAGCTGAAAGAAAATCCTGGGCTTGTCGGGACGACTTGAACCGTTGCATCTGCCGCTCTCGTCGTCGCGTCGGCCGATGCGAGTTCTCCGCCCGATTGTTCAGATATCGGCTTTGGCGGTGCTCCACGCCGGGAAGCAATTGACGCTGAGCCACGCCATAGCTCCGCAGTTTGTCGGTCACGATCACCCGCGGCACATATTGCAAGCCCTTCAGCAACCGTCTGAAGAAGCGCTTCGCAGCGGTGGCATCGCGCCGTGCCTGAACCAGAATATCGAGCACAACGCCATCCTGATCGACAGCGCGCCAGAGATAGTGCTGCACGCCCTGGATCCGGATGAAGACCTCGTCCATGTACCACTTATCTCCTGGCCGTGGCCGGCGGCGGCGCAGGCGACCGGCGAAAGTCGCGCCGAATTTCTTGCACCAGCGTCGCACGGTTTCGTAGGAGACGACGATGCCGCGCTGAGCCAAGATCAGCTCCACATCGCGCAGGCTGAGGCTGAACACGTGGTACAGCCAGACGGCATGGCTGATGATCTCGGCGGGGAACCGATGGCGATAGTGGGGGTCGGGTGGCGGCTTCATGCCGCCAGTCTCATCCGCCTCCAGGCCAACCACCAAATCCAGTTACCGTGACAATGCCCGCTAATAGGCAGATCGCAAGCAGCAACGCTGCTGGGGGAATAAGTTTACGCAGTGGTATCATGACGAGCTCTCCGGTGAAGTGCGTATCATGAGGGCCGTGGGCCTCTCCTTTTCGTTCGCCAGATAGTTGACAGATGGCCGAATTGGTGATGCCGTAGATACGATCTCTGATCGCACGCGCTCGCTTGGCTTATCCCATTCAGCGCACATCCAACAGGCCGCTTCCTCGCACCATCCTCCCGCACCAGCCAGGCTGAAAATGGTCTAGAACGTGAATGTCACCGCAAACATCGGACCCTTGATCGTATCGGTTTGCAACACGGCATCGCTGCCCTGCTCAAAGGTTAGATAGCGGTAAGTGAGCGACAGATCGGCCAGCCTGGTGTGGTAGCCGAGGCCGGAGGCGATCTGCCAGGTCAGATTCGAACCGCCTGCGCCAATATCGAAGTAATAAGGGATGAACAGCCCAGCGTTACCAAGGCGCACGCGGCCGCGAAAGCCACCGATGCCATTCCAGAGCTCGGTGGACGCGGACACGCTGCCGCCGCGGCCGAAAAGCGCGCTGTTGCCTAGCGGTCCTCCGACCGCAATTCCAATGCTATGATCAAGCGTGGCGTGAAGAGCAAGGTAGCGGAACCCGACGATCGCATCGAAGTTGCCCCAGGTTCCCTCGGCCAAGGTATAACCGCCCGCCAGCGTCCACAACGAGTTGTCCAGGTTCATGCTAACGTCGGCCTGAACGCCGGTCGAGATCGGAATCGACGGTCCGCCAGGAGGCCTGACCGATCGGAACCGGGAAGCCGTGCCGCTGAGGTTCAGATAAACGAAGTCGGTCAGGAGCGAGAATCGCCCGTATTGTGCATCAGCCGCAACCATGGTCGCGAAGTTCAAGTGGGACACTATGTCGCCGAAACCTATCGACGTATCGGTGGACGCCGTCCCGCCGCCAAGCGCGGGCGGCAGGTTGAAGTTAATGGTGTTGCTGACGTTCGCGACCCATAGATACGGCGCGATCTCGAAGTTCCAGCCGGGGGCTGTCGGCTGCCCCAAACTGATCGGTTGTTGCGCCCTCGCAGCGGATATTTCTCCGGTCGCGATCACGATCGTCAGAACGACAGTCATGAGGATTCGGTTCAACATCAAAAATTCCTTCGCCTCAATTTATCGGCCCTGAATGAACCGACACTCCCCAAGAAAGGCACTCGATCGGCGCCGACGACCGATGTGAGCACTGGCATTAAGCCAGGCAGTTGGATTGAGCAACAAACAGGAGATGAAGGTAACCAGGGTGCGGAGTTGCCAGGTCGAACCGGATTTTGCCATTCCCGCTGAACAAAGCGTCAGCGGTTCTGATGAATGTAATCTTCGAGCGCGACCAAGTCTTTCGAAGTGCCGACTTGACACTCGATCAGTTGTGGCCCTCCCCGGAACTCCGTGCCAACAAGCTTTCCGCCCGTGTCTGGGACAGCCACGAGGCAATCATGGAGGCCTGCGCGGACGCTTGGAACTGGTTCGTCGATGACCAGACCGCATCCGTTCGATCGGCACAAGGGACTGGGCAACGGTCAATGTTTGAGGCGGCTGGTATAATGCGTCGAGTGCGGCGAGACGCGGGTGATCGACTGCGAGGCGAGGTTGATATGACAACCGCGCCACCTTTGCGGAGAAGGGCCACCTCCCGGCCACCGGCGAGGCCCGTGGCTCGTTCCCGGGCGTCTCCGCGTCTCCGGCTGGGCCACCTATGATATTCGCAGGCAGGGGACCCGCGCCCGCGAACTAATCCAGCGTCGGGTGCCGGGCATGCCAGTCAGTGATCGACTGGTAGGCATGGCCGGCCCGCAGCAGCAGGCTTTCCGACATGTGCTTGCCGACGAGCTGGAACCCGATCGGCGCACCGCGCTTATCGAACCCGCCGCTCAATGTGATCGCCGGCTGGCCGGTGAAGTTGAACTCGGCCGTGTACCGCAACAAATGCGAGATGTCGCCCCTCACCATCTCTGTCCATTCGGCAGCGCTGGGCGTCGGGTTGTTCATCACCGGCACCAGCAGCACATCGATGTCCTGGAACACCGCCGCAACCTGTCCCGCGAACTTGCCGCGGCCAATCTGCGCCTTGCCCAGATCGAATGCCGTCACCTTGCGGCCTGCCTCGATGAAGCCCCCCAGGCCCGCACCGTAGGCGTCGGCCTGACTGGGATAGGTTGCTTCGTGGGCGATTGCCGTCTCGACGGCGCACAGATGTCCCCAGGCGGTTGATGCGTCGGTAATCGACGGGAAGGTCACCGGCACCATCCGGGCACCGAGGTCAACCAGGGCTTCCTTCGCGGCCGTCAGCACGGCTCGCACCTCCGGCCCGGTCGGTTCGAAGGCGTAGGCATCGGCGATGCCGACCCGGAGCCCCCGAATGCCGCCGCCGATCTCGGCAAGATAGTCCGGGGCGGGGGCCAGGACAGCGGTCGGGTCATTGGGATCAGCCCCGGCGATCGCAGCCAGGATCGCAGCCGCATCGACCGCGGTGCGCGCCATTGGGCCGATGTGGTCGAGCGACTCGGATAGATGACAGATTCCGTAACGGCTGACGCGACCCCAGGTCGGCTTCAAACCGGTCAGTCCGCAGCCAGCGGAGGGGAAGCGGATCGACCCACCGGTATCCGAACCGAGCGACGCGTAGCACAGCCCCGCGGCGGTCGCCGAGCCCGAACCGCTCGATGAGGCGCCAGTCCAGACCTCGGCGTTCCACGGGTTGACCGGGGTCTTCATCTTCGGGTGGTGCGTCGCGTAGGCACCCTCGGTCATGCTGAGTTTGCCGAGGAGGATGGCGCCCGCGCGTTCCAGCCGCTCGACAACCGTCGCGGTATAGGGCGGGACAAAATCCTTGTGGATGAACATGCCGGCGGTGGTCGGGGCAAAGCTGGTGTAGCACAGGTCCTTCACCGCGATCGGCACGCCATGAAGCGGACCGCGGTAAAAGCCGCGCCGCAATTCCGCTTCGGCCTCGCGCGCTTTGACCCGGGCCCGATCGGCCAGCAGCGTCGTGTAGGATTTCAGCACCCCGTCGTGATGCGCGATCCGCGCGAGCAACGCCTCGGTGACGCCGGTCGGTGTCAGCGCGCCGCTGTGCAGGCCCGCCGAAACGTCCATCAGGCCGAGATAGTGCACGTGTCCCGATGCCATGACTTGAGTTCCCCCTTGCGAATATGTCTCGACGCGTTGGCGTAGCAGCGATGCTGCCGGAGAGTGACCGCAAAGACCTAGCCATTCGGGCGTTGGCACGATCGGCAAGGTTGAGCCATGACGTTCTGGCGCTGGCTGGGTCGGCCCTGGCCACGCGGCAGATGCTGTTCGACTTCATCGTCGAGGAGTTGGCGAAACGAGAGCCGGAGGACGTGCGGCGCATTCGCCCGCTGCGCGTGGCGCTGCAGAACCAGCGCGATGACTTGCTCGCCTTCGCCGGCGTGCTCGCTCGCAGGTCGGGGCGGACATGGTGCGCAAGATCGAAAATATCCTTTTCACGCTTGATGCCGCCAACAGCCCAGAACACATGGATTTGCCGGGTTTCCGGCTCCATCCGCTGCGCGGCGACCTGCAAGGCTTCTGGTCCGTCACCGTTCGCGCCAATTGGCGGATTATCTGGCGTTTTGACGGCGCTGACGCCGTCGACGTTGATCTGATCGACTACCACTAAGAAGGACTAAAACCATGCCTATGCACAGCCCGCCCCATCTCGGACGCATCGTTCTGGATGAGTGCATCGAACCGCTTGGCCTGACCATCACCGACGCCGCCAAGGCCCTCGGTGTGTCGCGCAACGCCGCCCTGTCTGAGCTGACGAACGGGCGGCGCGGCATTTCCCCGGAAATGGCGATCCGCCTTGAACAGGCTTTCGGCAGCACCGCCGATGTGTGGAGACGGATGCAGGCCAACTACGACCTCGCCCAGGCAAGGTTGAAAGCGGACACGATCAGCGTGCCGCGCCTGCACATGCCGCCAACCCTGGGGGCGGAGTGACCGATCCGATTCCACTATTCCGCAGGGTTGTCGTGACCAAAAGCCAGATTTACAAACTTGCCCGGATCAGCAAGGCAGGCCCGGGCTCGCGATCTGAGGGACCGGCTCCTAGCAGCCTGTCGGACTGGGGTTTCCCGCCGGCTCAGGACATGAGTTGCCAGCCGTCGATTGACAGCCGATCAGCGAGCATCAGGTGGCTGACTGCCGGTATCGGTCGTGTTTGCCTCCGTTTGGGGGGATGAAGTCCTCGCCCCGCCTCAATGGGCGGAGCAAAGGGTGAACATCCGCTTCAAATTCCAGGCCATGGTCACAAGGCTCCACTCGCCGCGCACCTTATCGAGCCCGCGCAGCAGAAACTGACGGAAGCCCAGCACCGACTTGATGATGCCGAACACCGGTTCCGGCATCTGCTTACGCAGGCGATAGAGCTTCTTGCCTTCCGGTGTTGCCAACCGATAGGCCATCGCCTCGACCGGCGTAGGGTCCGTCGGCTGCGACGGCGCAGCGGCAAAGCGCTCGCTCAGCGACGGATGGTGAGCCTCGCGTCCCATGGCGATCAGTGGCTGATCCACCGCTGCCTCGCAGGCGGCAACATTGGCCGCGCTGAAATATCCCTTCTCAGCAAGCATGTTTCGGCATTGCCCAGCACTTCTGGCAAAGCAACGACCTGGTTCAGCATCGGTTCGAGTTGCTGCTTGTCGTTGGCGGCCTGCACCACATCAACGGCCACCACCAGCAGGCTGCCCTCGGGCATTGTCACGGTAACTGGATTTGGTGGTTGGCCTGGAGGCGGATGAGACTGGCGGCATGAAGCCGCCACCCGACCCCCACTATCGCCATCGGTTCCCCGCCGAGATCATCAGCCATGCCGTCTGGCTGTACCACGTGTTCAGCCTCAGCCTGCGCGATGTGGAGCTGATCTTGGCTCAGCGCGGCATCGTCGTCTCCTACGAAACCGTGCGACGCTGGTGCAAGAAATTCGGCGCGACTTTCGCCGGTCGCCTGCGCCGCCGCCGGCCACGGCCAGGAGATAAGTGGTACATGGACGAGGTCTTCATCCGGATCCAGGGCGTGCAGCACTATCTCTGGCGCGCTGTCGATCAGGATGGCGTTGTGCTCGATATTCTGGTTCAGGCACGGCGCGATGCCACCGCTGCGAAGCGCTTCTTCAGACGGTTGCTGAAGGGCTTGCAATATGTGCCGCGGGTGATCGTGACCGACAAACTGCGGAGCTATGGCGTGGCTCAGCGTCAATTGCTTCCCGGCGTGGAGCACCGCCAAAGCCGATATCTGAACAATCGGGCGGAGAACTCGCATCGGCCGACGCGACGACGAGAGCGGCAGATGCAACGGTTCAAGTCGTCCCGACAAGCCCAGGATTTTCTTTCAGCTCACGCATTCATCTACGATCACTTCCATCCCCGCCGCCATCGTCTTACCGCCAGTGCCTACCGAGCAGTCCGGTCCGACGAATTTAAAATCTGGCACCAGGAGACGTGTGCCCAACGCGCCGCATAACGTGTGTGCGGAACGATCGCTACCGGAGCTACTGCGCCTGCGCGTGGTTAACGTGACAATGCCCGTAAGTGGCCTACGGATTTTGCAGTCAGAAGTTCGGATAGACCTCCTTATTACGGATGTGGGACTGCCAAACGGGCTCAATGGCCGGCAGATGGCCGACGCCGCCCGCATTGCTCGTCCCGATCTGAAGGTGCTGTTCATCACCGGTTATGCGGAGAACGCCAGGATCGGCAATGGCCAATTAGAGCCAGGCATGCATGTGCTTACCAAACCGTTTTCTCTCGACGTATTAGGCGAACGGATAAAGGAGCTGCTTCTGCGATAAGTTTTCCAGAGCCGCCTGGTTTGCCACTTTGCCACCAGTCCGGCCTGAACCTCCCCCGGTCTATGAATGTCTCGTAAACACCGCGGAACGCGGAATCAGCACTCTGAGCGAAGCCGCTTCCCGAGATGTCCGCTGCTGGCCGCGGCTGGTAACGCTGTGCCAAATGCCCGCCGCGCCGACAATTTCTATTGTGATCTCTGGCCCTACCGTGCGACGGATCAGGTCTTCCATGTCGGCAATCAGACGGTTTGGATTGGTGGATTTGGGTTCAAGGGCCTGACGCCGGGAAAAAGCCAACAGCCTGTGCGTTAGCGAGGCCGCTCTTTTTGAGGCTCCCTGTGCAGCGACTAGAAAACGCTCAAGATCATTGAATCGTCCCTGAGCAATACGAGCTTGCATAAGCTCGAGGCTTCCCGAAATACCAGCAAGCATGTTGTTGAAGTCGTGCGCTAGGCCGCCGGTTAGCTGGCCAACAGCTTCCATTTTCTGTGCGTGTCGAAGTGCATTCTCAGCTTTCTCGCGTTCTTCCATTTCGCTCCGCAGTGCCGCGTTCGAGGCTAGTAGTTCGGCCGTCCTGATGGCGACTTGCGCTTCGAGGTGCCGGGCAGCGGCAGCACGCTCCGCAAGATGAGCTCGAACTTCGTATTGCCGCTGCCGACTGCGGACAGCGGCAGCGCCCATGCTGGACAATCAGCGCATCGGCCGGCCTTTCTAGCAACAAAACATTAGGAATATTTTTTAGAAGCCCCCGACGCCAACGTGTGAGCACGGCCGGAGAATTGGAGCGGGTCAGGAGAATAAACGGGAAGTCCGACCAGGCTGGCTGCTGCTGGATCCACGAAATCAGCAACTCGGCTTCCGGCACAAAAAGCGCTTCTTCGCCAATGAAAGCACTCCCCGCTCCGGCGTCCAGACTCCTAATGAGATCCGGCAGGGTTGGGCATATTTCGCCGCGAAGGCCCGCACGGCTGAGCACGCTGACAATCGCGGCAGCGTCTCGCCCGATCGGTGCCAGAACAAGTATACGATCCTCAACTCCGTCAGTGCCGGCCATCTTCTCCCTCGGCGAGAAGGGGAGCCTTTCCACCTGTATAACGCGGGGTGCCGGAAAAAATTCCGGTAAACTCAACGAGCGGAGGCCCGACGAACACTCCCGCGTTCGTGAGCCGGAATTCGCGGATTGTGTGTTCGTGGTTGCCGCTGCGCTTTTTCACGACCGATATTGCTCGCCGGACGGTCCCTTCAGCTTCGAAATAGCGAAGCATGATCACCGCATCACTCAGATAACTGATGTCGATCGGCGTCTCCATCGGGCCAACCAGCCCGTGCTGCGCAAGCACGAGGATGGTCAGAACGCCAACCTGGCTCATGTAGGTCAGCAACTCATGCATTTGCAGGATTAGAAATCGCTCCTCCGGCATGGCATTTAGATAGCCATTCAGGCTGTCGATTATGATGATGCGAGCATTGTCATCCTCGACCGCGCTGCGGATAAGATGGGCAAAGGCACCCGGCGAAACCTCAGCAGGGTCAATTTGCTGAATTTGTATGTGGCCACTGTCGATAGCATCCTGCAACGGTAGGCCCAGGGTGCGTGCCCGGGCCTCGATTGTGCCCAGCCCTTCGTCGAATGCAAAAATGACGGTGTGCTCGCCACGAGCCGCCGCCGCGATGGCAAAAGTCAGGGCGACTGACGATTTGCCGACCCCGGCGCCGCCAATAAACAGAGCATTGGTACCTCTCTCGAGACCGCCGCCCAAAAGGGCATCGAGTTCCGCATTCCCGCTCGGCGTGAAATCGCCCGCGAACGCTTTATGATGTTCTGCCGCGATGAGGCGGGGGTAAATTGTTAGGCCGCCTTTATCTATGGTGAAATCATGAAAGCCGCCGCGGAAGCTGATGCCGCGCATTTTGATGACGCGCAATCGACGCCGCTCGGCTCCGTAGTCAAGGGCTAATTGCTCTAAATAAACGACGCCATGAGATATGGAATGAAGCTGTAAATCGGTATCGCTCGAAGAAAGGTCGTCAAGCAGAATTACCGTGCACTGACGAGTTGTAAAGAAATTCTTCAATGCCAGTATTTGCCGTCTATAGCGTAACGGGCTTTGGGCCAGCAACCGCATTTCTGACAGGCTATCGAATACAACCCTTTGGGGATTAAGCGCTTCTACGCGGTCAAACACGATTTGCGTTGCTTCGTTCAACTCCATCTCGGACGGATGAAGCACGGTGAGCTCCCGGGCCGGATCTAACGTCGCCTCAGGCGAGACCAGCTCAAAAATTTCGATGCCATCCATCGACCAGCCATGACGGCGCGCCACGACCTCCAATTCCCGCTTGTTTTCAGAAAGGGTGATATACAGCGAGCGTTCGCCCTTACGCGCGCCCTCTAACAGGAACTGTATCGCAAGGGTGGTCTTCCCCGTGCCAGGGCGACCCTCGTACAGATAGACCCGGTCAGGGTCCAAACCGCCGCCCAATATGTTGTCCAGGCCAGCGCTCCCTGTAGAAACACGAGGTGCGAACGGCTCTTCAAGTGCGGCCTTGTCATCCGCTGTCATGCTGGCTTTTCTCATCACAATTTTGGGGTAGCGCTTGGACACCCGTGATGCTGATCAGGTTGCAGCCAACCCGCATGTGTACTGCGACCTAGGTCCTGTGACACATCGTCTGCTCCTCTATTCGCGATCAATCTCGAAGCTTCGCCCGTTACGCCGCCTTCAGAAACGTTCTGCATCCTGGCGGGTTGCGGTCTCGCTGGCGAGGTAGGGCATCCAGAGTGACCGATGACCTAACGGCATCTGACCTAACGGCATCTTTTTGCTGGCACCACCCACACGCGTCCACATCCCCTCGATTTCGATACTTCCAATCCCCGGCGTTCCGACACGCGATTGACAAACCCCAGGTTACGAAGCGGTGCAGGTGGCGCCACCGGGCCGCTTTCTCGTTAAAAGCGTGCTGGCAATCAGTCGCTTCGACTTTCGGCCTTGTTTGAAAAGCCGAGAGTTCAGGGTGTCGCCCGCGGACGCAGCAGCGAAACATCGCCATCTCCAGCGCCAATTCAGAGAATGAATCGGCACGCCAGAACTCTCTCAGAACCCGTGTGACGGTCTCCGCTGCTCCCGCGCCGCGGCGGCAGCGACCATTGACGATCAGTAGGGCGGGGCGATGGCTCATGGATCAGGCATCGCGGCAACGGTGGCATGTCGCGCCCCGGTGACGGCGTCGAGCGGCAACCTGGTTCAGCGCTTCGACCGCTGCCGCGAAGCCGATCGCGGCAAAACAGTAGCGCCACGGAGAGGGCAACAAACATGTGTGCCACAAAAATCATTAGGCATTGTAGCTCCCATCGCGTTGATAACGATATCCCGACGGCGGCGAATTGATCGGCCTTCCTTCGCGGGAGCTGTGGATCTGCAACGTCATGCTCTGGTCGCTTCCGGTGTCGATGAGCGTCGTCTGTTTGAAGATCGGGTCAGCGGCAGCCGTGGAGATCGAACCGGTCTGGGCAAGGCGTTCGCTTTCATCAAGACAGGCGACTACCTGGTGGTCTGGAAACTGGACCGGCTGGGGCGATCACTACCGCATCTCTGACCAAATAACGGACCTCAAGAGACGCGGCATCGCCTTCCACTCGCTCACCCGCGTTGGCTGACATTCCAATTGGACTGGAGTGGGCAAAGCTGATTTACTGGCGCTAGCACTCTCGTCGGGTCGACGGGCCGGCCGACCTCGGGGGGCTCTCATGCGCTGGACCAATGGTATCGGCTCAAGACCTATTTCCGCTCGGCGCTCTGGATCGTTCCGCCAATCGCATTGCTGCTTGAGAATGTCGCCATCCGCCTCGTGTTCGGGCTGCACAGCGGCTCGGATGGTTGCCTTGGTTTGGCGTGACACCGGGGTTGGACCGGACGGGCAGGCTCGGATACGGACGCAGCCATTCAGACCAGCTTGATGCTGCGCACGGCGTTCAAGCTGGTGTTGCGGCAAACCGAGGGCCTGCTGACGTCGGTGCTGACGTTAATGGGCCTGACAATCTCGGCGCCAGATCACAGCACGATCAGCCGCCGGACGGCGACCTTGCCGGCGATCCGACCGGCCTCGATACCGCTCGGTCCGTTGCACGTGTTGATCGACAGCACCGGGCTGCAGGTCTACGGAGCGGGCCAATGGCTGGAGGCCAGGCATGGTGCGAAATCGCGCCGGACGTGGCAAGCTGCATTTGGCGGTTGGCGCCGCCAGCGGCACGATCGTGGCGCAGACGCTGACCGATCAGGACGCGGACGATCCGTCCCGGTCGGGCCGCTGCTCGATCAGATTGACGACCCAATTGACCGGATAACAGCGGACGGAGCGTATGATGCACCTACCAGACGATTGCGGCGCATGGAGATGGCATCGAGGTAGTGACCCCACCGCGCTCGACGGCTGTGCCTAGCGGCGAACCGGGTCCGGCCGACACAGCGTGATCGCCATCTGGCGATGATTGCAGAGCAGGGCTGCCGCCTGGCAGACTGCGACCGATTACGGCGAACGCTCCTTAGTAGAAACGACAATGGGTCATTACAAGTTGCTGATCGGACCGCGAATGCGAGTCCGCGGTTTCGCGGCCCAGCAAACTGTGCTTCCGGCGCTGCGATGGCTGTACGGATTGATCAGCAGAAGTGCGCGACGCCTTGCGGCGATCGGCCCCTCGATCAGCGGGATGTCCTGTTCCATTTCCGGCGACATGATGCCTGTCCTGTCAGGCGCCTCTCGTCCGCGAAACACCTGCCCGGCGGCGTTGGCGCCGGGCTGCGAACAGGTTTAGGCCTTCGACCAGGGTGGAGAAACCCATCGCGGCATAGACATATCCTCTTGGGACGTGCGCGCCGAAGCCGTCGGCGACCAGCATCATGCCGATCATCAGCAGGAAGCTGAGGGCGAGCATCTTGGCGGTGGGATGCGCGTTGACGAAGCGCGATAACGGTCCTGAGGCCACCAGCATCAGCAGCACGGCGATGGTGATAGCCGTCATCATGATGACAAGATTGCTGGCCATCCCTACGGCGGTGATCACGCTGTCTAGCGAGAACACGACATCGAGCGCCACGATCTGCGCCACGGTGGACGTTAGGCTGGGATGACGCACGGGTCCCGTGGGTTCGTCAGCCACGCCTTCCAGGCGATGGTGGATTTCCGCCGTGCCCTTCCAGACCAGAAACAGTCCGCCGCCGATCAGGATCAGGTCACGCCAGGAAAACGTGAAACCGGCGACGCTGAACAGCGGAAAGGTCAGGAGCATGATCCACGTGATCACGGCGAGCAACAGCAGGCGCATGACCAGTGCAAGGGCCAGCCCGATGCCCCGAGCCAGCACCTGTTGCGCCGGAGGCAGCCGTCCGGCCAGGATCGCCAGGAACACCAGGTTATCGATGCCCAAGACAATTTCCATCGTTGTCAGGGCCAGCAGGCTGATCCAGGCGTTTGGATCATGAATTAGCTCAAGCATTTTTGTTTCTCATGCAAGCCGATCGGCTAGGTACCGGAGGGCTTCGTGTACGGCCAACAGCAGAAATGCATCGACCGCTAGGGGGAGGACGGTGCATCCAAGATCCGCGAGTACAGTGATTCCGTCACCTATCACTAAACCGGCCGTCAGCACGACGACCGAAACGGCAGGAGCGTATTTCCGAAGGGCACCGGTAACAAGATGAGCACGCCGCAAGTCAAGACGTGGTTCAGAAGAGGCCGTTTTGGGTTACAGATGGCGCGTTGAAACCGACGGCCCGTGATGGCTGGATTTCGCTTCGAAGGCGGTTCTGTAGGGAGGCGGCCAGCCTCCCCGGGTCAAACGCGGCGGGGCTGAAGTGGCCCGAGGCCCAGCAGCGTCAGCCAATGCGTATGGCCTTGGCCGGTCATTAATTCCCGCGGGCTTTTGCCGTTCCGTTCTGCACGTCGGCTGCGCATGAAGCGCCGATGGTTCAAGAAGAACCGCAGCAAGTCCAAGTAAGAACCACCCAGGTGACGGCGCAGCGTGAAGTAGTTGCGAAGCCGTGAATTGAGGTTCTCGACCAGCGAACTGGCACGCGGTGTTTGCGCCATAGCCCAACTGACGGCATCGAACAGCCGATGGAATTTGTTGCCCAGCTTCGCCCGAAGTCTATTCCATCCCTGCCAATAGGCGGTCGAGGTGCTCGGCAATCGGTGCAGCACGCAGGCTTCACGCACGAGGAGCTCAGGGATGACATGGGCCTGCGCGATGTCGGCCAGTTTGGCGTCGAGCACGCCAGCAAAAGCGAGCAAGTCGTCGCGCTGGTTCTGCAGCGCCACGCGCAGCGGTCGAATGCGCCGCAGGTCCTCCGGCTCACGTTTCGCCAACTCCTCGACGATGAAGTCGAACAGCATCTGCCGCGTGGCCAGGCTCGGCCCAGCCAGCGCCAGAACGTCATGGCTCAACCATTGAGTGAGCGTTCGGATGTCGCGGGCCAATCCTTGCGCCTGGGTCTCGGTCTGCCACGCAAGCTCAACGGCCAGTTCGTCGTCCGGACCAAGCTGACCCGTGCGGCCAATCTTGGCCTCCAGCTTGTCGCAGCGCGACCGCGCGGTTCTGTCAGCACTCGTGCCAGCAAGTATAGCCGGCTCGATGAAGCACGGGGTTTTTCAGGCGGCTTCCAACACACTCAAAACCGTCGCGGTGCGCCGAAGGAAGTGGAACCTGCGGTAGTCGGCGGAGACTTGCTGATTGGTTCGGGAGCCGAACGGAGAAAGTTACGCAACTCGTCGTAGGCGCGACAGAATTCGCCAGCCGATCGTGGGCACTTGAACCCGCGCATCGGACCGTAGCGACCTTTGACGCCGCGATGATCTTGTTCCAGTCGGTTATTGAGATACTGGCTATCGCGATGCCGTACACTTGCGCCCAGGATCGTCCGGATCGCGCGGGGATAGCTGTCGTGCCCGTCCGTGGTGACCCGGTCGGGCGTGACGCCGGTGACTATCTTGGCGGACTCGAAAAATGCCTTCGCGGCGGCCATGTCGCGGTGCTCGCTGAACATCGCGTCGACCAACGCGCCGGAGCGATCGATGGCACGATAGAGATAACGCCACTGCCCGTGAACCTTGATGTAGGTCTCATCGACATACCAGCTCCGGCCCACCTTGCGACGTCGGCGTCGCCGCAGACTGTCGCCGCAGACTCTCGCCAACCTCGGCGTGAGCTTGGCTTCCCAATCGCGAACCGCCTCGTGGCTGAATACGATGCCGCGGATCAGGAACATCTCAGGCAGATCACGCAGGGCGAGCTTGTAGCGCAAGCGCCAGAGCACCACGAGGGCGATGACGTCGCTGGGGTACTGCGTCCGGTTCAGAGAGCCAGCACTCAGCTCGTTGAACTGCTTGCCGCAGGCGCGACAGCGAAACCGGCGGTAACCCTGAGCGGTGCATTCGCTCCGCTCCGAAACGGCCGCCGATCCGCACCCAATGCATTCCAACTATCCCGCCTCCGTCGCCGCGGCCCTATACCCACGCCAAGCGCAATCGAACAGGGACCGTGGCGCGAATGCTGACGGAACCGGTCGATCGGGGATTGAGCAGGTGGAACAGGCCGCCGCGTAAGTCGGCGTGCCTTGGCTCTAGATCGGGTAACCATGACTAATTGATATGCGGTGCCGTCAGCATCCCAAACCAACGGGTCTTGTCGGTGCTACAACGTGTCCGGCGGGCTTTCAGGGAAGTGGCCAAGCATTCTGCTACCCGCCAAGGAAGAACATGTTCACAAGCATCAGAAAGTATAAGGTGAGACACGGCTCGGCGGAGGAACTCGCTCGACGTGTACGGGAGGACTTTGTGCCCCTCATACGGCAGATGCCGGGATTCCGGAGCTATTATCTGCTCGATGGCGGCCCAGACGTGCTGATCACTATCAGCAGGTTTGACAGCGCGGATGAGGCGTTTGCCTCTAACGAAAAGGCAGCGAACTGGGTGAGGAACAACGTCCTTGAATTTACCAAGGGGATGCCGGAGGTCATGGTCGGCAACACCCTGATTGCCGAGGTCAAAGAGTAGGCCAGTCAGGACATGACCGCGACCGATAACTGAGGATGGCATCGGCGAGATTGAACGGATAATGGGGCAGCCCGCATCCATGCTCTCGCTGTGCCATTCTCGGCTGTGTCACGAAAATACCTATACAACTGTTGGGACTTCCTACCCGCGAACAAGGAGATCTTCGGGGGAAGCGGCAACCCTATCAGCGTTGAATGATGGTTAGGCTTGGCCGGCCGGCAGCATTGCACGGTGCTCTCAATGTCTGAGGCACCGCCCCTGCCGTCAGAACGCGGAAAGAACCATAACCCCCCAAGTAGGCATTGGTGCAATTCCCGACGGAGGGCGAGAGGACCCCACATCCCAAGCTGCTATGCGATGACCGGCTGGCGACGGACATGACGCAAATACCGCGCAGCAGTTCGCTGGTCGAGAACCTCAACTCACGATTGCGCAACTACTTCCCCCTTCGCCGCCACCTGGGTGGTTCATACTTGGGCTTGCTGCGGTTCTTCGTGAACCTTGCGCTCATTGTCTGGCAACCTTGCCGCCGCGCCAACGATTTGATCCATGCCCGTGCCACCCCCACAAATCCGGGTGCCGTCATCTGCCCTGGCGGCGTCAACCCGCATCGGCGCGTAACCCTCCTTTGACACGCCCACTCTGCTTGACTACGCACGAAATCGAGGCCGAACGGCCCCGAGTGGCGCCACATTACCTCCCACGCTACATTCGACCGCAGTCCCATAAAGTGTGGCTGCTCTGTCGGTTGCAAAGGAGGAACGCCAGTGAAGGCTTTGCTAAGCAAGACCATCGGTGCTCCTGAAAGTCTTGTGGTCGGCCATGTATCGGATCCGGTGCCCGGCAACGATGAGATTCTGATCACGGTCAAGGCCTGTGGCGTAAATTTTCCAGACACTCTCATCATCGAGGACAAGTATCAGTTCAAGCCGGAGCGGCCGTTCTCTCCCGGCGGGGAGGTCGCCGGCATCGTCGCGGAAGTCGGACAAAACATATCGGGGATACGCCCCGGCGACCGCGTCATCGGCTGGTGTACTTGGGGGGGAATGGCTGAGAAGGTCGTCGTCACGCCGGAGCATTGTATTCCGATCCCGGATGCGATGCCGTTCGATGAGGCCTCTGCCTTCATCATGACCTACGGTACTTCACATTATGCGCTTAAGAAACGCGGGCACCTGAAACGTGGTGAGACCCTGCTTGTCCTTGGTGCAGCGGGCGGTGTTGGCCTCGCAGCGGTCGAGTTGGGCAAAGCGATGGGCGCTCACGTCGTGGCCGCGGTTTCGTCGGACGAGAAGCTTGCACTCGCAACCAAGCATGGAGCGGAAGGTGGACTCGTCTATCCGCGCGGCCCATTCGACAAGGCAATGCTGAGAAACCTGTCTGGTTTGTTCAAGCAGGCGTGCCCGGATAGCGGGGCCGATGTAATCTACGATGCGGTCGGTGGCGATTACGCCGAAGCCGCCCTGCGTGGGATCGCGTGGGACGGCCGCTTTCTCGTAGTGGGATTTCCGGCCGGCGTCCCGCGACTTCCTTTGAACCTCGCGCTGCTCAAGTCCTGCCAGATCGTGGGCGTCTTCTGGGCGGCCTGGATGGACCGGGATCCCGCGGGGTTCCAGGCGAGCACACGTGAGTTATTGGAGTTCTACCAGCACGGCGCGATCAGGCCCACTATCTCGGCCCGCTATCCGCTTGAGAAAGGCGGCGACGCGATAGCTACGCTGAGCTGCACGTAGTGCGATGGGAAAGCTCGTCGTGATGCTGGAGTAGGTGTGCTGGCACCGGCGGCGCCCGCTTAATCGGCGCCGATCCAATCCAACCGCCTGGCCGCATAAGTTTAGATTCCATCAAATCGCGCCGGGCAATGACTGTTTTCCTATCAGTCGGCATCTTGGTAGATTTTGACTAGTATTTTTCGACAATCAGGCCGCCTTCGCGCGACTTCGGCGCGATTGCTGCTGCTTTCCTTTTAGGTGGTTGCGAGTTTCGGCGTTTTCTTAACCACTTGTATTATACCCCATATTTGGACTTTACGGCGAGGGCCGCTCATGCTTCTCGCGAAGCTGTTCCCGGATGAGCAATATGATAAAAAGCCTCGCCACGACACCGATTCCCGTGCAACTCTCTGGGCCGGAGTTCATCGCATTTATCTTCCCGTACCTCTCGATGCCCATGCGTGGGCCGAAATGCAAACTGGGCTATCATCGCGTTTTCAATCTCATCTTGTGGGTCCTCTATACGGCTATGCAATGGAAGTGCATGCCAGTTCCGAGAGCGAGCGACGGGACCGCCCTGATCCACTACACGACCATCTACAAGGTGTTCGCGAAATGGGCTGACGATGGCTCGCTCGACCAGGCGTTCATCGCCAGCGTGCGGCATCTGGCGGAGCAACACCACCTTGATCTCAAAATCCTGCATGGCGATGGCACCAATACCGTTGCCAAAAAGGGCGGCGATGGCATCGGCTATTCCGAGATCCGCCACAAACATCAAACGGGTGAGAAGATCATCGCGATCGTGGACAACAACGGCTTCGTGCCGGCTCCGCTTCCCGTGGCGCCGGTGAACGAAACCGACACCGTACTCCTCCCACAGGGATTGAACATCTTGAAGCGCGTGGCCAGGTTGACGGATCTGAAAATCGACGGCTCGTCTATTCGATCAATCCAAAGCAGCTTGATCGTTTGGGTGATCAACTCAGCGTCGCCGGTGCCAAGGACGACCGGCGAGACGCGCGTGCCGCGGCAGACGGTCTCCGGACCGACCGTCATCTGTTTCGCTGCCTTCAGATTGCGGACCCGCATATTCTCGAGTTACGCGAATGGTCACGCTTGGCCGAGGAACTGCAACAGGAACGAGTTCGGCTCGGCAACCGCCTCCATCATCAGCTCTGGCGGTATTACCCGCAGATGCTCGAGCTGACTGATGACGTGGCGGCGGGTTGTTGGAGCTTTGGGGCAAGGCGCCAACGCCCGATAAGGCGAAATATCTCCGGAGGTCGGCCATAGAGCGATTGCTCAAACAGCATATTCGTCGCATCGATGGCGAAACGGTACTTCTCACCTTACGTCAGCCTGCTATCAACGTGTCTGACGGGGTTGCCGAGGCAGCGTGTGCACACATCCGTTCCCTCATTGTCCGGCTGCGGCCGATCAATGATGAGTTACGCGCCGTCGAGAGAAAGCTCGACGAACTGTGCGCTGCGCTCGAGGGTTCTGCTCAGAATGATGTCGCGATTCTCAAGTCACTGCCTGGGATTGGTCGGATCAACCTGGCCGCGCTGCTTGCCGAAGCTTCGGGACCTCTCAACCGACGCGATTACCCGGCGCTGCGGACGCTGACCGGCGTTGCACCAGTGACCAAGCGAAGTGGTAAATCTTGCATTGTTATCATGCGCTACGGAGCGCATGCGCGACTGCGCAACACCGTCTACCACTGGGCACGCGTTGCGGTTCAACACGATCCCAAGTGCCGCAGTCGTTACGCCGCGTTGCGTCAGCGCGGCTGCTCCCATGGGCGTGCTATCCGAGGTGTCGCAGACAGACTTCTCAATGTTGCCTGTGTTCTGCTGAAGCGACAAACTCCGTTTGACCCTGCCTATGGTGAGTCGGTCGCAGCCTAACTCAATCTTTGGTCGGCATCCCTTCGTCCGCTAATCGTGACCCGTTTGGCAGGCCTCGCGTTCTAAATCCAGCGTGATTTACCGGATGTTTCTTTGTTCGATTGGAGAGTCGTTTCTTCGCTCTCCTTAATCGCCGGGTTGTTTGCACGCCAAAAATTGCTTTTCGTTTCGGCTTGAAGCGCCGCTTTTCGTCCCCGCCCGTGCGCGTTGCACGCGCCGCGCGGAGATTGGGTCAAGACGGGCCGCTGGCCCCCGCGCAGCGGCGCACAGCGGTCTTGACGCGATCGAGCACGGCGCGAGGCTTGAGGTCAAGTCGGGCGTCGTCGCCTGCGCCGCAGCGCTGTCCAGATGGTTTGTTCTATTCAAGGCGGGATCCTATTGTATCCCGTCACAGTGACGGGATACATACTCCATGCCCGGACCCAGACCACAAGGCGATCGCGCGTTAACCTCGGCTGAGCGCATGCGACGCCTTCGCGAGAAACGCAAGGCCGAGGCAGTAGACAAACCGCCGGACAAGCCACCAGTGGTGATCCGCTATCGCCGCCCCAAAGATCGGCGCAGTCGACCCGACCAATGGGCGGATGCGATTAACACGCTCATGGACTGCCTCGACCGATATCAGCAGTGGCGCGAAAACCTGCCCGACAGTCTTGCCGATAGCGCGCTCGCCGAACGCCTCGACGCCATGCTGGAATGGCGCGACCTCGTTGATCAGCTATCGCTTGCCAATCCGCCGAGCGGATTTGGACGGGACTGAAAATAGAACCACGACGTTCCATCCAGAATGCCTCGTTGCAGGTCGAACCCGCCCACCGCTTGATTCTTGGAGCCGCCATGCTGGTCGAGGCGATAAAACCGCACAATTTCGCACGCCGCGGCGGCATCGCCAAACTCGATCGTGGTCAGCAAGTGCCAGCGCAGCGGTTCTTCGTTCGCCGTGGATTTTTCCCGGGCCCCCACTGGCGTCATCGACGCCGTCTCGGGATTGGTCTCGGCGAATCCATTGCGGGACTGCCTGAGCGTCGTCCCCTGGACAGCCTAACCATTCTCCAACGCTGATAGGATTGCCAAGAATCTCCTTGTCAGCGGGTAGGAAGTCCCATCTCTCGGCGGTCTTCCACGAAGGCGAGGACGCATGACCCGCCTGGAAGACCGCCAAATCCTGGTGCGTGACATTGAACAGGCCCGCGCGGACGGAGCCCGGCTCGCCCCGTCCTGTGCCCTGGCCGGCATCGACGCCCGCACGCTGCGGCGCTGGAAGGCCGGTGACGGTTTGCAACAGGGGGATCGGCGGCCGGATGCCGATCGTCCGATCCCCTCGCACGCTTTGAGCGAGGCCGAACAGGCCAGGATCATCGAGATCGCCAATGAACCGCGCTTCGCTGAGCGGGGATTGTCCTTTGAACTCGTGGAGCGGTTCGATTGGCAGACGGCAGAGGTCAAACAGGACACCCGCTTCAATTATGGCGAGATCTGGCTACAGGTATTCGCGCTTCTGGATGGCCGGTTGCATGTGGCTGTCGTCACCCCGAGCGGAAACGATTTGCGCGTCATCAGTTTGCGAAAGGCGAATAAGCGAGAGGTAAAACAGTATGGCAAGAAAGAAGGATGACCGGGCCTCGCGCCCCGACGACGAAAATCCTGAGTGGACGGCGAAGGACTTCGCGAGATCGCGGCCTGCTTCTGAAGTGTTGCCGAAATTCATCGGTGAGGAAGCAACGCAGGAGCTGATGCGCCGGGGCCGTGGCAGACCGCAAAAGGCGGACCGGAAGGTCAACCAAACGCTTCGCCTCGATCCAGACGTGTTGAGCGCTTACCGGCAAGAGGGCAGCGGGTGGCAAGCTCGGATAAATCAAGTGCTCCGCGAGCACATGCCGCGCAGATAGCGCCGCCGCAACCGAAGCAGAAGCGCAATCTCTATGGAGCGTATCCGCGCGCGCTTGGCGCCACTTGGCGGCGCCGATAAATCTGGGACTGCCGCCGCGTCAGCTAGCCCGCGACCTGCCGCGTTTCGACTGATGCTTATGCTGCACCACACTCAGCGAAGTTGAAGATCCTTGGCAATCAAGGGACTGTGTTGCACGGATGACGAAGCCGGTGCGGCGAAGGAAGATACGGTCGAACCGCGCGTGCAAGTTAGCCGCCCGGCGCGCGCTTGGCTTGAGCCGGTAAGCCCTCAGACTGGCGTAGAAATCCCAGATCAGGCCGCGCACCCGCGTCTGCGCGGCGCGATGCTTGTCGGTGAAGGTGTCCAGCTTATGCACTAGGCGCTCCGCGTGGACCCTGCACAGCGCATGCCGACCGACGTTGAACTGTCCAGCATCATCGCTCAGCACCACGCTCTCGCAGAGGAATTTGTGCGCCTGAACGCTGCCCCACACGGCGCCCTCGGGGGCAACCCGCACCGGATCAGGCGTGACGTCCAGGCTGGCGAAGCCCAGCCGGCCGAGGTGCGCCAGCCAGGCGGCCTGATCGGCGAAGCCGGTCTGCGTTTCGGTCGTTAGGCGGGCGATCAGCGGCGCTGACAAGGCATGTTTGCGCATGTAATCATAGGCCGCGTCATTGAGTACATAATCGGTATGACCGGCGCGTAACAGGTCGAGGAAGTTCAGCCGGCTCTTCGATCCGCGGGTGCCAAACCAGGTGAACCAGTCATTGCCGATTTGCGTGCAAAAACCGTTCTTCCCGGCATGGCGCGCACCGGTGTCGTCCACCGAGACAAACGGCGAGGTCGCCAGCCCGGCGCGCAAAACATCCTGGGCTTCGGTGAGGAACTCCGCTTGTTTGTCGGTCAGCAGACGTTGCAACTGACGCTTCGAGATCGCCACGCCCAGCGAGCCAAGCAGCGCCGCCAGCCGCGGCAGTGTCGACTGGCCTTGATGGTATTGCATCAACACGAAGCGGCGGAGTTCGGGACCAAAATGGCCGTCGATCCCCTCCGGCAGCGGGGCCAAAATCGTCTGGCCATCCGGCGCGACCCAACGTTCACGCTGGTAACAGGTCGCCCGTACTGAAATCTCCAGATCCTGCACCAGAAACGGCTCATGACCCTTAAATCGCGATCCGTCCGGGACCGCGACTTTCACAACCTGATCTTCGATGCCAACCCGCGGTGTCACCTTGCCGCGGAACCGCCGCTTGCCCTCGCCGGGCTTCGCCGGCTCGGTGCCCTTATCCATGCCGCTCGGTTTGATCGTGGGCCGGACCTTCAAGCCTTTCAGCCGGGCAATCTCTTCGCGCTGCTCGGAAGCAGTCTTCTCCAGGGCAGCGACTTTGCCGAATAGTTCAAGCAGCAGAGACTCAAGCTCTGCGCGGCTGAGCCCGGAGAGTTGGGTGGAAGCGGCACATTCGCCAGGAATGGTACAGGAGTGAGCCGCAGCAAGAGAAAAATGCAGGCGTGCCCGCATTTTTGCCCTTCTTACATTTTCCCCCGTTTTTTTCGCACCTGGCCAAGGTTATT
>CAVYXX010000020.1:0-33372 GCA_963772355.1 uncultured Alphaproteobacteria bacterium | reverse complement strand
GTGGACGGCCCCAACGGCATCAGAGTGCCAGAGTACGGGTCGTGACAACCTGTAGAATGGGAACCGCCCGCAATGAGCATTACCATGATCGGCCTGGACACCGCCAAGTCCGTCTTTCAAGTCCATGGCGTCAATGAGACCGGAAAGGCGGAGATCAAGCGCAAGCTGCGAAGGAGTGAACTGATCCCGTTCTTCGAGAAGCTGGAGACTTGCACCGTCGTCCTGGAGGCGTGCGGCGCAGGCCATCACTGGGCGCGGATCCTGTCCAGTCTTGGACACGAAGTGAAACTGATCGCACCCGAGGCAGTCAGACCCTTCGTGAAAAAGGGCAAGAAGAACGACCCGGCCGATGCGGCAGCACTGTGCACAGCCGCATCGCGGCCTGACATGATTTTCGTGCCGATCAAAAGCATTGAGCAGCAAGGGATCCTGGCCTTGCATTCGGCGCGATCCCTACTGGTCAAGCAACAGACGATGCTGGCGAACGCGATGCGGGGCCTGGCGACGGAATTCGGCCTGACCGTCCCAAAGGGTATCGACAGGCTCGAGGAGCTTTTGACGTTGGTCAACGCGGATAAGGCCTTCCCGGAGAAGGCGCGTCGGGTGTTCACGGGATTATTCGACCAATGCCGCGCACTGGCTGAAAGTATCAGGGCACTCGAAGCGGAGATTGTCGCTCACGCGCGGCAAGATGAGACCGCACGCCGCCTGCTCACGGTCCCTGGCATTGGCCCGATCACCGCGTCGCTGATTGTAGCAACGGTCGTCGACATCAGCGTGTTCAAAAGCGCACGCCATTTCGCCGCCTGGCTCGGGCTGGTGCCACGACAGTATTCCACCGGCGGAAAGACCCGCCTCGGTCGGATTACCAAAGCCGGCAACCGGGAGATCCGTAAATTGCTGGTCCTCGGCGCCACGTCGATGGTTTACCGGGCCGAACAATGGAACAGTGCTGTTGGGGCATGGACCCGAGGCGTTCTGGAACGGCGTCCCGTCAGGCTGGTGACGGTGGCGCTGGCGAACAAAATGGCGCGCATCGCCTGGGCGTTGATGACGCGCAAAGAAGTCTACCAGGCCAAGGGACGAATCGCGGCCGCGGCGGAAGTCGCGGCGTGACGTTCCCAGGCAAGCTGGTGGGCGTCGGGCGCGAGTCCGACTGATCCGGCAGCAGGCGCTGACCAGCGTGATGGGAAAAACTGTGATCAGAACAGTTCAGGCGACACCGGAAAAAAATTTGTGCCCCGAGCACGCCCGAAAGATTGGTGCCTGACACGCATGCGTACACCCATGATGGCCAGCGGCAAGTACCGCGCGACAGGCCGGACATAAGGGCGCACCTGACCGGATCTTTCACCCACGTCGCTCAGCGCTTCATGAGAGGGAACGCCAGTCCATTGCACTCGTGACGCGTCACGGGATATCAAGCCCGGATGCCAGGACCACCACCCCGCGGCGATCGCGCCGCGACCCCCGCCGAGCGATCCGCGGCCTGCAGGGCGCGGCGCAAGGTTGCTGCCGCGGCTGCGCCGATGAAGCCGCCGGTGGTTGTCCGACACCGTCGCCCTGCCGATCGGCGCAGTCGACCGGAACGGTGGGCTGACGCGGTGCAGACTTGGCGGACACCCTGCTGGACCAGTTTCAGGAGTGGCGGGACAACCTGCCCTCCAGCCTGGAAGACAGCGCGACTGCGGAAGCGCTCGATGTCGTGCTGGAGCTGCGCAGTCATGTTGAAGATCTTCAGGCGGTCCAGTTGCCAAAAGGCTTCGGACGGGACTGACGGCGCTCATCGGTGGCGCTGCAAGACACGCTTCCTCAGCGCTCATAGGAATTGACCCGGCTTCAAGGGCCACCGGACAGCACGAGACGGCCATCTTGAAGTCTCTCGGCTCGTTCTGTTTGGTGCCCCCAGGTCGGGATGGAATCAGGCGCTTCGGCAAAGTGCGCAAGGGCTTGCCACCTCGGGGGCCGTCCACATAGGTTTTTTTTGGCAATGCAGAGCATCCATCGTGACGATTGCCCCGTCGGCCAGCCCGAGCTCGGCGAGCAATTTCTGAGCCGCCGGAATCTCGTTTGACTTCTCGGCGATATCGATATGCGCCAGTACCAGCGCCGTATCGGTCGCGAAGGCACTCAACACCTGGGCGGCGGCACGGTCACGAAACTTGTCGAAACTGCCGCGCAGGGTCTTGCCATCCAGCGCGATGCTGCCTTGCCCGGAGGTTGCGCGCGCCGCCTGAAGCAGCGCCGCATGGCGACGAAAACTGGCCTCTACCGCAGCCGGATCGAGCCGCTGGAGGATATAGCGGATGGCCGTGTGCGCGGGCGCTCGACGCCACGTAAGACCGAACGCTTCGTTCAGCCTGCGACGATGAACGTCGATGAAGGTGACGACGCCACGGGACGAATTGCAGCCCGTCACGATGGCAAGAATAGAAAACAGCAACACGTAGGGCAGGCTGTAGAGTTTTCCCTGAGCCCGACGCGGGTCGGGAACTTCAGCCAACAAATCCAGCAACGGTCCAAATCCAGCCACGGCAACCCCCGACTTCGGTTGCCGCCCTAGGAGTCAGACATTTTCCGATTCTGAGAATCCGGCTTGTTGTCAGTCACGTCAGTCACCTCACTTTGGACGCACACTGTTGCAGATTAGACTCAGTCCAGGCGCGCTGTCAGCGTTGAACAGCCTTGGTCCCATCGGGGACGAGACGCTGATTGCGCGCCCGCTGGGCCTGTTGCGCATGGTCAACGCTGCCAGTCCCGCCTATCTAGCGCGCTATGGCGTCCCTCGATCGCTAGAAGATCTCCAGCGTCAGGAACATCGGACAATTCATTTTTCGACGATGCTGGGCGCAAGACCCATTGGATGGGAATATCCGGACGGCGACAGCTACGCGACGCTTCAGTTGCCAGGTGCGCTACACGTCAACAGCGCGCAGACCTACGAAGCCGCTGCCCTCGCCGGCCTTGGCCTGATTCAGGCGCCACTCTTGGGGATTGGCCGATACTTAGAGAGTGGAGCACTTGTGGAAATCATACCCGATTTTCGTCGCCGGGCGCTCGCCGTGTCCCTCGTCGTGGCACATCGGAGCAATCTGTCGCGCCGAGTCCGCGCATTCATGAAATGGATCGAAGATGTGCTGACGCCGTATCTGGAATAGCGGAACGTCTTCGTCCGGCCTCGAAATCAACATTCTGAATTATGTCTTTGGGCGGCGGTTGCACTGTGGGGTGTATCATTCTGTCAAACGACCGTTTGCAAGAGTGATCCCAGATGGCCCCTGGGTGACACGACTGTAATGTTGGGTCGGGGCCTAGATGGTGTATTCGTCGAGGAGCTTTGCGATTGCTTCGCTGACCGCCTCGGTCTGGTAGCCGTTTATGGGGTAGTGCTGCCTGGCACCACCCCGTTAATTATTTCCCGTTGGCGTGAAAATAGTCTACGAAAAGCTGCCAAATACCAGTTTGGTGGGGGAAACAACTATGTCGTGGTTTAGACCTACGGCTCGATTGCTCGCATTTGGGGCGATGTGCGCCGGCTTTGTGCCCACCGCCGCAAGGGCGGTCGAACCGATCACCATCGGCTTGGACATCGAGCTGACGGGTGGGATCGCACCCTTCGGCAAGGCGTCGCTACTGGCAATCCAAATCTGGACGGAGGAGATCAACGCCAGGGGTGGCCTGCTGAGCCGGCCGGTGAAGCTTATCTTCTACGACGACCAGTCCAACCCAGCGCTAGTTCCGGGCATCGTCACCAAACTTCTTGATGTAGACAAGGTCGATGTTCTTCTGGGCGAGTTCGGCACCAATATGGTCGCGCCTGCCATGCCAATCGTGATGGAGCGCCACCTCACGTTCATCAGTCTGTTTGGCAATGATGTGAACAGCAACTTCCACTATCAGAACTATTTCTCGATGAATCCTGCTGGCGGAGAAACCCCGAGGAACGCCTTGTCTCAAGGCTTCTTCGCCGTGGCAGAGATGATGAACCCCAAACCGCAGACCGTCGCGCTGGTCGGCGCCGACGCTGAATTTGGCAAGAACGCCATAGATGGCGCCCGCGCGAACGCGAAACGCGCTGGCCTGAAGATCGTCTATGATCAGACCTACCCTCCGGCCACCACTGACTATTCTCCGATCGTCCGCGGCATTCAGGGGACCAACCCGGATATCGTCTATGTCGGAGCCTATCCGCAAGATAGCGTCGGCATCGTGCGCGCCGCCAATGAGATCGGGTTGCACACGAGAATGTTCGGCGGCAGCATGGTCGGATTGTATTCAACCTCCATCAAGATGCAGCTCGGACCGTTGCTGAATGGCATCGTGAATTTCGAGACCTGGCAGCCCGTGAAAAGCCTTGCAACACCGGAAGCCCTGGCGTTCCTGCAGAAATATCAGGCGCGCGCGGTTGCCGCGGGCGTCGATCCGCTAGGCTACTCCGTGCCGCCGTTCGCCTACTCCGCGATGCAGGTGCTCGGCCAGGCGATCGAGGGCGTCGGGAGCCTCGACCAGACCAAGCTGGCCGACTACCTGCGCAGTCACACGTTCGACACAGTGGCCGGCGGCGTCACGTTCGGACCGAACGGCGAATGGACCGAGCCGCGAGTGCTTGCGGTCCAGTTCCAGGGCGTGGTGGGGCATGACCTGGACCAATTCAAGGATCCCAAGACCGAGGTCGTTTTGTGGCCACCCGCCCTGCAAACCGGTTCCCTGAGCTCTCCCTACACCGAAGCGAAACGCTGAGACCGAGGCGTGGTTCAAAATCGGCGATTTTTGGGTAACACGGACGCGTCGGAACGGCCCGGTTTTGAAGCCGGATTTCGATCGGCGGGTTGTCGTGTGCGGGAGGCCGGCCGGCCTCCCCGGATCACGCTTGCTGGGGTTGAAGCGCGCCGAGGCCCAACAACGTCAACCAGTGCGGATGGCTTTCGTCGGTCAATAATTCCCGCGGGCTGTGTCCGGTTCGCTCCGCGCGTTGACTGCGTATGAAACGACGGTGGTTCAAGAAGAATTGTAGAAGGTCCAAATACGATCCACCCAGGTGACGGCGCAGCGAGAAGTAATTGCGCAGTCGCGAATTGAGATTCTCCACCAACGAACTGCTGCGCGGTGTTTGCGCCATCACTCGTGTCACTGCGTCGAAGAGGGTGCAGAACTTGCTTCCTAACTTCGTGCGAAGCTGATTCCACCCCTGCCAGTATGCCGCCGAAGTCGTCGGCAGCCGGTGCAGAATGCAGGCTTCCCGAACAAGCGAAACGGAAAGCTCCTGCGCTCGCGCGACGGCAATCAGTTTGTCGTCGAGAACACCGGCGAAGGCGAGCAGATCGTCGCGTTGGTTCTGCAGCGCGATGCGCACCGGGCGAATGCGCCGTTCATCTTCGGGCTCGCGTCGCGCCAATTCCGTGACGATGAAATCGAACAGCATTTGGCGTGTCGCCAGGACCGGACCGGCCACCGCCAGAACGTCGCGGCTCAACCACTGCGTGAGCGTTCGCACGTCGCGAGCCAGCCGGCAGGCCCGAGCCTCGGTCTGCCGCGCCAGTTCCAATTGAATGACAAGCCCATCCGGGCCGGGCTGGCTGGCGCGATCGATCTTGATCTCCAACTTCTTGCGACGCGTTGTCACACCCTGGGCGAGTTGTGACAGCGTGTTGGCAAGACCTTCGTATTGATGCTGGATGTGAAAGACATCGCCATGGCATGGCGTATCGTCCCAGGCGGCTTTCTGCCCGGCACGCAGGCCTTGCCCGGCGTCGGCGATTGTATGGTCCGGCTTTAATCCCCGCTTGGTGGCGTCCAGCAGATGCATGCCCCAGGTGTCGGCGTCCCGGTGTTCCGCCGCCACCAGTAAATAGCAGTAAGCCGAGGCAGCATCGACGCCGGCCAGCACGGGCGTCTTCCCCTGGAAGATCTCATCATGCAAGCCCACTCGAACGCTGGACAGCTCTTCCGCATCGTTGACGATGACGGCGTTCCGAGTGGCGGCCTGAAGCTCGTTGTGGACGGTGCCCAAGCTGATCGAGATGCCCAAGAGATCACGCATGAATTCGACAACACCGCGATAGGAGCTGTGGCAGATCAGCGGCAACGCGACGATCACCTGGCGTAGCCATGTCTTGGTGACCGCTAGCTCGAACAGCACGTCGTCTGCGCCCGTCGCAGGCAGAAATGCATCATCCAACGCGACACGAGCCTTCTGCGTCTGCGCGTACACAAACTTGCGGCTCACCCCGCGCCCGATTGCCAGATCGGTGATCGTCGCCGATCGGGCCAATGCCAGAATGGCCAGATCCCTGCGCTCATTGTCTGGCAGCCTTGCCGCCGCGCCAACGATTTGATCCATGCCCGTGCCACCCCCACAAATCAGGGTGCCGTCATCTGCCCTGGCGGCGTCAACCCGCCTCGGCGTGTAACCCTCCTTTGAACCACGCCCCGGACGATTAGGTGCGCCATCTCATGGACCACGATATATTCGAGGCACGGCGCCGGCTTCGGTGTTGAGCCGAATGCTGCGGGTACGAATAATCGATCCACCTTCACTCCCAGAACCGGCTCCCATTTGGCGATCAGCGGCGTGGCTGCTTTCTTAACCTCGGCGCGATACCAATTCCCCACTACCGCCTGCTTGCGTGCCTCGCCGGCGCCTGGGCGAACGCGCAGGATCATCCGCTTGTGCTGCAGTTCTATGGATGGCGGGTCATCGCATTCGATCACCTGGAGCAGGTAGCGGCGGCCCCAGACATCGGATGGGAGTTGCTGCCGCCAACGTCTGTCGTATCACGTGCTATAGGCAGCATGTGAACACGCACCACACGCTTCGGGAATCCGTCCCAGGCGAGAGCCCGAGCCTCAGCGTTTTGCGCGCCGTCGTAGCGCTCGGTGGTAGGTTTTCCCCGTTGAGGGCTTCGCTGACTAGTCAAACGGCGGTAAACGTTGAGATCGACGAGTTTTTCGCTTTTGGCGTCGATCCGATCGTGGGGGTTCCACTATGTCAGGGAGCAACGCATCAGACCTGATCGGTAGGTCGCCAGGGGGGCGCAAACTGATCGCTATCGTCTATTCCGACATGGTCGGGTACAGCCGCCTTATTGGGTTGGACGACATAGGAACGCTCGAACGACTGCGGACTTTGCGCAGCACCCTAATAGACCCAGCGATCGAAGAGTATGGCGGTCGGATCAGCGATCAGTGGCCCGGCAGGCCAAGGAGCGGCAATGGTCGTCGCTGACTGGCTACGAGCGCTCGGTCTTGAACGCTACGAGGCGGCATTCCGCGAGAATGACGTTGATGCTGAGCTATTGCTTGGTCTGACTGACAACGATCTCAAGGACATTGGCGTTAACTCGCTTGGCCATCGCCGCCGTCTCCTGGAAGCGATCTCCGCGTTGCGCCTCGAAGGCACGCCGGCTGTCGATCCCTCGCCCGCCGACCAGCCCGACCGAGGACCTCGCCTCGCCTGAGAGCACCGCTGAGCGCCGCCCGCTCACCGTGATGTTCTGCGATTTAGTTGGTTCCACCGTCCTCTCGTCGCGGCTCGATCCCGAGGATCTGCGGGAGGTCATCCGCACCTATCAGGCGTGCGTCGCCACCACGATCCAGCAGTTTGACGGCTTCATCGCGCGTTATGTGGGTGACGGGGTGCTGATCTATTTCGGCTGGCCGGAAGCCGGTGAGACCGATACCGAACGGGCCGTGCGGGCCGGCCTCGCCGTTGCGGCCGCGGTCAGCGCGACACCGGTGAGCGGCGAACCGCTACAGGTCCGCATTGGCATCGCCACGGGACTTGTCGTCATAGGCGAGCCGATCGGCGCCGGTGATTCTCGGCAACAGACGGCGGTCGGTGAGACGCCGAACCTGGCGGCACGCCTGCAAGGCCTCGCCGGACCGAACCAGGTGGTGATCGACGCGGCGACCCGCCGGCAGATCGGCGGCCTGTTCGAATGCCAGGACCTCGGCACAGTCGAACTCAAAGGCCTCCCGGTGGCAGTGCCGGCCTGGAAAGTGCTTGGCGGGGCACGGCCGTAGGCCAGTTCGAGGCGCTGCGTTCCGGCGCCACCCCGCTGGTCGGCCGCGACGAGGAGATGGAACTTCTGCTTCGCCGCTGGGCGCAGACGAAAGCCGGCAATGGACGGGTGGTGCTGATTTCGGCGGAGCCGGGCGTGGGCAAGTCCCGCCTCGCCGAGGCGCTGGCCGAGCGGATCGCTGCCGAACCGCACACGCGGCTGCGATATTTCTGCTCGCCGCACCATCAGGACAGCGCACTCTACCCGGTGATCGCGCAGATGGAGCGCGTGGCTGGTTTCGCGCACGCGGACGCGCCGGCAGCCAGACTTGCCAAACTGCAAGCACTGCTCGCGGTTACCACGCCGCCGGAGGAAGACGTCGCGCTGATCGCGGAGCTGCACGCGTTGCCATCAGCCGATATCGCGCCGCTGCTCGATGTCACGCCGCAGCGCAAGAAGGAGAAGACGTTCGAGGCGCTGCTGCGGCAGGTTGAAGGCCTCTCGCGGCAGCGGCCGGTGCTGATGATATTCGATGACATCCATTGGATCGATCCGAGTTCGCGCGAACTGCTGGATCGCGTGATCGAGCGGGTGGCGAACTGGCCGGTGCTATTGCTGGCCATATTCCGCCCCGAGTTTCAACCAACGTGGATCGGGCAACCGCATGTGATGATGCTGACGCTGGCCCGGCTCGACCGGCACGATACGGCGGCGATGGTCGCCAACGTCGCCGGGAATGCGGCACTGTCACCCGAGATCATGGAGGAGATCGCCGAACGCACCGATGGTGTGCCGCTGTTCGTCGAGGAACTGACCAAGGCGGTACTCGAATCCGGCGCGCAAGGTGTGGCAGCGCTGTCCTCCGTGCCCCAGCCGGGACTGTCGGTGCCGGCAGCCTTGCACGCTTCGCTGATGGCGCGGCTGGATCGGCTGGGGCGCGCAGCCAAGGACATCGCGCAGAAGGGTTCCATTATCGGCCGCGAATTCAGTTACGAACTGCTCGATGTGATCGCCGATCTGCCGGAGCCGCAATTGCAGGAGGCGCTGCACCTTCTGACCAGCTCCGGGCTATTGTTTACGCGCGGCACCGCACCGCAATCGATATATTTGTTCAAGCACGCGCTCGTTCAGGATGCAGCCTACGGCACGCTTTTGCGCAGCCGGCGGCAGAACTTGCACGGGCGCATGGCCGCGGCGTTGGAAGCGCAGTTCCCCGAGAAGGCAAAATCGCAGCCCGAATTGCTCGCACACCATTTCACCGAGGCGACGCAGGCCGAACGCGCCATCGAATATTGGAAGAAGGCTGGCCAACAGGCACTCGCGCGGTCCGCCATGATCGAAGCGGGCGCGCTGCTTCGCAAGGGTCTGAGCTTGGTATCCAGCTTGTCTGATAGTCCTCGGCGTCTAGAGCACGAACTCGATCTACAAATCCCCCTCGGCCGGGCAGTGCTCGCAGTCAAGGGCTTCGGTGCATCAGAGGCCGCGGATATTTACGCACGAGCGCGTCTAGTCTGCGAACAGATCCGACCGCATCAGCTTCTGCCAGTAGTGTTCGGCCAGTGGATTTATCACTTAAACCGCGATGATATGGAGCGGGCACAGGAACTCGCTGCGGACATACGCCAGTTGGGCGAGATACAGGACGATATTGTCGCGCGGGTAGCGGGCTGTCGTGCAAGCGGGACCACCTGCATGTATATCGGCGACTTTGCAGGCGCGCGCGAGTACCTAGAGCAGGGCCTCTCGCTATATGACCCGGTGCAGCGGCCAAGCCATGCGGAGTTGGCACCTGCAGACACATTCGTTTCTATGTCGGCATTCCTATTATTCATGCTAACCTGGTTCCGGACATCTCAATCAAGCCCGGTCGCGGCGTGACGCGACCTTTAGCGAAGCACGCCGGCTTGCTCATGCTTTCACGCTAACCTACGCACTCTATTTAGGGTGGCAAGAAGGCTGGGCTGCCCGCTCTGAGCCCGCAGAGCTGTTGCAACTGTCAGACGAAATCCTGGCGCTCGCGAACCAGGGAGGTTTCGCATATTGGCGCGCTCTCGCGCTTGCGGCTCGCGGCTGGTGCTTGTCGGCATTGGGACAAACGGAGGAAGGTATTCCGTTGATCACGATTGGCCTGGCCGACGTGCGCGCCACAGGAGCTACGATGAATACGCTAGATGCTCTCATAAGGCTGGCTGACGCCTATCGCATGGCCGGGCAGCCGGAACCCGCGCTTAGGCATCTTGTGGAGGCCAAGCGGTTCGCCGAGACGACCCAGACCAAATGGGTCCAGGCCGAGGCACTTCGGCTACAGGGCGATCTCCTGATCCTTGCTGGCGATCACACTGCCGCCGAGGCCAGCTTTCGCGACGCAATCGCCCTCGCGGAGCGCCAGGGTGCCAAGCTGTTCGAGCTGCGCGCCAGCACGAGTCTCGCACGGCTCTGGCGCGACCAGGGCAAGCGCGCGGAAGCCCGTGATCTACTCGGTCCGATCTACAATTGGTTCACTGAAGGTTTCGACGCGCCGGACCTGAAGGACGCAAAGGCGCTGCTGGCATGACTGCAAACTGATCTAAACCTAGGCCCTCGGTCCGGGGAGGATCGATGACACCTTTCGGGAAATGGTTGGCCGAAATCGGGTTGGGACGCTACGACCAAGTCTTCGTCGCCGACGGGATCGACTTCGATGTCATTCGCTCCTTGAGTGACGCGGACCTTCGAGAGCTTGGCCTGACACTGGGTGATCGCAAGCGCTTGCTCCAGGCCGTCGCCAGGCTGGACGAGCAACCCCCTGACACTGTGATCCCGGCGGTCGCATCGGCGATGCCTTCGGAACCGCTCCGCGAAGATGCGGGTGGCGAACGCCGCCAGCTCTGGCATCGAAACGAATGGCCCTTGTTGAGGCCATTACCCATCTCAACCAGGGGCTCGAACTGGTCTCCACCCTGCCTCGATCATCGCAACGAGACGCCAGCGAACTGGCGTTGCGCACTCGCCTTGGCCGACGTGGCTGGCCTCAAAGGCTGGGCCGCGCCGGAAGTCTGGACCAGTCTGCATCCCGCCCTTGCCCTGGCGAAGTCGGTCGAGCGCCACGACGCGTTGCGCCCATCCTCTACGGGACTGACCAAAACACCCATGCGCAAGGGCGTGTCGCGGAGTCCCTGCCCTGGGTAGAGGAGATGCTGCACATCGGGAGAAACAGCCGATGCCGATCTGCTAATCACCGGACATGGATGTGCCTGCATCTGCTATAATTGGGTAGGCGAGTTCGTCAAGGTGCTTGAGCACGCCGAAAAGGTGCTGGATCTCTACGACAACGAAAAGCATCACCACCTTGCAGACATCCTCTACCGCGATCCTAAAACTCCGCCGGTGTTTTCGCCTCGATTAGCATCTGGATCCTGGGCTACCCGGACCGGGCATTGCGACTGAGCCACGAAAAAGACGCGCACGCACGACAGCGCGGTCACCCCTTCGACCTTGGCTTTGCGCTGACCATGGGGCGCATGAATTCGATCATCGCTTCAGCACCAGGACCTACGCAAGCGCGCCGAAGAATGTGAGCGCTTGGGCCGAGAGAACAGCCTGCCCGTGCTGTGGGCGATTTGGCACCTATAGGACACGGCCTAGCATTTATCCGGGAAGGCAAACCCGCCGAAGGAATTCCACTGTTCAAGGCCGGCATCGCGCTTTGGGAAGCGACCGGCGGCAAGACCCGCACCCCGATCCTGAAAGCGTTGTTGGCCGAACGCATGTCGCGGACCGGCGACCTCGACAATGCGCTGCACCTGATCGACGAACAGATCGCCCAAATCGAACGCCCGGGGTGGGAGGAACGCCTGTATTATGCCGAAATCCTGCGCCTCAAGGGCTGGATGCTCTCGCTCATTGGCGATCTTGAAGGTGCCGAACGGAACTTTCTCACCTCGCTGGAATGGGCACGCCGCCAGCAGGCGAAAATCCTGGGAACTGCGCACCTCGACCAGCTTCGCACGACTATGGCAGAGCCAACGCAAACACCAGGAGGCGTATGAACTGCTCGCGCCGGTTTATGGCTGGTTCACTGAAGGCTTCGACACCAAGGATTTGCTGGAAGCGAAGTCTCTTCTCAGCGAACTTGGAACGCATCGTCCTTGATGCTGAGTGCGGCCATTCCCTTGTCGCTGACTTTACTCCCCTTTTGGTAAATGGGGGTTGTCGAGTTCGCATCGCACGATCAAACCGGTCTCGGTCGTGGTGCAGGCGATCAGTTCCACCACCGCGAGCCGGCTCGTCAGCGGCGTGCCGCGCCAATACCGAGCGGGCAGACGGCAGCGGTGCGGGAGCGGCGAAGGGGACCCCCATGTCCCCGAGCCGTTACACGGTAACATTGCAGTCTGGCACAGCAAACTTTCCGATTTGCGGCCCGTAACATTCCTCGCCGTGTTACCGGACAAAAATCGGATAAATCGTAATCCTGTCTACAATGTTACGGCGTTACGGCTCAGAAGTCCGGACTGAGCCGATGGTGGAGACGGAGGGCTATCTGCGAGATACGCGGCGCTGGTGCTGAGGATAACCAGATCCGCGAGATCGGCGCCGAGGGCTTCCATGTGGAGAAGCGGCGCCTGGTCACCGAAACCGTGTCGGGGCAGTTCCGCGATCGAACGACGTCCTGGCTTGATGAAGTTACTTGACGGCTACAGCCCGACGACGTGCTGGTCGTGACGAGGCGATCTGCGAACTTTCCCACTCTTTGCAGATGTTGCAGACCAGCTTTTATGTTCGCCGCCAATTGACATAAGTATCGGCACGAGACACGTTTTGACCGCTGCGGCGTTTCCGCTGGAGCGACGACACTCCGCAGAGCACTGCTCGTCATCCTCGGCATTGCCGCCTGACTCCCCACCCGGCTCCAAAGGAGGCATCCCTATGAAAGTAAGCCCCGTTCCCAGAGTCACTATTGATCTGACGTCGTCGGCCCGTCGCAGTTTCATGAAAACGGCCGCCGTCGATGGGGGTTAGGCAGGTTGGTCGGTATAGCCCTAGGGAGCCACAGATGCTGAATGCAACGACGCTTTTGGCAGAAGAATTGGGACAAAGACTGTCTAGTGTTTTTCTGCGGACCTTTGGCGGTGGCGAGCCGCGTATCGCAGCCCTGCTCGATGGGGCGGCCCGACTAATCATCGAGCGCCTTGCCACCAGCGACGCTCTCTACCATGACGCGGAACACACGGCGTTGGTAACGTTGGTGGCCCAAGACATCCTACGTGGCCTTCGATTGACCCGAACGGTTATGCCGCAGGACTGGTTGCATTTTATCCTCGCAGCCCTCACCCACGATGTCGGTTACCTGCGCGGGGTCTGTGCCGAGGACAACGGGGACCGGCAGATCGTCGACGAAATTGGTAACACCGTCGTTTTGCCTCGCGGCGCTTCAGACGCCTACCTCGCTCCTCACCATGTTTTTCGGTCGAAGCTCGCGGTACGACAACGCTTCGCATCAGACCCGATGATTGACTGCGAGCGGGTTGTCCGAGCGATCGAGCTGACTCGCTTCCCCGTGCCTGATGACGGCGATCACGCGGAAACCCAGACCGAGGCTGGCTTGCTGCGAGCAGCCGATCTGATCGGGCAACTTGGAGACCCGCTGTACCCGCGCAAGATCAATGCGCTTTTCTATGAGTTCGCCGAGACCGGAATTAGTAAGAAGTTGGGCTTTGCTAGTCCCGCAGATATCGCCGAACAGTATCCTCTGTTCTTTTGGAGTAAGGTAGAGCCTTACATCGGCGGAGCAATACGTCACCTCGAACTGACGATGGAGGGGCGGCAGTGGATTGCGCAACTTTATAGCAACGTGTTCACACTGGAAAATCACCGGCAGCATATGGGTCCTCAGTTGCCACACAACGAATTGCCGCAACATTGATTTCCCAGTCGCACAAACGAAATCGACTACGCGACGGAATCCTGCTGCAAATAGGATCACCCTCGCTGACGTCGCCGCTGACCCACGCGCGATGTCCTGCCCGAAAAAGAACGCCCCATCCGACCGCGAATTCACCCTGGGGTGAGCAACTGCCCCCATCGGCGCTACCAGATCGCCAGGACTATCGCAGGCGGACGGCAGCCAGCCGCTTTGGCGAGACTGCTGTGTAGATCGCCGTGCTCGTGATGCTGGCATGACCAAGGAATTCCTGCACGAGCCGGACGTCAACGCCATCGTTGATCAGCGCGTAGCCGGCGCCGAGCCGCAACATGTGCGGATGGATTGCGTCGCCCATACCGGCCAGAATCGCCCGCCTCACGGACGATGTATTGCATCGCATCGACCGACAGAGGACCACCGCGGGCGTGGTTCAGAATCAGCCGATTTTGGGTAACAGAGGCGCGCGGAAATCGCCGGCCCGTGAGGGCCGGATTTCCGTTCGAATGCGGTTCTGTCGGGAGGCGGCGAGCCTCGCCGGGTCAAGCGCGCCGGGGCTGAAGCGGCCCCAGGCCGAGCAGGGTGAGCCAGTGCGGATGGCCTTGGCCGGTCATCAATTCCCGCGGGCTTTTGCCGTTACGCTCGGCGCGCCGGCTGCGCATGAAGCACCGATGGTTCAGGAAGAACTGCAACAGACTTAAGTAAGAGCCACCCAGATGGCGGCGCAGTGTGAAATAGTTGCGCAGCCGCGAGTTGAGGTTCTCCACCAACGAACTGCTGCGCGGTGTTTGCGCCATAGCCCGGCTCACGGCGTCGAAGAGCCGTGGAATTTATCGCCCGTCTTCGCTCGGAGTCGGTTCCATCCCTGCCAGTACGCGGACGAGGTAGTCGGCAGGCGGTGCAGAACGCACGCTTCACGCACGAGGAGCTCAGGGATCGACATGGGCTTGCGCGATGGCGGTCAGTTTTTCATCGAGCACGCCGGCGAAGGCGAGCAGATCGTCGCGCTGGTTCTGCAGCGCGACGCGCACCGGGCGGATACGTCGCAGCATCCTCGGGCTCGCGACGCGCCAGTTCCTCGACGATGAAGTCGAACAGCACCTGGCGCGTGGCCAGGGTCGGCCCGGCCAGTGCCAGAACGTCATGGCTCAACCACTGCGTGAGCGTGCGGATGTCGCGGGCCAGGCACGCGCCCGGACCTCGGTCCGCCGCGCAAGCTCCAGCGGCGCAGCTCGTCGTCTGGACCACGCTGTCCCGCGCGGCCGATCCTGGCCTCCAGCTTCTCGCGGCGTGACCGGGCGCCCTTGGCGAGGCGCGACAGCGTGTTGGCGAGGCCTTCGTACTGGTGCTGGATGTGAAACACATCGCCGTGGCACGGCGTGTCGCCCCAGGCGGCCTTCTGCCCGGCGCGCAGGCCTTGCCCCGCATCGGCGATCGTATAGTCCGGCTTCAGCCCCTGCCTGGTGGCGTCGAGCAGATGCACGCCCCAGGTATCGGCGTCGCGATGCTCCGCCGCGACCAGCAGATAGCAGTAAGTCGACGCGGCATCGACGCCGGCCAGCACCGGCGTGGAGCCCTGGAAGATCTCATCGTGCAGGCCCACGCGAATGCCTGACAGGTCCTGGTCCTGGTTGATGACACCCGCCTGCCGCGCGGCCGACTGAAGCACGATGATGAACGGTGCCGATACTGATGGACACGCCCAGCAGATCACGCATGAACTCGATGACGCCGCGATACGAGCCGCGGCAGATCAGCGGCAGCGCGACGATCACCTGACGCAGCCATGCCTTGGTGACCGTCAACTCGAACAGCGCTTCGTCTTCCGGCGCGGCCAGACAAGAAAGCCTCATCCAACGCCGCGCGGGCCTTGTGCGCCTGCTGGTAGACGAACTTGCGGCTCACCCCGTGCCGGGCCGCCAGATCGCTGACCGTCTCCGATCCCGCCAACGCCTGAATGGCCAGGCCTTGCGGTCGCTCTCCGGCAGCATCGCCGCCGCGCCAACGCATCGCTCCATGCTCGCACCACACCCGAAAAAATCAGGGTGCCATCATCCGCCCTGCCAGCGTCAAACGGCCTCGCGTGTGACCCAGCTTTGAACCACGCCGGTTACGCAGGCGCGAAGGTTCGTGAAACTGGCTGTCGTGGCGCTGATCGCCGCAGTGCGGATCATGCAGGTCGTGATCGGGCGCGACGGGAAGACCGGTCAGGTCCTGGCCGACGCCATGAACCCTGTGCACCAGCCCGCACTCACCGCGCTCAACAGAACGCTCGAAGGGCGAACTGAAAAGCTGAAGAACCCTCATCCGTCAGGCAGCTTGGCCTGGTTCTCGTGGATCGTGGCCCGCCTGGGCGGTTGGTCAGGATATACCTCGCGTGGATACAAGCCGGCCGGTCCCAAGACCATCGCTCGTGGCCTCTCGCGCCTGGATGGCTTCATCGGAGGTTGGGCACTTCATTCCGCAGATATGCGACTCCCGTAGCCCTTTTTTGGGGGGCGAAAATGGCGAAACCTGCGTGCTGGCAGGAGATTCCGACGGAACTGAGCCTTGAGCGGTTCGAGGAATTTATCTTGCCGCACCTGACCGTTGGAAGGCGCGGGCCAGCGCCTAAACTGTCCCTTCATGCCCTCTTCAATTACATACTGAAACTACTCTACCTCGGTTGCCAATGGAAGGAACTGCCCATCGAAAAGGACGCGACCGGGCGGCGGGAGATCCACCACATCCGTATCTGGCGAACGTTTCGCCGCTGGGTGGCGGATGGCTGTTTCAATGCGATCTTCGAGGGCACGGTGTTGACGCTCCATCAGGCGGAGCTCCTTGACGTCTCGATTATCCACGGCGACGGCACGACGACAGCGGCGAAGAGGGGTGGTGACAATATCGGCTTCAACGGGCACAAGAAAATCAAAGGCGACAAGGTGGTCGCGTTTTGTGATCGGAATTGCAATGTGATCGCGCCGTTCATTTCAGCGCCCGGCAATCTGAATGAATCGCCGCTCCTCCGGGACGCGTTACCTGAGGTGACGCGGATCGCGGGTTCCATCGGCCTCGATCTTCGCGGCACGATCGTGAGCCTGGATGGCGTTTACGATTGCTCGCGTAACCGGAAGGCGATTTTCAATCGCGGCATGGTGCCGAACATCAACCCGAATCCCAGAAACCGGCAATCCACCAAACGCGGCCGCAAGCCATTTTTCGACGCGGCGATCTTCAAGGAACGGTTCAACACCATTGAGCGTGTGTTTGGCTGGGAGGACAAATTTCACCACCTGCTGCTCCGGTTCGAACGCCTCAGTCAACTGCACTACGCATTCAAGACCCTCGCCTATACAATGATCAATCTCCGCCATTTCTGCTAACATCGGCCTTTGTCGCACTTGGGTTGTGACGGCGTGGCGCGGCGCCGCGATCTCGGACGTCCGCCGAATGAAGAAATGACGTATTTCAGGCCATAATGTTACTGAATTGTCGCATCCACTCCGGTCATCGACGAACCGTTCACCTCCACCGCGCCGCCCGGGCTGAAAAACCCGCAACGAGTAGAAGGAGTACATCGCACAAGCGTTCACGTCCCGGCTTCAGGCGTAGACCTTTACCAGCTCAGAATGGGCCCATTTGACCGCTTCCTCGGCGGGCATGCCTTGCACCGCCTTGGCGTACATGTCGACGATGACGAACTTGCTGATCGTCTCGGCGGCCGCGCGCCCGGCCGGCCCGGCGTAACCGGCGAAGCGGCCGCTTTCCGCCGCCGTGCGGAACGGCGCCATCACCGGATCGACTTTCCACACTTTGTTGTTTTCCCACATTTTGGTCGCGCCCACCGAGAAACCCTGCTGTGAGGTGAACCAGGTGTCGTAGACCTCGGTGGAATGGAACCACCGCAGGAATTCCTTGGCGGCTTTCTGGTTCGTACCATAGTTCGGGACGAGGTTCGAGAGCGGCACGTGATAACTGAACTGGCCGCCCGGACCTCCGGGCAGCGGCGCATGGAAGCAGTCATCCTTGAGCAGCTTATCCGTTTCGGACCTGTAGCTGTCGGGCTTGCTGCGCGCCAACAGGTAGATCGAAGCGCCGTTGCTGGTTGAACTGATCGTGTTTGAGAGAAAGGCACGGTTGTTGGCAGCGTCGTCCCAAGACATGCCGCCTTCATCATAGGCATCCTTCCAGAAGCCGGCGGCGAATTTGACCGACTCGATTGTCTCCTTGCTGTTGAGCGCGACGGTCTTGCCGTCTTGCTCGACCTCCTTGCCGCCCCACGACCACAGATACGGGTACCAAAAGGCCGGCCCGTCGCCGAATGCATGCGCCAGCGTCTGACCAAGCGGCCGGTTTTTGGCCTTGAGCTTTGTGCCGACCGCGCGATAGTCCTCCCAGGTCGCAGGGAATTTCTCGGGCGTGATGCCTTCCTCGGCGAACCATGAGGTCCGGTTTACCAACAACACGCCGACGATCGTGAACGGCATCGCAATCCATCTTTTGCCATCGTTAGCGACGGCGTGCGCGGTGTCGAAATAGCCGCCCTGCGCCTTGCCGACTTCCTCTGCGATGTCGCTGACGTTGGACACGCTATCGGCGTAAAGCTGCGGCCAATTGTTGATAGCCATCATGATGTCGGGACCGGTCTTGGCCTGGATCGCCGAGGTGATGCGCGCCTGCACCCCATCGCCATTGATGGTTTCGACCGTGAGCGAGATGCCAAGCGCCTTTCGACACTCGTCCTTCAAAGTCCCTTTGAGCAGTTGGTCGGAGACCGGCACGAAATCGACGAATTTCAGCCAGTGCAGTGCTGTTCCCTGGGCATAGGCGGGAGCCCACCCGGAGGCGAGGATACCTGCAAGGCCGCTGCCCGCCCCCATCGTGCTGGCGCCAGAAAGCTTCAGCACCTTGCGTCGATTGATCCGCCGCATCGCCGGTCTCCCTGTTCTGTTTGTTCGGTGACCTCGGAGCCGGTCGACCCAGCCGCTCGCGGTTCGGCCTTTACTCAGGCTCCGTAGATCTTCACCAGTTCGTCATGTGCCGCCTTGACCGATGCCCCGGCATCCATGCCCTGGATCGCCTTGGCATACATGTCGATAATGATGTACTTGGTCTGCACCTCGGCCGCCTTTTGGTTCGGCGGTCCGGCATAGCCGAGCAAACGCCCGGTGACAGGGACCTTTTTGAACGGGGCCATGATCGGGTCGATGTTCCAGACCGGATGATCCTCCCACATTTTGGTTGGGCCGCAGGTATAGCCCTGCTGCGAAACGAACCACTGATCGAAGATGTCCTTGGACGATACCCAGCGGATGAACTTCTTGGCGGCGTCCTGGTTCTTCGAGTATTTCATCACCAGATTGGTGAACGGGCCGGGCAGGCTGAACACTCCGCCGGCACCGCCGGGAATGCTAGCGTGGAGGATGTCGTCCTTCATCGGCGTACCCTTGTCGGTCAGGTAGCTGTCGGGCTTTTTCTTCGCCTCAAGATAAATCGACGCACCGTTATTGGTGGCGCTGATGCTGCCGGACAGGAAGGCGCGGTTGTTGCTGGTATCGTCCCAGGCGAGCCCGCCCTCGTCCATCGTCTCTTTCCACAAAGCGACAGCGAACTTGACCGACTCCACGGTCTCCTTTGTATTGAGCACCACGGTCTTGCCGTCGGCCTCGACCTCCTTGACCACCCCACGACCACAGATACGGATACCACCAGCCCGGCGCATCGCCGAACGTGTGACCGGCGGTCTGGCCAATTGGGTGACCGGCCGCCTTCAGTTTCTTGCCAACGGCGCGGAAGTCGTCCCAGTTTGCCGGGAAGCCATTCGGCGAACCGGCTTCAGCGAGCCAGGATTTGCGGTAAGCAACGAGGCCGCCGCCGACACACCAGGGCACGCCGATCCACTTGCCGCCGACGGTCCCAACCACCTTGCAGATGTCATAGTAGCCACCTTGCGACTTGCCGAGATCCTCGGCCACGTCGCCGACATCGATGCAACTGTCGGCGTAAAGCTGCGGCCAACTGTCGAGGGTCATAAAGATGTCCGGGCCCGCGCCCGACTGGATCGCCGCGGTGATGCGCGCCTGTATGTCGTTGGCGTTGATCGTTTCGACCCTGAGCTTCATGCCCAGATCCTTTTCGCACTCCTTGACGATTTCGCCCTTGAGAAGTTGGTCGGAAGCGGGGACGAAATCGGCCCAGCGGAGCCAGTGCACGGTCTGGGTTTGGGCGTAGGCAGGCGCACGTCCCGGTGGCCAGGATGCCGGCCAGGCCGCCGGTGCCCGCGGCCAGGGCGCTTGCCGCGGAAAGCTGCAAAGTCTGGCGTCGAGGGATCTGGGCCATGATTTTCTCTCTTTATGCACCGGGTGGTCTGGTGCCGCTCGGGCGGTCGTCAGTCAGCGGTGGGCGCTATATCGCGGTTTCGGTCGTGTTATCGAAGAAATGCATACGGTGGGGATTGATCGCGAGGCGAAGCGTTTCGTGCACCCGGGCGGTCGCCGTCGGTTCGACCGAAGCGACCATCGGGGTCGACCCGGCGGCAACGTCGAGCAGGATCTCTGAACCGAGCCGCTCGACCACCTCCACCGCGACGTCGAAGCTCAGGTCCGCGGCGTCGCCGGCGCCCGCGATCCGCAGATCCTCGGGCCGCACGCCCAGGGTCGCGCCCATCCCGGCGTAGCGTCCAAGCCGCGGAACGAGCGGTGCGGGCACCTTGATGCGGAGATCCTCGCTCTCGGCCCACAGTGAACCATTCTCGGCGGTGATCCGAACCTGGGCGAAATTCATTGCCGGGGAACCCATAAATCCGGCAACGAAACGGTTGGCTGGCTCGTTGTAGAGTTCCATCGGGTCGCCGACCTGTTGCACCCGGCCATCGCACATGACGACAACCCGGTCGCCGAGGGTCATCGCCTCGACCTGGTCGTGCGTGACGTAGATAGCGGTGGTGCCGAGCCGCTCATGCAATTTCTTCAATTCAACCCGCATCTGCACGCGCAGTTTGGCGTCGAGGTTCGACAGCGGTTCGTCGAACAGGAACACCCGCGGATGCCGCACGATCGCCCGGCCAAGCGCGACGCGTTGGCGCTGGCCGCCGGACAACTGGCGCGGTTTGCGCTTCAGCAACTCCTGGATGCCGAGAATGTCGGCCGCTTCGGTCACCCGTTTTTCGATCTGCGACTTGTCGAATTTCCGCATTTTCAGGCCAAAGGCCATGTTGTCGTAGACGGTCATGTGCGGGTAAAGCGCGTAATTCTGAAAAACCATCGCGATGTCGCGATCCATCGGCGGCAATTCGTTGACGATCTTCTCGTCGATCGTAATATGTCCTCCGGTGATGCTTTCCAGCCCTGCCACCATGCGCAGGGTCGTCGTTTTGCCACAGCCCGATGGGCCGACCAGCACGACAAATTCCTGATCGCGGATGTCCAGGTTCACATCGATGACAGCGTGAACCTCGTCGTATTTCTTGTTCAAGCCACGCATCGCGACGCGAGCCATGGGCTTATCCCTTTACTGACCCGGTGATGCCGGACACGTAATACTCGACAAAGAACGAATAGACGAAGGCAACCGGAACCGAGCCCAGTAGCGCCCCGGCCATGAGCTCACCCCAGAAGAACACGTCGCCGCGGATCAGCTCGGAGGTGACTCCAACCGGCACTGTCTTCTGCTCCGGCGAGGACAGAAAGACGAGGGCGTAGATGAATTCATTCCACGACAAGGTGAAGGCGAATATCCCCGCCGACAGGATACCCGGGATCGCCACCGGAAAGATGATGTAAACCATCGCTTTCCAGCGCGGCGCTCCGTCGATGCGGGCGCACTCCTCAAGTTCCTTCGGGATCGACTTGAAGTAGCCCATCAACAGCCACGTGCAGAACGGGATCAGAAAGGTAGGATAGGTCAAAATCAGCGACCAGGGTGAGTTGCCGAGCCGAAAATTACGGATTATGTCGGCGAGCGGAATGAAGAGCAGTGTCTGTGGCACCAGATAGGTGATGAAGATTATTGTCCCGATGCTGCCGGCGAACGGGAATTTGAGGCGCGAAAGCGCGTAGCCGGCGAGCAGTCCGCAGAACAGCGAGATCGCTGTCGCCGCCAGCGAGATTATCATCGTGTTGAGCATCCAAGTGGTGAACAGGGTTTCGCTCAACAGGTCGTGGACATGCTCCAAGGTCGGGTGGGTGGTCCAGAACGGTGCGTAATTCGGCGCGCTCCAGGGCCGGTACAGCTCGCTGTCCGGTCGTATGGTGGTGATGATCATCCAGTAGAACGGAAACAGCAGGGCGACGACGAATGCTGTCACCGGCACATAGAAAAACACCCAGCGCCGCCAAGGGGCTCCCTCGATCATGACCTAAAGGGTCTCCGTCCGGCGGATGTAAACCAACTGTACGATCACCACGAGCAGCAGGATCGGGAAAATCGCCAGCGAGATGGCGGCGCCTTGACTCAACAACCCGGTGCCGATGCCAAGTTGGTAGGCATAGGTGGCAAACAGTTGGGTGGCATTTGCGGGGCCCCCGCCGGTCAGCACGTAAACGAGCTGGAAGTCGGCGAACGTCTGGATGACAGAGAACAGAACGATGACCAGTGTCACTGGCAGCAGCAAGGGCCAGGTGACGTGGCGAAAGCGGTTCCACGCGCGGGCGCCGTCGATTGCCGCGGCCTCATGCAACTCGGGGCTGATCGTCTGCAGCCCGGCCAACAGGCTTATCGCGTAGAATGGTACGCCGCGCCAAACATTGACGATGATCACCGACACCATGGCCATGACCGGGTCGCCAAGCCAGTTGATCCTCGAGTGGATGATGTGGGCATGGAACAGCATCCAGTTGAGGACACTGAACGTCGGGTCGAACATCCACTTCCAGGCAAAGGTCGACAGGACCGTCGGGATGATGAACGGCAAGAGGATGAAGGCGCGCATGAACGCCTTGCCGCGGAAATGCCGGTTGAGCAGGAGTGCCAGCCATAGCCCGAGGGCCAATTTGAAGACGGTGGTGACGAAGGTGTAGAGGCAGGTGTTCCACACCGCGACATGGAAAATGTCGTCGTTCCAGATCTTGACGAAGTTGTCCATCCCGACGAAATGCCCGGGCACGCCAACTCTGGTGTCAGTGACCGCCAGCAATATGCCGTTGACAAATGGGTAGGCGATAAAGAGCGCGAGCAGCACCACCGTCGGTAGCATCAGGCAGAGGGCCAGCTTGCGCTCGTCCTCGAGCAGCAGGGTGATTGGCCCCCGCTTAGGGGCGGGGACATACTCTTGCTTAAGGGCAACGGATGCAACGGACCCGACGGTCGCCATCAGCGCTTTCTCCCGACCAACTCCTTATCGGCGACAGGCGTCGCAATCGTGGAATCTTGCTCCCGGAAACCCTAGTGACAACAGGGGGCGCGCACAAGGTGATGCCGATCAGGCCATATAGATGGAGCAGCCTGATCGCGGAACAACCGAGTGCCTCGCAACATTCATTGGGGTCAATCAGAAAGCTCGGGCATTTTCGAACTCTCGCCGGCGGCCTTATTTCGATATGGTTCGAACACGACCGGGAGCGGCCCGATCGTCGCGGCGATGGGCAACTTTCAGATGCCGCTCCCCAACCTCGGCTCTGCCGAAAACAGTCACTACCTGACCTCCGCCCCATCGCGCCGTGTGATCGGGTGGAAGCAGGCGTGGCGAAAGGCGACGACAACGAAGACAGAAGCGCCGCCAGCTATTTCGCCTGTGCACATGCCGTGCCAGGCTCGCGGCGAAAGGGGCGCCGCAATGGACAGTTCAGGAGAACCACCATCGTTCACCGGCGCCGCTTCCGGTATTGGCCTCGGTATCACGACGGCGTTCGCGGAAGCCGACGCCAATGTTGTCATGGCCGACATCCAAAAGGACGCGGTCGGTCGAGCAGGCCGCCTACGGCCTCTCTGCCACCAACAAGCGTCATGCCGCCTCACATAGTCGCAGTCCCTTGCCCTGCGGCCGGTCGGTCAGCGGCACCGAACCAGAAACGCCACGCTCCACGAAGGCCGGACGTCGCTCAGACCATGCATCATCGCGTAACCGGCGATAGTTCGCTGCTGCACGTCAAGGCTTTCCCTTCCCCTCTCCTCGCGGCTGGATGCCGAGGATCTACGAGAGGTCATCCGCGCCTATCAGGCGTGCGCGCGGTCTGCAAGATTTTCGCACCACTACTCCGTTTCGGCAGGAACTAGCGCGGCGCCGCGAAGTAAAGCTCGCACGACGTATTCCCTTCTCCTGAAACGGTGACCACAAGTTAATCCGACCGTATTAAACCCTACAGTTTTGCGTTCTCTCTTCTGCACGTGCTACCTTGGTGTCGCCTCTGAACAGCGCCAACCGCACAACTCTCAATTTGAAATTCCCACCTGACATTCCGGGAGTCGCTTGGATGGTGCTGCGAGGGGAGCAGCAAACCACACAGGAAGGTCATGCCATCTAATTCGGGGAGGTAATAATGGACAGACGCGCATTTTTGACGACAACGGCGGCTACGGCTACGGCCGTAACCATGAAAGCGGCCTCTGCGGCGACCGTAGCGGCCTTTGGCGAAACGGGTGTTCCGACCAGAGACACGGAGCCGTTGCCTTTGGGGCCACTGCCCAATTCGGTTTATCCGGATTCGCACCTGGAATCCATGGTAAAGCCCAAGGAGCCAACATTCGGGCCTGCCGGTTTCCCCGCCTTCGCCGGTACCATGGCTGTCGAGCGCATTGCTACTGGGTTTCGCTGGGCCGAGGGCCCGGTGTATTTCCCGGCCGGGCGCTATGTTTTGTTCAGCGACATTCCCAACAACCGCATCATGCGCCTGGACGAAGACGACGATCACTGCAACGTATTCCGCCAGCCGTCAATGAATTCGAACGGCAATACCATCGATCGCGAAGGTCGCCTGATCACTTGCGAGCATAGCGGCCGGCGGGTCACTCGCACCGAGCTCGACGGCTCGATCACGATCATCGCCGACAGCTATAATGGCAAGAAACTTAATTCGCCGAATGACGTCGTCGTCGCCTCCGACGGTTCCATTTGGTTCACCGATCCGGCCTACGGCATCGGCGGCTACTATGAAGGCATTAAGGCGGCACCCGAGCAGGAAAAGCACAACGTCTTTCGGGTCGATCCGAAAACCGGCGACATCAAGGTCGTCGTGGACGACTTCGTCGAGCCAAACGGGATCGCCTTCTCTCCCGACGAGAAGAAGCTCTACATTATCGATACCGGGTTTACTGACGGTCCGCACAATCCGTCGCATATCCGCGTGTTCGACGCGGATGTCGAGAATGGCAAACTGTCCAACAGCAAGGTCTTTGCCGAAATGCCGAAGCCGAGCATCACTGATGGAATGCGCGCCGACCGGGACGGCCGCATCTGGTGCTCCGTCGGCTGGGGCGATCCGAACGAGAACGGCGTGCGCTGCTACACCTCTGGCAGCGAACTGCTCGGCAAAATTCACATACCGGAGACGGTGGCCAATTTGTGCTTCGGCGGCCAGCAGCGAAACCGACTGTACATCTGCGGCTCAACGTCCCTCTATGCAGTCTACACGAGTGTGCAGGGCGCTCTGAAGCCGTAAACCGGCTCTGACCATCGTTCGAGCCGGCAACCCAATTGGGGAGCCGGCTACGGGCTTGTCTCCGTCCATTCGGATAACGTCCGTCCGCTCATGCACTATTCCCCGCTTGCCGGCGGACGCCTGTTGTTCGGCTACCCGCCGGCGGGCATCGCGCGGAGACGGAAACCGCGTCGGCAAGCCATCGGCGGATTCGTTTGCCCGCTCCTGGTCTGAAATTAGCACCTAGGTCGCGGGGGAAAAATTAGCCACCGCCTGCAGGCAGACATCAGTAACGTCCTTGAGTGAAAACCGCGAATTCGAAATCTCGACAGTCACGTTGATCAAATAGGGCGCTTCGCCGGGCCGGATGTGATGAACGATGACGGTTTGATCGTAATCCGTCCCCGCCTTGGGCTTGGCGACCACGAGCTCCGTTCCGCTCATCATGATCTCCGGCTGCAACTCGCCCCTGATCGTCAACAGAATGTTGTGCGAACTTAATTCGCCCATAAGGGTCACGGTCCCGACCCCGCTTTGGAAGCCACAGAACCACCTCGCACCAAAGAGCAGAAACGACATTGCCTGTCAGGTGGCCGTGCAGGTGCCGACGCCCTGGTCAGAAAAACATTCAGATATGACACGCCTGATAAGTGCGAGATTGATGGCGATATATGGGCTTGGGGATGGACCGTTATCCACTGTGTTCCAGGCTTTGAGGAGCAACCCAGAGGGTTTTACTGGTCACAGGCTGCCGCCAGAATCGAGGCCGACCGGCTCACTGCGCAAGCGAATTCTCGATGATCGCGGGAACTCTCGGAACCAGGCCGTTGGCATTGCCACGTAGAGCGCTATCGTATAGAGCAGCCACGGGGCCGATCAAAAACAGCCTCATCACGCAACCTCGATGCGCAACCACTGCAATCATCCTCAAAGATCGAAGAAGCGCCAACAAACCGGTCCAGCGCAAGGCACAGTCCCATCGGATTGCCTTCCACAAGTCAGACATCGCGCGTTTCCCACAGGTCAGTTACCGTTTCCGCTGCGTAAGCCCTGCGCCATGAGCTGTTCGGTCAACACGGTTCGCGTTGATCGGGATCGTCGCCGCGTCGCTGCTGCGCGAGACGGCGTCCGGTTCTATGCCGAGCTCCGTGTTAGCGACCGGCGAAAGCGAACCCTCGGTCCCGCGGCCATTGACGGCCGAGGAGGAGGCCTTCGCCCAGGTGCTGTGGCGGCTGCACCAAGAGGTGGTCAAAGCGTCGGCGGGACGGCTGACCTCCGCCGGGATGACGTTCGCCGCCGACGATCATGATGCCAACCGCCTCGCCGCCAAGCTGACACCGCTGCGACAGGTTTTTCACGATACGCGAAAGAAGGTGGCCGCGACCCCAGGGCAATCGCACTTCGCCCGTCAGAATAGCGCCAACAGCGTGCGGAGGTCGTTTTCATCCCACGCAGCCCGCTTGAGCTTCCCTCGTAGCGACCCTTTAGAACCTTCCTTTTGGATCACGTTCAACGCGATATGCCGCAACACCGCTAGATTATTCGGCCCGCTATCCAACCGCGCGCGCTGCGGTCAAGGTCGCGAGTTGCGTGGCGGTCAGGTTGTAAATGGACCGTCGCGAGGTCCGCCGAGGCGGTTCGGCTGTTATGCGGCTCGTGGTCGTGGTGATCGTGACAACGTTGATCCCGCTTGTAATCTTGCGGGTGAAGAAGTGGATTTAGCGCGGATTTGCGCTACCCCTCAGACCACCCCGTCCCGCCGCCACGCCGCCCGTTCCGCGTCGGAATAACCCAGCTCCGCCAGCACTTCATCAGAGTGCTCGCCGAGCGCCGGAGCCGGATGCCGCACCCGGCACGGCGTGCCGGACAGCTTGATCGGAAAGCCCAGCATCCTGACGATCCCACTTCCGGGGTGGTCGACGTCGATCACCATCTCCTGCGCCAGGATCTGAGGGTCCTGGAAGACCTCCGCCACACCGTTTACCGGACCGCAGGGCACGCCGGCCTTGTTGAGCGTCTCGACCCAGTGCGCGGTGGTATTCGCCGCCAGCTTGCCGCCGACGATGGCGTTGATCCGCGCCCGGTTCGCCACCCGGGCCGCTTGCGTTGCATACAGCGGATCGGTCTTCAGCCCGGGTTCCTCCAGCACATCCGCCAGCCGCCGGAAGAACGCATCGTCCGCCGGAGCCAGCGCGATCTGCCCGTCCCGGGTCGGGAACAGCCCGTACGGAGCGGCGATCGGATGGTCGTTGCCGCTGCGTGGTGGCGGCGCGCCCGTGGCGAAGGTGTTGGTGGCGATATAGGCCAGTAAACTGACCAGGGCGTTCACCAGACTGACCTCCGCCCGCTGCCCCTGTCCCGTTGTCCGGGCATGCAGCACCGCGGCCGTGATGCTCAGCGCCGCATACAGCCCCGCCACGAGGTCGCTGATTGGCAGGCCCGACCGCAATGGCGGATCGTCCGGGCCGCCGTTGACGCTCATGAACCCGCTCATGGCCTGGGCGATGAAATCGAAGGCCGGGCGGTCGCGATACGGGCCGGTGCTGCCGAAGCCGTTGATCGAGCAGGTCACCAGGCTCGGCCGCAGCGCCTTCAGACGGTCCTCGCCGAATCCAAACCGCGCCAGCACGCCGGGGCGGAAATTCTCCACCAGCACGTCGGACTGTTCGATTAGCCGTGCCAGGATCGCCTGCGCCTCCGGCTTGCGCAGGTCCAGCCGGATCGAGCGCTTATTGCGGTTGAACTGAGCGAAGTACCAGGACAGGCCGTCCCTCATCGCGCCGGCGTTGCGGACCGTGTCGCCCTCCGGCGCCTCCACCTTGATAATGTCGGCACCCAGGTCGCCGAGTAGCGCGGTGCAGAAGGGTCCGGACAGGACGCGCGTGAGGTCGAGAACCTTTACCCCGGACAGCGGCATCGTGCGTTCCCCGTCGTTGGCTCGGCCGAGTATCCCCTCTGGCCGAACCGGCTGCAAAGATGGCGGCTATTAATGCGGTTTGGCATCGTTTGCCATGGTTTCGACGCGCCGCGATCCCGGCGGCGCCTCAATCGAAGCGGTGGAGAAAACTCAAGCTGCCAGCCAATATTGCGCTCTTGCCGTTGCCGCCCTTTGAGTTGAACTCAAGTCGAGCGCGTCGTGGTCAACCAGGGCGGCAAAGCCATCGTTGGCAATGTGCAGGGAGGCGCCACTCCGCCGACTGTGCCATCCCCTGGCAGATTGCGCAGGAACAATCCGCCATCACGATGGACGATCTCATCAAGCGGCGGGAACTGGTGGCCGGGGGGGGTATGACAACAAAACCTAGGCAGAACCCCATGCGTAAGATGCCCGACTGGCGCAATGTGCTTCGCTTGGCTCTTGCCTCCCCGCGGTGTGGGGCACGCACCAGGGCAGCCACGCCTTGCAAAGGGCCAGCAATGGCCGCGGGGCGATGCAGGATGCATGGCGGTGCCAGCACAGGCCGGCGCACGCCGGAAGGGCTACAGCGGATCGCGCGAGCACGGACGGTGCATGGCGGCTACTCGACTGAAAATCGCCAGGGCCGCCATGATCCGGGACCTGAAAACCGAGGCGAAGCGGCTGGTGGAGCTGATATGAGAGCGTCTGGTTGCCAGCACCTGGCAACCAAGCAACCGAAGCACCGAAATTGAGCGACGCAGGTGGCGGGGCTGCTGTTCGCGCTGGAGAGGGTTCTATATATACAATGAGCGGATCAAGAAAACGCATGCGGCTCAACTGAGCCCAGCAGCCCGGTGGTCGTGCGATCGGCCAGCGAGGCGTAAAGTTCGTCGAGCAGGACTTGAGCGTAATAAAAAGCGACCGCGGTAGCCGTTGAGGCAGGCCTCACGCAACGTCAGGTAGCGCCGATAGGCGCTGTTGCCGACTAGCGACTTGTCACCCTGTCGCAGCTTGGCGCGCAACGTGGTCAGTACCTCCTCGCGGGTACGGGCGGCCCGTGCGGCCTCGGCCAGATTGCGGCAGACGATGTAACGGCGGCCGTCGACCTTGACCTCCTTGGCCCGCAGTTAGGTGTCGGCCGTTTCGCGGAATCACTAGTGGCCCGCTCGGCGTCTGCTCGGCCATGACGACCTCGCGCACTTCCTTGGAACTGCGCTCGCGCACGCCGAGGATGTATTCCAAACCGCGCTGCTCCAGAGCGGCGATGGTGGCGGCGTTGATCATGCCGCGATCGGCGACGACGCAGACCTGCTCGATGGCGAAGCGGTTGCGCAGCCGGGATCAGAGTGCTGACGTCGGCGGTGTTGTCGGGCCACATCTCCGAGCAGACCGGGCGTCCCTCCTGGTCGATGATGACGCCGACGATCATCTGGTTCAGGTGCGGCCGGCAATCTTTGGAGTGGCCGCGTTCGCCGAGCGTGGCGCCGCCCTCGCCTTCGAAATACAACGAGGTCGTGTCCATGAGCACGACCGAGAGGTCGCTGAACTGGGACCGCCGGCGGGCGAACAGTCGTTCCTCGACGAGGTCCTTCATGCGGCGTGCGACGAGCGTGCGGTCAACCTGACCGTTCGCGGGCACAGCACGGTGAGGAAGACGGCCCGCTCGACGGGAAACTCGAAGCCGGCGATCAGCCAGCAGTTGGTGTAGGACCTCGCGGCAGCCGGTGTTGCGCCAGAGCCGCTCGAACAGCAGTGGCGGGCCGATGCGCTGGCAGGTGAGGGCTGGAACGTTCCCTCCCTCGCGCGCTCGGTCGCCCTCGTCGATGAGGGACAGGATCATCGAGCGCTGTGCGAGGCGAGCGGCGGAGCGTGCCAGGCGATCGAGGTCGCCGCGACGGTCGACGTCTTCCTTGCGGCGCGGGTGGGTCGCGACAGAAACCGAGCGACCGCGAGATCAAGGTCGGTGACGTCGCTCACGTCAAGGCGGGTGAGCGCCACTGGCACGGAGCCAAAGCTGATACCACGATGGGCCACATCACCGTCACTCTGGCGAGCGGTAAGGCCACCTGGGGCTGATTCTGGGCCGCGCGGACCGACTCGGATCCAAGGTCCGCCTTCCAGTTATGATTGTTACGATAAAGCTCTGGCGATGCTCACAAGCCAGCCGGACCGACCTGTCCGTCCCGGACAATGACGCGCCCGCGCTTTACGACCGTTCGCATCCCCGGCCGCTGGGCCACAGCCTCGGCCACCGTCTCGGCCGCAACCAACACCATGTCACCCCCACAGCCAGGCGTGAGGCCATAGTTCGGCAGACCAAGGGCCGTGGCTCCCCCCGTCGTGACGATATCAAGAGCGATCCTCAGATCGTCGTCGCGCCGCAGGTTGTTCCGCATGCCAATGAACATCGCCCGTTCCAACATGTCGGCATTGCCGTAGGGACCCCAGGTGTCGCGGATGCCGTCCGACCCGGCACAGACCACGACGCCGGCGCGCGCTAGTCGTATCACGGCTGGCACCGGACGAGAGGCCGGTGCGGTCGTCATAATGGCGACACCAGCGTCGGCGAGTGCGTCGATCATCGCGTCCACCGATCCATGGTCGCCCACTCCCAGGCAAAAGGCGTGACTAATGATGACCCGTCCCGCCATGCCCAGGGCACGGGTTCGCTCGATGATCAGTTCCATCGAAAACAGACCCATCTCTCCCGGTTCATGCAGATGGATATCGACGTTGCGCCCGAAGCGCGCCGCCAGCGCAAAGACCGTGTCAAGGTGACCCTTCGGATCCCGGTCGATGGCGCACGGGTCGAGCCCTCCGACCGTTTCGGCACCCAGACGCAGGGCCTGTTCCATGAGTTCTACCGTGCCGGGGCGTACCAGAAGTCCGCTTTGCGGGAACGCAACCAGATCGATGGCGACAAGATCCGTCAGGGCCTCTCGTGTCGCCATGACGCCTTCGATGCCGCTCACGCCACAATCGGTATCCACATCGACATGCGACCGGATGAACGTGCTGCCATGAGAAACAGCAAGCATCGCATGTCGACACGACTGCCGGGTCGGATCGATCGGCAACATCTTTCGAACTGCGCGCTCGTTCTCGATCTTGTCGATCAGGCGCTCGCCGACGTCGTTGCGATACCACGGCAGACCCAGGAGCGATTTGTCCAGATGGGTATGTGCTTCGACCAGGCCTGGCAGAGCCAGTTTCCCCTTTCCGTCAAGCACCGGCACGCCTGCCGTCGGGGTAATCATTCCGACTGCCGCAATATGCCCTGCCCGGATTAGGATATCAGTCGGTTCGGCGCCATAGGGCCGAACATTGGAAACAAGCAGGTCGTCGGCCATGGATTGCTGCCTCCGATCGGATCGACAAGTCTGGAACGGCCATCCGCCGGATGGCAAATCGGCGGGCTCCACTGGCCATCCTGCCATGTCACAGCTCGGTTTGGTCTTTCAGCTTGCTGACTCTGATCAGCACCGGTCGTGGATCGCGCTTGGCTGCAGGCACAAAGCAAGCAGCGCGGTCATTACCCGGACGCATCGGCGACGCGATAGACGGTGTAGCTGCCCTTGGCACCCGCCTTGTTCGGGCCAACCTGGTGGACCCGCTCCAGCACCTCAACGGTCACGCCCTTCTTGCTCAGGCCAGCCAGGAAGCCGCGGACGGTGTGCGGTGCCCAGCCCATGGCCTCGACGATGGCCGGGCCGCTGGCGCCCTCCTCGCGACGTAGCATGGCGAGGACCTGCGCCTGCTTTGTGTCCTTCTGGGGACGCTACGGATCGATCGCGGCGGCCACCGAAGCGCTCGCGGCCAGCGCGGAGCGAAGAGCGGCGACGTGACCGTTCAGCGTGTCGGCGATGCCGTCATCACCGCAACCGCGTGAATCCCAGGCGTCCAGTAGGGCCGTGGCGGCGTGCTCGAGGGGGCTTTGTCGTGAATTCCGCCTGGGCGTTACGGTCGAGGCTTGGACTGCCCCAACGGGGGCCGAGGCGGTCTCTCCCAGCGGTGGCGCCGCATTATCGGCCTCCTCGCGGCGGTTGGTGTCCTCCGTCCCGCCCTGACCCTGCTGGGAGCCGTATGCGGCCACGTCCGTAACGAGCGGTGCTAGCTCAGCCACCGCGGTGCCTGCATCGGCTCCGGTGGTGTCCCTGGTCTCGGCCGCGGTAAGCTCCGGTGCCGGGGTGCCCGTCTCGCCTTCCCCTACCCGGGCGAGCGCCTGGGCCGTCGCCCGTAGCATCAGGACCTCGCCGCCCTCGCTGGTGCGCCAGGCGTAACCCGCTTCGTCGACCCGCACCGGCGTCTCCTCCACCAGCCCGGCATCGAGCAAGGAGCGGACCACTTGTCGCGCTGCTGCGATCGGCAACTTCGGAGGCCGGATGAGATGATCGCCGCGCGTCGCCGCCACAGTCAGCAGCGCTCGCGCGGTGTCAGAAAGCTTTTTCGGTTTGTCGGCCATGATGGAACTCCTGGAAGCGGCGTCGACCGCCGGGCCCGCTATCAGCCCGAGCCCCGCCGGACGAAGCCCGGTCGGAGCAACACGAGCTGCTCGTAGTCAGTGGGCAGGCAGGCGCGCCCGCGCCCAAGGTCGATTTCGGAAGAAACGTCCTCGCCGAACGCCTAGATTTTCAAGTCTGCGACCAGGTGAAGGGCGGAGGTTGTCTCCCCCATCGAAATCTGGCGGTGGCGCCATATATGCTCTGAAACAGGGCACAGCCAAGCAGATAAGACCATCATTTCATTGCTTTATGCGTGCTCGGAAATCGCCACCATTCGCGTCGAAAGGGGACAAATCTTGACCGGCCGAAAAGCCGCTCCTTACCCACTTGAAGTTGGTAAAGCGCACGGCGCGCCCGTATCGCATCAACAGGGAGGAGCAAGGTCCGGCGGTTGACCCGCTCCGGCGCCCCCATCGCACCTGAACGAGCGCGGCCGCACACGCTTCACTGACATGGCCACTTCACTGGCTCCGCCCAGAAGTAGGGAGACAGAAATCTCAAATCTCCGCGCTCGCTA
>CAVYXX010000019.1:0-35459 GCA_963772355.1 uncultured Alphaproteobacteria bacterium | reverse complement strand
CGCAGTGAAAAAAGAGTTTGGGCTGGAAAGACAAAACCATCTGCTTGGAAGCGGCCGAACTCGACATTCGCGAAATCAATGCCGACCTCCTTTGGATCCGGAATCGCCAAGTTGGCTATGCTGCCCGCCTCTCGGTGCCATCTCGCAAAATCCTCTTCGAGCGCGCTCGTCTCCTCATCCGTAAACGGCGTGGCGGCCTCCGCGGTATGGGGTCCCTTGGCCAGCTCCCGACAGGCTTCGTTGAGGAAGCGGCCCATGTAGCGATTCCAAGCCGTGCGATTGCGATTTATCAGATCGTCATCGTAATAGTCTGGCGTCTGTTCTCCATACAAAGTGGCTAGTAGATACCACGGATTATCTTTGGCCCTGACCTTCGTTTTTTCAGGCTCGTTGGGCATTGTTCGAACATCTCCCTGAAAGGCGAATTCTGGATACCCGGCAGGTGACAGGGCAACCGGGCGAAGTTGGGTAAGAGGCGGGTCCGTCGTTGTTTTGATATTGAATGTCGGTTAGACGCGCAGTGTGTGGAATTGCAGGTTTACCCCGCGCGACGAAGACCGAGTTATCCCACCACCGCACAAATCAAGAATTCTGAACCAAAATCGCCACATTGAAAATTAATGGCTTTTCCGGTGCATTAATGAGGTGCATATCGAAAGCATGAAATACGGGTATGCACGGGTCTTCACGGACGGCCAAAGCGTTGAGGCGCAAGTGCACCAATTGACCAAGGCCGGCTGCAAGAAGGTGTTCCGCGAAACAGCCAGCGGCGCTAAGACTGACCGCAGCCAACTATGCGCGCAATTCATCTACACATGGTGAACCAGAACTATGACTTAATCGCGGCCGAATTCCTCTCAATGAGAAACCCACTGGCGTTCAGGGCTCCTCCTTTGGGCACTTAAATCCCGGCGGCTTGTTGCCGACGTAGCCGGGCACGGCCTGGGCGTCCGGACGGCGCGCTAGCGCCAAAGCAGTGGGGAGGACGCCAGTAGCGGAAGCCTGGACGGCACTGGCCGGCAACTCTGGCCTCTTCCTGAACCAATCTGCCCAGAGGAATTCTGCAAACTCCTTCTGCGGCATCTCCGAGCGGCAGAACCCGCCGCTCTTGCGCACCAGCCAGGCCAAGCTTCTATAAGGATCGTCGGGTGTATGCGTCAGGTCGGGCGGCAACTGCGCCGGAACTATCGGCCCCCCACCTATGTCCTCCAGGTGCACCAAGTGGTCTTTGGCAAGGTCCGCCCAGAACTGTTCGTCAGTGCTGAACGGCGGTCTGGAACCGAGCTGGCAGATAGCTTCAGGGCGGCCGGCTAGGCGCCAAGCGTCGGCACCGTGGTGATGGTCGGTGATGAACAGCGCACCACCCGGACCTCGGATGACCTTGATCGGATCATCCACAAGGTCCCGCCATTCCTTGTCCCGGTTGGCTTCGATCTTCCGCACCTTGTCTCGGACCTCTTCCATGCCCACAGCGCCCTGCAAAGGCCGCAGCGTGCGCACGTCACAGGTGCACGGGGTGTTAGGCGGGGTGGCGGCGTCGCATGGTGCGCTTGTCGCGGCGGATGTAGTCGCCGCGGTAGCGGACAGCGAGAGCAACAATCCGAGGACGATCGTGACACGCGCCAGCATCATACCCCTCCCACGCAGGCCAGCACGGCATCCCAGCCGCAGATCCGCGCCAACTCCGCCTCCGCCCACTGCCGCAGCCGATCCGCAGAAAGTGTAGTCCATTTTCAGCACCTGATAAACCGGGTCGTCTGGGTTCAGTGGAAGACGCGATTATCATTGCTAGCTAGTGTAAACGCCGGCTTGCCCCAAGATCGTAGCGGAGATCGCCGCCACGGAAGGTGGACCTCTCACAAGATTCTTGATCGTATCTAGAAGCTCCTCGGGAGGGCCGACAAGTGGCAGATCGCGGCTCCAGAATTCCCGTTCGCTCTTGGGAAGGAATTCCACCGATGACGTGCACACGAGGCCTAAGGCGGCAGAGAACGATGAGGGATCTAAGACATCCTTGCATCGCCCGGCCCTGATCATCTCAATGCGCTGCGGGAGCTTGACATTAAGTTCGGTCCGAAACTCCGTAAGTCTGTTACGTATCTTTCGATGATGCCCTTCCATGTAGTCCCAGTCTTTCATCTTCGCCTTGCAGTCGATCACTACCAACAGGCCATTCAGAACGAAAGCGATATCGATCTCGCGTGTGCCCAGTTTCCGGTTGATCACCATGCTCGCCTTTCGTATCCCTAGTTTGCGGCTGAAATACCCGATCGTCTCTTCTTCCAGGCGCTCACCGGCTGGGTCTCCTAGGCCCGCTGCCTTCCCGATACCGCGTGAATAGGCCAAGCTAGGCAAAAAAATGAGATGTCGCAGGAAATCGCCCGCGAGCAACAGATCGAGAACTAGAGCGTGCTCTGAGAGGTGGACGAATATCTTTGGTAGCAGGTCATCTGCAAGGTTTCCCGGCAGGATTGTAAACAACGTAGTCAGATGCCGGGTCTCATCGTGCGACAGAGCATGCACCGAAGGGTCTGCTAGAGCGATCCTGCGGGAAATGTTAGTCAAGTAGTCGATCCAACTGCGCTGCGACTCCCGACCAGGGCAAGTTTTCCGATTTCCCGCCAGCGTGCTGCGATATGGGGAGCCTGTGTGGGCGTCTGACTACTTTTTTGAAGAACTAAGTGGCCGGTTTCGGCAAAGTTAATGTACTGAAGCCAAGCTCCAAGCGGAGCAGCCGGTAAAGGGCATACAGGTACGAGATGACCGCGCCGGCGGTCTCACCAAGGGTCAGCTCATACCATGGTTCTCCTCGGTCGATAAGGCGATCGTAGGGAATGGTCCGTAGGAGCGCGTCCTGGATTCCCGTCGGGGGCCGACAAGTCGCCCCGAGGCGGCTGTCCGATAACGGCAACCAAAGAAAATCAATGGGAAACACATCTTTGCCAGCCGCGAATGTCAGTGTGTCGCGTTTGGCAAAGCGCCTGACACTGTATGCACCAAACCAGCCGCAATAGTCCGGCCGGAGCGGTCTAGTGACCTCTGAATCATGCCAAAATCCTGCGGTTCCTGTCATCGTGTCATACTTGTCACGCCGAGTTTCATAGTCTGTAACCGACTCAGTGTTCTCCTTTGCAAGATTGGTAGGTAAGCCGTCGCTCGCGAAGACCGTGAAGCCCTTATTGGCATACCGGGACTTGCGTCTACAGTCGTCCCACAGTAACGCTAGGCTGATGAGTTTGGCTCCGCATTCAATCTCGGCAATCGAAAGGCCCGAATAGTCGATGCCTCTTAGCGCCTCGGTGACCTTCCATTCAGTTGCGTCTTGGTGCGATGACAGGTCCGCAGTCCGGACCACCAGTTGCGACGTAAGCTTGATCAACTCGCCCACAGTCTCACCGGAGCGAAGATGTTCATTGTCAGCTGCGGAGATGCCCAGCCAGGTGAAGCCGAGGGTTCGCGCAATGATTGGAACAAGCCGCCGATATAGCTGAAAGCAATAGTGTAAGCTGTGGGGCTGAGCTTGCATGATCTCCCCAGCCACAGCTTTGAGGGATTGCATCGCCAGTGTCAGGCGGTCCGAGTCGCGTTTTGCATCGCTCCATTCCGACTTTCGCCGCACTCGGCTGATTGCCAGCCTTCCAGGCGCTTGCATTGCGCTAATAAGTGTCGGCTGGTTCTCTCGAACCAATGTGCGGAGCACGTCATCGACGTCGGCAGAGCCCGCAACCACTCGTCGCCCGGCGGTCTTAAGGCAGCAGTGTTTGAACTTCTTACCACTTTGGCACGGACAGAGCTGATTTCTTCCGAGCTTCACGGTGGTGCAACTCCTCATCTTGACCCGCCGCGTCGATTACGCGATCCCGGCACGCAGTTGCAATCAATCCTGGCTTTCAAGAAGCGGATCGCAGAAGGAAAGCGATATCTACCCGGTCCGGCGCGACAGACAATGTTGAAAATCTTACGACAACTAATCCTGAACATCACACCCCTGTCATTTTGAAAATTGTTTGGCGTAGGATTTTGAGAATTAATCGGCGCTGCCGGTGTGCGCGGACCGAAGCCGGGTCACGCGCTCGCGTATAGACGGGACGGATGCTCGCTCTATCCTCCGCCAGCCCGCTGCAACGGGCGCAGCGCGGCGAGAGCGAGGGAGGAAGCGATGCCGTTCGATGGGATTGCCGATCCGGTAGCCGCGAAGTCGCTACAGGCGCTGGATCTCATGGAGGACCGGCTTCAGGGTGGTCGCAAGTGGACACGCCACTTCATGTTCAGGGACGGCGGCGAGATGTGCCTGCTCGGTGCTAGCTACTTCGGTTGCAACATCGGAGCCAGGAGCCAAGCTGACCCAGCGTTGGAATACCTCGCGCGGGCGATCACGCCGGGGTCGCGCGCCAAGGACTGGAGCGACCGCTGCTGGGTCGAGACGACCATCGCGGACTTCAACGATAACTGTGCGGGCTATGGCGAAATCGAGCGCGTTCTGCGCGCCGCGCAAGAGCTGGCCCGCGCCGACATTACGGCGGCACAGCCAGCATAAGGGGGGCCGGCCCGCCGGGCTTGTCCGTCAAACGAGGGTTGAACGGTCACACCTGAGGCGTCCGGAAACCCCAGGATTCCAATGGCGAGGCGGACAACATGATTGCCGGACGAGAAAGCGGACAGCCGCACCTTATGCTTCCGAGCATCACGGCGGCGGACTGCCATCTTCGACGCCTCCCTGACCCGAGACCGGATCGCGCCAATTAATTCTCAAAAATCCTACGCCAGATAATTTTCAAAATGACAAGCATACCGTCGTCTGATTTGTAGATATCCTGTATGATAACGTCCTGTTCCGGCTGTGCTCTTGACGGGATGGATATCGTCAAAGGTGACGGGTGCGGACCGTCGCGCAAAGTCGACCAAAGTCATCCCAGTAGTTGACACCAGAATTCTCTGGCTTCTGCATTTCTTTTATGTGAGGAGTCAATATCGTAAAGCAGTCCTGAATGCTCGGTCCCCAGTTTTTCACGAATGGCTCGACCGGAACAAGCTTTTGCTCAAGAATCAGTATCCCGGCGATGTCATACGAGGAGCATACCATATCCGCAGCTCGTATCTCTTCAAGATCCCCCCCGGGGACTTGGCGTGTCTCTTCGCCACGCGGACGGCGGCATTCATTAGAACGTTCCAGTTGGCTTGCCCGTGGTCGAGGGGCTTGCCGCAGAATTCGACGGCCAGAACCTTGGTATGCGTGAGAGTCGGAGGCGATACCGGATTGAATTGCCCGGATTCTGCCGCCCGCGATATCCGAGGAGGCTGGCACGGGCGCGCCATCTCTGTATTCATAGAAGTCAATCAGACGGCTGATGACGGTTTCGATGTTGTCCACGAGGGGGACGGGGTGAGTTTGGAGGCGGGCGAATGTCTGAGGCGAGAGCTCGACGGACGGCACTACGGCGCCAGCCTCCTGGCGCACCGTATCTTGAACCTACCCCTTTTCGACGGGCTTGCTATCGTGATCCATCCTTCCTAGTGAGGATTTCTCAAATCGACAAATTTATGTCATCCCGCGTGACATAGCTGACAAGCACGCCAGAACCTATGCGACAGAGAAGAAGTTAAATGTTCGATAATATCGATTGACGAAATGCCGAAAGTTTGAGGCATACGAAAACAACTTCGATCCAAAACAGACCGGAGCACATCAGGAGCCAAGCCCCGTTACGAGGTCAAGCATGGTGCCAGCACGCACGATAGTGATTGCAATTCATGGAGTAGGAAATCCCTTAACCGGGGAGATAGAGACATCCATAACGCAAAGCCTCGCAGAAGGCAGAAGAGTATACAACGTAGACGTCCGGGAATTCAACTGGAATAGCCCCGACCTCTACCCGTTGAAAGATCACAAATTGAAAGCACAGTCGGCCGAAGATCTCGCGCGCGGGTTTCTGACCGCTGCCAATATCGGCTTCGAAAACGATCCCACCGAGTATGCCGGGTTCAATGTGAAAGGCATTGTGGTACACAACTTGCTTTCCAGCGCGATCCGCCTCTTCGTGGCCCTCACATTTGCATTGGTCGTCATCTTGCCACTGCTGACGAGTGTTATCGCGCTCCCTGTATACTGGATTCCGGGCTATGCGGCGACGCAACTCCATGTAATCGGTTGGATTTTAGCGGTTATAGTTATTGGAGACCTGGTGGCAGTGGGCCTGCTTATGTTGATGGGGATTGGCTATGCGTTGATCGGTGTCGGAGCCTTACGGCGCTGCCCGGCTATCACACCTCTGGCTGTAACTATGCGGCGTGCTCTGCTTATATTGCTTCGCCCAGCAGTCCTGATCGCTTTGCCGCCTTTCGTCCTACCCGCCCGCACTGCCGCTGGTAGGTGGGTCGCATTCTTCACGTACGGCAATCTGGCGGCATTACTAGTTATGTATCCAGTTATCTGGTGGGTCTGGGGCTCGGTTCCACTGCCGTCTTACATCTTAGCAACTAACGCCACCGTTGTGGTTCTCCCTTACTGCACACCCGAATTACTGGTCAGATCCCACTGTCCGCGACCTAATCGACCAAGCAATCGAGGATATCCTTGAAAGGCCGGCCTGGCAGAAGGCCGCCCCGCTCGCGGACGAAAATGTATTGCCCCGGATGGAAGTGGGCAACACGCCTGCGTTCTCGACCTACATGATCGTAGCTACATTACTGCTCACTTCCACTCCAATTCTTTTTGGTATTACTTCCGAAGTCTCAAGGGTAACATGGGACCACATTCTAGAACAGAAAAATAACAACTTGGACCGACGCGAAGTTTAACGGACGCGAGTGTAGTCTATCGAGTAAAATTCACTTTCATCAGAGACTACATGGGACAACAGAAGAGGTTAAAGGACGACCAGTTCGAGTTTAGGTTTAGGACTAATGACGGCGCTGATATTACTAGAAAAATCGAAATTCCTTCTCAGGAAATGGGAATCGAATGGGACGATTACGAGCGCTTCTTCGATGCTAGGGGCTTAGCGCGTGATGTAACCACGAAGGGCGATCTTCTTGGGAAGCCATCGTTTTTTAAAACAGAAGAAATGGTCGGCCATCAACTGAACCACATCTCTCTCAAGTACGATCCAGCCGATCTAGGCGACCCGGGCTCAGCGTGGATCCAACTGCCTGACTATCCTCCGAGGTTGCGGACGTTCGCGCATACGTTCGCGTCCGTCGCGGCCTGGGCTTTAATCCTGACATTGGACCTAGGAATCTCAGCAATTGTATACCCGATCTTGTACGGAGGGCTTGTATGCTTTGTCTATTTTTTTGGCCCGCTGCGGCGGGCGGACGGGCAACCAGTCAAGTTTTCTTGGTCGTCGTTTATGTGAACGTGCCTGGAAGCCGGTGCTTTCCATTCGCCACCCGAAACCGTGGCGATAGAACCCGCCAGATAGAACCGCGAAGCGGACCCGTCGCGATCCCCCTGGTCTCGTGTTTTTTGTGTATGATAACGTCCTTCTCACCACCCAGACCGACACCTATATAGTGCCGGCGCTGGTCGCCGTCGCCGGCGAGCCGGCCGCCTGGCGCTACGTCGAATTCTTCACCGCCAACAATCCGCAATCCGAATACGCGCCGCGCCTATGCCCGGGCATGCACAACTTTCTTCGCCTGGTGCGACGAGCGCGGCCTGACGCTGACGACGATCCGGCCACACGATGTCGCCACCTATATAGAGACACGCGGGCTGACCCATTCGGCGCCGGACGTGAAGCAGCAGCTGGCAGCCGTGCGGATGCTGTTCGACTGGCTGATCACCGGCCAGATCGTGCCGGTGAACCCAGCTGCGGCCGTGCGCGGTCCGAAGCATGTCGTGAAAACTGGCAAGACCGCGGTGCTCGATGCGAAGGAATGGCGCAAGCTAATTGATTCCATTCCAACCGACACGTTGCGGGATCGGCGTGACCGGGCGCTGATTGCTACCCTCACCTATTCCTTCGCGCGCATAAATGCGGCGCTGAAGATGAAGGTCGAGGATCTCCGGCCGAAGGGCGCAGGCTGGCAAATTCAGCTTCACGAGAAAGGTGGCAAGCAGCATGTGATGCCGTGCCATCACGCGCTCGCCGAGGAGTTGCGCGCTTACATCGATGCCGCCGGCATTGCCGAAGACCGCAAAGGCTATCTCTTCCGCACGTCACCCGGGCATAATGCAGCCTTGCTTCTCGAAAATCCCATGGCGCAGGCGGATGCGTGGCGCATGATCCGCCGGCGTGCCGTTGCGGCCGGCATCAACGCGCCGATCGGCAATCACAGTTTTCGGGCAACCGGCATTACGGCCTATCTCGCCAACGGCGGCGCCCTCGAGCACGCGCAGGAAATGGCGGCACACGAGAGTCCGCGGACCACTAAGCTTTACGATCGGACTAAGGAGCGCCTTACCCAGCAGGAGGTGGAGCGGATAAGGCTTTGATAGCATTACATACTGTCCTTTATGTTATGCCATGCGACACGCTTGAAAGCAAGAACAAAGATGGAACACAATGGCGGATGAAAACCGTCTATGACCTGATGCGCCATCACACCGCTCTTGAGGTGATCTGCGGCAACTGTCCGAACAGCGCCCCTGTGGCTTCTTCATCCAGTCTTCTTCACTCCACCAGTCCTGTACAGTGTCGGCGTAGGTATTATACAGGATAAAACTACCCTTTGACCGGTCGGAGAAGCCCAGCCTCAATTCGCCTTCGATCCGGGTGGAGGTTAAATTTGTTCGTTGAAGGTTGCATTTGAGAGCTCCAGGTTTTGTTTGATACTAGCGAAGGTAAGATCCACGCCGTTGAAGCTGGCCGGGTACTTTTCTCTAGCCTGCATGAACAGGTTCGCTCCGACCGTCAGGGTGTTCATGTCGAGGTGGCCGGTGACGGTGGCGCCGTTGAGGCTGAGCTGCCCCTCGATCTTGGCACTCCTGAGATCCACGCTGTTGAAGCTAGCCGGGTGCTGGTCGGTAGCCGGCATGAGCACGCCCGCTCCGACCGTCAGGCTGTTCATGTTGAGGTGGCCGGTGACGATGGCGCCCGCGAGGCTGAGCTGCCCCTCGATCTTGGCACTCGCGAGATCCACGCTGTTGAAACTAGCCGGGTGCTGGTCGGTAGCCTGCATGAACAGGTTCGCTCCGACCGTCAGGCTGTTCATGTTGAGGTCGTCGGCGACGATGGCGCCGTTGAGGCTGAGCACCCCCTCGATCTTGGCACTCCCGAGATCCACGCTGTTGAAGCTAGCCGGGTGCCGGTCGGTAGCCTGCATGAGCACGCCCGATCCGACCGTCAGGCTGTTCATGTTGAGGTCGTCGGTGACGATGGCGCCGTCGAGGAGGAGCAGCCCCTCGATCTTGGCACCCCCGAGATCCACGCTGTTGAAGCTAGCCGGGTGCCGGTCGGTAGCCTGCATGAGCAAGTTCGCTCCGACCGTCAGGCTGTTCATGTTGAGGTGGCCGGTGACGATGGCGCCCGCGAGGCTGAGCTGCCCCTCGATCTTGGCACTCCCGAGATCCACGCTGTTGAAGCTAGCCGGGTGCTGGTCGGTAGCCTGCATGAGCACGCCCGATCCGACCGTCAGGCTGTTCATGTTGAGGTCGTCGGTGACGATGACGCCGTTGAGGTTGAGCTGCCCCCCGATCTTGGCGTTCATGAGATTTAAAGAAACTGCACTATCACCCTGCGCGGTGAAGAAGGAGCCTTCAAGGGAGAGTGATCTGTCTACCTGAAGACCCTGAAGCACAACTGGTTTTTCAAACCTGCATTGATCAAGCCAAATTTGCCGATGCAGGCGGCCTTCCTCCAGCATCACTCCCTCAGGAAAGAAGGCGCCGATGATGCGCACGCCCTCGAACGGGATTTCACCCGCCTTTTCAAGGAACAACTTTCTCAGGAAGCTAGCGCTGATCTTTCGCTCATCGCCCCAGCCCTCCGGCTTTGCTGGGTCAAGTGTGTTTTGGGATTTGGTGTTGAAGTCCGCGATCTCTCCAGCACAGATCTTGCCCCAAGCCCATTCCTCGGGCGTTAGGCTATCTCCTGATCTTCCGGCAATTTCGCTGCACATATCAATCGACTCGCATTGGCGGTGCCTAGGCAATACCAGCAACTTTACGTCCTGCGAATTTCTTATAACCACCGCAGCGTTGTTCGCGCGTTATTCCGATCGTCAAAAGGTTTAGCAAAACGTCCGGATGTCGCACCAAACGTCATCGCCATCGGTCGTGATGAGGCCATGCCAGGCGCCTGATGCGGTCTCGACCGCGATGCTGCTGCCCGAGGGCTTCGCTGCCAGGATCGCCGGGGCGGCCTCCGCCAGCGTCGCCAGCTCCAGCCGGAGGGTGTCCAGGCCGGCGGTCTGGCCGGATGCTTGTCGCTGATACCATCTTGCCATCGCGTGCATCGATAGACTGGCCGTGACTGGCGCGTCGCCGGTAAGTTTGTTGCGCCGCAGCGTAAGATGATTATCAACGATACAAACGCCGACCTCGCTCCCATCCCAGCCCGGCTTCGATAACGTCGACGAAGTTACTCTCACGTCCCTGATTGCCAGCGATCGCGTTCCAGTCAGCTCGATGGTCTGCAGCACGCAACCAATCGAGTCCAACCCGAGCCAGCGCCTATGGACTTGCTGGATAACGCGAGGGGGAATTATCCCCTTATTCGTGCTGTAGGCGGCTCTGGCATAGAGGGCGATCGATTTCATCAGCGGACTGACTACCGTCGACTTTGCGAAGTGCTGCCACGCCCGCCGTGCCAATCCTATCCATTCAGCTCCAATGCCCTGTTCGTCTAGGGCATCAAGTCCGGGCCAGCCAGCGCTACCAGGACGATGATCCCGGCCACGATCGCCCACTGCACGGTCATCCGGCGGTTGGAGGCGCATCCGTCCCAGGAGGGTGGATGAACGGCGGCATCTGGACTCCGTCGTTCGTCCCGCCGCCCGAATGCGGATTTTCGTCGCGGTCGGGCCAGGCGTCCGGCGCATCGGAGTAAGCAGGTTTGGCTTTGTCTGACATATTATGTTCCTTCCACGTAACGAGTTTAGGCAGCGCGCACACGGCCGAAATGCCCCAAACCTTGCTTGATAAAGATTGCATCTCCCGGGGGAACGGCCGCTGCTGCCATGACCTTTTCGAGGCGCGACCAACTGATCCCACCCTGCTCGCTCAACTCATTTTTCATGCCGTGCTTTTTCAGCATGTGCTTCAAATTCATGGCCGAGGTTGGCAGCGATTGAAACGCGGCCTCCGGAGAAACGTCAGCAGACGCGGATAACCCGCCTGCGGCAGTTCTAAGTTGCGCGGCTGTCTCTTCCAGGCGTTTCGCGTGCTCGAGTAGTTCTTGTGGTGTCGGCATAGTAGTTACTCCTTCTTTACTTGCTGCGAGTGATGTTAGCGAAAAAGGCGGCGGCCGAACGCTTCAAGATGCACGCACCTACGAATTGCAGATCCGAGATGACAAGCACGGTCGCCGAAGTATCGACACAGCTAATCTGGCGCGCCTCAAATGACATTCCCATCGCGTCTTTGTTGGCTCGGATCTCAGCAACTTCAGTCGGGAAATTTTCGCTGAACAAATGCCCGGCGACGTGAATTGCGCCGGCGCGGATTTCGGCCGAAGTGATAACCCCGACCTTATGCTTCTCCGAATGCGATGTGAAATCGGCGCTAACGTCAATCGGCATCCCGAGAAGACTCGGAATTGCCCTAGTCGCTGCGGCGGCATGCGGTAGCCAACCCGCGCATCAGAGATGATCAACCGTCGTCACACAGCCCCGCCTCCTGCCATAGGCGGCAGTCACAGAATTCCCAACATCGGCAAAACCGGTGAGCGCGTTGTCGCGTCCAGCCGCCTTGAAAACGGACATGAGAGCGTGCAGTTTTGTACAAATCGTGTGGTGACCCCACTAACCCCGTGTCGCCCCGCGCGGGTTCGGCTTGCCTGCCACAGCATGCGCCATCATGCTCCCGCCATGTTCATCGTCTCCGAGGAAGCCGCCGCCGCAATCCGCACCGCCTATGAGCAAGAGGGCGAGCTGTCTGCCGCCGTCGAGCTACGTCGCTTGTTTCCTGGCATCACCGACAACGTCGAGGCGCGGAAGTGCGCGCGGACCATCGCCGGCTGGCAACCGCGGCCCGCGGCGGCTTGTCAGATTACCCCGTCACGCCTTCGTAGGAGCCGGGCTCGGCCGACGAAGCCGTGATCGGACACTCTCGCCAGCCAAACGGAAAACAGGCGCACCTGAGTCGATGATGCGCCTGTGTCTGTTGATGACGTGCCCGCGGGCGGAACCGCAGCCGGCAGCAGTAATTCGAACCCGCCTGTCGGGGACTGTCAACATACCCAAAGGGTGCGGCAAAGAGGGGGCGCTAAGGCTGGGTGCGCCGAGTTTAAGGGAGGGAGACCGCACCGTGCACCCGCGCGGGCGAGTCTCCGAAGCGAAATATTCAGCGTTAGGGCATTAACATCGGGACGATCACAACGACGATCGCCGCCGCAATGATCAAACCGAGGATGAGCTTCACTAGGAGCGTCCGCCGAGTTGGGCGCCGATCGTGTGTCGCTCGGCCTCTTTCGGTTCTGGTGGTGAATAGTGTCCAGCCAGAACCTCAAGCCCTCCCTCCCGCCAGTCTGCCCGCGCACATCGAGGGGCTTATCGCTTCTTGCCGGGCGAGGCGACGCGGTGGGTGGGGCTGACGGTCCGCATAGTCCGGGCCTTCGCTGCTGGAGGCTTTCGTCCTGCCCGCAAGTCGGTGATCGTCGCACGCGTGGTGATTTGCTCCGGATTCGTCCGCAATTCGATCAACGCCGGCTTACCGCTTTCAACCGCTCGGCGGAACGCCGGTGAGAATTCCTCAGTGGCAGTGACGACCTCGCCGTGACCGCCGAACGCTTCAATATATTTGCGGAAGTCCGGGTTGGTCAGGGCGGTGCCGGAGACGCGCCAAGGGTAGGCTTTTTCCTGATGCATGCGGATCGTCCCGTACATCTGGTTGTTGAACACGACCACGATCGGCGCAACGCCATGATGGAAGGCAGTGGCAATCTCTTGTCCCGTCATCATGAAACCGCCATCGCCGACCATGCTGACGACCATGCGATCGGGGAAGGCGACCTTGGCGCCGACCGCGGCCGGCACGCTGTAGCCCATCGCCCCGTTGGTCGGTCCGATATAGCGCTGCCCCTCGGAGAAGTTCAGGAACCGCGTCGCCCAGCCAGCGAAGTTGCCAGCATCCGTGGTCACGATTGCGTCGCGGGTAAGCATGGTTTCGAGTTCTCGCATCACCGTACCAAGGTTTAACGGAGCCTGGTAATTCGGAACCGCACGCTGAGCCTCCCGTAGGGATCGCAACTCCTGGGTCCACTTCGTCCAGCTCGGCTTCACTGGCTCTAACCCGGCGGCGGCAATGGCGAACATATTCAGGTCGGAGACAATGCCTAGCGTGGTGCGGAATACTCGGCCGATCTCGGATCCATCGGGCAAAACCTGGACAATCGGCACACTGCCTGCCTTGTCCAACAGCGTGAACCCCTGGCTGACCGCGTCACCAAGGCGGCTGCCGATCGCCAGAATCAGGTCTGCCTGCTTAAACTTTTCAATCAGGCTCGAATCCGAGCCGACGCCAAGGTCACCAGCGAAATTCGCTTGGTTGCCGTCGTAATGCGCTTGTCGGCGAAATCCCACAGTCACCGGGATATTGTTCCGTAAAAGAAACATATGCAACGCCGCGCGTCCCGCGGCCGTCCAGCATGATCCCCCCACGATGGCGATCGGCTTCTTCGCCTTCGCCAACAAGACTCGCATCCGCGTCAACGCTTCGGGACCGGGGAAAGCGGGAGTAACCTCGGCGCGCGGCAAATCCGGCACCACAACCTGATCCCGCTGCATCTCCTCTGACAAGGCAATCACGACCGGGCCCGGCCGACCGCTGGTGGCTACATCGACCGCGTGGGCGACGACCTCGGGGATGCGTTTGGCATGGTCGATCTGGGTCACCCACTTCGCCAGAGGGGCAAACATTTGGCGATAGTCAACCTCCTGGAACGCATCGCGGCCAGTGTCCTCGTGCGGAATCTGGCCGACAAAGAGCAGCATCGGCGTGCTGTCCTGAAACGCCACGTGAACCCCGATTGCGCCGTGACAGGCTCCCGGGCCCCGTGTCACCATCGCCGCGGCCGGGCGACCGGTAAGCTTCCCGAAGGCGTCGGCCATATTGACGGCACCAGCCTCGAACCGGCACGTCACCAGCTTGACTTTACCGCTCTGGTCATACAGGCCATCAAGCGTATCGAGGAAACTCTCGCCTGGAACCTCGAACACATGGTCGATGCCTTGGGCAACGAGAGCGTCCGCCAGCACTCGGCCGCCGTGACGCGCGCCAGTGCGACCCTTACGGGCTTGAGCCAACTCCATTCGGATTCTCCCCTTTGCCAGGCTGCGGGTCGGGCTCAGCCGCGGCGCGGCGGAAGATAAGGCACCGGCAGCGGCTCGTCACGTGCGCGCCGGCCCTTTCGATCAGACGACGAAATGAATCTGCCACGCGATCGCCAGTACCAACGGATACAGCCCGTTAAGCAGTTTCTTCACCTGGCGGACGCCGTCGAGCGCGAATAACTGCATCTCACTGATGCCCACAGGCGCGGTGCCTGACGTGACCCTGGGCGCGGCGAGGTCGTTCTGCCCCAGACCAAGGCGGCCGATTTCTCATGCTGGTTTCTAAATAGGTTCGCGGCACGCCCATGCGCCCGTGTGATAGTGCCTGACCGAACCAAGTAGTCGATTGACGTGACGTTCCTAAAGGTCTTGACCGTCCGTGGAACACGTCGGTTCGGATTGGTATCGTCTATGTCGCGTAGTTCTGTGGCTTCCAGCGTCCTGTTCGCTATGCGTATCGGCGCGACGAGTTGGTTTTCTGGTGCCTGCGTCATGCGCCGATGCGCGGTTATCCGTTTCTTTTCGGCCTGCTGGCGTTGCGCCAGGGTCTGGATCGGGCGGTCGCTGGGGGCGGGGGCCTCGGCAGCTCTAGATCGTGGTCGCCCAACCGACCGTGCGGGCCACGGTAGGATCTCGGCGCCGGGAGGCAGGTTAACCTCGGGTCGGCCCGAAGGTGGGGGAGGGTGGTGGGGATGACATCGAAAATCGCCGGAGAACCCCATACGCCGCGTGAAAGCTGGGACCCGAATCGCCAAATCTGCTTCGCCGCTTGGCTCACCTCGACCGGCCCCATGGCATCTCCGCTCCACCAACGGTTATCATCTCCGCTCCACCAGCCGCTTCGCGCCAGCCATCAGAACCCGCACCATCGCTCGCATCCGGCCCATCTCCGCCGTGCGCCGCCCATGTGTCGTCCGAGCCTTCCGGATGCGCTCCAACCCCTCGGCGGTGCGTGCGCCAGTGCTGGCGCCGCCATGCATCCTGCACTTCCCGCAGGCCATCGCTGGTGCCCTGCAAGGCATGCCCGTCCTGGTACGGGCGCCACATCGCGGGGAGGCTTGAGCCAAGGGCAGCGTTATTCGCCAATCCGGCACACGCCGCTCGGGTTTTTCCGGCAACTTTGAAGTCATCCCTGCCCCTCCCCCACCTCCGACACTGTCGACCGGACATTGCCAACGATCGCCTGACCACCCTCATTGACGACCATGCGCTCGACACGAACAACCTGCGGGCCTTTGCCCCGCTTCCGATCCAGGGCCTCGAGCATGTCGGTCATGCCCCGGGCAAGGTTCGCCCCATCCTTCCGCAGCTTCGACGCCACTTCGGGCGGTTGATCGTGCACCATAGCCCGGCGAAAGCACTCCATGGCGCCAAAGTGCATCGCCACCGTCTGCGCGGCCAGCATGCCTTCGATTTCGTCGGTCGGCTTGAACGCCCGCAAGGCCGCGACCGCGGCGAACATCTGCTGATTGCAAGCTTCGTCTGTCTGGCCCGGAGGAAACCAGCCGGTTCGGGCCATCGCGTTGATCAGCACGCCGTTAAACTTGTCGCTCCGCGACCCGCCGAATGCGCGCAGTTCGTCGGTTTCGGGCTCGCCAATGATGTCTATCTGCGCGGGGGTCTTCTTTTTTGCCAACACCGCTGACGCGATGGCTCCGGCGCTCCGTTTCATCTGTGGCCCGGTTCTTCGGAGGATCTGCCCCATGATGACATAACAGTCAAAAATGCCTCTGTAGCGTCATATATGGGGTTTGCCATTGCGGAACAAGGATGTTTGTATATTCGGACGCGCTGACAGGCCGTATGGAAGTATGTCATCACAGCGGGCAATACCCTCGGCGGCCCGAACTTTCCGCCAGGGTGGTGATCGGCGCAGATCGCGGACCGGTGCAGAAAACCGCGCTCGGGCGTTACCCTGGCGTTAGCCACAGGCCCGGTGGCGTCTGAGTATGTTGGATAATACCCTGATATAACAGTGCGTTAATCAATATTGGGCACAAGATAGAGGGTCAGGTGCTAGTACCCCATGTCATTGATTCTGCGGCAAATCTCTGACTCGCTCACTCCGCAACGACGGAGATGCTTCGTGACCGCGAAACAGATTACCGAGAAGAGATACGTGGTGAAGCTCAGCGATGAGGAGCGGGAACGGCTCAACACGCTGATACGTGCCGGTAAGCACCCTGCCCGGCAACTGACCAAGGCACGCATTCTGCTGAAGGCTGATGCCTCGGAGACTGGCGAAGGGTGGCGGGACTGCGAAATCGCCGCCGCCCCTGTCGGCCACCGGCGCCAACTATTTGGACTGGGAAACAATCAACAAAAAACAGTTACTTGATTTAAAATCAATCTCGCAATCGTGAGCCGTTTTTCTGCTGCCGCTCTCGGATGTGTCGAACTGACTATAACGCCCGCATGCGCGCAATCGATCAAGTACGGGATTGCCAAAGAGGCCTGACCGAAATAGCTCAAGTAAAAGACGCATCGCCATCGGCGACCCCAGGCTTCGGATACATCGTGACATTCAGGAAAACCGAACGACTTGCGTCATGCCGCGTAGGGAGGAGCAAGCGGCATCACCTGACACTTGGCAAGCGGTCCAAGTCGGTCAGTAAGCCAAGCCGCCGGATCAGGCACGCGGGACTGGTCGCACCATGCGACGCGGGGCTTTTGGCCGGGCGCCAACGAGCTGGTGACTGATAGCCGCGGGAGGGAGACCGTCCGGAAGGTAGGGGTGGTCAGGCCGCCCACCGAAACGGCCGGCGGGCCCAACGCTCGGCGACGGCATGGTCCCGGTCGAGCGTGCCGTTCACGACAGAGGTCCGAACTTTCAGCATCAAATGTGCGCCCCTCGGAGACCAGCGCATTTGCTGCTGAGCATTCATTCGGCGATGCAGCAGCCATTGCACCGTGCTCTCGGTGATCGCCGCCGACGGTAACGTTCTTCGTCGCACCGAAATGCGGCTTTGACGGGGCTCACTCGGGCGATGGTTCTGGCCAATTATGCGGACACGCCGCCGAATGCGGCATCTAGATCCATCCGCCGAGCTCCTCACGTGGCGGAGGCCCAGATATCCTCGAGATAGCGTTGGCTTGCCACCAGTCCGGCAAGCCAAGCCTGCGCATCGGAAGCAGTGGCGCCCGTGCGTTGCTGGAACACGCCGGCAAGGGCCTGCCGAACGCTCGGTGCCATGCGGGAGGCCTCGCCGCATACGAAGATCACCGCCTCCTGATGGAGAAGCCGCCACACATCCTCGCTATGATTCTGGATCGCCTGCTGCACGTAGGTCTTCGGCTTGCCCGGCTCGCGCGAGAAGGCTGGGAGCAGCCGCGTGACCCCGGCTGCCTCGAAGGCCCGCAGTTCATCCTCATAGAGAAAATCCTGCAGCGGATCGCGGCAGCCGATGAACAGGATGAACTCGCCGACGGGCACTCCCTGCCGCTTCAGCGCCGCGCGCTCCTGAAGAAAGCCGCGAAACGGTGCAACGCCCGTACCGGGGCCGACCATGATCATCGGCTGGTGCGGGTTGGCCGGCGGGTGAAACGGAATGGTGGGCTTGTGTATGAAGCCGTATAACGTGGCGTCGACCGGTTGCGCCGCCAAATAGTTCGAGCAGAACTCCCTTGAAGCCTCCATGGCCACCGCGCGCCGGCGCCTCTAGCACGCCCACTGTGATGCTGCAGGCATCCGCCAACACCAGCGGCGACGAGGAGATGGAGTAGTAGCGCGGCCGCAGCGGCGGAAGCAGATCGAGAAATACCTCAAACGGCGGCGTGCAGAGGGGGAACTCGTCGAGCAGGTCGAGAACCGACTTGCGCGGCAACCGCACCTGCTCGCGATAGCGCGCTTGGCTGGCCTCGTCATCCCCAGCAAGCGCCTGGAGCGTCTGCCGCTGGCCAGTGTCCCGCGCGTACTCAGCCAGTGCAGCGAGCTGAGCCCGCGTCGCAACATCTTGCAGTTCGACCCGGTTGGCCAGTACGCCGAGTAACGGCACCGGCTCGCCGACCGGGAGATGCGTGCTTGGCGACCACGAAGGGGTGCGGCGCGTCGCGGTAGAAGGAATTGAATCGATAGTTGAAGCCGCAGAGCGCAATCGTGTCCAGCGTGAGCCGCGTCATGTCGGCCGGCACATCCGCCGTGTCCTCGGGGTTCAGCCGCTCCCACTTCTGCATGAGTTGCACAGCGATATCGAGCATCCGCGGGTAGTAGCCACGCATCGCATCCATGCTGAACGCCGGCAGCAGCACATTGTGCGCCTTGCGCCAGTTTGGGTCCGACGTTTCGGACGTGAACAGCCCTCGCCCGATCGGGCCATTGGTCAAGGCGCGTAACGGACGATGTGCGCCGATAGAACGGCTCGTTCCTCTGGCGTCATCTCCGGAGGCTTTGTCAGATCAGTTCCCGCTGCGTCGGATGATGAGTTTATCATCTGTCGCTTCTACACTTATTTTTCGTTGCACAGCCAGATATTAAAGTTCGGATATCCGGCTCGCTCGGCCGTCTAAAAGAGCTGAACGGATTGCCCTAGCGTGTCAGTCGCCAGTTCTGCAGGCGATGCATGGGGTTGTCCCTCGGTTTTTCCGGCACCCCCCACCCCTCCGCGGGCCATGATCGACCAAACCGGCAATCTAGCACCGCTGCCCGGCTCCCGATATGGCGCTCCGATTGTGCGGGAAGGGCCGGATGGCAGGGAGCTTGTGCTGGCGCGCTGGGGCATGCCGTCGTCGCTCTTCGCGTTGAAGGGAAAGACTTCACTGACTCTGATTGCAGTGCGCGACGCCGGCCGGCACTACAACGACATCGCCTGCCTGAACCGGCAGCACTGTCCCGTCAGGGCCGCCGAACAGCACGGACGCCTCACCGCGGGCAACACCAAGGACCTCGTGCGCCGAACTATGAAAATGGTGAAATGGATGCACGCCATTACGCCATGCCGGCGGCCAGCCATTGGCGGCGAAGATCCGCTCGATGGCGGCCGGGTCAGCGGGTACCGCGTTGCGATATACCAGCAGCGGAAGAGTTGAATTCGGGATAGAACCATCGTCCTCGAATGTGAATGCAAGCGGTTCGGTCATGTAGCCTCCGATATCTGCCTGGTTAGAACGGGGAGGCTTTGTCAGATCAGTTCCCGCTGCGTCGGATGATGAGTTTATCATCTGTCGCTTCTACACTTATTTTTCGTTGCACAGCCAGATATTAAAGTTCGGATATCCGGCTCGCTCGGCCGTCTAAAAGAGCTGAACGGAACGATCGGCCGATCGGTCTTGACCAGCAGCGAGTAAGGCCCTTCGATCCTGCAATCTTCGTAGACGTCGCACCAGCCGACCTCGATAACGTCGGACGAGGCCGGATCAAGCCCTGTGGTTTCAAAATCAACAACCCGAACACATTTTGCGGTCACGGCAGCCGCCAGCGGGAGGTGGCTCGGTGGCAAGCGACTTTGCGCCACCAGCGCGGCTTATCGCCCCCAACGCACTGAACCCCGCAGCGCCCGCAACTGCAGCGTTAATCACGAAGCGGCGTCTGCTCTGAATGATTGCCATCGGTAGCCTCCTTCGACTTTCAGGGAGCCGGTTCAGACCTTCAGCTCACCTCGCCGGATCATGGCGCCCGAAAGGTGAACTCATCTTGGAGAAGTCGCGCGGACGCGATGCTATGTCCGGTTGGCGCCATCGTAGGCCCGCCATCACCCGGGCGCCAACGGTATTTGTCATAGCAGGTCCAGGCCCGGCGAGGACGCCGGTTGAGGTGGACCAGCGCTCCGCCGTCAGCCTCGCGCCGTCGGCTGGCAACGCACAGAATTGGCACTTCATCGTAATCCGCGACGCGGAACAGAGGAAGCGGATTGGTTCCCTGTACCGTAAGGCCTCCGATATCGCCGAAGCCGTTTACAAGGCGCGCAGCCGACCGCAGCGTGCCTTACGATTAGTCGGGCTGATATCTACAGGACGTAACGGTTTGTCTACACCTACAGATGCAAGTGACGCGATCAAACGATCGTTGCCGAGGTGGCCACCTCTCGCCAAGGGCTTTTGTCTGGCTCTTGGGACCGGATTTGCGGCTCTTCTGGCCTACGGAGGCGATTACCGCGCCTTAGCGAGAGACGCCACAATTCCTGGAGATCGGCCAGTTAGGCGGGAGTTCGAGCGAAGCTGGCCGAGGCGACGTTGGCCGGTCGTTCTTTCGAGCCGGCTGTGCTCAGCGACAGCGACTTGGCAAGGGTGACAGCGTGGGTCGGCCGGAGGATAGTGACTTTCAACGCGTCTTCTGCCCTGAGCTCTGGGATTCCATGAAGATCGATATCGATCGACTGACAGAGACCGAACTCGTCGACCTCAACCACCGCATCGTGGCGCGCCTGCGGATGCTCGCTCAGATGCGGGCGCACGCTGACATGCTGGAATTCAGGATTGGTGATCGAGTGGCTTTCGGGTCGCCAGGGCAGGGTAGGGTCGAAGGCATGTTGACCCGATACAACAAGAAAACGGTGACAGTCGTGTCCGACGACGGGCGTCAGTGGAATGTCTCACCGAGCCTCCTTAGCAAGGTTGTGTCGCCGGACACAGCGACGCCCGAAGGATCCAATATACGACTCCTCGGCAAACGCTGACGGCAGCGGATCTTTCAACGATGCATTGTCGCTTGGGGCTGTTCCGGCACGCTGATGCAGGGAGTAATCGGTGGATCCGGGAACCCTGGACGGCCAATGGCAACTCGGACGATATGATTGTCGGACGGTCAATGGCAGTGCTATGACCTCCGCTAATTACAAGCAGAGGTCGATCCACCAGACGACGCGCCACCCGGCCGTGCCCCGCCACTAATGTAGCCGCAACCGGTCGGATGGGGATTCCCCGGCGGAGGCGCAGACTGCTGCGTCTCCTCCTGGCGGCGGCGCAGTTCTTCCTGATACGGCGTACTGTCATGAGAGTTGGCAGTAGTCGGGGTAAAATGGTCTGGCCACTTTTTCGACTGCGGATCATGCTTCATTTCGGCGCAGCCGGTCGGGTTATAACTTTTGCTCTTCGGATCGCAGATCAAGGAATAAGTCAGGCTCTTGATATCCTGCTTCGGTGCCTGGCGTGCTGGCACGTTGCCCAGCCCTATTGCCCTCCCCTCGGGACCTTTATACGTCCAAGGCCGCATACACTGCTCCCAGGCAGCCTCGCCGAACAATGCTCCATGCCTGACACAGTTCAGGCACGGCTCCACCCAGGTCGGTTGATCCTTGTCGTAAAAATAATGGCAGGATCGTTCCGAAACGAGCTGATTGCTACCGGCATCATTCCGACTTCCACTAGATGGGCCGCCCGCAGGTTGCCTGAACATGTTATTCAGTGCTCCTCCGGAGCTTCCATTCTGCGGCGGCACAGCTTGATTAAACAGCTGCTGGCCGCCCTGGCGAAGCTGGTCCCAGATGCTCTGCGACTGCGCCGCTAGCGGGAGCACGATGACCAGAACAGAAAGGAGCGCCGGTCGAACGGCAGCGATTATCCACCTAGCAGCCTGTCGGACTGGGGTTTCCCGCCGGCTCAGGACATGAGTTGCCAGCCGTCGATTGACAGCCGATCAGCGAGCATCAGGTGGCTGACTGCCGGTATCGGTCGTGTTTGCCTCCGTTTGGGGGGATGAAGTCCTCGCCCCGCCTCAATGGGCGGAGCAAAGGGTGAACATCCGCTTCAGATTCCAGGCCATGGTCACAAGGCTCCACTCGCCGCGCACCTTGTCGAGCCCGCGCAGCAGAAACTGACGGAAGCCCAGCACCGACTTGATGATGCCGAACACCGGTTCCGGCATCTGCTTACGCAGGCGATAGAGCTTCTTGCCTTCCGGTGTTGCCAACCGATAGGCCATCGCCTCGACCGGCGTAGGGTCCGTCGGCTGCGACGGCGCAGCGGCAAAGCGCTCGCTCAGCGACGGATGGTGAGCCTCGCGTCCCATGGCGATCAGTGGCTGAACCACCGCTGCCTCGCAGGCGGCAACATTGGCCGCGCTGAAATATCCGTTGTCAGCAAGCAGTGTTTCGGCATTGCCCAGCACTTCTGGCAAAGCAACGACCTGGTTCAGCATCGGTTCGAGTTGCTGCTTGTCGTTGGCGGCCTGCACCACATCAACGGCCACCACCAGCAGGCTGCCCTCGGCCACCACCGCCTGGGCGTTGTAGCACTGCTCGAACCCGCCGCCTGCCACCGGCATGATGCGGGATTCTTCGTCGGTCAGATTGACCTGATCGGTCGGCAGCGGGCCTTCTACCGGCGGCTGCGGCGGCTTACCAGCGGGCTTTTTGCCGGTGGCTTCGATCTTGGCTTCCCGCGCCTCAACCTTTGCCTGATGCTCGGCCTGCTCCCGGTCGAACCGCTGCTTCGCCCGTGCCTCGATCGTCGCGCGGGCCGCTGCAAGCTTCTCCACCCGTACTTTGCGCCGCTCCAGTTCCTCCGGTATCGACAGGCCGTCGGGGACATCCGCCTGATCCGCCGCCTCGGCCTTGGCCAGAAGCTCGGCCACTTCCGCTGTTAGTTGCGCCTCGATTTTTCCCGCGTGCTCATAGGACAATGCGCTGTGGCGGCTGGCGTTGGCGTGGATCTTGGTCCCATCCAGTGCCACCGTGCCCATCGTGAGAACGCCCATCTCGCGCGCCAGCAGCAGCACCTTGACGAACAGCGCCTCGATCTCCTTGAGAAACCGCCGCCGGAATGTGGCGATGGTGTCGTGGTCGGGATGGTCGTTCGCGGCGATGAAGCGGAACGCCACCGAATTGTAGGTGGCCCGTTCCAGTTTGCGGCTCGAAAATACGCCGGTGGCGCAGCCGTACAGCAGGAGGCTCAGCAGCACCGCCGGGTGGTACGAAGCCGAACCCGAACCGCGATAGCTCTTGCTCATCGCGCTCAGGTCCAGAGCATCCACCACCTCCACCACGAAACGCGCCAAGTGTCTCTGCGGCAGCCACTCATCGATCGAGGGCGGCATCAGAAAGCTGGTCAGGCGGTCGGTAGGGCGAAAGTTCGGCATGCGGGCGACATCCGGTGGTGGCTGCGAATTGACGTTACGATTTTGCCACGGATGTCGAATGGAGTTAAGTCCGACAGGCTGCAGAGCACCGTCTTTCTGGTTTGAACATCGGACGCGCCCTCACTCGAACTGCTCTATCTGGCAGCTTGACCGACTGTCCTTCAAGGCCAGAACGAACGAAATGCCCTCGTGGTACGCATAAGCGTTAATCGTAACGAATATTGGACAAAATACTGGTTAAAGCAGAGAGATAGCAGCAGCTCTCGGATAGGTCCGGCTGATTCGTATCGTGATCAGCATGGACGTGGGCAATCTGGCCTTATATTCGTAGTTTGTCTAGTCTATGTTCACTCCTTGTCCGCTTATGCGTACCAGGAGGGGCGTTCCGTTGGTTGGGGCCGGTCCTGACGCCGGCAAGCCGAAGCTGCCGCCGACGGCGAAGGGGTTGATCGCACGTGGCCTCATGCGGCTTGATAACGAGGGTCACTTTCCACGGCTGTTCTTCACTGAGGTGGGCTTGGTGGCGCTGCGGGCGATGGTGACAGACCGCCGTCTCGTGGACCCGAAAAAGTTTGCCCATGTCCGTCAGGAACTCGGCATCGATCCTAGTACTTCACGCATCGATTCTGCGGTGATACCGTGGCCTGTTGGCGACTCTGTCCGGGATGGTCGGTCGAGCCCGAACCCCGCAATATCAGCGACTCGGGTACTAGCGCCAACTTACCGTAATCGATCTTATGCGGTCGCGACACGATTTGGTCGGGCCGACTTAACGGATCTCGGCGTTATGCGGCGCGGTCGCGGAGATCGTTCCGCCCGCGCGGCACAAGATGTATGATATCGCCGCGAGCCGACGGCGTTGCGCTCGGACGCACCGACGCCGATTCGTCCCTTGACGCTGAAGCTGGGACATGCGTGCTGATCGCGCGCGCCGCGCATAAGCATGAGGAGGAAAGTTCGATGCAAGCGCACAAGCTAACGGTGATAGCATTCTCGCTCGGTGCCGCCCTCAGGGCTGTTCAATGCTGTGGGAGAGTAATGAGTCTGAGCAGGTTGTCGATACCGGCGAGAGCGGCGCGATAGCGATCTTGGGCGATGGTGCTAGTCTTGTTAGCCTTGAGGATGTTGAAGGCGAAGCTGCGCAAGCGGGCGAACACGCCGGGGTTGGTGCGAATGCGGGAACGGTCTTCGCCGAACGTTACGTCGCGACTGTAGTGTGAGGTGTTCTCGATGCCCCAGTGCGAAGACACTGGCGATGCGCGTCTCATCGCGGTTGCGGCCTTTGTCGTGGCTTTGGTCGAGCCCGCGCGGCGCGGTGGTCTGCGAGATCGCCTGTATCTGCTGATGTAGGGTCGGCTGGTTGTCCTTGACCTGGACGATCAGGCTGGCGTTTGCTTGCGCGGCGACCTCGAAAGATGGGGTGGACGGCCCCAACGGCATCAGAGTGCCAGAGTACGGGTCGTGACAACCTGTAGAATGGGAACCGCCCGCAATGAGCATTACCATGATCGGCCTGGACACCGCCAAGTCCGTCTTTCAAGTCCATGGCGTCAATGAGACCGGAAAGGCGGAGATCAAGCGCAAGCTGCGAAGGAGTGAACTGATCCCGTTCTTCGAGAAGCTGGAGACTTGCACCGTCGTCCTGGAGGCGTGCGGCGCAGGCCATCACTGGGCGCGGATCCTGTCCAGTCTTGGACACGAAGTGAAACTGATCGCACCCGAGGCAGTCAGACCCTTCGTGAAAAAGGGCAAGAAGAACGACCCGGCCGATGCGGCAGCACTGTGCACAGCCGCATCGCGGCCTGACATGATTTTCGTGCCGATCAAAAGCATTGAGCAGCAAGGGATCCTGGCCTTGCATTCGGCGCGATCCCTACTGGTCAAGCAACAGACGATGCTGGCGAACGCGATGCGGGGCCTGGCGACGGAATTCGGCCTGACCGTCCCAAAGGGTATCGACAGGCTCGAGGAGCTTTTGACGTTGGTCAACGCGGATAAGGCCTTCCCGGAGAAGGCGCGTCGGGTGTTCACGGGATTATTCGACCAATGCCGCGCACTGGCTGAAAGTATCAGGGCACTCGAAGCGGAGATTGTCGCTCACGCGCGGCAAGATGAGACCGCACGCCGCCTGCTCACGGTCCCTGGCATTGGCCCGATCACCGCGTCGCTGATTGTAGCAACGGTCGTCGACATCAGCGTGTTCAAAAGCGCACGCCATTTCGCCGCCTGGCTCGGGCTGGTGCCACGACAGTATTCCACCGGCGGAAAGACCCGCCTCGGTCGGATTACCAAAGCCGGCAACCGGGAGATCCGTAAATTGCTGGTCCTCGGCGCCACGTCGATGGTTTACCGGGCCGAACAATGGAACAGTGCTGTTGGGGCATGGACCCGAGGCGTTCTGGAACGGCGTCCCGTCAGGCTGGTGACGGTGGCGCTGGCGAACAAAATGGCGCGCATCGCCTGGGCGTTGATGACGCGCAAAGAAGTCTACCAGGCCAAGGGACGAATTGCGGCCGCGGCGGAAGTCGCGGCGTGACGTTCCCAGGCAAGCTGGTGGGCGTCGGGCGCGAGTCCGACTGATCCGGCAGCAGGCGCTGACCAGCGTGATGGGAAAAACTGTGATCAGAACAGTTCAGGCGACACCGGAAAAAAATTTGTGCCCCGAGCACGCCCGAAAGATTGGTGCCTGACACGCATGTGTACACCCATGATGGCCAGCGGCAAGTACCGCGCGACAGGCCGGACATAAGGGCGCACCTGACCGGATCTTTCACCCACGTCGCTCAGCGCTTCATGAGAGGGAACGCCAGTCCATTGCACTCGTGACGCGTCACGGGATATCAAGCCCGGATGCCAGGACCACCACCCCGCGGCGATCGCGCCGCGACCCCCGCCGAGCGATCCGCGGCCTGCAGGGCGCGGCGCAAGGTTGCTGCCGCGGCTGCGCCGATGAAGCCGCCGGTGGTTGTCCGACACCGTCGCCCTGCCGATCGGCGCAGTCGACCGGAACGGTGGGCTGACGCGGTGCAGACTTGGCGGACACCCTGCTGGACCAGTTTCAGGAGTGGCGGGACAACCTGCCCTCCAGCCTGGAAGACAGCGCGACTGCGGAAGCGCTCGATGTCGTGCTGGAGCTGCGCAGTCATGTTGAAGATCTTCAGGCGGTCCAGTTGCCAAAAGGCTTCGGACGGGACTGACGGCGCTCATCGGTGGCGCTGCAAGACACGCTTCCTCAGCGCTCATAGGAATTGACCCGGCTTCAAGGGCCACCGGACAGCACGAGACGGCCATCTTGAAGTCTCTCGGCTCGTTCTGTTTGGTGCCCCCAGGTCGGGATGGAATCAGGCGCTTCGGCAAAGTGCGCAAGGGCTTGCCACCTCGGGGGCCGTCCACATAGGTTTTTTTTGCAATGCAGAGCATCCATCGTGACGATTGCCCCGTCGGCCAGCCCGAGCTCGGCGAGCAATTTCTGAGCCGCCGGAATCTCGTTTGACTTCTCGGCGATTTCGATATGCGCCAGTACCAGCGCCGTATCGGTCGCGAATGCACTCAACACCTGGGCGGCGGCACGGTCACGAAACTTGTCGAAACTGCCGCGCAGGGTCTTGCCATCCAGCGCGATGCTGCCTTGCCCGGAGGTTGCGCGCGCCGCCTGAAGCAGCGCCGCATGGCGACGAAAACTGGCCTCTACCGCAGCCGGATCGAGCCGCTAGAGGATATAACGGATGGCCGTGTGCGCGGGCGCTCGACGCCACGTAAGACCGAACGCTTCGTTCAGCCTGCGACGATGAACGTCGATGAAGGTGATGATGCCACGGGACGAATTGCAGCCCGTCACGATGGCAAGAATAGAAAACAGCAACACGTAGGGCAGGCTGTAGAGTTTTCCCTGAGCCCGACGCGGGTCGGGAACTTCAGCCAACAAATCCAGCAACGGTCCAAATCCAGCCACGGCAACCCCCGACTTCGGTTGCCGCCCTAGGAGTTAGACATTTTCCGATTCTGAGAATCCGGCTTGTTGTCAGTCACGTCAGTCACCTCACTTTGGACGCACACTGTTGCAGATTAGACTCAGTCCAGGCGCGCTGTCAGCGTTGAACAGCCTTGTCGGGCACCCCCACGTTCCGTTACCGCAAACCGATAGATCGTCGCAGCCGCGTTCAGCGATGGTGCGACGCTGTCGCGGAACTACAGGACCTTCAGGACGACTATCAGGCCTGGCTCGACGCCGTGCCGCAAAATATGGAGGACAGTGCCACCGCCGAGGCCTTGCGCGCGATCTGCGATCTCGATCTGTCAGATCTCCAGAGTATCGTTCCACCCCGGGGGTTCGGCCGCGACTAAACTGTTGCACCATGTAAAGCGCAATCAGGTTGTAGCCAAATGGACCATCGACGGCCGCATATTAGTCATAATAAACAGAGGGATAGGATAGACACTCAGCTTGGGATAACACAGCTGATAACCCTGAGGGCAGTATGAAACAACATCCAAGATGATGGTACGTCATGGGTTGCGCATGCTTGCGACATGCTCATTCCTTTAATCAGTCTCTGGCAGATCAGTCTCGTCGTGGTTTTGTTGATCGGGGGCCGCTTGCCGCGGGGGGACGATACCGACATCGCGCTCATCGTTCGTCGACGTCGACAACGATATCGCGGCGCAGCGAGTTGAGCGCGCGCAGCTTGTCAGGGCGGGTCTTCCGCTCTCTGGATAGCTCAACACGACGGCGCAGCTTGTCCCAACTCTTCTCCCGAGCCGGCGCCTTTTTCGCCGCACGTTCCAACCGCTTTGCTTCGCTTGCAGCGCCCCGGGCGCGCCAGACGGCTTTCCGAAAATCGCCCAGGCCTTTGCCGGAGACACCTTCAGCCTTCGCTATATCGAGGATGGCCGGCCAGGCCTCCGCGTTACTCAGTTGGGCCGTCTGTCGCTCCACGAGCGCAACCAAGTTGCCGATCACGTCGCCGGCCGGCGGGGAAGACATTGCTCAAGCCCCCTTCACGTTGTAAAGGTTCGCTTTCTACCGTCGGTGATCGCCGGCGACCAGCTGTGGCTGCAACCACCCCACCAATTGGCAACATCCCAGAACTCGTTGCCCCGGCACACTTCGCAGCGCACGCCCAGGCCCGGCCGCGGCTTGGCCGGCCCCCACCAGCGTATCGGATGCCCGACGGCGCGCGCTGGACCGTCCAACGTCGTCACCGCGGGTTGGCCACCCGACGGCGGCGATGATCCGCCAGCCCCGTCCATGCGTTCGTAAAGCGCCATGGCGGATGATTGGCGGACCACTGGCGGCTGCATGTGGCGATCCCGATGCGACATGAGCGCACCCGGGCTGATACCGTAACGATTGCCGATCTTACGCAGCGACGTGCCGGCAGCTAACGCCGCCTCAAGCTGTTGACGCTTCCGGTGCGTGCAAGTCAGGCAGGGCCTGCCTATCTTCGGGGGCGGGCGACGCAAATGAGACCTCCGTCGCCGCATTCGAACACACCTGACCGCTGTTCAGGAAGGCTGTTCAGGAACCCTCGCCGCCACCACTGCGCTTACGGTTTCGGAATAACGTGCAACCAGTTGTTGCGCTTCGGTAGGAGGGTCGCGCGCACGCCTGCGTGCTAGGGCTGCTTAAACCAGGCGTTTTTTTGAGGGCTAATACCAAGTCGCCTAAACATTGACACACGCCCAGCTGCGCTTGCCGAGTGAGCGAATGCGGTCTGGATCATCGATCAGGAAATGCCAGGCCTGTTTGCAGGCCTCGACGATGTCCTCGTAAGTGTCCCAGACCCTGGAGCAGAGTTTGTTTTGCCGCAGGTAGTCCCAGACGTTCTCCATCGGGTTCAACTCCGGCGAATAGGCGGGCAGGGTCAGCATGGCGATGTTGTCAGGCACCACCAGTTGCCGACCGCGCTGATGCCAACCAGCGCCATCGCAACCAGCAGAGCCTGAGCGCCGGCGGTAACCTGCGTGCTGACTTCCCCCAGATGCAGGTTCATTGCCTCGGTATTGGCGTGAGGCGTGATCATGGCGGCGCCGACCCCGCGATCTGGACAGATGGCGCCAAACAGGTAGGCAGAATCATGCCGATTATCGCGCACCATCAACGGCCGCACGCCGACCGGTGCCCAGATGTAGGCGTGAGTTCCTTGTTGACCGACCCTGGCCTCGTCCTGGAACCAGATCTCCAGCGGTAGCGGCGTGGCCGCCGTGGTGCTGAGCAGCGCCGCCTTAGCCAGGCTGGCAAAGTTCTTCTTAAAACCTCACCTCGGCTTCAGGATCCTTCTTGGGATGCACGGGCCGCGGTTGCAGGCGGGTTAGGCGGAACTGATTAAAGCCACTTGCTGATGGTGTGCACATGCACCGTTACCGAAAACCGCTGTGCCACGACGGTCCGCAGATCGACGCAGCGCCAGCGAACGACTTTGTCGGTTGCTGGATCGGGCCCTTTGACGACCAGTTCGCGCAACTCGGCCCTCTGCTGCTTGGTCAAAGCGGGCACCCGCCCGGGCGGGCAGCAGGATTTTAGGCCTTCGACGCCGGATGCTTTGTAGCGATGCACCCAGTCGCACAAGGTTTGCCGGTCCATCCCGGCCAGGGCCGCCGCCTCGCCGCGCGGACGGCCGTCGATCACCAGCGCCAAGGCCAGAAGCCGGCGAACCTGCGCACTTTCTGGACATTTGCTCGACAGCGCCCGCAGTTCCCCACTGGTATGGTCCGTTCGTGTGAGACCCAGCGCCGCGCCCATCCAACATCTCCGTCATCCGATTCGCATATCCGAACAGCGAATCGAAATGACCGGGACTTGAAAACCCCAGAGAGACCTCATGTCCGTTTCCTGCCGGGGCAACCGGGTGAAGGGAAGGGAATTAAGGCCAGGGCTCTTTGGAACCAGACTGGTGCTCGTTCCACCGACCGCCTCGACCTCCCTCCTCCGATTGCCCTGTTGCCACCCTAAAGGGTGACCCGTCTCGTCATGTGCAATGATCGAGGGTCGCGCCGGATGGGCTGGCGTGGAGCCTCTTACACAGGAGACGGGTCATGGAACAGCCTACACGATTTATCGGCATGGATGTACACAAGGATACGATCGTCGTCGCGGTTACCGCCGCCGGTGACGTCGGGAAGGCTGCGCCGTATGGCACATTGCCCAACACCGCTGCGGCGGTGGAGAAGCTGGTTAGGCGGCTGCGCCAAGCTGGCAGCGGTCCATTGAAGTTCTGCTACGAAGCCGGCCCTTGCGGCTACGGTATTCATCGCGCCCTTACCAAGATGAACGAAGACTGCATGGTAGTTGCTCCCTCAATGATCCCCCGCAAGAGTGGCGATCGGCAGAAGACCGACAAGCGGGACGCCGCCAGCCTGGCGGTCTTGCACCGAGGCGGATTGCTGACCGCGGTCTGGGTGCCGGATGCGGCACATGAGGCGATGCGCGATCTGATCCGCGCCCGACTGGCGGCAGTGCGAGCGGTGCGCGCAGCACGCCAGCAGCTGAGTGCGTTTCTGTTACGTCACGAGCGGATCTATCCGGCCGGCCGCACGGCCTGGACGAAGGCGCATCGAGGCTGGCTGGCCGATCAGAGCTTCGCTCAACCGGCGCAACAAATTGTGCTGGAGGAGAGCATCGAGGCGGTGCGTCTGGGCGAACAGCGGCGCGATCGTGTTGATGGCTATCTACGAGCGCAGATCCCGACCTGGTCGCTGTTCCCGCTGGTGCAGAACCTGTCTGCGCTGCGCGGCCTAGACACGATCGCCAGCGCCGGGCTGGCCGCGGCTATCGGCGATCCGTCGCGCTTTGTGTCAGCACCCAACTTGATGGCCTATCTCGGCTTGGTGCCGTCCGAGCATTCCACTGGCCCAAAGCGCCGCATTGGGGCTATCACCAAGGCGGGTGACGTCCACGCCCGCTCCCTGCTGATCGAGGCTGCACACAGCTATCGCTTCCCAGCCCGTGTCGCGCGTCACAAGCTGACAGCCGTCGATGCAGTGCCCGATGCGGTGCGCGAGATCGCTTGGAAAGCGCAAACCCGGCTATGTCAGCGCTATCGTCACATGATGGCCAAGGGAAAGTTGAAGCAAGTAGTGGTCACGGCGATCGCACGCGAACTGGCCGGGTTCGTCTGGTCCATTGCCTGCATCACCACGGATCCACCTACAAAGAACTCTGCCGTAACGACGCCATCAGAAAAGATTTGCCCAACTGGGTCAACAACCTGCTCCAGCGTGCCGCGTCGTCAACCGATAAAGGAGACAGCCCGGCGCGCGGAACGACCGGGACAGATGAGGAGTGCATCGGCCGATGGGAAGCGCCCTGACCGATGATCGCGCACCGTCATTCTAGCGGCTGACCGAACACCCCGATCACCATCCGGCATGCACGGCGGAGGGCGGGACGGTCAGGGCAATCCTCGATACCCCGACTGGAACGCGATTTCCGACATAGAGAAAGAGGCAGGCCCGCGACGCACCATGGTCTTGCGGTAACCAACCCGCGTATCACAGCATGATCAACCGTCGCTCAGTTCCCGCCCTCCACCGCGCCTGCCTGCATCATAGATGGCAACCGAGACATGACAGCGGATGGGATTTCACGTCCGGAACCCTTGAAAACGGACATGACAGTCGGGGTCATCGCGAGTTGGTATTAGATCTCGGATTCCCGCGTTCGAGCACACGAACATCGGCGCGACCCACATCCTGAACGGCCAGGAGCTTTACCACGTCTGACCTGCCCTTCGTCAGGGCTTGTCGCGGCCTTCCGTTCGATCAGTTGGCGGGCGGGATCGCTAAACGGCGCCGCTTAAATCTATCCTTCAAACAGGTGGCCAGGCAATAAGTCGCCCTGGGAGGCCGGTTACAGCCGTACATACCGATATCGGAAGGGACGTGGGTGTCGTGTGTAGGAAACCTCTCACGAACGTCGGCCAGTTATTCCAGCCCGTCCGCGCACGGCCGGTGCCGGCGAATTTGGAAGCATTCGGACAGGGTGGAAGCATTCGGAAGCGAGAGCAGCAAACCTATCAATCCTGCCGGCTGGGGTTGATGCGGCCAATGGGGTTCAAGGGGTACAAGAGTCAGGCTGTCACTTGACCCGTGCGAGAAATCCGTACTTACTTCTTGAAGACCACTGATTTATGTCCAACCCTATCGTGCTACAGTGATAGTCGAAAATCGACTTAGATCAGAAAAAGGGAACCTCCAATGTCAGGAAGCAGAGTAACGAAGAGCCTAGCAGCTGCGGTGGTTATGGGCCTTTTTACAGCTCATGCTGCGACAGCACAACAGTCCAAGCCAACTTGTACGACCAATTATGTTTATTTTGCCACTGGCAGCCACGCGTTAACGCCCGAAGATCAAGACCATATACACGACGTGGCCGCAATGATGCAGCGCACCCCAACCTTCGTCGCCACGATCGTTGGCAAGACCGATTCGGCTGGCTCTGCGGATTTTAACGAGCACCTATCCCAACGACGCGCCGAAGCGGTATTCGAGGCTCTTGTTTATGCCAATAAGGTTCCAGAAGACCGGGTACAATTGCGCTGGACCGGCGAGCGCCTACCATTCAAATCCGCCGCCGAGGAAGAGGCTGAATCGCACAACAGGATGGCTGCGATTATCGTTAGTGATGCGGGATCAGCACGTTGTGACGGATAAGGATGTGGCTCGTGGGGGGCCGTTGCCGCCTCGGACCACGCCCAGAGGCTGAGGCTGACCCTAGCAGCCTTATGTGGACATCGGGTAATCGCGGTCGGGAGCCTGCTACCCCCATAGTGCCGGCGGTCCGGGCGTTGGCGCAGAGCGGGATTTGACGGCGCTCTCGGTCAACACATTGTAGCCTTCATGGGTGAGGACCCATCCGGCCTCTTGTGTCGGTTGCATCACCTCATGCATGTGCGAACGTCTCCCTCACGTGCCGGCTCGTGGCGTGCACCTGCGTTGACCCGGTTTATTGGCCATAACGCGGACCCAGCAAGTCCGGGCGGCGATCCATTGGCAAAGCTGAACAAACTCGATCCGCTGGCCTGGTTGACCGATGTCCTTGAACGCATCGTATCAGGACAAACCAAACGGAACGAATTGCACACGCTGTTGCCGTGGAACTGGAAGCCGGCGTGCGTGCCGGCGACGATCAGTTCGGCTTAGCGCCCTGTGGTGCTGGCGCGACGCTTACGATCCGTCTGTGGGTCGACAGTTACCTCCGCCGTCCCGGGCGGCGTAACCCAGACGCGCGCGACCTGCCTTCATCTCACGCGGCCGGCAAGCATTCTAGCTCCGGCTGATCCGCCGAATGGCTACCGGCTTTTCTTCGGTGAGTTGGACTTCTTCCGTCTCATGCCGAATTAAAAGGTCATCGCCTTCGCGCAGTGTGTATTCGGCATTCTCAAGGCCAATTTCTACCTGCAACGACCTGCCGCGATACGTCAGTGGAAATCGGAGTGTCGCATTGTCGTCCGGCGCGCGGCGTGGCCAGAATGACAACACGCCATCGTCGTCTCGCATACCGCCAAGCCCGTACGTGAGCATCATCCAAGTGCCGCCCATCGAGGCAATATGACAGCCATCCTTCACATTACCGCCCACGTCAGCCAAATCCATCAGCAACGCCGCCATTCCGTAACGAATGGCCTTGTCCGTATCGCCGATCTGTGCGGCGATGATTGCCTCAACGCATGACGACAGAGACGAGTCCCCCGTTGTCAAAGGGTCATAGAACTTAAAGTTGCTCATCTTCGCCTCGCGCGAAAACGTATTGCCCAGGAGGAACATGGCGAGGACCACGTCAGCCTGCTTGATAACCTGTTTCCTGTAGATATTGAGCGGATGATAGAAGAGCAGAAGCGGATAATGGTCGGACGGTGTGTTGCGGAAGTCCCAGGCTTCTCTATCCAGAAAGCTGTCGTCCTGTGGGATGATGTTCAGCTTTTCGTCATAGGGCACATACATGCTGTCCGCGGCGCGTCTCCAGGCTTCCACTTCTGACGGTTCGAGCGCCGTTTTGCGTACCAGAGCATCGTACGCTTCCGGATCCGTTGCTCGCAGGCCTCTACCGTCTGCACCGCGTAGCGTAGGTTCTCCCGAGCCGTCAGGTTTGTATACGCATTGTTGTTCACAACTGTATTGTATTCGTCTGGTCCCGTGACCGCGTTGATGCAGAACTTACCTCCCTTTGCTTCAGAGTAGAAGCCAAGGTCCGACCATAGGCGGGCGGTCTCCACAAGCATCTCTGCACCATATTCCCGCAGGAGCAGGTCATCGCCTGTAGCGTGTACGTATTTGCGCAGCGCATACATGATGTCCGCGTTGATGTGGTATTGTGCAGTACCCGCAGCGTAGTAGGCTGAAGCCTCCTCCCCGCCGATGCTGCGCCATGGGAACATAGCTCCTCGATGGCCCAATAGCTTGGCACGGTTCCGTGCCTGGTCCAGCATTTTGTAGCGAAAGACCAGCAAGTTCCGTGCGATTTGGGGTGAGGTATACGTCAGAAATGGAAGCAAGTAGATCTCGGTGTCCCAGAAATAGTGCCCTTCATAGGCCTGTCCGGTGAGGCCCTTCGCTGGCACGCCCACATCTTCTGCACGCGCTGATGCCTGCAGGATGTGAAAGAGATTGAAGCGTATCGCTTGCTGAATCTCGACAGTGGTGCGCTTCGTGCGGTCAGCCATGACGTCCCTGATCTGGACATCGCTGCGGCGCCAGAAATCGTCCAGATACTGTTCTTGGAACGCCAAAAACGTCTTGAAACCCTGGTTCATGAGGCGATCCAAAGTCCAACCAGCGCGATCATTCAGTTCCTCAGCCGTGGCTGTATGGGACGTGTGATAGACCATGTATTTGGTGAGCTGGATTGGGGTACCGGCCCGGGCTTCAACAGTGAAGGCAACTTGCCCAAAGTCCTCGGTGTGGGAGGTCTTGTAGGTGTGCGCGCACGCCGTTTCCAGTGCGTGGTCAATCGCGCAAGTCAGGAGCAGGCGGCTCTTTTCCGTCGCATGAGACAGCGCAATACGACGGTCATTGGCGT
>CAVYXX010000018.1:0-152476 GCA_963772355.1 uncultured Alphaproteobacteria bacterium | reverse complement strand
GCGATATACATCTCCGGCTTCCGATGGTTCGCTTCGATCAGATAAAGCTTCCTCGCGGCAAATCCTATTTTCGTGGTATCATGCGGTTGTGGTCGGTTTGCCTCCTAACCTCCCGGGCCTCAAGTTCCGCTGGAGAACTTCGGCGCCGCGTTCCTTCGCCCGCTAAATCAAAGGAGTTGACCGCTTCCGCTAACCTGTCTCGCGGAAAGTCGACCACTTGTGGGGCCGTGGAGTAAATGCGTCGGTTCCGCATGCCTAGAAACCCCTCCCTGGCCACATACTGGCCGAACTTTATCCAGATGCGGTCCTTTGAAGCGACAAGAGGATCGGTTAATTCGCAGTCGTAAGCCTTTTTCGCCCAGTCCGGGTCAAGCGCGTCTTGATCGATTATGGCTTTGACGACTGCTTCCTCGAACTCGGCGATTCGCGCAGAGGGCGGATAGACAACCCTAAGCCTAGCCGCAGACATTCCCGTGTTATCAGGAGCCAAGACCTCATCCGCTGCCTCCAGTCGTTCCGGCGTTGGCTGGTCGCGATATTCACGCCTTGCATTGCGTATATGCTCATCGAGCGTAGACCGTCGGACGACCTGTGGCGCTCACAGCTGATAGATGACTTGCCCGATGGTCACGGCCAGCGCCGCGAGAAACGCAAAAACCCACGAGGAAGGGAGCAAATGGGATGCTCTCACCTCTTTCGGGAGGTATGTCCATACTCCCGCAAGTATCGGGACGACGCCGAGCATCAGATAGGACGCCCGGGTCAATATCTGCAACTCGCCAAGCGAACGGACGAATTGCCAATCCGGCAAAGGTACTCTGAAGAACATTTGGCGCATTCCAGGTCTTTGCACGATTGTGCCACCACATCTTCAGGGCCGCCAAGCATCACTGACATGGATTATTTGCTCACGGGCGCGCCATTCGGGCCGGGCTGTCAGTCGCTGCGCTCCGGAGACTGCGCCTCCGCGCTTCGCGTTCCCATCTGTTTAACGACAATCAAGGTGAGAACGTCCGACAATCTGGATGAGAAATCGCGACCAGGAAGCTGTCGATTTGCTGGCAGAGCTGACGAGTTGGGGGATGAACCTCAAGATCGTGCTCTCCGCCGGTCGAAAACGGGTACCAGAAATGACGGAAGCAGAGATAGTCCGGTGCCTGCATGCTGAACTGAAAGATTTGGAGGCGGGCCGCCCGATCTACTCGACCGATGTTGACCGCAACGAAACGCCGCGCCGAGATCCAGAAGGCGCTTCGTCGATTTGGCGATGTTGTGTGACCACCACCAAGACGGCCGCTCGCGATGCGCTGGAGACTGCCCACGCACAGGCAGCGCAGGCATGCGGCCGTCTTGCCTGATCCTCGCTTCCGGCCGAGGCCTCAATAAGGCGGCTGTCCTGGCCGCGGCCGGGGCGTTCAACAAGGCAGCAGATATTATGCTATCGATCCTAGAGAAGCAATGAGATGGTCCTAGTCAACAGCACCTGGGAATTCTGCACCAACGGCTACCCAGATCCGGATGCCCTGGTCGCATACCTCAAGATGGTCATCAGAAATGCCGAGGTTGGCATGCGTCATTACGGCGGCGCGACCAGTCGCGGATGTGCCAAGCTGATCAGCGACGTGAAGTCTGAACTGAGAACAATGGGAATTGCCGATGTCTGAAAAAGCGGTGCCAGGATTTCGTGAAGCTGCCCCCCGAGGTGATCGAAATCTACAGGATTGTGAGCGATCTTGAGCGAAAGTATCCAGGCCGGCGGTTTACGCCTGACGGCCATATGGTTGGTTCGATTGGCGAAGTCATCGCAGCGGAAGCCTTCGGCCTCCGGTTGTTTCGAGGTAGCTTTCCAGGGCACGACGCCATAGACCCTGAAGGCCGCAATGTTCAGATCAAGCTAACAGGCGGCAGTATTGCCGCACTGCAAGCCACGTGTGACCGGCTTCTGGTAATGCGTATCATGTCAGACAGAATGCACGCCGAGGTGATTTATAATGGTGACGGTGCTCCCGTCTGGCAGGCGGCAGGACCAATGCGGAAGAACGGTCAACGGTCGATCTCGGTCAAGAAACTGCGCAAGATGTCCGAGACCAATCCCGCTATCGATGTCTGATCAAACCATGGCTCGCTGGGACAAGCACTTTATCGACATGGCGCTGCTGTGCGCTTCAATGTCGAAAGACCCTCGCACGAGGGTTGGGGCGGTCATTGTCGGCTCTGATCTCGAGGTGCGGTCAACCGGGTTCAACGGCTTCCCGCGTGGCGTCGCGGACACTCCGGAGCGACTGCAGGACAAGAGCACGAAGCTGCGGCTGATCGGTCAGCGACAAAAGCAGGCGTTTCAGACGTGCGTTTTCGGCGCGCAGGTGTTCGATCTCGGCTGCATCGATTTACACCGTGAAGACATGCAGCTCATGCGCCAGCATGGACGAACTCCCGGTAATGCACGCCGGCTTCGCGCAGCAGCTCGCCCGACACGGCGACGGATCGCCCGCCGGGTTTCGAGGAAGCGCGCCGGAAGATCTGCAATGCGCCGAAGCCCTGTTCCGAGCAGGGGGAGAGCGCTCTGGTATGTGGGCAGTGCGACTTCCCGGCCTGCAACCGAACCAAGGGACCAATCTGAATGACTGACGCAAACGAAACCATACCACGGCCGCCGGCGTGCATTACCGGGAGTTTCCCCAATGCCGTATAACCTATCCGACAAGGACGTTCGCAAGATCGTAAGATCATGTTGCGAGGGGCACTGTTCCTTCCCGGATTGCGGCTGTGAGCTGAGCACTGGGCGTGTAGCAGAGGTCGTCAAAGCCGCATGGGACGCGGAACTCACGACCGACCCGTGCCTTGTAAAGCGAGAGCCAGGCGAGCCGATGTTCGTGCTGTTGGCGCGGAACTCGAGCACTCCGGAGACAATGGAAAAATGGTGTGATCTTCGCGCAAATGAAATCGCACGCGGAGTTCGCCCAGATACCACCCAAGAGCGCGATCACATCGAGGAGGTGCGCGGCAAGGCTGCGGTATTCCGGTCTTGGCGGACTCTAACCGGTAGGATAGATGACCCGGCTTCTTAAGTAAGAAAAAAGATTCTTCACAAAAATGACTGACGCTCAAGTTGCGGCCGCGAGCTCGACGGTCGCTGCCAACCTGCTGACTGAGAACCCCGTCTACAAGCCGTTCCGCTACCCGTGGGCTTACGAGGCCTGGCTGACCCAGCAGCGGGTGCACTGGCTGCCGGAAGAGGTGCCGCTGGCCGACGACGTGAAGGATTGGCACAAGGATCTGACCGACGGCGAGCGCAACCTGCTAACGCAGATCTTCCGCTTTTTTTACTCAGGCCGATGTCGAGGTAAACAACTGTTACATGCGGCACTACAGTCAGGTGTTCAAACCGACTGAAGTGTTGATGATGCTGTCGGCGTTCTCGAATATTGAGACGATTCATATTTCCGCCTACAGCCACCTTCTGGACACGATCGGCATGCCGGAGATTGAGTATAGCGCCTTTCTCAAATACAAAGAGATGAAGGACAAATTTGACTACATGCAGGGCTTCTCAGTCCAGAACAAGTTTGAGATTGCCCGCACCATGGCAGCGTTCGGCGCCTTCACCGAGGGCCTGCAACTCTTCGCGTCCTTCGCTATACTGCTGAACTTCCCGCGCGCCGGCAAGATGAAGGGGATGGGTCAGATCGTCACATGGTCGGTACGCGACGAAAGCCTGCATTGCCAGTCCATCATAAGGCTGTTCCGCACGTTCATAAACGAGAACCCGGAATTGTGGACCGAGGCGCTGCGCTCCGACATCGACAATACCTGCCGGACCATCGTCTCGCATGAGGACGCGTTCATCGATCTCGCGTTCGAACAGGGGCCGGTGCACGGGCTGACGGCGGAGGAAGTCAAGGCCTACATCCGCTTCATAGCCGATCGGCGCTTGACCGAGCTGGGGCTGCACGAGATTTACCAGATCGCGAAGAACCCGCTACCCTGGCTGGACGAGATGCTGAACGCGATTGAGCACACCAATTTCTTCGAAAACCGGGCGACGGAGTACAGCAAGGCTTCGACGGTCGGAAGCTGGGAGGAAGCATTTTCGTGAGCGGCGACGTGACCGGCTTGGAAGCGCCACCGAAGTCTGCTTCGCGTTCGACGACAAGACCGGCGAGATCCGGAGCCGGGCGCAGTTGCCCGCCTTCATCGCCGACGTGCGCGCCGCGGCGAACCGGCACGACTTTGATCTGAACCAATACGGGACGCGCGCCGCTTTCGCGCGGTTCTTCCATGACGCTTTCAATCCAGACGGAACTTATCGGAGCCGATAACTGTAATATGAAGCTCAACAAGCACATACTGAAGAGGCAGTTGGAACTGGATGACTACTCCACAGCATGGATAGTTCTGCATTACGTCATATTCTATCTGGCGTTCTTCGTGGGGAGCATGATAGAATTTATTCAGCATTGTGTTCGTTTGCTTGATCGCTATCTTGGCCGCGGACAACCCAAATGAGTGACGAAGCTGACCTTTCGCTGATCGCCCGGCAACAGCGGGAACTGCTGTCCGAGATTGGCGCCATCCGCGATAACATAGCCGTCACGGCTGCCATCGCCTGGCGGATCGACGGCACCATATCGCGCCTGGTGAACGAGATCCGCGCAGAACGCGGCGCGGACACCGCGGCTACCTAGCGGTCGCCGCTGGGTGGGCGGGATCAGGAAAATGGCGCCTATGGGCTGGCCGACGCCGCGGTCGGTCCGTGACGCTTCGGTGCTGACGGCGGCTGCTGAGACTGCCGTGTCGCACCCACGGTCGTTTGGTGGCTTCACGGTCGGTGACCGGGTTGCGTTTCGCCAGACTGGTCAGCGGAAGTGGTTCCTGGAGCACATCACGATCCGGGAGGATGGCAAGCTGCCCCCGCTCGCCGCGGTGCGGCGGAAGCCAGACCGGGGCCAGCGACGCCACACCCACCTCGATGACCTTATTAAGCTGTTCACGCCATCGTAACGAACTCGCGGAGTGGATCACGACTAGTACATCTTTTCCATGAAATCGAGCGTATCAGGGTGAGGCACGGAATCGCCGCTTGGGGTGGGTTCCTGCCAATCCGTTTTGGGGTGACTCATTAGGAAACCGGACATTCGGCCCACGGCCGAACTGGGAGCCAGAAAGTCCCTGCGACTGGAGAAGGGAAGATTGCTATCGTCCATGATACGGTCGCCACTCCGCCATCTCTGCCCGAACCCATTCCGGCGTCAGCGGTCGGGCGGGCATGAATAAACGCATGACCGGAGCTGCCAACTGAGACACGATTTCCGGCAATGTGTCGCGCAGAGATGACGCGGGCCATGATCCTGTCGATACACGGTGATCCTCCTTGGCGACTTGACCAGGAGACCACCTGCTGCGGGGATCTTTTAGGCTCCGATTGAGAAGCCCGTCCCACTCGCATCTGAATGTGACCGCTGTCGAAGCGGAGAATCTCTCGGATACGCTCTCGCATGGCGGACGAACTCTCCGAGATCCATCACTAGATGGTTGGGGCTAAACCATGTCCCTGGCGATGCGCGCATCCACTGGTTCAATCCTGGACCATCTTCCCAATAATCCCGGACTATGGTGGCAAGACCGTTTCCGGCAAATCGCCAAGTATCGAGATGAGTATCCCGTTCTCCTGAGTTGTTTGGAAGTACCGCTTGGACAAAGTCTAGATGGTCGAGGCCGGACTTAGGATCAGTGGCGAAGGATGGCGCTATTTCTCGACGGTCAAAGGGATAGAAAATACTCCAACCCGTGTTGACGGTATCCCGAATCTCATTGTTGAGTTCATGCAGTAGACGAATCAGACCACCTTGATCAAGGGTTTCGCCGTCCGCCCGTTCAATGTGATAGCTGAACTGGAAGAAGCCGTGATTCGCGGTTGCCGCCAACAGAAAGAGTTTCCGGCATGCGAGATGCCATGTTTTGAGGAGGTTCAGTTTCTCCGGTTCGGTTTCTGGGATGACCGCCCCTCGGAGCGCCGCATCGACGGAGGCTAACAGCGCCGCCTTGTCATGCATCACGCATCGGCGAATGATGGGCGCCCACTCTGGCGCACTAAGGATGGGCGCACTCTCTGGCCCAGGCTTTCGGATAAGTAAACGCCGGCGACGATGCCTTCAGGCCGGCCCCTGGTGCCCTGTGGGCCGTCTGCCTTTGCGCAGATCGGTACTTCGCGGTGACCGGGTACTTCTAAAATTGGGTGCTCGTTACCAGAGGAAGTCACCACCGGACGGACGATGCACTGAAAAGTTGGCTCAAGGTATTTCTTGACGATCCCAGATATCAGATCGTTGGTATAGCTGACGTACGGGAATCTATTGGGTCCGGTCGGCAACCTCGTCTTATCATCAAACCCGAAGACAATGTGGCCGCCGCCATAGTTGGCGAGAGCAGCGACGTGACGGGCGAGGTCGGCCCTTGGCTTATTCCCAGACGCAAGGTCGAGCCAGTCCTTGTATTCGACCTCCAATCGTTCGACCGGATTGTCGACCAGGTCCCGCAAATCGTCAGGGCTATTGAGTGCCATCGCGATGGCTCCGTCGATACCTTCTGCATAAGACGCGATAACCGACATCATCGCTAGATCGGGAGGACGCGACCACTGGGTTCCAGGCCGCACTCGTCGAGGTGTGTGCCGAATGCGCACCCCGGGCGCCAAAAGCCTCCTACGGGAGTTGCGAGCGCCGTTGATGAGGGCCTTATCGAGTGGTCTCGCCGTAATCGGCGCAAAGCGGCGGGCATCGATTAACACAGAACGTCCGCTGTCCGGGTTGGCGAGCTGGGAAGCGAGCAACTGACTTGGGTCGGCAGCCGCCAGTAGGTTAATTGCGGCACCGCCACGCCGCAGGGAAAGGTAGCAATTGAACGGCATCTCAGATCGTCTGCGACAGGCCAACGCTTTGGCAATGAACTTCACGACAAGATCAGCGTCAAATGGTCTCGACCCACGAAGTCTTGCCGTGATCACTTCAGGCAGCATGTGAAGCGTAACATCGAACCGGGACGGAGCGGGGCATGCGGGTTCTGATAGTGGGCGCGGGCGTCATCGGCACGTCGATTGCGTATTACCTCGCCGCGAGAGGCGCCGGCGTGGTGGTCCTCGAGCGCAGGGGCGTCGCCTGCGCCGCCTCAGGCAAATCCGGCGGCTTCCTGGCCCGTGACTGGTGCGATGGCACGCCCCTCAAGGCCCTCGCCCGCCGGAGCTTCGCGCTGCATGCTGAGCTCGCCGGGTCGCTGAAGGGCGACTGGGGCTACCGCCGGATGACCACCTATGCTGGCGAGGTGGGCCAGTCCCCAGCCCTGCCGCTCGGCGCCGAGCCGGGATGGGTCTCGCCGGACGTTGCGATCGCCGGGCAAATTGGCTCCGCCGCTACGACGGCGCAGGTGCAGCCAGCGGCGTTTACAACCGGCATGATGCGGGCAGCGGAAGCATGGGGCGCTGAGGTGCGTCTGGGCGAGGTGGAGGGGCTGTTGCGCCGCGGCGGCGACGTCGTTGGCGTGCTGTTCGATGGCGATGCGCTGGAAGCCGACGCCGTCGTCATCGCCATGGGGCCGTGGTCGATACTGGCAGCGAAATGGCTGCCGCTGCCCCCGGTGTTCGGCCTGAAGGGTCACAGCCTCGTCTTCCAAACCGGCGCAACGATTCCACCGGAAGCCCTGTTTCTCGAGTATGCGGAGCCGGGCGGCCTGGTGCTCTCACCGGAGGTCTTTCCGCGCGCCGATGGCACGACCTATGTGTGCGGCATCTCAAGCGAGTCTTACCTTCCGATAGATCCGGGCCTCGTTGCCCCCGATGACGGAGCGATCGACCGCCTGAAATCGCTTTGCGATCGCGTGTCCCCGATCCTGGCGAGGGCCCCCGTCCTCGCCAGCCAGGCGTGTTTCCGCCCCGTGACTGCCGACGGACTGCCCCTGATCGGCGCCGTCCCGGGAGCCCAAGGCGCCTATGTGGCGACGGGTCACAGTGTGTGGGGCATCCTTAATGCCCCAGCTACGGGCGAGGCCATGGCTGAGCTGATCCTGGACGGGGCGGCGCGTTCGACCGATCTCTCACCCTTTGATCCGGCACGCCTCGCTGCTCTCGATCCCGACCGCGTCTCGGTCACCCGCAGGCTTAGGGGTTAAAACGGACCATTGCAGCGAGTCCGGGATGAACGAACACCGAAAAGCGTTGATTCGAATTCTTTAGCGTTACTCCGAATCCTCTAGCCGTCCGGTCTGACGTCCCGGTGCGGGGCGCTCAGTAGGGACGGTCGCCGCGCACAAGCATCCGATACAGGCGGCGATGCTGACTGTGATCGTAATCGAAGGCAGCTTTGTGCAATGAGGCGCGGTCATCGATGATCAGCAGGTCGCCCTGCTTATATTCGTGCGCATAGCAAAACTGGGGCTGCATGATCTTGTCAGTCAAATCCTGCAGAAAATCCTGAGTTTCCTCGGGCGACATGCCAGTGACCGTCTCGGTCTTGCTTTTATGGAACCACACGGCCTTGGTGCCGGTCTCCGGATGTGTGCGGACCAAGGGTTGCACCATTGGCGGCTTATTCGACTCGAGCTGAGCCTTCACGATATCCGGATTGCCCGTCTTCATACGCGCGCTACTGATCAGGGTATTCTCAGTCTTTGCACCAGCGATCTTCAGTTTGATGTCGTCCGGGAGGGCTTCGTAGGCCGCGCGCGCGTTGCAAACCGATGTCGCACCGCCCTTATCCGGCACTGCCACCGCATACAGCATGGTGAATTTCGGCGGCAATTCCTGGTTGGTGTGGTCTGTGTGCCAGGTGGCATTGGCGCCGACGGTTGCGGGCTGACCCTTGCTGTCCAAGTGACGGTTGTCGAGAACACTGATCAGCGGAAATCCGTCAACCAGATAGCGCCGGTTCTGGTCCTCCATCAGCTCGCCGAACATCTCACCAGCGGCTTGCAACTGGGCTGGGGTAATGTGCGCTTGCCCGCGAATCACGAGGACCACGTTTTCGACGACAGCGTCGTAGAGCTCCTTCCGCGTCGCGGCGTCGATGGGTTGGGCAAGGTCGACGCCGGTCACGATGGCGCCGATCTGCTCCTTGACCTTCGCAATCTTCATGGACTGTGCGGGAACAAACGACGCGGCAACGCTCATGATTTTGGCTCCTTCCTCTTAATCTGCGGATTGCGGAAGATGCCCGTGGCATTTCGCAACCCAGCAAATCACTCCCATCGGGAGGATCGGCCGAATGCTCGCGTCTATCAAGTTGCGATGCCCCGATCATGACTGGCGTCCGCTGCCAGGCAAGACACCTGCCCAGTCCCAGCGAAGATCAGCGGATGCAGGTGTCGCGGCGTAACTTACCCCTTCCTCAGCCTCGCACCCGGCCCCGGCCCCTTCATTCCCCGGGATGAAGGCCATCCCGGCGGTTCAGTCATTTTCCGCACACGCTGACGGACGACCGCTTCTCGGGGTGTACCTCCCGTCACATCGGGTCGGATTCTAGGAAACGCTGTACCTAGCGGCTCGCCGGGAGGGGTGTGATCCGGACCACGGCCAGGCCCATCTTTGTCATCCCGAGGCGCCGGGCGGCGCCGAGAGATAGATCCATAATCCGGCCACTGACGTACGGCCCACGATCCCCACGGTCACGTCGGTGGATTCCCCATTTGCGAGATTGGTCACCCGCACCCGGCTGCCGAGCGGCAGGGTCCGGCTCGCGGCCGGCGCGCCGAGGGTGTTGAACCGCTTCCCGTTCGCCATGCGGCGCCCCTGATGACGCCACGAATAGAAGCTGGCGACGCCCTTTTCCTCCGCGATCGCATCCCGCCCCTTATCCTGCGCCTGCGCCGGCGAGAGGAACAGCATGGACACGACCGCGATGAGGATCAGGAACCTCACGCTACGACTTCCGTCGCCGGCACGGGTGGCGTCAGCAGGCGCATGGCGCGCACCAGATACAGTTGGCGCGTCGCCAACCCGTTCAGGCCGCCGTTGATGCGTCTGGTGATGGTCTCGATATCGTCCTTGTCGGCGAAGGCGTTCAGCCCGTGATCATTCCAGTAGGCGACAGCGATGGCGACGGCATTCACCGGGTCCGCGGCGAGCGTGGGCTTGTCGATCAGGTCCAGCCCGAGCAGCTTCCCATAACTGGTGTAGTTGTAACGGCCGGTGATCATAATCAAACCGCGGCCTTTGAATTTAACGCCGTCTCCAGGTTGATTGTTGCCGAGATCCGCGCGCCACTCATAGGCCAAGCCCGACGCGTATTCGACGGTGGTGCAATACCCGTCCGACTCCTCGCACGTCTGAGCTAAAAAATGCGCAATCCGCAGCTCAGTATCGATCCCGGCGGCTGCCAGTTTTTCTTGCATCGCGGGCGCCGCGGCGGTCGTGATCGCCTTCTGCTGAACACCCCTGGCGGACTTGGCGTTCTGCGGCGACAGCGACGCCAGCCCGGCGGCCTGGATCGTGATCATGCCGCTGCCTCCATTCTGATCGGTTGGAGGTGCGTCCACCGGTGGCCGTTCTTGATTTTGGAGACAGCCCTGCGACCTATCCCATAATCCCCGGCGGTAATGGCGTGCTTGCGTGTGTCGTGGAGGATCGCAATAGCCTGGTTTAGCAACAGTTTTGCGCCGCCGTTGCGTTCTCCCTGCGGGGCGGTAACCATGACACCGCTTATCCCATTCGTTCTCTGGTATTGTCGCCCACCGGAGGTTACTGCTTGAATTGTCTTCCTTTTTACCGTTGCAATGGGCGGCCTCATGGTGTGCGCTAGGACGCGGGCCGTGGAACGCCATACATACGAGGATATTGACGCCCATGGTTTTTCGGATGCGTCTGTCGGGGCGGTTCGAGCCAGGGCCGGGTTCCCCATAAAGGTCGACGACCAGATATTCATCGCCGACTCGGAGCCTTTGGGCGAGCACCCTGCCGGAGGCCTGGATGCGTATCATCCCGTCAGTGCTGGCCTCATAGCGCGGCCAACCGGGTATCGGTTTCCAGTTCATGTATCAGTCCATTCTTGCTTGGCGAAGATCGCGGAGCGGACCTTAAAATCTCCGCAGGCAAGACGTCAAGAACAGATGGGTGCGATGTATTTCCAGTTATTTCATGAAAAAATTATGCGGGGTGTCGCTACAAGATGATGACAACTACCATCCCTAAGTTGTCATGGCATGCCTAGCTGTCAGATCCGTTAGATTAAACCACGGTATGGTATGTCGCCCGGTTCGGGAAAAAGTTGACTAGAGGTTAACCAGCATGCCCTATAGACGTGACATGAGGCGCGCAGACCTCCAAGCAAGAAGGATGAGAGATGAGTGGTGAGCAGAAGAACCATAGCCAGATGGGGCTTGGTGAAAGACCAGAACAAAAGCCTAGAGGGACGCCAATCCTCTGGGGGCGCGTGATCGCTATAACGGCAATCTTCGCGACTTTGGTTATCGTGCTCAGCTTCGCAATCCCCGCTGCTTACGGCCTCGGAAAAAGCGTTGCTGACACGGAAATGTCATGCATCGGACACGGTACTTGGGGCAAAACATCGCTCAATTAGTAGTGGCGGGGGTATCGTTGTGGACACCAAGGTCCTTGCAAAAATAGATAGGCTTTTGAAAAGGTTCCCCGAAACTTGGGTGCATACCCGGGAGACCGATACGGTGAATGGATCAACCGTAACATTCCACCACGTGGATTACAGAAGCAATGTGGAGGGCCGGCCGAAGGTGCGGCTGGTGTCACACGTCTCTTCCGACATGTGCGAGTTGTTGGTGAATTTGAAAGCCAACGCACCCGCGCTGATTGCCGTTGCTCGCGCCTCTGCCACTGAGGCGGAAGCCCCTAGGGGTCGAAAGGCTCCCAGAGTGAGCAAAGTCAACAACAGAAGGAACCCAAATGCCTAACGTGGCTACCCTAAAACCCCCTGGATCGGCTACCAACCTCGAGCTGATGGAACTCGTCGGCGAGACAGTGTTTGGCATTTTTTGGCAAAAACCAATGGTGGCGTATCTCGGCATGAGCCAGCGTCACATGGTCAGATGGTGCAACAACCAATGGCCTATCCCGGACGTCCTAGCAGATGGCCGGTCTCTCGCTGTTGTACTCAAAGAGCTGCTGGAAGAGCATCAACAGAAAGTCGACGCCGTGCGGGTTCGCATAGTCGCCGCTCTACCTGCAGGCGGTCGCCCGGGGACCTAACCGACTGCTATGTTAGTTTGACTTGATACAATCGGCCATACGGCCGCAAGCAAGAATGGATACAGGATGCCATACGAAGCGAAAGTGCTCGCGCACAGCGTGAGCCTTAACCCTGCCGCGCCGCCGCTCTTCACCATGCAGCTTCGTTATCCGAAGTTTCTCCATGCTGAATCGCTCACGCACCGAATTCTCAGCATCTCTCCCGAGATCATAGAAACCGTCTCCATTCCAGACGGCTTCATGTATGACCGGAACCTCTCTCGGAACGCCTCGAGTTCGCGAGCGGTTCCCGTCCCGCGCCTGATTGAGGACATCCGGCGCGACCCCGCGGAACCGCTGTTCTGGGGCAAGAACCAAGCCGGCATGCAGGCTGCTGAAGAGCTTGATGATGCCGCCAAGCGTCTCGCGCAGGACATCTGGCGTTCCAATCGAGAAGCCTGCATCCGCGACGCTCTGGATCTGCACGCGCTTGGCGCGCACAAGCAGCTCGTCAACCGCCTTGTCGAGAAGCACGGCTTCATCAACGTGGTCGTCACCGCGACGAACTGGAGCAACTTCTTTGCGCTCCGGCGCCATGAGGGTGCCCAGCCCGAGATCCGGCACCTCGCTGATCTGATCTGGGAAGCGCAGCAGGCAAGCACACCGAAGGTGCAAAAGCTGGGCCAGTGGCACTTGCCGTATGTCAGCGATGAAGACCGGCGACATGTGATGTTCCAATACCCCGGACTGGCGCCATTGTGCTGGGACGAATTGATCAAGCTTTCCGTCGCGCGCTGCGCCCGCGTCAGCTATCTGACCCACGAAGGCAAGCGGCCGTCCATTGAAGACGACCTGGCGCTCTACGATCGCCTGGTCGGTAGCATGCCGTTGCACGCGAGCCCCGCTGAGCACGAGGCGACCCCAGATAGATGGATAGATGGCCACTGGGAGCATCCGGAGCTGCACGGTAACCTAACGGGTTACATACAACACAGAAAGACCCTGCCGAATGAGTGCGTCTGATGAGGCGCCCTATATTTGGCTATGAGGGGTATTATGAAGTCGACAGCGATGGCTCCATATACTCCATAGAGCGCTGGGTTTACCAGCCCTCAACCGGGCGTCGACAACTCGTGCCCGCTTGCAAACGAAAATTAAGCGAACACGAAACTGGATACCTGACAGTTCGCTTGGCGAAGGATGGGGTTGTGAAGACCCATCGCGTGCACCGGTTAGTTGCCATCGCTTTCATACCCAATCCTTTGGGCCTGCCCGATGTGAACCACAGAAACACCAACAAGCACTGTAACTCTGATTGGAATCTGGAGTGGTGTGACCAGAATGGAAATATGCAGCACGCCGCCCAGAACGGCTTGACAGCGGTGGGAGATAAAAACGGAGCGACTAAGCTGTCTTCCATCGATATCCCATCTATCCTACAGAGGTACGCGTCTGGAGATTTGATACAGGATATCGCCGTAGACTTTGGGGTAGGCCGAAACGCCGTAAGTGATGCCTTGAGCCGCGCGTATGGAGATCAATGGGCCGAAACTTTGTCGGAAAAACGCTCGCGGGCATCTCACGTACGTTGGGGTAATCCGATTCCTCCATCTACCGTGATATCGGGGCACTACGAATTCGTCCGGGACTGAAGAAACTGTAATGTCATTCGTGATTGACACGCCGCCCATCCAACGCTCATCTTGCGAGTGCGAGATCTGATCGAAGTTGATCGGACAGCCAAGGAAGAACGGGCCTATGCGAAATACTGTATCTCTGCGTGAGATATACAACGGCGAGCGCCCCTATAGGATGCATCGCTGGGATCACTACATTCCTATCTACGAACGTCATTTTGCGCGCTTCCGGGGCCGGCCGATAAATCTGCTGGAGATCGGTATCCAGTATGGTGGCGGCCTCTATTTGTGGCACCAGTATTTCCACCCCGGCTCGCGCATCCACGGTGTGGACATCAACGACGCCAGCATTGTGCCGAAGCTCCCCAACGTCACCGCGTCGATCGGCGACTTGGCCGATCCCTATTTCTGGGATGAGGTGCTGCCGAATTTGGGCCAGCTCGATATCGTCATTGACGATGGCGGCCACACGATGAACCAGCAGATCAGCGCCTTCAATGTGCTCTACCAGACGATGGCCAGTGATGGCGTCTATCTGGTGGAGGATACCCACACCAGTTTGTGGGGCGGTGACTTCCACGATTACCTGCCGGACCCCCGCCACACCTTCATGGAGAAGGCACATGGCGACACCCTGCGGCTGATGGAGTGGAGCGGCAACCCGGACAACTTCGCCACCCTGATGTCGGGGCGGCATGGTGATCTGGACGGTAAGGTGTCCGAATTCTGCCGCACGACGGCGGGTATCCATTTCTACGACAGCATAGTGGTCTACGAGCGTGGCGAACGCAGGGCCCCAGCTCATGGATTGAGGTGAGGTCATGGCTTTTCCCAGACAGAGCCATACCTACGCAGTCCTGGAAGTGTCGGACGATGCCTACCATGAGATCGCCGGCAAACTGCGGGCCGCCAGCTACGACCACGCTTTCCACGAAGATGGCGCGATCGATATGCACGGGATTGCGCTGGCATCTCAATCGGGCGAGGCCTCGTCCGGTCCGGCCGACGAGATCACCAAGCTATTGATACCGGAAGCGTTTGCCGAGATCGCCCGTTTGCAGGGCGAAGTGGAGGGCCTGAAGACCCTGCTTGCGGCCCACCCGCTCGAGGCTGGAGAGGGGATCTTCACGATCAACATGGCGGGCACCCCAACGGCCGAGCAGTTTGCCTACCTGCTGAACCTCTGGAACGAGAAGTGGCAGCAGCAAGGCCAAACGGCGCCGGGGCTGTTTCCGCTGGTCGACGGCGTGACGCTCGACAAGGTGGATTACGGGGGCTTCGGGCTGTTCGTCATCCGCGTGCCTGACGACATGAACCCACAAAACGCCATGCGTGTTGCTCGCGCCTGGGACGCGGCCTGGTCCAGGACGGATACACCCCGCGTGCCGATGACGGTCATGGCGCAAAGCCTGCGTATGGATCGGCTGACCGAACGCCAGATGCAGAGCCTCGGCTACATGCGGATACCGAGCGAACTGACGGAGCCTGGCTGAAGTCATGGCACTACTACTGCAACTTGACCCGCCGATACTGCAACTTGACCCGCCGATCCCTGTATTGGTCAAACAGAAGGAGGCATGGGCAAAGCCATGGCTCACGTGCTGATCGATTACGGGTTCGAGCATAACCTGATGTTCGTGTGTTTCGCCGACGAAAGCCGGGAGTGCTGGACCGTCGAAAACAAGAACATCCGGGCGCAGGACAACATCACGGCCGGGCGCATGCCGAAGCCGCCGCCGGAGACCGCACCACACTAAACCCCACGCCTTTACTTAACTGCCGGCAAAGCCGGCCAAGCAAGAACTGAGGATCTATGAACGCGACAGAATACTTGCGCGTGAGCGCACGCACGGCTTCGGGCCAGTTTCACGCCGAGGTCGTGGACCCTGCCGAAGTGGACTTCATGATGACGTCGGTGATCACCGCCGGCGTCTGGGCGGATCGGCTCAAGCGGGCCTTGTTCTATGGCAAGCAACCGGGCCCGACCCGCTGGAGCACGTCATCCATAAGCCTGAAGCCGGAGCTGGCGGATCTCATTCACGCCATGCTCGGCTGCGTCACCGAGTTGGCGGAGATCGCCGAGCACGTGCGCGATGTGCTGACCGGCGCGAAGCCTATGGATGCCGTCAATCTGAAGGAAGAGTTCGGCGACGTTCTCTGGTATGTGGCGCTCGGCCTGCGCTTCCTGCAGACCAACTTCGGCGAAACGTTCGATACCAACATCGCCAAGCTGCGGGCGCGGTTTCCAGACAAGTTCACCGAGGCCGCCGCGATCGATCGTGATTTGGCGGCCGAGCGCGCCGTGCTGGAACAATCCAGCGGCACCGACCCTGTGCACCGGGAAGGGGATGCTTGGTACTTCTGGGATGAGACCTGGGCGGATAGGAACGGCCCGTTCCCGAATGAGGCGACGGCCCGCGCCGAGCTGAAACGCTACTGCGAATATCTGAACGGCGGCCCTGCAGCCATCGCAGAACCACAACCGTTTTCCCGGTGGCAGCACACCAGCGGCACGATTTACGAGGTGCTGTTCCTGACGAACCGGCATGACAATCCGCGCTACCCGCGGACGGTCATTTATCGCGGACCGAACGGCAACTTCTGGTCGCGCCGGGCTGATGACTGGCACCGCAGTATGAGCCCAATCGTGCTGTCCCAAGAGCCTGTCGCCGCCGAGGCGCAAGCAGAGCTGCCGAGCCTCTAACCAATCATGATCCGGCTCCTGGTCTGCGGCGGTCGTTATTACGATGACCAGGATCGTGTGGATACGATCCTGGACCGGCTGCACGCAGAGCTGGGCATCGGCGTCCTGATCCAGGGCGGCCAGAAATACTTCTCCCGCCGGCATAGGCGCTTCATCGGCGCCGACTACCAAGCCAAGGTCTGGGCTGAGAAGCGTGGCGTGCGCTGCATCGAAGATCGCGCCGATTGGTCGCTCGGCAAGAGCGCCGGCCGCATTCGCAACAGCCGCATGCTGCGCAACTACAAGCCAGATCGGGGCGTCGCTTTCCCGGGCCAGAACGGCACCGCGGACATGGTTTCCAAACTGCGCGCCGCTGGCGTGCCCACCTATGAAGTACCCCGCGAATGAGCGGCACCGAAACCACCATCGAATGCAAGGCGCCTGGCTGCCGCCGGCGCCTGAACAACGGAATGGTGTTCTGCACCGAGCACTGGAATGCCCTGCCGCGCGAGCTGCGCGACGGGATCTACGCCGCGAAACGCAGGCCGGAGAAATACCGCGGCGCGCATCAGGCGGCCATCAGTTGGCTGTCCCAGAACCGTCCTCAACCCCAAGACAGGAGACCAACGATGCAAGTGAAACCTGTTGAGGGAGATGCGTCGTGAAGAAATACGCCCTCGGTTTTATTTTCGATCAGGCCCGCGATCATGTCTTGCTGATCAATAAGCTGCGGCCGGCTTGGCAGTGCGGGAAGCTGAACGGCATCGGCGGCAAAGTTGAGCCTGGTGAGACCTTTCTGCAGGCGATGATCCGCGAGTGCTGGGAAGAGACCGGCATTTCGACAGAGGCGCGGGGCCTGGAATGGCAGCACTTCGCCACGCTCATGGGCGAGAACTATCACATGGAGATCTTCGCGCTGTTTTCGCAGACCGTGTTCTACGCCATCCAGCGCACCGATGAACCGCTGCAGATCCTGCCGCACCGCGCCCTGCCGGAAAGCCGGATCATGCCGAACATACCGGTGCTGATCCGCCTCGCACTGGACGAAAGCGGCATCAAGAGACCCGTTATGCTGCACGACGGGATACCCAACCCTGGCGACTCCGGAGCGATAGGCGCGTGACCTACTACCTCTTGCTCGGTCTCTGCGGCCTTGTGGCCATTCCACTAACCACCTGCGCATGTGTGCACGCCTTGCACACCCGCTGGCCTTGGTGACGACGCCTACCGCCTAACCCCAAGCCGGCAAAGCCGGCCAAGTAAGAATGGATGTGACTATGACCAAACCGACTTTGTGCGTGCACCATCACCCGTGCGCTGACGGGTTCACGGCGGCCTGGGCCGTATGGAAGCCCTTCGGCGACAGCGTGAAATTCCACCCCGGTGTGCACGGCCAGCCGCCGCCGGATGTCACTGGCGAGCACGTCGTGATCGTCGACTTCAGCTACCCGCGTCCGGTGCTATTTGAAATGGCGCAAAAGGCGGCGAGCATAACCTTATTAGACCATCACGGCACTGCAGTAAAAGAAATAGGAAACGTGCCGAAGAGTGTTGCCGTTCCTCTAGCGAACGGCGCTACCGCCTACGTCGATGAAGATGACTTTCACTTGGTCTCAGGCTACGCCTGGACGGAGTGCGGGAATGGGGGCGCCGTTGCATATTTGGGCGGAGGTCGGGGGAACGCGATCAGGGAGTATATGCACACCCTCATAATGCCTCCAAAAGAAGGCTTTCTTGTTGATCACAGGAACCGAAATAGTCTGGACAACCGGCGGCTCAATTTGCGGTACGCAATAAAAGCCCAGAACGGCGCGAATATGGACCGAGGTTCCAAATTCAAAGGAATCAGAAAGCACAGAAATAAGTGGGCGGCCCAGATAGCCGCTAACGGCGCGAACAAACATCTCGGCCTGTTCTCTTCTGAGGAAGAGGCCGCATTAGCTTATGACGTCGCGGCGAGGGAGGAATGGGGCGAATCCGCCCGGTGTAACTTTGGAAACGTGGACCCGTTCCCGCCAAACTGCCACTTCATGTTCGGCATGGAGCAATCCGGCGCGATGATGGCCTGGAACTACTTCCACAGACATCCGGCACCCACGCTGGTGCGGCATGTGCAGGATCGGGACTTGTGGAAATTCCGCCTGATCGGCACCCGCGAAATTCAGTCCTGGGTGTTCAGTCACCAGTACGACTTCGCAGTCTGGGACGAGCTGGCCGAAACGTTGGAACGCGACGACGGCTGGCGGTCGGCTTTCGATCAGGGAAAAGCCCTGGATCGGAAGATGCAAAAAGACATCGCGGAGCTGATCGAACAGACCAAGCGCACGATGGTCATCGGCGGCCACCGCGTTCCGGTGGTCAACTTGCCTTATATAATGGCGTCGGAAGCGGCTGGAAAACTCGCTGAAAATGCACTCTTCGCCGCGGCCTATTTCGACCACGCCGACGGCCATCGGGTGTTTTCGCTCAGATCCCGGGACGGTTTTGACGTCGGCGCGCTGGCCAAACAGGTGGGTGCGGCGCTCGGTTTCAGCGGCGGTGGTCACACTGCGGCGGCGGGATTTCGCGCCCCACTCGGCTGGGAGGGCGAGTCGTGAGCGTCGTGAAGTGCTGCGGAGAGCCAACAAACTGTCCGCGCAATTGCTCCTGGGCGACAAAAATTCAGGACACCGTAATGCCGCCGCCGGTGTTCGCCGGCGGCACCCCGGTCGATCCACCGAAAGCGGTCAACCCCAAGAATGGCATCGGCAACACCAAACTGCCGCTGCACCTCTGGCCGTTCTCGGCGACCGCGCATGGCAGCCTGGCGCTGCTAGACGGCATGCTGAAATACGGCCGGCTGAACTGGCGGGGGACCGAAGTCCGGGCCTCGGTCTATATCGGCGCCCTGCTGCGGCATGTCGCGGAATGGATGGAGGGGGTGGATGTGGATGCCAAAAGCGGGTTGCACCCGCTGGCGCATGGCCTGGCCTGCCTTGCCATTATTCTGGATGCGCAAGCCGCCGGCACCTTGGTCGACGACCGGAACTACCCGGGCGGTTATGCCGAGCTGGCGGAACTGCTGACGCCGCACGTTGCCAGGCTGCAGGCGCTCTACGCTGATGTGAAGGCGCCGCATCACTGGACGATCCGGGATGTTGTCGCATCAAAAGGTTGGGATGTGTCATCTGATCATGACACCGGCGGTGCGCCGTGACGGCGCGTCGGCTGGAGCTGGATAGCCTGCCGGTACTGGCCGCGGTTCCTTAATCTAAGTCAGGCTGCAGCCTATGTGGGGGTGTCACCAAACGTATTTTTGCTCGAAGTCAAAACCGGACTATGGCCCGAGCCAATGAGGCGCGGGTTGAAATTGGCGATCGTCACCTGGGACAAGAGCCTTCTGGATCTGGCTGCTGATCAGCGTGCCGGCGTCGGTCCCGGAAGCCAGTTGACGATCAGCAGCCCACAGCCCGATGCTGTCGTTTGCCGCGTTTCTGAGTTTCCGAACAGGGAAGGGGTGGGAGGATCGGTTCCAGCCGATCCTCCCTCTCCTGCTGAGGACGCGGCAGACAGACAAAGGAGATTATATGCCGCGTTCCCGCAGAAGCGGGCTGAACGTCGTGCGCAAAAAGCACCCTGACGGTTCGGTCCTTGAATACTATTATGATATCAACGCCCGTGTGTTCCTCGGCCACAATCGGGCCGAAGCAGAAGCGCGCGTGCAGAGGACTACCCAGGCCGGAGTGGCGCCGGATACGATCGCCGGATTGATTGCGCGATACAAGGCGAGCCCAGCCTTTTTGAGGCTGAAGCCGCGCACGCAGGAGCTGTACAACAACTACCTCGGCCAGATCAAAACCGGCTGGGGCGATATGCGCGCCAAGGATATTCGGCCGGCAACGATCGAAGATCTCAAGGATCACCTGCAGGGCCAGCCCAGCAAGTGCAACATGATTTTGGCGCTGTTCCGCATCCTGCTGCGCTTGGCGGTTCGATTGGAATTCGTGCCGTCGAATGTCGCCAGCCGGCCCGGCCGCGTCGAAGCACCACCCCGCACCACCGTTTGGTCCTTGGGTGAAGAGCACCATTTCCTGGCCAAGGCTCGGCCATCGCTGCAGCTCGCTTTCATGCTGCTGCTTTTCACTGTCCAGCGACCCTCGGATGTCCTGGAGATGACCGCCGAACGGGTGGCCGAACGCGACGGCCGAATGTTTATTGCCGTGCGACAGCAGAAGACGAATACGCTGCTGGATATCCCGGTCCACCACAGGCTGGAACCGCTGCTTCGGCAGCGGCTCACTCAAATGAAACCCAGCGACCGACTGGTGGCGAGCCCGCACGGCCTGCCGTGGTCTAGGCGGAATTTCTCGCGCGGCTGGGACGCTGCGATGAAGCAAGCGGGTCTGGAAGGGTTGCAGCGTCGGGATCTCCGGCGCACCGGCATTGTCCGTCTGGCCGAAGCGGGCGCGACCACGCCAATGATCGCCGCCATTAGCGGCCACGGGATCGACTACTGCCAGTCGATTATCGACACCTATCTGCCCCGCCGTACCGAGGTCGCCGTGGCTGCGATTGAGATGTGGGAGCGCACTGGAACGAAACCGGAATTTGCCGTCGTCCAATTGGCATCGCGGAGGAAAACTAGGTGAGAACATTCATTCAAACCAAATTCAAACCAGCTTAAAATTCAAACTGTTCGTCGGCAAAGGTCAATGAAGTATCCTTGTTTTTCAGTGGTTTCTGGCGCGCCCGAAGAGACTCGAACTCCTAACCCCCAAATTCGTAGTCTGGTGCTCTATCCAATTGAGCTACGGGCGCAGTCAGGCGGCGGGGTGTAGCGGAACCCCAAGTCGGTATCAACCCCTGAGCGTCTCGTCAGCGCCCAACCCACAGCTGACCCGGCCGCACCTTTATAGGGCCGCAAGACTAAGCGGCGAGTTTATCCAACTCCCGCAGGATCGACTCGCCCATCACGCCGGTGCCTACCCGCGCAGATCCAGGCGCCATGATATCGGCGGTGCGCAGCCCGTTTTTGAGCACGTTGACGCAGGCCTGCTCGATCAAGGCGGCATCTTCCGCCATGCCAAACGAATGGCGCAGCAGCATGGCGAAACTCAGAGTTTGGCCGAGCGGATTGGCGATGCCCTTGCCGGCTATGTCGGGGGCGCTGCCGTGGATCGGCTCATACAGCGCATGCCGCTTGCCAGATGGCTGAACGGCGCCGAGCGTGGCGGAGGGCAACATACCCAGGCTGCCGGTCAGCATCGAGGCCAGATCGGACAGCAGATCGCCGAACAGATTGGAAGTGACGATCACGTCGAACTGCTTCGGATAGCGGACCAACTGCATGGCGCAGTTATCGGCATACATGTGCGTCAATTCGACATCAGCAAACTCCCGATCGCGCAGCGCGGTGACGGTCTGCCGCCAGAACAGACCGGACTGCATGACATTGGCTTTCTCGACGCTGCACACCCTGTTCTGTCGGGCGCGCGCAAGCTCGAAGGCGACGCGGCAAACCCTTTCGATCTCGTTGGTCGTGTAGGTCTCGGTGTCGAAGCCACGCTGCTGACCGTCGGGCAAGGTCTCGACACCACGAGGGTCGCCGAAATAGATGCCGCCGGTGCTCTCGCGGACGATCATCAGGTTTAGGCCCCGCACGATGTCGGGCTTCAGGGTTGAGGCATCGACCAGCGGGTCCAGCACGATGGCGGGGCGGAGGTTGGCGAACAGATCCAGTTCCTTGCGCAGGCGGAGGATGGCGATTTCCGGTCGAAGGTCGAAACCAAGCTTGTCCCATTTCGGCCCGCCAACCGAACCAAACAGGATCGCATCTGCGTCCTTTGCCTTCTGCATCGTGTCGGCGGTGATGGGTGTGCCGTAGGTGTCGATCGCCGAGCCGCCGACGTGATCGTCAGTGACGTTAAACGTGACCATCCGGCGGCGGTCCATCCAGTCGATCACGCGACGGACCTCGCGCATCACCTCGGGGCCGATGCCGTCACCGGCAAGTATCAGCAGCTTCTTGTTAGCTGGCATCGGGATGTCCTTTGGCTAAGCGCGCAGGAAACAGTCAAAGCAGGTGAAGCGGGCTTTTCGACAGGGATCAGGCGGCAGTGGTCGAGGGCATCCAGGGCTGGTCCTGCCGACGCCTGGTCTCGAACCCGTCGATCTGGGAGGCGTGTTGCAGGGTCTGACCGATGTCGTCCAGCCCGTTTAGCAGCGAGTGCTTCCGAAACGGGTCGATGTCGAAGGAAATCTCCTCACCATTCGGCCGGATGACCACCTGGCGAGCGAGATCGATGGTGACGCGCGCGTTGCCGCCCAACTTGGCGTCGTCGATGAGTTGGTCGCAGATGGCGCGCGACAGGCGGATCGGCAGGATGCCGTTCTTGAAGCTGTTGTTGTAGAAGATGTCCGCGAAATCCGGCGCGATGATACAGCGGATGCCGAAATCCAGCAGCGCCCATGGGGCGTGCTCGCGGGAGGATCCACAGCCGAAGTTTTCGTGTGCGATGATGACCTGCGTGTGGCGGTAGGGTTCCTGATTTAGCACGAATTCAGGCCTTTCGTTACCGTCCTTGTCGAACCGCAGCGGGTCGAACAAGTGGACGCCGAGGCCGGAGCGCTTAATGGTCTTGAGAAAGCGGGCCGGGATGATTTTGTCGGTGTCGATGTTCTGCATCGGCATTGGCGCCGCAACAGCGGTCAGGGTTGTGAAGGGTTCCATGTCTATGTTCCCTGCTCCAAAAACAGTCTTGTAGTGAGGGAGCGAACAATCCTCGCTATCAAGGTCGTTACTTTCCTTACACCAACTGCCGCACGTCCGTTAGTCGCCCGCTCACCGCGGCGGCGGCGGCCATCGCGGGGGACAGCAGATGCGTGCGGCCGCCCTGGCCTTGGCGGCCCTCGAAGTTGCGGTTCGAGGTACTGGCGCAGCGCTGACCCGGGGTTAGCTTGTCGGGGTTCATGCCGAGACACATCGAGCAGCACGGGTCCCGCCATTCGAAGCCGGCTTCAAGTAGAATCCTGTCCAGACCCTCTTCCTCCGCCTGCCGCTTGACCAGACCCGAACCGGGCACCACCAAAGCCTGTACGCCATCGGCAACTTTGCGACCTTTGGCGATGGTCGCGGCGGCGCGAATGTCCTCGATCCGTCCGTTAGGTACAGGACCCGATGAAAACAACGTCGATCGGTAGGTCCTGCATCGCCTGGCCCGGTGACAGAGCCATGTATTCCAGCATGCGATTTAACTGCGCGCGCTTGCCCTCGTCGGGTTCGTCGGAGGGATTGGGCACGACGCCGGTAACCGGGACCACCGCCCCAGGAGTTGTGCCCCAGGTGACCATCGGCGCGATCTCGGCCGTCGTCATGCGAACGATGGTATCGTAGTGCGCGCCGCGGTCTGTCGGCAGGGTCTTCCAGTAGGCTACGGCCTGTTCGAAGGCCTCACCTTTCGGGGCGAATTCGCGGCCTTTGATGTAGTCGAACGTGATCTGATCAGGGGCGATCAGGCCAGCGCGAGCGCCAGCCTCGATCGACATGTTGCTGACGGTGCAGCGGCCGGCCATATCCAGCGCACGTATCGTGTCGCCGGTATACTCGATGACATGGCCATTGCCGCCGGCGGTGGTAATCTTGCCGATGATCGCCAGAACGATGTCCTTGGCCGAACAGCCGAAGCCCAGTGTGCCGGAGACGTCGATCTGCATGTTTTTTGCCGGATTCTGGAGCAGCGTCTGGGTGGCCATCACGTGCTCGACCTCCGACGTGCCGATGCCGAAGGCCAGCGCGCCGAGGGCACCGTGGGTCGACGTGTGGCTGTCGCCGCAAACGATGGTCGTGCCGGGCAGCGAAAGGCCCAATTCCGGCCCGATGATGTGGACGATGCCTTGCCGCACATCCAGGATCGGGACGTAGGGAACGCCGAATTCGATGACGTTCTTCTCCAGCGTCTCCACCTGGATGCGACTGTCCTCTTCCCTGATGTCGGAGGGTACCCTGGAGCCGACGGTCGGAATATTGTGGTCGGCGACAGCGATGGTCAGATCCGGACGGCGCAGCTTGCGTCCGGCATTTCGAAGACCCTCGAACGCCTGCGGGCTGGTGACCTCGTGGAGAAGGTGGCGGTCGATATAGAGAATGCAGGTGCCATCGGGGAGTTTCTCGACGACGTGGCTGTCCCAGATCTTGTCGAAAAGGGTGCGTGGCCTGCTGGCGGACATGGTTGCTCCCGGGCGCTATGCGGTCGAAGCCGCTGATTTGGACGAACGCTTCGCGTTGTGCAACCCGTTCGGCGTCAGCGCAGCCATGACAGAGCCCCATTGGCCGCTGCGACGCCTGTGCTGAAGCAGGCTTGCAGCAGATAGCCGCCGGTTGGAGCCTCCCAATCCAGCATTTCGCTGGCGGCGAACACGTTCGGATAGTCGCGCAGCATCAGGTGCGCGTCCAGGGCGTCCGCGCGCAGGCCACCGGCGGATGAAATCGCCCGGCCGATCGGAGCGGTCGCCACCAGACGGATAGGCAGCGATTTGATCAAGGCTGGCAAGTGGTTGGCGTCAGCGCCCGTATGCAGTGCTTCTTGCACCAGCCCGATGGCTTCCGGCGCAAGCCCGGCTTGCTTTCGCAGCGTGTTCGCGAGCGACTGGACTGCGACGTGGGCCGCCGAGGCGGTCCTGCAACACCGTCAGGCTGAGATCGGGACGCAGATCGATCTGAATTGTCGCGGACCCTTCGGCCTGGATCCCATCGCGGAGCCGGCCGGACAAGGTGTAGATGGCACCACCTTCGAGACCGGTTTCAGTGATGACGGCCTCGCCGCGGACGGTGTCGGGACCGAAGCGGATGGACAAGCGCTTGAGCGGCTGGCCGGCGAAACGGGTGCGAAAATGTGGTGACCAGTCAACGGCGAACCCGCAATTGGCAGGCCGGAAGGGGGCTAGCAGACCCGGGAAATGTCCGGTCCACCCGGCATCGGAGCCAAGACCCGGCCATGACGCTCCGCCCAGTGCAAGGATGGTCACGCACGGACGATCGAGCACCACTCCATCCGGCGCTTCGAAGGCCAGGTTTCCGCCCGCATGCCAGCCGATCCAGCGGTGCCGTGGGCGAATCCGCACGCCCAGGTCTGCTAGTCGCCGCAACCAGGCACGCAGCAACGGTGAGGCTTTCATCGAGGCGGGGAAAACGCGGGCGCTCGAGCCAATGAAGGTCGGTTGGCCGAGCCCGTTGCACCAGTCGATCAGCGCCTCGGGCGGAAACGCCGCAATTATCGGCTCCAGCCATGAGCGAGCGGCGCCATAGCGGGACAGAAATACCGGCATCGCTTCGGCGTGGGTGAGGTTCAAACCGCCTCGGCCCGCCAACAGCAGCTTGCGCCCAACCGATGGCATCTGGTCGTAGAGGGTGACTTTGACACCTGCGCCCGCCAGGACCTCGGCGGCCATCAGGCCGGCGGGGCCGCCGCCGATCACCGCGGCTGTCGGGTTGTGGGTCAGTTTAATTGTTCTCCGAAAGGGATGGAACCTGGACAAAGGACTTCTTGCCCTCAGCGGCGGGCTTGCGCCGATCGCGGTCGTTCCAGGCCGCCTCGGCGTCACTCGAAAGCAGACGATCGCCCAAGTGCGGCGGTGGCTGATCCGATGTCTGCTTCGGCTGGGGCTGCCCGCTCCGCTCAGAAACGCGAGTGACTGAGCGTACCAGGAGCGGCGACATTTCTGAACCCGCCAACGCGGAAAGACAGCAGCTTAAGTGAGCTTCTCTAACAATGCTTTCGCCTCCCGCAGGTCCAATGTGTCAAACCCTTCGGTGAACCAGCCAAACACCGGAGCCAACGTATCCATAGCCCCGCGCCGATCGTTCCTATCTGCTAACATACTCGCAAGCGTTGTGGCCGTGCGGAGTTCATACAGGCGAGCCCCTTGTTTGCTGGCCGTGTTCAAGGATTTCACGAGGTATTCTTCGATGATCTCTGGCGCAGCCTGTTCGCGTTGCAGCAGCAAGCTCTCGAGGCGATCGATTTCCGCTGCGAGATATGCTTCGGCATAGTTTGTGCAATGTTCGCGCGCAGCATTCAGGTGGGCTCGCGCTTCGACGATCCGGCCCTCTCGAAGAAAGCATTCTGCAAGAGCCAGTTCGGATTGGGTCGTGTGAAGCTTGGCTCCGGTGTCGCTCCACCGCTTCGCGCCTTGCAGAAGGAGGCTCATGCCGTCGTTGAAATTGCCGAGCCGATGAATGGCCCAGCCCATGGAGCGCTCCCGCGCTGGCCAACCATTGCGGCAAATGATGTTCGCGGGCAGCCTCGATGCCGTCCGCGGCGAAGCGGGCTACGGTCGCTGGCTCATCGCGGAGTGTGAACGCGTATGCCGCGCAGTTCAGCGCCCATGCTAGGCTGTGAGCGTTGTCCTGGCGGCGCGCAAACGCGACCGCCGACTCGGCGAGCCGCGCGCCAGAGGTAGGAAAGCCGCCCAAGACCTTCGCCTGCGCACCATAGGCGCGACAAACCATGCTCGGATGCTCCCCGTAGACAGCGAATTCGCGGCTCGCAATTGTGTCAGCGAGTGCCGCACCTCGGGAGAGTATGTTGTCGGCCTCGCGAACTTCACCCAAGATGAGTAGAGAATAGCCTAGCGAGCGGTGAGCCACCGCGACCCTTGCTGCGCTCTTGTCTTCATCGGCGAATCTCGCGAGGTCGCGTGCCAATTCAAGCGCCTTTGGGAGTGGCTGGCGCATCAGGCAGGAATTCCACGCGAGGCGGCGGGCGGCAAACCTATTCGGCGAGCCTGGGAGCGTGTCTGACAACTTCATTGCCCGCAGTGCGCATTCCTCAACACGTGACGACCCGAAGCCATGCACGGCAATCAGAGGAACGGCAAGATTAAGCGTCAAGTCGAACTCCGGCGCGTCGCGCTGCTTACTTGGCGGCAGCATGTTCAGCAAGTCGAGCGCATTACTGAAATGCGTTGCCGCCTCGGCATTCGCCGACCGATCAACGCTGCGTAACCCAGCGCGACGCCAGAATTCGATCGCCCGTTCGGCTAGGGCCGCCTGCGCGCAGTGGTGCGCCAGGAGCTCCGGTTGTGTGTCTACGAACTCTGGGAAGTGTTTTTCGAGCTCCTCGGCAATTCGGGCGTGGAGTTCCTGACGCTGACTGCGCAGCAGTGTGCTGTAGGCGGCATCCCGCACCAGCGCATGTTTGAAGGTATAGACAGCATCCGGTTGCAGTCCGTGCCGAAATGCCAATCCCGAGGCAACCAGTATCTCAAGGCCTTGAGCGAGTTGCGCCTCGGGCATATTCGCGACGGCGGCAAGCAGCGTCTGCGCGAACTCACGACCGATCACCGCGCCGATTTGGGCAATCTGCTTTTCCGCCGGAAGGCGATCGAGCCGCGCTATAAGCGAGGCCTGCAGTGTCGCCGGAACCTCTAGCGCGGCTGCGTTGCTGCCAGGTTGTTTCGCATCTTCCTGCACAGCCTTGGTCAGCTCCTCGATGAACAGAGGCACGCCATCGGTCTGCATGACGACCCGCTCGAGCAGGTCGGGCGACAGTGCCCGTTCGATGAGGACTCGTTGGGCCAGCCGCTCCGCCTGCTTATGCGTCAGCCGTCGGAGGGTGATGAGGCTGGCGATCGCATGACCCACCCACGGCGGCTGGAACTCCGGCCGGAACGAAACAACTATCAGAATGGGCAGATCCGTAAGCAGTCCCACCACCTGATAAAGCAACTCAAGTGAGCTTGCATCAGCCCAATGGGCATCCTCGAACAGCATGAGCACAGGCTGCTGGCGAGCGCGATTCGTCAGCACGTGCAGCATCGCCTCGTAGGTCTTCTCCTTCTTGCGCTGGGGATTCAGATTGAGGCGTGGATATCGATCGTCCACCGGAATCGACAGCAGATCGGCAATCAGCGCCACCTCTTCCGGCGAGGTTCCGACAGGGATCAGCGCGGCCTCGAGCTTCTGAAGCCTTTCGTGCGACGTGTCGCCACGGGTGAATTTCAAGTCCTGCTCCCAACGCGCGATGACCGGATAGAGCGCGCTGTCCTGATGGAGTGGTGAACAGAAATAACGCAGGTTATCGTGTGGTTCGCAACGCAGCCGTTCGTACAAAGCTGCGATCAGCCGCGACTTGCCGATGCCCGGCTCCCCCGACAGCAGCACGAGTTGACCTTCGCCCTCCTGCGCCTGCCGCCAACGGCGCAGTAGCAGCTCGAACTCCTCGTCGCGCCCGATCATCGGCGTCATCGTCTGGGCATGCATTGCCTCGAAGCGGCTCTCGACAGCGGCCTCTCGCAGCACCCGCCAGGCTGAAATCAGATCTGGTAGACCCTTTAGCGCGACTTTGCCGAGATCCTGGCATTCGAACAGGCCACCAATTTGCCGGCGGGTGGTAGCGTCGATCGCGATTCCATTGGGCTCAGCCAAGCCCTGCAGGCGCGCGGCCAGGTTGGGCGTCTCGCCAATCGCCGTCTGCTGTCGCGCGTCGCCCGTTCCGATCGGCTCGCCGACAACTACCAGGCCCGTGGCAATGCCGATGCGGACCCGCAGTTGCTCGGTCCGAACCGGCGCCTGGCTGATCGCTTCGATAACCGCGAGAGCGGCGCGAACCGCCCTCTCGGCGTTTGCCTCGTGAGCTTCGGGCCAGCCGAAATACGTCAGCACGCCATCACCTACATAGCGGGCAATGAAACCTCCGAAGCGCGTTATGATGGTGGCAACACGGGCCTGATAGCCCCGGATCACCGAACTCAGGTCTTCCGGGTCCAGGCGAGCAGACAGCGAAGTGAAGCCGATGATGTCGCAAAACATCACGCTAAGCTGGCGGCGCTCGGCGGTCGATCGAGACGAGCCGACATCGATTGAGATGCCACTGATCGACAATCCCGACAATTGGCTTGGGTCGCCCGCTGACATCGCATCAGCGCGCAACTCAGCGATCGCTTGCAGCAACTGCCGACGGTGGCCGACCGAGGCCACGCCGAGTTCCTTGAGATCATCCGACGTCAGACCGGGAAGAACAGCAACGCTTACGTCATTCTCGCGGAATGCTGCTTGGTATCGTTCGAGACCTAACTGTCGCAGCCAGTTTGCGACATCCATAGCCGCTCCCCAGACTCAACGCAGGCAAATGATGAGCCCAGCCCGCGACAATGTCTAGGAAATGGACACATCGACGCAACGCTCGCAGATGGGAAACGGCCGTTTGGTATCACGCGAGGACCATGACGCAATCTACGGTGAATGACCGCCTTGGGTCGCTACCTGTCGCCGACAATTTTCGAGAAGGAACGTCTGTCTATCGCCGTTGGACACTTTAACGCGGGCGTTCCGGATTCGGCCAATCTCGGCCGGTTGGCCTGTGGTTATCGAGGACCGCCATTCCAACTGACCACTACCGCTGGTTTCGGTCATGCCTGGGTCAGGAATCCCCTTACCTCGCGCAGGAAGAACTGGAGTTGGTCATGGTGAACCCAATGCCCGGCTTTCTCCACACCGAGAACGCGGGCGTTGTTGAAGTATTCCAGCCGCCCGTCCTCGGCCGGGTTCTTCGCCCAACTCTCCACCCCATAGACCAGCAAGGTCGGACACTCGATCGCCCCCCAAAGCTCGGCGATCGCCTCGCGGGTCATGTCATAGGGCGGCCACAGCCGGACATAGTGGTCGAACTTCCAGCTATAGGTGCCGTCCTCATTCTGGTTGACACCATACTGGGTCAAATGCCGCGCCTGCTCTGGAGTCAGGTGCTTGTTCTCCTCCTGCATGCGAGCATAGGCCGCCTCGACGGTTGGATAGCGGCGCGGCTGGCGCCCGGACAGGCCGCGCTGTGCGTCGACCCAGTGGCGCATCCGTTCGGCAATGGACTTCTTGTCGGACACGCCGTCTTGCCCGGGGCCTGGCCCGAGCCCCTCGATCGCGACGATGCGGCGCACATTCTCCGGATAGATGCCGGTGTAGCGCAGGGCGATATTACCCCCGAGCGAATGGGCAATGATGGACACCGGCGCGAGGGCCTGCTGATGGATCAATTGCGCGAAATCGTAGATGAAGTTGGCCATGGTGTAGTGGCCGGACGCCGACCAGGCGGAGTTGCCGTGACCGCGCAGATCGGGCGCGATCACATGGTAGTCTCGGCGCAGATCGGCGGCGACCCAGTCCCAATTGCGGCAGTGATCTCGCCCGCCATGCAGCAGGATGAGAGGAGGTGCGTCCGGATTGCCCCAGTCCACGTAGTGCAGGCGCAGACGTTGGGAGAAATAGACGCGCGAGGTGGGTCCGGATTCCGGCAGCATACTCATCACCCGATCGGCGGTTTTTTCTTGTGCCACGCTGTTGCCCGTTCATAGGCAGCGGCAACCCTCAGCACCGTGGCGTCGTCGAAGTAGCGGCCGACGAACTGAACGGACATCGGCAGGCCGTTGCGTGAGAGTCCCGCCATCATCGCCAGGGCCGGGTGGCCGGTTACGTTGAATGGTGTCCGAGCCTGACGGGGATAGGTGCGCGCGGTCTCCTCGGCGTCGGCGATCGGGCTCGCTGGGTCCATGGAGCTGGCACACAGCAGCACGTCGTAATCGCGCAGGCGGTCCTCGACTGCGGCAATGACCTCGGTACGCCGGCGCTGAGCGCCGACATAGTCGCCGGCGGTCATGAACGCGCCGGGCAACAAACGCCGGCGGGCGAGCTGGCCGTAGTCGCCCGGACGCTCGCGCAGCCAAGGCGCGTGAACGGACCAGGCCTCGCTGCATAGGATGACGCGATTGATACCGGCGAATTCCGTCAGCGTCGGCAAGGTAACGTTGTGAACCTGGGCGCCCTCGGCCTGAAGAACCCGGGCCACGTCGTTCAGCGCGGCGGCAACCTCTGGATGGGCCGGCAGGTCGCGTTCGTGGAAATGGCGAACGAAACCAATGCGAAGGTCGCGGACGCCTCGGTCCAGCATCCGGCCGAAGCCGCGCGCCTGGGTCGCCGCACTACCCGGGTCGGCCGGATCGTGGCCGGCGATGGCATCCAGCAGGAGAGCGGCGTCCGCGACGGTGCGGGTCAGCGGACCGACGTGGTCCAAAGTAAAGGACAGCGGAAAAACCCCTCGCCGCGAGACTAGACCGTAGGTCGGCTTCAGGCCGACGATGCCGCAGGCACTGGCTGGATTGCGGACCGATCCGCCGGTGTCGGTGCCAAGCGCGAGCGGGAACAGCCCGGCCGCGACACCGGCGCCCGATCCAGACGACGATCCGCCTGGGTGGTGCAGGAGATTCCAAGGATTACGAGCCGGCGGAAACGGCAGGTCGAAACTCGGTCCGCCGATGGCGAATTCATGCGTCGAGAGCTTGCCGATGATGATCGCGCCGGCCTCACGCAGCCTCCGGGTGACAACGGCGTCCGCCTTCGCGATGTTGTCGACCAGGATCTTGGAGTGGCCGGTGGTCGGCAGGCCGGCGACATCGATGATGTCCTTTATTCCGACAGGCACGCCGTGCAGCGGTCCGCGGCTGCGCCCGGCGGCGATCTCCTGGTCGGCCCGTTCCGCGTCCGCCATCGCACCATCCGCGTCCAGGCGGATGAACGCGTTCAGCTTGGGATCTAGCGCCTCTATGCGCGTCAGCAGGTCGCTCAGCAGTTGGCGCGATGTCAGGGTCTTCGCGGCGTACGCCTCGGCAATCTCGGTCGCAGACAGCCAGTGGTGGGGGCTCATAGGCCAAGCCCTGCCCGCATCGGCGGCCAAGGTTCGGCGGCGGGGTCGGTCGGAACCTGCACGACGCCGGCGTTCCTCAGCGCTTGGTCCGCTGCTGCCTCCACGTCCTCCGGAAACAATTTGAGTGCCTTGTCCAGGCCGGCGGCCTGCGCCAGCGCGATGACAATCTGGTCCATTGCACCACTCCGCAATGATTAATGCTGCGCGATCATGCGGCCTGGCGGGCAGCGTGCAAAGACCGGGGTGCGGTAGCAAGCTTCATCGACCCATTGCCGTCGGGAGGCGTTCAGCGATATCGCGAGTTGGGTGCTTTGGGACGGCGGGGAAACGCGCAGCGTTGGGGAAGCCGGGTCACCCATCGACAGACGCCACGCATCGGATAAAAAAAGGCGGCACGGCCGGGGGAAAGTGGCCGCACCGCCAAAGTTTGTCGCGCACTATGTGGCGCGACTTCGGGGAGGAAACAGGACACCGCCTAAGCGGCGCCGTGTTTGTATGTAATACCAAGTCGCGATGACCTCGACTCTCTGGGGTTTTCAAGGCCCGGTTATTTCAATTCGCTGTCCGGGTATGCGAATCGGATGACGGAGATATTGGATGGGCGCTGCGCTGGGTCTCACACGAAGGGACCATACCAGTGGGGAACTGCGGGCGCTGTCGAGCAAATGTCCAGACAGTGCGCAGGTTCGTCGACTGCTGGCTCTGGCGCTGGTGATCGACGGCCGTCCGCGCGGCGAGGCGGCGGCACTGGCCGGCATGGACCGCCAAACCCTGTGCGACTGGGTGCATCGCTACAACGCATCCGGCGTCGAAGGCCTCAAATCCCGCTGCCCGCCCGGACGGGTGCCCGCGTTGACCGAGCAGCAGAGGGCCGAGTTGCGCGAACTGGTCGTCAAAGGACCCGATCCAGCAACCGACAAAGTCGTTCGCTGGCGCTGCGTGGATCTGCGGAGCGTCGTGGCGCAGCGGTTTTCCGTAACGGTGCATGTGCACACCATCAGCAAGTGGCTTAATCAGTTCCGCCTAACCCGCCTGCAACCGCGGCCCGTGCATCCCAAGAAGGATCCTGAAGCCGAGGTGACGTTTAAGAGGAACTTTGCCAGCCTGGCCAAGGCGGCGCTGCTCAGCACCACGGCGGCTACGCCGGTACCGCTGGAGATCTGGTTCCAGGACGAGGCCAGGGTCGGTCAACAAGGAACTCACGCCTACATCTGGGCCCCGGTCGGCGCGCGGCCGTTGATGGTGCGCGATAATCGGCATGATTCTGCCTACCTGTTTGGCGCCATCTGTCCAGATCGCGGGGTCGGCGCCGCCATGATCACGCCTCACGCCAATACCGAGGCAATGAACCTGCATCTGGGGGAAGTCAGCACGCAGGTTACCGCCGGCGCTCAGGCTCTGCTGGTTTGCGATGGCGCTGGTTGGCATCAGCGCGGTCGGCAACTGGTGGTGCCTGACAACATCGCCATGCTGACCCTGCCCGCCTATTCGCCGGAGTTGAACCCGATGGAGAACGTCTGGGACTACCTGCGGCAAAACAAACTCTGCTCCAGGGTCTGGGACAGCTACGAGGACATCGTCGAGGCCTGCAAACAGGCCTGGCATTTCCTGATCGACGATCCAGACCGCATTCGCTCACTCGGCCAGCGCAGCTGGGCGTGTGTCAATGTTTAGGCGACTTGGTATAATACCAGAATATTGACGAAAGGTTAACAAATCTTTGTCCGAGCGAAATATTCTCTTGTTCAACCCGACCGTTGCAACCCGAGGTAGAGGGTCATGAGCGCCCCGCCCCTTGTTGGACTAAAAGTCCTTGAAATTGGACATTATATCGCTGCCCCGTTCTGCACCCGGATCCTGGCCGACCTAGGCGCCGAAGTGATCAAGCTGGAGCCGCCGGGTGGCGATCCATTTCGCGGGTGGGGTGCCGCGAAAGACGGAAACTCGGTCTGGTTCAGCATTCACGGGCGCAATAAGCTCTCGATCGAGCTGGATCTTAAGAAGGATCGAGATATCGTATTGAAGTTGGCTGCTCGGGCGGATGTTTTGGTCGAAAACCTACGCGCCGGGCAACTGGAGCGTCTGCGCATCGGTCCTTCGGACCTGCATGCGGTGAACCCTCGTCTCGTCATCGCCCGAATATCCGGTTATGGCCAAGACGGGCCGTACAAGGACAAACCCGCATTCGGGGCAATTGGCGAGGCGATCGGCGGCTTGCGGCACCTTACCGGGCATCCCGGGGGCGCCACCGACCTGCCGCCGCCGCGCTGCGGGATTTCGATCAGTGATGACCTCGCCGGACTTTATGCCGCGATTGGGCTGCTATCGGCGATTTGGCAGCGCGACGCGATTGGTACCGGCAAAGGCCGCGTGGTCGACGTGAACCTGGTGGACAGTGTGTTCAGCCTGATGGAAGGCATGTTGCCTGAATACGCGCTCGACGGGCGGGTCAGACAACCGGCCGGTGCAGCGCTGCCGACCGCATCCCCCACGAACACCTATCCCTGCGCCGATGGCCGGTGGCTGTGCATCGCCGGGAACTCCGATCTGATCTTCTCCCGATTAGTGGTGGCGATCGGCCGGCCGGAGATGGCTGGCGACGCAGCCTATGCGACCAATGGGTTGCGCTGCGAGCACCGCGGTGCGTTGGACGCGGCAATTGCTGCGTGGACGCGGACATTGGCGGCGAAAGACGCGGAAGCAATTCTAGAGGAAGCGGAGGTCCCGTGCTCGCGCCTGTTCGACATCGCCGATTGTGCCGCCGACCCGCATTTCCTGGCGCGGCGGGCGGTGCAGGAAGTGGACGACCCGTTGATTGGGCGTACCCTGCACCCCGGGCCGACGATCAGGCTGGATGGCGAGCGGCCCGAGGATGTCGTGCGTTGGACCGGGCCCGCGGCCGGTGCGCACACCGATCACGTTCTTCATACGCTTCTTGGCTTGCCACGAAAGCCCAATTAATCGCCCGATTTGGCCGTTCTTGTGCCGCCCGAGGGCGGCAACTCAGCGGCCTCAGGATAGCCGCCCATTCGAACGGCCGCGGAATCCGGTTGCAACGACATAGAGTTCGCTTGATTCCTTTCGGCTGGACGGCGGCTTGGCGTGGCGAACGCTGACGAAATTCCGCTTCAGCACATCCAGGATCTGCTTCTCCGACCCGCCCTGAAACATTTTTGCGACGAACGCGCCACCAGGAGACAGCACCTGGACGGCAAAGTCGAGCGCCATCTCGGCCAGCGCCACAATCCGGATGTGATCGGTCGAAGCATGCCCCGTGGTGTTCGGCGCCATATCCGAAAGCACCAAATCGGCGTCCCCGCCCAGCTCGGCGGTCAAACGCGCGGGCATGTCCGGATCGGCGAAGTCACCTTGCAACATTACAGCGCCGTTGACCGGATCAATCGGCAGCACATCCAACGCAAGTACCGACCCCGCCCCGCGCTTCACGGCAACCTGTGTCCAGCCGCCCGGTGCCGCGCCGAGGTCGAGCACCCGAGCACCTTTTCGGATCAAATAAAACTTGTCGTCCAACTCCAGCAGCTTGAAAGCTGATCGCGACCGCCAACCCTGCTGCCGTGCGGCCGTGACATAGGGATCGTTGAGTTGACGAGCCAGCCACCGTGCCGACGCGGGGCTGCGGGACTTTGCCGACTTGACGCGAACCGAAAGCCCTCGGGAGGGCGGCACAGCCGGAGATTTGCTCATTAGCGGCAACCGTCGCGGCGGCGTCCTTGACGCAGGCGGTCGGCACGCATCAGCCGCAGCAGCACGCCTTCACGCAAGCCGCGGTCAGCAACTATGACGTGCGGCGCCGGCCAGATCCGGGTGATCGCGGCGAATACCGCGCAACCCGGCAGAACGAACTCGACCCGGTCGGGACCGACGCAAGGGTGCTGCATTAGTCCTTCTCGTCCGAGGGTACGTAGAAAGGACAGCGCGTCGGCGGCTTCCCTACTGCAAAGCTCAATGCCGTCGACGGCCACCCGTCGATAGCGCACCAAATTCAATGCGACGCCCGCGAGGGTGGTCACGGTGCCGCTGGTACCGAGCAGGCGGACGCCACCGTCGCGGATCTCCCGGGCGATGCAATGGACGCTTTCGAAGGCTCGAAGACGCTCGACAACGTCAACCACCATGGCTTCGAACCCGTCCGCCGTAAATCCGGCATCGCCCCAGCGTTCCGCCAAGTTGACGACGCCTACCGGCAACGACTCGTAGCCGATTAGTTGGGGGTCGCCGTTGGTCAAGCGCACCCATGCGAGTTCCGTCGATCCACCACCGATATCGAACAGCAGCGCTCGGCGCCCATCACAGGGCAGCAGCGGTGTGCACGACTCCAGCGCGAGTTCGGCTTCCTCTCGGCTGGAGATGACGCCGAAGTCGAAGCCGGTTTCCTGCTTTACCCGGCACAGGAAGGCGGGGCCGTTGGTTGCTCGGCGGCAGGCCTCGGTGGCTATGGCGCGAATACCGCGCACGGGCCGGCGCGCCAGGCGAGCGGCACAAGTCTGCAAGGCGCAGATCGCGCGGTCCATCGCGCCTTCGTTCAGCATGCCTGTACCGTGCAGACCCTCACCTAGCCGGACGATGCGGGAGAAACTGTCCACTACCCGGAACCCATTGCCCGAAGGCGTCCCGACGAGCATTCGGCAATTATTGGTGCCCAGGTCCAAAGCGGCGAACGCGGGTCCGCACATCCGGCGTGCCTGCTCCGGCGGCACCTCATTACATGGCTCGCCAGTGTCAAGCTCGGCAGGGGCCTGCAGCAGGGTCATCCTTGGATTGTCATCCGACTTAGGGTGGGGATCAAGCCCGGATTGCGAGGCCGCTCCGCCCTGTCGGCTTTTTCATTCCCCGTCTTATTGCCGATGGAGGCTTGCCAGAGCCACAGGTCAAGCCTTTGAAGAGACACGGGAGCGGATTAAGAAGCCGGAGGGCCAAGCACCAACTGCGTTTGCGTCACCAGGGCAACCAAGCGCCCCGTCTCGTTCGTGATCCTGGTTTGCCAGACCATGGTGCGTCGTCCGCGATGAACCGGCGTTGCCTCGCCGAGTATTTTGCTGCCGACCGGCGCAGGGGAGATGAAATTCGTTTTCGATTCGATGGTGGTCGTGCCTGCGCCCTCGGCCAAATTGAGGATTGTGGCGGCGGCACCCAAAGTATCGGCGAAAGCCATGATGGCGCCCCCGTGTAGGATGGCCGGCCGGGTGCATAAGTCATCGCGCACAATAAGTTCCGCCGTGACCCGTTCAGGCGCGGCGGCAGTGAATTGGATGCCGAGTAGCGCCGCGAAGGGCAGCGGTGACTGCCGCAGACGTTCGAGCGCGTCCATGAGATCCTCCTTGGGATTATTTTACGTGATTATCGTTGGTCGACCTCAGCTCCGATGGATCGGGCGACCGTGTCACCTAGCCCGCCGGGGTCATGGTAAGAGTATATCCCAAGGATGGGGCAGGGTTGCCAATAGCGAAGGTAGCATCTGCTTGGCCTTCGATCGCTTATGCATTCCGTGGGCCGTCCACGCTCAAGAGAGCAAATGTGCTCATTGCCGAACGCTGTTGTTAGGGGGATCCGGACGCCGGTTCGGAGTGGGATACCCGCCACTTGCCGCCCCCGCGGGATTTTACCTCTTTTGCTGCAGTGTGGGCACGCCGCAGCAGGGTTCGGGCGTCCTCGGCGCTGCCAGTCTGTCGACTGGCGATGCCGATGGAGAATGTCACCGCATGGTCGTTGGGCAGGTCCTGGAACAGGCGCTCCTGGCAGAGCGATTCAGCACGTTCGGCGGCCGTGAGATGGTCCATTCCGTCATGCCACAGCGCGAACTCGTCGGCCCCTACGCGCGCAACGATGTCACTGGGGCGGACCATCGCGCGCAACCGGCTGGCCATGCGGACCAGGACGTTGTCGCCCTGCTCCCGGCCCACCACAAAGTTCACACTGCGCAGATCGTCGATATCGACTAGAATCAATGTTCCAACGCTGACGTCCACTTCGAGCCGGTCGATGTGCCGGTCCGTCTCTTCCAGGAACCAGCGACGGTTTGGCAGACCGGTGAGACGATCGATGCCGATCTGACCCATGCCGTCGCCAACGATGTTGCGCAGCAGCATCGCAACCGATGCGCCGAGATCATGGTCGGCCTCCGTCCAGGCGCGGGCTTTCGGCGCCCGCCATAGCAGCAGGCCGCCTCGACGGGTTGGCGGCAGCACCCACGGACAGGCCAGAATGGGACGCTTGTCCGCGCCGATGGTATGGGACGGCTGATCGGGGTTGCGGCTCAATAGTGCCTGACCAAGACTCTGCGGTATCGGAACCGGCGACACCCAGCAAATAAGCGGCGGGGGCGCCCGCAGCATCCTGGCTCAAGTCAAGCACCGCCAGGCCTTCCAGGTTGGCAGTCAAGCGCAGTTGCTCCAAAACCGCGGCGATGGAGCCGTCATAATCGCCGTTCAATGGCACCTTCGTCTCCCCGAAACGCAAAACGCTGACGCCAACCTAGACCCTTTCGATAGCGGATTGATAGTAAATATCGCCGGGGAATCAACGCCGCCGGGGATCGCGTATAGAGTGTTGCCACCCGAACTAACGGAGGAAAACCATGCGCGCCGTTTGGTACGACCGGCAGGGGCCGGCAAACGAAGTCCTCGTAACCGGCGAACTGCCAACGCCCGAACCCACCGCCGGCGAGGTGCGGGTGCGACTGGAAGCTTCGGGGGTGAATCCTTCGGACACCTATCGCCGGCGCGGGGCGGTCCCAGCCGAATACCCCAGGGTCATCCCGAACAGCGATGGTGCGGGGGTGATTGACAAGGCTGGCGATGGCGTCCCGGCTAGCTGGGTCGGTAAACGGGTCTGGCTGTACAACGGCCAGCGCAACGGACGTTGGATGGGCACGGCCGCAGAGTATATCGCTTTGGACGTGGATCTCGTAACCGAACTCCCGGACCATGTGTCGTTCGCCGAGGGTGCCACGCTGGGTATTCCATGCATGACAGCCCATGGCTGTGTCTTCGCGGGCGGTTCGGTGCAGGGCAAGACGCTGCTGATCACCGGCGGGGCCGGCGCCGTTGGCCATTATGCCGTGCAACTCGCGGCTTGGGCTGGGGCCGACGTCATCGCCACCGTCAGCTCACCGGCCAAGGCCGCTCGCGCCCAGGCCGGTGGGGCGGCACATGTGGTGAATTACCGATCGGAGAATGTTGCCGGCCGGGTCGCCGAAATTACTCGAGGTGTCGGCGTCGATCACGTCGTCGATGTTGATCTTGGCGGGAACCTGGCCGCGACGTTGGGATCGGTGCGGGAGAGCGGCAGCATCGCCTACTACGCGAGCAACGGGGCACTGAAGCCGGAGATCGATCTGCGGGGACTGATGGCGAAGAACCTGACCATTCGCGGCTTCGTGCTGCCGACCAGTCAGCATCCGGCTCGGAAGCGGGCGCAGTCCGACATTGCGGCATTCGTTCGCACGCCCGGCCGTATCTTGTCGGTCGCCGGTGAATTCCCACTCTACGAAACCGCTGCCGCGCATGCCTCGGTGGAGGCGGGCGGCAAGCTCGGCACCGTTGTGGTGGCCTGCGCACGGTAGCGATGGCGGTTAACTTGCGCCGCCGCCCTGTCTCCGCTGTTCGGCGGACCAAGAAGTCAGAGGAAAGTTGCGAGCAGTGCTACCGCTGCGGCGCTGCCACCGAGCACGACGCCTGCAAGCACCAGGGAGGTGATGCGCGTTGGCGTGGTCTGATCGGGAAGCTGTTTGCGGCCAGTGAGCATGGGCCGCAGCAGGTTTTGCCCTTTGGCGACCGCGTAGATCGAGATTGCCATAACGTGCAGCACGGCCGCCGCGAGCAGCGCATTCCACAGCAGCCTATGCAGATCGGTGATCAGATTCAGAACCATCGCCGGCACGGCGTGGGTCAGCGGCCCTTCATCGGCCACGTCGTTGTTGTCCACGATGCCGGTGAGCGTCTCACCGAGCAGGAGCGCGAGCAGGAGGAGCACCATCCAGCCGCCGGCCGGGTTGTGGCCGACTTGCACGTCAGGCTCGCGGCGGAAGAGGCGCGCAAGATGCCGGGTTGCGGCGTGCGGGGAAACGAGGAACCGCGCGAATTGGGCGGTGTCGCTGCCGACGAACCCCCAGACAATGCGGAAGAGCACAATGGTGAGGAGGGCCTCGCCCACGAGCGCGTGCCAGTTCACCACTCAATGCGCCACGTGATGTAGGCCGCCAGCATCAAGGCGACTGTGAGCCAGTGAAATAGCCGCGTAGGCAGGTCCCACACGAGCACTGCGCGCTCTCGCTGCTGAGCTACCGGAAACAGCCTTCATAGCATGGATTACCGGGCACGCGCGATGGGGTTGACCTCGTGGAGTCCGGCGAAGAGGGGCTCTGGGAACAGACCGACCTGGATTTTCAGCAAACGGTGGTTTGCATTAATACACCACGAAGCCCGTTTGGCTACCGTTTCGGTGCGCATCAACAATCGCTTGTCTTTTCCGGCTGAGTGCGTATATTACGTATATGTGTCCGTATTAGCCGGACTTAACCGTAAAATGCAGGATGATGACGATGCAACCGAAGACCGAACGCTTTGAGATGCGACTAGACCAAGCAACCTTGGGAAACCTGGACGCGTGGCGCTCACAACAGGGCGACCTTCCTTCAAGAGCCGAGGCAGTTCGCCGGTTAATTGAAATCGGCCAAGCCCCATCTCAAGATAAGGGAATGAGCATTAGCGACGGGGAGAAGCTAATACTTCATATGCTCTGCGAAGTATACAAACATCTGAAAATCAAAGGCGAGCTTGACCCTGATTTCATAACGCGGGCACTTCATGGCGGTCACTATTGGGGGCTGGAGTGGCAGTACACCGGCATCTTCCACGGTCATCAGGACAGCAGGCATGTCGTATCCGAAGTCGTTGACGTGCTAGACATGTGGTCGTTTATCGAAAGTGGTTACGCCAAGCTCTCGCCGGAAGAACAAAGCCGCGTTGAGACAGAGGGTGACCCCTTCGGAAAGTATGTCAGATTTAGCGGCTTCGACGGTAACAATGAGACTGAACACCTTGGGGTTGCTCATTTTCTGATAGACGATTTAGAGCGCTTCACGTCATTCAAGGGGCGCGACCTGAATTCGCATATTCCTTCGCTTGATATTTATAAACGTATGTTCCGAGTTTTTGAGCCAATGCGCCGCAACACGATGGGGCGCGAGCTAAGCGCCACCGAGATTATCGACCTCCTTAATGCGAAGCGGCCTGCTGATTTTCAGGGCCGCAAACGAGCTTAGCATCTTTCGCCAGTGCTCCACCCGTTCGGCCACTCTGAGAGCGGCCAAACGGTGGTGAGTTTCGACGGTATCTTTCGGAAACCGCAACCCGTTGAAATCGCTTGCCGGAGGCGTCAACTGCCAGTGCCAGCGAACCAGCGGTCTCCATGGTGCTCGCGCCCGCAAGACGGGAACCCATGCAGGTCTTGCCAAGGCTACCTTCGTGCTAAGACGCCATGCGTCAGGTAAGGTTGTCAACCTCTGGAGGGCAGGTCAATGCTTAATGAAAGCTACAGATTTTCGGTCGGAGCGGACGATCAGGCTGCGGCTGGTCGAAGTGCGATGGCCCTTGCCGACGCCCTACGGGAAGCAAAGGGGGTGCTGGAGGCAACCCGGGGCAAGGCCGACGACCTTACTATGGACCTTGGCGCTATTGTCTACCTGGTAGCTACCTCGGGAGCGACACTTGAGATTGCCCGGGGGCTCGCCGCATGGCTTCGAGCACGCCGGGGGGTAACCGTAACCATCGAGAGGGACGGCAAATCTGGAAGCCTGAAGGCAGCCGTCACTGGTCTCGATCCAGAGGCGGCGGTGCGCATTGTTGAGATAGTTCGCAGAGGCTAGTTTGAACGACTCGAACGCAGCGCGACCTCGGCTGCTCAATTCTGCTTCGACCGCAGCCATTATCATGGGCGCCCACGATTGGACCAACATCGGTCGAGGTTGTGCGCCGTCATTTCGGCGCTCCGCCCAGGAGGTGGTCGACTACCTACAGGATTCCAATGGTCTCGCACTCGATCCAAAACTCGTGCTTGATCTGTTCGATAACAAGGCCAGCGCCAACGATCAGCTTGCGCGCACGAAGGAAATCCTGGAGGCGCAATTGCGCGATCGAGCGGACGCCGGACGTCCGGTTAACGACGTGCTTCTGTATTACATCGGCCATGGTGATACAGACGACCAAGGTCACCTCTCTCTCCTTGTTCGCCGGAGTAGCCGGGGATTGGAGGCCGACACGGGAATCAGGGCGCCCGCCCTAGCTAATATGCTCCGCCGAGCAGCGCCGCAGCAACGCCGATTTGTGATCCTCGACTGCTGCTTTTCTGAGGCTGCCGCGAGGGCGTTCATTGGGATGTCCGGTAACTTAGATCAGCAAGTCGTTGCAATGGCCGCAAAGGACTTCCGCGACGATCAGCCAATGCATGGGACAATCTTGCTGTGCTCGAGCCCTGTCGGTGATGTCTCGTTCGGCCCTCCAAATGCCGAGCGCACATTGTTTACTGGCGCTGTGATCGAAGTATTAAGGCAGGGCGTCGAAGGACGGCCAAATTTCTTGTCTTTTGCAGATTTGCGTCATGCTGCATCTGAACGGATGCGAGTAAGCTTTGGAGCAAATGCACCACAGCCTGTGCTACATCAAGTGAACGCCTCTCACGGTGATCTCACGCACGCTCCAGCTTTCCCGAACCGGATATTGGCAAATATTTCGGGAAGATTTGGCCATCTCGTGTCTTTTCTTAAGGACCACGGGATTGTGCAAGTGCGCCGGGGGTGTAAGGTTGAGGGAATGGACCTGGGACGATGGGTCATTCACCAACGGGAACTGTATCGTCAGGGCGCGCTTACCACCGAGCAGAGCAGCCGCCTCGAACAACTGCCGGGCTGGAGTTGGAATTCGATAGCAGACCAGTTCGAGCGCGGCTTCGCCATCCTCCGCCACTTCGTCGCCGAACATAGACATGCCCGAGTCCCGCGCGACACCAGGGTCGACGGCTTTCCCCTTGGGGCCTGGGTGACTGAACGCCGGGCCGCGTACAAGAAGAAGACAATGTCTGCAGAGCAAATCCGGCGCTTCGAAACGCTGAAAGGCTGGGTTTGGGACCCGCGGGCGGACGCATTTGAAAAGTGGTTTGTGCTTCTGGAAGATTTCGTTGCCGCGACGGGGCACGCCGCCTCGGATTACAAGATTGGCAAGATGAGCCTGGGGCGATGGGTTGTTAAGCAACGGCAAAGCTACAATCAGCAAAGAATGCCCCGGAGCAAGAGCGAGCGGTTGCAAGCGCTGAAAGGATGGTCCTGGGATCTGGCAGAAGACGCTTTCGATACACAGTTCTCGCTGCTTGAACGCTATGTCGCGTCTCACGGTGATGCCTTGGTGCCGCAGCAGTACAGGAACGGAGGGATAAGGCTTGGTGGGTGGGTCAACGAACGACGGCTACAGTACCGGGAAGACCGGCTTTCCCCGGAAAAGATCCGGCGGCTCGAGCAACTGAGGGGGTGGAGTTGGGATCCTGCCAAGGACCAGCTTGAACGTGGTTTCGCGCATCTGGAGATGTATGTCGCCCGACATAAGAGCGCGTTGGTTCCCGTCAGTTGCATAGTTGACGGCTTCAGGCTGGGGGAATGGGTGCACAATCGGCGCCAGTTTCACCGAAAGGGCATTTTGCCCCAAAAACAAGCCACTCGCTTAGAGGCCTTGCCAAGCTGGACCTGGACACCCTTCTCGGACGCTTTTGAAAGCGGCTTCGCGCGTCTTCAGGCTTATGCGGCTCTTAAGGGCGACTGCCGATTACCCCCCGCTCGGTCCGCTGACGAGTTAAGCCTTCGGAGCTGGATCAACCGCCAGCGAACCGAATACCGCAATGGCAAGCTGAGCCACGATAGGATTTGCCATTGAATTGGTCGTTGGATGGGTTTGGAACCAACTCGACGAACAGTTCGAGCAAGGCTTTGCGCAGCTCGAGGCATTCGTTGCTAAGAACGGAACGACGGGCGTCACCAGAAATTTGACGGTGAACGGTTTCAAGCTCGGCTCGTGGATCGCCAGCCGGCGCCAAGACTACAAACAAGAGGGGAAACTTTCCGAAGAACGAATCCGGCGCTTTGAGAGCATACCCGAGTGGAAATGGTGGTGACCGCTGAGAACCCTCCGAAGTCGAACGCCGGGTCGAACAAGCGGTGCTCACCGAAGTCGCCCGGACCCACGAGCTCATCGCCAACGAAGCAACGCAACCCGCCATCCCCCCGGATGCTCCGCCCACGCTATGCCCCCTGCGGCTCGGCGGACATGGCGTCCAACGCGTCGCTCGTGAGGTCACCGCCGAGATCGTCGGCCTTCCGCCCACCGAACGCCGCGCCGCCGGCCTCCTGCGCCGCCGCCCTCACCAGTGCCGCCAACCACCTCCTGACCGGCGCTCCCACCTCATCGCCGCTGATCTTCAAAACGCCCGCACCTTAACACTGCACGGCGCAGAGCTTGGTTCAGCTGTGGAAGCAGTGCGGCGGCGACCTGTCGAAGCGTGCGCCAGGCAACCAATTGACATCGCATTGCCGATGCTGCAACCGCGCATCCGGGTGAAGACCGGACCAAGTGACGCCTATCCGCTCAAGCACATCGCCTGGTCAAATTCAACGGCATGACTTGGGTGCCGTTCGGCGAGCCAATCTCGGGCTAAAATAGAGTTCGGGTGGGTTGAACCTCGATCTTCTGCTTTGTGAATTCGAAGCCGACCACCACCTCAGCCCGATCACATCCCGGCCCGGATCCAAGCGCAGGCGTCGTTCAATACCCCGGCAGTTCGTTCACGCAGACCACTCGCCACCCATCCGGCGTCCGCTGCAAGCGGCTCAGCGACAAATTTTGAATCGACATGTGCAGTGCGTTGTCCGGCCCGATCCGCAGCGCGTGCGCGATAGCGCCCCGGATCGCGCCACCATGGCTAACGATCACCACGTCTCGGCCGGCATGCTCCTCCACCAGTCGCTCCATCGCCGCACCAACGCGGGTAATCACCTCGGCCATGCTTTCCCCTCCGGGCGGTTTCTCTTGACCGGCCAGCGGCCAGAACGCATGCGCCGGGTGGACCAGTTTCGCCGGCAACTCGTGATGCGGCAGCCCTTGCCATTCACCCAGTGACTGCTCGATTAATCCGGCTTCGACACCAAGGTCAGCTTGCGGATAGCCATGCGCGAAGATCGCCTCCGCCGTACGCCGCGTGCGTGATAAAGGTGTAACCAGCCAATCAGCCGGACGCGGCAGCCGCGCGGCCAAAGCCTGATACATCGGGGCCTGTTCCAGCAATGTCGGCTCACAAAGCGGCACGTCCATCACGCCGTACAGGAAGGCCCGAGCGTTTTCTTCCACCAAAGCATGGCGGATCAGCCAGAAATCCGTTTCCATCATTCACCAATGCTTATCAGCGCACCGCTGACCCGGGCCGCGTGGAATTGCCGCCCGAACAGCAGAGTAGCACCGCCCAACCATACCATGTTCAGCGCGAACGCCGCCGCCAGATGGTCCCATCGGACGACCCCCTGCAACAAGGCTGCCCGCATCCCCTCGAACACATGCGTCGTCGGCAGAGCATACGCGATCGGCCGGATAAACTCCGGCAGCACCGAAACCGGGTAGAACACCGCCGAGAAGGGGGCCAGCCCGAACAACAGCCCCCACGCCAACGGTTCGGCGCCGGCGCCGTGCCGCAAAATCAGCGACACCACCCCAAGTGCCACGGCCCATCCCATGATCATCAGATTCATGAAGAACAGCACCAGGACGGGACCTAGGGCGAACAGGTTGAACGCGTAAAACACCCAGGCCAACAGGATCGCCGGCATCGTCCCCAGCAGCATGCGGATGATCGACATGCCAATCAGCGCCAGCACCATCTCGAACGGCCGCAGCGGGCTGACGAAAACATGGCCGAGGTTGCGCGACCACATCTCCTCGAGGAACGAGATCGACATGCCCATCTGGCTGCGCAGGGTCACCTCCCACAGCAATACGCCGCCTAGCAACGTGGCGCCGGCCATGATCGCGGGGTTGCCCATCCGCGCCCGCAGGAAGCTGGAGGTGAAACCCCAGATGCACATGTTCAGCACCGGCCAGTAAGCCAACTCCAGCAGACGCGGCCAGGATCGCCGGTATAGTGCGAGATGCCGGTACATCAGCCCCCAGATCCGGCGAAACATCGGCTTCATGCGTCCACCTTGTGTGGACGATCGCGGGCGATATCGAGGAACACCGCCTCTAGATCCTGACGGCCGTAGCGGGTCAGCAGTTCGTCCGGGCTGCCTCGGTCGACCACCTGCCCATTTTTCAGCATCACCACGTCGGAGCAAAGTCGTTCCACCTCGGCCATGTTGTGGCTGGCCAGCAGAATAGTACAGCCGCTTTCGGCTCGGTATTGCTCCAGCCAGGAGCACACCAGGTCGCCGGTGTCGGGGTCCAGGCTGGCGGTCGGCTCGTCCAGCAGCAGCACCTCCGGCCGGTTGATCAGCGCCTTGGCCAGCGCCACCCGGGTTTTCTGGCCGGCAGACAATTGCCCCGCCGGCCGGTCGAGGATTCCGCCGAGGTCCAGTTCGCGTGCCAAAACGGCGATCCGCTGATCGACCCTGGGAACATTGTACAGATGCCCGTAAACCAGCATGTTCTCTCGCACCGTCAGCCTTGAAGGCAAGGCGACATACGGCGACGAAAAATTCATCCGGGCGAGCGCATTGAACCGATCCTTTGCCATATCGTGACCGAGAATGGTGATTCGGCCGGAGGTTGGAACCAGCAGACCGAGCAACATCGCGATGGTCGTGGTCTTCCCGGCGCCGTTGCCGCCCAGCAACCCGAGTGTCGCTCCGGACTTCGCGGTGAAGCTGATGCCGTCCACCGCCAGGACGTCGCCGTATTGTTTGGAAAGATTGTCTACCTGAATAACGCTCATGCGCGTCCGGATAAGGCGCTCAGAGAGATCCGCCAAGGGAAGTTTGGCCAAGAGAAGTTTGGCAGGAGGCCCGGCGTCGGGTTTGGAACATGGATCGCGCTGAACTGGGCATTCCCAGGATGCGATTCATGCGATCAAACAATGAGCTAGAAAAATTTTCCGCCTGCACACCCAGGCTGAAAATGGTCTAGGTTACCTCCCCATGATCGATTTCACCGCGGCCCCCGCGACTTTGCCACCCGGCGAGCGTATCTACGCTATTGGCGACATTCACGGCTGTCTGGACCGCCTCGTCGCACTGCATGAAACGATTGCCGAGGACATTGCCGCCCGGCCGGCCGAACACACGACACTGGTGCATCTCGGCGATTATGTGGATCGGGGTGCTGACAGCGCCCAAGTGGTCGAATGGCTGATCAATCAGCCGCCCGTGCCGGCTGACGAGTTCGTCAACCTGATGGGCAATCACGAGCACATGATGCTGACTGCCGTCGTAGGGGAGGACAAGGAGGCGCCGAACCAGTGGCTGATGAACGGCGGCGCAGACTCACTTTTGAGCTGGGGACTCTCCCGCGCCGTCTCGCCGGCTGAATGGGCCCGTCACATTCCGATGCGGCATCTGATGTTTCTGCGCGACCTGACGATCAGCCATCGGATCGGCTCATATATGTTCGTCCACGCGGGGGTTCGGCCCGGCATTCCGCTGGCCCAGCAGACACGCCAGGATCTCCTGTGGATTCGAGAACCATTCTTGTCCTCCAGGGCTGATCACGGGGCGGTTATCGTTCATGGGCACACCCCGAAGCGGGAGCCGATTGTCCAACCCAACCGCATCGCGATCGATACCGGCGCGGTACTGGGCGGAGCGTTGACCTGCGTCGTGCTGGAAGAGGATAAGGTCGGGTTCCTGCAGGGGTAGGCGGGGTTTCGGTGAACGTCGCGGGAACTGCTCCTGTTGTGATCGGGAGACTTGAAAGCTGCACCCCTATGTTCGCGGGGAAGCGAGCATGAGGGCGGTCTGGATGGTTCGTTTGGAGGTAGGGCCGATTCGCGATCGTACTTGCTTGTTGCATTGCAGCAAGCGAAGATAGTTGCACCCTAATGACACCCTGGTTACGGCAGGTTTAATGAACCAGATTACCCCCGGATCCGCGCCGCGCCCGGATGAGCCGCAGCCCGATCTGGCTGCGGCTGTTCGGCGGTTGGGCCATACCAATGTCCTGGTCATCGGCGACGTGATGCTCGACCGCTACACCTATGGCGAGGTATCGCGGATCAGCATGGAAGCCCCGGTGCCGATTCTAGCGATCGAGCGGGAAGTTGCGCTGCCGGGTGGCGCCGGAAATGTGGTGCGCAATCTGACCGCGCTAGGTGCCGCGACGGCGTTCATCTCAGTGGTTGGCGATGATCAGGCGGGGTCGGACCTGACCGGGCTGATCGGCGGTCAGCCAAATGTAGAGCCCTGGCTGCTGGTGGAGGGCGGCCGCACCACCACGCTGAAAACTCGCCTGATCGCCGCCGGCCAGCAGTTGCTGCGCGCCGACCGGGAGCAAACCGACCCGATCCACCCGAAGCTCGCCGACCGGCTGCTGCACATCGCGTTGGACGCGATGGCGGCGACCAGCGTTACGGTGCTGTCGGATTACGGCAAGGGTGTGCTGTCCGCTGACGTGCCGGCCAGGTTGGTACAAGCCGCGCGGAAGGCTGGCCGCAAGCTAATCGTCGATCCCCGCGGCAGCGATTTCGCGCGCTATGCCGGGGCTGACGTAGTAATGCCGAACCGCCTCGAACTCGCGGCCGCCTCTCGCATGCCGGTGGATACCGAGGCATCGATCGTCGCCGCGGCCCAGCACCTGCGGACCCAGCACGGCTTCGGCGCCATTGTCGTGACGCGCGGCAATGACGGCATGACGCTGGTGGATGCCAACGGCTCACAGCATTTCCCGGCCGAGGCGGCTGATGTATTCGACACCTCCGGTGCAGGCGACACGGCTCTGGCTACGCTCGGGGCGGCCTTGGCGGCACAGCTTTCGCTGCCGGTGGCGGTGCGGCTGGCGAACCTGGCGGCGGGAATATCCGTCGGCAAGGTGGGGGCATCGGTGGTGCGAGAGGCCGATCTGCTTGCCGCGCTGACGCCGCAGCACAGCGCGTTGCGAAAGATCGTCACTCGCGAGGAGGCGGTGGAACAGGCGGAGCGCTGGCGCCATCGCGGCTGGCGGGTCGGGTTCACCAACGGCTACTTCGATTTGCTGCATCAGGGACATATCCAGTTGCTGGAGCAGGCCAGGGCGGCGTGCGACCGGCTGATCGTCGGTTTGAACGCCGATACCAGCGTTCGCCGGCAGAAAGGCAGCCCCCATCCGGTCCAGCCCGAAGCCGCTCGGGCGGCCGTGCTGGCCAGTTTCGCCTGCGTCGATCAGGTCTGTCTGTTGAGGAAGACACCCCGGAAGCATTGATCGAGGCGCTGCGGCCCGATGTGCTGATCAAGGGCGCCAATCATGCCGCCGAGGACGTGGTCGGGGCTGATCTCGTGCGCGGCTGGGGCGGACGCGTGGTCCAGATCGACCTGTTGACGGAACAGCTTCCCAATCCACGGATGGCCACACTGCCGCGCTGACCGCCTCTGGTCCTTCCGGCCGGTCTGCGGCACAGTCCGCGCGATGTCTGTGAAGGGGAAACGTCAATGGCTAAGGTCATCATAAGCTGCGCCGTCACGGGTGCCATCCACACGCCCAGCATGTCGGACTATCTGCCGATTACCCCGGAAGAGATCGCGCGGTCCTCGATCGAGGCGGCCGAAGCAGGCGCGGCGATCATTCACCTGCATGCGCGCAATCCGGTCGATGGCTCTCCGACGCCAGATCCGGCGGTGTTCATGAAGTTCCTGCCGATCATCAAGCAGAGCACGGACGCGGTGATCAACATCACCACCGGCGGCGGGCTGACGATGACGCTGGACGAGCGGCTGGCGGCGCCGCTAGCGGCGAAACCGGAGATGTGCAGCCTGAACATGGGCAGCATGAACTTCAATATCTCGAGGGCCGGCGACCGGATCAAACAGTGGAAGTTCCCGTGGGAGAAGCCCTACCTGGACGCCACCGACAACTTCATCTTTCGCAATACCTTCAAGGATATCGAGGGCATCGTCGAGAAGCTGGGCAAGGGCCACGGCACCCGGTTTGAGTTTGAATGTTACGACATCGGACATTTATACAATCTGGCATATTGCCTGGATCGCGGCATCGTCGAGCCGCCGCTCTTTGTGCAATCGATCTTCGGCATTACCGGCGGCATCGGCGCTGAGCCGCGGAATCTGCTGTTCGCCAAGGAAACGGCGGATCGGTTGTTTGGAGACAAGTATGTTTGGTCGGTGCTGGCCGCGGGGCGGCATCAGATGGCATTCACCACGATGGCGGGGATCAACGGCGGCAATGTCCGGGTCGGATTGGAGGACAGTCTTTACATAGGTAAAGGGCAGCTTGCGAAGTCAAACGCCGAGCAGGTGGCGAAGATACGGCGTATACTGGAAGATCTGAGCTTGGAGATCGCGACACCCGCTGAGGCGCGGGAGATGATGAAGCTGAAGGGCGGTGACCGGGTCGGGTTCTGAGTTCTCGCGCGCGTGGATCTATTTCGTGACCGAGCCGGCGCCGGTCACTGTTGGCTGACAGCGAGGAACGCATGTTCGACCTGAACGAACTCAAGGATAAAGTTGCGGTTATTGGCGTCGGCAACACCAAATACGGCAACTTTCCCGAGATCGACGATTACGGCCTTGCTGCGCATGCTTTCCGTAATGCTCTGAACGACTGCGGCATCGACAAGAACAAGATCGACGGGATACTGGTGTCTCGTATTCCGTATTACGCGCGCATGGGGGAGGTGCTGGGGATCAACCCACGCTGGACCATTACGCTGCCTGGCCACGGCCGGATGTCGGGGATGGGTATTATCGAAGCCGCGACCGCGATTGCAGCGGGGCACTGCGATTACGCCGCGCTGTTGTATGCCAATATCGGTCGGTCGCGGCGAGTGAACTACGGTGGCGATGAAAGTCCCGGGACTTGGGATCCGTGGGGGTTTACCTCGCCAGGGGCGGCCCATGCGATGGCCTTTCGCCGCCACATGGAGATGTACGGGACGACGACGCGACAACTGGCGGAAATTTCTGTAGCAATTCGATATCATGCCTCGCTAAACCCCGACGCGGTAATGCGCGATCCGATTACGATCGAGGATCATGAGAGCGCGCGCTACATCGTCGCTCCATTGCGACTGTTGGATTACTGTCTAATCAACGATGGCGCGGTTTGTCTAATTTTGACCTCCAAGGAACGAGCTAGAGATTTTGCCAAGCCGCCGGTGCTGATTTCCGGGTTCGGCGCGCGGGAGACCTTCAGTCCGTCCTCGATTGCCAATTTCGATCTGGACTTTTGGTATCCGGCGGTCAAAGCGGCGGGCGAGCAGGCTTATCAGATGGCGGGTGTTACCCATGGCGATGTCGATGCGCTGATGTGCTATGACAATTTCTCGCCGACAGTGCTGTTCGCCCTGGAGGGACTTGGATTTTGCGGGCGCGGTGAATCCGGCAGCTTTGTGGAGGACGGCGCGCTGCGCCTCGGCGGTCGGCTGCCGGTCAATACTGACGGCGGGCATCTTTCGAACTCCTACATGCAGGGCTGGGCCTTGAACGTCGAAGCCGTGCGACAGCTTCGCCGGGAATGCGGCGCTCGGCAGATCGCGGATTGCGAAGTCGTGCAATATGTGCAGGCCACACCTTGCACGCGCTCGCTCATCTACACGCGCGGCTGAGGGAGAACGGGTCGATGACCTACAATAAGCCACTGCCGCGGCTGGACACGCTGAATACGCCGTTCTGGACCGCGGCGAGGGAGGGCCGGTTGCTTTTGCAACATTGTCCGTCCTGCGGCGATACGCGGTTTCCACCATCGCCGGTTTGCCCGAAGTGCCTGGCGGGGGAGCAGGATTGGGTGGAGTCTTCGGGCAACGGAACGCTTGAGTCGTGGGTCGATATGCACCGGGCATATTGGGACGGGTTCAAGGGCGAACTTCCGTATCGGGTGTGTTTGGTACGGTTGGAGGAAGGGCCGGTCGTGGTGAGCAATCTGGTCGATAGGACCGAGAATTTGCGCATGGGGGCGCCGGTAAAGGTCGTGTTCGACGCGGTGACGGATGATGTGACGCTGCCGAAGTTCACGCTGGTCTGATTTCGGGTGGTCGCGAAGTTGCCCCTCCGACCGTGACGGGTAAACTCGGTTCGACACCACGAACGAGAACCGGCATGAGCCATAATGTCACTGTCTCCGGCGTAAACCTGAAGGTCGAAGAGAAAGGGCAGGGGCGTCCTGTCTTGTTCCTGCACCCCGGAGAGGGACTGCAGGCCGACCGGCCGTGGTTTGACGCGCTGGCGGAGAATCATCGGGTCATCGCGCCGCATCATCCTGGGTTCGGCGGCTCGGCCCTGCCGGATTGGGTCGGCACGGTTGATGACCTGGCCTACCTTTATCTTGATCTGGCGGCGCAGCTTCAGCTGGAAGACGCGGTGCTGGCCGGAGCTTGCTTCGGCGGCTGGGTGGCGGCGGAAATGGCGGTTCGCAATACCGCTCGCTTCGCGGGCTTGCTGCTTACCGCGCCGCTGGGGATCAAGGCCGGCGGCGTGCTGGATCGCGACATTGTCGATATGCATGCGATCTCGCGTGCTGAGTTTATGCGTCTGGCCTGGGCTGATCCGGCCAAGGGCGAGGTCGACCATACGAAACTACCGGACACCGAACTGGCCGGCGTCGCGCGTGGGCGGGAGGCATTGGTGGTGTTTGGCTGGAAGCCTTACATGCACAACCCGCGGCTGAAACGCTGGCTGCACCGGATCGACATTCCGACTCATCTGATTTGGGGCGAACAGGACGGCATTGTTGCTATGTCGTATGGCGAGGCCTGGAAGGCGAAAATTCCCGGCGCCACAATGGAAACGATTCCCAATGCGGGCCATTACCCGCATTGGGAGCAGCCGGAGGCGTTTGCCGCGTGCGTTCGCAGCTTCATCGGCCGGCTATAGGAGGTACAGATGCGCACTTGGTATTTCTCCGAAATGGCTTATCATCCGGCGTGGGAAAAGGGCCTGGCTCGAGGCTCGTTGCGGGTGAATTTTCCGAGCGAGAACGTGGATCCTCAGGTGGCGGGGGCGCTGCTGAACCGGTATCTGGACGAGTTCGCTCTGTGCGACGAGGTCGGGCTGGATATCATGGTTAATGAGCATCACAGCACCGCAACCTGTATGACTGTATCGGTGCCGATGGCGCTGGCGATCATTGCACGTGAAACTAAGCACGCTCGTTTGTTGAGCTTGGGCAATCCGATTGCTAACCGGCCGGATCCAGTGCGTGTCGCCGAGGAAATGGCCTGGCTCGACTGCCTGTCCGGGGGACGGATCGAGATGGGCCTAGTGAAAGGGGCGCCGTATGAGATCGCGCCGGCGAATTCGAATCCCGGCCGGCTGATGCGACGTTACTGGGAAGCGCACGACCTGATCATCAAGGCGCTGTCAACAACGACGGGGCCGTTCTCGTGGGAGGGCGAGTTCTATCAGTATCGCGCGGTCAACATCTGGCCGCGACCGATCCAGCAGCCGACGCCGCCGATCTGGATGACTGGCATGAGCGTCGATACCGGCGTCGCCGCGGCCGAACGGGGGCATGTGGTCGGCACCTTGCTGTCCGGCGGTCTGGCGAAGCCGATGTATGAGGCGTATCGCAAGCGGGCTGCCGAGTTGGGCTGGAAGGCGGGGCCCGATCGCATGGCCTATGCCGCGATCGTCGGGGTAGGGGATACGCGTGAGGAAGGACTACGCCGAGCGGATATCATTGCGGATTATGTGCGGACGGCGCCTGTGGTGGCCGAGCCGTTCACCAATCCGCCTGGTTATAACTCGATCGGTGCCAATGTGGCGATGTTGAAGGCGGGGCCGCGGGCGCATCGGATGGTGACTGATCGCAACGGGGTGCCGATTGATCATCGCACCGCGACGGTTGAGCAATTCATGGAGACCGAGACCGTCTTCGCCGGGACGCCGGACGACGTGTTCAACCAGTTGAAGGCGTTCAATCAGCGCATGGGCGGGGTTGGTCATTTGCTGTTCTTTGGCCAGGGTGGGCTTTTGACCCATCAGGACGCCAAGGAGAATATCCGATTGTTCGGCAAGGAGGTGGCACCACGGTTGCGCGAACTCGGTGCGCCGCTGACGATGGCTGCGGCGGGGTAGGTCTTTACGACTTTCGACCGGTCTGCCCTGGCCGAAGTAGAAGGGTGGATGACGAGCCAAGCCTGGATATCAGGCTATACAGGCGCGACGAGGACTCGACACATCGGCGCAGCACACTGGAGGAACACGGCACGGCTTCGCGTGAAATGCGCTGGAGTTCCCACCAGGTGACGTGGCTCACGTCCAAACCCTCGCTGCCGGCGCCTCGACGGCAGCGAGGTCGGCGCTGTCCGCCGGAACCGCCGTGCGCATTTATGGCGTCTTCCCGAGCGTTTGACAGTGCGACCGCCGGGAACCGATGTTCGAAACAATCGTGATACAAATTGGTAACATTGACTGATTATATCGCCTGCCGGCATGAAACTGAGGAGGTTTGAGATGTCCGTTCTGAGGCGTCTCGGCGGCGTGGCCATGGTTGCGGGCTTGGTCGCCGTTGGTGTTGCGGCGATGCCGCATGAAGCGAACGCTTGGTGGCGGGGCGGATTTGGGGTCGGGGTTTGGGTTCCGCCCGTAGTCGTGGGGCCGCCGGTTTATCCACCGCCGCCTGTTTATACGCCGCCCCCGGTCGCCTATGTGGCACCGCCGCCAGCCTATTATCCGCCACCACGTCGGGTATGGGTGCCCCCACATTGGGAAGGCCCTTATTGGGTGCAAGGCCACAGGGCTTGACGGCCCGGGCGGATCGCGACGCGACCGATCCCGGCTGCAGGAGGATGTCTCTTCCCATATAGTGCAGTCTGCGTGGTCGACCGTGGCGGACAACTCGCCTGGCAAGGAGAGGGAGACGGTGAATCTGCCTCGCTTATCAAGCCTAGGCTCCGGCGGAGTCAGATCGACGTGGTAATACCAAGTCGCCTAAACATTGACACACGCCCAGCTGCGCTGGCCGAGTGAGCGAATGCGGTCTGGATCGTCGATCAGGAAATGCCAGGCCTGTTTGCAGGCCTCGACGATGTCCTCGTAGCTGTCCCAGACCCTGGAGCAGAGTTTGTTTTGCCGCAGGTAGTCCCAGACGTTCTCCATCGGGTTCAACTCCGGCGAATAGGCGGGCAGGGTCAGCATGGCGATGTTGTCAGGCACCACCAGTTGCCGACCGCGCTGATGCCAACCAGCGCCATCGCAAACCAGCAGAGCCTGAGCGCCGGCGGTAACCTGCGTGCTGACTTCCCCCAGATGCAGGTTCATTGCCTGTCTGGACATTTGCTCGACAGCGCCCGCAGTTCCCCACTGGTATGGTCCCTTCGTGTGAGACCCAGCGCAGCGCCCATCCAATATCTCCGTCATCCGATTCGCATACCCGGACAGCGAATTGAAATAACCGGGCCTTGAAAACCCCAGAGAGTCGAGGTCATCGCGACTTGGTATAAGACTGCAGGCGTGACGGCTTTCGGAATAGCTGCACCGGGACCTTGTGACCGCGGGCTTTAAGGCTGTCTGCGTCGGCATGCGCCGCCTGTGGGTGGCTGGGAACGAGTTCGAGACCGGGAAATTGAGAAGTCCAACGCAATCCCATACAGCAGCTTCGCGGGGATGCGGGGCCTGCGAAGCATTGGGGAGCACCGTTGTCAGCCCGCCAGTTCGACGCACCCGCCGCGGCATCCGCCAGTCAATCCCTTCCAGCAGCATCGAGACCTGGGCCGGGTCAGCGAGACGCGGCCAATGTTGGTCGTTGACCACAAAAAATGGCCCGTCTCCAGCCGCTTGCTGAATAGGCACAGTCCTTGCCCATCAAACCAAAGCAGTTTGGCCAGCCACCGCGTTTGCCGCGAAAGGCAGCGCCGCTGAACGGGTCCTCGTTCAGCACCTGCTGGGCCAGCATCGCCAATCCATCCATGCCCTTGCGCATATCGGTGTGGCCACAGGCCAGCCACACCCTGACACCCGACGGCAGGGCGATCATTCACGCACCGCGGCCAACACGCGCCGCAACGCGCGAGGGTCGATTTGTGCGTCCACCCGCACCGTCGTGCCATTCGTCAGAACGATCTCGATTGGCGTGGACGATCGGATGAACGTCGACGGTGGCGGCGGCGCTGGGACCGCGGTCGCTGGGCCGGCCCGCTCCATCATCCCGGCTGCCGCCACCTCAACACGCGCAAAGCTGGCCGGCTGTGCCGCCAGCAACGCCTTCCGCCAGTTATACAGTTGACCGGTGCCGATGCCGTGCTGGCGTGCAACTTCCGTCGCTGACGCGCCATGAGCCAGGCTTTGCGCCGCGATCATCTGCTTCTGCTCAATCGTCCAGCGTCGGCGCCGTTCGCCGCGTGTGATCAACTCAATTCGGGGCGTGCGAGCGCCCTTATGAGTGCTCGTATGGGCGCTCTCTGGCGTCGCGGTTGCCCCGACCACCTTCGTCTCCGTCTCCATGACCCAAACGAACCACCGCTTCACCCATCACCGCCATGTGAGGCGGGCGCAACGCTTACGACGGAGCGACGGCCCAGGCCCGTGATTTCGAGGATCTCGGCCACCGCCTGCTCGACACCTTCAACGGTCGACTTCGGACCAAGCGCCGCGGCTGGAAGCAAGAAGCTAATCATTTCACCATCGCCGCCAACTTCAGCTGGGGGGCAGCCCAAAGACGGCCGGTCCCACCTTAATCGCGCCACCAGACTAACTGGTCTCGTCGTCGCAGAGCGGACTTTCCGCTCTCCACCATTTGCGGACGTTCAAATTGACGCACTTCCCGCGGCCGACTTGGCGGGGCTGAGATGGCAGGTATCGGCGGCAAATGACGACCCTATGGGCCAACGAAGAAACGTCCGTACAGATACGCAGACGCGATGGCGATGATCAGCACCACGACAAAAATACCGCCGACGATCAGGGCACAGTTGACCAGCGAGCGGACGGGAACGCCCGGTTCGCACAGTGGCAGCAGATTGTTTGCCAGCCCCGAAACAACCACGACGCCGCAACCGACGCCGAACAGTGCCAGGCTGAACGGCTGGAAGATGAGAACTAGCGCGACGATGGAGAGGCCGATGAGGGCGAATTCGACCCGCGTCGCGGTTTGTACGCTCATCCCCTGCCTGGGGTTATCGACAGCGGCATCGGCCACGGGGATTTGCAGCTGCTCGGTCAAGTCCGCACCGCCCTTCCGTCGGCATCGAACACGTGAACCTGGCTCACGTCGGTTTTTAAATGCAGCATTTCCCCGGATTTAACGCGCGCCTCGCGCGGCACCACGACACGAATATCGCAGCCCGTGCCGGTTCGTGCGTGAACAAGCGTTTCAGCCCCCATTGGCTCGATAAGCTCGGCGCGGCTGGTGAGCGCTTCGGGCGAGGCGGCACTATCGGGCATAAGGGCTCGTGGCCGGATGCCGATGGTGACTTTACCCTTTGGCAGGCACTGCAAGGCAGGATCGACGCGCAGGCGTAGCGAGTTGCCTTCTACTTTGAAAGAAGCCTTACCGTCGGACATACCTCCAAAATCAGCTTCCAACAGGTTCATCTGCGGCGTGCCGATGAAGCTGGCGACGAATACGTTGGCCGGTTTGGCGAACACCTCGTGCGGCGGTGCCACTTGCTCGATAACCCCGTCGCGCATGATGGCGATGCGGTCTGACATCGTTAGTGCCTCAAGTTGGTCGTGAGTGACGATGACCGTGGCTTTGGATAGATGCGTCAGCACACTCTTGATCTGGCTGCGCATGGATTGGCGCAGCTCGACATCGAGCCGGCTAAGCGGCTCGTCGAACAGGAAGCAGTTGGGATCGCGCACCACTGCCCGGGCCACGGCCACGCGCTGCTTCTCACCTTCGGAGATTTCGCCAGGCTGCCGGTCGAGCACGCCTTGCAGATGCAGAAGTTCGGCGACCTTGGCGACCCTCGCCTTGACAGCCGCGGCGCTCAGCCGTTCGCGATACAGCGGGAACATGATGTTCTCGCGCACAGTGAGAGCGGGGTAGAGGGCGTAGAACTGGAACACCATCGCGATATCGCGCTGCTCGGGCTTGAGGTTGTTCATGCGCCGGCCAGCGATGATAACCTCACCGCTGCTCGCCCGTTCAAGGCCGGCGATCATGCGCAGCGTCGTCGTCTTACCGCAGCCCGAGGGCCCAAGCAGGCACACGACCTCACCGGCCGCCACCGACAGATCGACATTACGTACGGCGGTAAAGCTGCCGAAACGTTTGGTGATCTGCCTGAGCTCAATCGTCGACATCCGTGCTCTCGCTCAACGTTTGATGGTGCCGAAGGTGACACCGCGCAAAAGCTGATTCTGCAACGCGAAGGTCACGATGATGACGGGGATCAGGAACAACGTCTCAATGGCAGCCAGGAGTCCCCAACGCACACCGATGTCGCCGCCGATGGTCTGAGCCATGGCCACCGGCACGGTGCGCGTCTCGACACCTGACAACAGCAGCGCGAACAGAAATTCGTTCCATGTAAGGATTAATCCGAACACGGCGGTCGCAGCAAGGCCCGCGATAACTTGCGGAAGGCAGATTTTGAAGAAGACACGCGCATCGGAAGAGCCGTCGATCCGAGCGGCATCTTCCACATCGGGTGACAGTTCGTCAAAGAAGCTCTTCATCATCCAGATCGTGAACGGCAAGTTGAAGGCGGTGTAGAGGGCGATGATCCCGAAATAGGTACCGGCGAGGCCGGTGACGCGGAACATCAGGAAGATTGGAATGATAACCACGATCGCGGGCAGCATGCGCGTCGACAGGATGATGAAAAGATAGGTGTCGTTGCCCTTTAGCGGATACCGTGAGAAACCATAGGCGGCCAGCGTGCCGATGATGAGGGCGAGCAGGATACTGACGCTAGCAATGAAGATGGAATTGAAGAAGTAAAGCGTGAAGCCGGTGTCCTGGGCCTGTCCGCCGACGGAATAGGCACGGCTGAACACTTGGGCGAAGTTCTCGAGCGTGGGTGTGAAAATAACTTTCGCCGGGACCGCGAGCACGTCGTCGTAGCTCTTGAAGGCGGTGAGTATAATCCAAAGCACAGGAAAGAAATAGATCAAGCTGATGATGGCCGCCAACAGCGTACGCCCCCACCCCGCCTCGCCGACGCCGGAAGCGGCACGAAACCCCAACCGCTCGAAAAGCCCGACCGCGGGCGTGTCGGCGACCGTCGTGGTGCTCACAGGCATTGCGGCATCAGCCATCGAGATCAAGCCTCCTTCGCGCGCCGGTTGGCGAAATAGAGATAGAGGTTGGTAAGCACGATGACCGTGAACAGCAGGATGTAGGCAAGCGCCGCTGACTCGCTTGTCTTCACATATTGGAAGGCCACACGGTAGACGTAGACGGCAATGGTCTCCGTCGAGGTGCCCGGTCCTCCTTCGGTAAGGAGAAACACGACATCGAACAGCTTGAAGGCCTCAATGGTGCGAAACAACAGCGCCAATAGCAGCAGCCCGCGGATGTAGGGCAACGTAATTGACCAGAATTGCCGCCACGCTGGGACTCGGTCGATGGCCGCCGCCTCGTAGAGGTATTTTGGCACGCTGACGAGGCCGGCGAGCACCAGCAGCATCACGAACGGGGACCACATCCAGGCATCGGCAAAAATGATGCCGGCACGGGCACCCCATACCGACTGCATGAGCACGTAGGGTTCACCCGTGAACAGTCGCACGAACTGACTAAGCAGCCCGAGGCTCGGCTCGTAGTAGTAGCGGAAGAAGGCGCCGACGGCGACAAACGAGAGCATCATCGGCGTGAGCACAAGAATCATCAGATACCGCCGCAGCGGAAATTGCTTGGCAAACAGGATTGCCAGCAGTGAGCCGACGACCATTTGCACGCTCACGGTCAGCACAACCATGATCGCGGTGGTATGCAGCCGATCCCAGACCACAGGATCGGTAATTACGTTCTCGTAGTTCCGGAGACCAACGAAAACCGGCGCCTTCATGCGGTTCGCTCGGTAGGAGAAGAACGACAGACCGAAGGACCACAGCAGCGGAAATATGTTCATTACAAACAGCAATGCCAGCGCCGGGGTCACCAGCAGGCCGCCGGTGTAGCGGCCCCAGGCGTTGAAGATGAAACTGCCTGCAAGCAAGGCGGCAAGGACGGCCGATACCCAAAAGGACACGGCGGGAGGCAGTACCATAATCGCCGCCGGCATGCCGATGAGGAAAACAACCATCGCAGCCGGCCAATTGTTCCAGCGCAGTTCGGTTAGTCGACGAAAAAAACTCGGGCGCGACGTATTCTTAGCATTGGTCATTTCGCCAGTCATGGGAGCGTGCATCATTTGGCTGGAACCCGAATTGGTCGTGCTTCCGGATGGTCCCTCTGTCCGGGCTTCTCCGTCTATTGGGGAGGGCAAGGAACCCCTCATCTGGCGCGCAGCCGACTGAAGGAGACGCAGACGCGGCGGCGCAGCGTGCGCAGCCGCGTCAATGTTTCTAGTGAATATTATTTGATACGGCCTGATTCGGTCAGAAGCTTCTCCTGGAAGTTGGCGATGTTGTCTAGCGTCACCTTGGCATCCTGCTGGCCGGTGATGGCCTTGGTGTACTCCTCTTGCTGCTCGGTCAGAAGCTCGAAGAACTCGGGCACATGCCAAAAGTCCTTCTGCCAGTCGAGACTCCCAGCCCAGGTCCGGTTCCACGGCCGGAATGTCAAATAGGACGGATCAGTGTAGACTGATTTCAGCGCGCTCTGGCCGCCAGCCTTGGCAAACGCGACCTGCGTCCCCTTTGACAGCCACCACTTGCAAAAGTCGAGCGCTTCCTTGTTCTGCAGATCCGAGTTCCAGGTCATCAGCACGAAGGGCTGCCCGCCGATCACGGACCACTTGACGACACCCTTGTCGGTCTTCAGGCCCGGGAGCTGGGCGAAGGCGACTTTGTCGGCGACTTTTGACGTTGCCGGGTTGATCGAACTTTCGGCAAAGCCAATCCATTCTAGATTGATCGCGACCTTGCCCTCGCGGAAAAGCTCATCGGTCTTGAAGATATCGAGACCGCCGGTCTTGGCCTCTGGCGGCATGTACTTGGCGAAGGACAGCAGGTGCTCAAAGGATTCAACGGCCATCTTCGAGTTCACGACGCCAACGGCGTGGGCGTTGGGCTGCTTGGTCTCGTCCCATATGTCGCCCCCGTGCTGCCATAGGAACTGGTAGGCTGATGTCGTAAAGAAGTCGTATCCCTTGCCGACCTGGAATTCGATGCCATAGAAATCGTCGTCGGCGGGTTTGCCGGCTAGCATGTCGCCCTTCCTACGAATGAAGAATTCGCCGATATCGCGGAACTGATCCCAGGTGATCGCGTCCATCTCCTCGGGCGCGCAGGGCAGTTTGTACTTGTACTTCGCCATGAAATTTTTCTGCTCAGATTGGTCGCAGAGAATATCTTTGCGGTAGTAGGAGACGACAAGGTCCGGCATCTGCGGGAAGCCGTAGAGCTGGTCGGACTTGTACGGATACGTCGAATAGGACGCTTTCACCGCCGGGTGCAGATCCTTGAACACCGCCTGCAGGGCAGGATCGGCGTCGACATACTTATTGATCTTGAGGTAGTAGCCACCCTCAATGAAGGCGCCGAGCCATTGGCTGTCGGACACCGCCATATTGTACTTCTTCTCGCCGGAGGTCAGCGAAGCATTCAGGCGGGTATAGTAGTCCGGCCATGGAATGAAATCGAGATTGAGCTTTACATTGTTGCCCGAAGCTGGCTTATACTCTTTGTCGAATAGGTCCTTCATGATGTGCGTCGGCGGCCAGTCAGGCACCGCCATGTTTAGCGTCACGTCTGCCGCCGAGGCGGGGGCCAGGGCCGCTCCAGTTGTGACCGCCAGTACCGCCGCACCCGCAGTGGCGGCCAATTTCGTTTGCCATCTCATGCTTGCTTCCTCCCTCGATATGTCACGATTGCCGGTTAAGTGCCGACCCGCCGTGTTTGCGGAAGAGATGAAGCTTGGCAGCATCGATGACGACCGGCAAGGCGTCCCCGGCCTTCATGCCAACCGCCTGTGCCTCGGGCAGCACGATGCGCAAGGGCGTGCCGTTTGCCGACAGAGACACAATGGTCACATCGCCAAGCGGCTCCAACTGCTGCACCAACGGCACAACGCTTGGCATGGCTCCCTGGGCCAGCCGCAGATCCCACGGCCGTACGCCGAGCACGAGCGGCTCCCCTGGGACGAGGGCGCCGGCGGCCAAAGGAGCCGGCATTACACCCAAGGGCGTGTCAAGGCTGGCGCAGTCGCCGCGAACTTCGACGTCGATCGTATTCATATGCGGCGAGCCGATTTTCGACGCCACATAGAGATCCGCCGGCCGCTCGTAGAGGTCATCGGGCGTGCCCTGTTGCACGACGCGACCATCGCGCATGACGGCGATCTCCTCCCCCATCGACAACGCTTCCAGCTCATCGGGCGTGGCATAGACGATGGTCATGCCGAATTGGCGATGTAAGCGCTTCAATTCTGCCCGCATGTCGTGGCGCAGCTTGGCATCGAGATTGGTTAGAGGCTCGTCCAGCAGCAGGATCTTTGGCCGCCGGATCAGCGAACGGCCGAGCGCGACACGCTGCTGCTCTCCCCCCGACAGCGTTGCCGGTTTATGGTTAAGTCTATGATTTAGCTGGAGCATGTCGGCGGTTTCGCGCACGCGCTTGTCGATATCGGACTTGGTAGCACCCTCCTCGGCCAGCGGATAGGCGAGATTCCTGAACACCGTAAGATGCGGGTAGAGCGCGAAGGACTGAAACACCATCGAGGTACCACGACCCTTGATGGGGGCCGTGGTCACGTCGACGCCCGAGATATGAATGGTGCCGCTATCGGGTTGCACTAAGCCGGCAATGGCGCGCAGCGTTGTCGTCTTACCGACCGAACTAGGCCCGAACAAAACAAAGAAACGGCCCTTAAACACTTGGAAGCTCAAGCCCCCGAGTGCGCGCACGCTGCCATAGGTCTTGGAGACCCCTTCCAGAGCAACCGCCTTATTGGGATCTGCCACCATGAACCACGCCCTCTTGCCCGTCAGCTTGAAGAATTCTATTTGGTCCTACGCTCACGATGTCTTTGCCAGGACCTCTCGAGGGATGCGTTGAACACCGGTGAGCGAGCGCAGGATCGGCATTACCTCATGCGCGAGAAGATGCATGTGGCGGCGCCACATCGCCAACGGCACCCAATCATGATGTGAAGTAATCAAAGTCTCGAAGGGTCCCACTTCCTGTCGAAATGCAGCGAGGCGCTCCGCCACGCTTCGCGGACTGCCGGCGATGACCATCGAGTTGATACAGGTCCTCGGGCGTAACTTCAGCATCCGGCATGTCCGGGTCCGACTTCAGCATGTGCACGAAGCCACCATGGCGCGTGAGCCCGATGATGTAGCGAAAATACCACTCGAGGCTGTTGCCCGGTGTGCGCAGATAGGCGCGGGCTTCCTCGTCGGTCTCGGTTACCAGCAAGGTGCGTCCAGCGCGCCACTTTGCCGGCTCCGGCGACATTCCAAGAGCTCGTCGCTCGGCGCAATGGTCGCGCCAATGCCCGGCCACTACTTCCGTCGGAACGAAATTGGCCGAGATCATGTGCCAGCCGCGCCGCGCCGCCAGTCGCGAACTCGCCGAGTTCCGGCTCATCGAGGGCAGCATGATCGGCGGGTGAGGCCGCTGGTAGGGTACCGTCATCTTGCCGGCGCCGAGGTCCGGCAAGACATTTTCCTTGACCACGGCCTGCCAATACTTGCCTTTGATCTCATAGGGCGGGTCTTCGGTCCATAAGCGGATCATCATGTCAATGCTCTCCTCGAGCATCTCCATGCGATTTTTGTCGAGGACATCGAATAGCTCGAAATCCGGCGGCGCAGCACCCGGGCCGATCCCTAGCATGAAGCGCCCCTGGGCGAGGTGGTCGAACTGTGCCACCTCGCCGGCAACGAGTGCCGGATGCTTGTTCGGAAGGCACAGCACTCCGGAGCCGAAGATAATGCGCGGGCATTCCGCAATCAGCCGCGCGTAGAGCATCAAGGGCGAGGCAAAGGGCTCGGATGGCAGTAGATAGTGCTCGCCGAGCCAGACCTCGTCGAAGCCCTCCTGATCTGCGGCGCGGATCACGTCGAGATCTTCGAACAGCAGCGTGTGGTACCCCGCTTGAAGTCGTGGATGGGATGCATGAACATGCCGAGGCGCATAACGTTCCTCCCGCTCTACTGTGCTCTGGTTGTGACCCGCTTGTCAGCGCCCAAGGGTATAACACGCGCTGGCTCGATCGCCGGATGCCGATCAAGAACCGACAGATTGATGTCGAGGTTCTGTCCGAGATGCGCTTCGCCCCATGCGACGCGACCCTTATCGCCGACGATACGTGCGACCGCGCGACCGAGCCTGGTTTTCGTCGCAAGCCAGAAGCGAACAAACTCTCAGAACGGCGGCAAGTTGCGCAGTCGCCCGCACGTTGACGAGCTTCAACATCCTTCCAATCCTCCCCGGCGGCGTTTGGCCAGCCTATTATCTTTTTCCGTTCTGAAACAGTGGCAGGCGCATCTCCCAATTCCTGAGCGAGCCTAAGGGAGCGGGCTCCCGTCGTCGAGCCGTCGATATGGTGCAGTTGTCGCCCCGATCCCGTGAGAGGGCACCGCGGATGACCCTCAACCGGGGGCTGTGCAACCTTCGGTGGGGCACGATACTCGGCTTCAGTTGTTGGCGGCAAATTCCGCTGATTCGACCGGGACAGACAATCATCCAACCGCCGGATCTGGGCTGAGCGGCTTGTTCCAGACCGCCAGGGCGGGCATTCGCGACTTTCTATCGCCACCATCATCAGCCTGGTTGCCGCGCCCCTGGGAGATCCAGTCAGACTGAATCTGGGGCGTCGAAGAACCAATATCGTCAGGTGTCAGACCGCCCGGCCCGGGAATAACAATGCCTGAAAAGGGTCGGCATAGTGCACCAGCACCGGACGCGCTCCATCGAGCGCTAAGGTCCGCAGATTGTTCGCCATGGGATGCCTGGAGGTCCCTACCTTGAAAACGAAACTTTCACCGCTACTGGCATGGAATGGCGTCAGCACCTGGACCAGAGTTTTGATCAGTTTGCCCGCCAAGGAGGGTGAACGTGAGTATGTCGTTCGGTGGCGTTGGAACGGAAGAGCCGCGACTGCCCTCTAGCGTGCCAATCATTTCGTTCTCGGTATCGCGCAAGATCGTCGAGAACTTCCTGCCGTCGCTCTTGACATCGATGGCGGCAACGAACTTGTTGTAGCCCCAAATCTCTCGCCCTGCGCGGTTCGCGACTGCGGTAGTGACGGGAAGATTCAGCCACGTAGTTCGCTGGAATCGGGTCGCCCGGCGCCACCGCCAAGACGGTCAAACCCACTTCATTGTATGGACCGAGATCTGTCTTTCGATACTCGATGCAGTAGAGCACCACAACCGCCTTTCCGTCCTCCTGCGGAACCGCTTGCAGGCCAGTGCCCTTAAGAAGCTCGGCCGCTCGGTCCAGCTCGGTCAGGAAGCTGGCGACGAGGCATTGAACGTCGAAGTAGCGGATTGGCAGCGAGCACTCTGTGCCATCGCTGAGGACACGCCGCTGCAATGTCAGATCGACTGATTGGGTTCCAAATTGCCTGCAATGTTAGCCGCCTGATCGAAGCGGGGTTTATCCGTCATATTGTCTTCGGCCAGGATCGTGAGCGCATGCGCCACGAGATCGTCGGGATCGGCCACGAGTTCGCTCTGCTCAGAAGGCGGGACGTGTTGAACCGGCCCGCGTGCGTCGCGCGCTCGACCCCCAGCCACGTTTCTGCCGCCTTAAAGAATAAGCTTCGGTCCATAGCCTCCACCTCGCATTTACTCACTCAGTCGAAATGCTGCATTTTCGTCCGCAGGGACAGCTACCGCGTCTGCGCAAATTGTCGTCGGACGACGACTGACGAGCCGCGGTAATTTTCTAGGGTCCCCCAGGCTCAAGGCGACAGGTGCCCATGTCACTTTCCCTTGTAAACACGAGTGCCCTCATTGCGCCAATTCGCCGAGCAATCTCGTGGCCTCGCTTCAGGTCGAGCGTGTCGAAACCTTCGGTGAACCAGCCATAGACCGGAGCGAGAAGGTCGCGGGCCTGCTGTCGCCTGCCCTGATCGCGCCACAGCCGCGCCATGCTCATCGCGGCTCGGAGTTCCCAGGACTTTGCCTGCTGCTCCCGCGCGACCGCAAGCGCACGCTCGAAATAGGCTTCTGCTTTTGCCACATCCGGCTCCGGCGAAAGCAGTGCGATTTCCCCGGCAATGCGATTGACCTCGGCCTCGCACCATCTCTCCTTGGCTGTTTCCACCGCGGCCATCGCTTCGCCAATGCAGCGCCTGGCATCATCGAATTGACCGATTTCCGCGTTGGCTCTTGCCAGATATGACAACCACAACGGCATCCACATGGTTGTTCCCGTTGATCGCATCGCGGTGACGCCGCAGGTGATCGTTTGAACTGCGTCCGAGGCTTTGCCGGTCAAGGCCAATAAGCAACCTCGTTGCATCATCCCCCATGCCCCCCAGAACAACGACCCTGTTTGATCCTTCAAAGCGCTAAATTCATCGACAAGGGCGTTTGCTGCCGCATAATTCCCGCAGTGGATATGGGTCCATGCGCTGAAATTCAGCACGTACATCAACGTCGCGGAGTGGCCGATCTCGCGCGCAACCTTGAGCGCGTGCTCGGTGTCTGCGAGCGCGGCCTGGGGATAGCCGAGCAGCCAAAAAGCCAACGACTTCCAGCACAAGGTTGCCGCGCCGACGTCTTGGCCAAAACGCGTCGCCAGAGGACGATGCTCGGCAGGATCGTAGAGCGTGATCGCGCGATCGAGATGCGCTCGCCCGTCTACGATGTCCCCTGTATGTAGCAAGGACAAGCCCATGAGGCGATGCGCCATCATGAGTGGCCCCGTCGCCCTTTGCTTATCTGCGAGAGCCAGGAATTGGACAGCAAGCTCACGCATCACGTCGCCGTTGAACGCCACAAGGTTCGCGACCCAAAAGCCGTAAAGAACCGAGAACAACAACAGTGGATCTTCAGGAGGCTCTCCGAGCGCTTCAGCTTGTTCGATCAGCAGTCGTGCCCGCTCAACGGCGGCCCTGGTTTCCGGCGCCGCGTAGCCGCTGACATGGAGGAATGGGGTTATGAGTGCAACCTGAAGCTTGATTTCTTCACGACGCAGGGCGGGCGTTGCGGTCAAGGTCGCGATCTGGTCGAGCGCACGCCTGAGCTGTTCCGAGGCTTCGACCAGCGCCGAGCGCTGCGCCGACCGCAGTCCGGCTTTGCCCCACAGCGCCGCGGCTTTCTCGATCTGCCCCGCCTCGGTGCAGTGACGCGCCAACAGCTCGGGCTGGTTCTCGGCAGATCTCCGCGAACTGACTTTCGAGGGTTTCGGCAATTCTGGCATGAAGCGCACGTCTCGGCTCGCGCAGCAGCGTGCTGTAAGCCGCATCCCGTACCAGTGCATGCTTGAAAAAGTAGGTCGCGTACGGCGCGCACACCCTGCCGGAGCAGCAAACCAGCCCCAATGAGACGGTCAAGCGCCGTTTGCAGCTCCGCCTCCGGCTTGCGCACGACCGCAGCCAGCAGGGAATGGGAGAACTCGCGTCCGATCGCCGCCCCGATCTGCGCCAACTCCTTGGCGGGGCCGAGCCGGTCGAGCCGCGCCATCAACGATGCGTGCAAGGTTGCGGGGACCGCCGATGCCCGGGAAGGAACCGCGGCGACAGCGCGCTCGGCCTCGCCCTCGCCGTCTGCCTCCAGCACCGCCTTTGTCATCTCCTCCACGAACAGGGGAATCCCGTCCGTGCGCTCGATGATATCCTGCCGTATGTTCGCCGGCAGCGGATTGTTGCCAACGACTTGGTCGATCATGGCGTCGACTTCGCGCTGCGCCAGCCGATTGAGGGTGAGGGCCGTCACATGCGCCCGTCCGATCCAGGGCGGCTCGAATTCCGGCCGGAAGGTTACGATCAGCAACACGCTTACGGCTCCGATCCCAGTCCACCGCCCGACCGAACAGTTCCAGGCTCGTGGGGTCGGCCCAATGCGCATCCTCGAAGATCATCAGCACCGGACGGGAGCGGGTCAGGGCTCCATTTGCAAGATGAGTGCTTCCAGCGTTCTTTGCCGGCGCTGCTGCGGGGTGAGCTCGAGCGCGGGATAGCGTCCATCGTTCGGCAGCGACAGCATCTCGGCAAAGAGCGCGGCGTCCTGCGCAGATGTCGAGGTCTGCTTGAGCAGCGTATCGAGTTTGTCGAGTTTCGCTTGCGGGGTGTCGTCGCGCGCCAGTCCGGCAGCACGTTCCATCTGGCCGATGATCGGATAAAGCGCACTGTCAGTGTGCTGCGGCGAGCAGAAATAGCGCAAGCGCATGTGTGGCTCGCCAGCAAGAAGTTCCACGAACGCGGCCGTGAGCCGTGATTTCCCGATACCGGCCTCGCCGGAGAGCAGCACTACCTGGCCTTCACCCTTCGTTGCCTTGAACCAGCACCGCAGCAGCAATTCGAATTCTTCTTCGCGCCCGACGAGGCGGTCAAGCCGGTCGCGTGCAGCGCCTCGAAGCGGCTTGCCACGGAACTCGCCTGCAGCACCGCCCAGGCCCGCACCGGCCCGTCGATGCCCTTGAGGTCCCTTGTCCCGAGGTCCTCGAGCTCGAAGAGATTGCCGAGAAGTCTTCGCGTGCTTTCGGCGATGACGACCATGTTCGGCTCGGCGATGCCCTGCAGGCGCGCCGCAAGGTTCGGCGTCTCGCCGACTATGCCGCGCTCCTCCGACTCACCCGACGGGATCAGGTGACCCACCACGACCAGTCCGGTTGCAATGCCGACGCGGACTTGCTGAAAAGCGCGCGTCTTGAGCCCAGCCACCGCCGTGATCAGCTCAAGCCCAGCCCGTACCGCTCGCTCGGCGTCGTCCTCATGGGCTTGCGGATAGCCAAAATACACCTAGCACGCCGTCCCCCAAATATCGTGCCACGAACCCGCCGAAGTGGCGCACGGTCTCGGCGACACATTGCTGATAGGCCGAAATGACCTCTCGCAGGTCCTCCGGGTCCATGCAGGCGGAGAGTGCTGTCGAACCGACCAGGTCCGCGAACATCACCGTGACTTGGCGGCGCTCGGCTTCCTCCCTCGGCTTCGCTTGGCGTACCTGCGAACTGGGGCGCGGCGGAAGCGGTTCCGGCAAGATCGGCAATCGCGCGCAATATTCTTCGGCGATCCCCGAGCACGACGCCAAGCTCCTTGAGATCCTGGTCCGTAAGGTCCCGCAGGATCGAAAGATCGATCCGGTTTTCGGCAAAGCTGTCCGCATACTCGGACAACCCGAGCGAAGCGAGCCACTCTCTAACCGACGGCATTGCAGCGCCTCCTTCCGATACTTCAGCCGACTATATCGTCGCATGGACCGCGCGATCACGTCGCCGGTGGCGACCGTCGTTACTAGCGGTTCAAATTCGACGGATAGTGCCGGCTGATTTGAACCACTAGTCCTTGTCGCCGATTCACCGACCGAATGGGATGCTTCTGCCGGGATAGGACCACTAGACGTCCCGCCGTACTAGGTAGTCAACGCAAGCGCGCAGCCATTCGAGGTCGGGACTTGCAGGCACGCCCGCGAATGCCGAGGTGTCGAACTCGCGCGCCGCGGCTTCTGCAAATGCGGCTGCACTTGTTCGCGCCCATTCGATGCCGCCGCTGCCCGCGATCATCTCATGGAGCCGCAGCACCTCGCGCGGCAGGCGGCGCTCGCGCGGCCGCGCAAGAAAGCTGCTTATCCACGCCCGGTCCGTGTGATTAGCGTGGCCAAGCGCATGCGTCAGCAGAAGGGTCCGTTTGCCTTCCCAGAGATCGCCGTTGATCTCCTTGCCGTATCGCGCAACGTTCCCGTTGAGGTTCAGCACGTCGTCGGTGATCTGGAAGGCCAGCCCGAGCAGATAGCCGAAGCGATTGAAGCGGCCGAGATTCCGATCGTCGCCGTTGGCGACGATCGCGCCGATCCGCATTGGGTGGATGAAGCTGTACCAGGCGGTCTTCTTGAGTACGAGCCGCAGATAGTCGTCCGCCCCGACCGCGAGATCGTTGTCGCGCACCCAGCCGAGCTCCATGGCCTGCCCTTCCAGGGTCTCGACGACCAAGTGATCGACCTCATCGAAGATGCGCATCGCCGCCGCCGGTCCGAGCCGCTCGCCCGTCTGACGAAAAAGGCGCATGGCGAGCGCGTTCATGGCGTCGCCGGTGTTCACGGCGATAGGCACCCCGACGCGGCGATGCATCGTCGGCACGCCGCGCCGCGAGTCGCTGCCGTCTTCAATGTCGTCGTGCACGAGAAAGGCGTTGTGCAGCATTTCCAGGCCCGCAGCGGCGGGGAGCGCATCGTCGGCACGGCCGCCCAGCGCACGCACGGTCGCGATGCACAACGCGGGTCGCAGGCCTTTGCCCGCACGGTCGAGGAAATCCCTTGCGAGCCCGTACAGGTGCCGCTGCGGTTCCGAGGCCGGTATGCCCGCAGCGAGCGTATCGGCGAGCATGTCGCGGTACCAGCCCAGGCGCTCGAGGAAACCCGCCGGACCTAGCACGTCGCCGGTACCCGTTGCCGCGTCGGTCATGTTGCCCAAGGCAGAGAATGGCGTTGGCAGGTAAGCCGCAGCGTGCGCCAACGCCGGATCGACGGTGTGCGCGTCGTTGCCGTAGCCGATGACGCTGACGGCCGGGTCGAGCGCGTCGGCCAAGGGATTCACAAACGGCGCAACCTGTTCAAGCAGCGGGCGCACCTGCTCGAGGAGCGGCGATGCACTCCGAAGGGCGTGAGCCGCCACCTGCATCAGCGAATCGTCCCACGGCAGGCCGGCCTCATATCGCGCGGCGTCGTGCAGCCGCCATGGCGCGAGGATCTCGGGCTCATGCAGTGGCCATACGTCACAGCGAGGCCCATCGAACTTTACGGCGTCAAGCATCCCGTTCACTGCACGCCGCGCTGCCTCGTTAGCGCCCTCCATCGTCGCGAGGTCGGTATGAGTGCGCACGTAGTCGGACGCCAGAAATAGGTTGGGAATGGCTGTGGTAGCATCGGGGCGGAGCGCCCACGTGTCGGTCAGGTTCACCAGCAGCGGCTCGGCATTCAGCAGGAAGCCCCTGCGTGCGGGGTCGATGTCGATGTCCGGGTCGAGGAACCACGAGTGAAGGTCTTCGTCGCGCAGTAATTCCTCGCTGACGTTGAGCGATCGCTTGAGCTGTTTCCACGTTTCGCGGACGACCTCCTCCCGCGAGCACTGCGCAGCGGGGCGTCCATCGGATCCCGGGGCACTCCAGTCCGAGACATCGACCGAAAGGACGCTGTGCACGTCGCTGTCGCCCAACAGGTCGAGCGGCATCCCGCGCCAGAACTGAAGCTGCGAGATGCTGGTGAGCGCCCATTCGGTGTCGATGTGAATCACGTGCCCGTGCGCCGTCGGGAGGTTGCGGCGTAGATAGAACTGCACCCCGTTCATCCACTCCACGTTCGGGGCGAGCGCGCGCAGATTGGCCAGCGTCGGATCGGCGGCCAGCAGGCGGCCGTTGACCATGGGGGCGATGCGCTCAAGCGGGAGCGCGGATATATAATAGTCGCCACGCACCACGGCGCGTTTCCCTTGCTGGCGAATGGCGACGCCGGTGATTTGTCCCTTGTCGCACAAGATCTCCTCGACCTCTGCGTCGGTGACGTATTGCACAAACCCGCTGGATTCCAGATGGGTGCGCCAGGGATCGATCCAGACGAGATTTGTTGGCCCGTCGAGCACGCGGTCGGTTGATCCCGCGGCCGGGTTCAGGATAGTGAGCACCAGTTGTACGAAGACGTCGCCGATCGTGCGCGTGCTGGCCGTATGTGCCTTGGCGGCCACCAGCGAGCGTGTGATCCCGGCGGCGAGGAATTTCTGGTAGGAGGCTGACCGTTCCTCGGCGCCGACGAACTTCCACCAGCTTGTGGCTTCGTATTCGCCGAGCCGGCGCTGGTCGCACGAGGTGAGGATCTGCCAGAAACGCGCGCCGAAGAAGGCCAGATCGTTGGGCGTGAGGCCGGTGCTGGGCCCGAACGCCAGGAGAATATCGCGCAACAGCGTACCGGCATCAGCGGGCGCGCGTGGGAACAGCGCTGGGACCTGAAATGTCGGGTGGCTGTATTGCGTGAAGGCTACGCGTGTCGTCGGCACGAGATGATCGGCGACTTTGCGCCCGTCGAACGAGGGAATGCGGCGCATGGTGTCGATTACATGCTTGTAGAAGCCGGGGAAGAAGCGGAAGCCGTGCTCGCCGGGCAGGCGGTGCAGGAGGGATGCGACGCCGGTGTCGGCGGTCTCGTGTCCGCTGGTGCCGGCGCCATCGTCGATCACGGGAATGCTGCGGGCCTTGCCCCCGGGGCCGTTGCGGCGCTCGAGGATCACGACCTCGAAGCCGCGCTCGCTCAGCTCGTGCGCGGCGCTCATGCCGGCGACGCCACCGCCCAACAGGATGACCCGAGTTGGCATGGGTTGCTTGTTAATAGGTGAACTGTATGGCCTGCGTGGTCGTCCCGCCAGCCGTGGTCACTGCAACTTGTACGATGTCGCCCGGGTCGCCGGGCGGCAGTAGCAGCGTGATCTGCGTGTCAGAGTTGATCGTGAAACCACCGGCCCCAACCGGCTGTCCAAACAACACCTCCGTAGCCTCGAGAAAATTTTGGCCCGTTATGATAACGTAACCGGCGGACACTGCGAATGCGGTAATGTATGGCTGCGGGGGTACGTAAAGCCTGACAATCGCGCCGTCCTGCTTGATGCGGAGCGCGATTTTTTCGCGCACACGGAAAAGGAACACCGGAGCGGCAGTGATCTGTAAGAACTGGAGCGACACGTCCGTTGCGATCACGAGTTCCACTGGCGCGCCGCCGAGGGCCACCACCACACCGTTGCTTGGGTCGATAGTAGACGAACGCAGCAGCGGGCCGCCTCCCAGAAACGGGATAATGCGGTCTTGCGGCAATACGAGCGAGCTTCCTGGGGCGGGGGTCTGTGCGCTCAGGAATAATTGCTGGTCCAGCACGGTGGCGAACGGGCCGAAGTGGCCGTTCGCCTCCAGCACGCCAATGGCGTTGGAAACCGCGACTACCAGCGCGTCGCCTGGGGGCATGGTTGTCGGAATTGGAATCCACTGCCAGGCAGCGGGGGCTAGGAATGGTGGTGCCGTCCAGGGCCACGGGGCACGGGGTCCTGATGCCCAAAGCCCCGGCGTTTCTCTTCCGCCCTGGATTTGCCAAATCGGCGGGAGGCTGGCGACCCCTGCCGGTGGTATAATGCCGGCAGGCGATGCCAATAATCCCCTAAAGACCACCGCGTCTTCGAGGCGAGCGATTACATTAGCGGCGCGCCGGAACAAAGCCAGCGCGCTCGCCAACTCCGGGTCTGCCATCTGTGCGCTGCGCACTTGCACCATGACCTGCAGCGTTGCCAACTGGATCGTGTCTCTGTCTTGAATATTTAGCGGCGTCCCGACAGGTATGACTTCAGGTATGATTTCCGCCCGTACGAAATCCGTGTCGGACGGCAGCGGCCCGGATAACGGCAGGAAGGATGCCGCAACGCGAGCACGGCTCGCCTCTTCTTGAATGACCTGATTGACGCGAGCCCACTGCTCGTCCGTCCATGGAACTTGCGGGTCGTTTGGCATCTCGGCACCCCGTCGTTGTTGCTTCTCTCAAATTGAAGGTGTTTTTCCCTGGCCGGGCGTCCCTCCCACGGCGCGGGGACGCGCTGGGGCATGTTTGCGATCCCCCACCGCTATGATGTAGACGTCGGTACTCGACCCGCAGCGCATTTATGTCCACCCGGCCCACGGCGATGCACTGGGCGCGATTGAGCCACTCCAGCTCTTTGTCAGCGGTCGTGTAGGTCGGAGTGCCCACGAATGTGGGCTGCGCATCGAACTCGCCGCGTAGCGCGCGAGGGTAGCCGGCTGTACCGAGTTCGAAGATGCCGCCATAGGAGCAGTAGAGGCGCGCGCCGCTCCGGGTCTGCAAAACTTCGGTCACGTTGACGACGCCAATGCCGTCTTTACGAATTCGCATCGAGTCGGTCGCGCCGGGCAGCACGATCCCGTCGTGGCCTGGCCCGGCGAAGCTCCCCTCCGCGACGTTCCAATTGATCCGCAATCCATCCGGCAGGTCGCCCACCACCTCCTTGCGAAGGGTGATCGTGGCGCTCCAGAGGAACCTGGTGGCCCAGTCCCAGCGAGGCTCGCCCGCTCGTTCGGCGCTGGAGGCCGGAGATGGGTCCGCGGTCTCGACCGCGCCGCGGCCCACCTGGTAGCGTGGGCACTCTGCCGACTCCCGTAGACCGGGGGAGACCGGCTGGCCGGCGAAGCGAAGCACCGGCAGGTATTCGACCAGGCCGCCGGATTGCCCTGGCAGGACCGCGCGAAATATGCGCGCGTTCAAATCGTGCACGCGCGGCTCGGGCACCGCGATGGCCTGGCGGACCGGGCCGCCGTTGACGCGATACTCCACAGTGACGGCATGACCCGGCCGCACCGGAGAGACCGCCACCATGACGGGCGCTGCGAGGCCCGGAGAAACGGTTCGCGGTGGCCCCGGCGTATTCGCGTCACCCCACCACAATACCGAGCCGTGTCCGGCGCGCCGCATGGAAGGTGCGGGTGCAACCGAGGCTGAGGGCACGCTGGTTTCTCGCAGCCCCCGAGGAAAGGTTATCGTCGGCTTGCTCAAAGACACGACAACTGCATGCAAAATGAGGTTCCGCCGCAGATCCGTATCAGCACCTCGTGCAGCACGACGAGACCGCGTCGATCAAATTGACGCGGGCTCGACGCAATGGCCTGGCGCAGCTCGGTGGAGAGAATACCCATTCGCCCGCTGAAGACGTGAAAGTCGAGCAGCGAAGTCAGCGTGCTCCTCTGGAAAAATAGCCAGGTATGGGCGCGGGCACTTGCCACGACCTGCAAGAACGCTTCGTCTGCTGCATGCAGACGGTCAAGATCACGGAGGATATTTCCTCGCGACGAGAAGATCTCGGCCTGCGTCCACGCGCGCCAGGTCCTCCTGCGAACGTTGCTCGCGGTGCCGGCAGTCGCCTCCCCAACCCCCATGCGGGCTCGCCCCTGATTAATGCCGCTTTTCGCCGTGAGCCTGGCGGAATTCTCAGCTTGTAACAAGCTTAAGCCTTCTTTGTGGAGGCGAACAAGCGCCTCGAGGTTGCGATCGTATTAGGACGACGAACATTGTGCACGACAGTGACGCGAGGATAGTCGAAAAGTATCGAAGAATTGGCAGCGGCGAGCATCTCGTTTCATTAGCGCGACACCCCGCTCTGCCTGTCCTCCCGCTACTATGACTGAGAAGCCCTTTGGCATGCCAAACCCAGCTTTGTCATTCCACAGCGGGATGGTCAGTGGGTCCACCTGTTCTATCGACCTTGTTCAGGGCCCGAAGCGCATCTCCGCCGGGGGCGTGGCGCGAAACCCGAGTTCTCTCTATATCCGCCCCATGATCGCCTCGTTCGTAAAGATGCATGGCTGCGGCAACGACTTCGTCATCCTCGATGAGCGCTCCCAGCCCCTCGGCCTAACGCCGGCACGTGCCGCCGCCATCGCGAACCGGCACACCGGCATCGGCTGCGACCAGGTCATCGCGATCCGGCCGGACAGGACCGCCGACGCCTTTATGGACATCACCAACCCCGACGGTTCTCCCGCCGGCGCCTGCGGCAATGCCACGCGCTGCATCGCCGACATCCTCATGCGCGAACTCCGCCACGACGCGGTCACCATCCGCACCATCTCCGGCAACCTCCCCGCGATCCGCCGTCACGACGGACTGATCGAGGTCGACATGGGCATGGCCCGCCTGGACTGGAGCGAAATCCCACTCGCCAGCCCCATGGACACCCTTAACCTTGACCTCCCGGGTGAACCGGCCGCCGTCAGCGTGGGCAATCCGCACGCGACCTTCTTCGTCTCCAACCTGGACGCAGTCCCCATTCTCGAAGCCGGCCCGCGGTTCGAACACGACCCGCTATTCCCGCAGCGTGCCAACATCGGTTTTGCCGAGATCTTAGACCCCGGCACCATTCGCCTCCGCGTCTGGGAGCGCGGTGCCGGCCTTACCCTCGCCTGCGGCTCCGGTGCCTGCGCCACGCTGGTGAATGCCCACCGCCGCAGCCTGACTAACCGCCGCGCCAAGGTCATCGTTGACGGGGGCGCCCTTGATATCGAATGGCGCGATGACGGTCACGTTCTTATGGCCGGCCCAGTCGTCACCGCCTTCCGCGGACAGATCGAACTATGAGCCTTGACGTCCTCACCTTCGGCTGCCGCCTGAATACCTACGAAAGCGAGGTTATGCGCTGTTTGGCCGCTGGTGCCACCGAGACCGTGATAGTCAACACATGTGCCGTGACCGCGGAAGCAGAACGCCAGGGCCGGCAAGCCATTCGCCGCGTGGCGCGCGAGCGTCCCGAGGCCAGCATCGTCGTCACCGGTTGCGCCGCTCAGATCGACCCAGCCGCCTGGGCCGCCCTGCCGAACGTTCGCCGTGTGCTCGGCAACGACGACAAAATGCGGCCGGAAAACTGGCTGGTTGGGGCTGGATCCGCAGTTTCCGACATCATGGCCGCGCGCGAAACCGCCGCGCACCTTGTCACCGAGTTCGCTGGTCGCGCCCGAGCCTTCGTGCAGGTGCAGCAGGGGTGCGACCACCGCTGTACTTTCTGCGTGATCCCGTTCGGCCGCGGGCCTAATCGCTCGGTCCCGATCGGAGCCATTGCCGGCCAGGTCCGCGCCCTGGTTGCTGCCGGATACCAGGAAGTCGTGCTGACCGGCGTCGATATTGCCTCCTACGGTCCCGACCTCCCAGGTGGGCCTTCGCTCGGGCAAATGATCCGTCGGCTGCTCCTCGCGGTGCCGGAACTTCCGCGACTGCGCCTGTCCTCCATTGACCCCGCCGCCATCGACGACGACCTCTGGCGCCTGATCGCCGAGGAACCCCGGCTGATGCCGCATTTACACTTGTCTCTTCAGGCCGGTAACGATGTGATCCTGAAGCGGATGCGCCGGCGTCATTTGCGGGCGGGTGCGCTGGCGGTAATCGACCGTGCCCGGGACCTTCGCCCGGGCATCGCCGTCGGGGCCGACCTGATCGCTGGCTTTCCGACCGAGACGGACGCACTGTTCGAGGACACGTTGCGCTTCGTCCAAGAGGCCGCGCTGCCATACTTGCATGTCTTTCCCTATAGTGAGCGGGCCGGCACGCCCGCCACGCGCATGCCCAGCATTCCTAAACCAGTCCGCAAAGAACGCGCCGCCGCCCTCCGCGAAGCTGGGGCCATCGAGGCTGGCCGATTCTTCACCACGCAAGTCGGGCATACCGTGTCGCTACTGACTGAGGCCGCAAACTTTGGCCATTCCGAACATTTCGCTCCCGTGCGTCTGGCGCAGCCGTCCATCCCGGGCCGGCTGGTGCGCGCGCGAATCACCGTCGCGACAAAGGACATGCTGCTGGCGGAGGCCGCCTAATGGCGTTGGGAAGCTTCTTCTCGCGCCTGAAAGAGGGCCTGTCACGCAGTACGCAGAAGCTATCCGGCGGCATCACGGCGGTCTTCAAGAAGCGCCGCCTGGACGACGAGGCGCTTGAGGAGCTGGAAGACTTGCTGATCTCGGCCGACCTGGGAACCGAGGCCGCCCGTAAAGTAATCGCAGCCTTCCGTCGCACCCGTTTCGGTAAGGAAGTGACGGACGAGGAGATCAAGCAGGCACTGGCCGAGGAAATCGGCATGATCCTTGCCCCGGTCGCCAGACCTCTGGAACTCGACGCCATGCGTAAGCCACACGTGGTGCTCGTGGTCGGGGTCAACGGCACCGGCAAGACAACGACAATCGGCAAGCTGGCCCAGACGTACAGGGAACAAGGCAAGCGCGCGGTCATGGCCGCAGGCGATACGTTTCGTGCCGCGGCGGTGGAGCAACTGCAAATTTGGGGCGAGCGCACTGGAACCCCGGTGGTCGCGGGCGGGAAGAACGCTGACTCCGCCGGTCTTGCGTTCGATGCGCTGACGAGGGCAAAAGCCGAGAACGCCGACGTCCTGCTGATCGACACCGCCGGCCGCTTACACAACAAGGCCGCGCTGATGGACGAACTGGCCAAGATCATTCGCGTGCTGCGCAAACAGGACGCCACGGCGCCGCACTCGGTACTGCTGGTATTGGACGCCACCACGGGACAAAATGCCGTGCAGCAGGTTAAGGTGTTTAAAGAGATGGTTGCCGTTACCGGTTTGGTTGTGACCAAGCTGGATGGCAGTGCTCGAGGCGGCATCGTCGTTGCCCTCGCGGAAACTTTCGGTCTACCAGTTCACGCGGTTGGCGTAGGGGAACAGGTTGGCGATCTGCGCCCATTTGATGCGGGAGAATTTGCCCGAGGATTAGTCGGTGCGGAGGTGGTCTTATCGTAGCCTGGTCTTTAGGGGCGCTAGTTGCCAGGGAGACGGTCTGCGAATTGAGCTTGCCGGCGGCTAGAGCCGAGGCGCCTAAATCCTGGCCAGCGATAGGAACCCGCACGGCGTCCTCGGTCTGGCTGCGTTGCGTCGTCGGTCCCCTGTGCACGCGCGCGTTGCCAACCTATCATCCAGGCCATGGACCTCGATTTCAATGAAGACGAAATCCAGCGCTACTCGCGCCACATCCTGTTGCAGGACGTGGGTGGCGTCGGCCAGGCGAAACTCAAGGCGGCTCGGGTGCTGATCGTCGGGGCCGGGGGCCTGGGTTCGCCGCTTACGCTTTACTTGGCCGCCGCCGGGATCGGCACGATCGGCATCGTCGACGATGACGTGGTTGATCTATCCAACCTGCAGCGGCAGGTCGCTCACACGACCGATCGGATCGGGGTTTCCAAGGTCGCATCGGCGGCCGCGGCGGCCATCGCGATCAATCCCGACCTGAAAGTTGCTCCGCACCGGATGCGCTTGACCAGCGATAACGCATTGGACCTGATCGGCCGCTATGACCTCGTGTGCGACGGCTCCGACAATTTCGCCACGCGGTTCCTGGTGGCCGACGCGTGCGCACTGGCTAAACGGACATTGATTTCCGCCGCGGTATTGCGGTTCGAGGGCCAACTGTCGGTGTTCAAGTCCCACCAAGGCGGCCCATGCTATCGCTGCTTATATCCGGAACCTCCGCCACCCGGCAGCGTGCCGACGTGCAGTGAGGCGGGCGTGCTGGGGGCCGTCACCGGCGTAATGGGCACCTTGCAAGCCACTGAGGTCCTTAAGGAAATTCTCGGCATCGGTGAGACTTTATCGGGGCGCCTCCTGGTGTGGGACGCGCTGGCGAGTCGCTTTCGCACAATCAAACTACGGCCAGATCCGTCATGTGCGTTGTGCGGACCCGCGGCGACAATCAAAGATTTAAGCGCCCACGATATTTCGGCGAGCCCTGACTGTGCCGTCTGATCAGGCGCTCGGCGTGTTGCTCATGTCAGGGTCGCACGATCGGGCTCATTATGCCTTCGTCGTTGCCTCGGGCGCGGCGGCTCTGGGTCGCAAGGTGATCGTGTTCGCCACGAACCAAGGATGCCAGGCACTTTGCCAGGATTGGTCAGGTTTGTCTGATGCTGGCAGGGATGCTCGTATTCAGGGCCGCGGCGTCGCCGGCTTGGACACGCTGCGGGAAGCTTGCGCTGAAATGGGCATTCGGCTGATTGCCTGCGAGGCAGGACTGCGGGCCGCGGCTCTGGACGCCTCAATGTTATTGGCGAATGTGGAAGTCGCCGGGATCGCGACGTTCCTCTCAGCGGTTGGAACTGGACAAATCATCACGATTTAAGCCATCTGCATGCCCGAGCTTGACCCGATTCCGGGCACCTTGGCAGGGATAATGCATGCGTCGGCCCATTCGGCTCCTTTGCGTATCGGCGTGGCTTCTGGCGGCGGGCGAGAGCGGGGCCCAAGCGCCATCCGGCACACTGCAGGTACCAAGCGGATCTCACCATGATCAAGCGCTAACGACGCCGTCGGTCGCTCCCAAGATATCTGTGCAAAAGGCTGGCCCTTCGACCGCGGTAAAGATCCCTGTGGTTCCTCCGCGCGGCCCAATCCATCCGCAGAAGGCCAAGGATAAACCAACCAAACCCTCCGCCGCAGTCCCGGCCAAGCAGCCGCCGGCTCAGGCCGGTCCGCCCGCGGACGCGGCTTCCGCTTCCCCGGCTGCCCTGGTGGACAAACTTCCCGATCCTGAAAAGCCAGAGGGCGTCGTCTCGAAGCTGCCACGTTTTGCCTCGTTGCGCTCTGATGACGTGAACATGCGCGCTGGGCCAGGCACGCGCTATCGAATCGACTGGGTGTACCGGCGTCGCGACTTGCCGGTTGAGATCGAGCGTGAATTCGATGTCTGGCGCTGGGTACGCGACCCGGAGGGAATTCAGGGGTGGGTTCATCAGGCTACCCTGATGGGGCGGCGAAGTTTTGTTGTGGAGAAGGCAGAAGCAACACTGCGCTCAGATCCCAATGATGCGGCCCCGGCGGTGGCGATCCTCAAACCGGGGGTGATCGGACGCATCCGCTCCTGTACCGCGTCGTCCGACTGGTGCGACGTACAGACCGGATCTTACCGCGGCTATGTGCGGCGACAGGCGTTCTGGGGCTTGCTTCCGGGCGAGACAATCAACCCCTGACTGGCGACTTTTGACCCGGGAAGCGGTAGAGGCCTGGAGCCTCGTTGCTATTAACGGTTATTAACGGGGAAATAGCGAAATTCGCCTTCCCCTAGGGCTATCGCTGTTCGTTGGACTTCACCAATATGTGATTGTTGCCTGTCCGAACGGGCTTTTGCAGAAAGCAATTACACATGAACATGATCGTCAGTCCGCAATCAACATCGGATCGTTCGGGCGGGATGACCTCTGCAATGCAGGGTTTGGTGGCAATTGTAAGTGACGACCCTGCTACGGTCGAGAGGCTTGCACCGGTTTGCGAATTCCTGGACCTGAAGATCGAGGTCGTGTCCGTCGGAACGGAGCTAGAGCGTGTTCTGCGGGAACATCGTCCAATGGCCGTCGTCTCAGACGTTGAGGGCGGATCTCAGGACGGCTTCCATACCATGAAGCAGGTCGCGCGCCACAGTCGCGACTTGCCAATCCTGTTGCTCACCGAGGGCGACCCGGTGCTGATGGGAGCCGTTGATGCGGTTCAGGGGCTGTGGGGGTTGACCTCTGTCACCACCACCAGCGAATTTCCAATGGCCGGTCAACTAGTGGCATTCCTTTCCAATGCTGGCCGCCGGGCCGGGTGCATGAGGTTGATACCGGTCTGAGACAGACAGAAGAGGATAGGTCCCCGAGCGGAGAGCAATAGGACGGCAGCACCGCCGCTGAATATAGACCGAGCTATGCGCGCGCCGTTATCCGGCTGATGCATCCTGTTGGTGCGAGCATTGGTGCCGAGCCTTGCGGGCGTCGATCGCGTAGGCGCCGAATGGCCGGTTTGGCCTGCTATTCGGCTCCACGATCGAGGCCTGGTAAGCCTCCCAATGCTCGGCGGTCAGCCCTGCCGGCCCTGGGGTGATATCCATCTGCTCCAGCGTATCATTGCTGTAGCAGTGTCTTGGCACCGGCTGGACCTGCGCAAGCGGATAGTCGGCGCGCAGGCGAACTGGCGTATGGCTGCGGGTAAACCGCATATTGGTGAACAGCGGTCCGAACCAGCGATCAGTCTCAACGATGCCCTCGAAAAGGCAAATTCCGCCTGCCTGCGGCAGGTTTGCCGGCGAGCGTATCAGCAAGTGCCACTCGGGTGCTGTTTGCGCGATCAGCCCGGTCCATAGCTGCACAGTGCCCGGCTCTGGCAATGCGGTCAGGAAGGGCGGGGAGCAGCCCTTTAGAGCCTCGGGTACAAAAGCGTCGAACTCCGCTGCATAATTGGGAAGCTGGGCGGACGGCAGCAGGGGCATCCAGTCCGGGGCGTCGTCGCAACGCCAGAATATCTCCGAGCCGTCCCAAAGCATTTCAATGTCGATTGGCGAGAACAGCCACCAGCCGAACGCGGTAGCACTGGTCAGTGCCTCACAGTAACGCACTGCCCGCACCGGCAGCGTGCCACAGGCAGACCGCTCCGCCCGGATAGGTGCTCGGCCGCGGCCGGTCATCTGATGAAAGCGGACGATCGGGTCGCTGGAGTTTATCATTTGCATGTGACCTTCGTAGCGGAGGTAAAAAAACCCACCAGACCTGTACGCAACGGCGGCAACCGTCGTGTGGTTGACGCACGAAATCTCTGGCGTCACCGGAGAACACCGGCGGCCGTGTGCCGTGGGTTTGTTGAGTTGGTCTGGTGGGTGGCCCGCGTAGCGGAGGGGTTAATCTCCCCGCGGAACGGTCAGGTGCGTATCAAGTCGAGCCAAGTGTTAGGCGTTTGCAACCGGCAGGCGGAACCCGCCACCTAGCCGGATCTTGCCGGCATCGGCGGTGGTCACCGGTAGGCGGAAGCCGCCGCCGAGACCGACCTTGCCGGCATCGGCGGTGGTCACTGGTAGGCGGAAGCCGCCACCAAGGCGGATTTTACCGGAATCGGCGGTCTGAACAGCGGCGGTATCGGCCTTCGCACAAAACAGCATTGGAAGCTCCTATCGAGTTGAGACGTGTCAACAGAAACAGGGCAGCCCGCTTGTGCGGACTGCCCGTTTTAAAAGTCTCGGTTGCTTTCGTAAGACCGAGCCGGGGTTTTCCTCGCCGGCCGGTTAGTCTAGTGGGACCGGTGGAGGATAGTCGCCCCGGTCTCCAAGGCTTGATAGTCGCAAGACATAGTTGTCCTGTTGACGGACAAATATTTATCCGGATTATAAACCTCCGTCAAGATATATTTCCTACGTATACGAAAATTATCTGATTAGCAGGCTAGGGAAGCATTTAAAGCGCGTGAAGGCGGGCACGCCCCGTCCAGCCGGACACCGCCGCGCTGGTAGAGCCCCGATATTGATGGTCGACTGCAAGTGTCGAAAAATCTACAGTAGTGCTCGGGACCTCGTGTCTCCAGCGGGACTGAGACCACAGGGCCCGGCGACGCATCACTCCAAGATCCTCTTGCCATCCGGAGACGTTAGAGGGTTATAGGCGAAAACCTTTCGCCAACAAGAACCTAACGGTCTAATGCGAGTGCCCCCGCAGGCACGAATGGCGCCTCGGCGATGTTTCGATATTAGATATGTTGCTGAACTGCATCATTTTCGATACAAACGGAAAGATTGGATACGCTGAGTTCGGGGGATTTCCATGAATACAACCATCGTCTGAGAGGGGCGCACAATTCTTCGGCAAGCCGCCTACCCCGACGATACTCCGGCAACCCTGGAGGGTGGTCCTAAGCTATGCCTGCGCCTTTTCGGGCACATGGCAGTGGAGGACAACGATGGCCAGACCTACCTGCCGCGGACGCGGAAGACCCGCGCCCTGATGGCGTTGCTGGCGATGTCCGGCCCAAAACCGATGCTGCGTCCAAAATTAGCCTCACTGCTGTGGAGCCAACGGGAAAACGAGCAGGCCCGAGCGTCGCTGCGGCAAAGCGTGCACGAGTTGCAAGATATCCTGGGGGCTTCCTGGGGCCATGTCTTCGTCACGGATCGGCATCATCTATCGTTGCGTGGCGCGCAACTCCAGGTCGATGCATTGCTGCTCGCTCAGCCAGCGCAGATCTCGCCGGAACTTTTGGATCGGTACGATGACGTGCTTCTCGAGGATCTCAACGGTCTTGATCCGGCGTTCGATCGCTGGCTGGAAAACGAGCGTAGCCGGTTTGTTCGGATCCGCCGAACGATCGGGGAGAGTCTTCTCGCCCAGTACCGACGATCCACTTGCTGCGATCGAAGCCGCGGAGCAGATCCTGGTGCTCGACCGCAGGCATGAAGCCGCATGGCGGGTGCTGATACGCGCTCACGCTGAGCGGGGAGATATTCGCTCCGCGGTGGCTGCCTACGATCGTTGCCGCGGCACCTTAGCGGAAACGGCGGACGCGCGGCCTTCGCCAGAAACAGAGGAACTGATCGGTCGTATTCGTATCCAGCGCCAGTCTGCTCGACCTGGCCAGCAACCCGGGATCCTGTCAGAGGCATCGGTGCCGATACCTGCGCCCCCCCGGTCGACGGCCCAGCGCGACCGCAAGACATTGCGCCTGCGTGTCGTACCCTTGCGGACGATCGGGGAGGAACGTGACGATGGGCTCGGAATTGGACTCGCGGAGGAGATTTCCGCGGGCCTTTCGCGGTTCCGCTGGATCTCCTGTCTGACGGCAACGCTTGGGCCTTCTGGAATCCCCGCCAGCCACTCCGGGGGCTATTCTTTTAATGATGCGACTGACAGCGCGTGGTCCAGCGTGGAAGCGGACCTCATCCTGGATGGCACGATTCAGCGTGCCCTGGGGCGCGTTCGCGTGATCGTTCGTTTGGTCGATATGCGAGTGGGTGGAGAGATCGTGTGGGCGGCCCGCTTCGATCGCAATGTGACTGATGCGCTTGCTCTCCAGGACGAGTTGGGTGCGGCGATCGTGGCTCAGGTCGATCCCGAGTTGATGCAACATGAAGGACGTCGTATGGCGGCGACTGGGTCGGACGACCTCACCGCGCAGGATTTACTGCTGCAGGCCCTTCCGGGGATCTACCGTATGGAACGGGACAGTTTCCTGGGTGCCCGGCGGCTATTGGAGATGTCGCTGCACGCAGACCCCGGCAGTTCCGTCGCGCATGGCTGGCTTGCCTACTGGGATCTGCTATATGTCGGGCAGGGATGGTCTGACGATCCGGCCGCATCCACGGCCGAGGCGGCTCGTCTGGCCGAGCGCGCGGTGATGCTTGATCCTGGCGATGCGCGGGCGTTGACGCTGGCCGGGCATGTCAGGGGATTTTTGGGCAAGCATCCGGAGGAAGCCACCGCGTTGCACGAACGAGCCATTGCCCTGAATCCGAATCTCGCTCTGGCCTGGTGCTTTTCCGGCCTTGCTCAGTCTTATATGGGCCGCCATGAGGAGGCACTGCGACGGATCAACGTCGCGTTGCGGCTGTCGCCATCCGATCCGCACGGGTTTTTCTTCGATATGGCATTGATGATGCCGAACCTGATGAGCGGCGACTATCCGGCGGCGATTTAGGCGGGGCGGCGTGCGATCGAGATAAACCCTCACTTTTCCTCGGCCTACAAGGGATACCTAGCGGCCTTGGGCCTGATGGACCGTCGGCGGGAGGCCCATGAGGTTTTGCTCCGTCTGATGGCACTGGAACCGCGCTTTTCGGTTACGGAAGCTATGAGTTGCTCGCCTTTATCTCGACCCGAGGATATCGCGCGCTATGCAGAGGGGCTTCGTCGGGCTGGGCTGCGGGAGGACGCGGGCCCTTTGCTGGAGAAACCCGCTACCTCAGCTCGTCCGCGGTCGGTCATTGATCTTGTTTTCGCCGCACCGCACAATCGGCCTTCCGATGCCGCATAATGGCAAGAACAGGGGACCGCGGAATGACACCACTGCGAAAGTTTGGCGGCGGAATCGGTGCCGTCTGGCTGCTGACCGGAATGCTGACGTCCGGGGTTTGGGCTCAAGGCTCAGGATCTGCGACACTGGATGCTGCCAAGGGGCGCGGACAGGTGCTGTGCGGTGTGTCGGGGCAGGTGCCAGGTTTTTCGCTGCCCGATAGCCAGGGTATGATGAGGGGACTTGACGCGGATAGCTGCCGAGCGGTCGCGGCGGCAGCGCTGGGTGACGCGAGTAAAGCGAAGTTCGTGGCCACCACGACGCAAAACCGCTTCACCGCGCTGCAGTCCGGTGAGGTCGATCTTTTGTCCCGCAGTACGACCTGGACGCTGGGCCGCGAGGGCAACCTCGGACTGGAATTTGCCTGGGTCAACTACTACGACGGGACTGGCTTTCTGGTGAAGAATTCGGCCGGCGTAAAATCGGCGAAGGAAATGGATGGCGCATCGATCTGCGTGCAGCCGGGCACCAGCACCGAACTGGCGATCAACGATTACTTTCGCCTGAATAACATAAAGTTCACCCCGATCCTGATACAGGATCTTCCTGAGCTCGAGGGCGCGTTTTTGTCGGGACGGTGCGATGCCTACTCGACGGATGCGTCGGCGTTGGCGACGTTCCGGTTCAGTCAGGGCCCGAAGGCGAACGACCTGCTGCTGCTGCCCGAGATCATCAGCAAAGAGCCGCTCGGGGTGATGGTCCGCAAGGGCGACGACAAGTGGTTCGATATCGTGCGCTGGACATTCGTTGCGATGATCACGGCTGAGGAGAAGGGCGTCACCAGCGCGAAGGTCGACAGCTTCCTGACCAGCACCGACCCGGACATCCGACGACTGCTGGGTCTTGAAGGCGACATGGGAAAGGCGTTGGGGTTGGATAACAAGTGGGCCTACAACGTGATCAAGCAGATGGGCAATTTCGGCGAGGTTTGGGACCGGGACATCACGCCGATGGGGGTGCCGCGGGGGATCAACAACATCTGGTCGAAAGGTGGATTACAATACGCGCCGCCGATCCGGTGAGGGGTGCTGGCGCCACTTTGACAGTAAACTGATTTAGCGGGGCAGACACAAGCCGAATGCGTTTCTCTCGCCCATGAGGCACGATCCGTGTAGGACGGGGCGGTCCGTGCTAGAAGCGATGGCCGACCCCGACTCGGGCCCCACAGGAGGAAACGATGGCCATTACTGAAAAGCCGATTTCAGACCGATCGAAACCTCGCGCTGGAACTCGTTCGCGTCACCGAGGCCGCCGCGATTGCCGCCTCCCGCTGGATCGGCCTCGGAAAGAAGAACGAGGCCGATGGCGCCGCGGTTGAAGCCATGCGCAAGGCGTTCGACGCTGTGGCGATCGATGGCACGGTGGTGATCGGGGAGGGGGAGATGGACGAGGCGCCGATGCTGTTCATTGGCGAGAAAGTCGGTGCCGGGGGTCCAAGGATGGATATTGCGGTTGATCCACTCGAGGGAACCACCCTGACTGCCAAAGCGGGCCCGAATGCGTTAGCGACGATCGCGTTAGCCGAGCATGGGAATTTTCTGCATGCGCCGGACATCTATATGGACAAGATCGCGGTGGGCGGGGGTCTGCCGCCAGGGGTGGTCAATCTCGACAACTCGGTTGGGGCCAATTTGCTCAGCCTGGCGCGGGCGAAACGATGTGACGTATCCGACTTGAAGGTCTGCATGCTCGACCGGGACCGCCACGCCGATCTGATCGCGCATTGCCGGGAGGCGGGCGCCAGGCTCATGCTGATCAGTGATGGCGATGTGGCCGGGGTGATCGCCACGGCGATGCCGGATGCCGATATCGACATCTACCTGGGGTCGGGCGGAGCGCCGGAGGGCGTGCTGGCTGCTGCTGCTCTGCGCTGCGTTGGCGGGCAGATGCAGGGGCGGTTGCTGTACGAGACGGACGAGCAGATTGAGCGTGTCCGTGCCATGGGTCATGCCGACCCCAAGCGATGTTTTTCAGTGGAGGAACTTGCTAGGGGCGATGTGATGTTTGCGGCCACTGGCGTTACCCATGGCGCCATGCTGCGGGGAGTGCGGCGCCGAGCGGGCAGCGCGATCACCCATTCGATCGTCATGCGGAGCCGGTCCGGCACAGTGCGTTTTATCGAGGCTCACCACAACTTCGAGCAGAAGACCTGGACGCCGACCTAGTGGAGGCGAGGGGGGGCGCATCCTCGCTGGTTGCGGGCGATATCGTCCTCGGCGTGTCTAAGAGCCTTTCCGGGCGCCGCTGGCTTTGGCGCACTGGTGAGGAACGGGTTGCGGCAGGGATCGCTCAACGATTGGCGTTGCCCGAAATTGTCAGCCGACTGCTGGCTGCCCGCGGGATCGGTATTGACGACGCCGCCGACTTCCTTGAGCCAACGCTCCGCGTGCTGTTGCCAGATCCGTCCCTCATGGCCGACGTGGACATCGCCGCAGACCGGTTGGCCGACGCGGTCCGACGCGGGGAGACCGTCGCGGTTTATGGCGACTACGACGTCGACGGCGCGTGCAGCGCGGCACTAATGGTCGGTTTTCTGAGTGCATTGGGATGTCCCGTGCATCAGCACGTTCCCGATCGGATCAAGGAGGGTTACGGGCCGAACGCGCCGGCCCTGGCAGGACTAGTTGCTCGCGGGGCCAGCCTGATTGTCTGCGTAGATTGCGGAACTAGCGCGGCGATCGCCCTGTCCGCGGTCTCGAGCCAGGCTGAGGTCATCGTCCTGGACCACCACAGGGCGGAAGGGCCTCCACCATCGATTCTGGCGACGGTGAATCCGAATCGGCTCGATGATGGCTCCGGCCTGACCCATCTATGCGCTGCGGGGGTCGCGTTCCTAACCGCGGTGGCGACGGTCCGGGCGCTCCGCCGGCTCGGTTTTTTTGCGACCCGGGCTGAACCGGATTTGATACGGCAGTTGGACCTGGTGGCCCTGGCGACTGTATGCGACGTGATGCCGCTGATTGGCGTCAACCGGGCGTTCGTGTGTCAAGGGCTTAAGGTGATAGCCCGACGGTCGCGGCCAGGAATCGCTGCTTTGTTGGATGTGACGCAGGCGCGGGCGAAGTTGAACGCGTCCACCTGTGGTTACGCTCTGGGACCTCGCATCAACGCCGGCGGCCGGATCAGCGAGGCGGATCTGGGACTGCGTCTGCTGCTGACCGAGGATCGTCTGGAGGCGCTCGCATTGGCCGAAAAGCTCGAATCGGTGAACCGGATGCGGCAGGACGTCGAGGCTGGCATCACCGATTCCGCGATGCTGGCCGCCGAGGTTCAAGTGGGGGCAGGGCGGGCAGCGGTGCTGGTATCGGGCCAAGGATGGCATCCGGGCGTAGTCGGGATCGTCGCGGGCCGGATCAAAGAGCGCTTCAACCGCCCGGCCTGCGTGGTGGGATTTGCCAATGGGCTCGGCAAGGGCTCTGGCCGCTCGGTTTCGGGCATCGACCTCGGGGGAGCGGTAATCGCAGCGCGGCAGCTTGGGCTTTTGGTGACCGGTGGCGGGCACCCAATGGCAGCCGGATTTTCGCTGCAAGCCGACCGACTGGAGGCCTTTCACGCGTTTCTGGACGAGCGATTGGCGGCGGCATGTATACTGCCAAGCGCGGCCGATCTGGTTATCGAGGGCTCGCTGGCGGTTTCCGGTGCAACCGTCGAAGTTGCGCAGCATTTGGAACGGCTGGCTCCGTTCGGGGCCGGTAACGAGGAACCTGTTCTTGTGCTGCACCGGGCTAAGGTCGTGCGGGCGGACCGGGTGGGACGGGAGGCAAGCTCGATCCGAGCGTTCGTGGAGGGCGAGAGCGGCGGACCACGCCTTAAAGCGATGATGTTCCGAACCAAAGAGAGGGCTCTGCCGGATGCCCTGTTGGCGCGGGCCGATGGGGCGCCGATACATTTGGCCGGGCACTTGCGGGCCGAAGAATGGAATGGGACTGTCAGCCTGTGCTTCGTCATTTCGGATGCCGCGATGGCGTGACGCTAAGGTTTAGAGGTGATCGGGCGGAAGCTGAGAGATACGTCTTGCTAGGCGGGAACCGGACGGCCGGGCACGTGTAGCGGCGGTATTCACCCGCCCGGCGACGACAGCCAGGGATTGGTCTCCCATAGCTTGGCGAGCGCCGCTTGTTCGGCCTGCATCTGCGTCAACCAGTCTGTGCCCTCCGCCCACGCCGCGTAATATCCGCTTGCCTCTGCCTGTTCGGCGAAGGGACCGTCTTGTGCCGCCGCGCGGATGGCATCGACCAGCGAAGCAACCACGTCCGGCGGCGTTCCAACCGGTACGCCGATCCCCCTGGTGATAAAGGCCGAAAGCGGGATGCCGCCCTCGTCAAGCACTGGGGCGTCCGGCAGCGGGCCGAACCGCCGCCGCGCCGCGATGCCTAGCGCGGTCAAATGGCCGTCGCGCAGGTCGTCGATCGCGGCCGACAGTCCGAGCGCGGCAGCCGAGACGTTGCCATCCAGCACCGCTTGTCGGGCCGCCTCGGAGGATGGGAAGGTGACGATGTTCAACTGCGTCTGCGCCAGCACCTGTAACCGCAGCGCCGCCAGATGCGGCGGACTTCCGGCGGGCGGTGTGCCCAGCGGCACCGCGTCGGCATCGTCGCTCGCACGCTGAATAATGTCCTGGATAGAATTCGCGGGCTCTCTCGCTGGAGAGACGAATGCGATCGGCTCGCGCTCGACCTGCCCCAGTAATCGGATGCGCTTCCCGAGGGAAGGCTCGCCGCGGTCGATCATGCGCGCCGGCAGGGTCGGCGTAGTCACCCAGGCGATCGTCATGCCGTTCGGGGGCGCATCGCCCAATGCCGCCAGCATCGTGCGCCCAGCATCACCGGGCATGTTAGTCGGTGCTATGTGATTCCCGGGCAGATGTGGTGCCAGATACCTGACGAAGTTGCGTGCTGTCCGGTCGGCCGGGGTTCCTTCCGAAAATCCGAGCAGGATGGTCAAAGGCCGCTTCGATGGGATCGATTGGACTGCCCGGGCAGGCGGTGGCGCCAGTGCCAACGTGGCCGCGAACCCGGTCAGCAGGCTTCGCCGTCGTGTTGTCATCGCGGCGGGGCTGTCGCGGATCGGGTGGGCGCCGCTTTAGCGACAACCGGCGCGGCAGCCTCCCGGCGTAGGCGATGCTCCCCCAGGAACAGCAAGATCGGCGCGGCGATGAAGATCGACGATGACGTGCCGACAATGATGCCAAACAACATCACCCAGGCGAAGCCTGATATCGACTCGCCTCCGAACAGAGCGAGCGGAAGGCTGGCTAAGAACACGGTCATCGATGTGCCAAGGGTTCGGTTCAGGGTTTCGTTGATCGACAGATCGATCAACTCCCGCAGCGGCATCGATTTGTATTTTCGAAGGTTTTCACGGACGCGGTCGTAGACCACTACTTTGTCGTTGGTGGAGTAGCCTAGCACAGTCAGGATGGCGGCGACCATCACCAGGTCGAACTCGATGCGGGTCAGTGCCAGGAAGCCGATCGCCTTGGTGACATCCAGCACCAGCGTCACCACCGCGCCCACGGCAAACTGCCACTCGAAGCGGAACCAGATATAAACGAGGATCATCAGCAAGCTGATCCCGAGAGCAAGCAGACCGTTGCGGAATAACTCTGCCGAGACGCTGGCACCGACTGCATCAGTCCGCTGAATGCTCGCGCCCGGGACGCCTTTCTCCAGCGCCGTCCGAACCCGCGCCACCGCGGCCTGGGTCGCCTGTTCGCTCGGCTGGGCGCCAAGGCGGATCAGCACCTCGGACGGATCACCGAAGCGCTGAACGCCCTGGTCGGGCACGTGTTCGGAACGTCAGCGCGGCACGGATCTGAGAAAAATCGGCCGGTCCCTGAGTGCGGACCTCCATGACCACGCCACCCGAGAAATCGATGCCCAGGTTCAGGCCAGGATAGAAGAACAAGACGACCGAGGCGCTGGAAAGGACCGCCGACACGATCAGGCCCATAAACCGTCCCCGCATGAAGTGAATGCGGGTGTTGTCGGGAACCAGGCGGAAGCGGGGTTTGACAAACATGGACAGAGACCCTCAGACCGGCAGCAGCTTCGGGCGGGTGGCGATATACCAGCGGGAGACCAGAAGCCGGGTCAGCATCCAGGCGGTGAACAGCGACGTCGCGATTCCGACCGTTATGGTGACGGCGAAGCCCTTGACCGGTCCGGAGCCGAACACGAATAGCATCACATGCGCCAGGAAGGCGGTAGCGTTGCTGTCGAAGATGGTGCTGTAGGCCCGCGAAAACCCGTGCTCCAGCGCGGCCAAAGGAGGGCGGCCTAGTCTCTGCTCCTCACGGATTCGCTCGTTGATCAAAATGTTGGCGTCCACGGCCATACCCAAGGTCAGCAGGATACCAGCCATCCCGGGCAACGTCAGCGTCGCCTGTAGCAACGACATAATGCCTAGCATCAGCAACAGATTGATCACCAAAGCGAGGTTCGCGAACCAGCCGAACAGCCCATAAAATATTCCCATGAAAGCGATGACAAACAGGAAGCCGACCACCAATGAGATCGCGCCGGCTCGGATGCTGTCTGCCCCGAGTTCGGGCCCGACCGAGCGCTGCTCCACCACCGTCAGCGGTGCCGGCAAAGCACCCGCGCGCAACAGCACCGCGAGGTCGTTGGCGGAGGTCGCGTTGAACGACCCGCTGATTTGCCCGCGGCCGCCGGTGATCGCCTCCCGGATGACCGGGGCCGAGATCACCTTGTCGTCGAGCACGATCGCGAACCGGTGGTTCACGTTGGCCCGGCTGATATCGGCGAAGCGTCGTGCGCCGACGGAATTGAAGGTAAAGTTGACTACCCAGTCGCCGGTTTCGGGACTGGTGCCCGCGCGGGCGTCGGTCAGGTCAGCGCCGTCGACGTCGATGCGCTTGCGCACTGCGATCTTCTCGCCCGGGCGGTCCTGCATCTGCAGGAAGTCGTCACCGGGCGGCGGCGGGCCACCGCCGTTGGCGTTGGCGGTCTCGTCCACCAGGCGGAACGTCATGTGAGCGGTCTTGCCGATCAACTGTTTGATGCGGTCGGGGTCGCCTACGCCGGGTAGCTGCACGACGATGCGGCTTTGGCCCTGGCGGGTGATCTGGGGATCGACCACTCCGGTCTCGTCGATACGGCGGCGAACAATTTCAATCGATTGATCGACCGCACCGGCAGCCCTGGCTGCGAGCGCGGGCGCGGACAGGGTCAAGGTTATCGTGCCGTCAGGATCGGATCCAATCACCGTGTCCGGGCGGCCGGTGGACGCATCCTGACCGATCAAAGGCTTCATCGCGGCAACCGCGGCATCGGTTTTGCTGGCGTCGCGCAGGCGCACCAGGACACGGTTTTGGTCAGGTTGCGGTTCGAGGGTCTGAAAGAAGATCTGGCTATTGCGCAGAGCTTGGCGCGCGCCGTCGGCGAGGCTTTCAAGACGCTCCTTCAGCACCGCTTTCATGTCGACTTCGAGTAGCAGGTAGCTACCGCCGCGCAGGTCAAGGCCCAAATGGACGCTGCGCCATGGGAGCCACTGGGCCGGTGGCGGGAACAGGTTTGGCACCCCCAGAAGCATCCCAAGCAGGCAGGCGCCCAGGATGAGCGTGGTCTTCATGCGGCTGAAGTACATCATGGTCTTGCGCGCGGGGCTCCCGGACACCGATTTGATCGTTTGGCGCGGTGCTATGCGCAGCCACCGCGCCGATTGTCCAGCGGTTGACAGTTTCGGAGTTGCAATATCGTACGGTGCGCGGGCGTTCGAGCGATGTTAGATCGAATGATTAACCCGCATCCGCTCGGCGCATTCGAGTACGGAAATCGAAGTCCCGAATCCCTAGTTTCTGTCGCGATGCTAGTTCTGCTCTGCTGGCTCTCGGAGGGTCGCGGTGGCGAAGCCGACAAATTAGTCAGGTGCGGCCTAGCGCTTCCCGTATGGCACGAGCAAGATCGGCTTGCTGGTATGGCTTAGATAGCAGGGCCAAATCGGTCGCCTCAACCTCCAATCCTCCCTTAACATGCCCGGCCGTATAGCCCGAGGTCAGCAACGCCTTGAGCTCCGGGCATAGCCGTCGCGCCTCACGGACAAGTTCGACCCCATTCATCCCGCCCGGCATCACGACGTCAGTGAGCAGTAAATCGATCGAAGGCGGATCAGGCGCCGCGAGGATGGCCAAGGCCTCCGGCCCTGAACCGGCAATGATCGACAAGTAGCCGAGATCTTCCAATTGCATTGCGACGAGCTCGCGCACATCGGCATCATCCTCGACAACCAGGATTACACCCGACCCGATCCGCGAGACATACGAGGCGTCCGGCGTTGCGGATCCAGCCACGACTTCCGGCAGGTGAATGCCAATTTTGGTTCCCGAGCCGGGGGCACTTTCTATCGCCAGAAAGCCTCCGGACTGACGAACAAAGCCGTAGACCTGACTGAGGCCAAGGCCGGTTCCCTTGCCTGTTTCCTTCGTGGTGAAAAACGGTTCGGTGGCCCGCTCAACGACCTCGGGCGGCATGCCCGCGCCGGTGTCCGCGACCTCGACCACGACATAATTTCCTGGTCTGGCATCCGCATGACGCGCCGCGAAACGGGCATCAAGCGCCAGATTCCCGCTGCGGACGGTCAATGTCCCCCCGTCCGGCATGGCGTCGCGAGCATTCACAACGAGATTGAGCACCGCGGAGCCGAATTGCGCCGGGTCGACCTCGCACGCACCTGCCGCCGCATCCAAGACGAACTCAACCGCAATGGACTCGCCCAGCATGCGGGTGGTGAGCACGTCGAATTCCCGGATCATCTCGTTGATCAGGCGCGTCTCCGGCCGCAACGTCTGCCGGCGAGCGAAGGCTAGAAGCTGGCTCGTCAGCTGCGCACCTCGTGTCGCGCCTTTGTGTGCAGTCGCAACCAGCCGAGAAAGGCGATCGTCCCCGTCGACCGCGCGGCCGAGCAACTCGAGATTGCCCATGATAACCAGCAGCAGGTTGTTGAAGTCATGAGCGACGCCGCCGGTAAGTTGGCCGACTGCCTCCATTTTCTGCGCTTGCCGTAATGCATCCTCGGCCTGACGGCGTTCCGCGACCTCAGCTTCGACGCGCTGCTCGAGCGTTTCGTTAATCTGCCGGAGCGCTTCTTCCGCCCGTCGGCGATCGAGCGCCAGACCAACCAGATTTGCGACCGCCTGCAGGAAGTCGATGTCGTGCTCCGTGAAGGCGCCCGGCGCCTCGCTGTCGACTTCGAGCACGCCAAATGGATGACTATCGCCGAGCAGAATCACGTTGAGGGCGCGGCGGACCCCATGTTCCAAAAGCAATTCGGGCGTTTTAAAGCGGTCCTCATCTTGTAGACGATTGGAGATTACGGGCTTGCCAGTGTGCAGGGCATATCCGGCCGGGGAGCTCAACTCAGCCCCGAGCCTGGCATGACCAACGACACCCTCATGCCAGCCCACCCCCGCTCGGACCAAGAATTGGTTCTCGTCAGGAAGGTACTCCAGCACCTTGCAGAATTGCACGCCCATGCCGAGCGCAGTCATCCGGGTGGCCTCTGCCAGAAGGTCAGCGAACGTGACATCGCCTAACGCCCGCCGGCCGAACTCGGCGAGCAAAGCCTGCTGGCGCAGCCGCGCCTCGAGTTCGTCACGGGTGGCGGCTGGCGATTCGCTCGCGGCTCCCGGTCGGTTCGGGTGAGCGGTCAATGGGGTGGGATGTAATCAGGCATTGTTGATTAACTATGCGACAGCCGCCTCGGTTGCCGGGCGACCCGACTTCTACTTGTAGGCTTTGGATATATTGCCTGGTGATTTGTCAACGTGAGCGGTCAGTACGCCCCGACCACGCTTCCGAGAGCGGATGATGATCCTCCACCAGTTTCCGCAGCCGCTCGACCTGGATATGCGTGTAGATCTGCACCGTCGCGATATCCGCGTGGCCTAGCAGCACCTGCAGGCTGCGCAAATCCGCTCCACGCGCAAGCATATGAGAGGCAAAGGAGTGTCTTAGAACGTGGGGGGAGACACGCTCAGGGTCGAGGCCGGCCGCCAGCGCGACCTGCTTCAGCAGCAGGAAAAACGCTTGTCGCGTCAGCGGTCGCTTCGGGTCGCGGCCTGGAAACAGCCACAGGCTGTTCGCCTCAGTGACTGCCAGTAACGTGGTCGCTGCCTCTCTCGCAGCGTGGGAAAGCGGCACCAGCCGCTCCTTGCTGCCCTTTCCTCGGATGATCATGACGTCGGCCTTGGCGCCCAACGCCGAGCGGGGCAGTGACAGCAGCTCTGAGATCCGCATCCCAGTGGCGTAAAGCAGCTCCATCCCTGCCCGGGCCAGCGCGCCCGGCCGCCCGGGCTTGCGAACCGCCGCGTCCAGCAGTGCATCGACTTCCTGTTCCGACAAAAATTTTGGCAATGGCTTTGGCAGCCGAGGCATATCCAGCTGGCTTGTCGGGTCGTCCGTCCGCATTCCCTCCTTCAGCAGAAACAGGTGGAACTGGCGCAGCGCCGACAGCCGCCGAGCGGCGGTGCGCGCCGACAAACCGCTGGCGTGCAGCGAGGCCATATAGTGCTGACAAGTGTCGGCGTCGGCCTCGGCGGGGTTATGGCCGCGTCTGGCGGCAAATTCGGCAAAATCGCTGAGGTCGCTGGCATACGCTTCAATCGTGTTCCGAGCGGCGCCCCGCTCGATCGTCAGCATCTCCAGGAACGCGTCGACCTTCGAGTCCATTTGATCGCAGAACGACTATTGGTGCGGACCGAACTTGTCATTCGGAACGACCTTCTCGACTGCCTGCGGGTGTGGCTTCGGCGGGAAGACGCCCAGCATCAGCACGCCGCCCGCGAGGGCGATCAGGCCGGCCAGCACCACAAAGAAGAAGATGCGTATCATCGAGGCTCCTGAAACCCGTTTTCCTCAACGCTCAATCCTGGCGCCCCGACAGTGGCCACCCAAGCATGGGAGGCAATTTGAAACGCGTGCGATCGCCTGTTCAGGGGCCGGTGTGCTAGCGTTCGGCGTTATGACACGCAACCATACTCTACGGGAGACGATTTCGGTTCCCGACGCCATCGCCGGTCGCAGCGTCGTGCTTGTCGGCTTGATGGGGGCCGGCAAAACCTCGATCGGCCGCAGGCTGGCCGCGCGGGTCGGCCTGCCGTTTCGTGATGCCGATCAGGAGATCGAGTTGGCGGCCGGCTGTACCATTCCAGAACTGTTCGCGCGATACGGCGAGGCTGCCTTCCGAGACGGTGAACGCCGCGTGATCCGCCGGCTGCTGGCCGGCGACCCGATGGTGTTGGCCTTTGGTGGCGGCGCCTTTATGGACGAGCAGACCCGAGACGCGGCGAGGACCGAGGCCGTAACCGTTTGGCTTCGCTGCACCTTGCCGACGCTGGTCCGCCGCGTTGCGACTCGGGACAACCGCCCGCTACTGTACGGACGCGATCGCGAGGAGACGCTGCGCCAACTTATGGAGGTCCGTTACCCTGTCTATGCCGAGGCTGATGTGATCGTCGATTGCGGCGACGAACCACCTGACCATACGACAACCAGCGTCCTGAACGCGCTGCTGGAGTGGAAACCGGCCCGCCGCCTCCAGGTCGTCCTGCCGACCACCAGCTATGACGTCGTGATAGGCGACAACCTTCTGGAGCGTGCCGGGGCCCTGCTGGCGCCGAAATTGCCGCAAAAGCGTGCCGTGATCATCACCGATCAATCCGTGGCCGGCCTGCATCTGCACACCCTACTGAGCGGCCTGGCGGAGACGGCTATCGAGGCGGCTGCGATTGTCGTCAGGGGCGGCGAGGCTTGCAAGAATATGGACACTTATGCCGACGTGGTTGATCAATTACTCGAAGCGCGCGTGGAGCGGCGCACGGCGGTTATCGCGCTGGGCGGCGGGGTGGTCGGTGATCTCGCGGGATTCGCCGCGGCGACGACACTGCGTGGAATGCCGTTCGTTCAGGTCCCTACCACGCTGCTGTCGCAGGTGGATTCTTCGGTCGGCGGTAAGACCGGGGTCAACACCAGGCGCGGCAAGAACCTTGTAGGTGCGTTCTACCAGCCGCGCATGGTCCTGGCCGACACGGGCACGCTGGGAACCCTGCCGCCTCGCGAACTCAGAGCAGGCTACGCTGAGGTCGCCAAAGCCGGCCTGATCGGAGACGCCGCCTTCTTTGCCTGGTGCGAGTGCCACGGCCAAGGCGTGGCGTCCGGTGACCGCGAATCGCAGGCCGAGGCGATCAAGCGAGCCTGCGCCTTCAAAGCTGCGGTGGTCGGCGACGACGAGCGCGAAGAAAAGCCAAACGACGGACGCGCGCTACTGAATTTGGGGCACACGTTTGGCCATGCCCTGGAGGCGGAATATGGCTATGATGGCGACTTGCTGCATGGCGAAGGCGTCGCCATCGGCCTCGGCCTCGCCTTTAAGTTGTCCGCTCGGTTGGGTTTCTGCCCGCCTGCGGACGCCGAGAGGGTGATCGCCCATATCGCTTCGATCGGGTTGCCCGCCGATCTCGCGATGCTGAATCGCCGCTTCTCTGCGGCGACGCTGGTCGGCCACATGCGCCGCGACAAGAAAATGCGCGACGGCGCGCTGCATTTCGTATTGGCACACGGGATCGGCCAGGCATTCACGAGCGCGGATGTGCCCCACGAAGCCGTGGTTGAGTTGCTGAGAGATGAAGGATGTGGGGTATAGAGCTGGAGCCGCCTTCCGGTGACCGAGAGTATTCCTGCGGCAATGACAATTAGAATGCCTGCAGGTCGCGCCTAGTCCATGGAACGCAGAGAATATGCGCTGATGGATGCCGCCGAGGACCGTATGTGGTGGTATCGCGCTCTCCACACTCGGCTTTGCGACGGCCTTAGCAATACCCGCGGCAGCATCCTGGATGCCGGTTGTGGCACAGGCGGCTTTCTCGCGATCTTGCGTTGGCGACGCCCCGATCTGTCCCGCTTCGGCGTTGAGTGGGATGACAATGCCGCCTCTCGAGCCAGAAACAAATCCGGAGCCTGGATCGCGAGGGGCAGCATCAATGCTCTCCCGTTTGCTGACAACACCTTCGAGGCGGTCGTTTCCGCCGACGTCTTGTGTCACGCGGCGGTGAACCCCCCAATTGCCCTCAGCGAACTCAAGCGCGTATTGCGGCCTGGCGGCCTTCTGGTGATGAACGTGCCCGCTTATCAATGGCTGCTGTCCGCGCACGATCGTCACGTCCACAATACGAGGCGGTTCACCGCCCCTGAGATTGCCATGTTGCTGCGTCAGGCAGGCTTCGATCGGGTGTGTGCGCGCTACTGGAACAGCCTGTTGCTGCCGCTGATGATGGTGCAGCGAAAAATCCTTGCGCGTGGCGAGGCTGTGTCGGATGTCGCCTCGTTTCCGCCATGGCTCGATGTTACCTTACATGGCATGACGAGGATCGAACGCCACCTTGACTTCAGGTTTCCCGCCGGGGGGTCGGTGCTGGCAATAGCGGGGAAGCCATGAACGAACCGCTTACCTCGGTCGGGATAATCTCCCGCCCCCTTCGTCCGGTTGAGCAAGTCGCGACCAGAGGAGCCTCGCGGACCGGTTTGTCCATAGTCGTGCCGGTTTACCGCGGTGCCAATACCATCGCACAACTCGTTGGTGCGCTCTCAGATCTTGAGCCCGAGGGCGGGTTGGAGGTCGTGTTGGTCAATGATGGCAGTCCCGACAACTCCGCCGAAGTGTGCCGGAACCTGCTAACCACAGCGCGAGTCCCGTTGGTCTATATCGAACACGCCAGGAACTATGGCGAGCACAACGCCGTCATGACCGGCCTGCGTTATGCGACCGGCGACTTCGTGATCACGATGGACGACGATCTGCAAAATCCCCCCGAGGAAGTCATCAAACTATATGATCATGCCCGTAACGGTGGTTGGGATGTGGTCTATACCCGATATGCGGTTAAGCAGCATACGGGCTGGCGAAACCTTGGCAGCGGCTTCGCCAACCGTGTGGCCGACCGTTTGCTGGACAAACCGAAGGGACTCTACCTTTCCTCGTTCCGGTGCATGTCGGCGATGGTCGTGCGGGCGGTGACGCGTTACGGTGGTCCCTATCCATATGTCGACGGCCTGATCACGCAGGTGACCCAGCGCATCGACAGTATCGAGGTTCGCCATCTGCCTCGGACGGAGGGACGCTCGAACTACAACCTAGTCCGGCTGGTGCGGCTTTGGCTGAACCTCGCGACCAGTTTCTCGCTTGCACCGCTTCGGTTGGCGATATTCGCCGGTTTGGGGATGTCTGTTCTGGGCTCGATCGGCGCCGTCGGCACGATCGCGGAGGCACTGTTCGTTCATGAGACGCCATCGGGATGGGCCTCGACGATGGTTGTGTTGCTGTTGGTGTCCGGCGTGCAGTCAATGATTTTAGGCGTGCTTGGTGAGTATGTCGGGCGTACCTTTCTGTCCGCCAACGGCAAACCGCAGGGAACGGTGCGCTGTATCGTCCGCAACTCGGACCCGGTATGACCGTCTACTGGATAGTGCTCGCGGCGGCGATCTTCATCAGCATGGGTGGGCAGACGTTGCTGAAAGCCGGGGCTGGCGGGTCCGATTTTCTAGCGCAACTGGTGCATCCCTTCACGGTGCTTGGGCTTTGCCTGTATGGCGGATCGGCGCTGCTTTACATCATAGCGCTGCGACGGATCCCAATGTCGGTCGCTCTGCCATGCACTGCATTTTCTTATGTCGCAGCAGCGCTGATTGGACATTTCGGCTTTGCCGAACCGTTGGGAGCGCTGCACCTCAGCGCTTTGGCGCTGATCTGTGCGGGCGTTGTGATGTTGGCATTGGCTTAAATGGAACATTCATGGTGCGCCGTCTCGCGATCGCGTCTAGGCGGCTCCAAGCATTAGTACAGTTTTCCGCCGTCGAATTACAGTTGGCGGTTCGCACACGTCCTCCGCGGGAGGACGAACGCCCCGTAGACCCGGCGCGGCGCTTCTTCGGCATGATGATTTTGAATGTGCATAGCCGCGGCTGCGGGCAGCTAGCGTACTCGGCGGCAATAGCCGACGGTCTCGCGTAGCGTCGCGAATCCTCGTTGAGGCCGCCGCCTCACGACCACGCGCGTCATTACCAGGAGCGCAGCAGCAAAACAGCGCTGATGTGTCTAATGCGCAACATTATGGGCCGGGCGGTTTGGTGTGGGCAATAAATGCGGAGAAGCTACCGAGGCAAATCAGCAACATTAGTCTAAAAAACGGGCGATGTCGAAACAATCTCTATAGACTGTCCTGATATGATTCGGTTTCAACAACGACATAGCCGTCACGCCGTTCAGGTGTGGTTGACGCGTGAAGTGACTTGTCGGTTCATCTTCAATGATGGCGACATTGTCACGCTCCATTTCTGATGGTAGTTTGCCACGCGCTCGTGATCCCGCGTGCGGAAGGTTTGCGATAACACGTCACGTAGCAAAAACAGGTTTCGCTTACTTTCCCCGTGGGAACCAGTTCACGATGTCTGAAAGCCGGCCGCAGTCAGCGGAAACACGCTTCGCGTCCTGTGTGGAGGGCACCTCGGGCACGCGGGTCAGTGTTGACGACCTGGCACGCCTGCCGGCGCAGCGACTGGCGCGCCTGCTGCTCGAGCGGGCCGCGGAAGACCCGACCTTGCTGAGCCGCCTCTACGAGACGCTCGAACCATTGAAAGGGTTGCGTTCCGAATCGCCCGCCATCGTCGGCGACAGTCCGGCGATGCGGCGAGTTACGTCGCTGGTGCGCCGGTTCGAACAAACCGATGAGCCCGTGTTGATCACCGGGGAAAGCGGTACGGGCAAGGAATTGGTGGCGCGGGCCATCCACAACGGATCGCGTCGAGCGCATGGGCCGTTCGTCCCGGTAAATTGTGCGGCGATCCCGGCCGGCCTGGTTGCGTCAGAGCTGTTTGGCTACGAGAAGGGCGCGTTCACTGGCGCGGCATCGCGCAGAATCGGCCAGATTGAATACGCCAATGGCGGAACGCTGTTCCTGGACGAAATCGGCGACATGTCGATCGATCTCCAGGGCCATTTGTTACGATTCCTACAGGAAGGGCAAATCCGTCGCGTCGGCGGTCGTGAAACGGTAGGCCTCGATATGCGGATTGTCTCGGCCACTAATGTGCGCCTTGGTCAAGCCATCACCGAGGGGCGGTTCCGCGAGGACCTGTTTTACCGGCTGAATGTACCTGACTCTGCCGGTGCCACCGTTGCGAGAGCGGCCGGAGGATATTGTGCCCCTCGTGTATCACTTCCTTCGCCTTGCACAGCGCGATTTCAATCGTGAGGTGGAAGGAATCACCGCCGAGGCGATGTCCGCTCTGCGCCGCTATCGCTGGCCCGGCAACGTGCGGGAACTCATGTCCGTGGTACGACGCGCCGTGGTGGTTGGCGATGGCCCGTTGATCGAGGAGGCGACGCTGATCGGACTGGAAGAGCAGCCCGCCTTCCCTCCCAACCCGCCGCCGGCAGCCAAACCCGGGTCAGCAGAGGAGCGCGCCGCCCTGCTGTTGACGTTGGAGCGGATGAACGAAAACGTTACCTCGACCGCCGACGCGCTGGGTGTTTCCCGGGTGACGCTGTATCGCATGCTGCGCCGCCATGGCATCGTGCTGAAACGCGGCCTGGCGGAGTCGCCCGTCGTGCGCCGGGCTCAGGCTGTCCACGTATAGAGGTTTCGCCTGGTGGTGACGGAAGTCGGCGTCTAATTCACTAGCGTCCGATCGGCGTCGATCAGGGCCAGTATGGCCGGTAACGACATCATTGGATCCGATACAAAACCGTCAGCGCAGCGGGCGAGCGTCCATCCGGCCCAGTGGCGTAACAGCAGCCAGGAGGCTTTTTCCCTACCGGCCTCGAAAACGCCGACGATCGCACCCGCGCCCGCGACGCCCCACGGCCGGACCGAAAGATCCATGGCGGCATCAATGCCCCGCGCACCGGCGTCGTCCAGCCAATCCAACAGCACCAGCCGATCGGCTTTATCGAGGCCGGCGTAAGTCTGTGCTGGTGGCACCCAGGTTTCCTCGCCTCGGCCAGTGGTGGTGGAGCGAACACCTTCAATAACCGCAAAAGTCATGCCGACTGCTCCTTTGCTCTGGCATGGCAATCGCGCGTCGGCATCCAGGAATCCGAGATCCGCAGGCAGAGGCGAAGCGGCGCCGGTGCCCGCGGCGCCACAGCCACATCAGTATCAGCGCGTCGTCGTGGCGGCCGGCGTGGTCACGAGCGTGTTGCCGCCGCCGGTCACCGGAGCGACGATGTAGTTAAACCCAAAACTGGGGTTGGCGAATTGCTGGATGTACTGATTGTAGAACTGATAGACCTCGGCGATGCCCAACTTCGGCACGTAGACCACGTCGTATGGTGCTAGGCGAATATCGGCATTCGGATCAATTCCTTGGCGCACCGCTTTCCATTTGAGGGACAAAAACTCCGGCTTGTCACCCAATCCGCGGCGAATGACGAACACCGAGCTATCGTCGCTGCTCAGCTTGGTGCCGCCCGCTCGCGCGATCGCCTGTGATAGCGTCAGGGTCGGCCCGACGGTGATGAACTCACCCGGCGTCGTTACCTCACCTGCCACATAAACCCGCGTTGGCGCGAACGACTTGACCACGACCGAGACACGCGGATTCTGCAGATCGTGTGCATAGACGGTCCGTAACGAATCCGCCAGATCCGCCGGTGACCGCCCGTAAGCAAGCATATCTGGCACCGCGGTGGTGGAAATGTGGCCGTCGGGACGAACTGTGACTTCTTCATTCAATTCTGGATTGAGCAGCAGCCGAACTTCGAGCACATCTCCAACCTGGATGCGATAGGCGGGCAAAGCGGTCGGCGAAACTGTCATCGGCCCAGGCACCAAGGGCGCGGGCGGTAGCGTTGGAACCGGCGAGCAAGATGCCAGCGTGAACGCACTCACCAAAACAATCCCGGCCGCGTAGGTTGCTCGATGTTGCCGGATCGTCTGACCAATCTCCTTGCGCTCAGCGACCGCTGGGATTGCTTTATTCATGTTTAAGGCCCTTATCGGATGTGCAGCGAGAGATGAGTAGGGTGGATAACTTTCCTGAGCGCGAGTGGCAACCGGTCACTGCTAGGTCCGAAAGGACCCCCGAGAAGCAATCTCGAGATTTATGATCAGCGGACACATGATCTTTGGCTGATCAAGCAAGTTGCATGCCAGCCCTTAGTGACAGAAATCGGCGATTTCAAACGCGCCCGTTTACGTAACGGCGGCGTCAAGTGTTGCGTCGTCGCTTACGGGCGCCAAATCGGCTACCGGGGCGGATACGCGGGGGCGTAACCGGATACGCGCCTGTCCGATTGCTGGATCGGCGGGTTCGTTGGATTCCCAGACAGGTCACCCACGGCAACGTCGATGTACCGGCGGCTTAGCGATACGTCATTCGCACTCAACGCGTCCAAGGCGCGAGCGACATCTATCGCGCCCCTACTGGCCGCCTGCGGAGCTTCGACCTGCCCATCGATCGGTCCGAACACAAGTTGCAGTTGCACCTGCTGTAACAGTCGACGCGCGTCCTCGATTTGACCGCTTGCCAGAGCTACTCGGGCTGAGTTCAGTCGAGGTAACGGTGAGGAGGGCGTTTGCCGCGATTTCGCGTCCGAGGTGTCAGCCTGTGGCGCCGTCGCCGTCGGAGGCGAGAGTTGCCGGAGCCGAGCAAGGACCGACTGGGTGTCGTCGCCATCCTGGCGGATTGTTGACTGTTGTGGCGGTGGTGACAGCGGCGGCTGCCGTGACAGCGCTTGCAGTTGCAGAGGCGGCTGCGAAGGGGGCGGCTGCTGTAAGGGCGGCTGCTGTAAGGGCGGCGGCTGCACTGGTGGCTGCGGTGGCAGGGGCGGCGATACCGTCGTTCCTTTTTGAGCCAACAGTGTCTTATTTGCCACCGTGGGCTTCGGCTCAGATTTCGGCGGCTCTGACTTCGGCTGCTCGGGCTTCGGCGGTTCAGATTTTGCCTGCTCGCGTCTGACTGCTTCGGGCTTAGGCGGTTCGGGCCTCGCTTGCTGAGCTTTGGCCTGCTGGGATTTGCCGGCCTCCAAACTGGCCGGCTCGGACCTGGGCTTCTCTGGCTCGGGCTGGGATTGCTGGGATTTTGTTTGCTCGGACCCGGCGCGGCCAGGCTTAAGCGCGTTTTGTTCGGCTGGTTCAGGTGGGGCCGTCGCAGCTTCGATGCCAGCTTCGTCCTGCGGAGGGAATCTAATCGCGGGTTGTGTGGGCGCTCGCTCTACGCCAACCCCCGAGGCGGGCGGTGTAAGTTGGGACGTTTCCGGTTGAGGCGGGGGCGACGCGGAGGCAACCGGAGGCGCTGATCCGGCCGGCAGGGGCACTACTTCTCCCGGCGATGGCGAGGTGGCCCGCGGGCCCGAAGCGGGCTCCGACGGCGCCGAGAGTGCCACCTCGGGCCCCTGGAGTTGCGCCGTTCCTTGTCTTTCAGCGAGTGCTTCACTGAGCGGTGCGGCGTCATGCAGGGTTTGCGCGGCACGTTCTTCTGAGTTGCTGTTTGGAACCGCGGGCGCGTGAGCGACAGGACGATCCATCAATTCGTCCCACTGATCCCGTGCTTCTCGTAGATAGACCGCAGGTTGGCCATAGAATGCGAGTGCCAGGAGAAATAGCCCGGACACCGCTGCCACGGCTGATAAGGCAAAGCGCACCTTGATCTCCCGCTCAATAAAGCGTGGTCGGAGAAATGCAACACCGGCCGCCAGGCGACAAGAAACGTCGTCGTGTTCGCCACCAATGACTGTATCTATATCGGTATTGTTTTGGATTGCGTAAAGTGCAATGCAACCTATTCATCACCGTCATGTCAGGAGCCTTGCACGAGCTTGCTTTGCTCCACAGGTGTCAAACACCAGCCGCGATTGAATGGTCCAGGAGGCTTCGTCAAAATGCCGCAGGAATTTCACGATCAACTTATTTCCTTTATGCCGAAAATGCGTGTGTGGGCCTTAGCATTAACGAGAAACCGAGCCGCCGCCGACGATCTGACCCAAGATGTCGCGACCAAGGCGCTTGTCGCACAGGATTGCTTTATCCCGGGAACCAACTTTTCCGCCTGGGTTCACCGAATCATGATCAACCATTTCATCAGTAGCGTGCGTAGTAAGCGCGAGTTTACGGATATGGAGAATATGCCGGAAGTTGCCGTGGCTGCGGCTCATGAGGACCGCACGGCGTTGCGCGAGCTTGGATGGGCGCTGGAGCGTTTACCCCCTGATCAGCGTGAAGCTTTGTTCATGATCGTGCTGCAGGAGAAATCTTATGAAGATGCGGCGGTACAAACCGGTTGTGCGATCGGCACCCTGAAAAGCCGTGTTCATCGCGCGCGATTGCAGCTTCGCGCGTTCCTGATGGGAGATCAAACAAAGATGGCGGCTTAATCTGCTTCAGCTGTATACACTCTATTGTGCGTGGAGAAGGATCACACCGAACAATCCGGCGTGATCCTTCCACACTTTCCAGGTTTCCCACCCCGCTTCGCGACCTATAGACATCAGCTTTTCTGGGGTGTGTTTGTAACTATTCTCAGTGTGGATTGACTCCCCTTCCCTGAACTCGATGCACCGGCCACTGATGTTCACCGTTTGATTGCGCATTGAGATGAGGTGCATCTCGATGCGACTGTCGATATCGTTCCACGCCGCCTCGTGTCGGAAAGTGTTGAGATCGAAGTCTGCGCCAGCCTCCCGATTCAGTCGCCGCAGCAAATTAAGGTTGAAAGCAGCGGTCACCCCAGAGGCATCATTGTAGGCAGGGAGCAGCACTTTCGGGCTTTTGCGCAGGTCGGCCCCGAGCAGGAACCAAGAGTTGGCGCCGAGTGATCCTCGCGCCGAGGCGAGGAATGTGGTAGCTGCCGATGGGTCAAGATTGCCAATGGTCGAGCCGGGAAAGAACCCCATACGCGGCAAACCAAGCGGCGGTAAAAGCAGCGGCTGCATAAAGTCCGCGACAACCGGTACGACGGTCAGGTTAGGGTGCGTCCGTGCCAAACGTGACTGCATGGCGTGTAATGCCGGCGCCGCGACATCGATCGACACGTAGGTGCTAAATGGATTTTCGGGACGGTCGAATAAAATCCGAGCTTTGGTTTCATCACTGCCACCAAATTCGATCAAGACGGCGTCCTTGAACTCGTTCGGCACCACGGCGGCGGCGATCGAACGCAGCAGCGAGGTCTCTGTTCTTGTCAGATAATACTCTGGCAGGCGAGTGATCTCGTAGAACAAGCGGCAGCCCTCATCGTCATAGAACAACATGGCTGGCAGGGTTTTGGGAGTTGCCGACAGCCCGGCCAGGGCGATCGCAGCGATGTCCGCCCGCGTCTGCAGCGGGACAAATCCAGTGTCGTTTGGCACGTCAGCCTCCGATTTTATAAGTCTTTTGCCAGACGAAGGCCGCTAAACTGCCATCGCTTGTCGGGGTGAAAGAAATTGCGGTAAGTTGGGCGGATTTGTCCTGGCGGCGTGGCCAGGGATCCGCCACGCAAGACCATCTGGTTGATCATGAACTTTCCATTGTACTCGCCGATCGCCCCTGGCGCGGCGCGGTAGCCCGGATAGGGCCTATACGCGCTTTCGGTCCACTGCCAAACGTGGCCAGTCATTTCGGCTACGGATGTACTTCCGCTGGCGACCTCCCACTCGACTTCGGTGGGCAGGCGCGCGTTGCTCCAGCGAGCGAAGGCGTCTGCCTCGTACCAGTTTACGTGTCGCACGGGTGCGTCCGGGATCAGTGCTGCGAGGCCGCCGGGTCCCGCCTGAAACCATGAGCCGTCGACGGCACGCCAATGCAACGGTGCCACCCACCCGGCCTCCTGCGCGGCCGCCCAGCCATCCGACATCCACAGTGATGGCGTCTGGTACCCATCGTCCTCGATGAACTCAAGCCATTCGTTGTTGCGCACCAAACGGGACGCAATGGCGAAGGGTTCGAGATAGACCTGATGCCGCGGGGTCTCATTGTCGAAACAAAACCCGATCGCCTCAAACCCGATCGATCGCAGGCCGGCAGAGCATTCGATAAAGGTGGTCTCTCCAGGGTGGCCGGACCATTCCTGCCAATCCACCGTTATGGGCGGACAGAGCGGGTTAGCGGCGAAGGCGTGTAGTATGTCGGTTACCAACAACTCCTGGTGTTGTTGTTCGTGATGCAGCCCAAGTTCGATGATCGCGCCTATCTCCGGCGGCAGTTTCGGGATCGCGGCAGCTATTGAGGCGTCGACATGCCGACGGTAACGCGTAACCTCGTGGGCCGGCGGCCGGGTCAATAAGCCGCGGGAGGGGCGGGGATGACGCGGACCCACGGCCTCATAGTAGGAGTTGAACAAAAAGCTGAACGCCGGATCGAACGCGCGATAGTGAGGCACATGTGGCACCAGGACGAACTGCTCGAAAAACCAGGTTACATGGGCTCGATGCCATTTTACTGGGCTGGCATCAGGCATTGATTGGACGCATTGATCCTCCTCCGTGAGATTGGCGGCCAGCGCTTCCGTCGCCGCGCGCACTTCACGAAACCGATTAGACAGATCATTAGCGCGTGAAGAATTGTGATATTGCCCAATGTCGTCCATTCGTGTCCTCCAGGATGCTTTAACGCAGGCGGTTATTCTGCGGTCTATTTGAGGCACAACTTTCCGGGAATGCGGCTGCTCGGAATGCGGGTAGTCGGAATAGGGGCGTGACACTGTAGATTGGGATGGCGGAAAGTCGCAAACCTCCTAGGGCGGCCGGCGCCGCCGCACGAGCATTGTAGAGGGTCCGTCTGAAACCGCTACCTCGGATTTGGTTAATCCGGTCCGTGTTGTCGTCTCGCACGACGCCGAGACGATGAAGAAGTGTCGCAAGGGGACTTGGTCAAGGGCCGAGGGCCCGAAAATGATGATTACGTCGGCTCTGCTGACGACTTTTTCAACCCGATTCGGCATTCGCCCGAAGCGCAGCAGGGTCGGCCGATGTCACAGTGATCTGCTCTTTCTGCAAACAAGCCATCAATCGGTGTCCCCCGCGACGGATCGCGGCCCCCTCGTCACGTCCTCGGGTCGTCAGGCAATTTCTGATGGCTGTTACGGTGGCACTGAAGACCGAACCAGGAAGTCGCTCTGCCACGGGGTTTGCTCTCGGCAGAACACCAAAGCCCAGGCGTTCGCCGAAACGAATGCGTAGTCAAGGTGCGGCCGGGTGATCAGAAATGAGAATGTGTCGGCTCGGCGGCACGGCCTCAAGCGACCGCCACGGCCTCATCGTCTCGCTAATACGCTCAATTGGTGTCGTTGATGGGATTGGCCGTCAAGGAGGTGATAAGATACCAGAGATGCCGAATCTTAAAGTCGCCTCGCGACCGACAGTTTGAGCAGGTCTGAATTGAACCGACGAAGGCGCTGAGGATGGCGTCGGCTAAGGAGTTGGTTATCGCACCGCCAGGTGGACAGTTCCAAGGTGTAATTGGCCATGAGAAGGGGGGACAAGTCGGCGGTCGATCATGGCCTCGCCAGCGTGACGCCCGAGCAATTCGAGGCTGCTCTCATTTTGTCCGGTGGGGCAGCAAATCCGGACGCACCTCGGCCCATCCCGCGTGAGGTGTCGCTCGTGAAGCACTTCGTGACAAACTGGCCGATGGTCGCAATCTGCTTTCGGCCGTGAACGCCGATTGAGTTGGCACGGCTCTTTAGTGTCTGAAACAATAGGAGGCGGACAGCACCAACACCGGCGTGAAGACGAGGTGCCTCCGCCGCCCGACAAAATCGTGATGGCAGGTGGGATAGCGAAATAAGCGAGCAGGTCATTTAGAGAACTCGATGACTCGCCAGTAGTGTTCAAGCATGCCGATCGCCTCAAGAAAGCTCTGTCCCAAACGGTTCTTCAGCACGTATCCAGCGACATTCTTTTGATAGGCCAATCGCCGGTCCTCTTCCGCGGCGGACGTGGTCATCACGAAGACCAGGGTGCTGTGCAGCACAGGGTCACGGCGCAACTCCTCAAGAAACTCGATGCCACCCATGCGCGGCATATTCAAATCCAGCAAGATCAGCAGCGGCTCCGACACCTTCTCATAACCGTTCTCGCCGCGCAGATGTTGCAGGGCCTCGATGCCATTATGCGCTTCGATGACGGGATTGCCGATCTTGAGCTCCCGGAATGAGCGCTTGACCGCCATCGCATCGACTTTGTCATCGTCAACCAGTAGGATGGTAACCATGCTGGCTGTCATTTCACTGCCCCCTTCCAGGTGAAGGCAAATGTCGAACCGCGCGCCGGCGGGGCGCTTTCTATCCAGATCCGGCCGCCATGGGCCAGCACCTTCTTCCTGACGATCGCCAGCCCAATGCCACTCGACTCGACATCATCACGACTTGCCAATGTCTGAAATATCGTGAAGATGCGGTCGTGGAAGCGAGGTTCGATCCCAGGGCCGTCATCGGTGATACAAAATTGCGTCGCGCTATCGATCTGCCGCACGCTGACGGTGACCCGGCCTTCGTTACGATCGTGGTGTTTCAGCGCATTGCCGATCAGATTCTGCAACACGACTTGGATTGACACGCGGTGCGTATAGATTGTCGCCATCGTCCCCTCGCATGCGATGACGAAGCCGGGCGGTGGCGCGAGCATCTCGGCGACCTCGCGCACCATCGTGGCAATATCCACCTCCTCGATCGAAGGGTGAGTGTAACCGACGTGGGAATAGGCCAGCAGGCCATCCAGCAACATTTGCAGCCGTGCCGCTCGCCCCTGCAGCAGCTTAAGATTTTCGAGCGTCTCCGGGCTGGCAGTCGGCGCGATATCTTCGCCGATCCATTGCACCAGATGTGCAATCGCGCGAAGCGGTGCCTTCAGATCGTGCGACGCGGCATAGGCGAATTCCTCGAGATCGGCGTTGGACCGTGCCAGTTCCTGCCGCTGCTGCTCCTTCCCCAGCTCGATTTTGCGCCGTGCGGTGATATCGATGATGGCGGCGAGCACCATCGGCTCGCCATCGATAGTGATTGGATTGAGTCCGATCTCCAAGGGAAACTCAGTGTCATCCTTGCGTAACCCGAACAAGTCTCGCCCCTCGCCCATCGTTCGCGTGGACATATCATTTAAGAAACCATGTCGCAATTCGACATGCCGTTGGCGGAAGCGCTGAGGCAAGAGCATTTCCAGTGGTTCACCAAGCAGTTCCGAGCGGTCATGTCCAAACATGCGCTCGGTCTGCCGGTTGACCATTTCGATGTGACCGGACTGTCCGGCCAGTATCAACGCGCTCGGCGATGCTTCCACCACACGGGCAAAACTATCCTCGACCGCCAGGCTCGGCCGGGAACCTGGCCGCGGCTCCGGGGCGGCTTTGTCGGATCCGGTCCGCATCCGAACTCCTCGTTAAATTAGGCGATCAAAATAAGTCAACTTCCATTATACTACCAGAAACGTTAACGAACCGTAAACGCGGCCCGTGGTCCAGCTTTAACCATTTGTTAAAGTTAATGTTGTATTGGAGGGGTGTCGAGTTACACCAAGGTGACATCGGAATGTCTGGCTATCGCTTTTTGATCGTTGACGACGACCCTGTCGATCGGCGGATCATTGCCGAATTGTTGACGCAAATCGCGCCCGATACCTGCCAAATTCAGCAGGCGGCGGATGGTGCCGCTGCCCTGGCTTCGCTGCGCACAGACAAGTTCGATTGCGTGTTCCTGGATTACAATCTACCCGACATGACCGGGTTGGAATTTCTGGCCGCCGCCGCCGCCGCCGTTGACGGCGAACGGCCATGTCCCATGGTACTTGTGACCGGCCAGGGCAATGGGGCGGTCGCGGTTGAGGCAATGAAGCGCGGCGTTCAAGATTATCTGGTGAAAGATCAGCTGAATGCGACCTCCCTCTTGCTCGCTCTTACGCGGGCTGTGAGCAAACAACAGCTACAAGAGCGCCTTGACGGCTCGCTGTCCGATCTCAGGTCGTCGAACCTCGCCCTTGAACAAGAGGTTGCCACACGCAAAGTTGCCGAGTCCGAGGCGCGCGCTGCCCGGGATGCCGCGGAAAGAGCAAGCCAAGCCAAGACGCGATTCATCGCTATGGTGACGCATGAGCTGCGCACGCCACTCAACGGAGTCCTGGGCTATGCCCAACTGCTCCGCATCGAAGGCGGCCTGTCCGCGCGCCAGGACTTACACGTAGGCGCGATGATGCAGGCCGGACGGCATCTGCTCGATCTGATCGAGCGCGTGCTGGATTTCGCCAGTTTCGAGAGCGGCGGGGTCAAGCTGTACCCGACGCAAGTGGCGGTCCGCGACTTGGCAGAAGCCTGCATCGCGTTAATCGGCCCGATGGCTATCGAGCGCGGCCTCAAGCTGAGGGTGGTCCAATCGCACGATGTCCCGCGGCAGATTGTTGCAGATCCCGCGCGGCTGCGTCAGGTATTGCTCAACCTGCTGGGCAACGCAGTAAAATACACCGATGCTGGCAGCGTGGAGTTGCGCCTTTCGGCTGGCGCGTCGCCCGGCGGACTGCGGATTGAGATCGCCGATACCGGCCGCGGCATCAGTGCAGCCAGCCGCGAGCGTTTGTTCAAGGATTTTGAACGATTGGATGAAACGACTTCTATCGAAGGAACCGGCCTTGGTCTGGCGATCGCCGCGCGGATCGTGGGGCTGATGGGTGGCACGATCAAATACTTGCCCAACCCGGACTGCGCTAACCTGAACGGCGCGAACGCAATCGGCGGCAGTGTGTTCTGGTTCGAATTGCCAGCGGGGGAGTTTGTCTCGGCGGCGGTATCGAGCCCGGTGCCGGGCGTGCCTGCGGCGAGCATTCGGAATGTGCTCCTGGTCGACGATATCCAGATAAACCGCGACATAATCGGCGCCTTCCTGAAGGCGGCTGGTCATGTGGTGACGCTGGCGGACAGCGGTTCGGAAGCGATACGGCTGGCAACCGGCCGGCAGTTCGACGTGGTCCTGATGGATGTCAGGATGCCAGAAATGGATGGTCTGGAAGCGACGCGGCGGATCCGCGCGTTGCCGGGCAGCCTTGGACAAATGCCGATCCTGGCGTTGACTGCCCACACCTTCCCGGATCAGGTGGCGAGATGCGCGGAGGCGGGGATGGACGCCCACATCGCCAAACCGGTCGACTACGAGACGCTGATCGATGCGGTTCACCGAGCCGTCCGACGAGCTCCGCCGACTGACAGCACTGCGCGCCATGCTCCGCCAGTAACCAATCCCCTGGCAGCCCCAGAACTGCCTTCGCGGTTTGATCCCTCCGTGCTGGACCGGCTCTTCACATTGCTGCCTCGGGATGAAATTGTAGTCATCGTGCGGTCGTTGCGGGAACGTCAGGAAGAAATGCTGCATCTGCTGGATCAAGGGGCCGCCCCGGCACGGCTGGTAGACGTCGCGCGCGGCCTGTCGTCGCCCGCTGCGATCTTCGGCTTCCTGGCGCTCTCGACGCTGGCTCGAAATTTCGAATTCGCAGTGACACAAGATGCGGCTCGAGCCGAACAGCTCACACCGACCCTCCGCGCCGAGCTCTGCGAGGCTCGAACGACACTTGACGCGGTTATGAGTGAAAGCCGAATGCAACCAGCTTAGTCGTAGAGCGTACGTATCGCGTGATCGACAAAGATCCGGGGCCGCCCGCGATCCGACGCTCGCCCAACTATCACGCTCAGTGGCGCGTCGGGCCCAGGCGCGCCGGCATCGCGCAGGCGATCAATAGCGTCAGTAGCGCAAATCCAAGCGCTAAGAGATAAGCGTTCTGGAGCGCGCCAGCCATCATCGGGGTCAGGTGAGCCAGCTCCGACGGTTGCATTGCCCGACGAGTGCCCGGATCCAGCAATCGCTCCACCGCATGGATGGCGCCGGGATCGCGACGCAATATCGTGGCGTTCAGGACCGCGCCACACATCGCCGCGCCGGTCGATTGGCCGACAAAGCGCATGAACATGCATGAGGACGTCGCCGCGCCGCGCTGGCGCCAAGGGACGGACGCCTGGATCGAGACGATAAAGACGGTGCTGCAGAACCCCATTCCAATGCCGATGATCAGCGAACCCGCCGTGGCCCAAATTGGCCCATCGGCAGGCTTCAGGTCCACCAGGATCGCGCAGCCTGCCACCAGCGCGATCCCGCCGAGTATGGCGATCAGGCGGTAGCTGGTGCGCGTCATGATCCGTCCGGCGAGGAGACTGGCCAACGCCCATGTCACCGACATGGCCCCAAGGACAAGTCCGCCCTCAACCGCCGGGCGTCCCATGGCGCCTTGGATGTAGGTCGGCAGAAAAGCGGCGACCCCCATCATCATCGCGCCGGCGGTGAAACTTCCCACGCTGCCGACAACGATCACTCGGTTGCGCCATAGCTCGAGCGGCAGCATCGGCTCCGGTGTGGTGCGTTCCTGCAGATACAAGGCGATCAGGGCAATGACCCCAATGGTGGTCAGAATGGCCAGAGTTGCTCCGCTCAGCGTACCGCTCGGCACCATCGCCAGCATCAGACTGCCGAACGCGAGCAACAACAGCAGGGCCCCTGCCCAGTCGATCCGGCGCGACCTGCGATGGACCTCCTCATGCAAGAACACGCCGATCATGACGATGGCTCCCAGTCCGACCGGCAGGTTGACCCAGAAGACCGCTCGCCAGCCTACGTGCTGCACGAGGAAGGCACCGAGCGACGGTCCAACGACCGCCGACACGCCAAAGACCGAGGCGACCAGCCCCTGGATGCGGCCGCGTTCCGCCGGTGTGTAGATGTCGCCCAAGATCGTTGCCGCGATCGGCTGGATGGCGCCGGCGCCGCATCCCTGCAGCGCGCGAAAACACACCAGCCACTGCATGTTCCAGGCCAGGCCGCACAAAAGGGTCCCGATCAGAAACACCGCAGTGCCGAAAAAGAACACCGGCTTGCGGCCGAACAAATCGGCGAGCCGGCCATAAACCGGGATCGTAACCGCCTGGGTCAACAGGTAAGCCGTGAACACCCAACTGAACAGATCGAACCCACCGAGATCGCTGACGATCGTCGGAATGATGGTGGCAACGATGGTGCTTTCGACCGCCGCCGTGAAAGTCGCGATCAGACAAGCCGCCAGAATAAGCCGGCGGCGTTCGACCTTCCGCTGTTCCGGCACGCCGGGACGCGCACTGCCCAGGCTTTCGCCCGCAGTGTCAGGCATTTGGTTTCCTCCCGCGGCGTTAGCGCCAAGCGTGTTCTGTCATCGCTTCGACAGCATGACAACGGGCGCGGCTACGGATTGGCTAACAGCCCGCAACGGCGGGCGATCAGCGTCGACGGCGATGCGAAGCCGCGGTCAGCGTGTTCTCCAACAGACACGCCACGGTCATCGGGCCGACGCCGCCGGGCACCGGCGTGATCGCTCCGGCAACGGCGGCACAAGCATCAAACGCGACATCTCCAACCAGGCGGCCGTCGGGCAACCGGTTGATGCCGACGTCCACAACAGTGGCACCTGGCTTGATCCAGTCGCCCTGGACCATCTCCGGCTTGCCCACGGCAGCGATCAGGATGTCCGCGCGGCGGCACTCGGCCGGCAGATCGCGGGTGCGGGAATGGGCGACCGTCACCGTCGCATCCGCTGCCAGCAAAAGCCGCGCCATCGGCCGCCCGACAATCGCGGACCGGCCAAGCACAACCGCGACCGCTCCGCGGATTTCCACGCCGGTGGCACGGAGCAGCTTCATCACGCCGAGTGGCGTGCAGGGCGCCAAGGCGAGATGGCCATCGGCTACGTGACCCACGTTGGTCGGATGAAACCCATCCACGTCCTTGGCCGGATCTACCGCCTCGATCACGGCCTGAGGATCAATTCCGATGGGCAGCGGCAACTGGACCAGGATACCGTCGACCGCCGGATCCTCGTTCAGAGCCCTGATCGTCCCCAGCAAGGCGGTCTGCCCGGTGTCGACCTGCAGTCGAATCGTGCGGGTCTCGATTCCCGCTTCCCGAGCCGCGCGATCCTTAGTGCGGACATAAACCTGGCTGGCTGGATCCTCTCCGACCAGGATCACCGCCAGACACGGAATGAAGCCGGCGGCGGTGACCTTTGTGGTAATATCGGCGCGGAGCGTGGCGGCGATGGCCTTGCCGTCGATCAGTCGGGCGGTCACAGGGTCTCCAATACGAGAGGCAGAATGGAGGCATCGCCGGCCACGTGAAGAGTCTTCTCGCGGCTGGTCTGCCCCAGCATAACGGCGACGGCCGAAGCCGGAACATGCAGCGCCCGGGCCAGCACTGCGCATGCGGCTCGATTGGCGCGTCCGTCCTGGGCCGCCTCGTTCACGCCAATGCGCAGGTATGGGCCGTGGGTGGACATCGCTCGCCCCTGGATGCCCGGCCGGCGGGACCTCGGCTGAACCCTCACGATGACGGTGACGCCGTCAGGAAGTGCGCGCCAAAAGACGGTCAAAGCAGTGGTCGCAGGGTGCCCAGGATGAGGGATTCATACACGCTTGAGAGCACCATGCGGGCTGCCTGCAACAACAGCAGCAGAATCAGCGGGCTGAGGTCAATATTGCCGAAGCTGGGGATGAAGTTGCGTATCGGGCGCAGCGCCGGCTCCGTCAGGCGATAAAGGAAGTCGCCGATCGTCCAGACGATCCGGTTCCGTGTGTCCAGCACGCCGAAAGAGGCGAGCATGCTGAACACCGCGGCCAGGATGACGGCCCAGATATATAGGCTCAGCAGCTCATCCAGGAGCCAGAACAGCGTCCTGATCATTTGGCGAACACTCCAGATTCGGGCGCGGACCCTAACGACGCCGCCGCCGCTCCGCAACTGCGCTGCTATTCGGTGTGAAGCATTTCACAGACGCAAAACGATGCATCATCTATAGTCCTGTGGTCGGCCGGTCCTGTCCCAACACTGCATCGGCCGATCGGATCTTTTGATCCATGCCAACCCGGACCTGAAACTTGCCCAGCCACCTCGGTGGCTGGGCTTTTTTATCAGCAGCTTGCTGGAACGTGGCCGCCAGTCATGTAAAAACCCCTTACATGCATACCTCTGGCACATGAACACGTTTGAGACATGAGTTGGTCTGGCCCCCCCGATGGCGGTTCCGGGCGCCGCGGCTACCACCATGGCAACCTGCGCGAGGCGTTGATCGACGCGACGCTGGAGCTGATCGGCGCCAAAGGCCCCGCCGGATTCACCATCGCCGAGGCTGCTCGGCTGGCAGGGGTCAGCCCGGCGGCTCCATACCGGCATTTCCGCGACGCCGACGCGCTGCTTGCCGAGGTCGCGCTGCGCGGCTACGACCGATTTACCGAACGACTGGCCAAGGCGTGGAACAGCGGGCGCCCTGAACCGGTGCGGGCGTTCGAGGACCTTGGCCGAGCGTATCTGGCGTTCGCCCGGGAGGAACCCGCGTATTATGCGGCGATGTTCAACTCGCGGCTGGCCATTGACGCACATCCGGGGCTGCAAGCGGCGGGCGACCGGGCGTTCGCGGTGCTGCGGGAGGCAGCGGATCATGTTGCGGCAATGTTGCCAAAGGGGCGCCGGCCCCCGTCGCTGATGATGGCACTACACATCTGGTCGATAGCGCATGGGATCGCGTCACTGTTCGTCAAGGAGGGTCCGGCGCGTCGAAAGTTGCCGATGCCGGCGGAGGACCTGTTGGAAGCTGGCGTGCTGCTATATCTGCAAAGCCTGGGCCTGGCGGGAGGCGAGTAGTCAGCGGCGGCTGGTGACCAGCCCTCTGGCCCAGCGGCGCCGGGCGCGGACCTCAGAAAGCGATCTGCGTTACAAAGCGCTTCTGTTCCGCTAGAGTTATGGAATACAAATCCCGCAGTAGCGGTTTTCTACCTGAGCATCCTGGCCACCTGAAAAGATGAAGCGCCCCATTCGACGCACCCTAAAGCACTTCGGATTCGAAATCCGACGTGTCGAAACCATCCGAACTCTGATGGGCTTCATCCAGGATCGCAATATCGACGTGGTTTTGGATGTGGGCGCCAATGTTGGACAGTTCGGAACCTCTCTGCGTGCTCAGGGTTATCGTGGCAATATCGTATCGTTCGAACCGATTTCTACAGTGTATCGAACACTCACGGCCGCTACCGCAACGGACCTCGAGTGGGACACCCACAATTTCGCCCTTGGTCTAAATACCGAATATGCAACGATCAATGTGTCCGTGTCATCCGAATTCAGCTCAATTCTGCCCTCAACTTGCGCTGCGATGAAATATACCAACGCGGCCGCAGTCACACGGACGGAATTAATTGAGGTGAGGAAACTCGACGACGTCTTCCCCAAGCTGTCAGGCAATACATTACTTAAAATCGATACTCAGGGCTATGAGCGGCAGGTTCTTGAGGGTGGTCGATCTCTATTGCCGAAGCTTAAGGGTGTTTTAATGGAGTTGCCGATCGTGCATCTGTATCAAGGTACGTGGCAGTTCCATGAGGCGATCGCCTTCATGGCGGATGCGGGATTTGTTCCCGCGCAGATCCATCCGGTCAACTTCCATTCGACGGACCGCGTGTCGCTGATCGAGGTCGATTGCCTCTTCCGCCCCCGCGACCCGCGCGTTGACTAGCTCGGGAATTCAGTGGCCGCCGGCTACACGATGTCTTTGCGTCTTGTTTCCAGTGCTACTGCGCTAGGACACCTCCGCAGCGAGCTTGTTCAAGTAGTAGGCTGGATCGCCAAATAGCCGCTCTATCACCATGCAGCGGCGGAAGTAGTGTCCTACCGCGTATTCTTCGGTCATCCCGATGCCGCCATGCATCTGCACGGCACTTTGCGAAACATACCGGCCGGCCTGCCCAATTCCGACCTTGGCCAATGCGATATCGCGCGCCCGGGCGGCCTCATCCGGGTTATCGATCGACATGGTCGCCAGCATTGCCATGCTGCGACCCTGCTCCTGCGCCATGAACATATCGGCCAGACGATGCTGCACCACCTGATATGACCCGATAGGATTGCCGAACTGAACGCGAGTCTTACTATATTCCAGCGTCATCTCGTTCATCGCCTCCATCGCTCCGACTGTTTCGCCGGCGGTGGCAGCGATCCCGGCCTCGACCACACGTTGGATGATCGACAGACCCTGGCCGACCGCACCCAGCACATCGGCGTCAGCGACCGCGACGTTCGAGAGTGAAACATCCGCCGCCCGGGTATCATCGCGGCTGACATAGCCGCGCCGGGCAACTCCGGAAGCCCCCGTGTTGACCAAAAACAGCGTGATGCCCTCTGGATCGTATCGGTCGCCGCCGGTGCGTGCGCTGACGATGATCTTGTCCGCCGCCTCGCCATGCGAAACGACCGTCTTCGATCCGTCGAGCAACCAGCCGGAACCGCTTCGCTTGGCGGTTGTCACGACATCCGTCAGGTCGTAGCGCGCCTGCCGTTCGCCGTGGGCGAAGGCCATTTTCAGGCGGCCCTCTGCGATTGCCGGCAACAAAGCGGCTTTTTGCGCCGCGCTGCCGGCGAAGTTCAGTGCAGCGCCGGCGAGAACAACGGTTGGGAAGAATGGCTCCAGCACAAGCACGCGCCCGAAGGCCTGCATGACCAGCATGACTTCCTGCGCGCTGCCACCAAAGCCGCCGTATTCCTCGGCGAATGGCAGTCCAAGCAACCCCTGCTCGGCGAACTGCGACCAGACCGCGGGGGAGTAGCCCTCGGGCAACGCCATATAGCCCTTGCGCTGAGCAAAGCCGTAAGTATCGCTCAACATGCGCGTGACGCTTTCGACCAGCAGCCGCTGGTCGTCGGATGGTTCGAAGTCCATTACAGCCCCAGTACCGCTTTGGTGAGGATGTTTTTCTGAATCTCATTGGTGCCGCCGTAGATGGAGGCAGCCCGAAGCATCAAATAGCCGCCGGTCCCTGCGCTTGCCGCCTCCAGCATGTCGTCCGGTTCGTTAAGTGTTTCCAGTTCTTGCGCCCACATCGGCGTGGCCATTGGCCCGGCGACGTCTACCGCCAGCTCCGACGTGGCCTGCAACAATTCGGTGCCCTTTACCTTCAAGACGGACGACAGCGGATCCGGCTTCCCAGCGCCTTTCGCCTTGTCGTAGGCCGAAACGACCCGGTACTGGGTGATCTCAAGTGCTTTCATGTCCACCTGTAACTGCGCCACCCGCTGGCGGAACGCCGGATCCTCGATCAACGGCGTGCCGCCGAAGTTCACGTCCTTCGCCATCGAAACGGCGGCAGTGACCCGCTCGCGTGACTTGCCCAGGCGAGCGATGCCGGTCCGCTCGTTGCCGAGCAGGAATTTGGCTACGTCCCAGCCTTTGTTTTCGGCGTGGACGCGCATGTCCACCGGGACCTTGACGTCGTCGAAGAACACCTCGTTCAGGTGATGACCGCCGTCGATCGAAATGATAGGCCGCACGGTGACACCGGGCGTTTTCATATCGACCAGCAGGAAGGAAATCCCCTCCTGGCGTTTGCGGGCGTTCGTATCGGTGCGAACGAGAACGAAACACCAGTCAGCGTTATGCGCGGTGGACGTCCAGATTTTCTGTCCGTTGACTACGTAATGATCGCCCTCCAGTTTCGCCGCCGTTTTCAGCGAGGCAAGATCTGAGCCGGCACCAGGTTCCGAGAACCCCTGACACCACCAGTCATCCAGGTTGGCCGCGCGGGGCAGGAAGCGCTTTTTCTGCGCCTCGGTCCCGAACTGGATCAACACCGGACCGAGCATGGTTATATTGAAGGATGAAAGCTCTGGCGCCGGCGCCATGAGGTTCTCTTCCAGGAAGATCATCCTCTGAATCGCGGTCCAGCCGGGACCACCCCACTCCTGCGGCCAGGAAATCGCAGCCCAACCCTTGGCGTTGAGAATACGCTGCCAACGCACGGTGTCTTCCTTCCGCGGCGGATGACCGAGCTTCATGCGGTCTCGGGTGTCCGGCGGCAGGTTTTCTTTGATAAAAGCACGGACTTTCTCGCGGAAGATGCGCTCTTCCGGGGTAAAGCGAAGATCCATGGATTGGTCCCTCCTACTGGCCGGTAAGTCTAATCCTGCCGCAATAGGGTGTCCAACCCGGTGCAAGGGTGGGGCCTAACGTTGCCCGACACTATTTCGGACGAGGCAGGGACCCCTCGCGGTAGCGGCCGTGCCATGCCAGTACGCTATCGGCCACGAACGCGATCAGCGCGCACGCTGTGCAGCCGAGCGCCAATCCAAACAGGACGAACAGCGAGGAGGCAATCGCGGTGTCCCGCATGCTCCCGAGGAATAGGACGAACGCGGCGCCGCACGTGCATGCGCCACCGATGGCCGTGAGAACGATCGAGGCATCCAAAACCAGGGTCCGGCGGTATAACCGTGCCAGGTGGGGGCGCAGCCACGATTGGTCCGAACCGTCGGGCTCGCCACGCAACAGGTCCTCCACATGCTCCCTATGATCTGACACTCTGCTCAAGCGTGTGTTGAACACATTGAGCAAGGCTCCGATTCCGGACAGAAGGAAAACCGGCGTTAGCGCCACCTGGATGATGTGAGCGACACTGTCGACAGCTTCCCCGATGCCAGCGCCAGGCACCGAGTTAGTCACTGATTCTAGGAAATAGAGGCTCTGTCGCCACCGGCCGCGTCCCGCTAATTAGATCACCCACCGCTGCTCTCCGGCACGATCGAACAGCGCGAAGCGGGTGCGATGGACATGGTTCCGGTCCTCCCAGGGTTCGCGGGATCGGGAAAGCTTATCGTCGGCCGGCCGTTGACCAGATCGCCCAGAATGTCAATGGAACGGGCGCCGACCAGAGCAGCGCTTCCGCCGCAGGTGACAGAGAGCGTGGCCTTCGGTTTGTCGCCACCGCAGCCAACGAGAACAATCGGTAGAACCAGCAGGCTCAGGCGCCGAGGGCACATCAAACGTCTCCTTCGGTTCGGTCGCGCAGTTGTCTCGAGCGCCCGGCTCCCGCGGTCGGCTGGCCGATTCTTTCGTATCTCAGCGGCCATGAAGCAGCCGGAGCATTTCGCGGTACTGGCGTTGGCGCCGGTCGTCGTTGACCACCAGAACAGCCCAGATCGCGGCAGGAATCCATCCCAGCACCGTAAGCTGTAGTCCGAGGCAAAACGCTGCCTGAAATACGTGCCCATTGATCAGGAGGGCAAGCCAGGGCAGCAGAATGGCAATCATAATCATTGGCGATCCTTGGAGCACAGGTTTGCCGGACGTGACGACGCAATTTGACATGATTACGCTTCTAACAGATTCGCTGACGTCCAGGCGGAGCACGCGACATCGTGAGGCACAAATGCCGGGCGAGTTTTTGTCCCCGAAAAGTCGAGGGCGTGTCCCGGCATGCCTACCGTTCTGGACGGAGTCGAGCAAGCGGGTTACGGATGGGCAGCCTTAGGATCGGGGAAACCAACCAATGAAGGACTTCTCGGGCAGGACCGCGGTAGTCACGGGAGGTGGCACCGGCATGGGGCGCGAACTGGTGCGCCAACTCGTGGCCGAGGGCTGCAATGTCGCGATGTGCGATGTCTCAGCGCGAAACATGGCGGAAACTCAAAGCCTCTGCGAAGCGGCACGGCCGCGACAAGGTCTGCGCATCACGACGCATGTCGCCGATGTGTCCGACGAAGCGCAGGTTGTGCGTTTCAGGGACGCCGTCATGGGGCAGCAGGAGACCGACAAGATCCACCTGTTGTTCAACAATGCCGGAATCAGCGGTGGCGGCAGTATCATCGCGAACACCCGCGATGAGTGGGAACGCATCTTTAATATCTGCTGGGGAGGGGTTTATCTCAACACCCGCACCTTCCTGCCCATGCTGCAAAAGGCGGATCAAGGTCACATCGTTAACACCAGCAGCATCAACGGGTTTTGGGCGACGATCGGGCCCACTGTGGCGCACACCGCCTATGCCGCGGCGAAATTCGCGGTCAAGGGCTTTAGCGAGGCGCTGATTACCGATCTACGAATACATGCCCCCCATATCAGCGTGTCTGTCGTCATGCCCGGCCACATCGGGACCTCGATTCGCACGAATACTCTGAAGGTTCAAGCCGGGCACGAATTCGGACCAGTTGACCGCGGCCCAAATCGAACAGTCGCGTGCATGGTTCGCGTCGATGGGCCGGGATCCCTCCGGGTTGTCGGACGACGAGGTCCGAGCGCTTGTTGCCGAGCGGGCGCGACGCTTCATTGAGGAGGCCCCGACATCCGCGGCTGAGGCTGCGACGATAATTCTCGATGGCGTCAAGGCGGGCCGGTGGCGTATCCTTGTCGGCGCGGATGCTGATCTGATTGATGAGCTTGTCCGCCAGTCGCCGGAGCAGGCCTACGACGCGGACTTTTTCGAGAGCTTCGCGGCCAAGGCGGGATGGCGTCTTGGCCGTTGACGCTTACGTCGGGCGTGGCCCTGGAGATATCGAATTGAGCCGGACTATGACAACCGCGAACATGGTCCAGCAGGCCGAGCGTGAGGCCGTTGATACAGGCGGCCGGCTCGCGGCGTCGAATGGAGGGACATGCTGTGGGCAAACCGGCAAGCATCAATCCCGTAAACGCTGATCCCGTAGCCGCCGATGGATCGGCGACTGAGAGCGCTGGGCGGACCGGTGGTCGCACGCCGGCCGGCCCCCGCCGGCCGCTGCACCGGATGCTGATCTATCGGCATTCGGTCGTGGTGCAAATCACGCACTGGGTGAATGTAGTGTGTCTGGCTGTCCTGCTCATGAGCGGATTGCAGATCTTCAACGCTCACCCGGCGCTCTATTTGGGCAACCTGTCGGATTTTTCTCACCCCCTGCTGTCGATGTCGGCCGTGCAGCCCGAAGGTGGTCCGGAACGCGGCGTGACCACCGTGTTCGGGCATTCTTTTAATACCACCGGACTCCTCGGCCTGTCACAGGACGCCGCCGGCCACCCGCTGGAGCGCGGATTTCCGGTCTGGGCCACCCTGCCGGGTCAGCAATCGTTGGCGGAGGGCCGCCTTTGGCACTTCTTCTTTGCCTGGGTGTTCGTCGCGAACGGCGCGATCTACCTGCTGGTGAGCTTGTTCGGCGGCCACGTCTGGCGGGATCTGCTGCCAACGGGACACCAGCTCCGTCAAATTGGCCAGACGATCTGGGATCACCTGTTATTCCGCTTCCCCACGGGCGAGGAGGCGCGCCACTACAACGTATTGCAAAAACTGACCTATCTGATCGTTGTGTTCGGTTTCCTGCCGTTCATGGTTTTGACCGGCCTGACCATGTCACCTCGGATGGACGCGGCCTTTCCGCAGTTGCTCGATCTGTTTGGCGGACGCCAGTCGGCGCGAACCATCCACTTCATCCTCGCATGGTCGCTGTTCGCGTTTGTGCTGATCCACGTCTTTATGGTTCTGGTCTCTGGCGTTTGGAACAATCTCCGGTCGATGCTGACCGGTCGATATGCCATCGAGGAGGCGGGTGATGCCGCTGAGTGAAAAGACTCGGTTTGACCGGCGTAAACTAATGGTCGGCACCACCGGCGCACTGAGCGCGCTGCTGCTCGGCGGATGTGATCGGCTGTCCGAGAACACCACGGTGCAGCGCGTGCTGGCTAGTGCCGAAAACGTGACGCGGCAGATGCAGCGGCTGCTCGGCGGCAGCCATAAGCTGGCGCCCGAGTACGCCGAGGCCGACCTGTCGAGGGAATTCAAGGCCAACGGCACCCTTGATCCGGACGACGACGACTATCAGGCACTTGCGTCGAAGCAGTTCGCCGACTGGCGGCTGGAAGTGTCGGGGCTGGTGAACCGCCCGGCGCAATATTCGCTGGACGAGTTGCGTGCCATGCCCTCGCGCACGCAAATCACCCGGCACGATTGCGTGGAGGGCTGGAGTTGCATCGGCAAGTGGAAAGGCGCGTTACTTGGCGATGTGCTGCGGCAGGCCGGGCCTCAGCCAGCCGCCCAGTATGTGGTGTTCCGTTGTGCCGATCCGATGGACAATGGAGATCCGAACAGCAAATACTATGAGAGCATCAGCCTGGAGGAGGCGTTCCACCCACAGACGATCCTCGCCTACGAGATGAACGACACCGTGCTGCCCGTTGCGCACGGCGCCCCGCTTCGACTACGGGTCGAACGCCAGCTCGGGTACAAGATGGCCAAGTACATCATGCGGATCGAACTGGTGGAAAGCTTTGCGCAGATCGGTGGTGGCGGCGGCGGCTACTGGGAGGATCAGGGATACGCCTGGTATGCGGGAATTTAGATTTTTTGGAGCCTGGTCTCCCGCGTTCCATGCCTTGACCACGCGCATTTCGCGGGGGTGTCGGCAATGTCGTCGGGCGCGCGGATCGGTGATTGCCTCAGTTGGTGAACATCGTGCGCGGCAACATGTCCTTCTTAGGCCCGTAGCGAGCATGCTCCGACGGAGAGCGGAACAGCAGGAAGATCGCGATCAGAAGATTTAAGCCGTTCCAGGCGACGCCGTTTGCGAAGGCGGCACGGTAGGAACCGGTGAGATCAAAAATGACGCCGGACATCCAGCCACCGAGCGCCATGCCGAGAAGAGTCATCATCAGGATAAAGCCTAGCCGGCCGCCGGCCTCTCTCGCTGCGAAGTTTTCGCGGACTATGATCGCGTAACTTGGGACCAGGCCACCCTGGAAAAGGCCGAACAGGGCGGAGATCACGTATAACGAGGTCAGGCCGTCCATCATCAGATACAGCGTCAGGGCGACCATCTGCGCGAAGGAGCCGATCACCAACGTCGCGAGCCCGCCGAGACGGTCAGCGAGAAAACCGGATCCAATGCGGCTGACGACGCCGAATCCGAGCATCAGGGACAGCATCTGGGCGCCTCGGGCCGATCCGTAACCCAGGTCACCGCAGTAGGCCACAATGTGAACCTGTGGCATCGACATCGCCACACAACAGGCGAGGCCGGCGACCGACAGCAGCGAATACAGTACGCGCGGCGGCGGATCTACCTCGCGGCGGGACGCGGCCGGTGCGGGGGCTCCGGCGGCTCGGGTTGGCGGGCGGCCGCGCAGCAGGAGCGCCAGTGGCGGCATCGCAACGAAGCAGAACACGCCGACCGTCAGATGGGCGGTGCGCCATCCATGGGCTCGGATTGCCGATTCGATAAGCGTCGGCCATATGGCACCAGACACATAATTGCCTGAAGCGCACAGGGCGACGGCGATACCCCGCCGTTGTTCGAACCAGAGGGAGGTATCGGCCAACAGCGGCGCGAAGGTGGCAGCAGTCCCGAAGGTGCCGATCAGCAGGTAGGCGGCGGAAAACGACCAAAGGCCACCGGACAGCGCAGCCAGGACGAACCCGGCGGCGAGCGAGCCGGCGCCGATCATTACGGGCAGAACGATCCCTCTACGGTCCGCCAGCCGGCCCATGATGACGCCGCCTACTCCGAACCCGATCATCGTCAGGGTGAACGGAAGCGAGGCGGCCCCGCGTTCGGCGTGGAACTCGGCCTGAACGGCGGGGAGGGCGACGACGACGGACCACATTCCGACGCCGCCGATGGTGGACAGCAGGATGGAGATCGCCAGGCGACACCAGGCGTAAGGCGAGTCGATCTCGCGCCGGATGGCGGTCATGATCCGTTGCCGGCCGGTAGAACCTTGTCATGGCTCCCCCAGAACCGAATTTCCGAGCCGCGATCAAAGATCGTGCCGTGCCGAATCGGAGACACAGTTGACCCTGCCGCCTCCCGCAGCGAGGCCGGGGGAGGCAACGCAGACGTGTTCATTTGGACTTTCTCGCTCAGGCCTTTTCGAAGTCGATGCGCTCGACCACGGGCAGGCCTTGCAGGAAACGGCGCAGGCAATCGAGTGCCAATTCGACCGCGCCAAGCCGGACCCATTCACGTCCGCCGAGGATACGTGACCGCCGGACCTCGATCCGATTGGAGGTAGCTATGCCGATCCATATGGTCCCGCCGAGATCGATGCGATCGGCGCCGTCATCCAGTTCGATCAGCGCCGCCAGGGCATGGGTGGCGCCGGTTTGCTCGCGCGCGGCGTTGGTGACTGCCTCGGTAGTTGCCTGGTCGAGTTCGGGTGGGATCGAGACGCCAAACAGGCGATCCAAATGGCGTGTCACGGTGCCATGGCGGAAGACCTTCTCGGCGCCGGGCAAGTGGGCAATGCGGGCGGCAATCTGGCCAGCGGTGAAAGTTTCCACCACCGTCAGTGTCGCTTGCCGTTCGATCAGGGCGGATAATGTGACGCCTTCCAGTGTTTGGTCGTCCTCAGCGAAAATGAAATTGCCTAAGCGCTTGCGGACCTCTTCAGTGACGGGTGCGAGCTTGCGGCGCACGTCATCCATGTCTTTGCCGCGGACTGTCAGCTTGGTTTCCAACTGCGGATAATGTGCGCGAAATCCAAGCTTCACGCCGCCGTCCGGGTCCAGTGCCTCGGCGCCGGTGAGAAGTTGGTCCACATGAGATTCGCCTAGACCATACGAATGAAACCGCTTCAGGTGGATCGAGGCCGGTGCCCCGGTCCGGGATAGAATGCGGGGGATGACTTGCTGCTCCAACATGCGGTGGAGTTCGCGCGGCACCCCTGGGGTGAAAAAGAAGCGCGCCGTGCCGATGTCGAGGGCGAACCCGCAGGCGGTGCCGATTGGGTTGTCGATCATCTCAGCGGTGGCTGGGAGCATCGCCTGTTTGACGTTGTTCGGCGGCATGGTGCGCATTCGGCGGGTAAAGAAGGACTCCATGCGGGCGAGCCATTCTTCGTGCAGGACGAGTTCGACGCCGGCAGCCTGGGCGGCGACTTCCTGTGACAGATCGTCGACGGTGGGACCGAGGCCGCCGTTGACGATGACGGCGTCGACCCGGGCGGCGGCGAGTTGGAAGGCGGCCAGCAGGGAGTCGCGGTCGTCACCGACGGTGGTGCCCCAGTGAACGGACAAACCCACGTCTTCCAGCTTCTGCGCCATGTGGGAGAAGTTGGTGTTGGTGATCTTGCCGGTCAGCACTTCGTCGCCGGTGCAGATGATCTCGATGCGCATGGGGCTCCCCTCTGGTGATGCGAGATTAGGGGAAGCGGCGATGGGAGCAAGCATGGCGAAGATCGGACGGGTCCGGATCCCACACCGGTTCCGGAGCGGTGAGGCCGCCGCTCGTGGACAATCGAAATGCATGTTTGACAGGAGGGAGGTCTGGCTACGGCCGAAGACCTCTTCAATACGGATCATGTGCTCGACCCCTGATGTTCGCGACCTCAAAACTCCCCTCATAACTACACAGCGCCACTACACGAGGCCCAGAGTTCGAGAGAACAGCGGCTGCTGGTCGAGCAGTCGGGTAAACGCCAGCATCAGCGGCTGTAACCAACGCTCGGGCATCGTAGGGATCAGGTCGTAGACCATACAGCCCTGTCGAAACAGCGAGTGCTCCCTCCGCTTCGACGTGTTGGTCTTCAGCATCCTGTCGTAGCCAACCGCCTCACTTGCGGCCCCCAGTAGTGTCAACAGGACGACCGCGAGCCCGTTGATCAGCCACAGCCGGTCACGCCGCTCCGGGGTGCTCACGTGCACCGATCCCATACCCATGCCGAAGCGGAGGTCCTTGGTATCTCGCAGACTAAACTCGATGCCCCAGCGACTGCCGTAATAGCCAGTCAGGTCCTTGGCCGTCGCCTCGGTGCTGGAGGCCGCCAGGCACCAGGCCTGCTTCATCTCAGGGTCGCGCACGCAGACCACGGTGCCGACCGGGTAGCGATCCGCCGTCACCATGGCCCCGCGAAGCACGCGCGCCCGCCCGCTTGGACTAACCCAGGCCGCGGCGGAGCGGGTGACGCCGCTGGCAGCCGTCACTTTGATATTGCCACGGAAGCGGATGACGTACTCGAAGTGCAACTCCCCGGTCAGCAGCCGGTAAAGATTCTGATCGCCGAAGCCTCGATCGGCGACGATGCAGACGCCAACCCCCGCCGGCACGATCTCGGCCAGGCGGACCAACACGCGGCGTTCGTAGAGGCTGCGCCGGTCCTTGAGTTCAGCCTTGTTGACCGTCAGCCAGACCAACGGCGTGGCGCGGCCGTGCTCGGTGATCAAGGAAAGCATGATGGTGGCTTGGTTATCAGCGTCGAAGTCGGTCCAGTCCATGGCCACCAACAGCGAGGTGCGGGCGCCGATCACGAACGGCAGCCAGAGCGCCAGGATCTGATCGACATCAATGCCCGGGTTGGACAGCATCCGATCAACCTGTTTGACCGCGTGCCGGGCATTCAGGCCGCGCGCCATCGCCAGGCCATGGCCAATCGTGCAGACCGCCAACGAGGCCGTGTGCATCACTCCCAGCGTGGCATCGGCGAGCGAGGCGATGCGTTTGGCGTGCAGGCCCCGCCCCAGCATCTCGTCCAGCAACTGATGCACCTGCTGATGGGAGAATGTCTTGCACGCACTCATGGCCGGCTCCGCGAATCGAAGGAGACTTCAGCCTGAAGGCGCACATCATGCCGGGGAATCCCGCTCAGCCAGAAAGCAACAAACGAACCCGGCGAGGGCCACCAGGATTCGTTTCCACAAGGGTTTGGCCTTTCCTGATTCTTTACTTACGCCAGGCCGAAAGTCCGCAAAATGAGGGGATGACTAAGGTTCGCGACACGCGGCCGCGGCGGGATCCGGTTGGACCTAACGAAACCGCAATTTGCCTGGTTGGCATTTGCGTAGCACGGTCTTGATGGGGTGTTCTCTAAATTGATGTTACATTCAGGTCTGGCTTGGTCGCCTAAACGGGCCGATGCCATCTCATCGGTGTTGGCGTGTAGTAGGGTGGTTTTGCGTTGTTGCTGTTCAGATTGCGATCCTGTTTAGGCGCGCCACTCGACGACCGGGATCGCGCGTGGGTGTCGTTCGCGACGAGGCGTGTATGAAGATGCTACGCCAGCTAACAAACTATGATGACCCGAACTCGTTCGGATCCCGGATGCGGCGGCGCCGCGGGGTCGGGCTGCGCGCCCTCATCGAACAGTGTTATGCCGTGAAAGGGGCAGTGCGCCTTCTCGACATGGGTGGCGAGATCCGTTACTGGAATATATTTGGCGCTGACTACCTGATGGCTCATCGCGTATCGATCACGTTAGTCAATCTGTCAGAGGAGAACCTGCCGGATAATCCTAATCCAGCATTGTTCACCACGATTATCGGGGATTGCTGCGACCTATCTTTCGAGGACGACGCATTCGATATAGCGCATTCAAATTCGGTCATCGAGCATCTGGGCGGTTGGGATCTAATGTCGAAGTTTGCCGCGCAAACCCGGCGAGTCGCTCCCCACTACTATGTGCAGACGCCGGCATTCTGGTTTCCAATCGAGCCGCATTTCGGGGTGCCATTCTTCCACTGGCTCCCCGAGTCCACACGCATGGCCTTAGTTCAGCGCCGGCACATCGGTAAGGGGCCAAAGGCCGACGACATGGATCAGGCGGCAGCGCTCATTAACTATTATCGATTGCTGGATAGAGCACAGTTTTCACATTTTTTCCCCGATGCGCAAATCGTTTTGGAGAAATTTCTTGGGCTGACCAAGTCGTTCGTCGCTTTGAGATAATTATATGCCCTCGATCCAGAAGACGATGGCAAGCAGGCTACTACGAAGCGCCAAAGGGTGGACGTTTCGTCAACTCGGCAACAATCAGGGGTTGTAGCGCGTTCCCAACCACTCAGACCGTTCGAACCAGCGGATTTCCTTGCCTTAGCAGCCGGGAGCCGGTGACGCCGACGATCGTACTTCATTTATCAGTGGGTTCGCGCCTATAGTTCGACCGATGCCGTAAGCAGATCAGCAGGATAAAATGGCCGCCCGATCCATGATGGAACCCCGGAAGTTCGCCTCGCCCGCCGTAAAGGCGCTGATGAGTCAGCGCAGCGCTGAATTTGGTGGCCTTTTGTTGGGTTTGTTTGGTCTTGCGATTCTGGTGGCGCTGGCGACGTATGACCCGCGCGATCCATCGCTGAACACCGCCACGACACGGCATGCCAGCAACCTGGCCGGACCAGGGGGGGCGATGCTTGCCGACATACTGCTGCAAGGCTTTGGGGTTGTCTCTGTCCTGCCCGGCATTGCGATGCTGACCTGGTCCTGGCGCATCGCCTCTCATCGCGGGTTGGGTAGTTTCGTTGGCCGCATGGCCGCGTTGCTCGCGGCGATGCCGATGCTGGCCGCGGCGGTCTCTGCCATTCCGGTGCCCCAACACCGGGCGCCCTGGCCGGTGTTGGCCGGTCCGGGGGGCTCGATCGGGCAGATTGTTGCCAAGGCGGAACTCGGGGCTGGCCATGGGCTGTTCGGGGTCGTCGGCGTTGGGTCGGTCTGGCTGATGAGTGTCATGCTGGCACTGGTGTTGGGTTTGCTGTCGCTGGGCCTGTCCCGCTCCGAGTGGCGCACTGCCGGGCGGGCTGCCGGAGCCGCGGCGCGGTTGTCTGTGTCGGCCAGTGGCGGCGCGGTCGGAGCGCTGTCGCGCGGGGCTGGCGGCGTGGGCAATGCCTCCGGGTGGCTGATCAATCTGGTGAGCCGGGGCCCTGGCCTTGAACCGGATGCGCCGCCCGCGGCAACGGTGCGGGGACCTCCGGTGGTAAGGCAAGGAACCCGTGAAGGTCCAAGAGCGGATGATCCGGTCGTGGACGAAGCGATCGTCGTGGCCCGCGGATCGAAAACGCAGCAACCGCCGCCACAGCGCAAGCCACAGCAGCAAAGCCTGCCGCTGCAGGAGGTAGGGTGGCAATTTCCCTCGCTGAGCCTCCTGAAGGACCCTCCGCCTCGCGCCGGCACCGGGCCCAGCGAGGATGCACTACAGGCGAACGCACGGCTGTTGGAGACGGTTCTTTCCGATTATGGCGTGCAGGGAGAGATCGTCGAGATCAGGCCGGGTCCAGTGGTCACGCTATACGAACTCGTGCCAGCGCCCGGCATCCGCAGCGCCCGTGTGATTGGGCTCGCGGACGACGTCGCCCGCAGCCTGTCGGTCACCGCCGTCCGCATCGCAACCGTTTCCGGCCGCAACGTCATCGGCATCGAGGTGCCAAACAGCAAGCGCGAAACGGTGTTCCTGAGCGAGATCCTCTCGAGCGACGAGGTGCAGAAATCGGCCGGCCGGCTGTCGTTGGCGTTGGGGAAGGATATCAGCGGCAAGGCGATCGTCGCCGACCTCGCGAGGATGCCGCATCTGATGATCGCCGGCACCACCGGATCCGGCAAATCCGTCGGCGTCAACGCGATGATCCTGTCGTTACTGTATCGCATGTCGCCCGACCAGTGCCGCATGATCTTGATCGACCCAAAGATGCTCGAATTGTCGATCTACGAGGGCATCCCGCATCTGATGGCACCGGTGGTGACGGAGCCCGCGAAAGCGGTGACCGCGCTAAAATGGACCGTGCGCGAAATGGAGCGTCGTTATCGCGCCATGTCGCAGCTTGGCGTACGCAACGTCGGTGGCTTTAACGACCGCGTCGCCGAGGCTCGGGCGAAAGGCGAGGTCGTTACACGCAAAGTGCAAACCGGTTTCGATCCCGATACCGGCCGCCCGACGTTCGAAGAGCAGCCGCTGGCCCTGGAACCTCTGCCCTTCATCGTCGTGGTAGTGGATGAAATGGCTGACCTGATGATGGTGGCGGGCAAGGAGATCGAACAGGCCGTGCAGCGCCTGGCACAGATGGCCCGGGCGGCGGGAATCCATGTGATCATGGCAACTCAACGCCCCTCGGTGGACGTGATCACAGGCACAATCAAGGCCAATTTTCCGACGCGCATCAGCTTTCAGGTGATCAGCAAATTCGACAGCCGCACCATCCTTGGCGAGCAGGGCGCCGAACAGTTACTGGGCATGGGCGACATGCTGTTCATGCAGGGCGGCGGTCGGATTACTCGTGTCCACGGCCCGTTCGTTTCGGATGACGAGGTGGAGAAGGTGGTGGCATTCCTGCGCGAACAGGGCGAGCCGGCGTATTTGGACGATGTCACCGAACCGGTTGAGGGCAATGGCAGCGACTGGGACCCGTTGCTATCTGCGATTGGGGAGGCCAGCGATGGCGACAAGAGCCTGTTCGATCAGGCCGTTGCCGTCGTGGCGCGCGAGGGCAGGGCGTCCACGTCGTTCATCCAGCGGCATTTAAATATTGGTTATAACAAGGCCGCCAAGCTGATCGAGCAGATGGAAAAGGAAGGCATCGTCGGGACGGCGAACCATGTCGGCAAGCGAGAGATTTTGGTCCGGCGCACGCAAGACGACATGGACTGCTAAAATCGGCAAAGATCAACGACGGCAGGCGACCAGGCGCTGGACGGCCGAAGGGATGAGCGAATAGAGATCGAGCTGAACAAGTGCAAATTGCTCGCGAGCCCCGGAAGAGGGTCTGACACCTTTGGCCATCATTACCGCTGGGATGCTTGCTTCGTCGGTCGCTCTCCAACGGCACCCATGGCAGTGCGAGATATGACGCCGGACGTCGGGGCCGCCCAGGTCGAGGACTCAAAGCCGAGCATTCGACCGCTGCTGCAGCAAGCATTGGGCGGCGAACCGAACGCTGTACGGATGTGGCCGATGAGGCGGAGTTGTTTCCGAAGGACGCGAGCGGCTGAACGAGGCCGTCCTCGGAGACGCTTCCTCTACGAAAACCTAGGCGGTGACGGCGAGGCTTGAGCGAAGCATGTCAGCGAGATTCAGCGCTGTCGCAACTAATGGATATAGCAAAACCTATACGTTCTAGTATGACGAAAGCCATGACCCAACTCCCACCGTTGCGCTTTCGGAGGCATGAAGCCCGCGTATCTGCGGGTTGCGGCGTGCCTATTGAATTGTGGTGGCCTGAGGGCCATCCGCACACGATATTTTCGATACTGGTGGGAAAGTTGGGCCTGATAGCGTGTAATCTTTCTGGGGAAGAGGAGGCCATCATGTCAAACCCCTAAGCGCGCTGTTCTGTACCTGCGGGTGGGCACGAATGAGCATACAGTCGAGAATCAGCGCAAGGAATTGCATGCGGCGGCCTCACGGTCGGGGTGGGAGATCGTAGCGGAGTTCAAGGACGCCGCTATTTGCCCACGTGGCGAAGGTTGATCTCTCCTGCACAAGCAAGACATCGATACCACCATGCCCGGCGGTAAGGCGCTGTTTTCAGCTGATGGGCTTGTTTGACGAGTTTGAACGCGCAATGCTCCCCGGAGCATCCGCGCCGGGTTTGCTCGCGTAAAGGCAACTGGAGTGACGAAGAGTGGGAAGCCGATTGGGCGCCCGCGCACAGACGTGGCGACGAAACAGGCGATCCATGACCAGCTCGCCCAGGGTATCGGGACGCTGAAAATTGGCCGAAACCTGAACGTCGGCATGACGGTTATGCAGCGAATAGCGAAGGAAGCTACGGCGTGACTGGACATCGGAAGGCCCCCGATGCGGCTCTCAAGGGGTTATTCGTGGTCGAAAGGAGCAGATCACGCTCACGATTGACCCGACCTTCTGCCGAAGGTGGATGAGATGGCGAGCAAGTGCCAAATCGGCATAGCGATCTCACAGTGTACGGCAGATAATCGTCCGAACCCCGATGCCGGGTATTTGGGCTGATCATATCGAGCCAGCAGAGTTTTGATGGCCAAGCGGATCGTTATGGCTGGTGTTCTCACCGTATTGCTCGTGGCCCGAGGAACGTTCGGCCCTCGGGCGCAACAACCAACCAGCCCGGGTCAAATTTATCTGTGGATGCCGAACACTCACCCAGAAATGACCTTCGACCTGCTGCACGCGCTCGGTGGTGCGGTGTCCACCAATTCGTCGGTTGGATGATGCGAAACGAATCAGCCCGCGCCTTGCGGCATGCCGACATCCTGACGCATTTTGAACACCCGATGGCGGAGCACCCCGATCGACTTCTGCCAATGCCGCCGCTGCCGGTATGATCACGACAAGAACATGGGCTGTAGGCTTGCTCGCAATTGCGGCACTCTGTGGCGGCAAAGCTGTCGGCCAGTCGGCAGCGCCCGCAGCCCAAACCCAACCAACTAACGACGAACTGTCGAAGGAATCCGATAACCCGGTAAGCCTGCTGATTACGCTGCCCTTGCGTTATGAAGCGGACTTTTTTGATGGGCCATACAACGCCACCAAGCATACGTTCGACCTCGATCAGGCCGTCATCCCATTCAGATTGAACGACAATTGGGCGCTGATCACGCGAACAAAGTTCCCGGCATACTCACAGCCGCCCAAGAACTCGGCGAAAGCTGGGCGTCCGGGCTTGGCAACGGCTACACCACGTTCTTCCTATCGCCGGTGCGTGGCGAAAGCTTCTACTGGGGTGCAGGCCCGGTGCTCTATTACCCATCTGCGACCAATACGGCGCTCGGCGTAAACAAATGGGGGTCCGGCCCGTCGGTGGCGTTCGTCAGAAAGAACGGCGAAAGCCCGTGGGTATTTGGCGCTGTCGTCAACAACATCTGGTCATTCGGAGGTCCGCCTCAGAGTAGCGACCGAACCAACAGCCTGCTGATGAACCCGTTCATCAGCTACCATTTCGTCGATGGCTGGTCGGTCGGATCATCGCCGAACATCACTGCGAACTGGCTGTCGAAGCCCGGACAGGTCTGGACGGTCCCGGTCGGGGGCGGCATCGCGAAGACGTTTCGACTGGGCGGCCAACCCGTTAAGCTGGACGTGGACAGCTACTACAATGCCGTCCGCCCGCAAGCCGGCAATGAGACCTGGCTGTTGCAGCTCACTTTGACGATCCTATTTCCCACCTGAGCCACCCGAATGACACCGTCCGATGCCAGCACGGAGTATCCGAGTAGTGTGCGACCCGAGCAAAGTCCGATAAGCGCGCGTGGCGGTAGATTGGGCTCGTGCGCACCGCGCCCAGCGAAAGGGCGCGTCGCTGAAGCTTGGGATCTGGATAGCGAGCAACCCCAGCTAATAATAAGACAACGTATTTCACCAACACTTAACGGAGCCGGCGGATGCCTCGGTGTCGTTTCCTCACCAGGTCGCCTATGCTGTTGTAGCACGTATTGTGCGGCCAAGCTGACTGTGCGAACTTGCTTCCGCGAAGCAAAGTGTCTGCGGCCCCAAGAAAGGTGCAACCCGATGTCGATAGTGGCGATCACGATGCTGTGGTTTGCTTGCGCAGCGACGTGCTGACGCCAGATCGTTCGGGTGGCTTTCCGGGTGCTAGGAATTCTTTAGAACAATCAGGGCAAAATCCGCCAATGCAGCGGGCCATCCAGCAACAGGGAAGACAATCATGAAAAAGGCCTGGATCGCGGTCACACTTGCGGTTGTCACTCTATGTTCGGCCCCGGCAGCCAGGGCTGCGGACTGGTGGCCGGTGAAGGTCTACGACCTGGACTCGGGCAAGCCTGTCGAAACCGATTATGCGCCACTGCCAAAGGCCTCCAAGGCATGGAATATCTGCGTGCTGTTTCCGCACATGAAGGACACATTCTGGGTCGCGGTTGACTACGGCATTGTCGAGGAAGCCAAGCGCATGGGCGTCAACATGACGCTCTACCAGGCGGGCGGCTACGAGAACCTGCCCCAGCAACTCGCGCAGTTCGACGACTGCATGGCGGGGAATTTTGATGCGATCGTCGTCGGCCCGATCTCAGAGGCCGGGCTGACGCGCGCCATTCGTAAGGCGACGGAGGCTGGCAAGCCGGTGATCAGCACGGTTAATCCGCTGCCCACCGCCCCTGCCACCGCACGGATGTTTGTCGACTTCACGGTCATGGGCGAGCAGACCGGTAAGTTCCTCGCCGACGACCTGCACGGCAAGCCGGCAAGTGTCGTGAACTTCCCTGGACCGGCTGGTTCTGGCTGGGCCGAGCAGTTCAACCAGGGCTTCAAGAACGCGATCAAGTCAGACTCCAACATTAAGCTGCTGGGAGAGAAGTTCGGCGATAGCGGCGTCGCAGTGCAACTCGGCCTGATCCAGAACGCCCTGCAATCGTACCCCGACATGAACGTAATCTGGGGCTGTGCCCCCGCCGCTGAAGCGGCGATCGGCGCGGTGCGTCAGGCCAATCGAGACAGCACGCTCATCATTTCCTCCTATGAGAATCAGGCCATGCTGGACGCTCTGAACAAGGGCGAGATCCTAGCCTTTGCGACGCAGTATCCGGTGCTGGAGGGACGCGTGGCGATCGATACCGCGGTGCGCATCCTCGAGCACAAACCTTACATGAAGTATTCGCTGCCGATCCCCTCGATGGTGGACAAGCAAGACCTCAGCAAGATCGACATGAGCCTTGTGCTGGCGCCGGCTAGCTTCAAGGCGGAGTATTCTGTCTCCGCGAAGTGATGACGTCAGCGGCGCCCGACACGCCAAGCCGATCAGACGCTTGGCACGCCAAGGGCGCCGCGAACGGCGGTGATGCTGAGTTGCTGCTGCAGATAACCGGCATCTCTCGGCGCTTCCCAGGCGTACTCGCGCTCGATGGCGTAGATTTCGACCTGAGGCGCGGTGAGATTCATGCCCTGTTCGGCGAGAATGGCGCCGGGAAATCGACGCTGATCAACATCATCGCCGGCACGCTCCCGGCCAATTCTGGGGACATGCATTATCGAGGCGAACCCCTCTCCCACCTGACGCCACATCATGCTCGGGTCATTGGAATCAGCCCGGTATTCCAGGAGTTCAGCCTCGTCCCCGATCTAAGCGTCCAGGACAACTTGTTTCTGGGGCGGGAGAAAAGCGCCCTCGGGGTGCTAGATCGAAGAACCATGCGGCGGCGGGCACGGGAGATCATCGCCGAACTTGGCTTTGACCTGCAGGCTGACCGGAAGGTCGGCGAACTTTCTCGCGCCCACCAGCAGATGGTCGAGATCGCCAAGGCACTGCTGACCAATGTCCGGCTTCTGATTCTCGATGAGCCGACGGCTTCACTGACCGACGCGGAGACTGCTCGGTTGTTCGAATTGATGGCGCGCCTGAAAGCGTCGGGCGTCGGGATTATCTATGTTTCTCATCGCCTCGCCGAGATCCGCCGGCTGGCCGACCGGATCACCGTGCTTCGGGATGGCCGCAAGATCACGACGGTGCGCGCCGAGTTTGTGAGCGATCGTCAACTGATCGAGTTGATGACCGGGCGCGCGGTCGAGGCGCTGTTCCCGGAGATCCGCAGTGCGCCGGGCGCGAAATTGTTCGAAACGGATCGGCTGTCGCTGGCCACCGGATTGGTCAAGGAGGCCTCGATCTACGTGTGCGCCGGCGAAGTCGTGGGCATCGCTGGGCTCGTAGGCTGCGGAAAGTCGGAACTGATACGCGCCGCCTTCGGATTGGAGGTGATCACCGGAGGCACGATCCGCCACCGTGGCCAGGAGATCCACAGCCTTACGCCGAGGGCGGCACTGCGTGCGGGCATCTGTTACTTCCCCTCGGATCGCGTGGCGGAGGGGCTCGCTTTGTCGCGCCCGGTGCGGGAAAATGTGTCGATGGCCGCGCTCGACTGCGCCGCCTTCGCCCACGGACCGGTGCTTCGTCGAGCGGAAGAGCGTCGCCAGGTGCAAAGGATCGTGGAAAAGCTCCGCCTTGGTCCGCCGCGTATCGAGCAAGGCGTGGTCAACTTGTCGGGCGGAAATCGTCAGAAGGTGGTGCTCGCCCGCGGGATGACCCGCGACCTCAGCGTATTCCTGTTCGACGAGCCGACGGTGGGCATCGACGTGGGCGCCAAATTCGAGGTGTATGAGTTCATCAAGGCGCTGGCCGAAGGGGGGGCTGCGATCGTCCTGGTATCATCGGAGTTGCCTGAGGTGATGAACTTGTCGCGGCGGTTGTACGTGATGCACCGCGCGCGTATTGTGGCCGAGCTGCAAGGCGATGAGATCAGCGAGCAGCGTGTCCTTTCGCACTTCTTCGCCGAAGCCGATCATGGCGAGCACCATCGGGCGGCAGAATGAGCGTCGGCGGGGATAGCGGCCGCCCGATATCCGCGCGCATGCGCACGGCCATTCTGTTCGGAGACGCCGGCGTCCTGCCGGTGCTGTTCGTTTTACTGGTAATCGTGCTGTCGGTTACTCAACCTTATTTCCTGGGCGCTCAGAACATAGTCAATGTGCTGCGCAATGCGTCATTTCTAATGATCGCGGCCTCGGGTCAGATGCTGGTCCTGATCGTGGGTGGGCTCGATCTGTCGATCGGCGCAGTGATCGCCCTCACCAGCGTCGCCTCTGCCAGCGTGATGGCCGAGCTGCCTGGGTATGGCATGCATGGGACGGCGACGATCATCGGATTGGGCGTGCTGGCCGGCCTCGGATGCGGGTTATCGGTTGGTCTGGCCAACGCACTATGCGTCGCGGTGTTGCGTGTTCCCCCGTTCATGGCGACGCTGGGCACGATGTCGATCGCAAATGGGCTTGCGCTGCTGCTGACCAACGGCATTCCGATTTACGGAATGCCGCCCAGCTATGTAGCCGGTCTAGGACGGGCGATCGTGCTGGGATTGCCGATCGCGCTGTATGCGGCCGTTATCGTCGTCGGCGTGCTCTGGTGCTTGCTCAATCTGACCAGAATCGGCCGGTATATCTATGCCAGCGGCGGCAATCTGCAGGCGGCGGTCAATTCCGGAATCAACGCGCGCGGAATGCTGCTGCTTGCCTATGTGCTCAGCTCGTTGCTGGGGTCGGTGACGGGCCTCTTGCTGACTGCTGAAATCGGGTCGGGGCAGGCCAGCACCGGCGAATTGTTGATGCTGGAGAGCCTGGCCGCGGCCGTGCTCGGCGGGGTCAGCTTGCGCGGCGGCATCGGCAGGGTTGAGATGGTGGCGCTCGGGGCGATCTTTCTGCTCACGCTGACGAACGCCATGGATCTAATGCGGATCGATACCAGAGTGCAGTCGATCGTGCTGGGGTGTGTCCTGGCGGTGGCGGTGAGCGTCGAGGTGCTGGGCCGGCGCCGGCAGACAGTCCGTGTCTGATGCCCGCGCCGCGCGGCGTCGGCCCTTCGAGGGGCTTGGCACCCAACCCGTGCTGCTGGCTTTGATGGTGCTGATGGAGGTTGGATTTGCGCTGACCGAGCCGCGCATCATCTCGCGCGGCAACATGCTCAACGTCATGCAGCAGGCGAGCTACCTGGTGATCTTCACGGTGGCCCAGACGCTGGTGATCCTCACCCGCGGCTTCGACCTGTCGCTTGGCACGACGGTGTCTGCCGTGGGGGTGGCGAGCGCGTTGGTGCTGGTGGGTCATGGTGAGGATCCCGCATGGTGGGTTCTCTCGGCTGGTATCGCAGTGGGGCTTGCATTCGGACTGGCGGTTGGTCTGTTTAATGGCCTGCTTGTGGCCGCAGTCGGGGTCAATCCGTTTATCGCTACCCTTGCTAGCCTGAATATTTGCCTCGGTTTGGCAACAACCATTTCTAGTGGCAAACCGGTATTCGGGGTTCCGGACAGCTTTTCCGACCTGCTGGCTGACGACCATATCCTGGGCATGCGGGTCACCGTGGCGATCGCGATAGCGGTCATGCTGCTGGCATGGTTCGGCCTGACGCGAACGGTATTCGGCCGCGCGGTCTATATCATCGGCGGCAACCCCCGCGCCGCATCGGTGGCGGGTCTGCCGGCGCGGCTCGTTCTCGGCGGTACTTACGTGGCCTGCTCGCTGCTGGCGGCGCTGGGCGCCTTGATGCTGATTGCGCGTACCGGTTCGGGGGAGCCCAACCTCGGCGGCAGCTTGATGCTTCAGAGTATCGCGGCGGCGGTGATTGGCGGCGCGAGCCTGCGCGGCGGTACCGGCGGTGTCAGCTCCGCCCTGCTTGGCGCACTGTTCGTTACGATGCTGTCAAACGGGATGGATATGCTGCGGATCAGCGGCTACATCCAGCTGATAACGCTCGGCGTCGCCGTCATTTTTGCCACGGCCCTCGATTTCCTCCGCGGCCAGCGCGCACGCTGAAGCGAGCGTTTTGGATTTGGCGTGCGTACGCCGCCGGATCATGCCACAATTGCGGCCAATAAATTTCTGAGGGGAGCACAATGACCGATACGACCGGCGGCTGCCTTTGCGGACGCGTTCGCTATACCGCGACAGGTGAGCCAGCATTCAGCGGCATTTGCCATTGCCGAAATTGCCAGCGCTTCACCGGCTCTGCATTCGAAACAACGATTGGCTTTCCGACTTCCTCAGTCAGCGTGCAGGGAGACCTGAAGACCTACGATGAAATCAGTGACGCCGGCCGAGCGGTCCATCGCCGCTTTTGCCCAAACTGCGGCTCGGGTGTGATCGCCGAGGCCGATGCATTTCCCGGTATGACAATCTTCCTGGCCGGAAGCTTGGACGACCCGACCGCTTACAAGCCGACAATGGAGCTCTTTTGCAGCAGCGCCCAGCCATGGTTCCACGCCAGCGGCGAGCGGACGCAATTTGCCAAGATGCCGTCCTGATCCCACGCTGGAGGGTAGGCCGCCCACTCGGTCTGGCAGCTTCCGATCCAAAACCCCCCGGCGCTATTTTCGATCAACACATTCGGCCACTACTCCAGTTCGGTGAGGAGTGACTTCGCGTCTTGCAAATCTTTGGTTTCGAAGCCTTCGGTGAACCAACCGTAAACCGGGGCGAGCAGTTCATAGGCATCTTGGCGTTTGCCTTGGCTTTGCCACAGTCGTGCCAGGCTGAGCGACGTGCGCAGCGTCCATGACTTCGCCTGTTGGCGACGCGCCCAGGCGAGCGAGGCGAGATAGTTCCGTTCGGCACCGTCAGGATCGCCCTTCAGCGAGAGCATCCAGCCTTTAAGACGCCGGGTTTCGGCGTAGCGGAGGCGTTCCTCCCACCCAGGGCGTTCGACTTGGGCGATCACCTCTTCGATCAACACCAGCGCATTGTCGAGATCGCCGGTCAGCGCCATGGCTTCGGCCAAAAACGCTTTCAAAGTCGGGGTGAAAATCTTGCCGCCGCTCGCGTCCCAAAACGCCATGCCAGCCTTGAGCGGGCCAATTCCGTCGGCGGGTTTTCCCTTCTGGATAAGTGCCAGGCCATACGACATAGGTGCCATTCGCTCGATTAAAGGTAGGCTGTTCTCCCGGCCTAGCCGTTCACATTTTTCAGCGCGTGCGAGTAGTTCCCCGAGTTTACGGTGGTGATTGGGCTCCAGCGGCACCATACTCAGCGCCCACCCGAATTCGAAGGGATGGCCACGCCGGCGGGCGTGCGCGTATGCTTCATCACTTAGTCGCAATGCCCGGTCCGGATAGCCCTGCATCCAGGTGCAAATCGAGGCAAAGATACCGGCTGAAGTTTTGGGATCCTGGTTGAGGATATCCGCAAGATGGCGATGCTTCTCGTTGTCGTAAAGGTCCAGCACGTTGTCGGCGTGCTCCACGCACTTGGTGAACTCGCCCGCCCAAAAGTGGCATTCACAGGCACTTGCGTGCGCCGCAATCAGCAGATCTGCATCGCCGGTTACCTCCGCGAGGTCGAGCATCTCCTGCGCCCATGGCAGGGCCTCCGCCACGCGCCCTTGCGTCAGGACGGTGCCGAACAGTCCTGCGAGAATAGGCGCCAGTGCGTCATAGCGCTCGAGGGACTTCGCCAGGGCAAGGGCTGGATGCAGGCTGGTCCAGACTTCCGGCGCCGGCCAGCCCTTGAGTGCCATCCACGCGGTGCCAAGGAGGCTGCGCAGCCCTATTTCGCTGACGTTGCGGTGCGACGACCAAGGCATGGTGGAGAGTAGTTCGAGCCCCTGGTTGAGATGGGCGATCGCCTCCGTCATGGCCATCCGCTTTGATGCCCGCTCGCCGGCGGCCTGCCAGAGCGGAATGGCGGCTTCGATAAGGCCCGCAGCCGTCAGATGATGGGCAAGCACCTCAGGTTCGATGGTCTTGACGGTCGGAAACCGCACCTCGATCACACGGGCAATCTTGGCGTGCAATTCCTCTCTGCGGCTCTTAAGCAGCGAGTTGTAAGCCGCATCCTGCACCAGCGCGTGCTTGAAGGTGTAGGTCGCATCCGGCGGCGTCCCGCGACGCGAGGCTAATCCCGATGCGCTCAGCTGCGCCAGGGCTTCGTCGAGCTGGGCCTGAGGCATCGGCGTGACCGCGGCGAGCAGCTCGTAGCTGAACGTGCGACCGATCGCTGCCCCGATCTGAGCGATCAGCTTCACCGGCATGAAGCGATCCAGCCGCGCCATCAGCGAGTCCCGTAGTGTCGCCGGAATGGCGACGGCGCGAGCGGGGCCAAGGTATTCGTAGTGATCTCCCGCTTCCTTCAGCTCACCGGATTCGAGAATGGACCTGGTCAGTTCTTCCACGAACAGCGGCACGCCGTCGGTCCTGGCCAGGATTTGCTCGACCAGTGCGGTGGGCAGCGCCTTGCCGCCGGCGAGCGTGGAGACGATCGCGGCACTCTGCGCCCGGGTGAGTTTGGACAGGTTCAGTGCACCGACATGTCCCTGCCCGGACCAGCGAGACTGAAACTCCGGCCGGTGGGTAAGCACCACCAGCAGCGGAACCGTTTTCACCCGGTCGATCAGCAGATCCAACACCTCCAGCGTGGTCGGGTCGGCCCAGTGCACATCTTCGAATAGCATCACGCTGGGTTGCTTGCGGGCAGCAGCTTCGACGACATCGATCAGGGTCCGCAGCGTCTCATCCTTGTGCTTCTGTGGCGTCATAGACGGCGTGCCGTAGCGCGCCTCGCAGGGGATGGACAGGATCGATGCGACGAAGCGGACGCTGGTCAACGGCCGGCGGTATTGCGTGACGATCAAAGCTTCCAGCTTGTCGAGTTTCGCGTCCGTTGTTTCGTCGCGGGCAAACTTCAGCGTCCGCTCGAAGTTGTCAAGGATTGGCCAGAAGGCGCTGTTCACATAGTAAGGCGAGCACTGGAAGCGCAGTGCTTGTACGCCTTTGGGCTCGAGACGCTCGCGCAGCGCGTTCAGAATGCGGCTCTTGCCGATCCCCGGTTCACCGGACAGCAACACCACCTGGCCCTCGCCGTCTCTGGCCTGCGACCGCCGGCGAAGTAACAAATCCAGTTCCTCTTCGCGGCCCACCAACGGCGTTAGGGCACCACCGCCGCGACTGACATCGAAGCGGCTGTCCGTCACCAGGGCGTGCTCAACCCGCCAGACGTGAACCGGTTCGGCGATGCCTTTCAGATCATGTTTGCCGAGATCGCATAGTTCAAACCCGTTGCCAGCCAAGAGGCGGGTCCAGGCGGCGATGACAATCTGGCCGGCACTGGCCAGCGCCTTCAGACGCGCCGCGATATTGGGCGTGCCGCCCACCGCAGTGACCGTCTGAGCAGCGCTGGACACGAACTGGACCCCGGCGACGACTATACCCGTCGCGATCCCGACACGCGCGTGCAACCGCACGCCTGCGGCGGTCGTAATCTTCGGCACCGCCTCGACTAATGCAAGGCCGGCTCGGATCGCGCGCTCGGCATCGTGCTCATCCGCCTGCGGATAACCGAAATAGGCCAGCACGCCATCTGCCGAATAATTGGCGACGTGGCCATGGTATCGTTCGATGATTTCCGTCAGGCGCCGGTGACAAGCCGTCGTCACCTTGCGCAGGTCTTCGAGATCAAGGCGAGCCGTGAGCACCGCTAAACCGGCGACGTCGCAAGCCATGATAGTGAGCTGCCGACGCTCCGCCGGGCATCCCTCCAAGCGGTTCTCGTCTGGATCCACCGCCGCCGAATGTCGAAGCGAGGTCGATGGAAGCTGCGACGGTGCTGCTGCGTTCTCTTCGGCGATATTTTCGTCGCGCTCACGATGGTTCGCCATAGCCGACGGGGGAAAGCCGCTGCTGCCTTGTATGCCGATTCCATTGCGAAGAGACGATGCATCGACAGAAGGTACCGCGACAACATCAGAAGTGAACCGATATCCGCGGCGGGGGAGGGTGCGCAGCATCAGTTGCGCCTCGGCACCCAAGACACCGCGAACATCATGGATGCACTGTGTGACGTTGTCGTCGGTCACGAATACGTTCGGCCACACAGCCTCCATGATCATGTCCCGCGACAGAAGTCGTCCGGCATTTTCCACCAGCAACCGCAGGAGCGCGAACGATTTGGGCCGCAGCGGCATGGCGGCACCGTCAGTTCCCAGCAGTGCCCCTTGCTCGAGATCCAGAGTGAAGGAGCCAAACTGGTAGGCCGTGTATTGAGGTGACTGCGTCATGATCGAGGCCTCGGGCTCGCCGCGTTTGTACGAGACCTTCGTCCTTTCGTCGAATTTTCGTTGAATTTTCGCCAAGCGTTCGTGCCTGGCCCGTTCGGAGGTGTTTCTCTGCGTCCGGCCGCTGGTGGGGTTCAGCGGCGTGGCCGCAAATCTGCTTGCAGCGGTCAGTCCACCCCCAACCATCCGACCCTCTAACCCTTTCGCAATAGATACGCAGTCAAACCTGGATATCCAGCCGGCGACGACCAGCGAGGCAGTCGCCGTAGAAGGTAATCGCAACCCGAATTTTGAAGGGATTCACCATGAGCAAAGTATCGATCGGAGTAGTTGTAACGGCCACGACATTGTTGGTAGGACGTGCTGCCGCCCAAGACGGTTTAGAGTGTACGTTTTTCACCAAACCGAATCTCATCATGGTTGGGGGACATGAAGACAACACACCGGTGATTCCGGTCGTCCTCGACTACACCACTCTTGATCTTACGCTAAATCAAGCCTGCCACGCCCTCACCTGGGGTACAGCAACCGAGTGAGGTGGACCCCATCGGCTGGACAGGAACCGGGGTGACGTAAGAGAGAGTCCCGCTGCGCTTCCCGTTCCCTCCCGATCCAAGGGACGAAGTAATAGCTAAGTATAGACCCTACTCTACATAGGTCAACTCCCTTTTTAACTCCGTGCCCGCGAGCCTGTGGGCTACGCCGCAGCCCTTCAAAGCGGAGGCGTTGTCCACACGCTCGTGGGCTTCGCCATCGAAAACCGCACGCGGCGTCTGGTAGCCCAACGCCTGATGCAGCCGCTCCTCGTTGTAGAACAGCAGCCAGCCGCCAATGCCTTGGCGCGCTTCCGCAACAGAGCCATACGCTTTGATGAACACGTCCTCATACTTCAGGCTGCGCCAAAGCCGCTCGATAAAGATATTGTCCAGGAACCGCCCCTTGCCATCCATGCTGACCCGGACACCGCGGCTTTCCAACTCCTCCAGAAACCCGGCACTGGTGAACTGGACGCCTTGGTCGGTGTTGAAAATCTCGGGCCGACCATGCCGGGCGATCGCTTCCTGCAGCGCTTCAACACAGAAATCCGCCTCCATGGTGATCGAAACCCGCCAAGCCAGAACCCGGCGGCTGAACCAGTCCATCACCGCGACCAGATACACGAAGCCCTTGGCCATCGGGATGTAGGTTATATCGGCGCACCACACTTGGTTCGGCCGCTCAATAGCCAAGCCGCGCAGCAAATACGGATAAACCTTGTGATCCGGGTGCCCCTTGCTGGTGTTGGGCTTCTGGTAGATCGCCTCCAGTCCCATCACCCGCATCAGCCGGCGCACGCGCTTGCGGTTTACTATCGCGCCATCCTGGCGCAGCGCCGCCACCATCCGCCGCGCCCCGTAGAACGGCCACTTCGTATAAAGCTCGTCCATCCGACGCATCAGCGCCAGGTCGTCCGGGTCCACTGGCGCCGGTTGGTAATACAGCGTCGAGCGCGCGACCTTTAGCAGCTGGCATTGCGCCGCGATCGAGAGGTCAGGATCGTCTCGGTCGACCAGCGCGCGACGTTCGCCGGAACTCATGGCCCAGACCTTTTCCGCAAAAAATCCCGCTCCACCGTCAACTGGCCGATTTTCTCATACAAAGGTGCCAGCTGCGTTTCCGCCGCGTCACCGCTATTCGCCGATGCCTTGTCCCGAGCGAACAGCGTCGCAGTCCCGTCCAGCAGCGTCTTCTTCCACGCGTGGATCTGGCTGGCATGCACGCCGAATTTGCTCGATAGCTCGGCTACCGTGCCCTCCTCGCGGATCGCTGCAAGCGCCACCTTCGCCTTAAACTCGGGACCGTGTTTCTTCCGTGTATTCGACAAGTCTCACCTCCGGCCAATCGGCCATTCCCAGGCTGGACTCTCTCTTAGCTGCCTGTCCAGTTTTCGGGGACCACTTCAGAGAAAGGGTCCGACGAACATCGCTCAAGGGAGATGTTCTGCTTTAATCTCGACCCTCAAGCGGGCAATGAGGGGAAGGAGATTGAGGCCGCGTTTCTAAATGTACCCGGCAACGGTAAATTGGCGGGAATGACCAAATCGGTTGCCACGATTTCGGCTTGGGAAGATCGCACAACGGCGATCGAGCTGGTCGAAAGATGCCGCATGCAGGCTCAAAGACCGAAGCAGGGTGTCGAGGGCTTAGATATGTGAGAAGGTGTCGCTACACCTTGTCGGCCAATCAGCGGCATAAGTAAGCTAACCGCTCCCAGCATTTCTTCGAAAAATGGCGAGGGTGTTGGGTTGGGGGTTCAACCTGAGGGAGGCGGGAAATTTGGAAACAGACCGGTTCGGCTTCACCGCTGCGGCCGGTGTCGCTACCGGATCGAGAGAAGGGTTGCGGCCTAGTTGTGGGTAGTTCACGCGACGAGTGAATGCCCCCAGCACCCTGGTCATCGGACAGCGTCGAGTTCAGGTATTGGGAGCGCGCCGCAGCCAGACCTTACGCGGCGTGCTGGCCCTATATCAGGAAGACCTCCGGCATACCAGGAAGACCTCCGGCGACGGACGCGCAAGTATGAGCGGCGTTTGAACCGCACCGTGAGAGGCCACGAACGCGTGGCAATTCTTGGCTCCGCGAGGCGTTGCCACTTGGTCCATCGACGTGCAAACTCGACGATGAGTGGCTTCATCTGGCCAACGGGCGCGTGACAGCATGGGATAGGCAAGATGGGCCTGCGTATAGCCGTCGACATTGGTGGCACGTTCACTGACTTCTGTTTGCTCGACGAGACCACGGGGGTGATGCGCGTCGCCAAGACTGCATCCAGCAAAGACCCCATCGATGGCCTTTTCGAAGGTCTCGCACAGGAACACGTCGATCTGAGCGACGTGACGCTGTTCTCCCACGGTACACGGTCGCGACCAACGCGCTGATCACTCGCCGCCTGCCGCGCGCGGCGATGGTCTGCACCGAGGGATTTCGCGACGTGATCGAAATCCGCCGCGCCAATAAGGAAGATCTCTGGGACACCTACAAGGACGTGGCCCGACCCTACATCCCTCGCCGCGACCGGCTTACGGTAACTGAGCGGGTGGACGCCGAGGGGCGCGTTGTGGTCCCACTCGACGAAGCGGGAGCCCGGGATGTAGCCCGCATCTTACGCAAGCGCGGCGTCGCGGCGGTCGCGGTCTGCTTTATGAACGCCTTCATGAACGGCGCCAACGAACGGCGGATGAAAGCCATCCTGGAGGAGGAACTGCCGGGCATCCCGATCACTGCCAGCGCCGATGTGCTGCCGGAGATTTTCGAACACGAGCGGTTCTCTACCACCGTTGTGAACGCTGTGCTGGCCCCGGTCGTGGGCCAGTATACCGCGCGTCTCGGCGACCGGCTGGCCGAGGGCGGCTATCGCAGCGACCTTCTGCTGCTGCACAGCGGCGGCGGGGTGATGACGGCGAAGGGAGCCACGCACTTTGCAGCGCGCCTCGCCGGATCGGGCATCGCCGCGGGTGCGATCGCCAGCCGCCATATCGCGATGCAGTGTGGCTATGCCAACTCGATCGGTCTCGATATGGGCGGCACCAGTTGTGACGTCTCGCTGGCCTGGGAGGGGCGGTCGCGCGTCACCAAGGATTGGTTCATCGAGTTCGGCTACCCGATCCGCTTTCCGTCGATCGAGGTGCTCACGATCGGCGCGGGCGGCGGGTCTCTGGCCTGGATCGACGACGCGGGGTCGCTGCACAACGGGCCGCAATCCGCCGGAGCCGATCCGGGGCCGGCGTGCTATGGCCGCGGCAATTCGGCGCCCACCAACACCGATGCGCATGTGGTGCTCGGCCGGCTGGCGCATGGGCTGGCGGGTGGCAGCGTGCGGCTCGATCCGGCGTTAGCGGAGGCGGCGGTTCAGCGCGATGTCGCCGCCCCACTGGGGATGGAGTTGCATCAAGCCGCGCAGGCGATCCTGAAAGTTGCCAATGCCAACATGGCGGACGCTGTGAGGCTGATTTCCATCAGCCGCGGCCATGATCCGCGTGACTTCGCGCTGGTGGCGTTCGGGGGCGCCGGGCCGCTGCACGGGGCGGCACTCGCGCGCGAGCTATCGATACCGACCGTGATCGTGCCGCCCAGCCCAGGGGTGACCTCGGCGCTGGGATGTCTGCTGGTCGACGTGCAGCATGATCGGCGGGCGTGACCTACGCGGTGATGCGAAGCCCATCTTCATGTTCTACGACTGGCTTCCGGGCGGCTGGGGCGGGCGAAACGGCCGCGACGGCTGCAACGTCACCACCGCTTGCTTCGGCACGGGCTTGCAATCGCAGCCGGTTGAAGGCCAGGAGCGGGTTTCTCCTATACTGACCAACGAGTACCAGGTCCTTACGGATTTACCAGGGCCGGGCAAATGGCGGGGTGGCGCCGGCGTGCGCAAGACGACCACATTGGGTAATGCCGATCGCACGGTGATTTCTTACATCTGCGATCGCGAACGGGCCGTCGTCTGGGGCATCAATGGCGGTCTGCCGTCGATGCCCCACGGCTTGAGCCTGAGGCGCGCGGGAGGGGGAGGTTCAGGAACGTTCGACGGTGCAATTCCGGGATATGTTCCAAAAGCGCGCCGTCGCTTATTGGAAGGACTGACGCTTCAGGCTGGTTGTGTAGTGCGACAACTCATTACATTTGCACTTCGCCCGCCACTGGGCAGATCAGTTTCAGGGTCCTTGCAGAGTTCTAACCGCCAAGGCTGTCGCGGAAGCTCGGTTCTCAGCGCCTAGCTTTTCGAACATCTGCTCTGGGTGCTTGTTCACAGTTCTCGGGCTCAGGCCAAGTATGGCGGCAATGTCCCGATTCGACTTGCCGCGGCTCAGCCAAAGCAGCACCTCGGCTTCGCGCGACGTCACGGCGAGGCGGTTGCGCAGCAAAACCTCCTCATCGTCGGTCCGCAACGCCACAACGCGCAGCAGCAATTCGTCCGGCCCGACCTGGCCAATAAAGGTCAGTTGCAAGCTCTCGCTATCACCATTCAATTTCATCGTCGTGGCGGCCGCGCGCGGGCCAGGCTATCCCTCCATACAAGCGCAAGGCCAAGCCCGGACCGGCGACGGGAGCATCTCCAGGGGGGCACCGCCTGCCTTCTGAATCAGCAATGACGCCTGCGGCGTCGTCCACAGAACGCGTCCCTCACGGGTAACCGCCACCAGGAACCGGGCCCGCCTATCCAGTGCCAAATAGGCGCTGCGGATCAATCGAGCACTCGCGAGATGCACCCCAACCCGTGCAACGACCTCGTCCGGCGACACAGGCTTGGTCACGTAATCGATCCCGCCCGCCTCCAGCCCACGGATCACATGCTCGGTCTCCGTCAGCCCGGTCATGCTGCCGCAGGCAGCCACTTGCGGTCATGTGTCCGGCCTTTGATCGCGGCACAAAACCGCTGGCCTTGATGGAATCCGTGGATCGAGATCTGATCATGGTATCGGGGTCGCTCTGCCCCATGACGGGTGACAGGTCTCTCTCGATCCGTCGGTTGGCCGACTTTGCCATCGCGCGATTTCACCCTCGCAAGCATTCCGTGCCGGTGGGCGGCTTATGCCGCCGCCACCGGTTCGACGCGGAAATCCTCCTGACGCATCATCACGGACCACCCGATCCGCGCCATTTTATTGGCCAAAGCGACCGCAACGACCTTGAGCGGCTTGCTCGCCAGCAGCTTCACCAGCCACGGGTCCTGTTTCGCTCGCTTGGAGCGCAACACCGACATCGCGCCGTTCACCAGCAATCGCCGCAGGTAGCCGTCGCCACGTTTGCTGATCGGCCCCAGCTTCACCTTGCCCCCAGTGCCGTCCTGACGCGGCACGATGCCCAGCGAGGCGGCGAAGTGACGCCCGCTGTCGAAGCCTTGCGGGCTGGTGACCCGCGCCGCCATGGCAGTGGAGAGGATCGACCCAAAGCCAGGAATAATATTCAGATGCCGGCAGGTCTTGTCGGCTCGGCCCAAGCTCAGCATCGCCTGGTCCACCTTCTCAAGTTGTGTGTCCAGCGCGCGCAGCGTCGCCGCGATCGCGACCAGGCCAGCGCGCAATGGCCCGGCGATGCGGGTGTCGTCCGGGTCGGCGACAATCGTCAGCAACTCGTTGATGCCAGACATCCCCTTGTTGGCAATGATACCAAACTCCGCCAGCAGTCCGCGCAACTCAATGAGACCATGCGCATCAGCCACGAAACGATTTATCAGGCGCTGTTTGTTCAAAGTCGTGGCGCTTTGCGCCGCGAGCTGACGGCCTGCTTGTGTACCGGGCGGGCGTTGCGAATACCGCGAGCGCGCACCCGCGGCCGAGGAAAAACCTTCATCTCTTCCGAGATAATGATCAGCAAACGTCCCGCGGAGGCAGCTGATCGCGCCGTGCCAGGCCATTGGGAGGGGGATCTCATCGTGGGCCTCGGCAGTTCCGCGATTGGCACCCTGGTCGAGCGCAAGACGCGCTTCACTCTGCTGTTGCATTTGCCGCGTATGACCGACCATGGCCACGAGGCGCGCGTGAAGAACGGACCCGCACTCGCCGGACATGGTGCCGATGCGGTATGCGAGGCCATTACCCGAACGATTACCATCTTGCCTGCGCAATTGCGTCGGTCGCTGACTTGGGATCAAGGAGCTGAGATGGCTCAACACGCACGCCTGAAGATCGACGCCGGCATCCAGGTCTATTTCTGTGATCCTCACAGCCCATGGCAGCGCGGCACCAACGAGAACACCAACGGACTACTGCGCCAGTATTTCCCCAAAGGCACCGATCTCAGCCTGCACAGCGCCGACGAGATTGCGGCTGTGGCGGCTGCGCTCAACGCTCGGCCTCGAAAGACGCTGGCTTGGAAAACCCCGGCTGAGGCGCTTGACCAGCTGTTTACATCGGCCATGCTGAGCGGCGCTCGGAACCAACCCCCGTATCTGCACGCGACGTCATCCTGGCTTTGATTGCCGCTTGTCCGCATCCAGATCTAAATTACATTCCTTGGTGAGATCAAAAGGACCATTCCTCGGAGCCGACCTGTCTTCGGGCAGAGCGCCGCGCGCAGGTCTTGTCCAGGATGCCGCGTGCGGCACCGGCGCGCAGCGCCGGCTCGTCCTGGACGAGACCAAGCACGGCGCTATGCTTTGTCCAGGTTGGGGCATCAGCATCATCCCTGCCGAGCTAAAAGGATCGTCGTTGCGACGATCACTTGAATCCGCCGAATACCTCTCGATCCGTTACAGCGAGCGCCTGCGTGAGGCCGGCATCGAGCCATCCGTCGGCAGCGTCGGCGACAGTTATGACAATGCGCTTGCCGAAACGATCAACGGCCTGTTCAAGGCCGAGGTGATCCACCGGCGTGGCCCGTGGCGCAGTGCCGAGACGGTGGAACTCGCCACTCTCGTATGGGTCGACTGGTTCAACAATCGTCGCTTGCTCGAACCGATCGGAAATATCCCACCCGCAGAAGCGGAAGTCCGTTACTATGCCCAGGCCGATGAGCGCGCCATGGCGGCGTAATTCAAACCAAACAGCCTCCGGCAAACCCGGC
>CAVYXX010000017.1:2500-134733 GCA_963772355.1 uncultured Alphaproteobacteria bacterium | reverse complement strand
GCACCAAGCCCCATGCCGAACCGCAGATCCTTGGTATCGCGGAAGTTAGGCTCGATGGTCCAACGTTTGGCGTAATAGTTGACCTACATTGCGGTCGAGGCCTCGGCATTGCTGACCGCAAGACACCAAGGCTCCTTCATGGCTTTTGCATGGACACCGACCACCGCACCGACCTCATAGCGTGAGATGCGGTGGCCTGCCACCGCGCAGCTTGCGTGCCCGGCCCGACTTGCCCACCCAGTCGGCGGCCGGACGCGTCTCGCCGTCGGCATGGGTGGCGTGAATATTGCCGCGAAATCGGATGACGTACCAATCAGATAATCCAGGAACTTGAATAGCTTGTGATCGCCAAAACCGCGATCGGCGAGGACAGTGACGGCACGATCCGGCGGCACAAGTTCTTTCAGTCGCAGCAGGCAGGCGTCCTCAAAATCGTTGCGCTGGTCTGAAGTTCCTCTTCCAGACGGTCACCCCCAGCGGTGGCGCGGCCGCCGTGTCCGGCCACCAGGTTGAGCGCGAGCGTTGCCTGGCCATCGCCATCGAACTCGGTCCAGTCCACAACTTAACGATTTCCTTCCGCGTGCCGATCAAATGCGGCACCCACCGGGCGAAGCTGTCCCAGACATCGATATTTGATTGCTGAGCAACCGATGGACCCGTTTGATCGCGTGCTTGGTCACCAGACCGCGCGCCTGCGCCGCCTGCCCAATACCGCGACCGCTAGCGACGCGCTGGTGATTACGCCCAACGTGGCCCCGGCAGAGGCATCAGCCCGCTTGGCATGAAGGTCGTGCTTATACAGGCCTTCAATAACCCACGAATATCCTTCAGGCGCCGCCGAGCCGACGCTACACCTTGCCAATAACACCCTACCCGCAGCACTCAACATGCTGTAGGGAAACGCACGATTCACGCTAGATGTGGACCAGTAAAATAGAGGGGAGTCGTGAGGCTCCAGACGCATCGGATGATAAGCGAGATGGCATATGGCTGGGGCTTTCTTCATAACTCATTTCGCTCGAAATTCAAAGCGGCCTATCGCTTGTCGCCCAGCGACTGGCGTCGGAATGCAAAAGGGCCTCGTCAACACCGGCCGGCCCAGGCGTCCCAACGGTTATCGTCCGTCACCGGCTGAGCGGAACCTCAGATCGAAGAGTTTTCTGGCGAACCGGAAGATAATGATGTTATTGCCGCCACGTTGGCGATGACAAGAGCAATGCAGGCGGACCTTTTCTGCCGATCGTGCCGTGGCCAGTAAGTTGACAGTGTCAAGGTAAAGCACCCGAACGCTGATAGGTTCCGCCCATCTGCAATGCCTATTGGGCAAGGTGCATCATGGTGTTCTTCGAATCTCAAATCCCGACCTGATAACTGCGAAAAACGCGGTGCTTGCCGACAACTGGTGGGCGCTCGCGTTGCGCGGACTGTTTGCGATCGTGTTCGGCATCATCGCCTTTGCAATGCCCGCTCACGCCGGATCAGACGCTCTCGCTGGGCGAATTCGCCGGGCGCCGGATCATCCTGGCCTTCGATCCGGCGGACTGGAGCCCTGTTTGTGGTGACCAGATGAGCCTACACAACCACATCCTGCCGGAGTTCCGCCGAAACGGTGCGGAGTTGCTCGGTATTTCGGTCAATGGCGCGTGGCCTGAAGACGACTTCTTTACCCCCCAGATAGATACCCCTGCAAGCGAAGCTTTGGCGGCAATATTGTTGACGGCGTTCAAAGTCTCTCGCCGAAGCAGCGACATTCGTGGGCACGGTTCATCATATCATTCGCGGTTAGGATGCCGGAAACCTTACACCAGATGGGTCCGCTCGAAGCTCGAAAGGGCCTTGAAAAAGCACAAGACACTGCGCAGGAGGGCCGCCGGACTTGCAAGCCGCCGTAAGCAAGATAATTGAGTGCAGAACGCCCTGAATTCGAAAGAAACTGGCCTCTCATGATAGCAATGGAACTCGCATCTGATCCAGAAAAGATCGCCGCCGTCATCGCTATGGATTGGTGGATACGTCGGCTTGACCGGGACGATATATTGGTGGGCGACCGACCACTTCTTGCAATGCCACGGATGGTCTATCCATGCGGTATACCACTCACTGATCCCGGTTGTCTCGTCATATTGCCGATCGCGCCGAACGCGCTCTTTTTTGCATCTACCAATCCCAAAACAAGAGTCAACGCTCGCAAGATGTCGCCAAGCAGGCTCGCGCATATAGTTAACGAGGAAACTATAGATTGCGCTCATACATACGTTTACTCTCTAAATTCGTCACCATCTGTTTTAGTCAAAAGCAGACTTGCTCCAAAGCGAGGTGCTGGCGTACAACCTGCTACGCTGGGATGAGGCTAGGTTCTAAAGGCTTACGTGCACAGAGGATCCTCAATGGCCGCGTATGTATTTCAAGAATTCCCGAAGTGGCTCGGCGATGTTCTTGTCGAGAACGCGGTCGAGGAGCGGGCACACCTGCTGGCCGAAGACGTGGCCGTCTCGGTCGTGCAACCGAGCAACGTGCCTTCGCCAGCCGCAATCCCGATGCAGCGTTCACGGCCCTTGCAGCGGCAGGGTTCCTCGATATTGCCCAGCGGGACGATCCGGTCGAGGTGGCGCGGGGCGTTGGTCGATTGATGGATCGTCCAGCCGGGATCAGGCGAGGGTGCGGCCTGGACTTCCTCAAGGAGTGCGAGACAATCAAGGACCATGACCCATTGGGCCAAGTTCGAGGCGCATGGAGGAGGTCCAAGGGTATCTGGACAAGGCGGACCGAAAGGCGGCAGCCTCCGCGAAGAAGCCCGCGGCATAGGCGACGATCCGCTAGGAGACTTGGCCATGCCGATGATGATCAACTCACCCTCGCGGGTCGCGCCCAGAGCCGAACTGCTGGACTTCCTTTGGGATATGCGACGTATGACGATCCGAACGTGAAGCGCGCGATAGCAGAGGTCCAGGGGTATCTGGACGAGGCAGACCGAAAGGCGGCGGCATCCGCGAAGAAGAAAACCGCCACGTAGGGCGCCAGACCGAAACGCCGATGAGGGGTTTGGACGATGAGTTGGTTAACCGAGCCGCCGAACCCAGTTCTCCCCACGGGAGTCCTTGGTCGCCTACCTCAAGCGCGCCGAGACCCACACGGGCCGGGACGATCCGGACCTGAAGCGCGAGGTGGCGGACGTTCGGGCGATGCTGGCGGAGAAGGACCGAAAGGCGGCGGTCTCGACGAAGAAGGCCGTCGCGTAGACCATAATCCGCTGGAGGTGGCTGCGGGTAGTCTCGTTCCGAGCTGCTGGACTATGCCCTGCGGGACGATCCGGTCGAGGTGGGGCGGGCCGTTGGTCGGTGCCGGCCAGGGCATCGGCAGAGCTTCGGCGCCGCGATGGCCGAGGACGGGGCACATGTTGTTGCCGCGGATATCGCCGGTCCGCACGCCGAGGCGACGACCGAAGCTATCACGTCAACGCAACGTCGCGCTTTGGCGGTGCAGGCCGACGTTGGCGATCTGCGGGGTATTGCTCGCATGGTCCGGCAGCCCTGGCGGAGTTCGGGCAGATCGACATCGTCGTGAACAATGCCGGGGTGACACGCCGCGCCGAATATCGCCTCGATTGCCGGCAAGGGCTATGCGGGCACCTCCAATGCGGCCTATGCGGCAAGCAAGGGGGCGGTGATCAGCCTGACTAAGACAGCGGCGCAGCAACTGGCCAAGCACAACATCAACGTCAATTCGGTCTGCCCAGGCGTGACACGTACCGCGCTGTCGGACGACAACCTGCGCGTTCGCGCCCAGCAGGAGGGCGTGACCATGGAGGACGTGGAGCATCGCCGGGTGGCGGCCATCCCCTTGAAGCGGGCCAACGATCCAGAGGACATCGCCGCGATGGTGGTGTTCCTGGCGTCTTACAAGGCCCGGAACGTCACCGGGCAATCCTTCAACGTGGATGGAGGTCTCATCCCGGATTGAGGGCGCTCCCGAACTATACTGGGGAGATGTTCATTGATGGATTGCGGCGGTGAAGGTGGCTGTCGTTCTCGGACCTGTTCGGTGCCCGATGGTCCCAGTCGCGGTGCAGGACGGAATGCAGGAAAGCGATCTGGCGTATGTTGTGGGTCGAAATGTCGGACTATTCCTCGGGGATCAACCGAGTGGAAGCTGGGCATCATGGCAACATGGGGGAAGTTCTGTCAGCGCCACGGCATTTACCCTGTGGCGCGTGTGAATACCGAGCGCCGGGTGTGGATCGCCGTTGCTGTCGGCTCGGACGTATCGACGGATCGAGCACTAGCCTTTTTGTCGTGACGCTGCCGATATTGGATCGTGCGGCGCGGCAAGCCGATCTGTTCGCCGCATGACTTATTCCGTCCACAGCCTGTTCCTGACCGCACAGGGAGAGGGCGCGAACATCGGCCGCGCGGCCGTGTTCGTCCGCTTTGCTGGCTGCAATCTCTGGTCTGGCCGCGAGCGTGACCGGGCGACCGCGGCCTGCCGCTTCTGCGATACCGAGTTCGTCGGCGGCACGCGCTACCTCGATGCGGAGGCTCTGGCGGATGCGGTGCTCGCGCTATGGCCTGTGAACCATCTTGGGCACCGCATGGTGGTCCTCACGGGCGGCGAGCCATTGCTACAGGTCGATGCGCCATTGCTGGCGGCGCTTCGCTCTCGCCTGTTCTACACCGCCGTCGAGACCAACGGCACTCGACCACTGCCCGCGCACGTTGACTGGCTGTGCGTTAGTCCGAAGGCCGGGACGACGTTGGTGCTGGGCGAAGCCGACGAACTCAAACTGGTCTACCCGCAACCGGGCGCGGAGCCTGAACGGTTCGCGGGTTTCTCTGCGGTGCATCGTTGGTTGTCGCCGATGGCCGCGCCGCGCCGGACCAAGCGCAACACGGCAGAAGCTGCGGCTTATTGTCTCGCGCATCCCGAATGGCGGTTGGGTATCCAGGCGCACAAGACATGGAGGATACCGTAACCGGCGCTGGGCAACGCGGTAGCGCGCGGCCCCATCACACCCGCTGTCGAAAAGCAGATCGAATTGAAGCACCTGGGCGGAGGGTGATCGTGGGCTTGGGTCACAACCCGCCTACGAAGGCGGGCCGAAGCTGACCGAGGCGAGGGCGCGCATCTCCACCAGAGCGCGACCTGCTCATCGACGCGCGATGGCCGGGCAGGCGCGCGCACGGTCCGAGAGAACGCGCTTCGGCCGCCCGCCATCATTGACCGAACGAACAGCGCGCGGTGGTGCGCGGCAGAATCTGGCCATACGGCAACGGTGTCTGAGTTCGCGCGGTTGCTGAACGCCAGTCGTGCCACCGTCATGCGTCAGCGTGAGGGGGCGGCAGCATAAATTGCCCGGCAGATAACCCGGTCATTGCCGTCTATCGGATCCGCGCGCAACAGGGCGTCCGCTCGATTGGTCATAGTGCCGCGCGGCGACGCGTTGACGTGCGACCCCGCACTTGGTCGCCGAGTATGCCGAGGCGATGCGGGCGAATTACCGGCACCGCAAGCGCATGGCGGACCCGATTATAAGCATGCCATCGAGATGGCCGTCGAAGTCGAATTTCTGCGGTCGGTGCACGTCAAAGGAGTGGTGCCCGAGGTGGTGGAACTGACCGGGTGCAGCCTGCGGACGGCGCCGGTGAATACGACCCAGCTTCGGTCATGTCTTGATTGGCGGATCGACGCGGGAGGCAATGCGAGCCTCTGTTCCAGCTTCTTTACGTGCCCTTTCTTGAGGTGAAGTTCTGCGCGGCTTGTGCCGTCTGGTCCAAGGAACACCACCCGCTCGAATGTCATCCCACCACCACGGGCCACGTCAGCATATCCGCCTGGCAGCGGTTGCGGGATAGCGTTCACGTCCTCGATCGTAAACGGCGAAAACCGATATCGTTCTGTTCTGGTTGGCATCCGTCAACTCCTCGGAACTGAGCCCGGCCATAATTGTAGGGGTTGAGGCGCGCCCGATAGTCGATATGGATCTCCCTGGATCAGGGCTTCCTCAAACCGGTTGCCTTTAAAGCGGATTTGAAAGAGAATCTTGAAAGGAAATCGCCGTGATCCGCCATCGGCGTTACATCCTTTTGCCGCTGGATGGCCTTGATATGGATGCTAAGAAATCGGAGGCCCGGACGCAAAATGGTCCAAATGATGACTGTGCGCTTAGTCATAGTGTTATAGAAAATCTGCAAGTTTACAATTCAGGAGCACCAGGTATACCGGCCATTGATCTTGGAGTGGTGTGTGATAGCACACTTGACCAGATCACTGCCACGGGGCCAAATTCAGGTATTCGCGTCGGCAAAGCCAAACGAGATTACTTTGGACATATTACAGTAGACCAAAACTCCCCGCCCACTACTGTCCGGTCAAAATCCGAATAAATTCAGTTGTTTCTCGTCTTGCAAGTTTTCGGATCTGTCGGCCTCACGAGAGAACGCAGTCTGGACCTCTATTTTTTCGAATACCGTCACCGAAAAGACCTGCAGCAATGTGTAGAGCGGCGCCTCCAGGTTGAGCCGTTTGCGCACGATCGCCACCAGCACATAGACCGAAACGGCGATCCAGATTTGCGTCTTCACGGCGTTTTCCGAAGTGCCGTAGAACCGCTTGATCCGCAGATGCTGTTTTATCCACTTGAAAAAGAGTTCCACCTGCCAGCGGCTTTTGTACAGATCGCAGATGGTCAATGCTGGCAACGCGGTCTGATTGGTCAGGAAGACCAGTGTCTTAGCCGTTTCGGCGTCGCGGAAGCGGATGCGCCGCAGATGCACCGGATAGTCCTGACGGGTACGAGGGCCGTCCAATGCGATGGTTTGATCGGCGATCACGCCGCTCGCTCGGTCGGTGGGCGCGGAATAGATCCGATGCGCATGCAGATTGGACTTGGCGCGCGTCACGAAGAAGGCGCCCGCCTGATGCAGCGTGTGCAGGCGGGCGAAGTCGATGTATCCGCGATCCATCACATAGACCGCGCCGGGTTCGGGGATCAGCATGTCGAGCGCATGAACATCGTGCAGCTTGCCGTTCGAGATATGGATAAAGCTGGGAATGTTGCCACGCAGATCGAGCAGCGTATGCATCTTCACCGCGGATTTGGTGGAGCGGAAATGAGCCCAGGGGAACACCGACATGCACAAATCGATGGTGGTGGAATCCAGCGCGTAGACGCTGTTGGTCAGCTCTGCTCCCAGGCTTTCGCTGGCGTAGAGACATCTGGCCTGAGCGATAAGTTGTTGGGCGAACTCGGCATAGATGCGCCAATCGCGCAACTCGTTGGCATCCGCGAGGGTGGAGCGACGGACCGGTTCGCGAAGCCCCATGTGGTAGAGCTTTGACGCTTGCGCCGACAGGCAGGCCTCGATGTCGCGCGCGATAGGTCAGTTGGGCGAACGCCATGATCTGATATTGCGCGGCGCAGGACAGCTTGCGCACGGCGCGGTTGCCGCCGTAGCGCGCGACAATCCGGTCGAAGCTGCTCCAAGGCAGAAAATCCATGAGCTGCGCGAAAAGCGTCCTGCCGGTGTTCATGACCAAGCCCTCCCCGCGAGATCGTCGGGAAGAGCCACCGGACATTCAAATCCGCCCCAGCAACGAACTGTCGGAAAGCTTTATGCATCAATGGATTCCACGGAAATGTCATTCACCGAACCGGACAGTAGTGCCCCCCGCCGACAAATCTTCCGATCCACTCCAATCATCTCCAGCGCAGCCACTACCGCAGTAGTGGCCATCGCCGTGAACGATGACGCCTTCTGAAAAGGAATTCTTCGCGCACAGTCTCGATGACCCCTTAGATCACTCGATTCCGAACCGCGCCTTTTTTCGACAAGAAGCCGCCAACCCCCGCGCTTCGGTTGAATCCTGTGACACGAGTTAGCATCGAGATTTCACACCACGGTAAGGCTTTCAACGTCCTGTCATGTCATGAATTGCTCGACGAGAATCCGAGCTTGAGGCACACTGCCCTGTGATCCGACGACACGCGCCTTATCGGTTCGTCAACGTTCTGGAGGACGCAAAGCCCAGAATTAGCAAACCCCGCACGAGGCGGGGCTGGCATACCGGCGAAGCCGGGAATCTCGGTGACTGGACATCCCGAGATTCGTCGAAATCGCCGCCCTAGTCAACTGCGAAATCATCGATTTCGCAGACAGGCGGTTTGCACGCTGTTTTTCCAACCCTTTTCCGGCGGGTTGCTGTCACAACCCGAAGGGAAAAGTCATATCTGAAACTACCCGTTTACCGAATCACCTGCGGCCGCGCCGCGAGAAGGTGTTCGGCCCTGCCCGTGGCATCCCGCTCGACGGCAACGCCAAGGCGCGGCTCAAGGCCTATGTGCTCGGCTACAATGCCCGCTACGGGCAGGAGGGCCAGCATCGCGGCCCGATCACCCGCCCCTATATGGACGTGTTCGAGGCGCTGCTATGGGGCTTCCACAACAGCAAGACCGGCCTTTGCTTCCCCAGCTACGAGGCGATAGCCGAGAAGGCCAAATGCTGCATCAGCATGGTTTACGAGGCGACCAAGGCCCTCGAAGCCGCCGACGTGCTGACATGGACGCGAGCGCGCCCTGTCGCCATCGTGCCCTCGCCCCAAAATCCCATTCCAATAAGATCATTGCCGTGGACAACTCTGGACGGTCCCAGGCGCATCGGCACATAGCGAGGTTTCGCGCACATCTTGCACGCTAGCCGCGAAAACTGGCGCGGGCAGGGTGGAACTCATAGCGTCATAGCGAACCTTTTCACTCGCGTGAGTGGGTCTCTGGCTACCGGCGATGCCGAAGAGTCATCGTCCAATCCGCCATCGGTATTAGCGACATTCAGCCATCACTCGTTAGCGTCCTCCCAGGTGCGCCGAGCGGCGGCGTCCACGCCGCGGTGGCTCTCATGCCAAGGGCGGTCACGGAATGACAGGAGTTTCATATGCAAGCTGAGATCTGGGTAATTGGCAGATGATTCTTCGATGCCCGCCATCGGGGTCAGATTTGAGCATTACGGCAACGGGCTGCGATCTTTGCGGTTCGGCATGAGCGGCCTGCCAGATCGCGGATGACGGGTCCGTCTGCGCCCCCCGGCCAATGATCCCGGCGCAGACCCTGACGACGGGCTGCCCGCTGGGACGCGAGTGCGCAAGCGGCGCAACCCGCCTTGCCCTCCGACGATTGTCGGCGTGGGTCCACGGCACGGGTCGGCCTGCAACTGCTGCTTAGGGAAGGTGTATAAGCGATGGAACCGACTGCTTTTGCCTATCACGCACCAAACACTATCGAGGAGGCTGCCAAGATACTTGGGAACGACCCTGAAGACAGCAGATTGCTGGCCGGAGGCCAGCGTCTTGTGTCGATGCTCAATCTGCGGTTGCGCAGCGTCGGCAATCTAGTCGATATCAATCGCATCCCCGGGCTGGACCACGTGCGGGTCGAGGCCTCAGGCGTGGTGATTGGAGCGTTGGCCAGATAGTGCGACGTTGAGCGCGCCGAGGAGGTTCGCAGCGCGCTACCGCTCCTCGCGACGGCGATCTCACATGGCGCCTACCCGCAATCCGCAACCGGGGCACGGTCGTCGGAAGCCTCACCCACGTGGATCCGGGGTGGTCGTTCGAGGAAGTGAACAAGCGCCCAGGCGACTTTGCCCTTGTTGGCGCGGTAACCCAGGTGACAGTCGATGGCGGCTCCGTGAGCAACGTGCGCGTGGTTGCCTTTGGTGTCGGCTCGAAGCCGATGCGAATAGCCACGGCCGAGCAGCAACTCATGGGCAAGAGCGCGAGCGCGGTCGACGACGCCCGGCTCGACAAGGCCGGGACCCTACCTTGCCTCCCGACACGAGCTGTCAGCGACATAAGCATCGATTCCGCGTTGGATTTGAAGCCCATGAAATATCCGGGCGGGTAAAAACCCGCCTTCACGCAAGAAAGAACTGCCGCCTTTTTCAATTGCTCTTCCTGATCCTGGCGCCGCTTCTGAGTGCACAACATTACGTTCAAGGTGTTGCGCAGTGGCAGGGCGAGCCAATCGCAAAGGATTTTGTCGCGCTACGGCATCTCATGGTTCCAGACGTGGACCTGGCGACCCAGCATTGGCGATGCGTCACGAATATCGAGCCGGACGTAACGACGCCCTGGCTGATCGTGCCCGATGCGGTGAGACACGGCCGGCCAGTGTTCGCCAGATCGACGCGGTACCGCAACAGACATTGGGATGCCGCCTGGGATGATCTGAAGGCGTCGAACCCGCGTGCGCTGTTTGTCGGCACGGAAGCCGAATTTGTCGAGTTTGGCCATGGCGAGCATTACCTCGCGCGATCCGCACTCGATCTCGCGCAGGTGATCAGCGGCGCCTCGATCTTCGTCGGCAATCAGTCGCTGCCATATGCCATCGCCGAAGGGCTGAAGGTGCCCCGTTTGCTCGAAGTTTCGCCGCTGGTTCCCAATTGCACGATTCCCGTGCGTTGGCCCTGCGCCTGGTTGGTCGCGGCGCAGTGTCAGTCGACCGACAGGCACCGTCCCCTGCGCGTTGAACAAATACCCCACCCAGCCCGACACCCTCACGCCACTCTTGATGCGGTAACGGGCCGGCGCCAGGCTAGCAGGTTGTGTGGCCGCCCCTCAGAGTGATGGTGTGATTTGATTAACCGGAGTCAGGTTCACGTCATCAAAAGCGAACGGTGCGCATTTTGGCCTAACACCCAAGAAATACCAATCGGTGTGACGCAGAATGAGCGCATTGGCGATATCGTGGACGATGGTAGTTTCTTCCATGCCGTCTCCGCTATGCCTGAGGCTCGGCGCCGGCCAATCCAGCGCGACCCTGTGTCCGGCATACTTTAATGAGACGGGTCGCCCCGTCCGCAAACGGACAAGGGATCTAAGCCAGGCCGGTAAATCGTTCCAAAATCACTACGATGAAATAAAGCGATTTTTAGCTGCACAAATCTGATGCTTAAGCCCGCGCCGAAATGGCCCCCTCGCCGTCCAGGGGCTTTCAGTGCTACCGCTCAATCGATAAGAGTATCCTGGACGGCCGGTAAGACCCGTCCGCGAACCTTTATGGGAACACGAATGCGTCGCTTGCTCCCGATCTTCGCGGCCTTTGCCGTCTTCGGATGCGTGATCGCCCCGCCGCCGCAACCCGGTCCTCGGGTAGTAGAAGTTGCCCCGCCACCCAACCCATATCCACCGCCGCCCCCTCCCCGGATGGAAGCCGTCCCGCCGCCGCCCCGAGAAACTCTGGTCTGGGAACCAGGGCGCTGGCATTGGGACGGTCGCCAATATGTGTGGATTGGGGGTCATTACGTCGAACGAGTGGTCGGACGGCATTGGGAACCACCGCATTGGACGTGGGACGGCCGTAACTGGTTATGGGTTGGCGGTCACTGGGTGTAGTTGCGCGAGCGAATCTGCCGCGTGCCACAGCCAAACGGCATTGCGCCTCGCTGGAGGCCTAGCCTCTGCTTCGTGGCCGCTGTCATGTCGCCGGATCTTTATCGATAATGTCCCTTCGGACACTCGAAAAGGGGCAGGATAAAAGCCCCCAACCGGAGCAAATGCGATGCCGACCGACTGGACTGACCAGGCGAGCAGCGCCATCGCCAATCAGGAGATCAACACCTGCAGGGTGCTCAAACCCGGCCAAGCACACGTCATCATCGGCGATATGGTGGAGGGAAAGCTGGCGGCCGATGAGCTTGCCGCCGCTTGGTTTGCTTCCAGAATCAGTCTGACGCGCCGACAACTCTGTGATCCGCACCGAATTTGACTGGATCAGACAATCTGGACCCACGCGTGTTGAAGGCTGGATCGCGCCAGATGCTCAACCCTTCGTAGCGCTGCCAAAGATCAGGTGGAAGAATCGTCTCCCGTTCGGTGGCGGTCACAACAGGCCTCACCGTGTGCAGTCCCGGCGTTCCCAAGGCAGCATCAAAGGCAGTCGCGTCGAAGGCGACGTTTTCGAAATCATGCTCGAAATGCGGCAGATCCGTGAATTCGTAGACGGCCCGCATCGCCCGCGCCGAATGCCGCGTCAGCATTTCGTAGGGCAGCAGCAAGATCCGCGGCGATTTGGCACTGTGCATGGCGTGCTTCAGTGCCTCCAGCGCGAAGCCCACCATGCCGTTGTTCGCCATCAAGCTGTAGCTGCGGGAATAGATGGTGCCGCCCGGTTCGAAATTGAAAATGCGGGACAATTGCAGGTTGTTTCGGCGGATCGCGTGTTCGATGATGTCCAGGATCCAGGGAATATGCCGCACGCAGCAGATGACGCGAGCGTTTGGGAACAGATCACTTAGGAAATGCAATTGCACGCTCCATGCGCGATGGGTGTCGAACACCGTGCGCGTTGGGTGGATGGCGTTATAATAGCTGGCGAAAATGCCGCGCAGCAGGGCGCGGCGTTGGCCGTCATCGACCATCACGGCGCCTTCGCTGCCCTGGCTGACCTCGCGCAGCATGGTGCCGATCATGTGCGCGACGGGCGATGTGATACCGGCATGCAGAGCAGGGTTCTGCAAAAAGCAGCGCGGAGAGCAGTGTCGAGCCGGCCCTCGGCAGTCCGGCGATGAAGTGGATGCCGGTCCGCATCGCATCGGCCGAGGCCTTCCGGCCTCGTGTTCGCTCGCCTTTAGCGGCATCGATCATGCGTTGCGGCGGCGCGAAATGATCAGGATCACCGGAATCAGTGATCAGGATCCGCCGGAATGCATGATCAGGATCGAACGGATTGGATGATCACGATCAAACGGAATTGGTGATCACGACCGACCGGAATTCGCACCCTTCACCAGCTTTTCTGAAAACGAGCTATCGCCCGGCGGATCGAAGCAGCCGATCTGGTTCGCCTTCGACGAAGATCGCCCGCTGGCATTCTTTGCCGGCATCTGGACGCTCTCGACGTCCATCAGGAAGGTCAGGGAAGGCGAAGTGACCGCCGATCTGTTCGGCTTCCTGACGACTGAGCCGAACGCCGAAATCGCCGTTTCGCCCGCACGGAGGGTGGGCGCGGGCGAAGCGGCGTTTCCCGTTACGGCTTTACCGCGCCGTCCTTGGCAACATCTACTTCTTCGCGCCTAACAGTATCCTTCACCGTCTCCGTTCGCTCGGTCGCCTCCCTGCCCACTACGACTTCTTCAACAACATGGGCGGTTTTCGCAACAACCGGCTCCTCCGCTTGCGGCCTCCGCAGCGATTGGCGTGCGTCGCTCGACCTTGACGCGCTCGCCCCGAAGCGTCACGTCCTGCTCCGCCGGTTTCTCAACCACATACCGGCGAATACGCGTCGTGCCGCGATCAACCGTGCGCTTCCCGACCTCAAGCTGTTCTTCCGAAAGCGGGATGACTTCTTCGCCCTTGCCAGCCGTTGCCGGTAGAGGGGTCGCGTTCCCGGAAACCACTTCCGGCGACGAGGCGGAAGCGACACGCCCACTTGGATAGGAACCCGCCACGCCGGGCTGGCCGACGGCTTCGGTCGGCATTGCCTCCCCGGCCCCCAGGCCCAGGCGGCGTCATGCCGGCCCCCGGCTGCGCTATCTCCTCCGATCCTTCGTCTATATCGACAGGATTGTGGGCTTCCAGCGCTGAAATTGTCTCGTGGATTTTCGTATCATCAACGGTTAAACTAAGGACAACATTTCCAGACGACACCCTGCGATCGTACATGTCATCCGTATACATAGAACGGGTCGTTTCCGTCATCAACTCGTCCCCGAACAGCCAGGCCCAGAAACCACCTCCCGATGTATGCGCCGACGTGTGTTCCACCGGCTCGACTTTGGCGTGGACAGCCTCCGCGTACTGGCGAATCGCCGAAGGAGGTATCCCTAAGCTTTCCAAGCTTCGCGCTGCCGCCGTAGCGTCTGCTTCTGTTTTGTAGACCGCCACGATATGCTCTGTCATACAAATCTCCCTACTCTGGGCCCCCCCGTGCGCCCCTCAGCAACAAGCGCTGAGAACGCCGCAGGTTGCTATCAAGATTTGCTGTGGGCCGCTTGCCATAGGGCGTCCGCACGTCGCTCCAGGCAACCAGCGCGGCCCTTGAACGTTCTTCCCGACATGGAGTGCAAACCCAGCAGACGCCGAGCGCTCACGTTGAATCGCCCTAATTACCACCGGAACCCTGTTCGCGGTGAAGTCATCGATCTCTGTCCTCAATGTCATGGGGCGAAGACAATCGAAGAGCAGCGTTGCGATCTTTGCTTTGGCAACGGGATGATAATTCGGGCTGCCAGCGACGATCAGCAGGGGTAGTCTTTCACGCCGGGAGATTGAGCCCAACGCGCACCTCGCAAGTTACTTGCCGTAGCCCCCAGGGCAGTTTGATTGTCGGCTTCTGTAAAGGAGGGGATTAGGCTTAGCGTAGCTGCCGGCAACCACCGATTCATCTTAACGACCTATTTTGTTGGGCTACGTCACAGCGTAGCGCCTCATCATATCGGCCTCATTGGCTACCCCAGCCAGGCGGGTAGCCCAAGCCTATCCGGTTGCGGATTACCTCCAGCAGCGCGATCTCTTGCGGCCAGGTAATGCCATCGGCCAGGGCTACTACGCTGCGGCATGCGCCACCAGCGGGGCGCCGTGCGTGCCGGCGACGGCGCTGAACTGATCAGCGGCCTCGCAGATTTCCTCGAGACCCAGCAACGACGCTTCACCCAATGCCTTGTCGAAAGCCGCAATGCACGGGGCACGGCCGTAGCGCTCAAGCACGCCGTGATGATGCAGGAAGCGAAGGAAGCTCCGCCGTTCCTTGTTCGCGACGTTACCATCGGCGCAGGCGATCATGGCACAGGCCGTTGCTATAGCCTGAACAGTTGCTTGGGCTTGGCCGGATGATGACAGTGGGGTGAGACGCGAAGGAATGCGACAACGATTGCGGTGATCCGACATCGCGGGTTGCGCCGAGTAATTCGGCGGTCCGCCAGAGGGGCCCGGATCGGGTTAGTCCAACACTCATCAGATTGGATGCGGAGGTTTGGGCTTCAAGACGGCCGGCAGTAATTTCTCACGGGTCCATAGATGACCGGTTTGTGCGGTGCGTGATGACGCTGTGGCGCCCACTGCGAGGCGCGGGCTATTACGTTCTTCGAGCGGATGGGGATCAAACGGCGGGAGGAGGGCTTAGAAGGCTAGCCGAAGCCCGCGTTTCGCAAAACCTCCGCCAGCACCCCCTGCACCAGCACCACCTGCACCAGCACCACCGGCACCACGGCACCAGCACCACCGGCACCACCGGCGGCTAGCAATGATGAGGCTGGCGCTGCCGCCAGGGCGAGCGCTAAGGCAAAAGTCCACGTCTTGTTCAGCATATGCTTCTTTCTCCTTGTGCCGCGCACTGGCACGACGACAGGGCCTCAACGCCAGGGGAGTGGGTTGGTGGCTATCAACTTCTCCGACGCGACGAATCCGCGGGGAATCAATGTAGGGGAAGCCGGTTCGGCGGATAGACGCAAACCAACGGCGTAGAGTACGCGCATCACTACAGGCATCTATCCACCGAGGAAACGCTTCACCAGCGGCCGCCCCGATCTCAAGGACAGCACCCTGACATCAGTACAACAGCCGATCTCGAACGCCGGCTCGACCGGCTGCTGATGCCACCAACCCCACACACCTCGGCATCACGCCGCCTGTTCAAGGCCATAGCGCCGCGACCGCTCACGACCTGTTTCGTTTCGTCACCCGCCGCGATGTGCCCTATACCGACAAATGCCCTGCGTAGCGCGCCCTGCGCCCATCCGTGATCTTTTCCGCAAAGGCACTGGATGCTTCCGCTCGAAATGGGAGTGGGCTCGTCTATGGCGTCTGCGCATGCCGCCTCCAGTCATCGCCACCGGACGCCTAGCATGGTCTAGACCTGCTTCTCCAGGCCATCAGCAATGCCCTGGCGTGGAAACCCCGGATTACTCCCGCCCTGACAAATGGCCGACAAAAGATGGAAGTGAGTAGTTACGAAACGGAAGCTTTCAATCGGGCGCCCTTGCCTCTATCCGGTGCGCATCTAGACCCGCTATGATCTGGCCGGAGCGGTCATGCATTAGCCGAAGGTGGAGGACCTCGGTCCGGCCGCTCTGCCGAGGTCCAGGCTGCCAATCGGGTCCATGCTTTCTTGTGCATCACCAGGTCATCCTCCAGTCGGCCAGCCAAAGCATTCCGAAATTCCTCGGCGATCAACTTAAAACCCGAGTCTCATTTTTTCCTGATCCAATCTCCCCTCAAGCGTGTCGTCAGCAAGATCGTCGAGCCAGTTGCCGAGGTCGGCGATCCGATTGAGGGTATCGAAATCGGTAATAGCCTGCGCGCAAATGAGATCATGAAGGACCAAAGCATGCATCCGCCCCTGACCTGACCGCCATTCCCTGATGTAAGTGCTGGTCCGTATGTTTACCGCTTCAGCCTTGGCTATCGCCCGAGCGGCTGCAGCAATGGTCTCTGCCTGTTCACGAGCTTTGCTCGCAATGTAATAGGCCAATCCTCCCGAAATCATGACGCCTAAAAGCGAAACCAAGGGGGCGACCCAGTATAGCATCCTCGGAAGCTTATTCTCGATCGCTTCTTCCCGTGCCTTTGCACTATCTGTTGCCTGCGCGATTGCCTCGTTGAGATCCTGCCTGGAGGCGGTCCGCTGCATCGCCTCGTCGAAGTCTTGCCTAGAGACGGTCTGCTGTAGCGCCTTGTCGAGGTCTTGACTGGAGATGGTCTGCTGAGGAATCCCTGAACTTAGTTGATCCAGTTTTTGATCGATGTCCGCTTTCGAGTAGACTGGCCCAAGCAGGGCTTCGATCTGTTCGGGCGTCGGTATTTTGGCCATGAGGTCGCGCCGAATCTGATCAATTTTCTTGTCGATCTCAACCTTGGAGTAACTGCGGGATGACCTCGTTTGAGCCTGTACCACTACCGGCGCCGAGGCGCAGCTGATGGCGATCAGAGCGGCGATTACTCGGGGGAGGTGCCGCATCCGTAAAACCGGTTCGGCGGTCAACCCTCCACTCCCTTGACTGACCGTTGCGACGCTCGGCCATACCTCCGACGAATCACCCGAGCACGCTGGCTTAAGATTTGGATTCACCATCACACTACAAGTTCTGATTTGGCTTAAGGACACGCGAAGAGCGCTTCTCATTGCCCCTCTCCGGCCAACGCGACGGTCGCCTCCGGGTCCGCTTCGCTCTTCATCTATGCTCAACGCCCCCCTGCAAAAGTAGGTATTGCAGATATCAGTGCACATCAACCGATCGAGTGCACATCAACCGATCGAGCGCGCATCGACGCTTGCCGTGGAAGATGCACAAGGCTTCCGGCGCCCGCAAGTTCACGACAATCCAGATTGACCGTTTCACCACCGACACCGTCGCCAGGACCGGGCAGACCGGGGCATGATGCTCCTAGGGCTCAGCGCTACGGATGATTACAAGGTCTAGGATCGTCAGGCGTCCCGCAGTTGTTTGGGTCGAGCGCTGCCGGCTGACCATATGAATCGCTACCGCCAGCATAGCGTCTGGTAGTAGCTCGGAGGTGTGTAGTACCCAGGCTGCGGATAATACGCTGATAGCGGCGAGTAGTAAGCCAGCATGGATAGTAAACGGCGGCGGAGCGTAATAAATCAGTGGAGGTGCCAGCAACGCGCCACCCAGCACGCCTACGCCTAGTCCGAGTGCTATGCCCGGACCGACCCACCCTCCGTAATTGTGCCCGTGCCAGCCACCATGCCAACCACCGTGCCAGCCGCCGCCGTGCCAGCCACCGCCGCCCAGCCGCCGCCGTACACCCCGTGCGAACCACCGTTGCCCGCGACCGCCGGAGAGACTGCTGCGAGCAGCAGCGTGGTGGCAATACCCAGCACTGTCTTATGCATCACGATTAGGGCGAACATTTGCGAGCCATGTAGATATTTACAGGATCGGCGCGTTCCGGACGACATCAGCGGCAGCGGCGGTCCGCCAAATGATCGTTGAGCGGAGGTAATCGGGTCGGTCGCTGTTGACACGTCTGCGGGCGGGTGACTTGTGCCGTCTCGCTGACGTTTGCGCCGCTGGATGAGGCTGCCACTTCTTCGTGTTCCGGCATGATGGCGGCTGCAACACCTTCCCCGCAGCCGCATCTATGGTTTCCCGAGCACGGGATCTTCGCCTTCGTTGCGTTCGTCCTCAGCCACTTGCAGCTCAGCATCGTGCCAGTGGTCGGCATGAAGGCCATCAGGCCGCCCCTGTTCTTCCCATATCTGATAGGCGCGTCTGCGGACGAGGTTAAATCTCTCCACCCCCGCCGCCGCCGCCTCATATTCGGATCGTTCTGGATTACCCAGTTCCAGTGGGTGCGTCCTCTCCATCTTACGATACGTTGGCGCCATGCCCAACAGGCCTAATCGAGATGGCGTTGACCCGACGCAGGATGCTGAGCGGCGGCGTTATCGAGCGGTTTGCGCCAGCTATTGGGTGCCGTACGCAACCAGGGCCGATAGGTTGCGACAATGCCTCACCCCCTGCTCCGTCTGATGCCGAAACAGGATCGTCGGTTGCGATCCGGCTACTCTTGGGCGTTCAGCAACGAGATCGCGATGTCGCCGGAGCATCGGACTTGGTCGCCTGTCGTCGCGCGCATGCACTCGCGCCCCGAGGTAATCGCCGGGTGGTGCGCCCAACGCTTTCCGCAAGGCCGGCCGGTCGGCAACCGTCACCTCGGAAAAGCCACGATCAGGCGTTAGAGCCATGCGCATAATCAAGGGAGGCAAATGCGGCGCTCGTGCGGAGGCGAGCGAGATGTCCATGAAGAAGGTCGCCGTCTTTGGCAACGCCGGTGGCACATCGACACTATCAAGGCGACTGGCGGAAATCACAGGACTTCCGCTGTATGTCCTGGACATCATCCAGTTCCGCTGCGGGAGATATCGCCCGGACGAGAGAGATGGCGGCAAAGCTCCCGGATGAGGAGTATGTGCCGATCCATCGCGAGATCCTGAGCCAGGACGAATGGATTATCGACGGTTATGGGAGTTTGACGACGGTTTGGGAGCGGATCTCCGCGGCCGACACTCTTATCTACATCGACCTGCCCGTTATGGCGTATTACTGGGGGTTCACGAGGCGCTTCGCTGCGGGCCTGTTCCAAACTCCCAAGGGCTGGCCGGAGAACAGCCCAATGTGGGAGAGCACCCTGGATGGCTACCGGGTGATTTGGCTTTGCCATCGGGGTCTGACGCCAAAATACCGTCAACGCGTCTTCGAGGCGGCATCATCCAAACAGGTTCACCACCTGACATCGCGCACGGCAATTAAGGCGTTTCTTCAAGCCGCAGCTAACGGGCGGAGGACGATCTGATCGGGTAGCGGAGTAGCAACCCCCGGGCTTTCTCAAACGAACGTTTGCGCAACGCGACAAACTGAACGGCAAATCCCGGGGTTTTCTCTTTCAAAACCCTCTTGCAAAATCGAGTTCAAGGGCAAGCGGCATCTGAAACCCTTGCTGAGATGGGCGATCAGATGCGTCTCGCCTCTTAGTGAACCAATTGGTACAAATCGTGTGGTGACCCCACGATGGCCGCTTCGCTCAAACCCACGGGCGCCCTTCGCGTTGACCTCCTATGACCGAGGAAGGAAAATCGCTCGAAACCTTGCTTGAGGACGCGGCTCGCGCCCGTCGCCTAGCGATTGTCCTCGATGGCGATCCGGCAGCGCTCGAGCTTGAGCGATACGCCGAAGAAGTGGAGGCAGAGATCCATCGTCGTGAGGCGGGGGATCGGGGTCGATAACCTCCTCGCCGAGGCGAGCGGGGCTTATTGTCCTGATGGAAAATAGAATTCGTATTGCGAAACCTCTTTCCTCTTCTTGTATGTTAGTTATCCGACATGACAGGGTGTGGACGAATCAAGTGTGATGCATCGAAAGTGATAGCCACCAACCCCACTCCCCGTGGCGTTGAAGCCTTGTCGTCGCGCTAGTGCGCGGCACAAGAAGGAAGTGTAATGCTGAACAAGACGTGGGCTTTTGCCTTAGCGCTCGCCCGGGCGGCAGCGCCGATTTCGTCGCTGCTAGCTGCTGGAGAGCCTAACGGCGAGAATGCGACCGCCGGAACGGCGGCTGCAAATGCCAGGACACCGGCGGCGAGGATGGACCCCGCTGGGGCGAAGCCTTCTTCGCCCAACGCGGGCGACCCCTCGGCATCTAAGACTGGCTCGGCCCGGACCGACACGACCCGGGAGCCGGTAAACAACAAGTAAGCCGAAGTGGCCGGGAGGACGAGGATCCTGTCAGAAATGCGGTCCCGCACCGACCGGCTGCAACGGGCGCTCACCGCGTTCGCGCGCCAGCCTGTTGATTTCTGTGGCATGCTGGCGAGCAGGCTGCGCAACCTCCGCCAGCGCCCGGTGAAACCCTATCTATGCGACCCCCTTTGGGAAGCGGAGCTTCACACGCAACTTGGCCAACTGCAGCCCTGTGCGGCGGTCCAGGCGTTCTGGCCCCTGTGGGAGCAGGTTCTCGCCGAGATGACGAGCCGCGGCGTGAAAACCGGCCCAATGAGCTATGCCGGCTGGAATGATGCCGATCCGGGCCTCACGCGGGCGATCTGGTGCCTGATCCACCACCTTGCGGCCAGCCGGGTCGTCGAAACTGGCGTCGCGCACGGCGTAACCTCACGATTTGTGCTGGAGGCCCTGCAGCGCAATGACGGCGGGCGTCTGTGGAGTATCGACGTGCCGCCGTTGCTGCAGCCGGAACTCCACCAGGAAATCGGCGTTGCCGTGCCGGACGCGCTTCGCACCGATTGGACATTGATCCGAGGATCGAGCCGCCGACGGCTGCCAGCTTTGTTGGACACTATCAGGCCGATTGACCTGTTCATCCATGACAGCCTGCATACGACCGAGAACGTGCTGTTTGAGTTGCGACGGGTATGGCCGCACGTGCGCGCGGGCGGCGCGGTCGTGGTTGATGACGTGGATGTCAATGACGGGTTTCGGATCTTCGTGGCGGAGATGGCGCATGCGCGAAGCTGGGTGTGCGAGGCTGAGCCGATCCGCCCTGATGACCGGCGATCGAACAACAAAGGGATGTTTGGGATAATTTTGAAACAAGCCTTCTGACCGGCTGCTCAATAGGCTCTGACAGGACCGCGGGTTGGGAACAGTCAATGGATTTCAAGGACGCTGATCTTATAGCGCCCAGGCTGATGCGGGTAGCGAGAGAGGTGGCCGGCCAAATTCGGACAGGTCGATAAGTGGAATTTCTGCCTGAGAGCGGCGAGAGTGCCGCGTATCAGGAGCGACAATGACGAGACTGAGTTCGCCGGACCCATAATCCGGCCTTCAAGGCAAAGGTGGCACTTGCTGCCATCAAGGGCGAGAAGACGCTGGCCGAGCTGGCGCGCCGCTACCGCCGATGGGTTGTCGGAGACGGCGCTGGGAAGCGGCGCTTTACCCGCCGTCGCCGGTGGCCGGTCGGATTGCTCATCGGAATGAGGCTCGAACACCTTAAGCAGATCGCCGGCGCTCTGACGACCGACGTGTCATCGCGTGTAACGGCGAAGGCCGTGATCGTCGCGGAAGTCGAGCGACTACACTGGCGGATCTGGAATGGGAAAGCAAAAAATGCGCGTAAAAGCATCGATCGTATACGCGCGGTGATGCACCATTTCCGGGGCGAGCCGGGTTGTCGAAAGTCCGCCGCTCCGTCACGAAAATTGTGGACCGCCTTGCATGCTCTGGATGGCTATTTGATCGGTCAGAGCGCCTGGCTTGTGAATTACGCCGAACGTCACCGCGCGGGCTTACGGGTTGGAACAGCGATCACCGAAGGGACGGCTAATTTTCTGGTGAACCGTCGGATGAACAAATCTCAGCAGATGCGGTGGTCACGGCGCGGCGCGGATTTGTTGCTTCAGGTTCGTTGCGCCGTCTACAATGGTACGCTCGGTTTCGACTTCGGGCAGAAGTTTTATCCAGCGAACGATGTATCCCCGCCACCGGCGGTCGCCGCTTGACCCCCAGTTTCGCGGCGGTCCCCGGACTATCCAGGGGAACCTGCCCCGGCTATGCTGGCCTCTGCATAGCCTGGGCAGGTCCAGGCTGCGCGTCCGGCCGTCTCTTCACAAAGGAGCCTTCCGATGAGCGACCTTTCACTTGAAGATCAAAATTGGGCAGAGCGACAGACGGAGCTCATCGCCGTCCCGGCAGACCTCGGCCCAAATCAGCTGAAACGGTTCGCGGGCGGCATTGTCCTGCAGATCAAGCCAGGCTTTCCGAGTAATGGAAACTTCCACGCGCTCCAGGGCGTCGCCGGCGGGTGGGGCATCGGTATCGTGGGCGAAGGCACGACTGGCTATGGCGTGCGCGGACACAGCGTGTCTAACGCAGGGGTAGTCGGCCGCTCCGATTCGTCAGTAGGCGTTTGGGGCGACGTGCAAAACAGCATCGGCGTCTACAAAGTTCCCCGTCCGACGGCGAGAGGGCGTGAGTCAATGTGACATCGACGATCTGCCAGGTTGGCCTTAGCGTGCAGTTTTGAACAGATCGTCTGGTGACCCCTTCTAGCATAGAAACGGCTTGACATCTGTTATGATTGCGCGGTTCCGCACGGGCGCGGGCGGCATGGCGATCCTATCCGCGCTGTTCGTCGGGGTGGCGGCTCTTCCTCGTCTCACCCGGCAGGCGATTGCACGGACGGGCCGCGGGCCGGCGGAGCTGCGCGATAGCTTCCGCGGCAGGCTCGGGTCCAACGGGCGTCTGGCGACGTCGGCCCACGTCGTCGCCAGCCGTTCGATCAGCACTCACCGCAGACTGGGGCATTCAGATCGAGGGGTGGCGGACGCGTTTTGAACCCAAGCGCTGGTTTGACCAATCGACGCGGCAGGCCGCCAGTGTTAATTTTGGACGAGATACTACGATGCACTAACTGGTTTAAGAAACCCTTGAGGGGGATGCCAATGTCGATGGACTTGCCACCTGGCGCTGTCGCTATCGGCGACAATGCTTACTTTTTTTCAGTCCGATCATTAGCAAGCCGATCAATCAGTGTTTTATTGTGGGACATGGCGGTGCGCTACGTGGAAATCCTGCACACTTCATTGTCCCTCCTGGATGCACGGTGTATTTTTTCGCCGACGCGAAAAAGGATTTCGAGGCGAGAGGACCCGTTAGCGGCTTCAAGGCTATTTCAGCAGATGCAAACGGAGTTGCCCCTGTAATCAAGAAAGAAAATACGTTTACGGCTGGCTCACGATGCATCGACTACGTTCTTCAGAAAGCCCACGGTCGACATATGGACGGCGGTTGGAAGCTTGAGACATTTCGGGAGAAGAGCTATCTAGCCGTCAGTCAGACAATGAATGATATCAATACAAACCACACCTCACTCCAATGGATTCCACATTATGTCTCTATTCGCAACCGCACGTCTTCATTAACAAATCAATTTATTTATCTTAGCAAGTTGATTTCTGATATTCGGAAAACTCGCTCTCATATTAGCGAGTTCTACTGCGCCCATTGTCGATCCCCTATCAATTATCTGGCATCAGAGAAGCGGTTGGACAATATCGGCAAACAGAAATTTCAGTGAAATCCGCTCATACATGCCGCGGCTGCTGTCGCTTCGGTCCTTTCGGCATCCGGCGACACCTGCACGATGCGCTCCTCGGTGATCAGCCAGAGCGCGCCATAGTCCTTGGCGGCCTTCCTGGCGGCGGCCAGCGTATCGTAGGCGTCGCCAAGTTTGTTCATGCGCAGCACGCCGCCGGTCTTCGGGTCGATAAGAAGTCGCTCTACTCGGTAAGTGCTCATTTGAGTCATCCTCCTTGTCTGTAGCTATATGACAGAACTCTAAGTAGTGTTCAATACGACTTACCGTAGTGTCTTGGTATTGTTGTGATTATACTTAAGGATATACTGTCGGATCACGTGCCTTTCCTTGGTCGATCGTAGCCGTAAGTGTCCGTCCGGGAACTTTCCGAGTTGTTAGAGTTGGTTAGCACCGGGGGCTTGAACCCATTGACTCTGCTGTGATTCGATGACGGCATCGATTTGTGATGGGCATGATGTGGACAACTGAGAACCGTCCTCGGTACAACCGGGATAAGCTGCGCTATCCGAGCGACCTGACCGACGAGGAATGGGGGCACTTGGAGCACCTGATCCCGCCAGCCAAGCGTGGTGGGCGCCGACGCGAGATCGATGAACGCGAGGTGGTGAATGGCCTTTTGTACGTTCTGAGCACCGGGTGTCAGTGGCGCTATATCCCCCGGGACTTGCCGCCGCGAAGCACCTTGTTCGACTACTTCCAACGCTGGGAGTACGACGGGACGCTGTTGAGAATTCACTATGAGCTTTACCAGAAGTGCCGCGAACTGCTCGATCGGCAAGCGAGCCCGACCGCCTGCGTGATCGACAGCCAGAGCGTTAAAAGCGCTGAAAAAGGCGGGGCACACATCGACCCTTCGGGTTATGATGCGGGCAAGAAGATCAACGGCAAGAAGCGGCATATCGTGGTCGATACCGAGGGCTTGCTGATGCATGCGGTGGTCCATCCGGCCGACGTTCAGGAGCGCGATGGCGGGATACTGGTTCTGGCGAGCCTGTTCGGGCTATACCCGTTTCTGAAAACCCTATTCGCCGACGGCGGTTACCAGGGGCCGAAATTCCGCGCGGAACTCGCCAAGCTGTTGCCTGGGTTGGCCGTTGAAATAGTCAAACGTTCGGATACGGCCCAGGGCTTTCAGGTTCTGCCCAGGCGCTGGGTGGTCGAACGCACCTTCGCCTGGCTTAACCGGTGCCGTCGATTGGCCAAGGATTTTGAGAACCGGAGCCGTAATGCCCTCGCATTCATCAGATTGGCTTCCATCCGGCTGATGCTGAGAAGCTCAGCAATTCGAATGGATAGTTTCCGGACAGACTCTAAAGACTGCCCTAACACGATGATCTTGTGCCCGGTCTTGCCGCACTTGCTGCACCGCAACGCTAGCTGGATTAGCGGCACATCCCCCTGCAGGCTTGGGTCCGGGTTGGCGATCCGCTGCGCATGGCGCTGTATCGTGTGACGGAATGGCGGCCGGCGACGGAGGGGCGGAAGAAGCCACGGCCGCGGCGCTGAATGTCGGATCCGCCGACCGCAAGGGATTATGTCAACGTGCGTCGCGTGGATTGTGTCTCCCCGCATTGCGATCACATCCAAGAACTCGACCTGGCCGCGATTATCGCAGTGGGGCAGATGCCCCTGTCCTGACCATCGTGCATGCACGACCTCTTGCCTCGGTCCGTGCTTGACCTCGATGGTGCTGCCGTCCCGCGGCGCGGATCGTAGGTCACGGAAAGCAACGCTCCGCGGCATCAGTCCGTCTTGCCGAGAAAGAACGCGGGCAGCTCCGGGCAGTGGATGCCGCACAAGTCGTAGACGGTGATCGACTGCCGCTTTGGGCAATCAGCCGACAACTGGCGCAGCAAATCCGGAATGCCAAAAGTCCTTCCCATGGCGGGCGATCAACGTTTCCAGGCGATACTGCCCTGCTCGCTCGCATCTGCTGCACGCCACTGCCAGCACCGCTGTGTGCTCGGCAACCTCACTCAGGCTGATCGATCCTGAAGTCGCCATCGCCTCCTCTCAGCGCTGCGACCCGGTTGACTTGAACCCCAATCGGGCCGGCATTCTCCAAGCGCAAGTCGCTGCTTGCCGACAGCGGAAACGGGCTGACGATCACCCGATGTTCGACATATACGACCTGCATATTATGCTTGTTGGCCGGATCGACACAACTGATCCAGGTTCCCTCCGACGTTGGCGAGCTGAACAGCCCGTTCGGCTCGGCCTGGGAAAGCACAACGGTCGCGTGCGGATTTTGCGCGGGATTGGTGAATTGGGTGGAAAGTGGAAATCCATAGCCAATGCTGTCGCAGATTTTATGGGGGTGACCGTTCATATCGACAATGTAAGTTGTCGTGTTGATAACATGGTCCCGAATCTCGAGAATTCGCTTGAGCATTTTTCGCTCCTCGAAATTCACGAGCACAGGCATGCCGATGGCGGCGTCGGCTGCTCGGAGAAGTGCTTCCTGTTGGGTGTGCTGCAACTGGTCGGATGTTGATTGATTAGCGACGAAAAGAAACCAAACTATCACATTAGCAACGACAATCATGGCTGCCAGCCTCATCATCGCACAGACTCCAGAGTAATGTCATGAAAACCGTCGGTAGCGTCATCAGCGCCTCGCCCTGGGCTTGCGTGCCTTGACGATCACCAGCCTCGGCGTCACGGGCACGGTCGCCACGGCGGCGCGCGGAACCCGCAACTGCTGGCGGATCCGGCGAAGCTCTTCATCGGAGATCGGTTCCCATGGTGCCGGCTACGCGCTGATCAACGTCCGGCTTGTCCAGGAGTTCCTGGGCCAGCACGGCGATCTCCCCGAAGCGGCTTGCGGGGCTGAGGGTTCGGTGATCAGGAAAAGCACGTATACAGAGGTGTCCTTGGCATCACACTCGACATTGCGCTCAGAGCGGCCAGTCCTTACGGCGGTGTCTAGGGTAAAGGCGATCTGAGGGTTCGCCAACTTGGCGAACCCCGGAATGTTGGTTCTCGCCATTCTTGGTCTCAGGATTCTCGTGGGCTCCCTTCCCGGATCTGATCCGCCTCGAGAAGAGACGTGTCTGCCTTCCCGCAAATTCAATGCATACCATCGCAGCGACGCGTCAGGTGGAACTTCTGATCATCGAGGACCACCTGAGCGCAGGTTGTTCGGCGTTGACCCTGGCGTTGACCCGACGCAGAGGCCGGGAGGGCAGTTAACACTGGTGGCGGCGGGACTGCCGGCGACGCTATTGCCGCCGCCGCCGGAGCAGGCGGACGTGGCTGAACCGAGCACGATGGTCGCGCAAATGCCGATCGCCGCAGGAACCTTCGTCATGATGTTGGCTTCTCCTCTTCTACAGCAACCACGTCCTGCTCAATCGCCCTCGTAACTGTAGACCTCTCGTATTCTCCGACTCTGGAAGCAATCCGCTAAGGCTCGGGCTGATCCTGCGACGGAGAGGCCGGCAATGGCAATGCTACGGTTTCAGTGCCCCGAGTGCGGCTTGGGCGACTTCGAGATCGGGCCCATGCCCGTCACCGAAATTCACTGCGTCGTCTGCCTCGAGGAGGATGGCCGACTCATCCGCCTCCATGGCTGGGAGGAAGAGGCGGATCAGGCCCGCTTGCGCGAAGGCTTAGTCGCCGCCTGAGCCGCGGACCGCTTCGGCGCAGCTTTCTCCCTGGCGGCCGGTTTCTCCTCGTTGACCTGCCCGAGGCTCTTTCTGAGCGTCTCCATCAGATCAACAACATTACTAGTCACGATCTCCGGCTCCTCTCCGGCATCGATCCCCTCGCCCTTGAGCTTCGCGTCAATCAGCGCACGAAGACGCGTCTCTTGGCGATCGCTTCCCGCAGGACGGCATAAATATCGCGGCCGGCGTTGCCTCGGGCGCCAGACCCACATGTGGGGTCAAGAATGAGATCGCCTACTTCCACCGCTCGCTGCGCATTGCGCGCGCGTGCGCGCTAGGTCATCCTGCCTGCTCATACTGAAGTTGCCCCGGTTTTGTGGACATCGGAACGTTTGCGTTCAAGGAGTCCGCGATGGCCAAAACAAGGCTACCCTATGCGCCTGAGTTCCGGCGCCAGATGGTTGAGTTGGTAAATGCTGGTCGTTCACCGGAAGAGTTGGCGCGGGAGTTCGAACCGACGGCGTCGGGGCATGTGTGGTCATGCCGCGGCTCGACTCGAACGCCGTCCATCAGGCGGCAGCCTTTGGCGCCTGCTCCATTGCCTTCCGCCAGTCTAGAGCTGCCTCCTTTGAGATCAGCCGGCGCACTCCGACCTGCATGAAGCGCGGTCCTTCGCCGCGGCGCCAAAGCAAGTAGAGATATGCTCTGGAAAAGCCGTGCCGCTTGCAGAAGTCTTCTACGCCATATGCGTCTTGCCCCGTATCCATGTTCGCCTCGCTACGTGAGTGGACGGGGCGGAACATAGTCATAGCAAAATGAGCGGCCTAAATGAGCAAATGATCCGCGCTTTTATATTCGCGCATTCCAGGTTTACGTGCTGCGCTTTGTTTCGGCGGTCGGCCGACACCTCGAGTGATATGCTAGCTGTAAAGCTTTCGTCCACGTGTCACCCCGAGCCCCTTTCCCCTGGCCCATTCGCCGCATTGGCGTATCGTTGGTTCCTGCGAGTCCTGCCGCATCCAGACTAGGAAAGCGTCCTCCATCTCGGACTTGAATATCGCCGGTCTTTGACCATCACCAGGTGGTTGAGTTTGAGGTGTATCTATCGACTCCCGGGAGTTGATGACGTGGACGTGAAAATGGACCGTCCCTTCCCCTCGGACGACGTTCCCCTCGTCGAGATGCAAGCGAAGATAGAACCATGCTCGCGTTGGAATCCAAATGAAGTTCGCATCAGACGCGCCTCTCGCGCCGTAGGCGACCAACGAACCTGAGTACAGCTTATTCTTCAGGGTCATCTGCAGAAATTCTTTGGAGGCTAGGTAAAGTCGGAAGGCATTTTTTTCTTCGTCAGATACGAGGCGGTCCAGCAGTTTCTTTCGGGCCTCTGCTGAAAGATTCGACGACCCTGCAAATATCCTCGGGTCTTCGCCATCGCGAAGAGATCTCGGCTGCTTGAAAAGCCATGCCCCGCGATTGAACCATTCATTCGAGACATTGCCCTCGAACGGCCAGGAATGCATCGGGCTTGACGCTTTCATGCCGCACCTCCGATCGCCACCACATTCCCTTCAACCTCGATCCCAAAACGCGGTGCGGCCGCCCGTATCGCGTCGCTGATGAATGATTGGGCGAGATGGCCATAGTGCCGCTCGACCATCCTCGTATCGGCATGGCCAAGGTTTCGTGCGACCACCATCAGAGGTGCCCCGTTCATGATCATCAGACTGGCGTATGTGTGCCGCAGGACGTGGAAGCTGGCCGGCGGGTCGATCTTCGCGTTCTTGCACGCCTCCTTCATCGGACGGGTCTGGTGCGATTTCAGCCATCGGCTGCCATCGGCTTTGGGTAGCAGCCGGTCGCGGGGTGAGTGGCCAGCGGCCAACTTGGAGAAGAGGGTCAGGCCTTCCTCGGTCAGGACAATATGCCGGCCCTTGCCGCTCTTGCTGGTACGGATGTGAAGAGTGCCGCCCCCGTCCGGGTTAAAGTCGCCAACGGTTGCGGCTGCCAATTCGCCGAAGCGAGCGCCGGTCGCGAGGGCAGCGCGCACCAGCTTCCGAAGGTCATCTTCCGCCGCATTCATGAGGCGCTGAGCCTCGGCTATCGTGAGATAGCGCACTCTGGCCGCGTCGGCTTCCTTGAACGCTGTCCGCTGAACGACCGGCATTTTGATACGGTCTCGGCGAAGCGGGCCATAAGGGGGAATAGTCTTTGATCTGGCATGGTTGGGATCAGTTCGTAGAGCATGCAGCCTTGCCTGAACAACGAGTGAGTGCGGATCTTCGACGTGTTGGACTTAAGTAATCGATCCATACCGAGACTTTCACCGGCGGCGCCGAGCATTGTGAGCAGCACCATTGCGAATGCGTTGATGAGCAGCAACCGGTCGCGCCGGGTTGGTTCGCCGATGCGCGTGGCACCAAGCCCCATGCCGAACCGCAGATCCTTGGTATCGCGGAAGTTAGGCTCGATGGTCCAACGTTTGGCGTAATAGTTGACCTACATTGCGGTCGAGGCCTCGGCATTGCTGACCGCAAGACACCAAGGCTCCTTCATGGCTTTTGCGTGGACACAGACCACCGCACCGACCTTATAGGCGTGCGATGCGGTGACCTGGGCACCGCGCAGCTTGCGTGCCCGGCCCGACTTGCCCACCCAGTCGGCGGCCGGACGCGTCTCGCCGTCGGCATCGGTGACGTGAATATTGCCGCGAAATCGGATGACGTAACCAAATCCCAGATCATGAATGAACGAAAACAGCCGATGCTCGATCTTGTTCCACTTGCTGGTTCCGGGCGGCAGGTGGTGGACCGTGATGTCAATATCCAGTTGGCTAGCCAGCTTTTGCAATTCGAGCTTCCACAGCCGCACGCGCGATCCGTTGCTGCCGCCCCCGTCGCAGGTGATCGTCAGGCGCTTGGCCGCGGGATAGCGCTTGCAGCCGATGTCCTGCCACCAGCGGCGGATCGACTGTACGGCAAACGCCGCGGTGTCATGGTTCATCCCAACACTGACCCAACCAGCGTTGGCGGCAAGGTCGTAGATACCGTATGGCACCGCCCGACCCAGTTCCTTGATCAGAAAATCATGCACGCGAACCGCTTCGGGTTCGCCTTGCGGACGCCATTCCCGGCCGGCGTTTTTGAAGTCTCCAACCAGTTCTTTCTTCTTCGTATCCACTGAAATCACCGGCTGCTGCGCCGCTAACGCCGTCGTCACGCTCTGATTGATATGGCTAAACTGCGCGTCCCGGTCGGGATGATCGCCACCCTCATTGGTCTTGCTGTTGGCTTGCAGACTGAACTTCTGCGCTTTTAACAATTCACCCACCACGGTGCGACTGACCCGATGCCCACGCGCCACAAGCTCCGCCCGCCAACTGCCGCAGGCTCTTGCAGGTCCAGCGCAACGGCGACATCGGATCGCCCCTGGCGCCGGGTTCGACCAGCGCCATCAGTTCGCGCAATAGGTCAGGGTTACTGACGACCAGTGGCTTGCGTCCGCCCCCCGCACGTCGCACCCGGCCTGCCAACAGACCACCTGCCTCAGCCAGGTCTTTCAGGCCGCGCCCGATCGTGCTGACCGCGATGCCGGTCGCTCCCGAGACGGCAACGATCCCCCCGTAGCCCGCCGCTGCGGCTTCGGTGGCGGCAAACAACCGTCGTTCTCGCTCGTTGAGGTGCGGCGACAAGGCGGTAAATCGGTCACGAATCGGGGCTGGATCGATCATCCACGAACATTATCGTTCGCCGCCTCTGTCGAGAATCCCGGCTCTAAAGGTCAGCCGACGCGAGTCGGTTGTTCCCGGACAGGCCCTTACCGCCATTGGCGCATTGGTTGTCGCGGCCGTGGTTGCCTACGTAACTTTTTGTCTGTATGGCGCCAACAGAGATCTTGCCGTATTCACCCACGAATTGGCCAGGGGCGCCCACGAGCAATATACCGAAATGAGATTGGCTCGCGCCCTTGCAGAAAGAGGTCTCGATTTGGAGGAAAAGCAATTCCTCTTGGCTGAGCGACAATGTGATCTGGCGGGAAGACAGCATGGGCTCCAGCGCGAGCAGTACCTCGCCGAGCATCGACCTCGAATAAAAATTCGCAGCATAGGCATAACGCGGCCGCCGGCGGGTGCATTGTTTCAATCTGATCGTGTCGTAAAGGGGAGGAGCCTCGTCATCGTTAACGTAGGCGCATCCGAGGCCACTCTAAGACAAGCGGATTATAGGTTCTTCTGTAAAAGCGGCGGTCTCCCTATGGCGCCACCGCTGCAACAGGTAAAGCAACTTTTTGAAAGCATGCTGCCATATACAATGTCGGGTCACGAGTCGTGTCTCATTCCCATTGAAAGTGACGGCCCCCTCGGCGAGGAAGCACGGGAAATTCTAGTGGACGGGCCGGCCCATCTCTACGTCATGGGCGCAGTTCTCTTTTCAGACTGGAACCTGAAAGAGCGCCGGATGGGGTTCTGTCAGAAATACACACTGCCTCAGACTTCCGCCGGGGAAGGCCGGTTTGTGCCAGTAGAGAATCCCGACTACGAATATGAGGATTAGAAATAATGGCGTCAAAGACCGTCTGCCAAGCAGTCAATTCCTCCAGTTTCACCGTAAGTCCTATCGCTTTACGTATCAGAAATCTGCATTAGAAGCCGAATTATGTCAGCGGCCTGACTTTGTTCCTTATACCTTGATTTCTGCAGAAGGCGAAGAACCGTTTTCGCGCGGATCAGGCTGAACCAAGTTGGACTGTGGATCAGACAGCCTGGACGGCGGCTCGGTGGTTCGAGGTGACGCCTCGAGCGGCGATGTCGGCTTGCGCCGCAACGCGGGCTTCGCTCGCTCGAGGCTGGCGTCGATGCACAGGTCGCGCTGGCGCTGCTCGTAGGTTCTATGACCTGACCACAGCATGCTCATCCGCCACAACGTACCACAGATCCCGCATCGCTTACGATAATCGCAGCCATCCTGTTGTGCAACTCCTCCTCTTCATCGGCAGCGGATATGAATGGTAGGTGCTCGCCGGTCCACCGCATTTGCACCCGGTTTTCTGGCACCTTGTTGGCATAAACAAGAGCCTCGAACACCTCTTCGGCGCGTCGTTGGGACAGGTGCTCATTAAAACCCGGAGATCCAACCGAATCGGTCTTGCCAACGATCGTGGCGATGAAGGTTGGGGTGCTCTGCAGCATTGCCGCTACATCGTGTATATGGTCTTGGTCTTTGGGCGTTAAAGCATGGCTGCCAGTGGCAAAATAAACAAAATGGGTCGTACAATTCTGTGGCTGGGTCTGTTGTGCTGTCGCAGCATGAGCTGCAAAAAGGCCCATAACCGCCGCAGATGCAATGCTCTTCGTTACTATGCTTCTTGGCATTGGACGCTCCGTTTTGTTGATTTTACTCTATTTTGCAACTACCACTCTGACAGAGCCTTGTCCACAAGGGTTTGGACATCAATCAGTGGTCTTCGTCTTCAAGGAGGTTTCGAGACAGTAAGCCCGGATTCCTCGCACGGTCAAGTGACAGTCCAACTCTTGGCCGTCAGCTCAGGGATTTTAAGATCACCAAGTCGCGTTGAGCGGTCTATTCAGCCAGTGTCCTCCGACTTACCGTGACCAGCATCGTGCAGGTACGGTGAAGTCGCGGGGTTCGCCCGAGAAGCCCTGCGTCGCCTCAAGAACGCCTGCCGATCCGGTTCGATACCTGCCTGTCAGGTGGCTACTCCCTCAAACTCGTAGAGCCATCAGGTATGCTTACCAGGCTGTCGGTTCCAACTCGTAGGAGTTGCCGTCGACTGGCCGTTGTTGCCGGTGGAGTGGTGATCATCTTGTCAAGGAACTATCGGGCCGGTAGCGTTCGACCAAACAATAGCACAGGGGTAGCGGATGCGGGGGGGCCGGATCGCACTGTCGCCGCCGCGCCGGCTGCTCACCGACTTGTCGCATCTTTCGCGCGGGTTCCGCGGGCGACAATGCTGATCCGGATCAATGTCGCCGCCCTGGCGGAGCCGCGCGACCGGGCGCGCATTCCCTGGCCGGTGGTGTTCGCCAAGGCCTATGCACTGGTCGCGCCGCTGCGCCGGGTCTATGTCAAGGTGCCCTGGCCGCACCTGTACGAACTGCCGCAGAGCGTCGCCAGCATCATCGTCGAGCGTGATTGGCCGCACGACGGCGACAGGGACGAAAAGGCGCTGTTCCTGGGCCGGTTGAAGGCACCCGACACCGCCACCTTGCCCAACCTGGCGACCCGAGTGCTAGAGCTCAAAAGCGCACCGATCGACAGCATCGCCGATTTCCGCCGTGCACTCGCGATCGCCCGGCTGCCACTGCCGCTGCGCCTGCTGCTGGTCTGGCTCAGCCTCAACATCGGCCGGCAGGTGCCGAACTTCATGGGCAGCTTCGCGATCTCCGCGTTGGGTTCGCACGGTGCGGCGATTATCGACACCATCTCGGTCTGGTCGAGCTTCCTGAATTACGGCCCGATCGCGCCAGATGGGGGCGTCGATGTGTACCTCTCGGTCGACCACCGGGTGATCGACGGCGGGCTGGCGGCCCGCGCCATCCGAGCGTTGGAGGCAGTGTTGAACGGCCCTGTGTTGGACGAATTGCGGGCGCTGGCGACGCAGTCGCCGCATTGTCACTCAGCACCGCCGTGCCGCGCGGCGGCGCGACCACCGTCGCGTCAGGGTAGCGATCGGCCGTATTGCCTCATCCAGGAATGCTCCCGAACGGGTTAGGCATTGCCTCACCAGAATGCTCCCGGCGCGGCGTCACTTTGTCAATCGGCATCCAACGGGTATTGCTTGAGATCTGGCACATGCGGGCGGCGGCATGATGGGTCCTGCGCGAGCGATTCGTCAGCCTTACCCGCGCTTGGGGAGGGGCGTTGCCATCACCTCCCGTTGTAGTGGCGTTCGGAAGTCGCGGCTGAATGCGGTGTGATCAGGCTTGCCTTACGGAAGCAAACGACCCGGCGCCAACCGGTGCCGGGTCGCATCACCGGGCGCGGTCATTGGCGTCCCCGCCTGTGCCGCGAGGCAATCGTAAACTTGTCATCAGCGGGCCTCAAATATCCCGGGGGTTCGGGGGCAGCGCCCTCGCCTCCGGCCGATCAAAGCGCGTGCTGGGAGCGTCACCCACACCAACCGGCTTAACTGTTAACCAAGACGAGCGCCTGTCGTTTACGACCATAATGGGAATGACTGTTCAGCGTTACGGAACGGATTGAAGCGGGGACTGTGCAGCGTGATAGCCCGGAGCACTGCCGCCGAACACCAGTTGATGTGCATTTTCCCGCCGCCACACTTTGACACGGCGCTGTAGCGTTCGCAGCAGTTTGTCCGGGTAGATATCTGGCTGCTCCCGCTGAAGCCGCTCGAGCAGTTCTCGCGACGTCCGCCATGGCTCGACCTCGAACCACTCACGTATTTGCGCCGTCACCGACAGGAACGGATCAGGGCAAGTCCGCAAATATTTGCGGCCCTTTTCTTTCGGCTTACTCGTCGGACGTACCTCACCCTCGTGCCAAGACGTTCGAAGGCCTTCCAGGAACTGCTCTAGCGTTGGCGCACTCACCGACACCATTTCGCCAGTTACCGGCCGATCTGCAATCTCGACGAGCTGCTTCTGGGCAAGGCGGATCTCACTCAACAGCCGCACCGGATCCAGAGTCGCCTGTAGAGCACTGAGGCGAGCTCGTACCGTCTCGCTCGTACGCGGATCGGCCAGCAGCCGCTGATACGGCGTCGCTGGTGGGTAGTAGCGCTTCGTGACCCTCGCTCCATCACGTTTCTTACTGGCCAGCTTAAAAGACGGCTGAAAGAAATTCACAAATAAACGAACCGACATATACAGTCGACCCAACGCCGCTGCCGCCTCCAGGCCCACGTAGCGTCGGTAGCCCACAATGCGGCGCACAACTGCGCCGTTCTTCTGCTCCACCCATGCTTGATCGTTCTTGCGATACGGCCTACAGCGTGTGAACTCCACACCGGCGTCCTTGCAATAGGACTGTACGGTCTCATTCATGAACACGCTATCGTTGTCAGTATCAAACCCTAGCAGAGGAAACGGCATCCGCTTGCGGACCTCGCTCAACACCGCAATCAATACCGTCTGCTCCCGGACCAATAACGGTGCACACTCCGTCCAGCCGCTCGCAATGTCGGTCAATGTCAGCGTCTGCACGAAACTGCCTTCTGCCGTCGGCCCGCTATGCGCGACCAGGTCGGCCTCCATGAACCCAGGTGCCGGATCATCCCAGCCATCAAATGTTCGAACCGGCACGCTGCGCCGGACCCCGGTCGAGGATGCCGATCGTCGACGCCCTCCTCCTGTTGCTTGCTGCTTAACCTTGCACAACGATCGGTCGATGGTCGCCGCGCTCATTGCCAGCAGACCGCTTCCCACCTCCGGCGCGAGTTTGAGATGACCGTGCCGCTCCATTAACTCAACGAGGATAGGTATCAACGGTCGCAACCGCTTGCCGCATACCCGGTCCGACGCCTCCCAAACCAAGATCAGCGCCTCGCGCACGGCGTCGTCATAAACCCTACGTCTCCGACGAGGGCCGGAGGGCTCACTGCGAATCCGAAGCAGACGCATCGCATGCTTGCGATGCAGACCGCTCACCGCTGTGAACTCGTCCAAAATGCGGCTGCGATCTTTGCGAGCGGACCGGGCGTACCGCTCCGCCACCACCGCCACCAACTCATCCCGTGTCGCCATGCTGATCCGCCTCATGCTCGCCCCCGCCGAACCCCGGCGGGGAGCAAATTACGTGAGGCAACAGACCGACACTGGGGAGCATTTCAGGTGAGGCAATGCGCCTCCGCCGCACGACTGACACCTGGGATGTCGATTAATGGGTCTTGATCAACGCAGACAGCAAGAACAAAGCGGTGAGGTTTCCGCGGAATCCGGTTGGGACGGCGAAGGCGAATGTCGCGGCGGCGGCTTGGTTGCGGGCGTTCGCGGATGAGGCGAAAACGTCGGGCGCAGGCCCACCATCCACGACTTGCTGTGCTGATCTGAACAGAGCCGTGGATGCCGGCATGACGGCGAACAGACGCCGGAGAGTCAGTCTCCAGCGGCCCTTGGTATAAATACGCGGCGCGCTGCGACGCAGTCTTGCATCCGACGCCGAACCTACCGTTCCACTGTATCCACCACCAGCGCCCCCGCGGTCAGCTTCGCTCCCCGCCGTTCCGCGGACTCGATCGCCGCTTTCAGCGCCGGCAGATAGGTCTGTTCTGTTTCGTCTTCGCGCACAGGGCCGGCGAATAAAGGGTCCGAGGAAGCCACCGCGACAATCAGGTCGGCACCGAACGGCGCTGCCACCTCGAGATTGGGCTTGCCGTGATCCAGCCCCAGCGTCACGGTCGCATTGCCGGCGAATACTGGATTGGGGGCGCCGCGGGGTGGGAAAAGATGCGCCACCGAACCGTCGTGAGAGAAATAATCAACCTGGAGATACGCGGGAAAATCAGGCATGTTTACGGTCGGCAAGACGAACTGGCCAGCGCTTAGCCGCGTTACGCCGTCCCTTAGGCCAACATCGAGCCCTGAGCTGCCGGTCTCGGCGATCGGGCGGATGGTGTCGAACACGTCGCAATACGGTCCATCGACGCCGCGTGTCTCCCAGATAAGCGTCGCACCGGGGATGCCGGCCTGGACAGCGTCCCGCAGCGCCGCGTCGGGCGCGCCGGCGCCAACCAGCCCGGACAGGCCGATCCGCCCGTCCTCCCCGACGTTGAAATGGGGCAACCCGCAGCGGGCGGAGTTGGCAATGGACCGCAGCGTCTCACGCGTTGCGGCTGTGTTGGCGCCAGCGAGCGCGACGCGCTCAGGCGCTGGCTCGGCGGGTTGCGGCGCCGGCGCCATCATCGTTGAAGGTCGCGGTTCGGAGGCCGGGCCCGGCGCCCCGGTCTCCGTCGGGGGATCAGGCGACGAAGCAGCCACCTCAGCCGAAGGTTGTTGCGCCGGAGCCGATGGTTCGGTCGATGGCGCGTTAGGTGGGGGAGCCATGACCATTGGCCGCGATGCAGGCGGCAACGGCCGCAGCGCGAACCACAGGCCGCCGCCGATCAGACCAAGTATGATCAACCCCGCGCCCCTGAGGACCGCCGGCCTTTGTCGGGCTGCTCTGCGAGACGGCGGGGGCATCGCTGAAGCCCCGGTCTGCTCTACCGCGGGGCGACGACCGGACGGGACAACTATGGTCGCTTCATCATCGTCCACCCGGCCGCCGAGATCATTCACCCGGCCGCCGAGCTGCGAGGGGCCTGCAGCCGCCGCGGCGAATGCCGTGCCGATGGCGCGGGAAAAGGCCGCAGCATTCGGGAAGCGGCTTGCCGGTTGCTTCGCCATTGCGCGGGCGACGACAGGATCAAGGCTGGCCAGCGCGGCGACGGCAACCTCCGACGGGCGCGGCGGGGTGGTGTTCAGTGCCTTGTGCATGATCGCCGTCAGGCCGCCTTCGAACGGGCGGACGCCGGTCAGGAGCTGATACAGCAACACGCCTGCCGAGTAGATGTCAGTGCGCCGGTCGGTCGGCTGCCCCATTAACTGCTCGGGCGACATGTAGGCCGGTGTGCCCAGCACGGTTCCGACCAGGGTCATGGCGCTGCTCTCGATCCGGGCGATGCCGAAGTCGGCCAGCTTGACCTGGCCGTCCTTGGCGAGGATCACATTGCCGGGCTTGATGTCGCGATGCATCACGCCCTTGTCGTGGCTGTATTGGAGACCGGCGAGGAGGTGTTCCATGATCCGCACGCTTTCCGCGATTGGAAAGCGCTGCCCGGCGTCGAGGCATTGCTTGAGCGACTGGCCCTCGACAAACTCCATGACGATGTACGCGTTTTCGTCCAACTCGCCGTAATCGTAAACACTCACGATATTGCGGTGCGACAGCCGACCGGCCGCTTGGGCTTCGTTCTTGAACCGGGCGAGCGCGTCGCGCGCCTCGGCATCGTCGGGGTCAAGCAGGCGCACTGTCTTGATGGCGACGCGGCGGCCGATAGCCGGGTCCCACCCATCATAGACCGTGCCCATCGCGCCGCGGCCCAGTACCCCACGGATCTGATATTTTCCGAGTGCGGAGGGTGGAGACCTAATCCCGCTCATCCGCCACGACCTCCATCACCACCGCGGTGACGTTGTCTGTGGCGTTGCGGTCCAAAGTGGCATCGACCAGCTTGGCGGCGGTCTCCTCAACCGGGGTCGCCGCCAGCAGGCCCAAGATGGTGTTGTCGTCCAACACCTTCGAAAGACCATCGCTGCACAGCAGGAACCGGTCGCCGTTGGCGACGCTGCCGATAACCTTGTCCAGTTCCATCGATTCAGCCTGGTCGCCAACCGCGCGGGTAATGATATTGGCCCGCGGGTGGCCCTCGGCGTCGGCCTGATTGATCTCACCGGCGTCGACCAGTTCCTGCACAAGGCTGTGATCGCGCGTAATCTGCTGCAGGACGCCGTCGCGCAGCAGATAGGCGCGCGAGTTGCCGGCCCAGAGGCAGGCGAAATGCCCGTGGCGGACGATGAGGACCACGACGGTTGAGGCGACGAGCGCGCCCTCCCCTTTGCGGGCGGCGCATTCGCGCAGAGCGGTATGGGTCGCGCTGATGCGTAGGCGAACCTGGGCAAGCATTTCCTCGGCTGTCAGTTCGAGAGGGATGGTCTCCAGGGTGGTGGCGATCATCTCGGAGGCGACTTCGCCGGCATCATGGCCGCCAGCGCCGTCCGCCACCGCCCACAGACCGAGGTCGGATCGATCGACGAACATGTCCTCGTTGTGGTCGCGCTTGGTGCCTGGGTGGGTGACGGCGTGGCTGCGGAACTGCTCCATGGTCGGTCTGCCTGTTCAGGGTGCCGCGTGCGTGGCGTCCAACGTTGTGACGAAGGTAGCGCGATCGGGGAATGCATCCAAGCAGAGGCTTCAGGGAAATTCGTGTTTCGGGTGGGTGACGGGTGGGCAGCGCGATGTCGGACCTTATGGTCGATACGATGACGGACCTCGACGCGTTTTCCCTGGTAGCTCGTATGTCCGTAGATTGTCCGAAGCGCCACTTGCTGGCGCTATGACCTCTGGGGGTCCCCTGTCCGGAGCTGCCGGCGACCTTTTGTGACTCGCCTCGCTCTCTGCAGCCACGGATCGTGTTCCCGCATCAACGGCCGTTCTCCAGATGTTGCGGGGTAAGCCGCGATCCCTTCCGTCGCCGCCGTCGGCGACTAAGCGCGCGTCGCTCGGCTATCAGCGATAAAGAACCACCAAGAGAACCGAACGCAATGTGGCAACGGATCTACCTGCAGATCGGTCTACTGAAGTAACGTTAGCATAGTACGCCACGAGTGGTGCTTGTCGAGTGAAGTAGTCATGCGAGTGCGAAGGTGAACCGCTCACGGGTCAGGAATGTCTTTGTATCAATATTTGGGACTTCCGAACGGATGTCCAATCGCGTCGAGATGGACCCTTCTGTTGGCCACATTGAATTCACCTTGACTAGCGATCATTCTCACCCCAGAGTTTCGACCGCGCCTAGTTCTGCCTTGAGGGCAGAAGGACACCTGCCGTCGCCGAACAGGTCGTCCTGTTCGCCGAGAACCTGGAGGGGATTAACCCGATGGCGGACCATAACGATCCGAATGCGGTCAACACGATCTTCTCGGATATTGATGTCAGTGCCGCGGACCTGTACGACCTCTTTGGCTTCCCAAGCGATGATAGCGTAGGCGGTGAAAAGGTCGTTGTGGCACTCACCTTTGCCGCAGTACCCTCGGGCCGGGGCGCTCAACTCGGACATGCTATATCGCCTCCAGATCGCCCCTGGCCGGCGGGTTGCGCGGGACTCCAGAAGCGGCGAGACGCTGGAAGCAATGCTAAAATATCTCGACGCCGTCAAGGAAAAGTACTTTGGGATACTAACACCTTCGGAAGTACGGGTCACTGTGAGCGACCAGGGCCGAGCAACGCTTCGGTTCAGCAATTTTCCCGGCGGCAGTTTCGCGGCTGAAATAGACGTAGATCAAAGCGTTGTTCTGCGGTCGCCGGCCGGGCATGAAATCAAGGTCTTTGTCGGCGGTCGCGATGACGCGTTCTTCAATGATTTGACCGGTTTCTTTCGCTCGATTAACTACGCTCCACAATTCTATCACGTCCCCCACACTTTAAAAGAGGCGCGGGAACTGCCAATTCCTAAGACATTTCTAGAGTTAGAAGGCAACGATCTTTTCAACTTCAATCCGGCCATTCCTGATCATGGACATGGCGTAAAGTTGGATCTGCCCCCTGGTCCGTGGTCCTGGACGGGCGACAAGTTTCGCAAGGACGCAAATGGGAATTATCGTTTCGTTTATTCCGGACGGGACGCGCAAGCCGGTAAGAACATCAACGCGATCATTCTTGAAATGCCGCTCGCTTTCGTTACGACCGATCCGACGCAGGAGAGGATCGTCAACGCGTGGGGAGAAAGCTGGGTTAAAAAGGCAGCCAAGAAGGTTGAATCAATTCCTGACGACGCATTCTGGCTGGAGCATCCTTGGGCGCTTGTCGATGCCCTGAAGCTGGATGAGGAACTCAAACAGTACAAGCTAGTCGACACGGATGGCCAGCCGTTTGCCGATGCCGCCTTGAGTGAGCGCGAAGACAACCGTCAGCTCGGAGGCAATAATTTCTGGCTGGCGCCGCATTTCGTCAAGCGACTCGGTCACCTCGGCTGGGGTTTTGGGCCGTCGATCAGTGCGCTGGGGCTGCAGACCTCGTTCGATCACGACAACTCGCCAGTATCAGTGCACAAAATTTACACCAGCGTCGTTGAGGCCTTCCCTCGGGTGGCGAAGACTCTCTTTCAAGAACTCAACATGCACGACGATAGCTGGAATAAACGAGGCCTCGACATTCCATTGAGGCGTCCGGTGGAAATCTTCATCCCCAATGTGTGTGCGATCGATATGGATACGACCGGCACCTGGCCATTCGGCAGGCGTCTGGAAGATCAGGTGGCGACACGGTTTCTCTCGATGTTCCTTGATATGGGAGCCGAGTTGAACGGCAAGAAGTATCATGTCGAACTTTTAAGCGATCAGGCATTGTGGGACGCAGCGCCGATTGAACCGAAGACGCCGCCAAATCCACTCAAGAACGACAAAAATTTCCTCGCGGACTTTCCCTATTTCGCAGAGCCGTGGTAGGTGGCGCAGCTTGCGATGTCAGAGCTGCGCCAGCCGGATTTTCCAGAGGCACCCTCTACGGCGCCAGGATCACGCACCAACAAGGCCGCCCATCGGCAGTCGGATTATCAACGTGATCTCGACCGGATTAAAGCGGCTATAGTTGAAACCGGCCCCGAGGCGTTTGCCGCGCCGGTCGATACTCCCCGGGCCGTGAAATATGCCTATAGCCTCTATCAGCAGGCTGTCCTGACGGGAGACCTTAGACAACTTCCGGCGGCAGAGCAGGCGATTGATATAACGATCAATCATCTGCCCAACCCGGGAGATCTGTACCTGCTGAAGGCGAAGCTGGCTTTCAAGTTGCATCGGTTGCCCGACGTGAAACACAGTCTGGCGGCGGTTCCATCGCTTGCCGAGACCGCGGAAGCCAAAGGCCTTGAGGCGGATCTATATTTTCAGGAGGGACAATACGAAAGGGCAAAGGCGGCTTACGTCCGCGCCATCGACGAAGAACCAACCTGGGACAACCTCGCGCGGCTGGCTTACTTCGCGGCAACCATGGGCGAGTTCGCTCGTGCCGACGATCTTTACGCCCGGGCGGAAGACGAACTGACCGCCAAGGAAATGCGGTCTTACACTTGGCTTGAGTTGCAGCGAGGCTTGCTCGATCTCGCCCAGGGTCGTCACGATGAGGCGCTCGCGCACTATCATCGAGCGGATCAAGCTTACTCCGGTGATTGGCGGGTCGCAGAGCACGTCGCAGAAGCGATGGCGGCACAAGGCAACTATCAGGACGCGGCAAAGCTCTACGAGAGTTTGGTTGCGCGGGTGCCGAAACCTGAACTCAGGCAGGCACTTGGGGAACTGTATACCATCATGGGCGACGAAGACCGCGCAAAGCCATTATTTGACGCGGCTGAGGCGAGCTACCTGGAGTTGGCGCGGCGGGGTGAGGTGCACTACTACCACCATCTGGCAGACTTATACTCGGACGCAATAAAGAACGGCAGCGAAGCGGTGAAGTGGGCGCGTCAGGACATCGTGCTGCGGGAGAATTTCGCGACCCAGAGCGCATTGGCCTGGGCGCTTCATCGAAATGGCGAGGTCGATGCGGCGGCCCGGTGGATGGGGAAGGCCTTGTCCTCGGGCGCGAAGTCCGCGCATCTGTTCCATCGAGCGTCACGTATATTCGCAGCCGCCGGCCGAAGCGCCGAGAGCGCGGATTATTCGGTGTTGGCGCGGGAAATGAACCCGCACTTGCTCAGCTTTCATGTTCATCGCTAATTGATGCGAGGGCGGCGCATGCTGCGACTCTCCGAGGGTCAGGCTGGCCAGTGAGGGAAGGCCAACGCCCTCGAAGGTCCTTTTGGGGGCTGAGGCTGTCCGAGGCAGAGCAAGGGGCCTGGCGTTTCGTCCGGGTTCGAGCGACCATGCCCTGGGGAGATCGAGGATGCTACGCACGACGATCGCCGGCAGCCTGCCGAAGCCGGAGTGGCTGGCCGAACCGAACAAGCTCTGGGCCCCGTGGAAGGGTTCGGGGGAGGTTCTGGCGGCGGCAAAACGCGATGCGACGCTGCTGTGGTTGAAGCGGCAGGAAGACGCTGGGATCGACATCGTCACCGACGGTGAACAGTCACGCCAGCATTTTGTCCATGGTTTCCTGGAGCGGGTCGAAGGCATCGACTTCGACAACAAGGTCGAGATGGGCATACGTAACGATCGCTATAAAGCGATGGTGCCGACAGTCACCGGCCCGCTGCGCCTGAGCCGGCGCGTGCATGAAACCGAGGCTCGGCTGACACGGGCCCACACCAGCCGTGCGTTAAAATTCACCCTTCCGGGGCCGATGACGCTGGTCGATACGATCGCTGATCGGCATTACGGTGACAAGGTCGCGCTGGCGATGGCGTTCGCCGATCTGCTCAATCAGGAGGCCCGCGCGCTGGAACAGGACGGGGTCGATACGATCCAGTTCGATGAGCCAGCCTTCAACGTCTATATGGACGAGGTCGCGACTTGGGGCATCAGCGCCCTGGAGCGAGCCGCCGCTGGTCTGCGTTGCACCACGGCGGTGCATATCTGTTACGGTTATGGTATTCAGGCGAACATCGACTGGAAGGGCTCGCTCGGCGCCGAATGGCGGCAATACGAGCAGACGTTTCCGGTGCTGGCGGCCAGCTCCATTGATCAGGTCTCATTGGAATGCCGCAATGCGAGGGTACCGCTGCGGCTGCTGGAGTTGCTCGACGGGAAGGATGTGCTGGTCGGGGTGATCGATGTCGCGACCGATGAGGTGGAAACGCCGGAACAGGTCGCCCGGGTGATCGAGGACGCGCTGGCGTTCGTGCCGGCCGAACGGCTGTTCCCCTGCACCAATTGCGGCATGGCGCCGATGCCTGTCGACGTGGCCGCGGCAAAGCTGGTGGCGCTCGGTCAGGGGGCGGCATTGGTCCGCGGGCGACGGGGAGTGTAGGGGGTCCGGGCGCTCTGGCGGCGTGATCAGGCGCAACCGTCGCCATCCAGCATGGCGCGGAACCGGGCGCCATCGGGCATTGTGTCGAGGACAAGCCCCTGAGCAGGCACGAGGGGAGCACCGTCGGTCCACCACAATCCGGCATCGGGGAACGGTCTCAGGTCATAGGGCAAAGGGATGTCGAGCGCCGCTGTCAGGTCTGGCGAGGGCGGGACGCTCGCCGTCAGTTGCTCCGGCGTAAGGTCATCGGCGATGGCGTCGCGTCCCGCGTCCTCCGCCGCGTCGAGCCAGGCGGTCCCGTGGCGGGCCATCTGTTCCGGAGTGGCCCTGGGGCAAGTGGCGGCGATCATCAGTGGGAAGTGTCGGCCAGCCTTGTCGACACTGGGCATCCAGAGGCCGAGAAGAGGAGCAAGGCCGCACATTGTTCCGGGCAAGGCAAAGCGCCAAACGGGAGCCTGCAGCCAGACGTCGGACCAGCGGTCACCCAGGGCGGATTTGGCCTCGGCCAGCACGGCAGATATGGACTGATCCCAAGTTTTAACAACCGAGGAAGGCAGGCCTGCCGCGACGAAATCGCCCCGCGCCGGAATTTTCCCGAAATAGCCAGCGGGCTGGTCGGACGTCACTGTTATTTCGCCGGCTGAGTTGAACGCGACACCACCAAAGAGCTCCGCTTCGTCCCACTTCGCTACCGAATTTGGCGTTGAGCGTGGGGAAGTTGCCCGACGCCTCCGGAATTGCCTCAGTCGCCGTGATGTTAATCGAGCGATCCGTCGTAAAGCTGTAGTCGACCTCAAACTTCTTGCAAGCATAAAGTGGCCCGCTGGAGGCATAGAGTATACCGCGGATTGTTTATTCTCGATTACAACAACGCTGTCGAAACTCGCGACGAACCCGCGCTCTGAGGTAAGCCGCCCTCGGCAAGCCCGCTGCTGGCGTCACCCCTCCCTTCGTAATACTACCTCGATGCGCCGGTTCTCCTCGCGTCCCTCCGCCGTCGCGTTGTTGCCAATCGGATCGGCATCCGCGCGTCCCTCGGTCTTGATCCGGGAAACGTCGCCGATGGCCTTCCCGATAATCGCCGCCGCCGCCTTTGCCCGGGCCGCGGACAATTGGAAGTTGGACGGAAATTGCAACGAGCGGATCGGCTGATTGTCGGTATATCCGATCACCTGAACGGAGCCATGTTCCGCCGCGAGCGCCTGTCCGATCCGCTCCAGCAACGGGTTGAACTTCGACGCCACGGCCGCACTGCCGGCTGCGAACATGCCGCGATTGCGCACCCGCACCACGGGCGCCGCGTCGGTTCCGAGCACCGTGACCAGACCTTGCTCGATCTCGGGCTGCAGGAAGCCGCGCAACTTGTCCAACGCGCCTGGCTGCGCCGGAGCACGTGCCGGCGCAGGCGGCTGGACTGGGGCTGCGCGCACGATCATTGGCATCTGGGCGGGAGGGGCTGCCATGGTCCGCGCGAACAAAGCGTCAGACCCGTCGTTCAATCCGAACAACGTCCAGGCGTACATGCCGCAAATCACCACCAACCCGGCTGCCCCGGCAACCCAGACCGGCAGTTCCGCCCGAGCGGCCCGGTAGGGCGCCGTCACTCCCCGCCAGCGCGGCGACAACTCGGGATCGGGCTTCGGCCGCTGCCGGGCGATAATCCCGTAGACATCTTCCCGCATCCGGTCCAGTTCCGCCGGGCCACGCGGCGACAGCCGATAGCGGCCCTGAAATCCCAGGGAGAGGCACAGGTACATCAGTTCCAGCACGGGCAGGAACAATCCGGGGTTCTGCTTCACCTGGTTCAGCACGTCGAAGAACCGGTCGCCGCTGCGCACCTCCTGATGGAAGGTGGAGACCAGGGAGCGCGACGCCCACGCCCCCTCGCTGCCCCAAGGCGTGGCCTGCACCACGTCGTCCAGGCTGGCACACAACGCGTAATGCGCCGGACGCAACTGCGCGATCGGCACCCCGCTATCGCGGGAGACCTGCTCGAACCGGCGGACCTCGCTCACCGCACGCTCACGCAAAGCCCCGGAATCCGGCTGCGACAGGGTGTTGCGCAGCCGTGACAACAACTGCAGCAGGGGTGCCGCGGCGGCGAGTAGCGGCGACCTTCCGACCCGTATTGCCTCGTCCGGCCCCGAAACCGCGGCCGGCGGGACCGCCGTTTGATCTGGAGGTGGCGCGCCGGCGGCTGGGGACGCCGCACTGCGCGCGCGTCCGCCGGGCAGCGGCCGGATGATCTGCGTTCGGTCCGAATCCTCCGGCTCAGAGAACGGATTATCGCTCGGCATCGCTTAAGTCCCCCCGCTGCCGCGGATTGCCCAGAGCTCCATCTTCAGTTCCGGAAAGTCTCCGGATACATGGATGGCGAAGCCGCCTGACGACTGCATCTGTTGCCAGTGCGGACTGTTGCGGTCCAACTCGAAATAGGTGGCCCCGGCATAGAATGGGATCTGCCGCGGCGCGGCGCCCATCGGCCGGACCGAAATGCCGGGCAGTGCCACGGTCACCAGCTCACGGATGTGCTCGACCGCACCGATCTTCACCTGAGATGGAAACAGCCGGCGCAGATTTTCGCTCGGCACGTTGGCCTGCACCGACAGCACGAAGCTGGAATTGCGCAAAATGGTCCGGTCGCTCAGCGGGCCGACGCGCATGTTATTACGGCGATCCTGCAACGGGATCGACACCGCGTTGGTCTCCAACACGGCGGACAAGGAACGCCGCAGATCGGCCACCACCGGTGCCAGACTGCGTTGCAAATCCTCGTGCCGGTAGGCCGGATAACTGTTCGGTCGCCGCGAGGTCTCGGTGAACGTGGCGAACTCACCGACCATCTGCACCAGCGTTGCATACAGGTCTTCGGGATGCACGTTGCCGGAATCGGTCCAGTGTGACAGCAGCTTCTGCCAGCGGTTGACCGACTGCAGCAGCAGGAAGTCTTGCACCTCGGCCACGCCCCGCGCTCCGGGTGCACTCAGCCGGCCGGCCAGCGCCTCACCGCGCTGGTTCAGCATCCCAGTGAGTTCCGCAAGCAGGCCCGCCAGCGGTGGCGCGGCTGAGCAGACCAGCGCGGGCGGAATCCAGCGATCATCGAGCGTTATGCGCCGGTCGGCGGCGACCTCGGTGATGCGGGTCAGTCCAATGCAGTGGTAACCGGCTCGATCCTGCGTCTCCAGCATGTACCGCAGCCTGAGCCGGCCGACCTGAAGGTCCGCGGGCTGCGGGGAGCCGGAGTGGGTGTCGTAGGCTTCAAAACTCTTTGGTCCATACCGCCCCTCACTGTCCGCCTCCAGCCCGACCTCGGCCGCCCCGGGCTGGCGGATCGGGGTCGCCAGATAGACCAGCACGTTGCGCGCGGTCTGGGGTGGCTCCAGGGGTGGCGGATGGTCGGTTTCGCCGGGGATGACAAACAGCGTGCCGTCCTCGAACACGCCGGCGCCCGACGATAATGCGAACCGTCCGGTTGCCAGCAGGTCGCGGTCGATGGCGTATTCTGTGATGCCCCAGGGGTACGGACGCAGCATGCCGGTGCGGCCGCGGACCAGCGCCTCCAGCCAGCGGTCCTGCTGCTGGAAGTGTTGGGCTCGGAGGAACATGCCCTCCTGCCAGATCACGCGGTTGGTCCAGCTCATAGCAATCCTAACAACGCTGGTTTATTTACTTGGCGCCGGCTCCAACGAAACCGAAAGCTTTCCGACATTCAGCACGAGTTTGGTCGGCCCATTGGCGGCGACCGGGGCCGAGGCGCGCCACTTGGCATTGTTGATGTCATAGAACCAAACCGCCACCCCGAGGGCTTTCGTGCCGGGCTTCAAATCCTGCTTCATCTCCTGCTTTTCGGAAGGCTTGAGTACGAACTCACTGGAGCTTAGTTCATCCGCTCCCAGCGTCGACTGCTCATTCTCGACCCAGGCGAAACCGTCGGCATTGGTGAATTTATCCGTGGCGGCGAGCTGATATAGATGCACCGCCACCGGCCTCGGCGTTCCGTCTGCACCTGGGTTCTGATCCGCGCTGCCGGAGACAGTCAGCTCCAGAACTGGCGGCGGCGGTGGTGGTGGCGGTGGGTCCGACTTGCCGCAACCCGCCAAAGTTATCGTCGAAAGCGCGAGCAAACCGACCGTCGCGACCAACCGAACGGTCATCGCCAGTCGTCTCCAGGGCTCTTTCGTCGCGTCAGTTCCTCCATCGCCTGTTCGTAGGCGAGCGCGAAGCGTTTGCCGAACACGCTGTCGAAATCATCGGACAGACCATGCAGGACCTCGGCATGCAGTGCCTCGTAGGCGTCCCAGGCGCGTGCCTTGCGGTTTCCGAGCAACGCGCGGTTGGCCGAAGTGTCCTTGCTGTCGCGTATCTGGTCCGGACCCAGCCGCACCACCAAGGCACGCACGGCAGCTTGCATCGCCGTCATACTGGCGAGTTCATGCAGCCGAATGTCGGTCAGAGCGTCGGTAACGGCTTCCTCGGCCCCCATATCGGTATGCCGCCCGGCACCCAGCAAGCCTGCGAGTGCGTCGTCATCATTGGCAGAGAACTTGAGAAGGTTGTTGCCGCGGGTGCGGATCATGGTCGTTTCTATGCGGAATTCGCGCTTCACTTCGGAGCGGGCAATGAGCGCATTGCGAATGCCGGAGACCGCCGCGCGAAACGCCGCACCGAGCCGCTCCATGGTCTCAACTGGATCGGGCAGCGCGACATGTTCCATGCCGGCGCCTCTGAGGAAAGCCGCAAGCAGGTCTCCCTCCGCCACTGGGACCGCCGGCGGCGGTGCCGTGGCGAGCGGGGGCCGGACCTCCTCGTCGGGGAGCGCCGGACGGGGGGCCGCAGTGGGACGACGAGCGGGCTCCCGCTCGGGAGGCTTCGCGACGGGTGGAGGCGCGAAATCATCGAGATCCCAGTCGTCCGGCACCTTGGCCGGCGGCAGGTTGATCGCATCCGAAATTGCCGAACTATGGTCGGCGGGTGTTTCTCCCGGGAAGGCCGCCTCGTCATCCGGCAATAATGGATCGAAGTCGGGTGCGAGTGCCGGCGAATAAGGATCCAACGCAGATCCCGGATTGGCATCCCGGGTCTGTCCACGATCGCGCCGTGGGCTGGGGGCGAACAGATCGTCATCGAATGGATCGCTGAACGGGTCTCGCCTGCCGTCAGCAACCGGCGCGGACCGTCTCCAGGACGGCTGGGCCTCCTCGGCCAAGCGGACCTCTATCTCGTAGACGCCGAGGATTAGCCGGTCGCCGTCTTCCAACGTACGCGGACCTCGGGATTCGAGTGGCACCTCGTCGCGGTTGACAAATGTGCCGTTCGTACTGGTCCCGGCCACCTGCCAGTTGCCGTTGCGGAAGGCGAGGACGCAGTGCCGCTTCGATAGGTGCTTCGTCGGGTCGGGCAGCACCCATTGGTTATCGGGACCGCGGCCAATCGAGAACTCGCCGCCGGTCACCTCTCGCACCTCCGGCGCGACGGTGGGTGGGCATCGCAGGACGGTCAAGGTGAGAGTCATCTCGGCTCACCCAATCAGAACGGTGGGCGCGCCGGGCCCAACAACGACGCCACCGTGGGCCGTTGAATCGCCAACGCGGGCGGCCGGCATACCCCCGACCAAGACTGTGAACGAACCCAGTGCGATGACTCCCGGCGGGCCGACGCAAGTGTGCATATCGCTGATGCGTGCCTGCGGCATCGCACTGACCAACACGGTGAAGCAGCCGAGGGTGATTGGGCCGCCGACATGCGGCACGATAGCGGTGACCATCGGGCAGGTTTGCATGTCGGTGACACGGGCGGCTGGTTGACCCATCAAGCTGATCCCTCTGCTGGCAGGCGACCGACACCGCCGCCCGCTATGTCCCGGGCGCTGCCGAGGAAGCGCCGCAGTCGGTCGTCTCGCCGGGCGGGATGTATTCTGACCGCCGCGAGGGTCACGGAACCGATGGCGGCCGTGCCTGCCAGATGTGGCGCGGGCGGCGTTTTCGGCTGGCCCAGCGGTGACATTGAATCGCCGCTCCAGAACGCGGCCACGGCGGCCCAGGCCTCGGCGGTGCTAAAATTGGCGCGCTGCGCGTGATCGAACGCGTCCCGCCTGCTCTCATCAGTCTGGTGCCGCACCCATGTCTCGGCGGCCGAGACAGCCGCCGCATCAGCCTCACCGAGGTCGGGCGGTGTGGTGTGCCGAGCGCACATGCAGGCCCACCAGACACACTCCCGCTTGGGCAGCGCATGCGCCATCACCTTGGCTGCTTCGGTCAGGAAACCGGCATCCTCGAGCCGCTGGATCGCTAGCCTGGCTTCGGTGTTCCCTTGGACCACAGCCGCGCACTCTCCGGTCAGGGCGGCGCGCGCCAGCACGTCCTCCCACGGGGTCGCAAGCAGTTTGGTCATCGATCGGTCGTTCATGGTCCCCTCAGTTCAACATCATGACGCCGCCCTTGAGCGTCATCATGCCGTCTGCGCTGACCTGTGTCATCGGGGCTTGTATTTGCACCATGGCTTGCCCCTGCACACTAACTTTGGTGGCAGTAATCGTCACGCCCTCGGCATTGATCTCGATCGAGTTGCCGCCGACCGTGAACTTGATGCTGTTCATGGCTTTCATCGTGATGTTGCCCATGCTGGCTTCGATCGCAATGTCGCTTTGCTTGGCCGTGACCGTGATCCCGCCGTCGTCGACCGTCAGGCTGTCCCCCGCGGCGCTAATCGTCGTTGTCCGGCCGTTTTTGACTGTAACGGACTGGGCGTTGTTGACGGTGATCGACTGATCCTTGCCGACGGTCAGGGTGTCGTTGTTCTCGATCTCGGTCGACATGTCCTTCTCGGCGTGGAGAAAGACCAGTTCCGATCCCTGTTTGTCGTCGATCGAGAATTCCGAGAAGTTGCTGCTGCTGCCCCCCGTCGTTGAACGAGTTCGCAACCCGCTCTTGGTCTGCTGGTCGGTAACCGGGAAAACCGGCATCATGTCGGCATTGTAAAGGCCGCCGACGATGACCGGCCGGTCCGGGTCGCCATCAAAAAAGGCCACTGCCACCTCGCACCCGACACGCGGTAGCGATTGCCACCCCCAGGTGTTGCCGGCCCAAGGCTGGATTACGCGCACCCAGATACCGTTGTCGGCGGTGATCGTCTTGCGATGATCCCAGAAGAAACTGACCTTGACCCTGCCGTATTGCTCGGAATGGATCTCCTCGCCCGCCCCGCCGATCACCACGGCGGAGTGGATGCCGGCCATTACGGGCCGCGGCGTCACGAACTTTTCCCGCCACACGGTCGCCGAGGGAAAGGCGACGATGCGATTGGTGTATTCCGAGGCATTTCCGCCGGCCACCCAACTCTCGTCGTGTCCGCTCCTGCTGACGCTGCGGATGATGTATTCGACATTGGCCGCGCCTGTGTAAGGATCGGCTGCGATGGTGAAGCGAGTGCCGGGCATGAAAGCGGGGTTGGCACCCGTGGCCTCGATCAAGCCGGCTTCCGCCTCGGCCGCTTCCATCTTCAGCCGGGCTCGCGCCGCCACATCCGCTTGAGTGAGTTCCAAAGCCGGCCACTCGAAAACGTCCCGCGCCGCTACGCCTGGGACAGCCAGCGTCGTGGTTTTGGTGTCTTCCGGCAGGGTGCTGGGCTGGGTCAGGTCGTAGTCGAGCAGATGGAACGATCCGTTCGCCGTGCTGCCGATTTTGTGCCAGGCCGTCAGCACATCCGTCCCGCCGCCTTCGTGCGCCACCGTCAGTGTTGGCTTGGGGCTTGCGATGAAGCCTTGATTCTGATCGGTGACCACAAGCGTGTGGTCGCTTGAGGTATGCGTGAAGTAGTAGAAATAACCGGCCTCTTCGACCAGACGAGAGAAAAACGCGAAATCCGTCTCGTTAAACTGGGTTACGTATGGTTTGACTGCCGTGTCGCCGTAGACTTTGCTAGTGACCGTCTGGCCGATGTCGCCACAGAGTGATTTCAGGATATCGGCAATCATCATGCCCGGAAAGATCCGGCAGTCATGGGTCTGTCCCATGAACCAGAGCTTCGGGACAATCGTCAACGTGTAGGCATATTGGTCCCGCACAGGTTCGCCGGTGGCGACGAACGAGCGCACCATCCCGTTCATGATCCGCGATGGTCCTGACCCGAACGTTATCGTCAGGGAGGCCGACTGGAACAGGATGGTGTTGGGATCGATGGCAGACTGCGCTGAAATCGCCTCCACCGTCAGCGAAAAGGGTGCACTGATCGCCTCCTCCGCATGGAAGGAGATCGGTTGCAGGACACCCGCTCCGAGCGCGGTCTGCAGCGACAGCAACTGGCCCCCCGAACCCGCTCCGCTTTCCGTACCTGACATCAATACCCCCGTCGCCCCTGGCGGCTCTGCGCATGCCGCCGCCCAAAGGGTCCACTCGAGCCCACTTTTCCGGCGCACCAGCATGGCATCAGCAAACCGGCGTTACCATCAGCAACGATCGATAGCAGAAACTCTGTGGCGGCGCGTGTGACCGGCGTCACTCCCTTAGGGGTTAAACCGACTGTCATGTCCGTTTTCAAGGGTTCCGGACGTGAAATCCCATCCGCTGTCATGTCTCGGTTGCCATCTATGATGCAGGCAGGCGCGGTGGAGGGCGGGAACTGAGCGACGGTTGATCATGCTGTGATACGCGGGTTGGTTACCGCAAGACCATGGTGCGTCGCGGGCCTGCCTCTTTCTCTATGTCGGAAATCGCGTTCCAGTCGGGGTATCGAGGATTGCCCTGACCGTCCCGCCCTCCGCCGTGCATGCCGGATGGTGATCGGGGTGTTCGGTCAGCCGCTAGAATGACGGTGCGCGATCATCGGTCAGGGCGCTTCCCATCGGCCGATGCACTCCTCATCTGTCCCGGTCGTTCCGCGCGCCGGGCTGTCTCCTTTATCGGTTGACGACGCGGCACGCTGGAGCAGGTTGTTGACCCAGTTGGGCAAATCTTTTCTGATGGCGTCGTTACGGCAGAGTTCTTTGTAGGTGGATCCGTGGTGATGCAGGCAATGGACCAGACGAACCCGGCCAGTTCGCGTGCGATCGCCGTGACCACTACTTGCTTCAACTTTCCCTTGGCCATCATGTGACGATAGCGCTGACATAGCCGGGTTTGCGCTTTCCAAGCGATCTCGCGCACCGCATCGGGCACTGCATCGACGGCTGTCAGCTTGTGACGCGCGACACGGGCTGGGAAGCGATAGCTGTGTGCAGCCTCGATCAGCAGGGAGCGGGCGTGGACGTCACCCGCCTTGGTGATAGCCCCAATGCGGCGCTTTGGGCCAGTGGAATGCTCGGACGGCACCAAGCCGAGATAGGCCATCAAGTTGGGTGCTGACACAAAGCGCGACGGATCGCCGATAGCCGCGGCCAGCCCGGCGCTGGCGATCGTGTCTAGGCCGCGCAGCGCAGACAGGTTCTGCACCAGCGGGAACAGCGACCAGGTCGGGATCTGCGCTCGTAGATAGCCATCAACACGATCGCGCCGCTGTTCGCCCAGACGCACCGCCTCGATGCTCTCCTCCAGCACAATTTGTTGCGCCGGTTGAGCGAAGCTCTGATCGGCCAGCCAGCCTCGATGCGCCTTCGTCCAGGCCGTGCGGCCGGCCGGATAGATCCGCTCGTGACGTAACAGAAACGCACTCAGCTGCTGGCGTGCTGCGCGCACCGCTCGCACTGCCGCCAGTCGGGCGCGGATCAGATCGCGCATCGCCTCATGTGCCGCATCCGGCACCCAGACCGCGGTCAGCAATCCGCCTCGGTGCAAGACCGCCAGGCTGGCGGCGTCCCGCTTGTCGGTCTTCTGCCGATCGCCACTCTTGCGGGGGATCATTGAGGGAGCAACTACCATGCAGTCTTCGTTCATCTTGGTAAGGGCGCGATGAATACCGTAGCCGCAAGGGCCGGCTTCGTAGCAGAACTTCAATGGACCGCTGCCAGCTTGGCGCAGCCGCCTAACCAGCTTCTCCACCGCCGCAGCGGTGTTGGGCAATGTGCCATACGGCGCAGCCTTCCCGACGTCACCGGCGGCGGTAACCGCGACGACGATCGTATCCTTGTGTACATCCATGCCGATAAATCGTGTAGGCTGTTCCATGACCCGTCTCCTGTGTAAGAGGCTCCACGCCAGCCCATCCGGCGCGACCCTCGATCATTGCACATGACGAGACGGGTCACCCTTTAGGGTGGCAACAGGGCAATCGGAGGAGGGAGGTCGAGGCGGTCGGTGGAACGAGCACCAGTCTGGTTCCAAAGAGCCCTGGCCTTAATTCCCTTCCCTTCACCCGGTTGCCCCGGCAGGAAACGGACATGAGGTCTCTATGTTACAACGGATTTTAGCCAGTCTGGAGGGCATCGTGGCGAACATACGTGGGTGGGGAATGATTTCGGTGGCGTGGCTGGTTCTGACGGGGGCTGGGTGGGCCCAGTCGAACCCGTCGGCGGAAGAGTTGATCCGCTCGCTGAAGCCGAGCGAGGTATTGCTGCAGCCGAGTTAAGGTCGTGGTTTGCACCGATTGATGCTGCCGAGCGAGGCGTCGCCAGCGCAAGCGCCCGAGGGGGTGTCGATGCACCCGGTGACATCCCAGAGCCGGACGGCGAGCACGAATGCGAATTTGCCGTCAGCGTCTTTGTTTGTTCAGTTCTCGACTGGTTCCTCCGGTCTCACGCCTCAGGGGGCGGCGGTGCTGGATGAACTCGGCAAGGCGCTTGCCAGCAACGCGCTGGCTAGTTACCGCTTTCGGGTTGAGGGACATACCGACACGGTGGGCGCGAAAGACTATAATCGCGCTTTGTCGGAACGACGTGCTGCGGTGGTTGTAGCTTATATCAATCGGAAATTCGGCATCGATGAAAGCAGGATGGTTGCTGTCGGCCTCGGGTCCGAACAGTTGCTCGTGCAAACTGGTGATCAGACCCCCGAGGCACGTAATCGGCGGGTAAAGATCGTGAACATCGGCACCTGAAGGGACGGGGCTGCTTCTGTCGCGGCGCATTGCCTCACCTGAAATGCTCCCCAGTGTCGGTCTGTTGCCTCACGTAATTTGCTCCCCGCCGGGGTTCGGCGGGGGCGAGCATGAGGCGGATCAGCATGGCGACACGGGATGAGTTGGTGGCGGTGGTGGCGGAGCGGTACGCCCGGTCCGCTCGCAAAGATCGCAGCCGCATTTTGGACGAGTTCACAGCGGTGAGCGGTCTGCATCGCAAGCATGCGATGCGTCTGCTTCGGATTCGCAGTGAGCCCTCCGGCCCTCGTCGGAGACGTAGGGTTTATGACGACGCCGTGCGCGAGGCGCTGATCTTGGTTTGGGAGGCGTCGGACCGGGTATGCGGCAAGCGGTTGCGACCGTTGATACCTATCCTCGTTGAGTCAATGGAGCGGCACGGTCATCTCAAACTCGCGCCGGAGGTGGGAAGCGGTCTGCTGGCAATGAGCGCGGCGACCATCGACCGATCGTTGTGCAAGGTTAAGCAGCAAGCAACAGGAGGAGGGCGTCGACGATCGGCATCCTCGACCGGGGTCCGGCGCAGCGTGCCGGTTCGAACATTTGATGGCTGGGATGATCCGGCACCTGGGTTCATGGAGGCCGACCTGGTCGCGCATAGCGGGCCGACGGCAGAAGGCAGTTTCGTGCAGACGCTGACATTGACCGACATTGCGAGCGGCTGGACGGAGTGTGCACCGTTATTGGTCCGGGAGCAGACGGTATTGATTGCGGTGTTGAGCGAGGTCCGCAAGCGGATGCCGTTTCCTCTGCTCGGGTTTGATACTGACAACGATAGCGTGTTCATGAATGAGACCGTACAGTCCTATTGCAAGGACGCCGGTGTGGAGTTCACACGCTGTAGGCCGTATCGCAAGAACGATCAAGCATGGGTGGAGCAGAAGAACGGCGCAGTTGTGCGCCGCATTGTGGGCTACCGACGCTACGTGGGCCTGGAGGCGGCAGCGGCGTTGGGTCGACTGTATATGTCGGTTCGTTTATTTGTGAATTTCTTTCAGCCGTCTTTTAAGCTGGCCAGTAAGAAACGTGATGGAGCGAGGGTCACGAAGCGCTACTACCCACCAGCGACGCCGTATCAGCGGCTGCTGGCCGATCCGCGTACGAGCGAGACGGTACGAGCTCGCCTCAGTGCTCTACAGGCGACTCTGGATCCGGTGCGGCTGTTGAGTGAGATCCGCCTTGCCCAGAAGCAGCTCGTCGAGATTGCAGATCGGCCGGTAACTGGCGAAATGGTGTCGGTGAGTGCGCCAACGCTAGAGCAGTTCCTGGAAGGCCTTCGAACGTCTTGGCACGAGGGTGAGGTACGTCCGACGAGTAAGCCGAAAGAAAAGGGCCGCAAATATTTGCGGACTTGCCCTGATCCGTTCCTGTCGGTGACGGCGCAAATACGTGAGTGGTTCGAGGTCGAGCCATGGCGGACGTCGCGAGAACTGCTCGAGCGGCTTCAGCGGGAGCAGCCAGATATCTACCCGGACAAACTGCTGCGAACGCTACAGCGCCGTGTCAAAGTGTGGCGGCGGGAAAATGCACATCAACTGGTGTTCGGCGGCAGTGCTCCGGGCTATCACGCTGCACAGTCCCCGCTTCAATCCGTTCCGTAACGCTGAACAGTCATTCCCATTATGGTCGTAAACGACAGGCGCTCGTCTTGGTTAACAGTTAAGCCGGTTGGTGTGGGTGACGCTCCCAGCACGCGCTTTGATCGGCCGGAGGCGAGGGCGCTGCCCCCGAACCCCCGGGATATTTGAGGCCCGCTGATGACAAGTTTACGATTGCCTCGCGGCACAGGCGGGGACGCCAATGACCGCGCCCGGTGATGCGACCCGGCACCGGTTGGCGCCGGGTCGTTTGCTTCCGTAAGGCAAGCCTGATCACACCGCATTCAGCCGCGACTTCCGAACGCCACTACAACGGGAGGTGATGGCAACGCCCCTCCCCAAGCGCGGGTAAGGCTGACGAATCGCTCGCGCAGGACCCATCATGCCGCCGCCCGCATGTGCCAGATCTCAAGCAATACCCGTTGGATGCCGATTGACAAAGTGACGCCGCGCCGGGAGCATTCTGGTGAGGCAATGCCTAACCCGTTCGGGAGCATTCCTGGATGAGGCAATACGGGACTGCCCGAGCGGATGTCGTTATTTGTGATAGCAATGTCGGATACCAGCGGCCCTTGGGAGTGACCGCTAGGTGTTGAGATTTCGCACACCGTCAGGTCTGGTGGTTTTCTGCCGGTCTGCTTCGCGCGACTCTCCCATTTCACACACTCTGCTTGACTTACGCGACGACGGGTCCAGGGTCAGCCTGCGAAGACCAGGAGAGACGCGATTATGCCTCAGAACGGCCTTAGCTAGTGTCCGTCCATAAACGCTAATCGTCTAAAAACCCAGCTGCTTCGCGATATCGCGAGTCAAGCCCGGCGGCTTCGGTTATGTGTCGGCGGCATACCACTGCAGCCGAATCCATACCCCACCCGCCGGAGCCCGATCATGCGTCAGGAACGCATCACACAGGCCAGTCTATTCGATATCTTCGCCACCCACGAGATCGGTCGCGAGTTGAAGCAGATCTCGCAGTGGCTCGATCAACATCGCCCATTGCTACGCCTGGTCAGCAACGATCTGCGCCGCGACGGGGTGCGCGAGACCGGCCGGCGTGGGCTGCCGGCGGAAGCCGTGCTGCGCTGCGCGCTGCTGAAGCAATACCGCCAGCTGAGCTACGAGGAACTGGCGTTTCACCTGGAAGATTCAGCATCGTTTCGCGCCTTCGCGCGGCTGCCGATGGGCTGGACGCCGAAGAAGGCGGTGCTTCAGAAGACCATCAGCGCGATCACCGCGGCCAGTTGGGAAGCGATCAATCAGGCGGTGGTGCGCAACGCCCGGCAAACCCGGCTCGAGCCGGCAGCGATGGTTCGCATCGACAGCACAGTCACTGAAGCGCTGATGCATGAGCCCAGCGACAGCTCGTTGCTTTGGGACGCGGTCCGGGTGATGACGCGCTTGCTGGAACAGGCGGGTGGGTTAGCCGGCCGCGCCGGGATCCGCTGGCGTGATCACCGCCGGCTGGCCAAAAAGCGTGCCCACGCCATCCAGCACAGCCGCGGCAAGGAGCGGAAGGCCAAGCTGTATCGCGAGCTGATCGCAGTCACGCGTGCCACCAAGCTGGCCCTGGAGCGAGCGCTCATGGTGCTGGCGGCATGCGCGGAACCGACCGCCGCGGATTGGTGCGGCGAGGTCCGCCATTACCTGCCCTTGATCGAGCGCGTCATGACGCAGACCAGGCGCCGGGTGTTCGACGGCGAAGCGGTGCCGGCCAGCGAAAAAGTGGTCAGCCTGTTCGAGCCGCACGCCGACATCATCGTCAAAGGCGGCCGCGAGGTGCAATACGGCCACAAGATCAATCTGGCGACCGGTCGCAGCGGCCTGATCCTCGACGTCGTCGTCGAGACCGGCAATCCGGCCGATGCCGAGCGCTTTCTGCCCATGCTGGAGCGCCACATTGCGTCTCATGGCCAGCCGCCACGCCAAATCGCGGGCGACGGCGGCTATGCCAGCACCGCCAACGTCACCCAGGCCAAGGCGCTTGGCGTGAGCGATGTCGCGTTCCACAAGAAGGGCCACCTTGGCATCGAAGCCATGGTCAAAAGCCGCTGGGTGTATCGCAAGCTGCGCAACTTCCGCGCCGGCATCGAGGCCAACATCTCCTGTTTGAAGCGGGCGTTTGGCCTGGCACGCTGCACTTGGCGCGGGCTGGCGCACTTCACCTCATACGTTTGGTCCTCGGTTGTCGCCTACAACCTGGCTCTCTGTGCACGACTAGCCGTGGCCACGACCTGACCGCCGCCCGCATTGGGCGCGCCGAACCCCGCTGCCCGCACGCGCCCTGCGGTACACGCAAAGGTTGCAATTGCAACTATTCCCTAACCGAGGCGGGAAATTGCTACCCCAGAGACCGGTCAGGGCGCCACTCGGGACGTTCCGAAGGATCGTCGTCCAGGAAAAAGCCTCGTTTATGGATGGGCACTAGCTAGCCTTTTCGGTGCCTACGAAGAAGGGCGAAGCATCCCCGTATGTATTAGGCAATGCGCGCCTCCTAATCACCTTACCAAGAAGGGGGATCAAAATGGCTAAAACAGACAAACCCAATATCCTTGTAATCTGGGGCGATGACATCGGCATCTCGAACTTAAGCTGCTACTCGCTCGGGGTCATGGGCTATCACACGCCCAACATTGACCGCATCGCGCGCGAGGGGATGCTGTTCACCGATTCCTATGGAGAACAGTCCTGCACCGCCGGACGCTCGTCCTTCATCACTGGTCAGAGCGTGTATCGCACCGGTCTCTCAAAGGTCGGCATCCCCGGCGCCCCGATCGGGATGAACGAGCGCATCGTGACCATTGCCGCCTGCCTCAAGAACCAGGGGTACGCGACGGGCCAGTTTGGCAAGAACCATCTCGGCGATCGCAACGACATGCTGCCGACCAATCACGGCTTCGACGAGTTCCTCGGCAACCTCTATCACCTCAACGCCGAAGAGGAACCGGAGCTGCCGGATTATCCCAGCGAGACGGATTTTCCAGATTTCCGTAAGACGTTCGGACCGCGCGGCGTGATCCATTCCTGGGCAACCGATACCGACGATCCGACAGAGGAGCCGCGTTGGGGTAGGGTCGGCAAGCAGAGAATCACTGATATCGGTCCGTTGACAAAGAAGCGCATGGAAACCTGCGACGATGAATTCGTGGCCGCTGCCAAGGATTTCATCAAGCGCCAGAACGACGGGGGCAAGCCATTTTTCGTCTGGCTCAACACCACGCACATGCATCTCTTCACTCATACGAAGCCCGAGAGCCGGGGCCAGGCTGGGCGGTGGCAATCGCCGTATCACGACACGATGATCGACCACGACAAGCATGTTGGCCAGGTGCTCGATTATCTCGATGAGCTTAGACTTACCGACAACACCTTTGTTATGTATTCGACCGACAATGGCCCGCACATGAACTCCTGGCCGGACGGCGCGATGACTCCCTTCCGGAGCGAGAAGAACACCAACTGGGAGGGCGCGTTTCGGGTGCCGATGATCGTGCGCTGGCCAGGCAAGATTACGCCTGGCCGGATCTCGAACGAGATCGTCCAGCACCATGACTGGCTACCCACTTTTCTCGCCCTGGCCGGTGATGCGGGCGTCATCGAAAAGCTCAAGGCCGGGTATCAAGCGATCGGCCGCACCTACAAGAACCACATCGACGGCTACAATCTGCTGCCCTACCTGACCGGTGAGACGAAGGAGAGTCCGCGTAAGCTGTTTGTGTATCTCAGTGACGACGGCGACGTGCTTGGCCTGCGCTACGACAATTGGAAGGTCGTATTCATGGAGCAGCGTTGCCAGGGCACAATGGCGCTTTGGTTCGAGCCGTTCATCCGGCTCAGAGGGCCGAAGTTCTTCAATCTCCGCACCGACCCCTATGAACGCGCCGCCGAGACGTCGAACACCTATTGGCAATGGTTTCTGGAGCACATCCCCATATTGTATGGGGCGCAGGCAGTCATGGCGCAGTGGGCGGCGACCTTCAAGGATTTCCCGCCCATTCAAAAGCCGAACACCTTCACGATCGACGAAGCTCTGAAAATGATGCACGAAACGATCGGCGGAGTGCACTGAGCCTATTGCGGCGGGCAACATCCTGCGCCCCCGCAATGTGACTCATATGAACTCCATGCACTGGACCGGATAGCAAAGCACGTGGGGGAGGTCGTGAGCACTCCCTCCTCAACCAACGCACCGGGGTGCGCCATCTTACGATTGTCTCGAAAGTCTTCTCTTATGGCCGGGCTTGTTCATTGGCTTGTTCCGGCCATCCACTGCTTGCGGGTTGATACGGCCGCGGTCGTGGATGCCAGCCTGCGCTGGTATGACGAGGACCCGACCCGCAGGCCGTGGCGATGCTCCGATCGACGAGAGCGGGAATGCCTCATTCCGCCGCCATCCGGGGGGTGTCGATCAGAACCGCGGCGCGTGCCAGATCGACCGACAGCAGGCGCGATACGCCGCGTTCTTGCATCGTTACGCCATACAACCGGTCCATTCGTGCCATGGTCAGCGGGTGATGCGTCACCACCAGGAAGCGGGTGCCGGTTTCGCGCACCATATCCTCCAGCAGCGTGCAGAACCGTTCCACATTCGCGTCGTCCAGCGGGGCATCGACCTCGTCGAGCACGCAGACCGGCGCGGGATTGCAGAGGAACACGGCAAAGATCAGTGACAGGGCGGTCAGCGCCTGCTCACCGCCGGAGAGCAGGGACAAAGTGGCCAGCTTCTTGCCAGGAGGCTGGGCGTAGATTTCGAGCCCGGCCTCCAGCGGATCATCGGAGCCGACCAGCGCCAGATGGGCGCGGCCGCCGCCAAACATGCGGCTAAAGAGTTGCTGGAAATTCCGATCGACCTGCTGGAACACGTCGGTCAGGCGCTCACGGCCCTCGCGGTTCAGGTGACCGATGGAGCCGCGCAATTTGGCAATCGCCGTGGTAAGTTCCTCACGCTCTGTTTCGATCGTGGTGATCTGCCTTTCGACGTCCTCGGCCTCCTGCTCCGCGCGCAAGTTGACCGGCCCCATCTCCTCGCGCTCCTTGAGCAGGCGCTCCAGGCGGCGGCGAGCTTTCTCCTCGCTATCCGGGGATAGGTCGGCCGGAGGATCGGGCAGCGAAGGGTTGGCACCCAGCCGTTCGAGGATGCGTTCAGCGACGACACCCCAGGCGTGGCTGGCCTGCTGCAGCCCGCCCTCGGCCCGAACCGCGTCCTCGCGACGCGCGGCCAGCCCGCTTTCTGTTGCCCGGGCGGCTCGGTCGGCGTCAGAGGCCTGGGTCAGGGCCGCGGAGAGGATTTCGGCGGCGCGGCGATGCGTGGCTTCGGCGCCGGCTAAGGCGTCCAGCGCTTCGGCCCGCCGAGCGGCGATCTCGGCCGGGCGAGCTTCCAGGGTCTTCAGGGTGTCTTCAGCTTCGGTCCGCCGTGCGGCGAGGTCGGTCACTCGATCGGCCGCGTCCTTGGCCCGTTCGGACCAGCCGGCCCGTTCGGTGATAATGACACGGCGGCGATTGGCCCTGGAGGCATATTCGCGGGCCAGCGTGTCGCGTTCGGCGCGGGCGGTGGCCTCGCGGGAGCGGACGGCAGAGAGAGTGGTGCGGGCGTGGTCCACCGCTGAGCGCAGTTCGGCGATGTCGGGCAGGGCGGTCTGGGCGGCTCGGACCTGCGTGAGGGAAGCGACGGCCTCATCGCGTTCCACTGTGATTCGCGCCAACTGGTCATCGGCGGCGGCCAGCCGAGCGGTAGCGGTGGCGGCTTGATTGCGCAGGCTGGAGAGGGCAGCGCGGGCGCGCTCGAGTTTCTGTTCCCAGTCGCGGCGGGCGTTGCGGGCACTCTGTTCGGCGGCCACCGCCGCTTGCGAGGCAATTTCGGCCGCTGAACGAGCGACGTGCTCCGCCGCTGCTTCCTGTTCGGCGGCTGCAAGGCGGACGCGGAGAGCGGTCAGCCTGTTGCGTTGCTGCAATCGAACTGCGGCCTGGGTCGGGGTGCCGGCGCGAATGGCATAGCCATCCCATCGCCAAGTGGCCCCGGAACGCGAGACCAATGCCTGACCCGGGAGTAATTTGGACTGTTGATCGGGGGCTTCTTCTTCGGTTTCAACCAGGCCAATTTGCGACAGCGAACGGGCGAGCGCGGGCGGCCCTTGCACATAGGCGGATAGCGGCTGGGCGCATTCCGGCAGCGCCGGGGCTGGATCGAACGGCGGCAGTTCGCGCCAGTGCCGCGCTGCGCCGGGGTTGAGCGCCGAGGTCAATTCCTCCCCGAGCACCGCACCAAGAGCGGCTTCGAGGCCGTCGGCGACGGTAAGGGAGTCGATCATCGGCGGCCAGCGTTCGCCATCTTTCACCGCCAGCACCTCGGCGAGTGCCAAAGCTTCGGCTGCGAGGCGGGCACGGGCTGAGTCGGCTGCGGCCTCCCTTTCACGGGCTGAAGCCAGCGCAGCGGCGGTGGCGGCACGGTCGTGTTCCGCCTGTTCGACGGCGGTGCGCGCGGCGGTCAAAGCCGCCTCGGCTTCGGAGACCTGCTCGGTTGCCCGGGCAATCACGGCGGGATCAACCTGCTGAGCGGCGATCTGTTCGCGTTCCCGGCCGATCGTTTGGGCCTGTTCGCTCAGCCGGTTGGACCTGTGTTCCGACTGCGCCAGAAGCTGCGCGGCTGCCTGGGCGCGCGCATTGGCTTCGGCGGCGGCCTCGGTGGCGCGGTTGGCCTCGGTTTCGGCGACCCGAACGGCATCGGTGGCGGCGATGGAGGCGGCCTCAGCTAAGGCGGCGCGTTCCTCGTGGCCCTGGTCGGCCTCGGCCAATGTGGTTGCTTCCGCGGCCAGCCGCTCATCGGCCGTGGCGGCATCGCGCTGCAACTGATCGGCGTGCGCCAGATCCTGCTGAAGCTGGCCGATCCGATGCTGAGCCTCGCCCAGGGCCACGCGAGCGGCCTGCTCCTCTCCGGCGATCTGCTCCTGAGAGACGCGATGGCGTTCCAGGACTGTGCGGGCGTTGGATTCGGTTTCCCGCAACGGCGGCAGAGCTGCGGTTGCTTCGGCGGCATGGGCGGTGGCGGCGGTCGCGGCATCGGTCGCGACAGCGACGGCGATTTCAGCGTCGTGCAAGGCCGCGGCCGCCTGGGCGCGGATCTGCTCCACGCGGGCGCGTTGCAGCGCCAGCAGTTCCGCCTCGGCCGCTCGGATCGCACCGGATATGTTGCGGTAGCGGCTAGCCTGGCGAGCCTGGCGCTTCAGGCTGCCGAGCTGGCTTTCGAGCTGGGCGCGCAGGTCCTCGGCGCGGGCCAGGTTTGCCTCGGCTGCGCGCAATTTTAGCTCCGCCTCGTGGCGGCGCGCGTGCAGGCCGGTGATATTGGCGGCTTCTTCCAGAACCGTACGGCGGTCCTCCGGCCTGGCACCGACTAACGCGCCGACGCGGCCCTGGCTGACCATGGCGGAGGCTCGTGCACCCGAGGCCAGATCGGCGAAAAGGGTCTGCACGTCCCGCGCGCGAGCCTCCTTGCCGTTGATGCGGTAGGCGGAGCCGCTGCCGCGCTCGATCCGGCGCCCGATTTCCAGCTCGGTTTGTTCGTGGAATGGGGGTGGGGCGCGGCCCGCGGCCTCATCGAGGAACAACGTCACCTCGGCGATATTTCGCGACGCCCGGCCGGCGGTGCCGGCGAAGATGACGTCCTCCATCTCGCCGCCGCGCAGGCTACGGGCGCTGCTTTCGCCCATCGCCCAGCGCAGGGCTTCGACGACATTGGACTTGCCGCACCCGTTGGGTCCGACGATGCCGGTCAGTCCAGGCAAGATCTCTATGCTTGCCGGCTCGGCGAAGCTCTTGAACCCGGAGATGCGAAGGCGGCGGAAACTGACCGGCAATGATTACTCCTACATGGTGTTACGCAGGGATCAGTTTGCGGAATGCGTCGTAGCTCATTTCCCCAGCGTATTTTTGGTTGTTGATCACGAAGCTTGGAGTTGAGTTCGATCTTCAGCTGGTCGGAATCGGTTTTCTGCTGCTGGATGATCCAGTCGCGCAGTGCCGTGTCGCCGAGCGCCTTGTCGAAGGTGACCCGGCTCATGCCGGCGAGCGCGGCGATCTTCCACAACTCCTGCGTCGGGTCGCCACCGCGGGCGAATGCCCAGCGGTTCTGGGTGGCGAACAGGGCGTTGACGAACGGTTCGTAGCGATCGACCGGCAGATAGCGCGCGACCATGGAGGCGGTGAGGGCGACCTGGTCGAGCGGGAAGTCGTGGAACACCCAGCGAATGGCGCCGGTGTCGATCAGGTTTTTCTTGATATCGATGAAGGTTCCGGCGGCGAAGGCGGCACAATGGGTGCAGGTGAGGGAGAAGTATTCGCCGACCGTTACCTTGGCATCGGGCTTGCCGATGAAACGTTCGGCTTTCGGGTCGTTGGCCTCGGCGTGCGCCGGTGTCGCCGGCAGTGCGAGGGCGGCGGCAGCGAAACCGGCGGGTACCACGGTCAGCAGGGAGCGGCGAGAAATCGTCATGGAGACCTCTTTATCTGATATTACAGTTTGTTCAAGCGGGTTTTTAAGAGTTTACTTCGGCCGATGACGACGCGTCCCAGCGCAGTGAGCGCGTCCTTTAGGTCACCGTCGGGAAGGTCCGTCACCGCTGCCTCGGCTTCCGGGACCGCTTCGGGGGGCGAGGGCTGCCCGGGTGGCGGCTGGCGCGGCATTCCAGCCTGGGTAAACCTTAGCGAGTGGACCGGTTGGCCGCCGAGGTGGGTGTTGATCCGGTTGATCACCTCGACGCCCATGTAGTGCAGGTCCATGGCCGCCGGGCCGGCGCAGGCGATGGTCAGCACGCCGCGTTCGAGGCGGCGGGGCACGGTGATCGCGGCGATCTTTGGCCCGACGATGATCTCCCAATCCGCGACGATCTGGGCCGAGGCGGGGTTGCGCTTTCGATAGGTCCGGCGGGTGATGTCGGGGACGAGACTGCCCAAGGGACGCGGCCCGTAGACGAATCTTACCTGTCCAGCCATATCGTTGGATGTGTCGTCGTCTCCCATTGCCTCGGTCCCTTCTGCCTCCGCAAGCGATCTATTGCGTTGGTACGACCGCCATCGGCGACGGCTGCCATGGCGGGCGGAGCCTGGCGAGACGCCTGATCCCTACCGCGTCTGGCTGAGCGAGATCATGCTACAGCAGACGACCGTGACCGCAGTCATACCCTACTATGACCGCTTCGTAAGCCGGTTCCCGACGGTTCAGGCGCTGGCGGCGGCGCCGCTGGATGCGGTGCTGTCGGTCTGGGCTGGCCTCGGCTACTACGCACGCGCTCGAAATCTGCATGCGTGTGCGCAGGCGGTGGCTGCGATGGGAGGTTTTCCGCCCGATCTGGCGGGATTGGAGGCGTTGCCGGGGATTGGGGCTTATACCGCGGCGGCGATTGGGGCGATTGCGTTCGGGTTTCCCATCGTGCCAGTGGATGGGAACGTGGAGCGGGTGGTGTCTCGGGTGTTCGCGATCGAGGTGGCTTTACCCGCGGCCAAGCCGGCGATCCGGGAGGCGGCTGCCCGGTTGGGCGCCGATCCGGCGGCCCGGGCGAGACCGAGCGATTTTGCTCAGGCGATGTTTGATTTAGGGGCGGGGGTTTGCACTCCGGCGGCTCCGGGGTGTGCGGTTTGTCCTTGGATCGGCGGGTGTGCCGCGCGTCGGATGGGGATACAGGCGTCGCTGCCGCGCAAGGCACCGAAGAAGGAGCGGCCGGTTCGGTTTGGGGTGCATTTCTGGCTGACCGACGGGCACGGTCGGGTGTTGCTGCGGACTCGGCCGTATCGGGGTCTGTTGGGTGGGATGACGGAGTTGCCCGGGACCGAGTGGCGGGGGTTGCCGTGGACTGTCGCGGAGGCGTTGGCGGCGGCCCCGATGGCAGTGGACTGGCGTGGGGTAGGTCAGGTGCGGCAAGGCTTCACCCATTTCGAGTTGGTGATTGACCTGCTGGCGTCGCAGGTGCCGGTGATCGAGGCTGAAGGGTTCGCACAGCCACTGGATGCGCTGGAACAGGCGGCGCTGCCGTCGGTGATGTGGAAATGCGTGCGGATGGCTGGTTTGGGTGGGATTTGAGGGCCGGCACATTGGACCTGGCGCATCGCGGAGATAGTTCGGCGATGATGCGTTACTTGGTCGGGGAAGAAGCCCGGGGTGAGCAAGGCCACTTCCAATTGGACTGCCCGTCGCGCAGGAGAGCCCGCTATGACCGGCGGAAACTTGCTATAGGCCGTTCCTTTTCGTAGCGGAGTAGTTGTGGGTTAGCTACTGGAAACATGGCAGCAACAGTTTTACAAAACTGTTGAGGTGTACGACCCAACGGCATCAAGTGCTTCTCCTGGTGCGCCTCGTAGGCAATGAACTGCGTTCACCACACTGACGAAGCCCCCAATATTTTTGGCGTGAACGGGAGGTTCATTTAGACTGAGGGGTTGCCGACTGCCAAATCTGCATAGACGGCGCTATCCATATCGGGAAGATCGGTGTTGTCATCTCGGCGTTGGGCCGCCGAACTAAATCAAGGTGCACGCTACGGCTGCAACCGTAGCGCGATCGCTGGTTTTCTCTGGCTGGCGCGGTCGTCGTGGTGTTGCGATGGATGGTTTCCGAGCCCTCAATCATCACACGAGGCTCACTGGGCAGATATTGCTATTCGAAGCAAACGGTCGAAGAATGCTTGATTAGAAAAGCTTGCGAATAATCCCGGGGGTTCCGGAAATGGCGGCGACGGTAGTCCAATACTTTGCCGGCGCGTATTGTCGTGCGCTCGATCGGTTTGCCTTCCGCTCGAAGAATGCGGCCGGTCTTGTTCGCCGCATGGGTGCGGGAAGTTGCTGCATATTGGCAGCAGCCCTGGCGCTGACGGTCGCCGCTTGCAAGGTCGGGCCGGACTTTTCTACCCCGACCGCACCGCTTGCCCGTAATTATCTGGGATCCAACGATCCCTCGGTCAACTCCAGCCAGTGGGACGACAAGGACTGGTGGACCGTCTACCACGACCGGACACTCGACCGGCTCATCCATCTCGCCTACGAACAGAACCTGACCCTGATGGCGGCCGGCACCCGCGTGCTGGAGGCCCGCGCCACGCTGGGCGTCGCCATCGGCGAACTGTATCCACAGACGCAGCAACTTGGCGGCAACGTCGGGTACAACCAGGCCAGTGCAGTCGATCCGTCATCCAATCCCTCACACGAGCTGGAGAATTACTGGCGGGCGTCGCTCGGCGCACAGGTGGCGTGGGAGGTGGACTTCTGGGGCAAATTCCGCCGCGGGGTCGAATCCGCCGACGCGTCGTATTTGGCTTCCATCGCGACTTACGACGATGTGCTGGTGACGCTGCTGGGTGACGTTGCATCAAGCTATATCGGTATCCGCACGCTACAGCAGCAGCTCGCCATCACGCAGGACAACGTCATCAAGCAGAAAAAGGCTCTAGCCATCGCGCAGGACCGTTACACCGGCGGCACCGCGACCAAACTGGACGTGTATCAGGCGGAGAACGTGCTGGCGCAGACCGAATCTGCCGTCCCGCAACTGACCGCGCAGTTACAGCAAGGCGAGGATGCCCTCCGCGTGCTGCTCGGCATGACGCCGCAATCGTTAGACACGTTACTTGCGGGCCCGAAGACTATTCCGGTTCCGCCGGCAAATGTCGCGATCGGCATCCCGGCCGACCTGATCCGGCGCCGCCCCGATATTCGCAGCGCCGAACTTCAGGCTGCTGCGCAAAGTGCGCAAATCGGCCTCGCCCAGGCGGATCTGTTCCCGGCGTTCAGCCTAACCGGCGCGTTCGGCACCGTAGCGGGCAGCGCCGGCGTCAACCGGGTGAATGAGGTCTTCAGCGCCAGGGGAATCCAGTTTGCCTTCGGTCCGACGTTCAGTTGGCCGATCCTGAACTATGGCCAGATCACCAACAACGTGCGGGTGCAGGACGCTCGGCTGCAAACACTGCTGATCAACTACCAGAACACAGTGCTGAAGGCCCAACAAGAGGTCGAGGATGGCCTCGCGTCATTCGTACAAGGTCGGCGTCAGGTAGAACTGCTGCGCCGCAGCGTCGCGGCGGCGAATAACGCGCTGCGCATCGCGCTCGACCAGTATTTGCTGGGAACGAGGGATTTTACCACCGTGTTGACGGCGGAACAGAATCTCTACCAGGCTCAGAGCAACCTGGCGACGGCCGCGGGCAACCTCTCCACCGGCCTTGCCTCGGTCTACCGGTCGCTCGGCGGCGGCTGGCAGATACGGAGGGGGAATGAATTCGTGAATGCCGCGACGCGCGACGAAATGCGTAGGCGGACGAATTGGGGTCGGGTGCTGCCGCCGGCCGGCCAGCCGGAGCCGGCCGCCCCCGGTCTTCCATCGCCCGCCGATAAAGGCGCTGACGTCCGGGCACCGCAGTGGTGAGGTTGATATGAGAATTCCTATGCGTATGCCGCGTCTCATGCAAACCGGACGCAAGATGGCAGTCCGGATCTCGCTCGCGGCGGCGTTGGTGGCCATCATCGGCGGCTTTTCGATAGCAAGGCTCGCGGCCCCGTCGTCCGCCGCAGGCGAGAGTCAGCTGATTCCGGATCAGCGGGAGCATGACGCGGCTGCTGTATTGGCGCAGGCGCAGACCCCCGCCTCACCGCCGCCAACCATCCCGGTGGTGAGACCGAGAGCCCAGACCGTCAGCGATTTTCTGGAAGTGACCGGCAATGCGACCGCCGTCAACCAGGTCAAACTCATTGCTCGTGTTGTCGGCTTTCTCGACAAAATCCACTTCCAGGACGGCGCGCTGGTGACCAAGGGCGATCTGCTCTTTACCATCCAGCAGGACCAGTACAAGGCGCAGTTGCAGCAGGCGCAGGCACAGTTACAAGGGCAGCAAGCCGCCCTGCTCTACGCGAAGACCGAAGTGGCTCGCTACACCGCCCTGGTGAAGCGAGATGCCGCCACCCAGGTCGATGTCGATCACTGGACTTTCGAGAAGGCGAGCGCCGAGGCCAACATCGCGGCTGCCCAAGCCCAGGTGGCAATCGCGCAACTCAACCTCGGCTATACTGAAATCCGTGCACCATTCGACGGCCAGATGGGCAAACATCTGGTCGACGTGGGTAACGTGGTCGGCGGCGATGCTCAGCCGGTCAACCTTGCCGATATCGTTCAGCTCAACCCGATCTATGTGGTCGCCAACCTTAGCTTGCAGCAGGCGTTGCAGATCCGGACCAATCTGGACCAGCGCCGCCTGACGCTGGAGGAGTTGCACAAGGTCCCGATCGATGCTGCGCTGCAGGACGAAACCGGCTATCCGCATCACGGGACGCTGGAATACGTCGCACCGGCGATCGATCAGGCAACCGGAACCTTGCTGGTGCGGGGAATTCTGCAAAACCCCGACCGGACGCTGTTACCAGGCATATTCGTCAAGGTCCGCCTGCCCATGGGCAAAGTTCTGCAAAGCGCTCTTTTGGTGCCGGACCGAGCCTTGCAAGCGGACCAGGGGGGCCGCTATCTGCTGGTTCTGGATCAGGACGACGTCGTCCACCAACGCTATGTTCAGCTAGGTGAACTAGTCGGCAGCCTGCGCGTCATCGCGTCGGGCCTAAAGCCGGATGATCGAGTGGTCGTGGGCGAACTCTGGCGCGCCGCCCCCGGGACCAAGGTTACGCCGCAACTCACCGCCATCAGCGGATAGGAACACACGCTGATGTTGTCGAAGTTTTTCATCGAGCGACCGGTCCTCGCCAACGTACTGGCCATCGTGCTGGTACTGATTGGCGCCATTTGCCTGTTCCGGCTGCCGATTTCCGAGTATCCCAACGTGGTGCCGCCGACCGTGTCGGTGACGACGAGCTATCCCGGCGCCAGCCCGCAGACCGTGATCGATACGATCGCACTGCCGATCGAACAGCAGGTCAACGGCGTCGACCACATGCTGTACATGGAATCCACCAGTGCAGCCGATGGCACTTACAACCTGACCGTAACGTTCGCGATTGGTACCAACCCGGACACCGACCAGGTGCTGGTGCAAAACCGCGTGCAGATCGCCCTCGCGTCGTTGCCGGAACCGGTGCAGGCGCAGGGCGTCAGCGTTCAAAAGAAGAATACGGCGATCCTGGAGATCGTCACCTTGAACTCGCCCGACGGCAAATACGACAGCTTATACCTCAGCAATTACGCTACCATCAATATGACCGACGACCTGGCGCGGCTGCCTGGCATCGGCAGTGTCAAGGTATTCGGCTCCGGCGAATACTCGATGCGAATCTGGATGGACCCGGGGAAGCTGTACAGTTACGGCCTGGTCCCGAAGGATGTGATCGATGCGATCCGCCAGCAAAGCCAGAACGTCGCGGCCGGACAGGTCGGGATGCCACCGGTTTCAACGCCGCAGGATTTTCAGTACACCGTAGACATCCAGTCCCGGCTTAACGATCCGGGGCAGTTCGGCGAGATCGTTGTCCGTGACCAAACCGCGCAAGGCGGCCGGCTGCTCCAAGTCAAGGATGTCGCTCGTATCGAGCTTGGCGCGCAGACCTATGCGCAGTATTTTCGTGTCAACAGTAAGCCTGCCGCCGGCATCGCGATCTATCAGACGCCCGAAGCGAACTCCTTGCAGGTCGGAAAAGAGATTGCCGCGAAGGTCGCCGAGTTGTCACGCCGCTTTCCGGAGGGGCTGACATACGCCATTCCCTACGACACCACGATCTTCGTCAGCGACTCCATCAACGAGGTTTACAAGACGCTGTACCAGGCTGGTATTCTCGTGCTCATCGTAATCCTGGTGTTCCTGCAGAATTTCCGGGCGGTATTAGTGCCGGCGACGACGGTGCCGGTCACCATTATCGGCGCGTTCGCCGGCATGGCGGCACTCGGTTTCACCGTTAATCTGTCCACCTTGTTCGGCATCGTGCTGGCGATCGGCATCGTGGTGGACGACGCGATCGTCATCGTGGAAGGCGTCACCAAGTATATCGAGCAAGGCATGTCGGGCCATGACTCCGCCATCAAGGCGATGGGGGAACTGTTCGGTCCGATCATCGGTATCACCATCGTGCTGATGGCCGTGTTCGTGCCCGCTGCCTACGTGCCCGGCCTGACCGGTAATATGTTCGCTCAGTTCGCATTGGTGATCGCCGCGACGGCGCTGATCAGCGCGGTCAACGCCGCTACGCTAAAACCCACCCAGTGCGCGATGTGGCTGCGCACGCCAGTGCCGCTGGAGCAACGCAATATCGGCTACCGCGCCTTCAATCGCGTCTACGACAAGATGGAAAGCGGGTACTCGGGCTTCATCGGGATGATGGTTCATCGCAGCGGCATTATGGTGCTGATCGCCCTGGCGGTGGCTGGCGTCAGCATCTGGGGACTCACCCGTCTGCCGACGGCATTCATTCCGATCGACGATCAGGGATACGTTCTGGTGTCGATGCAGTTGCCAAACGGGGCTTCGCTGGGCCGCACTGCGACCTCGCTGGATCAGGTCACCAAAGTCTCGCTGGAGATCCCCGGCGTCGACCGCGTGATCGCGATTTCAGGAATGTCGGTGCTCGACAACAACGCGGACCTCGCCAACAGCGGCACCTGCTTTGTGATGTTGAAGCCGTTCAGCGAGCGATTGAAGGCCAAGGATCAGGATCTGCTCTCGATCTTCCGGGCGCTTCAGAAAGGCCTGGCATCGATGCCGGACGGCCGGCCCATCGTGCTCCCACCGCCGGCGATCCAGGGCATCGGCAATGCCGGCGGGTTCCAAATGCAACTCGAAATGCTCGGGGGCAGCTTCAACTATCAGAAGCTGAGCGAACTCGCCCACCTGATGGTCGAAAAGGCCAGCCACGATCCCAGTATCAGCAATGTACTTACGACTTTTACACCCGATGCGCCGCATGTGGCTCTGACGGTAGATCGCGAGAGAGCGCAGACGTTGCGCGTTCCCATTGGCGACGTGTTCGCTGCGCTGACCGACTATGTCGGATCGACCTACGTCAATCAGTTCAACAAGCTGGGGCTTTCGTTGCAGGTTTATGTGCAGGCGGACTCGCAGTTTCGCCGTAAGCCCGACGACCTGCTGAACCTCAATGTTCGCAGCCAGGACGGGCAGATGGTGCCGATCGGTGCGATCGCCCATCTTGGGCAGGTCGTCGCGCCGCCGCTGATCACGCTGTATAATCTCTTTGCATCGGCCACGATCGTTGGCGGATCGGCTCGCGGTTTCAGTTCGGGCAAGTCGATGGCTGCGATGGAGCGGATCGCCAAGGAGGTTTTGCCGAGCGACGTATCCTATGAGTGGTCGGCTATGTCGTATCAGGAGAAGATTACCGGTAATCAGCTTTACTACGTCTTCGGACTGTCGGTATTGCTGGTCTACTTGTGCCTGGCTGGCCAATACGAAAGCTGGATCCTGCCGCTGGCCGTGCTGTCGGCGGTGCCGCTAGCCCTGGTGGGTCCGGTACTGGCGCTAACCAGCCTCGGGGTGGCGAACAATCTCTACACTCAGATCGGCCTTATGTTGCTGATCGCGTTGTCGGCGAAGAATGGTATCCTGATTGTCGAGGTGGCGCGGGAACGGCGGATTATCGACCGGAGGCCGTTACTGGAAGCCGCCGTGGACGCCTCGCGCACGCGGTTCCGGCCGATCCTGATGACGTCGTTCGCGTTCATCCTTGGCGTTCTGCCGCTGGTCACCGCGACCGGTGCCGGTGCCAATGCGCGGCGTTCGCTCGGCATCAGCGTGTTCAGCGGCATGATTGCCTCGACCTGTCTAGCCGTGCTGTTCGTCCCATCGTTCTTTGTCGTGCTGCAGCGGTTCGAGGAGTGGCGGAAACGACCGAGGGAGCGGGCGAAATCGATCGAGGTACTGGAGCCTCATAAGCACGGGAGCGAACCGGATTGGCTGCACCATCGAGGGCCGGGTTGCGCCGCTGGATGTCCCCAAAATAGGGGGTCTCCCCGTCAGGGCCGCCCTGTCGTGATTTTGGTCCTGCCTTCGCTTAAATGGGAGGCCTTTCGCTGGGCAAGGCAGCGCGCACGGTATCGGCCATCGGGCTCCAAGCAAACCATTGTTGAAATGACCTGATGTCGGCCGGTGTTCCGTCAAGACGCACGTCCCCTTGTCGAACGGCCTCCGCGAAGGTCGTACGGCCTAACCAGACGCGATAGAAGGCCGCGATGTCAGCCGTTACAATGACATCGACGTTGAATCCAGGATTTTGCAGACAGACAGATGCGCCCGTCAGCTCGATGACGAACCAATAATTGCATCTGACCGGATTGCCCGGAAATTCGAACTCGACCACGATGCGCGGCCGTGGAATGCGATCCAAATTCACGCGCCTTTGCATCCACCAAAGCAGAACGATTGGATCGAGCTCATTCGGTCGAGGATCGCCGAAGGCCCACCGCGCGCCCCAGCTTCCAAACATGTCGATCAGCTGCTGCAGTTCTCGTCCAGCCACCGTCAGCCGATATTCGACACTCCTTCCACGTGAGGCGCCGCGCCGTTCGAGCACCTCGGCTTGCACGAGCCGCCGTAGCCGCTCGGCTAGAAGCGAGCGCGAGACCCCAGGAAGGCCGCGCTCAAGGTCATTGAAATGAGTGATATCGGCTAGCAGCTCGCGGATGATGAGCACAGTCCAGCGGTCGGCAAGGAGCTCCGCCGCTCGGGCGACCGGACAGTATTGGCCGTAGATTTGCACAAACCGATCTTAACCAGGTTTGGCTCGAACCACCACTCCGATTTTTGGACTAGTCAACGACCCGATCGCATCTCAATAGAGAATTGCACCAAGGGAGGGGAACAACTTCTTTCTCGATTGCGGTTCGAGACTCCGTGTTTCCTAAAAGGTAATCTCTATAGGAGTTATCGCCATGACGCGCCAACGAATGCACGTGTTTCTGGTTGCCGCCGGTCTTTTCGCTTTGCCGATCCAGCCTGTGGTGCGCGCCGATTCGGGTCCCGAGGCGGCGAAAGTTCCGGGTGAGGTCAATTTTGCGATCTCCTGTGGTCCGGACGCGCAAAATACGTTCAAGCAAGCGGTCTGGACCCTGCACTCGTTCTGGTATCCCGAGGCGCTGAAGGCATTTACCGCGATCACCGAAGCGGAACCCAGTTGCGCGATGGGATACTGGGGCATGGCGATGAGCCATTGGTATCCGCTATGGTTTCCGCCAGGCCCGGCGGCGCTGGAAGCGGGCTCCGATGCGGTCGAGAAGGCGATTGCCGCGGGACCGAAAACCGAGCGTGAAAAGGACTACATCGCGGCGATCGCGACGTTCTACCGCGACAGCGACAAGCTCGATCATCAGGCCCGCGCCACTGCGTACGAGAAGGCGATGGAACAGGTCTATTTGCGCTATCCCCAGGACCGCGAGGCCGCGGTGTTCTATGGGCTGGCGCTGAATGCCTCTGCGCTACCCACCGACAAGACCTACGCCAATAAACAAAAGGCGGCGCTGATACTCAACAAGGTCTGGGCCGAGCAGCCGAACCATCCCGGTGTCGTCCACTACCTGATCCACAGCGACGATACGGCGCAATTTGCCCAGGCGGGCCTGGACGCTGCGATCTGCTATTCGAAGATCGCGCCTGATGTGCCGCATGCGCTGCACATGCCCTCGCACATCTTCACCCGCCTTGGTTTGTGGCAGCAATCGATCAATTCGAACCGCGCCGCTCAGGCTGCGGCGCTCGCCTATGTTCGAAAGACGTTCGGGCCGGACGGCTTTGACAACGAAACCGTCCATACCATGGATTATCTCGAATACGCCTACCTGCAAACCTCCCAGGATCAAGAGGCCAAAGGGGTCGTCGACGAATTGCTCGCGTTTCGCCAGAGCGCCGGCGCGAACTTGGCCGCGGCTTACGCCGTCGCGGCTATTCCGGTGCGCCTAGCGCTCGAACATCGCGACTGGCCTGCCGCTGCCGCTCTCGGGACCCCGACGGTCGGGTTTCCGCTCGAACGCTTCCCCTGGGCCGAGGCGATGATCTCGTATGCTCGCGCGCTCGGCATGGCACACACTGGGGACATTCCCGGCGCCCAGGCGGAAATCGCCAAACTGCAACGGTTGAAAGACAAGCTGCTGGAAGCAAAGGACACGTATTGGGCGAACCAGGTCGAGGTCGAGCGTCTGGGGGCTGCCGGCGTCCTTGCCTACGTCCAAGGTGACGACCAGAAAGCGCTCGAACTGGTGCGGGCAGCCGCGGACCTCGACGGGACGATGGATAAGCATCCGGCCACGCCCGCCTCGGTGCTGCCGGCGCGCGAGTTGCTCGCCGACTTGTTGCTGGAGCTCAACCAGCCCCGGGAGGCGTTTAAGGAGTACGAGCTGTCCCTGCGCGCCGAGCCCAACCGCTTCCGCAGTATCCTCGGCAAGGCCCGCGCTGCCAAACAATCGGGCGATCTCGCGGTATCCCGCGACGCCTACCAAAAGCTGGTGGCGCTGAGCACCCCGGCCCCGTCCGAGCGCCCCGAGCTGTTGGAGGCCCAAGCCTTCCTGACGAATTGACGCCGGCGAGCTCGGCGCAAGCTGTTTGGGCGTCGGGATAGGTGAACGCGGCGGCGGGTTGATCCGGTCGAGCATCCCGGGTTTCACGAGTCGCCGTAGCCGCTCGGATAGAAGCGAGCGCGAAATCTCAGGAAGGCCGCGCTCGAGGTCAATGAAATGAGTGATATCGGCCAGCAGCTCGCGGATCATGATTACAGTCCAGCGGTCGGCAAGGAGCTCCGCCGCTCGGGCGACCGGACAGTATTGGCCGTAAATTTGCACAAACCGATCTTAATCATGTTTGGCTTGACCTACCAGTCCGATTTCTGCACTAGTCAACGATCCCGAACCGGATCTCAATAGAGCATTCGACCAAGGGGGAGGAACATGAAGAGTAAGATCATCGCGTTGGCTGTAAGAGTTATCGCGCTGCCCGCGCTTGCACAATCCACGCACCCTGAACCAGTGTTCAAAAACTTCAATGACCTGAAGTGGGAGAAAACCAACCCAGAGTTGGGAGACAACTCGCAGGAGATTGCAATCCTGCACGTGAACCCAACTACAAAGGCAACTGAACTGTTCATCCGCGCGCCGAAGAATTATTATGTGGGCAGACACTGGCATACATCAAATGAAACGATTACCGTTATTCGCGGCACCTTCATTGTGGGTCATGACGGCAGTGAGGAAAGGATGGAACTAACTCCAGGCAATTACGCGCACATGCCCGCGAAGATAATTCATGATGCGTGGACGAAGGATGAGGGCGCCACTTTCTTCATCACGGTCGATGGACCGTTTGACGTCACCTTTGTAAAGTAAGGCCGGACGATACAGAGTGAAGTGGGAGATTCAGCGGCTCCTTATGTCGGCGCGCGGAGAGCCTCCCGCGCGTCGTGATTTCACCTCTGCACCGGCCTCCCGAGCAAATGGACGGAGAACCTATGCCGAACGCGGAAGCACCTGTATCATTTGAAGACATCTTGCCCGATTGGACATGGGCCAGGACGTGATGTTGCGCACGGGTGACAGACGTCCAAGTGTCGAAAACTCGTCCTTGAACTGTCAAGTTGAATGCGGTCTCATATCTTGCCTGCCTCGGCAATGAACCAACAGAAATGCTGTGATCTCCTTGTCATATGTGGGTCTCGTCATGGTGTCTCCCCAGCCGAAGCGGTTGATTACCGCAAGTCATTTCTTGGACCTTGCCCGCTCAATGCTGGCCGTGGAAAGAGGCGTTTCACTTTATACCATGACACTTCGGCGTCGATCTTGGTCTAATACCAAGTCGCGATGACCTCGACTCTCTGGGGTTTTCAAGGCCCGGTTATTTCGATTCGCTGTCCGGGTATGCGAATCGGATGACGGAGATATTGGATGGGCGCTGCGCTGGGTCTCACACGAAGGGACCATACCAGTGGGGAACTGCGGGCGCTGTCGAGCAAATGTCCAGACAGTGCGCAGGTTCGTCGACTGCTGGCTCTGGCGCTGGTGATCGACGGCCGTCCGCGCGGCGAGGCGGCGGCACTGGCCGGCATGGACCGCCAAACCCTGTGCGACTGGGTGCATCGCTACAACGCATCCGGCGTCGAAGGCCTCAAATCCCGCTGCCCGCCCGGACGGGTGCCCGCGTTGACCGAGCAGCAGAGGGCCGAGTTGCGCGAACTGGTCGTCAAAGGACCCGATCCAGCAACCGACAAAGTCGTTCGCTGGCGCTGCGTGGATCTGCGGAGCGTCGTGGCGCAGCGGTTTTCCGTAACGGTGCATGTGCACACCATCAGCAAGTGGCTTAATCAGTTCCGCCTAACCCGCCTGCAACCGCGGCCCGTGCATCCCAAGAAGGATCCTGAAGCCGAGGTGACGTTTAAGAGGAACTTTGCCAGCCTGGCCAAGGCGGCGCTGCTCAGCACCACGGCGGCTACGCCGGTACCGCTGGAGATCTGGTTCCAGGACGAGGCCAGGGTCGGTCAACAAGGAACTCACGCCTACATCTGGGCCCCGGTCGGCGCGCGGCCGTTGATGGTGCGCGATAATCGGCATGATTCTGCCTACCTGTTTGGCGCCATCTGTCCAGATCGCGGGGTCGGCGCCGCCATGATCACGCCTCACGCCAATACCGAGGCAATGAACCTGCATCTGGGGGAAGTCAGCACGCAGGTTACCGCCGGCGCTCAGGCTCTGCTGGTTTGCGATGGCGCTGGTTGGCATCAGCGCGGTCGGCAACTGGTGGTGCCTGACAACATCGCCATGCTGACCCTGCCCGCCTATTCGCCGGAGTTGAACCCGATGGAGAACGTCTGGGACTACCTGCGGCAAAACAAACTCTGCTCCAGGGTCTGGGACAGCTACGAGGACATCGTCGAGGCCTGCAAACAGGCCTGGCATTTCCTGATCGACGATCCAGACCGCATTCGCTCACTCGGCCAGCGCAGCTGGGCGTGTGTCAATGTTTAGGCGACTTGGTATAAGTCTTTGTTTGATCGCGTGATTCACGCTTTCCGACTGGATCAGCCTCGGGCGATCAGGCTATAATTGCGAGCCAATGCCCCCTTCACATTGGAACGGGCGCCACGCCGAACAGCCACGGGTGGGCGATCAGTAAGACGATCCAGGCGAGCACACCGATCACCGGGTTCAGCCAGCCAATTTCGTTCGGCGCAAATCGGTTGCGGCCTTGTGCGATAGCGGCAAACGGCACAATCGAGGTTGCCGCCGATAGCGCCTGCCACACGTTTGGATCGCGGCGTGCCAACTTGGCGTCGATCGATGGCATGCCGGCCAGCGCGGTGATCAGGAACGCGCCAAAGAACACGATCGACGCGGTATCGCCATTGCCCAGGATGTGCACGCCGGCCCAGATGGCGAACGACCACAGCATCGGATGCCGGGTCACACGGATCATGCCGCGCGGCGGCCGCGCCACATTGCCGCTCGGCCCGATCATGGTGGGGTTGCGCCCATTCACCGAGGCAACAAACAGGACGAACGCCGGCAGCATAGCGACCACCAGCAGCCAGCGCAGCCAGTCGGGCGCGACCCACAGCAGCGTGCTGGGTGCCGCGCTCCATGCCCACACGAGGAACACCAGCACAACGATCGACAGGACGGAGAAGACCCCGCGGAACGGCTGATCGCCGATGCGGCCGACCACCGCGTCACGCAGGGTCGTGCCAGCAAGACCGAGATGAAGGGCGATCCAGACGAGCGCGGCGATGATGAGTTGCGTCATGGCAACCTCTCCCTAGCGGGGTTCCGGGCGCGGCGAGAATTACTATGCCACCGCGGGGATGGCGGGAGCAATATCGGTGGGATATCGGTCGCCGGCTAACGCCAACATCGGTTCGGTGGGCAATGATATCGTCGGCCGGGGGATCGCCGTGAACTCTACTCGCTCGGAATGGGGTTAGAGCAAAGCCGGGCTCAGGTCTCGAAGATGCCCAATGGGGCCTGAGCCTTAATGATAGTCTTCCCCTACTGCACCGCCGGACACTTGAAATCCTGGAACACCCCCGGCGCGAAAGGATTCAGCACCGATCCGGCGCGGATCTCGAACACCGCCTCCCGATCGCCGAGCTGAAACGACAGCGTGAATTTCTCGGGGGAGTCACCCTGCTTCATCCGTGCGTGGCCGAATATGCGGAACATCGCCCACGGCCCGGTCTCCTGCAAAACTGCCGGGCTACCCGAGGGCGGCGGATCGAAACTCAATCGCGCGGTCAGGGTCCGGGTCGGCCCCGGCCAAGTGATCTGAGTCGCCACCGGCGGTCCATTGATCGCCGTGATGGCGGTGCCGCCCAGGTCCAGCGTCGCCCGCTTGGTGCCGGGATCGAGTTTTACCGGAGAAATGTCAAAGCGGACGGAAGGCGTGTTGCCGCCGCCGGCAAAGAATAGATCGCGGATGGCCGCCGCGCGCTGGAACTGCACCAGGTCGGCCGGTGTGACGGGCGCCACCACCCCCTCTACCGGCTGCAACTTCCAATCTTTGCCGGAGGTGTCGACGAACGGCCGAAGCTGCGTGTTAAAGTATCCGTCGAGCAGCCCGCCCGGCGCGAACATATGGGCAAAATCATCCATGGGCACGTCGCTGGTCGCACCCGGCACGAACGGATACCGTCCATTGACCGCCAGCCCGCACAACGACGCGGGTCCGCCGGTGCCGTTATAGGCCGCCACTATTTGCTGCTTTACATTGCCTCCACGCAGCGCCGTGCCGCTGGCCGCCATCGAGCCCAGCCAGCCGGACAGCGGTGCAGGCTGGCGTTGCGCCTCGGCCCGCAGCGCCAGCGATGGATCGTCACCGGGAGCCGGTAGCGGCGCTGTAGCGCCGACCGGAAGGGCCGCTAACTTGGCCAGTTGCTGCTGCAGATCATTCAGCGATTTCAGCACCAGATCGATCGCCGCACCCGAGCCGTTGCCGACGAGATCGCGCAGCGCCTTGAAGTGTTCGTCGACCTCATGCCCGGGAGGTAACGGTGCGCTTTGACCTGGTTGCGCTGTACCCAGCACGGCCAACAGGCGCGGGTCCACGGCCGGCTTCGCCGCCGCTGTGTCGCCGGAAGCCGCCTTGTCCGCGGTGGCGATTCCGGCCGGCGGCGCAGATAAGGTCACCTGGCGCGCAATAGAAACAAGTAAGTCCTTCATCGGCGATTGCGGCGAGGCAAGAATGAAAAGGTCCTGGGCGGCCTGGGACAAGCTGCGCAGCGGCACGACAGTCAAGTCGTTGAGCATCGCCTCCCAGGCCTTGATGTAGTCAGCCTCGTACAACGTGATGACATCGCGTTCCAGCGCACCCATCTGCGGACCGTTCGGATCCAGCTCGGTTTTTTCGCCTAGCACCCAACTCTCCGAGGCAACGCTTTTCGCGGCCTCCACAAGGCCTGGCAGCAATACGCGATGAAACCCGTCGATGGTCAGAAAGCCTGGGATGCCATCGTCCATCGACTTGCCGGAGGCGCGGACGAACACCCCGACCCCAGCCGGGCCCAGCGCATCACGCGGCCGCCAGGGCGGCACGGCCTGAGCGGCGGCAGAGGGCTTGATACGCGAATACACCCGCTGCGCCAGCGACACGCGGCTGAACGTGCTGCGCGCCTGGGCCACCAGGTTGCCGTCCAATTGCACCGCCGGCAGCGGTTCGGCCAACAGCGCGTCCAGATGCTTCATCAATGCCGTCCGCAGAGAGGCGAACCGAATGTCGGGATAGGTGGCCTGCCAATCCAGCATCATCCAGTCGTGTACCAGGGCGCGATCGAACATCGGGGCGCTACCGCCCAGCATCAGGTAAACCCTGGTCGCCTCGTAGAGGAAGTCCGGCTGGTTCAGCTTGCCGCGCATCTGCGCCTCCAGCCGCCAGATCAGTCTCGGCAGCAGGGCGTGATCGAGCGCGTGGCGATAGACGGTGGTGGACGCCTCCGCCAGCTTGTCGTCCGGAGATAGTCCGAAACTCCAGAAACCGCTGCGCTCGCCGGGATGGTCTACGCCGAACGGCAACGCGCGCGCCTGATCCAGCAGCGGCACGAGGCGCGGCAGGTCGGCGTCGTTGACCGGGTCGAGGCGCATGCCTTGAGCTGTCTTCTCGTAGGAATCCAATGCCTGCTGCGTCGCGGCGATGTCGCGCGCGCTGCTGCTCCGCGTGGTCCATATCATGGCGCCGGCAAGGATGCAGACCAGTGCGACGGCGGCGAAGGCCCCAGCACGAAACAGCAAGCGGCGGCGAGCAGCCTTAGGAGGCTCGGAGACCAGCATGGCCTCGCCGAAGATAACATTGCGCAACAGTCCGCCAAGGAAATAGCTTTTCCCCTGTTCCGGCCGCAGGCTTGGCAAACGGCGCTGATCCAGGCCGAACGCGCGCGACAGCGACCCGGTCAGCCGGTCGATCGGGGTACCCTCCTGCGTGCCGGAGGCGAAATAAACGCCGCGCAGCATCGGCGCGCGCTCCAACCTAGACCCACCGAACGCTTCCTGGATGAAGGCCGTCAGCGGTTGTTCCAGGCTGGCGATCTGGGCAGGAAAACCGGCGATCATGGCGCGCTGATCGGGACCGCGCTCGTCTTGCATTCGCGACAGCAGTTGGTCGTCCAACCTGTCGACCAGGGCACGGAACTCGGTGGCGAACGATTGGGTATAGCCGGTCTCCCCGGTTTGCAGCGGGAAAGTGGTGCCCCAGACCTGATCCCGCCGGTCGCGATCGAGTCCGGCGAAAAACTCGGTGAAGCCGGCGATCAGGTCTGCCTTGGTGAACAGCAGATAAACCGGCATCCTGGCACCGAGTTTGGCCTCAAGTTCCTTGACGCGGGAGCGGATCGCGCGCGCATGAGCGACCCGCTCTGCCTGGGGTGCGCGGGCGATGTCGTTCAGGCCGATCGCCACCAGCACGCCGTTCAATGGCTGCCGGACACGGGTGCGTTTGAGCAGGTCGAGAAAAGCCTCCCAGCCGACGCGATCCACCGCGGCATCGGAATCCTGCGTGGTGTAGCGGCCGGATGTGTCGATCAACACGGCCTCGTCGGTGAACCACCAGTCGCACAGCCTGGTGCCGCCGACTCCAGCGACGGCGTCCTGCCCCATTTCGGCGGCCAGCGGAAAGCGCAGACCCGCATTCAGCAGGGCGGTCGTCTTGCCAGCGCCCGGCGGCCCGATAATCGCGTACCAGGGTTGCTCGTAGAGGTAACCCCGCTTGCCGTGCGCGCTTTTCAGAAGCGTCAGGGCGGTGGTGAGCTTCTCGCGCAAGGCCGCCACTTCCTCGGCCTTGGCGGCAGCGCCCATGTCATCCGCTGAGGCAGTCAGACCGGCGGTCAGGTCGGCGTCACGTTTACGCTTCAGAAGGTCGAGCAGCAGGTTCACGCCAGCCCACACGACGAACATCAACAGAACGACGATCAGCCGGACGATCCAGCTTTCCAGCCACGTAAGCAGCGGACCGAAGAACCAAACCAGGATCGCAAGCAGCGCTGTGCCGATGAAGCTCAGAAACCATCGCGACAACAAAAATCCGAGGATTTGGCTCATTCTTCGCTGCTCCTGGCTCGGCGCGTTGGGCACGTATTATATCGTTTCGCGCCCTTGCCGTGGTGGTATGATCAAACGATGTTCACCGAAATCTGCGGTTCGCGCAGCTTACCGAGGCACGCGTGGCACTGGTTCCTTCCACCACCATCCTGAGCACCGATGCGATGGGACGCGTTGCGCCGCCGATCACGGCTTCGGTCGGACGTGACGGCGCCAACCATCCGGGCGATGTGTTCGTCATCCAGTCTCTGCTCAACGATAGATTGCCGAAACCACATTCCCCGGTGCCGGTGACTGGTCTCGCGGATGTCGGAACGATGCTGGCCATAGAAGCGTATCAGGCGGTTATGGTGAATATGAATCCGCCTAGCGGACGGGTCGACCCCGGCAGTATTACGTATTACTCGCTGGCTGCCCATCCGCTGGTGGACGACGCACCAAAAGTGGCAAGCGGGCATTACGGCGAAGTCCCGCCCGATGTAATCAACGCCGCGACGGCCTCGCGCTTGAGGTGGAACGTGCCGGCATCCGTGACGCTGGCGCAGTGGGTTGTGGAGAGCGCTTGGGGGACGGCCATTCCGCCTGACAGCAACAACCCCTTCGGCATCAAGGCGGAGGGAGACCAGCCCGCGGTGGAAAGTCCGACCCGCGAGGTCATCAATGGAAATAGCGTCACCGTGAACGCCCGCTTCCGCAAATTCGGTTCGTTAGCGGAAGCGTTCGATCAGCATGGCAAGCTGCTGTCGACTGCTGCGGTCTACAAGCCCGCGATGGCCGAGGCGCAAGACCCCGATGCCTTCGCCGATGCGCTGACCGGCGTCTACGCGACCGATCCACAATATGGCTACACGCTGAAGTGGGTGATCCATAATTATGGTTTCATTCGCTTCGATCATTGATCACTGAGTGGTCGCGAGTTGCTGGCTTGCGCTGCGGCCTTGGGTCACCCCGTTGGGCATGCCACGCACGAAGAGTTGGTGTAAAACAGGCAAGCCTTCTACGCCGCCGTTTGTGGCGCTGCGGCCATCCGCGCCTCCACGACCTCAGCCTCGAACACCGCCTCGACCGCGTCCTCTGTGCGGCTGCCGGCTTCTAGGGTCAGCCAGGTATTCCACCCAAGTCGAGGCGGCGGATCGGCGTCGGCGAGCAGTTGCAAGACCGGCACCGCCGCGGCGGTAATAACCGGGTTGATGGCGAAGTCGGTGGCGAAGCCGAGATAAGCGCGTACGAGGCCCACGAGACGCCCGAGCGCGGGCCGGTCCGGCAGGAGTGCGGTGAAACTTTCGCGGTCGAGCGGCCCAATCCGCAGCACGATCCCCGCCTGCACGTCCCAGGCTCGCACCCCGATCGCCGCATCGCTGCGGACCCCACCGTCATTGGCCTCGGCCATGCCGGCATCAGGCGGAACGCCGAGCTGGTTGAACTGTCCGGCGAGGCCGCGACCAGGAAGCTGAGACCGTTGATCAGGCGTCAGCGGCAGCCAGGCGCCCACGAACTGTTGGATCTCGACCGGCCTGCCAAGCCAGTCCGAGACCAACGCGCGCAGCCGTTCAGCGGATCGCGGCTGTGTGATTAGAAAGCCGGCATAGTGCACGAGCGGGTCTCGCCCCGCCGAGAAGCGATCGACCAGATGCGGTGTGCCGTAGCCGGTCAGTGACAACAGCGCGCCGGTGAACAGATCCTCGCCGGCGTCGGCGGCATGGCCTGACAGCTGGCTGATCTCGAAGATGCGGTTCGGCCGGTATTTCATGCCTGCACGGGCGAACAGCGCCAGCATGCGGTGGGACAGCATATCGAGAAAGTCGCGCAGCGAGTCCGAACGGGACCGCAACGTCCGGGCCACGGTTTCGGTATAACTGCGCGGCAGCACACCGGACGGGCCGGTCAATCCCATGACACTAACGACCAGATCCGGCGGAACGCCCTCCTGCTTCGACGCCAGCCGGAGAATATCGGCTGGCGGGTAGGCCAAACCGGAAACCGAGTGGAACCGCACGACGCTGCCGGGATCGGTGGCGGCAGCGGAATGCAACAGGACCCGGATGCCGGCGTCGAACCCGAAGCGCTGCGGCTCCTTCGCGAGTTGTTCCAGCGGCGCAGGCGTTGGGCGCGCCGGCGGAACGAGGGGCTTCACAGCAGCGCGCGTTCACCGGCTCTCGCCGGCCAGGACGCGGTCACGCCGCTCCTGCCTCGGAGCACGGCACGGGTGCGGACGAAGCTGTTGACCGTCGCATGTAGGGCCAGGAAGCGGTCGAGGACGGCGGCGAGCAGATAGAGCCCGGACGACTGCCACACCCGCGCGTCGAACTCCAACGTGACATCGATACCCCGGCAAAAGGAACCGACACGCTGTCCGGGGACGCGGGCGGCACCCGGGCGCGCGGAGACCGCGAGAAGACCGTCGATGGCGGCACGGGTTTCGGGCAAATCCCGCAGGTCGTACAGGCGCAGCGTCTCCTTCAGGGCCTCGGCTCCCGCGGAGCCGCCGACCAGCGACAGATGGCCCAGTGACAGATGGGACACGAGGCGCCAGAAGCCCCGCTCTCGCAGCGGTACGCGCAGCGGTATGGTCGGTGCGGTCACGCCGATGACGCGGGTTACACCGACAACGCCCTCAACCAGTTTCAGGATCGGATGACCGCCGCCGAATGGCAGGTCGGCCGGCAGATCGCGGTTGGTGCAAAGCGCGTCGACTGACAGCACCGCGTCCGCCGGACGCTCGGCGTCGAAGTCGGGGTCGTAAGGGGCAAGGAAAACATCCGTTCCGGTCAACGGCGCCGCAGAGTGATGGCGCATCGGCTGGTAAAAGCCACCGATGTCGCCGCCGGCCCGACCACCTTTCGATGCGCCCTCGGCAAGGCGGTAGAACGGTTCCCAATGTCGAAAGGAACCGTCGGGCCGGGTCTCCCGAACGCGGGTCACGTTCCAAACTTCCATCGCGCCGGTGCGCCGGACATCCGGTTCAATGCGATACTCGGTTGCGGTGTGGGACAGAGCTATCGGTTCGCAACGCTTCGGAAACAGGTTGACGACCGGCACGCAGCCAAGAACCAGCGCATCGTTGCCGACCGCACGCTCCAATTCCGGAACGCTGCGGTCCAGATAGACAAAAATCTCGATCCGGTTGCCGCCGGAAATCAATGTCTTGGCCTCCAGGCCGCCGAAATCCAGGAACAGGAACTTCTCCGGGAAGGCGAAGTATTCCGACAGTAGGCGGAAGCCGGCGAAGCTGCGGGCCGGCCAGGGAAACAGCGCCTCATCCGCCGCGAACCCGACCGGCTGGATCTCGGTGGGCGGGACCAGCACCGCGCCGGGGTCATTCGGGCCTTCCGCTAGTGCAACCCCGATGGCATTCCGGCACAGCAGCTCATACAGCGGCAGCGAAATATTCGACGCCGCGCGTAAGAAGAAGCGCAGGCGATCGACGCCCAGAGACGTGAATGTTGCTTCGGGAGAGGCACATTTCAGCCCGATCCGCAAAACGCTGACCGCGCTGGCCGCGCGCGGATTGGCCGGCGCCGCGAGCGGTAATCCGGATAACCGGACGCTTTCTACCTCCACCGGCCAGAGCGTGGCCGGATAAACGGTGCGAAAGCGGCACGTCTCACCACGGACCGGTTCGCTGTCGAGCGGCAGGTTGACCGGAACCCGGCACGACTTCTTCAGATCCGGCTTGCAGAGAAATTGGACAATTGCGCTGGACGGCAAGGGCGCCAGGTAGTGCGGATAAAGCACCCCGAGCAGGGCATCCGTCAGTTCGGGGAATTCGTCGTCGAGCCTGTGATGCACCCGCGCCGCAAGAAAAGCCACGCCTTCCAGCAAACGTTCGACGTGCGGGTCATCCGCGGTATCTTCTGACAGCCGCAGCCTTCCGGCGACTTTGGGATGCGCCGTCGCGAACTCCCGCGCCAAAGCGCGAATGGCGTTCAGTTCACGGTCGTAGTAGGGTAGCAGCGCATCCGACATAGTCGCATTTAGCCATCATCGCGCGCGCGAACAACCACGTCGGCTGTGACCGGATCAACCACGGTATCGAACGCGATCGGCTCGGGGGCGGGTTCGGCGTGCAGAACAGCCTCGATCCGGAGCCGCAATGTAGCGTCCGGGCGATCGTCCTGCGAACTGAGCCTGACCCGAACCGAGCGAAAACGGGGCTCGAACCGGCGAATGGTATCCTCGATTTCGCGCCGCAGCGCGTCGCGCTCGTTGGTGTCGTGAAACCTGGCCCCGGTGCAGTCCGGAATACCGTAGTTGAGCGGGGAAACCGAAAGCTCCGTGAACGCGGCCTGCCACGACCGCCAGCGCCGTCGGGAATTCAGTAGCGCTTCGATATCGCTGCGCACGGATCGCCGCAGGATGCTCATTGCCTCCCCTGGCGAGATTGGCGCGTCATGGGCTTGTTCGGGAGCTTCGTCGATCAGCCGGTCGAGCAGCGGAAGCTGTGCGCGCAACGGCAGGCGTTGCGCAGCACCGTCGCGCGACGGAACCGGACGGAAGCGGCTGCCGCTCATGCTGCGCCAGTCGGGGCGTCGAACGTGATCTCGGTCATGTCCATAGCGGAGATCGTGTCGTCACCTACAAGAAACATACGTTGTCCAGCGCCGCGAACCAGCGCATCCGAAATCTCGATCCAGTCCGTTGCCTGGCCGAGACGGAGTTCGTCGGAGAGGCCAGGATCGTCGTCGCCGTAGAGTGCGGGTAAATAAACCACCCCGTCCGGGCCGCTGCGCACAGACATGTTGACGCGACGCCAGTAAAGATCCCGAGCTCGTTTCGGTTTGTCAAAACTGATCGACTCGATCCGCTCGGTTGGGATCCAGAAATACTTTCCGGTTGTGGTCAATACTTCGAAATACCCGGCTTGGAGGTCATCGGCATCGCGGAAGTCGTCAAACGCCTTGCCGTCGATGGATCCGGTCACGCGCGGGCGCAGGGTCTCGGCCTTCTGGGCCAATGCGGCCGCCTCGGCCGCGTCGCCGGCACGGAGCGCGATGGTGGCCTGGAGTATCGTCGCCAAGGTGGCAGTCGGCTCGCCCAGAAATTCGGGCAGGCGTCCGTCGCGCCGCTGTTGCCGCCGCGCCATTTCGGCACGCACCAATTGGCGGAACTCGGCGATGACAACGGCGGCCTGCGGATCAACGCTGCTGCCGGCGTCGAGGATGACATCAACGCGTTCCAGATTGCCGGCGAACAACAGCAATTCCGCCAGCAGCACGCGCGGCGCGAGATCGGAGGGCGCCTTGCGCACCGCGACGTTGGCGGCGGCCACCGCGTCCGCCAGCTTGCCCGCACGGAACAGAGCACCGGCCGTCTGTTGATCGGCCGATTCGCGATTGTCACTCATAGCGCCTGCTCCTGGTCCCGGTTTTTCCAATACGAAGCAAGTATCATCCGCGTTGTCCGGGCGCTGTGACTTCGGTCACCAGGCGGAATGTAGCGGCCAAGTCATCCAGTTGAAAATGCGGCTGCAAATGGATGGTGCAGCCATAGACCCCCGGGCGGCCCGGACGCTCGGAAACCGTGACCCGGCCAGCCATCAGTGGCTGACGAGCGCGGGTTTCCGGACCCGCGTTGATCGCGGCGTTGACGTAGCCGTTCAACCACGACTGCATCCGTTGTTCAATTCTCGCCGGGGTCTCCAGCGTGCCCACCATGTCACGCCCAATCACCTTGATATAATGAGCAAAGCGCGACGCACAGAGCATCGAGTTTATCTGCGATGATATCCTTGCGTTGGCAGTTGCGGCCTCTCCGGCTGCGCCGACGTAGCTCTGTGGCCGCTGCAGGCTGCTGACCGAGGCAAATGCCGCATCCACGCTGTAGGGCAGCGCAGTAAGCGGGATAAAACCGGCCTCGACAAGCAATCGTTCCTGACTATCGTGCAGCACCAGGTCAAGCGGCGGGCGGGCCCACACGCCGGGCGGATCAGTCGAGAAATCCTCGACCGGCAACTGCGTGACCACCCCGCCGCTTTCACGGTCGGTGTCGACACCGCGAATATCGGCCGGCCAGGCAAAATTGGCGAACGCGCGTGCCACTACGGCGGCAAACGGGTATCCGGCCGCCATCCAGACCCGGTGCGCCGCACGCGGGGCGTATTCAATGTATCGAAATCCGTCAGGACGCGCCGGATCATCCAGCCAGGGCAGCCGAGCCAAGACGCGGGGCAGCACCACGCAGACAAACCGCATGTCTTCGCGTCCGGCCAAGCTGCGCCAGCGGTCGTGCAAAGGTTGCCGAAGTGGTGACGCCGGATCGGATGCCATCGCGAGATCGGCGAACTCGTCCACATCGAGCAACGACGGCGACGCAGCGAGAACCAGGATCGCGAAGGCCGCCGCGGCAATCGAGGACAGCCTGCCGATCGCCGTCACATCATCGGTCGGTGCTTCCGTGCTGGGCCGATGGCGCACTTCATGATCAATCAGCAGCAGCCCGAACGGCTCGCCGCCGGGCATGCCGAATTCGCCGTCGTAGATCTGGCGAAAAAGGTGGCTCTGATCGAACTCGGGGGCGCGCTCCAGATCGCGGCAGATTTCTGGCCAGGAAATGGTGAGCAACCGGATCTTTACCCGCCCACCCGGCTCCAACCCGCCGACCAACCAGGCCAGCCCGCGCCAGGAGCCCTCCAGTTTTCGCATCCTGGGCGCGTGCAGGATGGCGTCAACCTGCTCCGACATCAAGGCGTCGATCGCCGCGATGTCACGGTCGAGGGCGCCGCGCATCGCATCCGCGTTCAGCAGCAGTTCTGCGGCAAAGGTTGGGCCGAACCACCGCCGTAGCGCCTGTCCGGCATCCTCGACCACGAAATCCGCTATCTGCCGGGCTTCTTCCGCACGGCGGCTGCCTAGGAAACGCCCAGACAGCACCGCCTCCCGGAGCGGCGGAGCCTCATGTGCCAGGGATGTCGTATTATCCTGGTGTGACGGCGTTGTTTGGGCGGCATCCATGTCGAGCCTACCCGGCCCCGGAACGGGGCCGGCGTTGCCGTGTCATGTCGTTGTCAGGCCTTCTTCGGGATGCTGGCGACCAGGCGCATGCTGGTGGTGAGTTCCTCCAACTGCAGCCAGGGGCGCAGATGAGCGACGGCGTTGTAGGATCCGGGCTTTCCCGGAATTTCCCGCACCTCGACTTTGGCTTCGCGCAACGGCTTCAGCAGCTTCGACTCGGCGCCTGACTTTTCGTTGTTATTGACGTAATTGCTGATCCAGCGATTTAACCAGATCTCGCAATCCGAAGCCTCCATCAGGCTGCCGATCTTGTCGCGGGCCATTACTTTAAGGTAATGAGCGAATCGTCCCGTCGCCATGATGTATGGCAGGCGTGCCGAGATTGCCGCGTTGGCGGTGGCTTCCGGCCGGTCGTATTTCTTGGGCTTTTGCACGGTCTGGCTGCCGAAAAAGACTGCATAGTCGGTGTTTTTGTAGTGGCAGACCGGCAGGAAACCCAGATTGGACAGTTCGAATTCGCGGCGGTCGGTGATGCCGATCTCGGCCGGGCACTGGCTGTCGAGATCGCCGTCGTCCGACTGGAACACGTGCATCGGCAGATTTTCCACCTTACCACCACCCTCGGCACCGCGGATGGCCACGCAGAACCCGGTTTTGGCGAACGCGTCGGTCATTCTCGCACCCATTACATAGGCGGCATTCATCCAGCAGTAGTCCTGATGGTTCATTGCCTTGGCCGCGCCGGCGGCGTCGAACGGGGCTTCCTCGTAGCTGAATTCGTCGATCGGCTTGGTGTTCGCGCCGTACGGCAACCGAGCGATCACCCGGGGCATGACGAGGGAGACGAAGCGGGCGTCTTCGCTGTCGCGGAAGCTGCGCCACTTCATGTATTCCGCAGTCTCAAAGATCTTGGCCAGATCCCGGGGCCTGCTGAGTTCGGTGTAATCGCTGAAGCCGAACATGCCGGGGCCAGCGGCGGAGACGAACGGGGAGAAGCCGGAGGCAGCGACGTTGGAAAGCAGCCGGAGCGTCTCGACGTCGTCGGGTGCGGCCGTCCATTCGTAGTCGCCGATCAGCGCGCCATATGGCTCGCCACCCGGGGTGCCGAATTCATTCTCGTAGATTTTCTTGAACAACTGGCTTTGGTCGAATTCGACCGCCCTGGTCAGATCACGGGTCAATTCGCGCTTGCTGACGTTGAGCATGCGCAGCTTCAGGCTGGTTCCGGTCTCGCTGTTCATGACCAGGTAGTTGAGCCCGCGCCAGGCACCTTCCAGCTTGGTGAACTTCGGTGCGTGCATGATCGCGTTCAGTTGCTCCGACAACTTGCGGTCGATCTCGGCGATTGCCCGGTCGAAGGTGCGGGACAGGTTGCGGTCAAAGGTGACGGTGCCCGTCAATGCTTCCTCGACCAGCGTCTTGACCAGATCCTGCGCGCGATCGCGCTCGGTTTGCTTGGTGGCGCCAAGAACTTGCTCGAGCAGGTTGACGCCTTCGGTGGTTGTCGCGTCCGCGGCAGCGGGGGTTGTTGCTTGTGCGCCGGACATGGATCAGCCCCCCTTCTTGTCGAGGCCGAGTTGGCCGGACAGTGACTTGAGCTCGCCCTCGTTCTGCAACACCTGCTCCAGCAGGCCTTCAAGTTCCTCGGACCGGTCTACCTTGCTCATGAGGTCGCGCAACTTGTTGCGGGTTTCCATGAGCGCCTTGAGTGCCGGGACCTGCTCGACGATACGGCCGGGTTCAAAATCGTCGATCGAGTTGAATTTCAGGTCGACCGCCATCTGGCTGCCGTCGCCGGCCAAGGTGTTGTCGACGTTGAGGTTCAGGCCGGGGCCGATCCGCGCCATCACGTCGTTGAAGTTGTCGCGGTCGATCTGCACGAATTTGCGGTCGGTGAGTGACGGCAGGGGCTTCGTCGGGTCGCCCGAGAATTCCCCCATGATGCCCATCACGAAGGGCAGTTCGCGCTCGATCTGGGCGCCTTCCGTCTCGACCTCGTATTTGATGTGGACGCGCGGCTTCCGCACGCGGCTGAGCTTCTCGTGGATACTGGCACTCATTGGAGCCTCCTGGGTGAAGCCTATTACTCTGACTATAAAAGAGGGAGCGGCGCACGCAAGCGCTTCCTATTGCGCTGTGACGCAAGGACTTCCCCGGTTGACCGTCGGGCGAAGACTGCCCGGCGTTTCATCCGAGGTCAATTGGATATTGCGACGGCGGTCAGACCGCCTTGCGCCGCCGGCAGCACGAGCGGGATTTTGGCGGCCGTCCAGGGCCGGTGGGATCGTGAGGACCCGGGCGGTGGATCGGCTGCCCAGGCGCAGGGCATTGGAGATCAGGTCGTGTCATCATAACACTCTCTTGGTGTTTGTTCGGTTATCAACTTCTCACTGGTGCAGCCGGCGTCAGTCAGATGAACCGCGGCGTCCGCTGAAGACGTCGATACATCGATGCGCAAGTTTGAACGGTGACCGGTGTCACACAAACGCTCAAACTTTTAGCCAGCGTCGCCGAGCCAACCCTGTCGACACGATGGTGGTCGGCCCTTTACTTGGGTACCGCCGGACCTGGCAATTTCCGGCACTAAATGTCCCGATGCCGCCCAGCTAACGTCTTATTCAAATCATTCCGCTTGTGGTGGCACAACGATCGGCTAGTTGTTTTCACCAGCAACTTTATCAGGCCGCCTGTTCCAGGCGGGCTGAATGTTGCGCTACCCCGGGGGTGCCGGCCGGATGCCGAGCATGACCAGCATGCCGCTACGAACCTTGTCGTCCGGCACCACCTCCGCCAGCAGTTCGGGCCAGGTCAGGCGGCCACGCCGGACGGCTTCCTCCAGGGTGTAGGCGAGCGGTGAGTGCGGTTCGGTTTTGCGGAAGAAATCGGCGATCCGCTCCAGTTCACGCAACATATCCTCCCGCGTGGCCGGCCTTGTGGTCTGACCGATTGTGGCGGCCCCCCCGGCAGATTGCACATCGGTGCTTGCCGCGGCGTCTTCTTCGGCGGCCATGGTGTCCTCGGGTGCGTCCGGTTCAGGAGGCGCATAGGTATTTACGACACTAGCGATTGCCCGGAGTAGATCGCGCACTCGGCTAGTGGGGGGCGCATCTGCGCCGGCTTTCGCCTCCAACACCTCGCTCATTTGCATCCATGCCCTCAAAGCGCCCTGCACCTCGGATCGCAAGGCCGACAGCCGAGCACCACCGGCCTGCCTGGCCGCAGTTGCCATGTCCGCCAGCGGCACGACTTTCGCCGCCAACCGTTGCTTCCGCCGGGCGGCGTCGGTGATCGTCTCCAACTCCTCCGACTGCAGGTACTGCCAATAGCTGACGGGTTCCCCGTCCGGCCCAGGGAACAGCACGCATTTGCGCAGCGGCTGCATCAGAGTGCCGTCTGTGCCCTGCCCACTCAATCCGGTGATCGGCGCCACCTGAGTTTCGATCCCTTCCTCGTCCGGCTGTGGATGCAGGCCGCTGTCCCACAGGGTCATCGCAAGGCCGGCAATCACCGAGCTGCCAGCGGCCAGACCCGGCATGCCCTCCAGCCTGACCAACGCCTCGGTCAGCCAGGCGGCGATTTCCAGGTCCTTGGTCTGCTCGCCCAACGCCTTGATCGCGAGATCCCGCACTGTTCGCCATTGTATTGGCACCCCGGCATCGGCCAAGGGATCGTGATCGACGCGCCGTTCGATTTCCCGCGCCTCGGCCCGCGCGTCACGCAACCGATAGTACAACGATTGCGGAGTGAAATCCTGTCGCAGATCCGGCCCCGCGGGGGCATCTCCCGGAAGCGGTGCGGCTAAATCTGCCAGACCGTTGGCAGCCAAACCCTTGACAGTGGCTGCGTCATCCATCGGTCATACTCCATAAGGCGCGAACATAAGCGGTGGTGCGAGCGGAACGAAAGCGCGGTAGCTCGAAACCTACTGGACAGCACCCTATCGAAACCATAATCTCTAGTGAAGCGGCGATACAAGGCTGGATCGGCGTTAGTCTTTCCTTAGAAATCGCGGAACGTTCGTGGTATAAATGGCGTCGATTGACCTAAAGTCCCTGGTCGGGAAGCTGGATGAGCATTGCCGCCGCGCGTTGGAGGCTGCTGCCGGCCTAACATTATCACGTAGTCACTACAACGTTGAACTCGAACATTGGCTGCTGAAGCTGGTGGATGGCAACGGCACGGATCTTCCGCTTCTTCTGCGACATTACGACCTCGACGAGGGCCGCTTCCGGGGTGATCTGAACGCCAGTCTCGACAAGATGCGCACCGGCAACGCGCGCGCACCCGGGTTGTCGCCGGACATCATCGAACTCGCCAAGCAGGCATGGCTGCTCGCTTCGGTCGAGCAAGGACTGTCAAAGCTGCGCTCCGGCCACCTGATTTGGGCGCTGCTCGCCGATGAGACGCTGGCTCGGCGGGCACGAGACATCTCCGGCCAACTGCTACGATTGCAGCCGGATGCCTTGAAGCGGGATTTCAACGCGATCCTGGGAAACAGCACGGAAGCCGCGACCGTTGTGGGCGCCGCTGAAGCCGGTGCCGCGCCTCCGGATGGCTCGGCGCCGCCTCGGGCAGGAACCGCGGCACTTGATCAGTTCACCATCGATCTGACCGCACGCGCGCGGGCTGGCCGGATCGATCCGATCCTGGGCCGCGACTTAGAAATCCGCCAGGTGATCGACATCCTGACCCGCCGGCGGCAGAACAATCCGATCCTCACCGGTGAAGCCGGCGTGGGCAAGACCGCGGTGGTAGAAGGCTTCGCGCTGCGCATCGCCGCCGGCGACGTGCCGCCGGCGCTGAAGGACGTGACCCTACGGACGCTCGACCTGGGCTTGCTGCAAGCCGGCGCCGGGGTGAAGGGAGAATTCGAGAACCGGCTGAAGTCGGTGATTGAGGAAACCCAGGCAAGTCCGAAGCCGATCATCCTGTTCATCGACGAAGCGCATACGCTGATCGGCGCCGGTGGGTCAGCCGGACAGGGCGATGCGGCCAACCTGTTGAAGCCTGCGCTTGCCCGCGGCGAACTGCGCACAATCGCGGCGACAACTTGGGCCGAGTATAAGAAGTACTTCGAAAAAGATGCCGCCCTCACGCGGCGTTTTCAGACGGTCAAGATCGAGGAACCAACCGAGGCGTTGGCGGTCGCGATGATCCGGGGCCTGGTCGGCACGCTGGAGACGCACCATAAGATCCGTATCCTCGATGAGGCGCTGGTCGCGGCCGTGCGTCTGTCGGCTCGCTTCATCCCGAGCCGCCAGTTGCCGGACAAGGCTGTCTCGTTGATCGACACAGCCTGCGCGCGCGCCGCCATGAGCCAGGCCGCTATTCCCGCTCCGGTTGAGGACCTACAGCGGCGGATTACACTGATCGACACGGAAATCGGTATTCTGCAACGCGAACAAGCCGCCGGCGCCGATCATGCAAAGCGCATTGTCGAACTCAATGAGGAACGACTGACCGCGAACGACCGACTTGGCGCTTTGGAGACGCGTTGGCAGGAAGAACGAGCTATCGTTACGGAAGTCGCTGAGGCACGCGCCGCGTTGGAGGCACCGGACGGCGGAGAGGATCGCAGCGCCGAGCGGACACGCCTGACGGGACTGATGGACCGGTTGCGGGCAACTCAGGGCGAACAGCCGCTGATTTTTCCGGTCGTCGATGCGCAGGCCGTTGCCGAAATTGTTGAGAACTGGACCGGCATTCCGACCGGGCGGATGCGTTCCGACGAAATCCGCACCGTGATGAATCTCAGGCAGGCGATGGAGCAGCGGATCATCGGGCAGCCGCATGCCTTGGAGGCTGTCGCGCAGTCTATCCAGACCAGCCGTGCGAAGTTGACGGATCCGCGCAAGCCGATCGGAGTTTTCCTGATGGTCGGCACCTCCGGCACCGGCAAGACCGAAACCGCGCTTACCTTGGCGGAGTTGCTGTACGGCGGCGAACAGAACCTGACGACCATCAACATGACCGAGTTCAAGGAGGAGCATAAGGTCAGCCTGCTGATGGGAAGCCCGCCCGGCTATGTCGGCTATGGCGAAGGCGGCATCCTGACCGAAGCCGTGCGCCGCCGGCCTTACTCGGTGCTGCTGCTTGATGAGATGGAAAAGGCGCACCCTGGCGTTCAGGACGTGTTCTTCCAGGTATTTGACAAAGGCAACATGAAGGACGGCGAAGGCCGCGATATTGACTTCAAGAATACTGTCATCATAATGACCTCCAACGCCGGAACCGACCTAATTACCAAGCTGTTCGCTGATCCTGAAACGGCTCCCGACGCCGCAGGTCTGGCTGAGGCGCTGCGCCCGGAACTGATGAAATATTTTCGCCCGGCATTCCTGGGCCGGGTGACTCTGGTGCCTTACTTTCCGCTCTCCGACGCAGTTATCCGCCAGATCGTCGACCTGCAGCTTGCGCGCATCCGTGGGCGCGTCTGGGACAGTTATCGCGCCGCTTTCGACTACGATGAATCCGTGGCGGAAACCATCGCGGCGCGCTGCAAGGAGAGTAGCTCGGGGGCGCGCAATATCGAGAACATTCTGTCCCGCACGCTGCTGCCGGAGTTGTCGGCGGAAGTTTTGGCGCGCATGGCGGAGGGATTATCAATCTCCCAAGTGACGGTGGTCACAAATTCCTCGGGTTCGTTCGGCTATAACGTTTCCTGACGCCGAGGGCGTTAGTTTGAACCAACAGGAGAACATCAAATGCCTATCTACATGAACTACAATAATCAGGCGGTGAAGGGTGACGTAACCGCCACCGGCTATGTCGGCTGGATCGAACTGAACTCATTTCAGTTCGGGGTCGGCCGCGGCATCGCTTCGCCGACCGGCGGGTCTGCTGACCGCGAATTGTCGGCGCCGAGTGTCAGCGAAATCACCGTTACCAAGGATCAGGATTTTGCCACTGGTCCGCTGCTGACGGAGGCGCTGAAAGGCGAGGGTGTGACGGTCGTCATCGACTTCGTGAAGACTTCTTCCGGCCAACTTGCCAAATACATGGAGTACACGCTGACCAATTGCATGATCAGCGGCTTTTCGACGAACAGCGGCGGTGACCGGCTTTCGGAAAGCCTTTCGCTCAACTTCACGAAGATCCAGGTTGATCCGACGACTATCGATGCTGCCGGCTCGATCGCCAATGCCACGCCGGTCAACTACGATATCGGCCTGGCGCAAGTCGTCTAAGACCTCGAGCCACACTGCCGACGGAACCGGCGCCCTGCATGGCGCCGGCCTCCTTGTTCGGCCGTTGCGTACACCTGAAAGACCAAAATGAGTACCTTCCTCAAATTCGGCAGTGTGCTCGGCGACGTCGAAGACGCCGGGCACACCAACTGGGTCAACATCCAGGGGGTAAGCTGGAGTCTTTCGCGTCCGGTAACCAACCCGGCAGGGTCCAACGCGGGCCGAGTTCTCTCAGCGCCGCAACTTTCTGAGCTGACCATTACGAAGGATGAGGACATTGCCTCGATTCCTCTTATCCAGGCTGCCCTGGAAGGCTCGCCGGTCGCCGCGCAAATCGACTTCTGCTCGACCGGGACGACCCAGCAGCAAGTCTACTACAGTATTACCCTGACGAACGCGGTTATCACTGCGTTTGGCCAGACGGCATCGGACGGACGGCCACTGGAGAGTGTAACACTCAATTTTACGCAGATTGCATTTACCGGAACCCAGATGGACGCTGACGGCACCGCCACCTCTCCGGCCAGCTATGGGTGGAACATAAGCACAAACGCGGCAACCTAATCAGCTCGCGGGGGCTCGCGATCTTGGGCCGGCACTGCCAGGAGCGATGTTCGTGGCGGCCCAGTTGGCCTGGAGCAGTGGGATGGCCCAGCGCACTGGGACTGTTTCCGGCGTAGGGCCAACTTCATCTCGCTGCAGGAAATTGCCGGCACGGCGCACGCGTAACACGTGGTTTCGCTTCGGAGATTTCCGCGGGCGCTGATCAAGCGGAGCTTTCTACATCCCTGCGCGGAACGTGCTCAACTACCGGCCGGACTGCCCCACGGCCATTCGCAAATCACGAACTGGCGCACGGTCTGCTAAGGATCACGCATTAGCGTTCCTGTTGACGGAGAGGGACGATCCTCAAGCGCCGGTACCGAAGCACAAACGGCGGAGGTGGGAGGGCGGCGGATCTCCTCGGAATGGGCCAGAAACCGGGGACAGCACGCCGCCGCCGGGGGAGTCTAAACCAGACCGAGGGTTGTGTTCTTCAATCAAACACAATCCATTGAGGGCATACTGATGCGTGTGGAGTTAACAAGGCCACACCCGGCGCGTATTTCATCGAATATCGTTGATGACAGTTACGCCGATACCTGCCAGGGTGCGGCGAAGTAAGGCCCTTGAAATCGCCAGCTTGAGGAATCATGGCTACAACAATCGACCATATTGGCAAATATGAGTTGAAATCCGTGCTGGCTCGCACGCCCATGAGCACGGTCTATGACGGCTGGGATTCTGCCATCGCTCGGCGCGTTGCGGTCAAGCTTATACCGATGTCCGCCATCGACGACGCCGAGGCGGGGGAGGCTTACGCTCGCTTCAAGCGCGGAGCTCAGGCTGCCGGACAACTCAATCATCCCAATATCGTCGGCGTCTACGACTACGGCGAGACAGCCGACTATGCTTATCTGGTGATGGAATTCGTCGACGGTCCGAGCCTCAAGAGCAAGTTCGATAATAGCCAGCGCTTCGCGAAGACGGAAATCTGCAAGATTATTGGCTCTATGCTTGAAGCGTTGCAATATAGTCACGATCGCGGCGTGGTTCACCGAGATGTGAAGCCGGCTAATATCATGTTTACGAAGGATAATCGCCTCAAGATCACGGATTTCGGCATCGCTCGGCTGGAAAACAGCGACATGACGCAGTCCGGCATGGTGATCGGAACACCCGCGTATATGTCGCCGGAGCAATTCCTCGGCGAGAAGATCGATTTGAGGACGGACATCTATTCAACCGGCGTCGTGTTGTATCAGATGGTGACTGGCGAGCGCCCGTACGAGGGTAACCTCGCGACCATCATGCACAAAGTGCTGTATGGAACACCGCTCTTGCCCTCGCGGGTGTCACGGCTGGCGACCCCAGCCCTGGATGACGTCGTGACGCGTGCGATGGCGAGAAAACGTGAGGACCGCTTCCGCAGCGCGGCCGAGTTCAATGCGGCACTGCAGGCGGCAGGGCAGGGCACCAGCCAACCGTTGCGACCGCAACCGACGGAAGCGAGACGTGTCCCGTTGGCCCGGCCCGGCACGCTCAACGCATCCTCGCAGACGGTTCGGGTCAGTATCCTGGCTGCCGCCGCACTTTTGGCTATCGGAGCGGCCGGATGGTATTTCCTCTTCGCTGGAAATCCGCGACCGGTTCAGGAGGCTGACCATGCGGCTTTGGTTTCTTCCCCGCCGCCGCCGCCGCCTGTCGCTCCAGTCGCTAGCATTCCTGCGCCAGTACAAGCGCCTCCAGCAACTCAGCAGCCAAATCAGGCGCCGTCCGCTTTGGCCGAAGCCCCGCCTCCGGGTTTGCCGGAATTGAATCAATCTGATCCGGCGCCGGCAGTCGAGCCAGTAGCACCGCCCGCACTAATGGCACCGCCGCAACAGGTATTGGAGCCGCCGCAACCCGTGACGATCGCACCAATCGCGAAACCCCCGACTTACAACCCAAGGACGAGCCCCCCGCGCAACCCGCCCGGCCGGTTGGCGACGAGCGACCCCGGAGCCGGCAAGCCGGATGCGCCCGAGAATAGGTCTAAGACTGCGGCCATCGACAACAACGTTGATTCGGCTATGCGCCGGCTGCGGCAAGACCGGCCCGGCCGAACGGAACCGCCCTCGCCTCCGCCTCAGGAGCTTAGCGTTCCGCTGCCGTCTTATCCGGTCACGTCGAGCAGCGCTGTCGGGCTTCTATGCCAGTCAGTAACAAAGGAAACCGCTGAAAAGTTGGGGCTCGAGGTGCCGCAGGGTATGGTCGTGACGGGGGTCGTTGTCGGCAGTCCGGCTGACCGGGCGGGTATTCGCGAAAACGATGTCATTCTTAGGATCGGCGGGACGGAGGCGCACCAGCTTTCTGTACTTGCCAAGGTGGCGGCGGGCACGCCGCCCGGCCAGACTGTGCCGCTCGATGTCTATCGCCAGGGCCACCGGCGGGTGGTGCAGCTTGCGGTCGATGATCTGCGTCACTGAGGCTTTTCAGGGTTAGCTGGTGGGGTCCCGTATCGTTAATCATGGAAGCAAGGATAAGACGCTTGCGACGCTGCCACGCATATTTGTCTAGCGCAACGGGGAGGACGGGACCCGAGCAGGACGTGACCACGTATTGCTAGCCTAGTTCGGCGAGCAACGCCTTTGCCTCCAGCAAGTCCTTGGTGTCGAAACCTTCAGTGAACCAGTCGTAAACCGGAGCGAGCAACTGATACGCGTCCTGGCGTTTGCCCTGGCTCTGCCACAGCCGAGCCAGGCTGACCGACGTGCGTAGCTCCCAGGATTTCGCCTGCTGGCGCCGCGCCCAGTCGAGCGATGCGAGAAAGTTCCGCTCGGCACCTTCAGGGTCGCCCTTGATTGAGAACATCCAGCCCTTGAGGCGCAGGATCTCGGCGTAGGTCATGCGTTCTTCCCACCCCGGGCGCTCGACCTGGGCGATTGCCTCATCGATCAGATGCAAAGCGTCGTCGAGACCGCCGGTCAGCGCCACGGCTTCTGCCAGGAAATAGATAATGTTCGGTCTGGAGACCTTAGCCTCCGCTCGCTTCCCAAAACGTCAAGGCCGCCCTAAGTGGGACGATCGCTTCGGTGGGTTTGCCTTCCCGCATAAGTGCCTGGCCACGTGAAAAGGGTGCTAAAAATGCCCATAGCACTGGCAGGCTGTTCTCCCGGCCCAGCCGGTCGCACTCTTCGGCGCGCTTGTAGAAGTCGTCGGGCTTGAAGCGGTGGTCTAGCTGATGCGCCCCTACAGTCAACGCAAATCCGAGGTCGAAAGGGTGACCGCGCCGGCGGGCGTGGGCGTCTTTTTCATTGCTTAGCCGCAGTGCTTGGTCCGGGTGGCCCCGTATCCACGTACTAATCGAGCCGTAGGAACCGGCTTGAGACTTGGGATCATGGTTGAGGATGTCGGCAAGGTGGCGATGCTTCTCGGCGTCGTAGAGGTCCTGAACCTCGCGGAAGTGCTCCAGAACCTTGGTGAGCTCGCCCGCCCAGCCGTAACAGACGCAGGCAAGCGCGTGTCCCGTTATCAGGAGGTCAGCGTCGCCTGTCGTCTCCGCGAGGCGCAGCATCTCTGCACTCCACGGCAAGGACTCTGCGACGCGCCCTTGCGTCACGACGTTGAGCGTCAGTCCCCAGAGAGTGGGCAGCAGCACGTCGTGGCGGCCACCGGCCCTCGCCAAGGCGAGCGCTGGATGCAGGCTGGTCCAAACTTCCGGGGTGGCCCAGCCTCTAAGCCCCAGCCACGCGGTCCCAAGGAGGCTCCGCAACCTTAGTTCGCTGGCGCTTCGTTGCGAAGACTGAGGCAGAGTGAAGGCCAGTTCGAGCCCCTGGTTGAGATGGGAGATGGCCTCAGTGAGGGCCACGCGCTTCAATGCCAGCTCGCCTGCTGCCTGCCATAGCGGAATCGCGGCGTCGGCAAGGCCCCCTTCCGTGAGGTGATGCGCCAGCACCTCGGGTCCGGTAGTCTTGTTGTTCGGAAATCGCTGCTCGATCATGCGCGCGATCTTGCCGTGCAATTCCTGTCTACGGCTCTTAAGCAACGAATCATACGCCGCATCCTGCACCAGCGCGTGCTTGAACGTGTAGGTGGCATCAGGCGGCGTGCCACGCCGGAAGGCCAGTCCCGACTTGGTGAGTTGCGCCAGCGAATTGTCGAGTTGGGCCTTAGACATCGGCGCGACCGCGGCGATCAGCTCGTAGCTGAACGCGCGTCCAATCGCCGCTCCGATCTGGGCGATCTCCTTAACCGGCATGAACCGATCCAGCCGCGCCATCAGCGAGTTGCGCAGCGTCGTAGGAATAGTGACGGCGCGTGCGGAACCACCGGTACTCGAAGTGATCACCGAGGTCCTTCAGCTCGCCCGCTTCGAGAATCGACTTGGTCAGCTCCTCGACAAACAGCGGTACGCCATCGGTCCTGGTCAGGACCTGATCGAGCAGCACCGTGGGAAGTTCCTTGCCGCCAGCAAGCGCGGACACCATCGCACCACTTTGCGCCCGCGTCAGCTTCGACAGGTTGAGGGCGCCGACATGTCCATGCTCGGACCAGCGCGACTGAAACTCGGGCCGGTGGGTGAGCACTACCAACAGTGGAACGGTTCTCACCCGGTCAATCAGCAGATCCAGCACCTCCAGAGTGGTGGGGTCGGCCCACTGGGCGTCCTCCAACAGCAATACGCTAGGGTGCCCGCGGGAGACCGCTTCGATGACGTCGACCAAGGTTCGCAGCGTCTCGTCCTTGCGCTTCTGCGGCATCATCGGAAGGGGGCCGTAGCGCTGGTCGCAGGAGATCGACAGGATGGCAGCGACGAACCGAACATCGGCCAGCGGCAGGCCATACTGCGTGACAATGAGCGCTTTCAGCTTGTCGAGTTTCGCGTTCGCAGTTTCGTCGCGGGTGAATTTGAGCGTTCGTTCGAAATTGTCGATGACGGGCCAAAAGGCGCTGTTCAGGTTGTAGGGCGAGCACTGGAAGCGCAGAGCCTGCCCGCCTTGTGCATCGAGCCTCTGACCCAGCGCGCTAAGGATGCGGCTCTTGCCGATCCCGGGTTCGCCCGACAGCAGCTCTACCTGGCCTTCGCCATCCCTGGCCTGGGACCACCTGCGCAGAAGCAGATCCTGTTCTTCTTCGCGACCCACCAGCGGCGTCAACGCGCTACCACCGCGATGGGCATCGAAACGGCTCTCCGTCTCCATGGCACGCTGCACCCGCCAGGCGTGAACGGGTTCGGTGATCCCCTTGAGGTCATGTTCGCCCAGATCGGTCAGTTCGAACGCATTTCCGACCAAGCGACGGGTCGGGGTGGCGATGACGACCTGGTCGGCGGCGGCCAGTCCTTGTAGACGCGCCGCCAGATTAGGCGTGCTGCCCACTGCGAGTTTCGACTGGTCCCCCGTGCCGGCGGTTTCTCCGACGACGACCGGACCGGTGGCGATGCCGATGCGAACCGACAAGTCCTCGGTGGTCGACGCCCGCTTGACGGTATGAACGATCTCCAGGGCCGCCCGCACGGCGCGCTCTGCGTCTTCTTCGTGTGCGGTTGGCCAGCCGAAATAGGTCAGGATCCCATCACCTACGTAGCGAGCGACAAATCCGTCGTAGCGGGCGATCACCTCGCCGCAATGGGTCCGGTACGCGTGCAACAGGCTCCGCAATTCTTCGGGGTCGAGCCCCTCACTTAGCGCCGTCGAACCCACCAGATCGCAGAACATCACGGTGAGCGGAGGTCGGCGTCAGTCAGGGAGCGAATAACGTCGAAGTCAATCTCGTTTGAGACGAAGACGGCGTCGTAGCGTCCCAGCCCGCTTTCGGCCAACCACGTCCGGAATGGGGTCATTGGTCCTCCCTCAAGCCGCCGGCCGGATTTGGATCAGCTTATGCGCGCCATAGGCAATCTCGTAAAGAACCGGCCCCTGTCAACGACTTTGACGAATTTGATAACCACCGGCATTCAGGCTTGCAACGAGGAGCAAACATGGAACCCGCACAGGACCTGACCGCCCATGGACCCCGGATCTATCTGGCCGGTCCGATGATCTTTTATCCCGACCCCGAGACAACCTTTCGCCGCATGAAGGTAATCTGCCGTCGCCACGGTCTGCTCGGCGTATCACCGCTCGACAATCAGATCGGCCTGGAAGGAAAGTCGCCGGACCGAGTGTTGCTTGAACAAATCATTAGGGCCGACATGGAACTGATGGACACGCTGGACGGCGGCCTGTTCTGCCTGGACGGGTTCCGCCGTTCGCCCGAAATGGATCCCGGAACGGCGTTCGAAATCGGCTATATGCGGGCGCTGAAGAAGCCGCTCGCCGGCTGGACCTGTGACCCCAGGGACTACCCCGCCAAGGTCCGCGACCACTTCCAGGACACTTTCGGCCTGAAGTTGGTCATCGCCGAACCGGGCGCTAAAGGCGGCGCGTCCGGAACGATGCGCGATCCCGACGGCATCCTGGTTCATTCCCAGGGCTGTCTGCAGAACGCCATGGTCGACATTGGCATCGCTACCGCCGGAGGGCAGGTGTTCGGGCACCCCGACTGGGAGACCGCGTTCAGCCAGGCCGCTGCCGACCTGGCTGCCCAGATGGTCCCGCGCGTAGCGGCCAAGCCGTAGGAGGCGATCGCCTCTATCGTGAATAGAACTCGACCACGAGGTTCGGCTCCATCTGCACCGGATACGGCACGTCCGTCAGTTTCGGAGCCCGGGCAAACCGCCCCTTCATCGCCCGGTGATCGACCTCGAGATACTCCGGCACATCCCGCTCGCTGCTCTGGGTCGCGTCGAGCACCACCGCGAGTTGCTTGGATCTCTCCTTCACCTCGATCGTGTCGTTGTCTTTCACCAGGTACGACGGAATATTCACCCGCCGACCGTTCACCAGCAGATGCCCGTGCGACACGAACTGACGCGCCGCAAACGGCGTCACCGCGAACTTCAGCCGGTAGGTCACCGCGTCCAGCCGCCGCTCCAGGATCTCGATCAGGTTTTCCGAGGTGTCGCCCTTCCGGCGCACTGCTTCCTCATAGTATTTCCGAAATTGCTTTTCGCTGATGTTGCCGTAGTAGCCCTTCAGCTTCTGCTTCGCCATCAACTGAGTGCCGAAGTCGGTCGGCTTCTTGCGCCGCTGGCCGTGCTGGCCGGGGCCATATTCCCGCTTGTTGACAGGCGACTTCGGCCGCCCCCATAGGTTGATACCCAGGCGACGGTTGATCTTGTACTTGCTCTCGGCGCGCTTGGTCATCGGCGCGTTGGCCTTTTCGACTTGTTGTTGCACCGGTAGGCCCATCGGTCGCATACCAATGGGCGGGCGCGGACCACGCCTAATCCTGGGGGCCCGTCCACGTTCCCGGCAGTAGGGAGCCGCGCGTATAGGCGCCCTGGAAGCGGCTTGTCAAACCATCCCGTGCTGTTTAGCAACCCGCGCCATGGTCACTCGTGCCGACATCATCTGGCTTGGCGTTGCCGCAGGCGTCACCGGCAGCCTGGTTGGCGGCATGATGCTGGGCATCGGCATGGACCTGATCGTGAACGGGCAGCCGTGGGGCTGGCTGCTGATGCTGCCCGGCGCGCCAGTGTCGGCGGTGCCTGGGTGGCTGCTCGCCCGCAAGCTCAGCCGCCAACTCTAACCCTTCAGCGGCGGCGAAGCTCGGAAGGGTCAGCAGTTACGGGAACAAACGTTCCCCTGTCTCCGCATCCTCCACAAAGATCGCACTGACGGGACAGTTCTCGGCGGCTTCCAGGATCTTCTCTTCGCTGTCCCCTTGGGGATCGGTTACCTCCGATTGACGGTTATCATTGAGCCGGAACGTCTTGGTTGCGATCGTCTCGCACATCGCGTTGCCGACACAAACCTGGTGGTCCACCCGGACGCGCAGTTTTCGGGTCACTGCTCGTCTCCTAATGCAACGTCACCGGCAGCGACTTCAGCGAGCGGAAGGTGATGCTCGGCTGATACTCCAGGTCCTCCGACGTCGCGTGCAGGTTGGGGAACCGCTCCGCCAAAGCCTTGAACACCTCCTGGCCTTCTACCCGAGCCAGGGTGGCGCCGAGGCAGTGGTGGGTTCCGGAGCCGAACGCGACATGCTGGTTGGGACTACGGGTAATGTCGAACGACGTCGGGTTGGCGAACGCGTCAGGATCCCGATTGGCGGACGAAATGAACCAGCGAATGCGATCGGACTTGCGCATGATCTTTCCGCGCATCTCAACGTCCTCCGATGCAATTCGTTGGATCGACTTCACCGGTGAGTTGTATCGCAGGCATTCCTCGGTTGCCGGCTTGGCCAGGCCGGCAGGATCCTGCTTCAACAACGCCCATTGGTCAGGATGGCGGATCAATGAAAGCGTGCCGTTGCAGATCAGATTGATGGTCGTCTCGTGACCGGCCAACAGCAGCAGCGATGTATTCACCAGCACTTCATGCCGGGTGAACACGCCTTTCTTCTCGCCACTCGCCAATACCGAGATGAAGTCCTCGCCCGGATTGGCCATGCGTTCGTCGACCAGCGGCGATACGTAGTCGATCATGCCGCGCATGCCCTCGGTCAGTGGCCTCATCCGGTCATATTCGCCGCGACCGATGTAGAGCAGCTTCTCAGCCAGTTGCCGGACGTAGTGCCGCTCTGAAGGGGGGACCCCCATCATCTGCGCGATCACCATGACCGGGAGCGGCGTTGCCAGGTCCCGCATGACATCCATCTCGCCCTTCGCCTCGGCCGCGTCGAGGAGTTCCTTCACGGCGTCGCGGACAAACGGGCGCCACGCTTCCATCTGCTTGGGCGTGAAGTAGCTGTGCATCACCCGTCGCATCTCCAGATGCTCGGGGCGATCGTGCTGGATGAACTGGTCAGCCTGGTAATTCTTGACGTATTCGTAAAGGTCCAGATCAGACTCGTCGATCGGAGGATACGCCGGCCTTGGGTCGTTCTTGAACACCGCGGATGAAAACATTTCATGATGCCGCGTCAACCAAACCACATCGTCATAGCGCGTCACCACCCATAACGCATACGACTCGTTCCAATGAACAGGGTCTTCTTCCCGAAGGCGGCCATAGTAAGCGTAAGGATCACCGATGACGTCTCGAGTAAACATGTCGGAGTGAATATTAACGTCCATGTCGTTGCCTCTTTCCTGTTATTTTATTCCGCGCCCGCACTGTGGCCGGGCTTAGCTCTAACTCGTATACGGTGGGTGCACCCGGCGGTGTTCGTCGCCGAGTCGAACCCGAGACAAAAGCGGAAGCTAGGTTTGCGAAAACCTAGGCGTCACAGCCACGAGCTGTCAAATGCGCGCCTTCGGCGAACCTGCCGAATCGCGAACAAATTACGAGGCTGTCAGGCCACCATCCACCTCATAAGCCGCGCCGGTGACATAGCTCGCGCGATCGGAGCAAAGCCACACCACCATCTCGGCGATTTCACGCGGTTCGCCAAACCGGCGCATCGGCGTGCGGGCGATGACGGCTTCACTGCGGGTTTCGCGCACCGGACCGGTCATCCGGGTCACGATATAGCCCGGACAGACGGCATTTACGCGGATGCCCTCCTCGGCATACTCCACCGCGGCGGTCTTGGTCAGACCAATCACGGCATGCTTCGCCGCGACATAGCCACTGGAGGTCCGCAGGCCAATCAGCCCGGCGACGGAGGCAGTATTGACGATCGCGCCCCCGCCGCTCGCGCGCATCAGCGGGATCTCGTGCTTCATGCACAGCCAAACGCCCTTCAGATTGACCTCGATCATGCGGTCGAATGACTTTTCGGACCATTCATGGGTCAACTGACCGGACGCCTCCACCTGATGGCCTGCGATGCCGGCGTTGTTGTACGCGCAGTCGAGCCGTCCGTACGCCGCGACCGTGCCGTCCAGCATCGCTTGCACCTGCGCCGCCACCGTCACGTCACCAGACAGGGAAATCGCTTGGCCGCCGTTGCCGTTGATCAGCGCGACGGTCTCCGCGGCGGACCCGGCTTCGTAATCCGCGACCGCAACACGGGCACCTTCCCGCGCGAAGGCCAGCGCGGTTTCGCGCCCGATGCCATTGCCGCCGCCGGTGACCAAGGCGACTTTCCCATCCAATATGCCCGTCATTGGATTTCCTCCTCTGTGCTGTGGCCAGCATCACGCCCCCTTGGACCCACGAAAATAGGCCAAAAACCACTAGGCCGCTTATCTTAACACGATGTAGGCGGCCTTTACAGTGCGTGCGGTCATCGTGCGTTTCCCGGGCGATAACGGACACTTTACGGTGTCAAATTAACCGTTTGGTAACCGGATTGGTCGTAGCCTAGACCATGCCCAACGATAGCTTTAGCGCAACGATCAAGACCCATGGCCACTAACCCTGCGGCTGCAGGTAGGCGCAAGCGTTTGGAAAGTTTTGATATTGTCTTTAGGGATGGAGTAGTTGACGGATGGTTATTCGGAGTAGTCGAGGCGTTCCGAGAGCAGCTTGATATCAGATGGGACGCTCGTCGGAGGACGTGGACACAAGGTTCACCGCCATTGTACCGTTTCGATGTTGGTCAAGTTTTCTACGATCCACCCCACTCCCGGAAGACTGCTTGTGCGCGGCAGCGGACGGCTCAGATAACGGAGGCCAGATCGGACGAAGTATCGGAATGGGTAAAAATAAAACTTTGGCATTTTAAGGACGGCAAGGCCATAGAACCCTGTAGTCACAGTTTGTCGCAAGTAGAATTCGTAGCCTTTCTGCAAACAGGGCAGCCGCCTGCCGGACACGAAACTTGTGATTTATGCAACCTGGTGACGCAAAGATACGGGTCCGCGCCCCCGAAACCGGGTTAGTAACTAGGCTGCGTGTTCCCTTATTGCTGCCAGACCCCAGCAAGCCCAGCTAATTGCTGGACTTTGCTGGTATGTGTTATTGCGATACGCCCTCGGAACTGTGTCATCGCAGTTCGGCGTGCCACTTAGGAAGTGCCCCGGCGACGGCCGAGGCGCCGTAAGTCGCTCGCGCTAGTCCTGGTATTCGTAGTCAGGGTCGGGGTGTGGGTGAAAGCGGCCCCGATCGTCAACGCTCGCATTGGGACGTAGATAGAGCTTCACGCAGAATGCGGTCGTGTGAATGCCTTCCGCCTCGATCGGTCGGTATTCGATGCGACCGACACAGTACAGAACCTTTTCCTCAGATCGGATGCCTACGTGGTCGTCACGACTGAGAACGCGGCCGTCTGTGACCCGCTCGATTTGGCTTGTAAAGCCACAATCAAGGGTGTCTTTGTCCACCGTCACGGGAGGTGCCATGTCCGGCGCCGGAGGTGGGAGCTCTCTGTCTTTGTCCAATATGAAGGTGCTGAAGTGCCACTGAAAGATCTTGGCCGGAGCAGTACCAACGTTGACGATGGCAACCGCGACTTCGATTGCCTGCCCGTGCCAAATGTCGCTGGTCAGCCAGACGTGCTTGAGCCGGATTCTTGGTCGATGCGCCCAGCGGAATGTTTGGTTGGCGATAGTAGCCTGCTTATTTGCAGCGATCAGCGCGGTGTTCGCGATTTTCACTTGTCGAAGCGTGGCGGACAGCACCCATGCTAGTAGGGCCGCTTGGATCAGATAGATGATCGCCTGACCTATTCCAACAATCAGCGAACACCACTGTAGATCGCTACACATTCGAGCACACTGCTCCCTTGGTCTCAACGAGCCTCACAACGGCACGCCCCCGGATATTTTTGCGGCCCATCCTTGCTCGGATCGAGGGCGCCACCGGGGTGGTTGCCCCCGCCCCAGCTTAATTGCTCGTCGGCAGCAGGGATTTCGGAATCTTCCCGACGATCTCGATCAAAAAAGCTCCAACCGCTCGCACCGTTTGCCACCAAAACCACCACCGCGCCTGCGTGAGTCCATGCCGTTTCACGATCTTGTGGAAGACTTCTTCCATACATCCCAGCGTAGCTTCGGCACGATCGGGTTTGCAGATCCAGTAGATGACCAGCACAGCCTGGTCTGGTGGTTTGTGATCTGATCGACGGCGCATGACCTCCCCTCCCCCGGCTGCACCAAAGGAGTTGTTGACGACAGTCTCACCGATGGCGCTCTCCCGCCGCCGCATCCAGGTGTGGCGGCGCGTCCAGGTATCGAGGATCACTCGGCCGTTGTTGCCTGTATTGATGATGCCGTCCACGACGGTCGAAAGCTGGACGAGATAGTCGGTCTCCAGGATATCGAATTCCGCCTTCACGGTGACAACGTCGGCGAGCTGCCCGGCTTCGAGCCGGCGGGAGATGGCCTGGTAGATGAGGCCGTGAAGTGGGTCCGCAAAGTGTTCGGCGGCGAGAAATTCCGAGACTTGCTCGTAGGCTTTGTTGTTGGCTAGAAGGGCACCGAGCAAGGCTTGCTCCGCATGCACGTTGGAGAAATAGGCGAGAGCCGCTGGCGTCCACTCCTCGCCGAGGACAAAAACCTCCTCGTCCACTTCGTTTTCGTTGCCGTCGCTGCCGCTCGATCGGCGCCCAGCAAATCTATCGACCATGCTGAACCCCATATCACGCCACCCCTGGAATCAAACTGCCGCTCAACCCGCTGAAAGCAGCTTCGGTGTTTCGCAACGCCTGAGCGCCCCTGGCCTCGATCTTGTAGAGGCGTTTCCGCCGGCCGCCACGTTCAGCGGTTGCGTCGCCCCATCGCGACGACACCATGCCCTTTTCCTGCAATCGCTCCAGCGTGGTGTAGATAGCCCCAATGCTGGGAGCATGTCCCGTGCGGCGTTCGATCAAGTCATAGAGTGAGGCCCCATAGGCACTACCGTGGCCTTCGAGGACCGCGCGTAGAACTTGGTATTCGAACTTCCCTAGAACGACGTCATGACGCATGACCAACCTATATGTCCTACAGATCGGTAGGAAATAGGACACCTGATCGTCGTCTACAAGACGTGGGTTCAAATTTGGCCCTTGGTTGGCCGACGGACCAACTCGCCGGTATGGCCGTAGGCGGACATAGTGCGGATATTTTCCGACTGAATACTCGAGATAGTCGGATTATTTAACGAATACTCTAGTCATTTCATTGGCTTATTAGTAGCCACACCATGCTCGAAAGTTGCCACCCGCTGATTATCAATCCGCGGCTGCCCGCACACCCGTCTGACAGACCGGTAGCGGTAACGGGGTGGCGTTGGTAAACGAGGGGCAGAGAGGACCTTTTATGCCCGATACCGCGCCCACTACTCTCCTTGACGCCATCCGCGCCGTTGTCGGCGACCGGGGGCTGCTGACGGATCGGTCAGACACCGCGCCGTATAGCGAAGATTGGCGCCGGCTGTATCAGGGCCGTACCGCCGCCGTCATCCGGCCGGGCACGACCGAGGAGCTTGCCGGCGTAGTGAAGCTCTGCGCGCAATTCTCGGCGCCGATCGTGCCGCAAGGCGGCAACACCTCCATGGTGGGAGGAGCCGTGCCGAATGAAGACGGCTCCGAACTGGTCCTGTCCATCGCTCGGCTGAACCGCATCCGCGATCTCGATCCGGCCGACATGACGTTGACGATCGAGGCGGGTGTGACACTGAAAGCGGCGCAACTTGCCGCGGCAGAACAAGGTTGCCTGTTGCCGCTGTCGATATCCTCGGAGGGGACCGCGCAGATCGGCGGCGTGCTGGCGGTGAACGCCGGTGGGAACAACACTGTTCGCTATGGCAACGCGCGCGATTTGGTCCTGGGTCTGGAAGTAGTGCTGCCGGACGGGTCGATCTGGAACGGATTGCGCCGGCTGCGCAAGGACAACACCGGCTACTGCCTGCGACAGCTCTTCGTCGGCTCCGAGGGCACGCTCGGTATCATTACGGCCGCTGTGCTGAAACTCGCGCCGCAGCCCAAGGAAGTTGCGGTTGCGTTGTGCGGTGTCGCAACGCCGGAAGCGGCGCTGGGGCTGTTTACGCGGTTTCAGGCGCACGATGCGGCGTCGATCAGCGCGTTCGAGTTGATGTCAGGGCTGGGCATGTCGTTTGTTTTGAAGCACATCCCCGGGGCGGTGATGCCGGTTGAAACGCCGGCTGAATTCTATGTGCTGGTTGAGCTTGCATCGCCTCGCCCAGACGCCGGATTGCGAGCGATGCTGGAGGAGATTTTGGAAAAGGCGCTGGAGGACGGCATCGTCGAGGACGCCGCCATCGCTGAGTCTGAAGCGCAACGGGCGGCGATTTGGAAGCTGCGCGAAGAACACTCCGAGGCGCAGAAGCGCGAAGGCGCCAGCGTCAAGAATGACGTTTCTGTCCCGGTGTCGAAAGTCCCGGCCTTCATCCGCAAGGCGACCGCGGCGTGCCAAGCCCTGCTGCCCGGGGTCCGGGTCGTCCCGTTTGGACACATGGGCGACGGCAATATTCATTTTAATCTTGAACAGCCATCCGGTGCGGACCCAGCGGGGTTTTTGGCACAGGACCATGCCATCATGGACGCAGTGAACGAGGTTGTGCGGGAGTATGACGGCAGCTTCTCGGCCGAGCATGGGATCGGAAAGCTGAAGCCTTACATGATGCCGGACTGGCGGGGCGGCACCGAGCTGGCGCTGATGCAGCGGATCAAGGCGGCGATTGATCCAGCGGGGATCATGAACCCCGGAAAGATGCTGCCGTAGAGCGAACGAGCGCCGAGGAGCCCGCCGCCGACCGCCTTCAGAAAATCCCCTACCCTAAGCCAAAACCGTCTACCAAACCGAACCAACTCAACCGCAATACCCGACCGTTACAGATCGCTCTCCTGAATACCGCTTTCTTCGGCACTCTGCCGAGCAGGCAAACGGAGGAGCGTTGCCACGTCCCGTGCCAAGGGATTGGTCGGTCGGTTAGCGATGTCATACCCTACGGCCGAAAGCAACGACTGAGCGCCAATAACGAACGGCAGTACGGCAAGCATGATTGTGCCTGTGGAGGCAAATTGCCCGCTGATCGCAGAAAGCACCCAATTCCATACACCAAAAGTCGTTCCAAACGTGAGCAAAATGACACCAAATATGGTCTCGACAGAACCGATGTTAAAATCACGTAGAATGTACATGTAAAAGAAACGCTTAAGTATACAAGATAACAGTCGCAAGGGGAACTGGAATAGCACTCTAGTGACTTTCAGGTTGCTGATCTCGTCCTCGTAACGCGCGGGCATTGGGACGTCTCGGACTACAGCGCGGATCGTCGCGAGGCGGAAAAGCATGTCGCACTCGAAGAAATAGCGTCTATCGAGACGGTCAAGCGGCAGACGCCGTAGGGCGACACAATGGATGGCAGTGTAGCCGTTGGTGGGGTCCATGATGTCCCAATAGCCGCTCGCCATTTTCATGATGAACGACAGGCTCGCATTCCCGAGGAGTTGGATTGTGGGCATCGCGCCCAAGGAATAGACGTCGAAGAAGCGATTACCCTTCGCGTAGTCGGCTTCCCCTTGCACAAGGGGGGAAATCAACGCAGGTAAATAGGCTGGATCCATCTGGTTGTCACCATCCATCTTGACAACGATCTCGTGCCCATCCGCTAGCGCTTGGCGATACCCAGCCAGCACCGCTCCGCCGACACCCTGATTCTCGGCCAGAAACACCACACTGACATTGGCGTCCTTCCAAATCTCCTGTACAAATCGGCCGGTTTGCTCGGTGCAGCAATCATCCACAACGTAAATGTGCCTCACACGTCCAGCGAGCCCGGCTAGCACCTCCGCGATATGACGCCTCGCCTTGTAGCACGGTATCACCACTGCCACGGGGAGGGGCGTTTCGCATGGACTTTGACTCATTCTGGTATTCATAGCAGAGCCACTAAATTGGTGACAACGGGAGGGAGGAGATTATCATGAATATAGTGTGGCTATCCTTGTTCAGTATCCTGCTAGCCAGCGGCCAATTGCTGTTCAAGCGCGCAGCGCAGACCATCACCGGCTTGCCGCTTTCCCGTATGGCGGCCACTCTTGCGGTAAGCGGGCCGCTGTGGACAGCCCTTCTGCTGTACGGCGGCTCCACACTGCTTTGGATATGGATTTTGTCGCGAATACCGCTTAGCCAGGCATATCCGTGGGTTGCGCTAGGCTCAATCATCGTTCCTCTCGCCGCGAGGCTGCTGTTCGGCGAGATTGTGAAGCCCGTGTTTTGGCTAGGTGCCGTCATGATTGCGGCAGGCATTGTTGTTACGCAGATCGGCTCAAATGGATAGTGGGGAAGATGGGAGGCGGTCAGCGAGGTGAACGAGCCTGACTGAGCCATCTACCCCGGTTACGCTTGGCGAACTCAGCGGACCAACAAAACTGACGAAGGTGACGAGTACCATCAAACGGGAAAGGCAGTCCCTTGCTACCACTGCGCGCGAGAAACCTAGACAGCAAAGTGCTGGTTCACCCGTTCTTCGCGGCTCTCCTTATACTCTGGACCGCCTTTATCATCACGCGTGTTCCAGTGCTGTCCCATCTCCGCATGATCGCCGGTGATACGCTGGACGGGATGCTTGCCCTCGCAATAGAGATGCATTGGTCGCATGTCCTCAATGGAACTGCTCGGGGATGGCAGACAACCAACTACTTTTTCCCGATTCGAGACACTCTCGGCTACAACGATAGTTTTTTTCTGCACGGGATCTTATTGGCGCTGGTGAGGTTCTGCGGGGCTGATATCTTTCTTGGCCTCCAAATCGTCGACTGGTCCTTTCGAGCCATTGGATTTGCGTCAATGTGGGCTTTGGCGCGGCGGTGTTTTGATTGGCCGAGCTTCGTAAATGTGCTTGCGGCCACGCTTTTTGTCACCGCCAACTGCTACTACCCAAATGCGACAGTCCATGCGCAGTTTCTTACATGCAACTTGGTGCCACTTCTCATCCTACTACAGGTAGAGAGTTTGCGTGCAGCCGCAATCGGAGCTGTTTACCGCTTCGCCATTCTCGCCGCAATTTTTGCGGCACTGATGGGTGCCGTGCTTATCACCAGCTATTACGTATCTTTCTTCTTCATTCTGGCTGATGGTCTAGTGCTGATACTATATGTTTTCATTCTGGGCCACAGTCCCCTGCGTTATGCGTCCGCCGTGCGGCAGTGGGGAGGTTACGCGGCAATGCAGCTGCTACTCTTGGCCCTCTGCTGTGTCCCGTTCCTTATGATCTACCTGCCGAAGGCGGCGGAGACTGGAATGCACCCATTCTACGAGATTGCGCTTTTCTCACTGCGCCCCACGGATGTCATAAATGTCGGGCCTTACAATTTACTCTGGAGCCACTTTTATGAACGTGCGCTTGGGCCGGTGGCCCCGAAGTGGGAGGGTGCGCTGTATCACCAGACGGGCGCAACTCCGATCCTATTCGGCTTGTTTCTCATGGGCGGCTGGCTGCGCCATGATCGCAGGAGCGAATGGCGGCAGGCTATCTTGTTCGCTATGTGGTGCTCGAACTTGCTGCTATTGGCGGTGACCATTCGCTGGAGCGGCGTGTGGCCCTGGGCGTGGATCTACCGTTTTATTCCGGGTGCAGAAGGCGTGCGGGTCATTTCCATGATCCAACTTGACTTGATGATTCCGACAATCCTCATAGCATGCAGCGTCATGACGGCGGTCTGGCGGTTGGCGCAGATGCGATCCATCTTTGTCCTCGTTGCTGTCCTGCTGCTGATCGAGCAGATCAATGATTACCCAGTGTTCAACGTTGATCGTCCCGCGGAGAATGCCTTCCTCGCGCAGGTGGATCATATTCCTTCTTCATGCCGCGTTTTTTTCGCCGAGAGCAGCCGGCCAGGACCGGACCTGAACACGTGGTTTCGCCATAACGTCGATTCGATGATACTTGCGGAAGTCTCAGGAATCCCGACGGTCAACGGCTTCTCGACGTTTTTGCCGCCGCGTTGGAGCCTCGTACACCCGGAAAGCGGCGAGTATCTATCCAATGTTCGTGAATGGCTAGGCGGTCATGCGGTGACCGGTCCAGTCTGCGCCGTTGACTTTAAGACAGGAGCCTGGAGGATCATTTCTGACTGAAGAAACTCCTCCCCTTGCCGGCACATGGCCCCAATGTCACCGTCGCCAGATCGGCATCTAAGCCGACCCAGGGGAAACCAACCTCCATGTTCACCATAACCCGCCGCATCCTGGCCGGGCTGATCCTCGCCGCATCCCTGGCCCTCGCGACCTCCGGCATCGCGGCCCCGCCGAACTTTGTCGTGGCCTGGACCGCCTCCGCCCAAGGTCCGTATCCCGTTGGCAACGCGACCGCCCAGCCCGAGCTTCGCTTCGCTTTCCCTGACGCGGCGAAAGGCGCTACGGACGAATCCTTCCGCCTGATTGTCCGACCCGACATTTGGGGCAAGCAGGCCCGCATCCGCCTGTCCAACGCTTTTGGGACAAAGCCGGTGACGTTCGACACTGTCCATGTTGGCCTCCAGCAGAGCGGCAGCGCGATCCTGTCCGGCACCAATCGCCCCGTCTCCTTCGGCGCCAGGACCAAAATCATAATTGGCCCGGGGGCGTCCGCCGTCAGCGACCCGGTGACGCTGCCCTTCGTCCGAGATCGCGACGACAAGATGCTGATCGGCCGCCGCCTGGCCGTCTCCTTCCACGTCAGCGGCGACAGCGGCCCGATGACCTGGCACGCCAAGGCGCTGACTACCTCCTACATCAGCCCACCCGGCAGCGGCGCCAAATCCGCTGATGAAGCGGAGCAAGCGTTCCCCTACTCCTCCACCTCCTGGTATTTCCTCGACGCGGTGTTCATGAGCGCGCCCAGCGACGCCAAGGCCATCGTGGCTTTCGGGGATTCGATTACTGACGGGACCGCCTCCACTATCAACGGAGACGACCGCTGGCCCGACGTGTTCGCGCGTCATGTCCACGCATTGTATGGTAACCAATACTCCGTCGTGAATGCCGGCATAGGCGGCGGCCAGGTCATCGGTCCGCCGGACTACAAAACGACCCCGTTCCCGGGTGGGCCAGCCGCAACCCAAAGACTGGATCGGGACGTTATCACCCTGCCCGGTGTCAAAGCCCTCATATGGTTGGAAGGCATCAACGATTTCGGTAACGCCGGGGCTGCGCCGGACGACGTCGCCGCCGGCGTGCGCGAGGTGGTCAAGCGCCTGAGGACGAGCATCCCCGGCGTCCGTGTGTTCATGGCGACCCTGACGTCGTCGCTGAACAGCACCAACGGCGGCTACGGTGCGGCGGCGGTCAACGACAAGCGGCAGGCCTACAACCGCTTCATCCGCAGCGCCGGCATTTTCGACGGCGTGATCGACTTCGACGCCGTCACGTCCGACCCGGAGACGGGAGAATTAAAGCCCGAGTTCCAGCCTAACTCATCCACCGGCGGCCCAGGCGACAAGCTGCACCCGAATTGAGCCGGCTACATGGCGATGGGGCTGTCCGTCGACCCAAAGATGATCGTCGGTCCATAGCCCCTACCTAGCGAAACATCCCGGCGGCCCTACATTCGACGAGAACCACAAGGGACCGCCCGTGAATTAGGCTTGGCTCAACCGCATTGCCACAGCGGTCCCGCCCCACGACATCCACGCCGCCTTCGTCGAGTTCGGCCGTGACACGTTCGCGGACTGGCACAAACGTGCGTTGTTCGATCGCATGGCGAGCCTGGCCGACATAGAGCATCGCTACGCCATCTTCGAGCCCGGACCGAAGCCACGTGACAAAGTCCTCGACGCCACCGGCTTCTACCGCCGTGGCGCTTTCCCCTCCACCGCCCAGCGCATGGGGCTTTATGAGCCGCACGCCCTGAACCTGGCGATGCAGGCGGTCCGGGCGCTGGAGCCGGACGGAGTGACACACCTGATCGTCGCCAGTTGCACCGGCTTCTCTGCCCCGGGCCTCGATTTTCAGATCATGCGCGCGGCCGGCTTATCCGACAGCGTCCAACGCACTATCGTCGGCTTCATGGGTTGCTTCGCGGCGGTCAACGCTTTGAGGTTGGCCGATCAGATCGTCCGCGCCGATGCCGCATCACGCGTCCTGGTCGTCAACCTGGAACTTTCCAGCCTCCATTTGCAGGAGGACTTCCAGGATGTCCCCAAAATGCTGAGCTTCCTGCTCTTCGCTGACGGCGCCGCCGCCGCCCTAGTTACCGCGGACCCGACGGGCATCGGGTTCGGCAGGTTCCAGTCCACACTGATCCCGCGCAGCCACGACCTGATCACCTGGCACATCGGCGACACCGGTTTCTCCATGCATCTCTCAGGCCAGGTGCCAGGCCGTATCCGCCGCTGGCTGCCGGAATTTGGCTCGGCTTTGCTCCCGTCGGACCCGCTGGCACTGTGGGCGGTTCATGCTGGAGGCCGGTCAATCCTCGACTCGGTGCAACAGGGCTTCCATCTGGGGCCGGACGCACTGCGCTATTCGCGCGAGATCTTGCGCGATTACGGCAACATGTCCTCGGCCACACTGATGTTTGTGTTGGCCAAGATCCTCGGCGACAGCGACGCACGCGGGGCCGGAATGGCGATGGCTTTCGGCCCCGGTTTGAGCGTTGAAACCTTCGCTTTCCGGCGCCCATGAATTTGTTTCAACGCAGCACCCAATCCGAGCGAATGGACACCGACTGCGTTGATTTCGAGGACTACAGCCGCTGCCTGCGTGACCTGTCCCGCGTCAACCTCCTCACTATGACCCACCGCCCCACGCTGTCCTGGCTGGCGAGGCACGCGACGGGCAACTTTTCCTTGCTAGACGTCGCCTGCGGCCGCGGCGACGCACTTCGGGAAATCCGCCGGCGATTTCCAGACGCGAAGCTGACCGGTATCGATCTCAACCCCTGGGCGTGCCGAGCCGCGAAAGACGCGACCGACCCGTCCGCTCGGATCGAATTTATAAATGACGATGCCTTCGCCTACGGGGCGGCGCAGAAATTCGATTTCGTCGTTACATCGCAGTTCACCCACCACCTGCTGGACGAGCAGGTCGTGACATTCCTACGTTGGTTGCAGCTGAACGCCGCTCGCGGCTGGTTCATTAGCGACCTCCACCGCCATGCCTTTGCCTATTACGGGTTCCCGATCCTTGCCCGTCTTGCGTTCTGGCACCGCTTCGTGCGTGAGGACGGCCAAATCTCGATCGCTCGAGCCTTCAGGCGCGCCGAGTGGGACACGCTGCTGCGCCAAGCCGGCATCAGCGAGCAACAGGCGTTCGTCGCGTGGTACATCCCGTTCCGCTTATGCGTCGGGACCCGGTAATCATTGGGGCCGGGCCGGCCGGCACTGCCGCCGCAATCGTGTTGGCTCGGGCCGGCCACCGGCCGATCCTGATCGAAAGGACCGCGGGCCCTACTGACAAGGTCTGTGGCGACTTTCTCAGCCAGGACACAATCAAGCGGGCTCAATTGCTTGGTGTTGACCCCACGGCCCTCGGCGCGGCCTCGATCCATCGTGTCCGCCTGATCCACGGCGAGCGGGCGGTCGACCATGCCCTTCCGTTCCCGGCGCTGGGCCTGTCCCGCCGCGTGCTGGATTCGGCGCTGATGTGCCAGGCCGCAAAAGCAGGTGCGATCCTGAATACAGGCCAAACTGTCCGCCGCCTGACACACGACGGAAATCAATGGAGCATCCAAACCGATACGATCCTGACGGCCGAGACCGTCTTCCTGGCCACCGGCAAGCACGATCTGCGCGACGCACCACGTCCGCATACTTGGCCTGACGCTGTCGGCATGAAGATGTATTTCGAATTGGCGCCGGAACCGGCGAAAGCCCTGGACGGCACGATCGAACTTACCTTGTTTCCGGGAGGTTATGCCGGGATGCAGGCTGTCGAAGCCGGCAAAACCGTGCTTTGCATCGCCGCCGAGCGCGCCGCATTCCGGGATTATGGTGGTGGGTGGGATGCGCTGATCGCTGCGATCAAGCGCAGCAGCTCTCGTTTTGGCAGGATGCTGGCCGGTGCTCGCCCACTGCTGCCCCGACCGTTAGCGGTAGCGGGTATCCCTTACGGCTACCGAGCTTCGCCCGGCAAGCTGTTCCGTCTGGGCGACCAAGCGGCGGTGATTCCGTCGCTGACCGGGGACGGCATTGCCATCGCCCTGCATAGCGGACAGCAAGCCGCCGAGGCGTGGCTCGGTGCTGTTGACGCCGCCACATATCAGCAGACCCTCACCCGTGGCCTTGCCTCGCAAATGCGCCTGGCTCTCCTACTGCATGGCGCCGGTATGAGCCGCCTGACCCAAACCGCGGCGATTCCCCTCGCCCGACTGTTTCCCAGCCTGCTTCGCCATGCCGCGAGTCGAACCAGAGTGCGAACGAAGCCCGAGTCACGCCCCATCCCACTCCCACCGTCAGGATCACCCAACCGGCACCATGGCACGATGCGTAGTCTCAGCGTCAAAACAACGCAGCCGTGATCTTGTCGAGTTTGTGTTTGTAACAATGTTCCGAAATTACTCGCCGTCGTCCCCCCGCACCGATGTCGAGCGCGAGCTTTGGCTCTTTCCTCAACCGCCTGTAGATATCCTCAAGCTCTTCAGTGTCACGGTAAACAAGGACCTCGCGGCCTTCCTCGAAGCAGTTCTTGAGATCCGGCTGATCGTCGCTGACCACGGGCGTGCCAAGCAGATACGGGTCGAAGCTGCGTTGATTTAAGCCATGCGCAGTGTTGGTCTCATGCCGGATATTCAGCACGCCGATATGACTACGATACGCCGCCGAGAGTGCCTGGATGTCGATTAGGCCGCGATGGATGTCATGGGTCGCTTGCGGAAAAGGTTGCCATCCTGGACCATAGAGATCGATCGGCATCTGCACTCGACTTAGCAGATCGATACGATGCGGGGTCGGATTTGCGACAAATATCAGTCGTGGGGCCCGTGCCGTCGCATCGGGCTCGCCAAGACGGGTGTTCGCAGCATGAGGCAAATATAAGCAACGCGATGCGAACGCCATGGCTTGATGCTGTCTCATGAAGAAACTGTCGGTATATGCAACGATATCATATTGTTCCGCGATCGGCCTATCCGTTTCGAAGAACGAGTTACCGACCCAGGCTGCGAGCGGCGGCCGATTGGGCAGGGATCTCAACCGATCAAGTATCTCGCTCGGCATATCGAAACCCTTCACGGCCAAAATCAGATCAGGATTGAATTTTCTGACCGCTCTGACAATTGAGGCCGCCCGTGGGGCGCCTAATGCATCTGCCAGCAGCAGCTTTTCGAGGGTGGCGCTAAGCTTCGGGTTCCGGGTTGGGCAAATCTGAACGACGTGGCCCGCCGCGATCAAACCTGCAGCGCAGTCTTCCAACCAATGCGTCACACTGCCTATTTTTCCAATAATGCAGATTTTCATGCCTGGTCTTTCAAAAGCCTGCAGATGGTCCGAGGCCATGCGGCAGTTTTAAATGCCGAAATTCAGGGCTCGTGGCCTGGCACGCGTTGCCTAACAGAAGCGCCTATCGTGCAGCCTCTCCGGCAGGGAACCGAGCCTCCGCCAATCCCCAGCCTACCAGCAAGAAAAACCAGCCGGCATTTGGAACCGTGAACAGCGACGTCGCCGAGGCGATTGGCCATAGTATGACGAACACAATAACCAGAAGCGCCGCACGGCGATCGTTATTCAGGTATTCGGCTCCCCCCGCGATGCGCCGTAGCCAGAAGACCGCCAGCGCAATGAACAACGCCAATCCTGGGAGCCCGGCGGTGGTCGCGATCTGCAACCAATAGTTATGAGGATGGATGTTGCAGCCCGCGGGGCTTGCGGGGTCGGCGATCGGCAGCCAGGAAACGCCACCCAAATACGCCGGCTGCAAGCAATTGTCGCGAAATCCGTCCCATCCCAAGCCCAACCACGGATTTGCTTGGATCATCGTTACCGCTCGACCGAAAATCGCGCCGTAGGGCGTTTGCCAGAACGTCTCCAGTTGCTGTGTGAACTGGACCACAAGCTTACCGAACGTTGGCGGCGACACCACCGGCAGCAAAGCGAGCAGGATAGCGCCGAAAATCATGGTCAACACGACAGGCAAGCGAAACTGGCGAAACAGCAGGCCGGTAACGCACAAACCCAGCAGCATCAATACCGACGGCATGCGCTGACCGATCAGCAGCATCGTCGCGACGGCAAAGGCCAAAGCCAAAATGGCATACAGCCAATCGAATCGGCCACCCCGCCGCAGCAGCATGAAGCACAACGGCAGAATAGCCGGAAACAGCACGGCCAAATACGTTCCACCCGCGATCGGGCGTGGGAACGGGCCGGTCAGCGCGCCGTCGATGTAGCGCCGGTAGCCGAACACGCTCGCGCCAAACAGGTATTGCTGCCAACACTCTAGCATAATCCAGATGGCGACTCCGAGGACAACATACCAAAGCCGCCGGCGCGATCGAGGATCGGCCAGCACCCAGTTTTCGAGTGCCGCCGTGAACACGAAGAATCGCAGCGCCGCCACGGCCTGTTCAACCGTCTGCACCTGCGCCGCGACCAATGTGCAAAACAGCATCCACGCCCAGAGCGCCAGCATCAGGCGGGTGTGTGGCGCCCTCAACCAATCCCAATCCGATTCGACGTACCGACTGATCAGGAACAACATGGCGATCAGCGACAGCAGCGCATCCGCGATCGCCCTCGCGTAGGGCAGAATGACCGGCAACGCCAGCGTGCCACAGGTCGCCAGGACGAGAAGCCCTTTGGCGGAGGCACGGCCCGAAAGGCCTTGTTTTCCGAAGTTCTTCCGTAGGCTAGCGGCCATCCGGCTGACCTCCTTGGACCACCGCTAGGGCATAACTGAACCGGCGATAGACCGTCTCGATGGCATCCGCAAGCGGAGTGCCACGGCGTTCCGCTAGCCAGAACAATGTTGGGTTGCATCACTCTCGGGCCTGCCGCAAAAGGCAGCATGCGCAAGACGGTCTCTCGGCTCGATATATATATCTTCCGACAGGTGCTGTTTGCCTTGGTCATGGCAACCGGTGGGCTGACCGCGCTCATCTGGTTGACGCAGTCGCTCCGCTTCGTGGATCTCGTTGTCAACCGCGGCCTTTCCTTCTTCGTCTTCATCCATCTGACCGCGCTGCTCATCCCCAGCTTCGTCGCGGTCATACTCCCGATCACCACTTACGTGGTGATCCAGTTCGTTTATCAGCGCATGGCGACGGACCGGGAGCTGACGGTGATGCGCGCTGCCGGCCTCTCGCCCTGGGCGCTGGCCAGACCCGCGCTAGGGGTGGCGTTGTTGGCAACAGTTGCTGGCTATGGTCTGAGTATATGGGGCGTTCCTGCAGCGACAACTAATTTCAAGGAGTTCCAGTGGGAAATCCGCAATCGCCTAGCGGCTTTCCTGCTGCAGGACGGCGTTTTCACCCCCCTATCTGATAAACTCACGGTCTATGTCAGGTCCCGCGATCAGGATGGCACCTTACGGGGAATTCTAGTGGACGATGCGCGAGATCCGACAGCCCACGCCACCATTCTGGCCGAGCGGGGTCGTCTCCTGGACAGTCCCAATGGACCGCTTGTTCGACTGTTGGACGGGAGTCGCCAAGTGATCGACCACCAATCCGGGCGGCTGGACATGCTCACATTCAAGCAGAACGAACTCGATCTCGCTGATGCAACCAAAGAAGACGTTGCTCGCCCGATCGACATGTCCGAGTTCCCGCTTGGCGCTCTGCTAGATCCGCACCCGTTATTCGAGCGTGACCGGGCGAAATGGATGGCCGAAGGCCATCGACGGCTGACCGAACCACTGACGACATTATCGTATGCCTTGGTCGGCTTGTTCTCCTCGCTTGGTGGGAGTTTCAGGCGGCACGGCGGCATTGTCCGCCCGCTCGTCACCGTCGGCGTCATGGTCGGACTGCTGGCATTAGGCTTGGCATTTGGCACACTCGCGGCACGCAACGAGAGCCTTCTTGGCCTGATGTGGCTGCACGCCCTCGTGCCCGCCGTTGTCTGTGCATGGCTGTTGTTCGCACCCTCGTTCCACCTGTCTCAAACTCACCCGGCCGAAGCCTGATCCGATGACGGCGGCCCTAACGCTCTCGCTCTACGTCGTCAGACAGTTCGCGCTCTCGGTGACTGGAATGTTGCTGGCGCTGTCCGGGCTTGTGTCGATGTTCGATTTCATCGAGTTGTTGCGCCGTTCTGCCAATCACCCGGAAGTCAGCTTTGGGTTGGTCAGCCAGATTGCCGCGCTCCGCTTACCCTATGTGGCCATGCAGATCCTGCCCTTCGCAATCCTGCTGGGGGGCATCCTGTGCTTCTGGCGCCTGACACGTTCGTCGGAGCTGATCGTCGCGCGTGCCGCCGGGATCTCAGCGTGGGAGTTTCTGACAGCGCCAACCTTGTGCGCTTTCCTGTTCGGCGTCGTCGCGACCGCTTTGATCAGCCCGGTCTCTTCGGTCATGCTCGGCCGGGCTGAAGCGATGGACAATGCTTATCTGCGTAGCGGCGGTGGCCCGCTCGCACTGAACGGAGGTCAGCTTTGGCTGCGGCAGTCAGATCGCCAGATGTCACCACAGGGCGTCGCCATCATCCATGCCCAGCAGGTGGAATTGCACGGCAAGCAGTTGACCGCCCAACAGGTCAGCGTATTCCGCCTCGACGGCTCGGATAAGCTGTTGTCGCGAATTGAGGCGACTAGTGCCACTCTGGCCCGCGGAAATTGGATTCTCGACAATGCCCGTACCGATCCGTCCCGACCAATTTCCGCAGCCGCCCGAACTCATGAACATGCCGACTGATCTTACGGTGAGCAGGGTGCAGGAGAGTTTCGCGTCGCCCGACACACTGTCCTTCTGGGCGTTACCCGGTTTCATCCACCTGCTCGACCGATCGGGATTTTCGTCGATCCGCCACAGGTTGCACTTCCAGGCACTGCTGGCATTGCCGCTGCTCGCGGCGACCATGACGCTGGTGTCAGCCGGATTCTCGATGCGTCCGGCTCGCCGGGGTGGAGTCGCAAAGATGATCGCCAGCGGGGTGGCCGCCGGCTTTTCGTTATTCGTGGTATCGAAGATCGCCGAGGAGATCGGGCAATCTGGCGCCTTGCCCGTCATCTTGGCGGCGTGGGCGCCCGCCGCATCCGGCCTCATGCTCGCCGTGGCTTTATTGCTGCACACGGAAGACGGCTGAGTATGGATGACGTGGACCGCTTGTCGCGACGGGCCAGTGGCGCGGGCCATTTTTCGGGCTGCTGCGCTCGCGAGACTACCAGTGGTTCGGTGCGCGCGGCATTGCGCAAACTCAACAAGATACTGCTGGTCGTGCTGATCGCCTGTAGCATCGCGACGCCGGCGCTGGCCCAATTGGGGAACTTGACCAACCGCTCGGCGGCCTCGCCGCTCACCAAAAACGAACCGGTCACGTTTTCCGCCGACGAGGTGGATTACGACAAGGACAAGGCCATTGTCACCGCCACCGGACATGTTGAGGCGTGGCAGAATGGCCACGTTATGCGGGCCGACAAGATCACTTTCGACCGAAATACCGGCGTAGCGGCCGCGACGGGGCATGTCGTGCTGTTGGAACCAGACGGAGAAGTCCTGTTCGCCGATTACGCCGAGATGCAGAACAACATGAACGACGGCATCCTGAAGGATATGCGCGCACTTTTGCAGCAGAATGGCAAGCTGGCCGCGAACGGCGCGCAACGGACCGGCGGCCAGATCAACGAAATGTCGAAGGTTGTCTACACAACTTGCAATCTATGCGCCAAGGATCCGACCAGGCCGCCGCTATGGCAGATCCGTGCCGTGTCGGCCGTTCAAGACCTGGAGCACAAGAAAATAGAATTCACTCATGCGACACTGGAGATGTACGGTATTCCGGTCGCCTACTTTCCGTATTTCTGGAATGCCGACCCTTCGGTCAAACGAGAATCAGGCATCTTGCCGCCCGTGTTCGGAAGCTCGTCGAACGTCGGTTTTTTCTACGGCCAGCCCTACTACCTGGTGATTGATGACCAGTCTGACGCCACGTTCCTACCGCTGATCAGCACCGAGGCAGGACCGCAACTCGATATTGAATATCGCAGGCGCTTCAACGATGGCACGTTTTTGCTGAACACCTCTGCCGGATACCTCGACGGCTCTCCCCAGGGTTCCTTCGCGTCACGCGGACAGTTCAGTTACAACGACACGTGGCGGTATGGCTTCGACATCAATCGCGCGTCATCGACAACATACGTAACCGACTTCCACCTGACCGAGGGACTGACTGGTGATCCAAATATCTTGACGAGCCAGTTTTACTTGGAGGGCTTTGGCGACGGTTCTTATACACGCCTTGATTCGAAGTTTTACCAGGGACTGAACACGGTCATCGACACCAGCTCGCTCCCAATCGTGTTGCCACGCTACGAGTACAGCTTCGTTGGTACGCCCAATTCGCTGGGCGGCCGGTTCTCGCTTTCGACCGGAGCCTTCAACGTGATCCGCTCCGTCGGAACCAACACTCGGCGCGCTTCACTGACGATGGATTATGAGCGGCCTTTCAGCGGTCTTCTCGGGGACCAGTGGAAAATCACCTTGCACGGCGATGCTGCCGCCTACGATGCCTCGGATCTTAATGGCTTACCGAATTTCTCTTCACTAAATTACAACGACACGGCCCGGGCCCTGCCACAGGTGGCGGTTGACTTTAAATGGCCATTTGCGCGCGATGGTGGAGCCTGGGGCACCCAACTTATTGAGCCGATCGTCCAAGTGATCGTGGCGCCACAGGCTGGCCACAGTCAGGTGAACCTCTATCCGAACGAAGACAGCCTCGATTTCGAGTTCACCGACGCCAACCTGTTCGGATTCAACCGCTTCACCGGCATCGATCGTCTGGACGGCGGTGAGCGAGCAAACGTCGCCATGCACGGCGCCTGGTATCTGGGCGGCGTCACATTCGACGGATTGGTTGGACAATCCTATCGCACTAACAAGAACTATCTGTTCCCTGTGGAATCCGGCCTGCGCGACGAGGTTTCGGACATTGTCGCCCGCGGCACTTTTTCGCCGACCACCTGGCTCGACGTGACCTACCGAACGCGCCTCGACAAGTCGTCGCTGGCTACTCACTACGCCGAGGCGGTCTCATCGGTGGGGTTGGAAAAGTTCAAGGTCTCGGGCGGCTACATCTACACGACTTTCAACCCGTACACCTTTTACCAGCAGCCCGCCCCACCACCACCCGGAAACCCCTTTTTCTTTCCGCGCAACGAGGTCACCTTAGGGGTATCATCAAAATGGGGCTTTTACAGGTTCAATGGTACGGCCGTCCGCGACGTCGCGACGAACCAGATGGTCTTGGCCGGGGCCGACGCCATCTACGAGGACGAGTGCTTCATTTTTGATCTGAGATTCTACCGGCGTTATACGAACATCAACGGTGACAATGGCGCCACCTCGATTCTGTTTCTACTAACGTTCAAGACGATCGGCCAATTCGGCTATCGCGCGCTGTGAGTTTGGGAGTTTCCGAAATGCCGACGCCCCGTCGCGATGCTTTTTCTTTGGTTTCCAGCTTGTCTTTCTGGGGCCCAACCGCGTTTTTGGCGCTCTCGCTGCCAGTGGCCGCAACCGGTTTTGCTGCCGAGACGCCAGCGAAACCGTCCGCGCCTCACGTTTCCCTTCCGGCACAAGCTGCGCCGGCGGACCAACCACTCACCGATGCCAGCCGCATCGCTGCCGTTGTCAACGGCGACGTGATCAGCGAGGCTGACATTGGCAATCGCGCTCGCCTATTTGCCATTTCCACCGGCCTGCCCTTGTCTACGGAAGTGATCGATCGGCTAAAGTCGCAAATCCTGCGCCAGTTGATCGATGAGCGGTTGCGCGTGCAGGAGGCGCAGCGCCGTAAGATGGTCATCCAGGACGCTCAGATCGCGGCAGCGATCAAGGACATCGAAACTCGCAACAACCTACAGCCGGGCGCACTCCGGGCGAAATTGGCCTCTGACGGGGTCAGCGCTCGCACCTTGATCGACCAGATCCGGGCCCAATTGGCTTGGACGCAGATGTTGCGTTCCTCGATCGGTGACAAGATGAACATCACCGACGCCGATGTGGCGGATCAGCAGAAGTTAGCCGCCCAACAGACTGGCCAGACGGAATATCGCCTGGGGGAAATTTTCATTCCGGTGGATGATCCAGCCAACAGCGCCGACGCTCAGCATTTCGCTGAAACCGTGATTACGGAACTTCACGCCGGCGCCTCGTTCGCGCTGGTCGCGGCCCAGTTCAGCCAAACCCAGACCGCGCTTGAAGGCGGCGAGCTAGGCTGGGAACAGACCAATCAACTCGACCCCGCGGTGGACCGCGTCGTCAGCCAGATGCCGGTAGGTGCCATCAGCAATCCCATTCGGGTCCCCGGCGGCCTCTCTATCGTCACATTGCAGGCCAAGCGAGTGATCGGCAACGAAATCGCGACTGTCGCGACAATGCGGCAGGCCTTCTTTCCCTTCACCGCCCCACTGACAGATCCGCAAAAACCGACGGATCAGCAGCGGCAAGCGCTGATGAAGGCCCGCTCGCTCGGTAGCAGCCTTAAGGGCTGCGACCAGATGGAGGCGTACGCGAAAGCCAACAACCCGTCGAATCGCCCGATCGATCCAGGCGAGGTAAGGGTTGAAGGTGTCAGTCCAGCTGCCTTCAAACAGCTTTTGGAGACCATTCCACTGGGTAAGCCAACCGAGCCACTCATCTCCCGCGATGGAATCGCGGTCATCACAGTCTGCTCGCGCGAACAGAAAAATGTTGGAGAGATTACTCCGACACAGATCCGAAATCGCCTGATTAATGAACGTGTCGAGATGATGTCACGCCAAGCGATGCGCGACTTACACCGCAAGGCGAGCATCGACATCCGCGGCGGCGGCGTCTGAACCGAGCATTTCTGGTGGCTGAATGGCCACCGTTGCGCGAGATCATCACTCGCCATGGTCTTGCCGCCCGCCATTCGCTTGGACAGCATTTTTTACTCGACGGCAACCTTACCGACCGCATAGTCCGCGAGGCCGGCGATCTTGCCGGCCGCCATATCATCGAGATCGGTCCGGGACCAGGCGGCTTGACCCGGTCGCTGCTGGCCTCCGCGGCGGCTGACGTCATCGCGATCGAGCTCGACCGCCGGGCAATCAGCGCGATGATGGAGCTGGCTGAGGCCGCCGCTGGTCGGCTGCGGGTGATCGAAGGCGATGCGAGGTCGATCGATCTCGCCTCGCTGGTGCCGGCACCACGTCAGGTCGTTGCCAATCTGCCGTATAATGTCGCGTCGCCGTTGCTGGTGCGCTGGCTTAGTCAGGCCGCGTCGTTCGAGCGGCTGACCTTGATGTTCCAACAAGAAGTGGCCGAGCGAATTTGCGCCGAGCCGGGTACGGCGGCCTATGGGCGGCTGTCGGTGTTGGCGCAATGGACCTGTGTCACTCGGATTGTCGTGCGTCTGCCGCCCGCAGCCTTCACCCCGCCGCCGAAGGTCTGGTCTGCGGTGGTCAGCCTGACACCGCACGAACGACAGCCGGACCCCGCGGCGTTCGCCCGGATGGAAGCTTTGACCGGGGCGGCATTCGGTCAGCGCCGCAAGATGTTGCGCGGGTCGCTGCGTGGGCTGGGGGGAGAGGCATTGCTGGCTCGCGCCGAGATCGCCCCCGAACGGCGCGCGGAGACATTGTCGGTGGCGGAGTTCGATCGGCTGGTTGAGCTAATTGTGGTGGGCCCGAACGGCTGATGGATGCCGCTCTGCAGATTGCAGGGTATACCGAGTAGCCAATTTACAGCAGCGCCGAAGACGACTGTTATCGTATTGATCGTATCGGCTGAATTTGGTTGCGGGGACAGGATTTGAACCTGTGACCTTCAGGTTATGAGCCTGACGAGCTACCGGGCTGCTCCACCCCGCGTGGGTGTGATGTTGGGTGGATTGGAAGACCTGGCGGCGACCTACTCTCCCGTGCCTTGAGACACAGTACCATGGGCGCTGGGGGTTTTCACGGCCGAGTTCGGGATGGGATCGGGTGCGGGCCCCCCGCCAAAGCCACCAGGTCGTCCAGTCCATCCTGGAGACGGTTGTCAGTTTTCCGTCGTCAGTTTGCAGTCGTCCGTTGTCCAGCGACTGGGGTGGAAGGTTCTGGTGGTGTGTTGTGTGCGATGCATCGCCGCGGCTCGACGTCAAGCTGACGAACCTGGCGATTGCTTCTGGCGATGATTTCCATGCATGGTGTTAGGTATCGAGCCTATCGGGCGATCAGAACCGGTTAGCTTCATGCGTTGCCCCACTTCCACACCCGGCCTGTCAACGTGATGGTCTTTCACGGCCCTCGGGGAGAACTCGTTTAGAGGTAAGTTTCCCGCTTAGATGCTTTCAGCGGTTATCCTGTCCATACTTAGCTACCCGGCCATGCCACTGGCGTGACAACCGGTGCACCAGAGGTATGTCCATCCCGGTCCTCTCGTACTAGGGACAGATCCTCGCAATTCTCCTTCACCCACGGCAGATAGGGACCGAACTGTCTCACGACGTTCTAAACCCAGCTCACGTACCACTTTAATCGGCGAACAGCCGAACCCTTGGGACCTGCTCCAGCCCCAGGATGTGATGAGCCGACATCGAGGTGCCAAACCTCCCCGTCGATGTGGACTCTTGGGGGAGATCAGCCTGTTATCCCTAGAGTACCTTTTATCCGTTGAGCGATGGCCCTTCCACGCGGGACCACCGGATCACTATGGCCGACTTTCGTCTCTGCTCGAGCTGTCACTCTCGCAGTCAGGCGGGCTTGTGCCATTGCACTCAGCAGCCGATGTCCGACCGGCCTGAGCCCACCATCGCGCGCCTCCGTTACTATTTGGGAGGCGACCGCCCCAGTCAAACTGCCCACCATGCAGGGTCCCGGACCGGGATGACCGGTCTCGGTTAGACAGCAAAAGCACTCAGGGTGGTATTTCAAGGTTGACTCCACCTGACCTGGCGCCCCGGCTTCAAAGTCTCCCACCTATCCTACACAGAGTTCTCCTGCTGCCACTGCGAAGCTACAGTAAAGGTTCATAGGGTCTTTCCGTCTGACCGCGGGTACCCCGCATCTTCACGGGGAATTCAATTTCGCTGAGCCGATGCTGGAGACAGTGGGGAAGTCGTTACGCCATTCGTGCAGGTCGGAACTTACCCGACAAGGAATTTCGCTACCTTAGGACCGTTATAGTTACGGCCGCCGTTTACCGGGGCTTCAATTCAGTGCTTGCACACCTCCTCTTAACCTTCCGGCACCGGGCAGGCGTCAGACCGTATACGTCGTCTCTCGACTTCGCACAGCCCTGTGTTTTTACTAAACAGTCGCTACCCCCTGCTCTGTGCCACCCGCCCGATGGTTGCCCACCGACAGGTCTCGCTTATCCCGAAGTTACGCGAGCAATTTGCCTAGTTCCTTCAGCATCGTTCTCTCAAGCGCCTTGGTATGCTCTACCAGTCCACCTGTGTCGGTTTCGGGTACGGTCTTTACGCCAGAGCTATTTCCCGGGACGCTTACAAAGCCTGATCAATCCGATAAGCCCAGACAACAGTTCGCATCCGTCACTTCTGGCAGGCCCAGGAATGTTGACCTGGTTCCCATCGACTACGGCTTTCGCCCTCGCCTTAGGGGCCGGCTGACCCTGCGCGGATTAACCTTGCGCAGGAACCCTTGGACTTTCGGCGACAGAGTTTCTCACTCTGTTTGTCGCTACTCATGTCAGCATTCGCACTTCCGATACCTCCACCACCCCTCACGGGTATGGCTTCGCAGGCTTACGGAACGCTCCGCTACCGCTCATCAGCTGCTACCCCAATGAACCCACAGCTTCGGTACGTGGCTTGAGCCCCGTTACATCTTCGGCGCGGGATTTCTGTTAGACCAGTGAGCTATTACGCTTTCTTTAAAGGATGGCTGCTTCTAAGCCAACCTCCTGGTTGTTTTGGAATTCCCACATCCTTTCCCACTTAGCCACGATTTGGGGACCTTAGCTGGTGGTCTGGGCTGTTTCCCTCTCGACGACGGACCTTAGCACCCGCCGTCTGTCTGCCACGCTATACTTCTCGGTATTCGGAGTTTGGTTAGGTTTGGTAAGACTTTGGGTCCCCCTAGCCCATCCAGTGCTCTACCCCCGAGGGTAAACACATGACGATCTACCTCAATAGATTTCGCGGAGAACCAGCTATCTCCGAGTTTGATTGGCCTTTCACCCCTAGCCACAGCTCATCTCCGACTTTTTCAACAGGCGTGAGTTCGGCCCTCCAGTGGGTGTTACCCCACCTTCAACCTGGCCATGGCTAGATCACTCGGTTTCGGGTCTTCTGCCCGCGACTGAACGCCCTGTTCAGACTCGCTTTCGCTCCGCCTTCGCCTATCGGCTTAAGCTTGCCGCGAACAGAAACTCGCTGACCCATTATACAAAAGGTACGCCGTCACGGCCCAGAACTTGCACAGGAGCTCCGACTGCTTGTAGGCATCCGGTTTCAGGTCTCTTTCACTCCCCTCTCGGGGTGCTTTTCACCTTTCCCTCACGGTACTTGTTCGCTATCGGTCACCAGGGAGTATTTAGGCTTGGAGGGTGGTCCCCCCATGTTCAGACAGGATTTCACGTGTCCCGCCTTACTCAAGGATCAACTGGTCTTTACGCATACGGGGCTATCACCCGCTATGGCCGGACTTTCCAGACCGTTCTGCTTATCCCCAATTGACCACTGGCCTGTTCCGCTTTCGCTCGCCACTACTAGCGGAATCTCTGTTGATGTCTGTTCCTCCAGGTACTGAGATGTTTCAGTTCCCTGGGTTTGC
>CAVYXX010000016.1:0-79484 GCA_963772355.1 uncultured Alphaproteobacteria bacterium | reverse complement strand
CGACCGCCGCGTCGGGTCTGAGGGTGGTGGATGTCGTGATTGGAGGACGCGCCAACACGCCGGAGTTGTTGCTGTGTGCCGCGATCGGCGTCAACAAGGGCGATCCAATACTGGGTTTCTCATTGGAGGAGACCAGGGCTCGGATAGAAACGATCCCGTGGGTGGAGCATGCCACGGTCGAGCGGCGCCTGCCGGTAGAACAGTCATCGTTAACCTCCAAGAACGCCGCCCCTTCGCGGTCTGGCAGAGCCAGAAGAAATACGTTTTGGTTGATCGGACTGGGCAGGTCGTTACCGACCAGGACATCGCTCAGTTTCCCAATTTACCGCTGATCGTCGGCCGAGGCGCTCCGACCGCGGCTGCCGTTTTGTTGGACGCATTACGTGAGCGGCCGGCTCTAGCAGAAAGGGTCGAGGCCAGCGTCCGCGTCGGGGAGCGTCGCTGGAACCTGCACATGATCAACCATACCGACGTCCTGTTGCCGGAAGGACATGAAGTCGCAGCATTGGACCGGTTGGCGCAGCTTCAACAACAGCACGCAGTGCTCGACCGGCCCCTCGCGGACATCGATATGCGACTGCCGGACCGCTTGGTGTTCCGTCCAAGGATCGAGGCAAAGGAAGACACGGTGATACCGCCCGTGCCACCCGAAACAAACCCGCCGACGGTTCCCGTCATCGCCAAGAAACCTACGTAGGAGCACGACCGGATGGCCGATAATCCCCGTCGCATCCTCCCTCCCACCGAGACCGGGCCGCCGGAGACAGAGTTGTCACGACATTACCGTTCTGGCCCGTTCGGCGTGGTCGATATCGGCACCACCAAGATTGCCTGTTTAATCGGCCGAACGGAAAGCGACGGCTTCTCGCCGCGGGTCCCGGCTTTGGCTGGCAAAAGGGCAGGGGGCTCAACAGCGGTGATATCACCGATCTGGAGGCCGCGGAGAAAGCCATCCGAGCGTCCGTCGGGCAGGCGGAAGATATGGCGGACGTGAGGCTGCGCTCCGTTACCATCAACCTGACCTGCGGCCAACCGGAGTTGCGGCTGTTCAACGTGCAATGGCCGGTCGGCGGGCGCGCGGTGACCGAGAACGACATTCGCGGCCTGATGAACGAGGGACGTTGCCGGGCGGAGGTCGATGGCAGGGAACCGATCCATGTTCTGCCGTCGAATTTCGCGGTCTTGATGCCACCGACCACGTGGCCGATCCGCGCGGTCTGTTCTGCACGACGCTAACCGCGAGGTTGCATGTCGTCGATGCCGCTGCGACCGCGTTGCGGACGATGGAATCCTGCATCAGCCGTTGCGACCTGGAAATCGAGGATTTGGTATCAGCGCCTTTGGCCGCCGGATTATCCAGTCTGGTGCCTGAAGAACGCGAACTCGGCGCGACGATCATCGATATGGGCGGCGGCACGACCAGCATGGCCGTCTATGCCGACAAGCAAATCATTCACACATCCCAACTCGCGATCGGCGGGTTGCACGTCACCAAGGATCTGGCGATCGGCTTGTCCACTACTTTGATTCATGCGGAACGATTGAAAACGCTATTCGGCAATGTGGAAACCAGTCCGGACGACGATCGCGAGATGTTGCCTGTGCCTTTGGTAGGCGAGGAAGACCATCAGCTTGCGAAAGGACCGCGCAGCATGGTGGTCAACATCATCCGTCCGCGGATCGAGGAAACCTTCGAGTATGTGAAGGATCGTCTTGATTTGTCCGGACTGGGACGGGCCGCGGGCAATCGCGTCGTATTGACTGGTGGGGCTTGTCAGCTTCCGGGGGTTCGCGAAATGGCGGCCAGGATGCTGAGCCGGCAGGTGCGGCTCGGGCGTCCGGCGGCATTGCGCGGATTGCCGGAGCTTGCGTCTGGCCCGGCTTTTTCCACCGCTGCCGGCTTGTTGTCCTGGGCAGCCGGCGATGGAAGGACCTTTCAGGACATCAACCTGGATGGGGACCCGCAAATCGGCCTGTTCCGCCGATTTGTCAATTTTCTGAAAGAACGTGTCTGAACTCGTCGCGAATTGAGAGTGTGACGTAATCACTAACCAACAGCCGTGCCCGTAGACGCGGGGGAGAGATAAATGACCCTTAACCTGACGATTCCAACAATGAACCATACCGACTTTTCACCGCGTATCACTGTCATCGGAGTTGGCGGCGGTGGTACGAATGCCGTCGATAACATGATCGCCGCGAACCTTCAGGGCGTGGAGTTCGTGGTTGCGAATACCGATGCGCAGCAATTGATGCACAGCCGGGCAGATCGCCGGATCCAACTCGGCCCGCATATCACGCAAGGGTTGGGTGCTGGCGCGAAGCCGGAGATCGGCAAGGCTGCCGCGGAAGAGGCGTCGGACGAATTGTATCGACACCTTGATGGCGCGCACATGGTGTTCATTACCGCCGGCATGGGCGGCGGTACGGTACCGGAGCGGCGCCGGTCATCGCGCGTATGGCGCGTGAGCGAAACATCCTGACGGTCGGCGTAGTAACGAAACCGTTCGGGTTCGAGGGCGCGCGGCGTGCGCGCTCGGCCGATCACGGCATTGAAGAACTGCAGCAATACGTTGATACGCTAATCGTGATCCCGAACCAGAATCTGTTCCGTATGGCCAATGAACGCACCACCTGGCGCGATGCCTTCAAGATGGCTGATCAGGTGCTTTATATGGGCGTGCGCGGTGTGACGGACCTGATGATGGTTCATGGACTCGTCAATCTCGACTTCGCCGACATCCGCACGGTTATGGCGGAAATGGGCAAGGCGATGATGGGGACAGGCGAGGCCGAAGGTGAGAACCGCGCCATCCGGGCTGCTGAGGCCGCGATCAACAATCCGCTTTTGGAAGATACCAGCATGTCGGGTGCGCGTGGCCTGTTGATCAACATCACAGGCGGAGAAGACTTGACGCTGTTTGAGGTCGATCAGGCGGCGAACCGCATCCGAGAGGAAGTGGATGAGGAAGCCAACGTAATCTTTGGTTCAGCGGTTGATGAAACGCTTTCCGGCCGGATCAGGGTGTCTGTGGTGGCAACGGGCATCGAGTTGCATAAGACGATCGAACAGACGCGGCCGAAGCTGGTGGCTGTCGGCGGTGGCGCGGCGCCCGCGCCGGCGCCGATCGTGACGCGCAATTCGGCTTCATCCACAGGCGCCCCGTCGTTCATGCCGAGCGCTGTGCAAGCCGCAGCGCCGACGCTTTTGCGGCAGGCCTCATCACAGTCGGAGACGGCCGCGCCCATGGAAGCCCACGCGCAACAGTCTGGACTGCAGGGCCGGCCGATTCAGCAACAACACACAGCGCGCTTACCGGAGCCGTTGGTGCTACTGAACGAAAAGGCAAGTCTATTTGCCGCGTCGCAGCGCTCGACCGCGATGCCGCCACAAGAAACGCCGATGGCTGACCCCGGGCGTCCGAACTTGTTCAACGCCGTGACAGGGGCGTTCCGACGGCGTGCGATGCCGGCCTTCGGGCCGTCGCCTCAGCCGCAACCGATACGGCGCGAGCCTGCTATGGAGGAATACCAGCCGCAGAGTGCCCCGGCGCCGTACAGTCGATGGCTGATCAGACTGGATTGGAGATCTCTGCGTTTCTGCGGCGACAGCATTCGCATTAGTAGGTGCCGGCTGCGAGAGCAGATACCGGTCGGCGTTCGCGCTGACCGGTATCATGCCTTCTGACGGCTCGAGTAGAAATTTTAGCGATGAGTGGTCGTGACCATGGTGCGCTCGGTAGCATCTGCGGCGAGTTCATCGCTGAAAGGCTTCGCGGCAGCCGATGGGTGTGGTGGTTAACCGACATGCGGTAGGTGGCATAGTCTGCTATGCGCCTTTTGACGGCGAGCCTACGATATTACCACCATGCCGGAAAACACCAGTCCGCTTCCGTCGATAGACGCGCTGTTGCGCGCGCCTGAGAGCGAAGTGTTGCTGGGCCGGTTTGGCCGAACCGCGGTGACCTCGATGCTGCGGGACCTCCTGTCTTCCCGAAGGTCAACGCTCGCGTTCGGTGCGTTGCCGGCTGATCTGATCTGCGAGGCGGCGATCATCTGGCGATCCGGTTTGCCCGTAGTCAGCGACCGGTGTTCAACATGACCGGAACGGTCCTTCATACCAACCTCGGCCGAGCGCCGTTGCCTGCGGAAGCCGCCGAGGCAGCGGCCGAGGCGCTGAGGAGCGCCACGACGCTGGAGTTCGATTTGGCGACGGGTCAGCGTGGGGAGCGGGACGATCATGTCAGCGGTCTGTTGTGCGAACTGACCGGCGCCGAGGCGGCGACCGTTGTTAACAACAACGCCGCCGCGGTCGTTCTGGTGCTGAATACCCTGGCTTTGGGCAAGGAAGTTCCGGTCTCGCGCGGGGAACTGATCGAGATCGGGGGGGCGTTCCGCGTGCCGGACATCATCAGCCGGTCGGGCGCTGTCCTGAAAGAGGTTGGGACGACCAACCGGACGCATGCGCGCGATTATCAGGAGGCCATCGGTCCGCGAACCGGTGCGCTTATGCGGGTGCACCGGGCCAACTACGCAATCGTCGGCTTCACCGCCCGGTGCCCGCCAAGACCCTTAGCGGGATCGCGCATGAGGCCGGCCTTCCGCTGATTGAGGATTTGGGCAGCGGCAGCCTGGTTGATCTGGAGCGGTTGGGCCTGCCAAATGAACCGACCCCGCGGTCGTCGTTGATCGCCGGGGTCGACGTCGTCACCTTCTCGGGCGACAAGCTGTTGGGAGGTCCCCAGGCTGGCCTGATCGTGGGTCACAAGCAAGTGATTTCAGCGATCAATCGCAATCCCCTCAAGCGCGCTCTGCGTCTCGACAAGGGGCGCCTCGCGGCATTGGAGGTCGTGCTACGGATGTATCTGAACCCGGAGCGGCTTGCTGAACGGTTGCCGGCGCTGCGTCTGCTGGTTCGCTCTGAGATCGATATCCGAGCGACGGCACAGCGGATTTGTTCCGTTTTTGCGGCCCTATGGCCGGAGCGGGAGATCTCTGTCGAGGCATGCCGCAGCCAGATCGGATCGGGTGCGCTGCCGGTTGACCTGCTGCCCTCCGCCGCTGTGACGATTGGTGGGAACCATTGGAAGAATTGCTGATTTTTTTCGATCGTTGCCGCGGCCGGTGATCGGAAGGATGGCGCGGGGGCGGCTGCTGCTTGATTGCCGGAACCTGGAGCAGGCCGATGAGGACTTCATTGCCCAGCTCGTACAATCCGGGAATACTGTTTGACGGAGGAGAATCGGCCCCGGTGGGCCGGCCGGACTTCAAACCCGGTTGGAGCTGCAGAGCGGTTCCGGGCAGGTTCGACTCCTGCTCTCTTCCGCCCGAAAACTGGTCCTGATACCGAATCTAATGTGGCCCTATTGCAACAGTGTGGCTTGATTAAAGGCCACCCTCTCGCTAAAGGCGAAAACCAGCGTTATGGTTGTAGCAGGGAAAAGGTTCTCGGCGGCTACTATTCGGAACAGCGTCGCACGGTCTGAAACTAGAGGAGAGGGTAAATGAATTTTCGCAACGCTTTATTGTCAGCAACGTTGCTGGCGCTTCCGGTCGCGGCCAGCGCGCAGCCGATCACCGGACTTATATCGGTGCCGGTGCCGGTGCGAATGTCATGGCTGGCCAGGACGCGCAGTTCGCGCGCAGTCCCTTTGCCGGCAACTCGAACTCGATACGCATTTTGGGCCGGCGGGCGAATTGAGCCTTGGATACGGCTTTGGCAATGGGCTCAGGGCCGAGATCGAGGGCGATGTCATGCAGAATATCCCCGACAGTTTCTAGGGCGCCCGCTCGGTGTGGGTGAGGAGCTAAGTATGGCGGCATGTTTAACGTGCTGTACGACTTTGTCGATCTGACTCCCTATGTGCCGCCATATATTGGCGCGGGTGTTGGGTATCAGGGGGAACAGGTCATAATTTGCGCTTGGTCGCGCCGGCAGGGGCTGCCCTGCAGACCGGCCAGAGTCCAGGGCGGCTTCGCTTACCAGGGCATCGCCGGTGTGGCTTTTCCGGTTTCGCCCGCTCTGGCGCTTACGATTGATTACCGTTTCATGGGGCTTACCGGTAATCACAACTATGGTGCGGCGGTACTCCCCTGGTGGGGCGGTCACGCGGCGAACTTAAGCTCAGCAGCAACTACAACAACATGGCTCTCGCTGGGTTCCGTATGCGTTCAATGTGCCGCCGCCTCCGATGGCCCGGCTCCTGCCGTGGTCGCGCCATCGCCGATCTCGCGGTCGTATCTCGTGTTCTTCGATTGGGACAAAGCGATCTGACCGACCGGGCTCGCCAGATCGTCTCGGAAGCGGCAGCGAATTCCACCAAGGTGCAGTACACGCAGATTGAAGTGAATGGCTACACCGATACGTCGGGCACGCCGAAGTATAACCAGGGCCTATCCATAAGGCGCGCCAAGACGGTTGCCGCGGAACTGGTGAAGGACGGGGTGCCGTAGAGCGCGATCGCGATCCAGGGATTCGGTGAAATCATCTGCTGGTTCCGACCGGCCCGGGCGTTCGCGAGCCGCAGAACCGGCGCGTCGAAATCATCATCAAGTCGATTTCGTCTGGCGGGTGAGTCGAGAGATTGGGGTGCCTTCGGGCGCCCCTTTTTCGTTCGGGAGCGAGTGTGTTCAGAATGTACCGCAGGCTTGTTCCGCTGTCATGCCGACAAGCTGCTGATGGAACTTGATTTGGTAATCCGGGCGGATCTGGTTGACCGCCACCAGGCTGTCAGGTGTTTCTGGCAGAGCGGCAATCAGAACTTTGGTCGTTCCTTGATGGTCTTCCGAGTGATTGGGTTCATCCAGGCTCCGCTGGCGTCCAATATCGTGTAGCCGTTCGGTAGATCGGCGGTCACGGTGTCGTCAAGAAATGTCTGCCACTCCTTTTCGGTCAAGTCGGGTCGACCGGGGATTGCCTTGCCCAGATACAAGGTGAATACCGCCATGGGTGCCCCCATACCTGGAGCGCAAAGTTGGCGGTTGGGAAGCGGCGCAGGCGCCGAGGCTGACGATCTGGCCGACGATGACAATTATTATGACAAACCGCGACATGGGGCCCTCTCGAAAGCGCATCCGCATCGCTTCGACGCTCGCGAGTGGACGGATGTGGTCCTCCCAGCCGTATGCGCGAAACAAGCCAATTGTCCGGCCGTTGTTTCATCCCAACTGAACGATTTGGCATAAGCTCGTGTTGCCGCACGATTCGGCAGATCGGCGAACAGTTTTCGCACAGCCGCCGCGATTCCATCCGGCGTGTTCGGTTCATAGATCATCCCGCCCGTGGGAGCGTGGACGACCTCGGGGTTGCCCCAGACATCGGCCGCGACCACCGGCGTGCCGCAGGCCATCGATTCCAGCAGAACGTTCGCCCACCCTTCACGCGAGGACGCCAGCACCGACGCATCCGCCGCGCCATACAGCGCGGGCAAGTCCGTGTGCGGCCGAGGCCCCAGCAGCCGCACGCGATCGGTCAAGCCATATCGCGCGATCAGCCCAATCGCTGCCGCTCCGGCCCTTCGCCGACGATGATCAGTTCGAAATCGGGCAGCTGGCGCATCGCTTCGATCGTGCGGTGATGGCCCTTGCGCTCGATCAGAGCGCCGACCGAGATCAGCACGAGTCCGTTCAATCCCAGCCCGCTCGCGGACGGCCGGCGATCCTCGGGAGGACGGAACAAGCCGGTTTCGACGCCGTTGCGCAGCACTGTGACCTTTTCGTCTGGCGCGCCGAGTTCGACCAGAGCTCCTTGAGCGCGGCGCTGACGGCGATCAGCGCGTTGGCGTCGCGGATCGCCCCCTGGATCAGTCGGCGCGGGACGGTAACGCGGGATCAGATTGACGTCGGTGCCACGGGCGGTCATCACCACCGGCAGGCCGAAACGGCGGCCGAGCCAAGAGGCGGCGACGCCGTCGGGATAGACGTAGTGCGCGTCGATGGCATCGAAGCGATGGCCCTCGGCGAGCAGGCGGTTGACCTGGGGCACCATCGCCCGATACAGCAGCCAGGGCGCGATCGACATGCCGAGCTTGGGGATGACCGGATAGCGTGGGTGGTGGATCGCTATGCCGTGGCGTGTTTCGGCCGCCGGCGCGCGCGCGTTCACCGCCCAATCACCGAACCACTGGGACCGGCTAGGGAACCAGGGCACCGGCGCCAGCACGAGGCTCGTCGCTTCACCGCTGGCCACCAGGTGGCGCAGCCGATTTTCCACGAAGACGCCATGGTTGGGCCGGGCAGCGTGCGGAAACAGCGTCGAGAAGGTCAGCAGGCGGACGGCCTCCATCTATGAGTCGGTCCGATGATACCAGAGCGTCTGGGCCCTAATGCCCCACAAGGCCGGTCTCAGGTCCCTTTCGACAGATCGTCCAGCAGCTTTTGCGCCAGTTCTTTCTCCTTGAACTGTCCCCTGATTGGCAACCACAGTCTCAAGCGCCTTTTTGGCTCATCCCTGTTGCCTGTGTCCTTCAGTGCCACCGCGTAGTGGTAGAGGATGCGCGGATCGCCGCCAGCCCCGCCCGTCGCCTGGCGCAGCAAGGTCGCACCGTCTTCGGGGTCGCCGCTTGTCGTCAGGATCCAACCTAAGGTATCGGCCGTTTGCGGGCCGGGCGCCAGCACATAGGCCTGCCGCGCCAGCGTCTGCGCCGACGCATCCTTGCCTTGCTGCTGGTAGACCCAGGCCAGGTTATTCAACGCCACCGGCGTTATGGGGCTTCTTCTTGAGTAACGACTTCAGATATCTGGATGCCTCGGTCCAGTCGGCGCCGGCGATTTTGATCTCGGCAAGTTGCTCCGTCGCGACGAGGTCGTCCGGGTGATCGCCGAGCCAGTCTAGCAGCAGCTTGCTGGCGTCGTCGGATCGTGCCAGCCCGCAGCAGCGCTCCGGCCAGGCGAGTTACGAGTAGGCTGGATGGGGTGGCGGTGTTCGCTTCGGTGTAGGCAGCCACGGCATCGGCTGGGCGGTTTGCCGCCAGGTAGATATCGCCCTTCAGCGCCTTGATACCGGGGAAGTCTCGGTTCTGGGACTGCAAGCGATCGGCTGTCGCCAGCGCTGCGTCGATTCCACCGGCCGACTTCAGATCGACCATGGCCTAGTCCTGATACATCGATAGTCTCGGGGATTGGCGGCGATTCCGGCGGTTAAGACATTGCGGGCGCTTTCGAAATCGCCAGCCTGGATCAGCAGTGCGACTAGCTGGCGCCGCGCGCCCACGGACTTGGGGTCTTGCTCAAGAATGTCGGGCGTAGGTTGCCTGGGCGTCCTTCTTCTGCCCCAAGGCGAGTTGTGCTGCCGCACGCAGGCTGAGGATGTCCGATGGAATCATTTCTGCGTTCCTGTTTCGGCTGCCGTGCAGACCGAATGCCTTTTGGGCCTGCCTGAACGAATGTAGAATCCCCCAGGGTCACGGTGATATGCGTCTGGCTCGGGTCGGCTGCGATGGGCGCGCTCCAAGATGCCGGCCGCTTCGGCCAGCTCGTTCGTTTGCAGCGTAGCCGGAGACAACCATCGTCAGGGCAGGTTCGGCGGTCGGCTGTTTGGCCAGCACGTCGATCAGGATCTTATTGGCGCTCGGTATGGTCGCCCATCAGCAATCGCGACGCGGGCGAGATTGATCTTGGCGGGCATGAAATCAGGATATTTCTGCACCAGTTCCGTGAATGCGGCCTTCGCCCCGGGGAAATCGATCTGCGCGAGTTTGAACAGGCCTTCGAGATTTCCGACGACTTCAGTCTCGCCCTTGGCAGCCCGGATTTTGTCAGAGCTTCGCTCGCCTTGTCGGTATCGCCCGTGGCCAGTGCCGCGAAGAACAGCGCCTCGCTAACGGCTGGCATCTTGGGTCCAGTTCAAGTGTGTGCTCGAGGTCGCCCATCGCGGCGTCGGGATCGCCCATGCCCATACGAGCCGAGGCCAGCCGGGTCTGCACGCCCACGTCGTTCGGCGCCATTGTCTCGGCCTTCTGGAACGCCTCGACGGCTTCCTGGCCCGCGCCCGGTTGCGGCGTAGGCCCGGCCGAGCAGGTCGTAGGCCTCGGCATCAGCCTTGCCGGATTCGGCGACCTTGTCGAGGGTTTCGACCACCTGGTCCGGCCGGTGCTTGGCGAACTGGATTCGGGCAAGCACCTTGTAGCGGCGAGATCGTTCGGGCGCTCGACCCGAGATATTTGCGTGCCGCTTCCTCCGCCTGCTCGAGCTGGCCGAGCTGTTCCTTTATCACGGCTTGGAGGTAGAAGGCTCGCGGAGTATGGCCGATGTAGCCGGAAATCCGCTCCAGGTCCGCGTCGGCAGCCTTGTAGTTCCGCGACTGCGCTTCCGTGACCGCCAGGAGGTAGATCGCCTGGACGATTGCCGGGGGTGCCTTTCAGGACCAACTCGATATCGGCCCTGGCAGCGTCGTTCTTGGCCGCCGCCAGCTCCAGGCTGGCGCGTTCCAATCGGGCCTGCATGAGCTGGGCTGGTCGGTGATCAATCCGTCCAGCACCGCGATCGCGCCGGGAATATCTTTCTTTAGGCGTAGTAGTTGTGCTTTCGCCATCAGTGCCTCGGCCGATTTCGGCTGGGCGAGGATTGCCCTGTCGATCTTCTGCTCGGCGCCGTCAAGATCGACTCGCGCAACGGCGAGACGGGCGTCGGCCAGCAGTGGATCGACCGCGTCCGGCGACACTTGTTCGGCTTCGGCGAAGGATTTTTGAGCGTCTTCCGGTCGTTTCAGGCCCATTTGGGCATAACCGCGCGCGACCAGGATAGAGGCATCCAGCAGCGCATCCTTGCCGTCGGGCTTCAGCTGCTCCAGCACCTCGTTGAATTTGTGCTGCGCGAGCAGGGCCCGCGATAACAGCGGAACGGTCTGATGCGGATCGAAGCCGCGATCGCGTGCCGCGGCGGCCTCGCGTTCCGAGGCGACGGGATCTCCCAGTTCGAAGGTGACCCGGCCGAGCCAGTAATGCGCTTCGGCGTTCTGTGGATCGTCGCGAACCGCGTTACGCAAGTCGATTTGCGCGGATTTCAGGTCGCCCTTCTGCAGGGCAGCCTTGGCGGTGGCCAGATAATCCGCGTGGGCGGCGACCGGGAAGGCGCCAAGCCAGGTCCCAATCATGATCCAGCCGAGAGACCTGTATCGCATTGGTTTCACCCTCAATAGCTCTTCATCGTTGCATCGGCTGGAGCGGCTTAGCTTTCGTGGGATCTCGCCGCGGCTTCAATCGGGAAGCCGTGGGCTTCCATCAACCCATATAACGTTGGACGGCTTATACCTAGAAGTCGTGCTGCTTCAGAAACGGTATTGTCTTCGCACCAGCGCTTCCCTGACAACGTCATGTTCCGCTCGGAGCCGGGCGGATCTGAGATCGAGGTCTGGGACGTCCGGCGGCGGGGGGGCCAGTTCAAGATCGGCGGCGTCGAGCTGGCGACGTTCCGCCATGACGACGGCGCGCTTAATCCGGTTCTCCAACTCCCGAACGTTCCCGGGCCAATTATGCGCAGTCATGGCGGCGGCAGCTTGTTCAGTAAAACCGCGGATAGCGCGGGCGAATTCCTGGTTGAAGCGGTCCAGGAAGTAATTTGCCAGCAGGACGATGTCCGCGCCGCGGTGTCGCAGTGGCGGGATGTGGATGGTGAAGGCATTCATGCGATAGAACAGGTCGGCGCGGAATGCACCGTGGCTGATTTTGTCGTCCAGGTCGGCGTTGGTCGCGGAGACGATCCGTACATCGACCTGGATTTTAGTGCGTCCCCCGACACGCTCCAGGATCTGGTCCTGCAGGAACCGAAGCAGCTTGACCTGCAACGGATGCGGCAGATCTCCTATTTCGTCCAGGAACAACGTGCCCTTGTTGGCGCGTTCAATCTGACCGATCGTTTGCTTCACTGCTCCGGTAAACGCGCCGCGTTCGTGTCCGAACAGCTCACTTTCCAGCAAATTATCCGGGATCGCGCCGCAGTTGATGGCGACAAACGGCTGCTTGGCGCGAGGCCCAAGGTCATGCACCGCCTTCGCCAACGCTTCCTTGCCGGTGCCGCTTTCACCCAATAAGAGGACGGGAACATTGGTTGTCGCGATCTTCTCGATGTCACGGCAGACCTTCAGCATCTGCTGATTTCCGGTGACGATCCGTTCGATTGGAGAACGCATCGGCACGGCGGCGGCCAACTGGCGGTTTTCCTCCTCAAGCCGATGGAGGGTCAGCCCGCGCTCGACGACTGTTCGCAGAATTTCAATCTCGATCGGTTTTTCGCAAAAATCGTAGGCACCGAGGGCAACGGCCCGGAGGGCATTCTTTCGCTCATCATTTCCGGTGACCACGATTACTTTAATCCGCGGGATTCGCAGCACCTCGGTGAGCGTTGCGAAGCCCTCGCTGACGCCGTCCGGGTCGGGCGGCAAGCCGAGATCCATGATGGCGACGGGTGGATTTTCACGCTTCGCCAGAGTGACGGCCTGAGCCTTGGTATGAGCCATAAAGAGCTCGCAAGCGGGGAACGCCCAGCGATACTGCGAGCAGAGGCCCTCATCATCTTCGACGATCAGAACTTTCGGTTTGGACATGGCAGGCGCGGTCACGCTTCGGCCGTAGCAGGCTCAGCGACGCCTGGCCTTACCGAAGGCAGGATCAGCCGCATCGTCGTGCCGGTCTTTGGCCGGCTGATCACGAGCAAGTCGCCGCCCGCGTCACGCACTAACTCCCTGGCCTGGTATGCGCCGATGCCATGCCCGTCATCCTTGGTTGTGCGCAGCGGGCGGAACAAATCGTCGCGGACAAATTCCGGCGGCATGCCTGTGCCGTGATCAATGATATCGACGACGACGGCATTTGGCTCCGCCCGTAGATCGACCTCGATTGCGGCATCCGCATTCGACGCGTCAACTGCATTGTTCAGCAGGTGCGTGACGACCGCATCGAACGCATCTGGATCTATCGCGGCGCCGGCGCCCCCGGCATTGTCGCGAAAGCCAATTTCTCGATGGTTGGCCTGACGGCTGGCTCCGATCAGGTCTCGCAGTCGTTCTGCAGGCGTGGTCAGGGCGTGATCGCGCTCCTGCCGTTCAGCTTGCAGCCGGGACAATAGACGGGTGATCTTGCCGACGGAATCGCGCACCGTCGCCAGCATGTCGCGCTGGAATTCAGGATTGTCCGCATAGAGTTCGGCATTTGTCAGGAGCATTGAGAGCTGCCCAGAAACATTCTTGATGTCATGAATGACGAAGGCGAAGCGCTGGCTGTATTCGCGAAGCTGTTGAGTTTGGGTCAGAATTTGCGTGGCACGTTGTTCCGCCACGCGGCTCGCGATTTCGCGACCAACCACTCGTAGGAGGTCGTATGCCTCCTGGTCGAGTTTAAAATTCGCCCGCGAGCGGGCGAGGATGACGAAGCCAATCAGGTTGCCGAAATGATTAAGCGGCAAAGCCACCCATGGCCTCGGCATTTCAGGAAACCAGGAACCGGATTCAGCCCGCTCGTCTAATTGGACGATCCAGTTGCCGTCTCTGAACAAAGTGACCAGAGGATGTCCAGGCGGAACCGGGCTGGTCACCGCCGGTTGGTTCCAGGAGCCCGCCCACTGAAACGCAACGTCGCTTGGAGGCCGCACGAATAGGGCGCCAGCGGGGCTATCAACGACCTCGGCCGCGGCGCGGATGGCTCGTTTGTGTAGCGCTACAAAAGCCTCCGGCGCGGTTAATGCGTCGATGCAACGGGTCCACTCGCGGCGGTAATCGTATCGGCTGCTGAAGAAGTTCTCCACCAAGATGGATCTGATCCGTGACCGGGCCGACCGTGACGTCAGGGTGATCGCGACGGCAAGGATGGCGGCGAAGATCATCGACGTTTCGATGACGCTGCCCCACTCCGAGCCACGACGGCGGAAAATCTCCCCTATCAGCGCGATCGCCAGCAGGAAGATACCACTGCCGATCAGGGTGAAGCTGTGGAAGACCACGTCACGTGAAATGTGGATATCGACTTCCCAGCGCCGATTGCGGACGGCGGCGAGGGCGATCAGCGGGGCAGCCAGTATGATAGCGGGCGCCCGGCCCTCCAGAAGGATAAAGGATAGCCGGTGGAACAATACACCATCCGCGTAAAGTAACATATCGTACAGAAATGACGCTCCAAGGCCGACGCAGAGCAGGTTGATGTGCCAGCGTAGGTCCGGTGGCGTATTGAAATAGAGATTTTCCAACAACAACACGTTGCAGATCGCGAACCCAAGTCTCATGACGGTGCCAAGGGATTGAAAGCCGGGCACAGCCGAGCCGGACAGCCATTCAGCCGTTGGGATGCAGATCAGCACGAGTAGGGCCACTAGGCCCATTGTTTTGAAAGCCGTCGTGACCTGTTCTTTTTTGAGGACCGCTCGGCGGTAAAGGTGAAGGATGAAACCATACCAAGCGGCGGAGTGAGCAACTTCCAGCCAAGCGGCCGTGCGGCCGATCGGCAATTGCCACGCGAGGGCGAAGGTTGCTGCCCAAACTGCGGTGACAGCGCAGGCGACGACCAGCCACATGCCGGTCCGGCTGAGTGGGCGTCGTGCGAGAATTAGCCCAGCCATCAAGGCGTAGATCACTGCGCCCGCACCGTACAAGAGAACGCTCGCAGAGCCGTTCTGGGTCATGATCGTTGCTTTGCCGTCATTTTGTTAAATACGATGGGTCGTTGCCAATGGCATTCTTAGCCGGACCGGGTCCAGGGAATTCCGCTCAAACGCAGATCGGCACGCTCATCTCTAACGCGCACCCTGGCCGAACAGCACCACGCGAATGGTCGAGACCAGGATGGCTGCGTCGAGTAGGAGTGAGCGATTTTTATATAATATAGGTCATAGGCGAATTTTTCACGGGCGTCCTCGACTGAGGCGCCGTACGGGAAATTGATTTGTGCCCACCCGGTGACGCCCGGCTTGACATACGAGCGTTGGCGATAAAATGGGATCGCACGGGTCAGTTGCTCGACAAAGTGCGGGCGTTCCGGCCGCGGTCCCACCAAACTCATTTCTCCGACGATCACGTTGACAAGTTGCGGCAGTTCATCGATGCGCGTCGCGCGAATAAAACGGCCGACCCGTGTGACGCGCGGATCATTCTGCTGTGCCCATACCGGGTTGCCGCCTGCCTCGGCGTCGGTGGTCATGCTGCGGAATTTGAGCAAAGTGAATGGTCTGTCAAATTGCCCGACGCGCTGCTGACGATAGAAAACAGGTCCTGAGCTATCGATCTTAATCGCCAGCATGGTCAGTGCCATCAGAGGCAATGTCAGCGAGAGCAGGGAAAGGCCGACGATGATGTCGCTCAGGCGCTTCAAGACTTCGGTAAGGCCGCCGGCCTGAAAGCCTGGGGTCATCAACCACTCGCTGGCACTAAGCATGTCCAGATCGATGCGGCCCAGGTGGTTTTCGTAAAAGGCTCCGGCACTGCAGATTTTCATGCCCCGCAGTTTACAATCGAGCAACGTCTGGACCACCAAACTGTCCGGCTCCGAGGTGATGACAACACCCGAGATGCGATGTCGACGCAGCAGAAGCCAGGAGACTTCTGGAGCATTGAACACGACGGGGTCAAAAGCCAGATCTCGGCGGGAGCGTAGCCGATTACTGAACCTCTTGGTCTGGCGCGCGTTCCCAACGAGGAGGACGCGTTGGGCCGGGGCCGCGCGGAGGCCGGTCAGGCTATAGATCAGGCGAATCAGAGTCATTGCGGTAAGCCACGCAACGACCAGCTTCGCGATGAACAAGGTGGGGACAACCGCAAATCCCGTGCGCGCGTCACCGCTCGCGGCTAATAGGAAAGCGCAGGCTGTGGCAGCGGCGAGACCGCTTGCGGCGAAGAGGCGACCGCGGCGAGGGGACACATACGTGCGGCAGAGGCCGATTGCCAGGCCAATGGCCCCGGCGAGGGGAATGAGGACGGCGGCGGAGACCAGGTGATCATGAGGCGTCTTCTCGACGAAATCCGGTAGCGGCAGCGAGGAGTCAGCCAACGTTGTGACGGCATAGATTGCCGCGAACGACACAGCAGCCTCGACGAGACCCAAGGCTGCCATTTCGCTGGTTAGATAGCGTCCTATCGCACGCTGCATTGAGGTTTCCCCTTTCAATCCGGCCGGGGTTAGAGGCCGAGCGAAGTCGTGGGTGTCGGGACCGAGATGAATTGCATATCGTTGGGCAATATTCGGGTCCCTGGCGGAAAAAGTGATAACAGAACGCAACGTTGCATGCACCGGTAGGCGTCGTCAATTTCTTTTATTTCTATTGTTACTTCAAAAATTTGACCAAAATAAACTTCTGGCGATCGTTTATTGGGAAAAATGTTGCCTTCAGAAAATTGCTTGCTCAAAGCATCTGCCGTGAATAAACAGGGTAGCGTCTGATCGATCCTTCCCAGCGATCGCATCTTCACGTTGAATCATTACATATCGAGGTGTTATGGGAAATCTCATGGAGTTGGGAGGTCGTAGATTAAATAGTCATACCTCCGCCGCCATGTGTGCGAAAAAAGTAAGGCGTGTAGCTCAATGGCAGAGCGTTGCCTTAACATGGCAGGAAATGGGGTGCGATTCCTTCCGCGCCTACCAACGGTCGTCCTCCTCCCGACGACCTAATAGCCGAATATACTGTGCGGGGATCGGGACTGTTGGTTTTGCCCTGGAGGGTTCAGCCGGCGTCGCTGACGTGCTGCCGGGGTTCATCCAGAGGTTGACGTGATCAAGAATTGGTCTGCCCAAACGCGCAAAGACGAAGGGTACCCGCAGGAACGTTCTACGGCAGGCGTGGAGCGGGGTCGGGTGCGGGCTGGTGCCAAGGTTGTCCACGGGTTCGGCGTGGTCCTCGCGCTGGCTGGCTGCGGCTACGGCGGCCTCTTGAACACACGATCCGAGACTCCCGTCGTCGAGAAGTCAACGTCGAAACCGCCGGATGACTATCTCATCGGATCGGGAGATTCTCTGAGTATCTTTGTCTATCGCAACCCAGATCTGAGTGAAAGCGCTGTTGCCGTTCGACCGGATGGCCGCATCTCCACCCCGCTGATTGAGGACATTTCGGCGGCCGGTAAAACGCCTACACAACTGGCACGTGAAATCGAGCAGCGGCTGACCAAGTACATCCAGGAGCCCAATGTCACAGTCATTGTCCGCGGCTTCATCGGGGCGCCCGACCGGCAGGTGCGGGTGATCGGCGAAGCGACCGATCCAATTGCGATTCCGTACCGCGATCATATGACGCTGCTGGACATTATGATAGCGACCCACGGGATGACAAAATACGCCGCGGGCAATCGCGCGGTAGTTGTCCGTACCGATGCGGACGGCAAGCGGCAGACCATCAAGGTGCGCCTGAGTGATCTGATAAAAGATGGCGACATCGGCCAAAACATCGAGATGAATCCTGGCGATACCCTGATCGTCCCACAGTCCTGGTTCTGAGGCGCAGCCGCTCATGGATGCAATACGCGCCTTGCTTTTCAAGCACATGCACGCCGCATGGCGTCGCCGCTGGATGGGGGTGACGGTAGCCTGGATGGTTTGCGGGGCCGGCTGGGTGTTGGTTTATGCGATCCCGAACCAGTTTGAATCCACCGCCCGCATGTTTGTCGATGCGGATGCCGTCCTGACCCCATTGCTGCGTGGTCTCGCCGCCGATTCCGCCCCGACCACGCAGCTGGAAATCCTTCAGCGCACTCTGCTCAGCCGGCCGAACATGGAAAAGCTGGTGTCGAAAACCGACCTTGAACTGACCCTGAACAGTCCGTCGGATCGTGAACGGCTGCTGACCCGTCTTGCTGCTGAGATCAAGGTCGTTCCACAAACTAAGAACCTATTCACCATTACCTACCGGGACAAAAGCGCGAGGCTAGCGCACGACGTGGTGAAAGCTCTCCTGACTATTTTCATCGAGAGCGCGACGGGTGGTTCGCGCTCGGACATGGACAATGCGCGCCGGTTCCTGGAGCAGCAAATTCAGTCCTACGAGCAGCAGCTTCGTGGCGCGGAGAGGCGTCGAGCAGACTTCCGGGCAAGGTATGCCGAAGTCCTGCCAGCTAACGACACCCCCAATGTTCCGGCACTCGAGGCCGCGCGCAACCAAGTGCAGGCGCTGGATGGCAAGCTGGAAGATGCGAAGATTTTCCGAAATGCGATGAAACAGGAGGTGGAGAAAACACCGTCCATGCTCGTCGTGGAGAGCGGTGGCTCGGGCGGTACGTCGGCGAGGACGCGGCTGCAGGAAGCCGAGGAGCAACTGAGTTTGATGTTGCTTAAGGATACCGAACGGCATCCTGATGTGGTTAACCAGAGGAAACTGATAAATTCGCTGAAAAATTTTCCGCACGGCGGTGCGGTCGCTGGTGCCGCCAATAATGCCACCTCGGTGCGGGAGACTGCGGGGAATACGCCGAAACGGTCGGTTCCAAATCAGGTCTATGATCAGTTGAAGATCAAACTGATAGAAGCCGACAGCAACATTACCTCGCTTCAGCGGCAGCACGATGATGCAGTGCGCTATGTTGACCGGCTGGAAAAGGTGCAACAGGAGCAACCCGGCCTGATCGCCGAATATCAAAACATGGACCGAGACTACAACGTTCTTCGCAGAAATTACGAAGAACTTCTAACTCGGCTGCAATCCGCAAACATCGCTCAGGCGGCGGATACGCAGGCCGACAAGGTGAAATTGCAGGTTATCGACCCGCCGGAGACCCCCCGGCTGCCGATTACACCAAACCGGATGCTGCTGGTGACCGGGGTTTTGCTTGGCGGCCTGACAACCGGCGCGGGTTTAACAGTTCTGTTTGGGCAGCTCGACCGGTCGATTTCTACCGTGGATGAGCTGCGTAGTCTGGGTCTGCCCGTGTTGGGGGGTATTTCGGTCCTGCGGCTGATATCGTTTCGTGAACAATTGATGATGGCGGTTCGGTTTGGCGCGGCTATCGCTATGCTTGTCGGAGTGTATGGAGGTCTGATGGCCCATATACTGCGGTCTGCGGCGCTGATCTGATGACGTCACGAAATGCCGGGATTGGTGCTCCATGTTGAAAGCTCACCTGGTTGAACGAGTTGCAGAAACGCTTCTACAATCCGAAGCTTTGGATGAGTTGGCGGTGCAACTTTTGCGTCGGAACGGTGCAGAGGTGCCGGACATGGCGGCCGCGAGCAACACCGACCATTCCTTCAAAGATCCGATTAACCAACCCGCCGAGGCGGAGCAACGTTTTGCCTCAATCGCGCCGCTGGAGAAAGCTGCTGGCAGGACACCGGTAGAGCAGTCCATTGCGACGTCGGCAGCGATCGTGAAGCAGCCCCAAGCGGCCGGGGATGTGGCAATCCCGAAAGAGGAGCAAGACCACGCCGCGGTCGCCGTGACATCGGCCTCGGATGCGTCCTTGGGTGTGTTGGCCTCAACTTCGACAGGTGAGTTGCAAGGTCCGTCTTCGATAGATGCCGTATCGCTCGAGCGGGCTGGTATGATGGATTGGTCTCGCACCCGCACCCGCATCTCGGAGGAGTTCCGGCTGGTGCAACGGCAGATCATTCGCTCCGCCTTCGGTCCGGGCGCTGAGCCGGGCTTCTCAAACTTGCTGCTCGTCACGAGTGCCCGGCCGGGCGAAGGCAAGAGCTTTATGGCCTCGAACCTGGCAGGCAGCATTGCTCGGCAGGGAGACCATCACGTGCTGTTGGTCGATGCCGACTCCAAGCGCGATTCGATCTGCTACAGCCTTGGGCTGGCGCACGCCCGAGGGCTGCTGGATCTCGCGGCTGACGCCAAGTTGGACCCGTCACTGTTGATCGTGAGAACGCCGATCGAGCGGCTGTCGATCTTGCCCGTGGCCGTGAACGCGATCGTAGCGCCGAATTGTTCTCAAGTAAGGAGATGACCCGGCTGATCCAAAACCTTGGCCGGCGCTTTGCCGATCGCCTGCTAATACTGGATGCGCCGCCTTGTCTATCCGCGTCGGATCCAGCAACATTGGCGCAGGTCGTGGGACAGATCCTGTTCGTCGTGGAGGCGAACCGCACCCAACGTGATGAGATCGAGGCGTCGCTGGACCTGATCCAATCCTGCCCGACGATCTCGCTTGTCTTGAACAAGCAGCGGATTTCCTCTCGGTACACATTCGGCGCCTATTCCTCCTACTACTCGACCTAAGCCCGCGGCCCCTGACCAATGGGATGACCGGAGCAAGATGATCGGGGCAAGGGATTGGCCAAAAAGGGTCATTGACCGGCTGCGGGGCGCCGGCCTGGTCGGCTGGGCCAAGCTTAACTTTACCCGCCTTCGCTCGGGCGTTTTGACGCGCCTTGGCGCCCTGGGCATCGTCGTGGCTTTGTGGCTGCTGCGCGCGGGCGGCGTGTTGGCGTTTCCGCTGATCGATTTCAGCAATCAGGATCAAGTGCCGCAGGGCGCCGAACTCGCTGTGCCAGACGCGCAGGACCTACAGCATCAATTAGAAATAGCCAATGGACTGGCCGCCCCGGCGGGCGGCGGTTGGACTTTTGTTCCGCGGATCGATGTTCAGGAGCTGCTTACTGATAACGTGGAGGAGCAGCACAGCCCCAGGCACGCGGATCTGGTCTCATATTTCGCCCCAGGCTTCAGTCTGACGGGTGATCTGCCACGCCTGCAGGTCTCGCTGAGTTATGCCCCGACGCTGTCGATCTACACGCGAACAGGGTCGTTGAATTCGTTAACCAATCAGCTCAATGGGCTGGCTACTGTCACTCTCATGCCCGATTTGGCGTACGTCGATGTCCGAGCGGTATCGGGCGTGCACAATTTGTATGGTGGTCTGGGCGGGCTCGGCACGATCGGAGCCCCAGCGGGGGCCGGCGCGACCGCTCAGACGGCCATTCCCACCTTGGCCGGCAACGCCGCGGGCCTGAACAAACTGAACGAGGTGCAGACGACGAGCTTCGTCATCTCTCCATACCTTCTGCACGACTTCGGTGACTGGGGAACCGGCAAAGTAGGTTATTCATTTGGCGTATCCCGATCGGACACGCCGTCTGGCTTCGCGTCGGCGCCGTTTCCCACAGGTGGTAGCAATGGCCAAACCCTTTTATCGAATGAGGAGTTGGCCCATTTCTCCACCGGCGACTTTCTGGGACTTTTGAAAAACACCATCGATTTAGACATGTTGCAGGAGCGGACCTATCTGGACCTAGACGGTGCTGTGACGGCCGCGGGGAGCCCGTCCCTGATGGACAGCTCCACATCTAGCCGAATAGTATTAACCGACACCATAAGCTATGATTTGACCCGGAGTCTGGCTGTATTCGTTTCCGGCGGTCATGAAGATATCACTTATTCGAGCCAAACGATCAGTGGCGCTCCTGGGTTTCTTGGAGCCAATGGCGCCCTGCTGCCGACATATACTTACCGCGACGTCCCTGGTATATCAATCCATGACCTGACCTGGCGTTTCGGCGGAATCTGGACGCCCAGTCCGGACAGTAGCCTGACTATTGGGTATGGGCACCAGAACGGCTACAATTCGATTTCTGCCGATGGTCACTTTCAGGCCACTGCTCGAACTTTGCTGACGGTCTCCTACAGCAGCGTCCTCGGTACTCAACTCGAATACCTGCAAAACCGGCTTAACCTAGCGGCGACGAACGGCACAGGTGCGTTGATAAACGCCCAAACAGGCGGTCCTTTGTTTGGCGCAACCAATGCGCTGGCGGCGCAGGATGGCGTATACCGAACCGATGAGCTAAATGTCGGCTCGCGCACGACGTTTGAGCGCGATATCATTGCGTTCGGCCTGCTGCTGGCGAAGCAGACGAGTTCGCAAAGCACCGCGACGCCAAGCAGCAGCAAAAGCGTCAGCGCCACATGGCTGCACCAGATGCGGCCGGATATGACCACGAGTGCCGCAATTTCATTCGCCATACAGGACCACACAATCGGCAACGCTGGGTCATCCAACGCGGGGAATTCCACGTCGATAGTGGCCAGTTTAGCATGGCAGTATCAGATTTCGGACACCCTGAGTGCCAATGTGCGATATTCATTTCTGGAGCAGCAGTCGCCGATCGCAGTATACAGCTTATTCCAGAACATGCTGATTCTCGGCATCTCGAAAACTTTCTGATCGTCGTCGTGTTCCAAGAATTTTACAACCTTTCCGGCTCGCCCTTTCTGTTAACGCCCGACAGCCGATTTTTCTTCGGGTCGAGCGGGCACAGCAGGGCAATGGCACACCTAGTATACGGGCTGTCGCGCAGCACTGCGCTCCGGCAGGCGCAGGTACTTAAGCGAATACTGGATCTTCTGGAAATCAACGAAACGAGGCAGTCATGACGGTTTTACCGAATGCCATGACCGTTGATGTAGAGGACTATTTTCAGGTCCAAGCGTTCGCCAATTGCATTGACCGGTCGGACTGGGACGCGTTTCCACGGCGGGTCGATCTGAATACCAACCGGATTCTCGAGCAATTTGACGCCGCCGGGGTAAAGGCTACGTTCTTTACACTTGGCTGGGTGGCGCAACGTTTCCCCTGCCTGATCCGTAGGATTGTTGCGGATGGGCACGAGTTGGCGAGCCATGGTTGGGACCATACACGGGTTGATTCGCAGGACCCTGAAACGTTTCGCACCGATGTGCGGAGGACGAAGGCGCTGCTGGAGGACACTGGGGGCGTTCCCGTGATTGGGTATCGGGCGGCGACCTTCTCCATTGGTGTACGAAGCATGTGGGCGTTTCCGATCCTGCAGCAGGAAGGTTACGGTTATAGTTCGAGCATTAACCCGATCAGGCACGATCTTTACGGAATGCCCGACGCACCGCGTGTGCCGTTCCGGCCGGACCCAGACGGCGTGGTGGAATTGCCCATGACGACTGTGCGTTTGATGGGTCGCAACTGGCCGTGCTCGGGCGGCGGCTATTTTCGCCTTTTGCCGACCGCACTTTACCGAGCGGGGCTGGAACGTGTAAATCGGCACGAAAGACGCCCAGGCATCTTTTATTTTCACCCATGGGAAATCGATCCGGACCAGCCGCGCATTCCGAATGTGAGTTGGAAGTCGCGATTGCGCCACTACACCAACCTGTCGCGCATGAGGGCGGACTTAGACGGGCTGTTGCGGGACTTCGCCTGGGATCGAATGGACCGGGTCTACGCGCCGGTTCTCGCCGAAACCTCAGAGGCTTAACTGTATGCCGATTGTCATTCGCGCTCTGGACGCTACTAGCGAAGCAGCGTGGGATCGATTTGTGGAGGCGATGCCGGCTGGCACGTTCTTCCATCGCGCCGGTTGGGCGAAGGTGATCGAGACGGCATTCGGGCATGACACTTATTTCAGTTTCGCCGAGCGCGACGGCGCGATCACCGGCGTTCTTCCGCTTGGGCGGGTGAGGACTCTGCTGTTCGGTGATTCGCTCATCTCCAATCCGTTCTGCGTCTATGGCGGCCCGCTCTCGGCTGATGCCGAAAGCGAGGCCGCGTTGATCGGGCATGCGCAGAGCCTGTTGGCAAGGACGGGTGCGCAAGCATTGGAACTTCGGCATCTGACGCCTCAGACCGAAGCAGAGGGATGGATTGAACGGCCGGATCTTTATGTGACGTTCCGGAAACCGATTGAGGCGGATAACGAGGCCAACATGAAGGCGATCCCACGGAAGCAGCGGGCGATGGTGCGCAAGGGCATTCAAAACGGTCTGATTTCGGTTGCTAACCGCGATGCCGATGGGGTGCATAGGGTATACGCCGAAAGTGTGCGGAATTTGGGGACGCCGGTCTTCTCGCGCCGATATTTCCGGACGCTGATGGAGGTGTTCTGGGAGAACGCAGATGTGGTGACGATCCTGGACCGGGAGACGCCGATTGCGGCCGTGATGAATTTTTATTTTCGCGACGAGGTATTGCCGTATTACGGCGGCGGCACGTTGCTGGCGCGAGGGCTGGCGGGCAATGATTTTCTGTATTGGGAGACGATGCGACGTGCAGCGGATCGTGGCTGCCGGCTGTTCGATTTCGGGCGCAGCAAGATCGGAACCGGTTCGTTTTCATTCAAGCGCAACTGGGGTTTCGAGCCCGCGAGACTGCACTACCGGTTCCGTCTGAGGCCAGGGGAAAGGATCCCCGAGCATAATCCGCTGAACCCGAAATACCGGATGCTCATCGCGACTTGGAAACGTCTGCCTTTGCCCGTCGCGAACACGGTCGGTCCGTTCATCGCGCGAGGGCTGGGGTAGGGGGGCGTGCTCTTGTTGGCCTTTAATGGTTTCGCTCCCGCCACGGATGCGAATAGCAATCGGGCGACCTCTCTTTTGGCGCATTTCAGGCGGGATGAAGCAAACTGATGCCCGATCTTCTTTTTCTGACCCAGCGCTTGCCGTATCCGCCGATCAAGGGGGAGAAGATCCGGCCGCTGCAGATCCTGAAATACCTCGTCCAGCGGTACGATGTGCATCTGGGGTGTCTCATCGACGACGTGTCCGATGCCCAGCATGTCGATACAATTCGCTCGATATGCCGGGATGTGTATGTCGCGCCGCTAAACCGAAAGGTGGCGAAGCTGAAGTGCCTGCATGGGCTTCTGACCGGCGAACCGCTCAGTGCCAGATTCTTTCATGATCGAGGGCTGATGCGGTGGGTGCGCGGTGTGGTCGAAACGGTTCGGCCGTCGGTGATATTCGTAAACTCGGGCAACATGGCACCTTATGTGCTTGATCTGCCGAAACGCGAGACGCGGATCTGCGACTTGGCAGACGTGGATTGTGAGAAGTGGCGTGCCTATGCGGATACCACGACTTGGCCGATGCGTCTCGTATATCGGCGGGAGTGGCGGAAGGTAGGCGCGTTGGAGCGGCGGATCGCCGATGAGTTCGATGTGTGCAGTTTCGTTTCTGATCCGGAAGCGTCGGTGTTCACTCGACTGATCCCGGATTGCGCCGCCCGAATCCGCGGAGTCAGCAGCGGCGTGGATCACCGATACTTTGATCCAGCGTCAGCACATGACCCGGTCTTCGACACGGAACTGCCAACCTACGTGTTTACCGGCACGATGGACTATCCCCCGAATGTTGACGCGGTGGCATGGTTCGCGACCGAAATATTGCCGATGATCCGTCGCACGGTTCCGGACGCTCAATTCTATATCGTCGGGAGCTGCCCCAGCACCACGGTTAAGCGTCTGGCCCAACTCGAGGGCGTGTTTGTTACTGGCCGGGTGCGTGACGTGCGACCGTACGTTGCGCATGCCACCGCCGCGGTGGCGCCGATGCGAATAGCACGAGGCATTCAGAATAAAGTGCTGGAGGCGATGTCGATGGGAAAGCCGATCGTATTAACCTCAGGCGCGTTGGAAGGGATCGAGGCAGTGCCAGGCGAGGACGTCATCTTGGCCGACAGCGCGGAAGAGATTGCCGCCGCCTGCTGCCGGTTGGCGACTACCGCCGACGGCGCTGCGATCGGCGCCGCGGCCCGCACCAGGATCGTGCGCGACTATGACTGGTCCGCACGATTGGGCCGGTTCGATGACCTGCTGCGCGTGGTGCCGGCAGGCCGCGTCTCGGGCACCGCATGAGTAACGTTGCGACATCCTTGTGGTTCCGATCCGAACGGCGCGGATCGTGAACGCACCATTCCTGATCGAGGTGCCGCCGCGCGCGGTTTCAGCGGGGTGGTATAGGGCGCTGCCTCTCTTTGTTGTTGGCCTCGTGCTGTGTCTGCTGTTCGACAGCGAGGTGGTGGCTGCTGTCCAGACCTGGAATGACTCGACCGCCTACAACCATTGTTTTCTGATCATTCCAATCGCACTCTATCTTCTCTTTGATCGCCGCGGGGCGTTGGCCTGCGTTCCGTGGCAGTTGATGCCGGCGGCGCCGCTGCTGGCCGTGCCGCTGGCCATGGTGTGGCTGGTTTCGGAGCGGCTGGGCATTATGGAAGGAAGGCAATTTGCCGCCGTTAGTTTTGTCGAGGTCGCAGTCCTCGCAATGCTGGGCAAGCGGCTGTGGTGGGCAATGGCCGGACCACTGCTGTACTTGTATTTCCTCGTGCCATTCGGTGAGTTTCTGACGCCCGACTTACAGGGCATCACCACGTTCTTCATCCGTCACGGGCTGGAGATACTTGGCGTTCCCGCCTACATCGACGGTTTCGTCATCGAGATACCCCAGGGCACGTTCTTTGTTGCGGAAGCCTGTGCGGGGATGCGGTTCCTGATCGCCTCGACCGCGTTCGGGTGCCTGTATGCGCTGCTGATGTACCGTAGCCCGCTACGGCGCGGGTTATACATTCTGATTTCGATCCTTGTGCCGATCATCGCCAATGGGTTTCGCGCCATCGGTATCGTCTATCTTGGACACATCCTCGGCAGCGCCGAGGCCGCGGCGGCCGACCATCTCATTTACGGCTGGATCTTCTTCTCCCTCGTCATCTTACTGTTGATCGCGCTCGGACTACCGTTTCGGGAGGATGAGGTCTCGACAGGATCAACCTCGCGCTTTGCAGAAGAGCGTGCGCCCGCTGTTTCGCTGCGTGTGGTTTTCCCTGTTGCCGCGGGCATCGCGATGGTCGCGGCGGTCGGACCGGTCGTTGCGGCAGGTATGACGATGGCCGCTGCGACGTCGGTGATCACACCGTTCCGGATCGAAGTTGGGCGCGACTGCGAGATACAGCCGCTGGCTTCGGCCGAAGGGGCGACGGTCAGGAACCAGCGCGTGCTGTGCGGCGCGGTGGCGTTAGATATGAGTTGGCAGGCGTTTTCCCCGCGCTCTACCGCAGCGCCTTTGATGTCGGCTCGACGGAAGATGGTGGCGGGCGCGCGAACAGAAGGAATTCAAGAGAACTGGTTGGACCAGAGTGACGGGACCTTCAACGCATGGCGGGTTATGAAATCGAATGACCCTGCCTATGTCGTCGCGGCATCGGTCTGGATCGATGGCAGACCGGTCCGGCCGGGGCTTGGGATGCGAGCGCGGATGGCGCTGAACAGCCTGATTGGGTCCGATTATGCTCCCATGGTCGTGACGGTAACGCCTGTGGTCGATTGGCAAGCGGGGAATGGCTCGGAGCTAAAAGCGGCGGAGGATGGGCTGTCGCACTTCCTGCTGAACCATCCTGGTCTGGATGCGACGGTGGGGGCGTTGTCCATACTGCGTTGAGTGGTCGCCACGGCCAGGGGCTTGCGGGCCTGTGGATGGTGCGGGCACAAACCGGCCGCGTGTTAACCGTGAGGGTCTTTCGTGCCGACCCGTCGAGCAGGAGGTCGCGTACATGTCCGGAAACTCCGACCGTGTGCTGAGCAAACAGGAGCTTCGGACGCTGCAAGGCCGATCGGACTTAAAGGGCTGGGAACGGCTTAGAATCCATGCGGGCTTGCTAACCGCGGCGGGATGGCTTGTGGCGGCGTCGTCCGGCTGGATGGTGCTGCCCGCGGTGTTCGTGCTGGGGCTGGTGCAGGTCGCGCTTTTCGCGCCGGCGCATGAGACGATGCATCCGACCGCTTTCGCCTCACGACGGGCAAATGCCATCGTCGGCTGGCTGACGTCCTGTCCGTCACTGCTGAATTGGCATTTCTATACAGCGTATCATTTGGCTCACCACCGGCACACGCAAGTCCGAGGGTTGGATCCGGAATTGATAGCCGAGACGCCTGTCTCGCTGCGCTTGTATGTTTTGCGGGTGCTGGGCGTGCCGTTCTGGACGTTGCGATTGAAGGTCGTTTGGGATTGTTGGCGCGGAGATCTTGGCGCGTACCCATTTGTCTCGGTCGCCGCGGCACCGAAGATCGTCCGCAGTGTGCGGGCGATGACACTCATCATGGTGGGCGGTACGGTAGCGGCGGGGCTGGTGTTCGGATGGGCAGCGCCGTTGTTGTATTGGATTGGCCCACAACTGTTGGGACAACCACCACTGCGTGCGTATCTTTTGGCGGAACATACGGGCTGCACCGAGGATCGAAACGGGTTGACGAATACTCGAACCACGTTGACCTGCGCGCCGCTGCGGCTGTTGATGTGGGATATGCCCTACCACGCCGAGCACCATTTGTTTCCGTCGATCCCGTTTCACCAGTTGGTCGATGCGCATCGACTGATTAGTGCAAGGCTGGGTGTGCTGCAGCCGGGATATGTGCGTTGGAACGCCGGGTTCGTGCGATCTCTCATCGGACGGTCTAGCTCGCCGCAGACCGATCCTTGCCAGCAGTAACGATGGTTGAGCGCATGATCCGCGTTGTTACTACGGCGCGTTGCCGAAAATACGTTGCTTTACCGTATCGCCAACTCGGATATCCAGCCTGGCGGTTGTTCCGGCAGCAATTTCCAGCGTCGCCCGCACTGGCCCGCGGCTGTCGATCACGGCCAGACTTCGTGGAGTGGTGTCCTCGGCGATCGAGCGGATCGTGCCGTCGGCGTTGATGAACACCATATCCAGCGACACCAGCGTGTTGCGCATCCACATCTGCGAAGACCGTGGAAACCCCCAGTCGAACAGCATGCCCCCGTCCGGGGGAATGCTCTTGCGGAACATCTCGCCGACGGTCTGCTGCTCTTCCGTCGTGGCCATTTCCACACTGAAAACGTGTTCGGCGCCGCCATGGCCAACGATTACGAGCTTTTCTTTCGGCAGTTCGGGTTGCGGCCCAGTCGGTTCGGGTGATTGCGCCCAAGCACTTAAGGGCAACATTACGACTAGCGCCAGCAAGTACGCCGTTTCATGAGGATAAGCTCTCCTTGATCAGTTGCCGGATTTCATCGCGGATCGGCCCATCGCGAGGCGCGTCGAGCAATGTCGAAAACCAGTGCCCCGGCGGGTTGCGCCCGGCTGCCCGGTCGAAGCGCAGGGCGCGGAGCACGGCCTCGGCGTCTGGCGGCAGGCGGTCAGGGATAGGAAAGTCGTTCAATGTCCCCCAGATCAGGGCCCAGCATCGGCCCACGGTCCAGGGGTTGTAGCCGCCACCGCCGAGGACGACCAGACTAGGTGCTAGCCGCATCACCGCCTGAACGACAGCGCGGTGCGTGTTGTTGGAGAGCGCCAGTTTGGCAAGTGGGTCTTCCTCCAGGCCATCCGCGCCGGCTTGCAGCATGATCGCCTGAGGGCGGCGTGCTTCGATCAGCGGCAGTACCGCGTGGTTCATCGTATAGGCAAATTCGGAGTCATTGCATCCGGCCGGCAGCGGGAAGTTCCGTGCCGCACCACCGGCATGGTCGTGCGCGGCTCCGGTGAACGGCCAACGTGCCCGCTCATGCAGGCTGATCGTGAACACTCGATCGTCGTTGTGGAACGCGTCCTGCACACCGTCGCCGTGATGTGCGTCGATGTCCAGATAGACGATGTTCTGCAGGCCGAGGTCGAGCCACGTCAGCAGCCCCAACACCGGATCGTTCAGAAAGCAGAAACCCGAGGCGCGGTCGGGGCGCCCATGATGGGTGCCGCCGCCCGGGCAGTGCACGAACCGTTGCTCCGCCGCCAGCCGGGCCGCCAACATGACGCCACCGGCGGATATGGCGGGGCGTCGGTAGACCTCGGGATAGACGGAATTGCCCTCCGCGCCGATGCGAAAGCGGGTGCGAATATCGTCAGTAACCGCTTGATCCGCTTCCGCCTGGCGTAATGCCGCGATGTAAGCCGATGTGTGGAATTGGGTGAGTTCCTGTTCGGTTGCCATTGGCGCGTCAAGGTAAACCGCGTCAGTCAGCCAGCCCAGCGCTCGGATTAGGTCGGTGCAGACTGAGACTCGCGGGACTGCGAGTGGGTGCTTCGGGCCGTAGCTTGAATGTCGGTAGATTTCGCTTGCGACGTAGAGAGGGGGGATGAACGGCCGGGGCAGGGGAGCCATTGGGGCGAGGTCGCGATGGTTATGCCCGCTGCGGCATTGCCTGTGGGACAATGGTAGTAACGATTGATGCGTCGAGTGCCTCATAGTCGTGATAGCTGATGGTGGAGTATAGCTCCGACCGGGTCTGCATCTGATCGACCATATTCTGCGTTCCGCCGTCCTTCTTGATGGCGGCGTACAGCTTCGCCTGAGCCTTGTTCGCCACGCGCAGGCTGCTGACTGGCCAGATGACCATCTTGTAGCCCATTGCCTCGAACTCGGAGGCGGTGAAGAAGGGGGTGCGGCCGAACTCGGTCATGTTGGCGAGTAGCGGGATGTTGGGCAGGCGACGGGCGACCTCCTTGAACATGTCGGCGGTATTCAGCGCCTCAGGAAAGATTGCGTCAGCGCCGGCCTCGACGAACAGCTTGGCGCGGGCAATGCAGCCGTCGATGCCTTCGGACGCGGCGGCATCGGTTCGGGCGATGATGTAGAGGTGGCGGCGGGCCTTTCTGGCGGCCGCGATTTTGGCGGCCATGTCGTGCGCGTCGGCGAGCTTCTTGTCGTTGAGGTGGCCGCATTTCTTCGGCAGTAGCTGGTCTTCTATGTGAACCGCGGCGGCACCGGCGTCCTCAAAGCTGCGGACCATATGCATGACGTTGAGGGCCTCACCGTAGCCGGTGTCGCCGTCGACCAGGAGGGGAAGGCCGGTGGCCCGGGCGATTTGACGGATGAAGAAGCAAACCTCGTCGACGGTGATCATGCCCAGGTCGGGGATGCCCATGGACGCGGTCATGGCGGCGCCGGAGAGATATAGGCCGTCGAACCCAGCCTGCTTTGCCTGAAGACCGGCCTGGCCGTTGTGGGCGCCGGGAAGTTGGAGGATTGCAGGGCGCCCGAGCAGCGACCTAAAGCGTTCTCCGGCGGGGGCGGTGGGAAGGTCGTCGGCGACGAGGTAGGTCATGGCGGGCTCCTTACCCGTCCCGGATAGCGGATTGAGAGGCAAAGGAATAGGTGACGCGCATGCCAAAGGCGCGTCGTCTGTCGACCGGCGGCGGCTCGCGAAGGAGCCTTGCGGCGGCTGCCCCTTGTCGGGCGCGTTTATACCATCGGGATGACGGGCACTGGCACAAGGTGCTCTTCCACCCCCATCACTCCAGGTGTGTTTTCCGCAGCGACCCGAAGCGCGCGCCGTTCCGACTCAGGCCGATCATCCGAGCACCAGATGTGCACAATCTGGTCTCGAACGATAATGTCTTCAGCCCAGATCTTCGCCCACGCCTGCCCTCGCAGTTCCGTCAGAAGCGACTCTGCGGATTCTGCGGTCATCCATGTCGGTGGTGGTCGCGGGCAGGCTCTTGGCCGCTGCCAGAACGCGCACCAGATTGGCCCGGCTGATGATACCGATTACCTTTCCATCGCGGAGGACGGGCACTCGCTTGATTCGTTTGGACTCGAGCAGTTCGGCAATTTCACGCAGTTCGGTTGTCTCGCTCACCGTCGTCACTTGTCGGGTCATGACGTCGCCGACGCTACGGCCGTGGGCTTTTATATAATCTCGCGCGGCGTCGCGTTCGCGGGCAGAGGCATCGAACCACCTCGAACGCCGCGGCTCTGTCCGCCGCTCTATGTGCGTTTCCGTTCGGAATAGAAGATCGCCTTCGCTAACGATACCGACAAGAGTGTTGGCTGCGTCTACGACCGGAACGCCGCTGATGCCGTACCTCCCCAAAAGCCCAGCCAGGCTTTGAACGGACGTTTCCGGCGAAACGGTAATCACGTTGGTCGTCATCACGTCTGAAGCACGCATCGCATGACCCCCATTGAGATTTGGTGGCACTGCTATTCGCGTTGCTCCGAAGCCGCATTGATCTAGGTCAACTGCATGGCTCAGTCGCGACTTCGCCTCTGTATGCGTTCCACAAGTACCTTAAGCTTGCCGATCAGCCTGGATCGGTTGACGGGCTCTAGCCCCGCCTGGCGTCCGCTACGGCTTTTTGCAGATCGGGTAAATCGACCGCACCCGGCACAAGGTCGTTCCCGATAATGAGTGCCGGGGTTCCTTGAATGCCTAAGTCATGCGCCAGTTTGACGTTCGCATCGATCCGCGCCTGCACCCCCGGATCCTGCATATCCTGCGACATTCGGGGCCAATCCAGCCCCAGGGCACGTGCCGCTGACTTCGATTTGCGGCAATGTTGTATCGGGTGGCAGCTTCATCACCGCCTCCCGCATCTTTCCGTATGCATCTTGTTTCTGGGCCGCCAAAAGTGCCTTGCTGCCCAGCACGCTGGCCGGGCCGAGGATTGGCAGGTCTTTGTACACCAACCGCACCTTGCGGTCCTTCGCCAGGAAACCGTCCATCACGGGCTCCAACCGGCGACAATAGGGGCAACGCGTATCGAAGAACTCGACAATCGTCACGTCGCCATGCGGATCGCCGGCCACCGGGTCGGCCGGAGTTATTAACTGCGTTTGGTGGTGAGCGATGGCCGTGCGCGCGGCGGCCTGCGTCCGTTCCCCCTCATCCGCCTGTAACGCTACTACTGCGTCCCGCAGGATGGACGGATCCTGTTTCAGAGCGTCGCGCACGATGGCCACGATCTCCGCCCGCTGGCTCGACGTGAACTCGGCTGCGGCAGCGACGCGGGCCGCTAGCGAACCCAATAGCACTACACCCGATAGCAAGACTGGCATTATCAGGCGGGGGGTAAGGGACATTCGGATCATTTTAGGTCCTTCGGAGGGGCACACCATTCGGTTAGGCCCGGGAACCTGCCGGCGCAAGTCAAAGTGCCGGGCGTGGTTGCCGCTGATGGCGAAGCCGTTTATGGCACCGTCCTCGAACGGCGAAACGCGGTCCCGAGGGCTGGCGAATCCGAGGATTGACGGGACCGACAGAATGCATCGCATGCGTAGCGGCACGATGACCGATTTTGCGGCCGCCCCGATGTGGCCACCCTCCGGGCGTCTGGCGTGGGTCGGAGCTTTTCTGGCCTTGCTGGTATTGGTGTCGGGTTGTTCGACGGTGGGCAAGGTCTCCGATACGGTCCTCGGTCGTGGCGGTCCGCAGCCGGGACAGCCTGGTTACATCGCCGGTTTTCTGGGCGGCGTGGTCGCGGATGAGCCGCGCGCCGTCCTAGCAGGCAGGGAGGTTTTGTCCGCCGGCGGCACTGCTGCGGATGCCGCGACCGCTGTGGGCCTGACCCTGGCGGTCACGCTTCCCTCGCGCGCCGGCCTTGGAGGTGGGGGCGCCTGTATCGCATATGTTCCCAATGTGAAATCGCCAAATCGGGGGGAACCCGAGGCGGTGATGTTTACGCCTCTGGCGCCTGCTATGGTCGAAACGAGGGGCGATCGACCTGCTGCCGTGCCGATGTTGGCGCGCGGCCTGTTTCTGCTGCACGCCCGCTACGGTTTGGTGCCGTTTGAGTTGCTGCTCGGTTCGGCCGAGCAGTTGGCCCGCTCCGGTGTGCCGACTTCGCGAGCGTTAGCTAAGGATATTGCCCTGGTATCAGGCCCCCTGATGGCCGATCCCAACGCCCGCGCGGTGTTCAGCTTAGATGGCGTGCCGTTGACCGAGGGCCAGATCCTCCGCCAGCCCGATCTGGGCGGGACCTTGGCGCAACTTCGCGTCTCCGGCGTGGGCGACATGTATCAGGGCGCATTGGCTCAACGAATAGCGCGCGCTTCGACGGATGCCGGGGGTCCGATCGCGCTCACTGACCTGCGTGCCGCGCTGCCGAAGTTGGCCCCGCCGCTGGTCCGCCCCTTTCAGGCGGATAAGGTCGCGTTCCTGCCACCGCCGGCTGACGGCGGCCTAGCGGCGGAGGCGGCATTTGACGTGCTGGCTGATAGTCCGAACGACGTCGCAGGAGCGATCGCGCATTCCTTGGCGGTTGTTGCGCGATATCGTGCTGGCGGGATCACACCTACCGAGGCCCTTGCGGCGAAAGACCTGCCCGCAGCCGGCGCCTCACCGTTTCCGGCCTCGACAAGTTTCGTGACCATGGATCGGTCGGGAAACGCTGTGGCGTGCGCGCTGACCATGGACAATCTGTTTGGCTCCGGGCGGATCTTCGCCGGCCTTGGCTTCCTGGCCGCGGCGTCGCCGGCCGCCGTGCCGCCGCCCTTGCTGTCGGCCGGCCTAGTTTGGAATGACAGTATAAAGGTCTTTCGAGCTGCGGTTGGCGGATCGGGGCAGGAGGGTGCGCCGTTGGCGGTTGCGGTCGCGTTGATAAATACCTTGAAGACCAATCAGCCCATGAGCGTGCCGGTCCCTGATCCAGGACGGGCGAACGTGATTGCTTGTGGCCGATATTTGCCGGGGGAGAACAGCGAGTGCCGCTGGGCGAACGATCCGCGTGAATCAGGATTGGCTATGGGGGCCAACTGAGCCGGCTTGCTCGTCGGACTTTCGTTCGAATTGTCGGTGCCGCTTGAACGAAGTTGCCGGCCGTCGGACCAGTGCGCATCGTCCGCGATGCTGGAGTTAGAGGTTGCAGGATTGCGTAGCGGACCGCGGCCGAAAGGGAGCGTTTAACTGGCAGCAGTGACTAGGGCGGGAGTTACTTAATGGCGTTGAAGATCGGCAAGGGTGCATCGGCGCCGCCTTTCCTGGTGATGGACGTCATCGCTGCCGCCAACGCCCGGCAGGCCGTGCTGCCAGCGGGCGCGCCTCATGTCATACGGATGGAGGTGGGCCAGCCTGGCACCGGCGCGCCCGTCGGTGCGGTTGCTGCCGCCGAGGGTGCCCTTCGTTCGGGCAACCCGCTCGGTTACACCGAGGCGTTCGGCTTGCGATCGCTGCGGCAGCGGATCGCTGTCCATGCGCGAGATTGGTATGGGCTGGACCTTCCGATTGAGCGGATAGCCGTTACGGTCGGTGCGTCAGGAGCATTTCCGCTAGTGTTCCTCGCCGCGTTCGATGCGGGCGACCGTATTGCCATGACAGCGCCGTTCTATCCTCCCTACGTCAACATCCTGACGGCGTTGGGTATGATCCCGGTGATTCTGGAGGCGGGGCCGGAAACGCGGTTTCAGCCCAGCGTGGCGATGCTGTCGGCGCTTGATCCACCGCCAGACGGCGTAATCGTCGCCAGCCCGTGCAATCCTGCCGGCACGATGCTGCACCGCGACGAACTGGCTGCGATCGCAATCTGGTGCGACCGCAATGGTGTCCGGCTGATCAGCGACGAGATCTATCACGGATTAAACTACGACAGTCCCATCGCCTCGGCGGCCGAGTTCAGCGGCAGCGCGGTCGTAGTCAACAGTTTCTCAAAACAGTTTCCGGTTGCACCACCGGCTACGGCTGCGGCTTTCAGCAAGAGCGCCATCGTCATCAATAGCTTTTCCAAGTACTTCGGGATGACGGGTTGGCGGATCGGCTGGATGGTGCTGCCGGAAGACCTAGCCCGGCCGGTGGAACGCTTAACGCAAAACCTGTTCATCAGCGCCCCGCATATCTCTCAGGTGGCTGCCGAGGCAGCATTCGACTGCCACCCTGAACTACAGGCGAACGTGGCTCGATATCGGCGTTCGCGCGACCACCTACTGACCGCGCTTCCGGCTGCTGGCTTTCCGACGCTGTCACCAGCCGAAGGCGCTTTCTACATTTGGGCCGATGTCAGTGACCGGACCAATGACAGTGCGGCGTTCTGTGCCCGGATGCTGCAAGAGGCCGGTGTAGCGGTCAGTCCCGGCGTGGATTTCGACCGAACGCGTGGTGGGCGGTTCATGCGGTTCAGCTATTGCGGACCGGAAGCCGATATGAGGGAAGCGGCGGAGAGACTGAAAGGGTGGCGATAACCGCGCCAAGTCCGTCGCACGGCTCAGGGGGCGACCGCCCAACCATCCTCGCCCACAAAACAAAGGGTGTCGCGAGGACACCCTTTTCGGACTCTGCCAATCGCAAGAGAGGTGGCGGCGTCATCCGTCGACCGGGCGTGTCCGGCACCCAGCGATCTCTCAACTCGTTTCAGTCATCGTCCTCATCAAAAAAACACAATACGTTCGTCAATTACCGCGTCACACAACTGTTCAGCGATTAGATGGAAGACGTTGGAATACCACACGGCATCACCACCAAAACCAAACCGATCAAACTTGAGCCGATGAAAGCCTTCCTGCACGTGAGCGTCTTCGAGCCGGATAAGGCATTCGTAGTCGCAATATTTCTCATTCACACACACGAAGACGTTCTTGTCTGCCGTGAGCAACACGTCGCCATCAACGTATGCCAACATTGAGTTCAGGGCTTTCAAGAACCCGGCGGTGACATACTCCCGACGATTTTGCACAAAATGTTCTCGCCGCGCGAATTCGGCCTCCATTTCTCGTCGCTGTTTGCGGGCTGCAACAAACCGGCAAGCGACCTGCAAGGCCTATTCGTCCAACCGTACCAGCACCTCTAACTGCCCCAGCAGATCAGCAAACTGCGGCTCCTTGGCTAACTGGTGGACAGCATACAAGACCGCTTGCAAATCAACCTGATCTTTGTTCTTGTCGGATTGGAACAAAAAGTACGTCATCGCGCCGAGTCCTTGCAATCGCCTTTGGGGTCGTAGCGGAATTGACCGGCGTTTGGCTCACGACTCCCCTCATTTTTACTGGTCCACATCTAGCGTGAATCCGGCGCGTTTCCCTACAGCATGTTGAAGTGCTGGCGGGTGAGGGTGTCATGGGCAAGGTGGAGCGTTGGCTTGGCGGGCGCCTGAAGGATATTCGTGGGTTTATCGAAGGCCTGTATGAGCATGACCGTCATGCCAAGCGGGTTGATGCCTTGGCCGGGGCCACGTTGGGCGTAATGACCAGCGCGTCGCTAGCGGTCGCGGTGATTGGGCAGGCGCTGGCGCAGGCGCGCGGTCTGGTGACCAAGCACGCGATCAAACAGGTCGATCGGTTGCTCAGCAATCAGAACATCGATGTCTGGGACAGCTTCGCCCGCTGGGTGCCGCATCTGATCGGCACGCGGAAGGAAATCGTTGTCGCTGTGGACTGGACCGAGTTCGATGGCGATGGCCAGGCAACGCTCGCGCTCAACCTGGTGACCGGACATGGCCGTGCCACGCCACTGCTGTGGGTGACCGTCTGGAAAGAGGAACTTACAGACCAGCGCAACGATTTTGAGGACGCCTGCCTGCTGCGACTGAAGCAACTTGTGCCGCCAGATTGTGCCGTCACGGTCCTCGCCGATCGCGGTTTTGGCGATCACAAGCTATTCAAGTTCCTCGATGATCTGGGATTTGGCTACGTCATCCGATTTCGCGGCAATATTCACGTCACCGATGCCGACGGCGAGACGCGTCCGGCCGCCGACTGGGTGGGCAAGTCGGGCCGGGCACGCAAGCTGCGCGGTGCGCAGGTCACCGCATCGCACGCCTATAAGGTCGGTGCGGTGGTCTGTGTCCACGCAAAAGCCATGAAGGAGCCTTGGTGTCTTGCTGTCAGCAATGCCGAGGCCTCGACCGCAATGTAGGTCAACTATTACGCCAAACGTTGGACCATCGAGCCTAACTTCCGCGATACCAAGGATCTGCGGTTCGGCATGGGGCTTGGTGCCACGCGCATCGGCGAACCAACCCGGCGCGACCGGTTGCTGCTCATCAACGCATTCGCCATGGTGCTGCTCACAATGCTCGGCGCCGCCGGCGAAAGCCTCGGTATGGATCGATTACTTAAGTCCAACACGTCGAAGATCCGCACTCACTCGTTGTTCAGGCAAGGCTGCATGCTCTACGAACTGATCCCAACCATGCCAGATCAAAGACTATTCCCTCTTATGGCCCGCTTCGCCGAGACCGTATCAAAATGCCGTTCGTTCAGCGGACTTTTCGAGGTCATTTGAAATGAGGGGATAACTGAGGGCGTTTGGATCAACCTCAGCTTCGTTGAAGTGCTGCAATTCGAGAATCTCGCCATCGTGCCATACACCGTAACGATGTGCCTCGGCAGAGCAGAGTGTACGCAGATAGGCGACGCCCTTAGCATCGAGGGCGATAAACGCCGTCATATAAGGTTGATAATCGGCATAAGGGATAAGCTCCCAACCGATCACACCGTGACGCGTATAGGCGATCCCCGCAGCATCCAAAGCAACCAGTTCCTCTATACACGGTATGGGATCATGCGCCTCTCCCCGAAAGCGTGCGTCGTTAAACCACATGTCAACATCCTCCATGTGCCATATTTGCCCCATGGCAAAAGTGTTGCCGTTGTTCGCCGGAATCGTGCTCCTTTTGATGCTTTGATACATATAGTCGTAATGTATTTCTTCTGAAATTTGCTCGAGGGGCAAGTTGAGGTCATCGGGATCACCTTCGAGTAGATTATCGGAAGTCATACAAATTCTCCTTGATGTATCATAATACGGCATCATTTTAAAGATTACTATATTCAAATGATAAGTCCGACCCGATTGCCGAATGATGTATCGTATATTCTAGTCAGTAGTACCTTGATCAGGCGTCAGGGTCTCCTTGCGACTGCGGACGTTTTTACCCCAGCTTCCGCCTCATCGAAGACGATAATCTGATAGATCGGGTCATTGTCGCGAATCTTACCGCGTAACCGACTCACCGCGATGTAATCCCGCGAGAACCAATCCAACAGCGTTCGAACATCGCTTATGCCAATGCCGCCATACTCAAGACATTTGCGGGGAATCCCACCGGCAAGAACGCGACGACCGATGCGAACCTGGAGAAGTCTCTTCGATGCCTTGCTTTCGGTTTCGACCTCCCCTCCCCACCTGTAGGGCTTATGCATCGGCGGCGAGCCGGCCGGGGGTTCGGATCGGCTCAGCTGGAACTTGCGGCGATTGCCGATCCCTGCCTTGATATGTGCGGTAAGGGCGGCGGCTTGCTCACGAGGATAGCGACAGTTCTCTATGCCCGGTCGTTGGGGTCGGGTTAGAACTTTGTAAGTCATGCGAGTTTCTTCTGATTCAATCGGGAGGACTGGATTTCGCCAGCCCACAGGAACCGATTTTACGGGGACTCCGCCGAAGCCTGTCGCACCGCCCTTAGCCCTTGGATCAAGTCCCTATATTGGCTGGCGTAGGAACGGCGCTTGCCCGGCAATACGGGGAATGAGGTGGCCCCCGGAAACTGGACAGGTAGCTAAGGGAGCGTCTCTCCTTGGGACGGCCGCTTGGCCGAAGGTGAGACATGGCGAATACACGGAAGAAGCACAGTCCTGAATTCAAGGCGAAAGTGGCTCTTGCGGCGGTGCGGGAAGAAGGGACGGTGGCCGAGCTATCGAGCCGGTTTGGCGTTTACGCCAGCCAAATCCATGCCTGGAAGAAAACGCTGCTGGATGGAACGGCGGGTTTGTTTGCGGCAAACAAGGGCGCACCCAACGGCGGTGAAGCCACCGCCGAGGCTCAGATGGCGCCGTTATATGAGAAGATCGGCCAACTGACGGTGGAGCGGGATTTTTTTCGCAAAAGGTCTGGGCCATGAGCCTGGCCGACCGGCGTGCGCGGGTGGACCGGGATGACCCGGTCCTGGCGATCGTTGCGCAGTGCCGGCTGCTGAAGATCGCGCGCTCGACGCTGTATGACCGGCCGGCCCCGGTTGACCCGGATGATCTGGCGGTGATGCGGCGGATGGACGAGCTGTATCTGGCCTCGCCGTTCTACGGATCACGTCGGATGGTTGCGGTGTTGCGGCGCGAGGGCCTGGTTATCAACCGCAAACGAGTGCGGCGGCTGATGCGGGTGATGGGGTTGGAGGCGATCTACCAAAAGCCGACCACCAGCCAAGGTCATCCGGATCACAAGGGGTATCCCTATCTTTTGCGCGGTCTGATCATTGACCGGCCGAGCCAGGTGTGGTGTGCAGACATCACCTATATTCCGATGGCCCGGGGATTTGTCTACCTGGTGGCGGTGATGGACTGGTTCAGCCGGCGGGTTCTGTCGTGGCGTCTGTCGCTCACCATGGAAGCGGACTTCTGCGTCGAGGCGGTTCAGGAAGCGATGGCCAAACATGGCCGGCCGGAAATTTTCAACTCCGATCAGGGTGTACAGTTCACCAGCGCCGGGTTTCTGGATGAGCTTGAAACCGCGGGCGTGCGGATCAGCATGGATGGCAAAGGGCGTTTCCTGGACAACATCTTCATCGAGCGGCTTTGGCGAAGCCTGAAATACGAAGAGGTTGTGTGCTGTGAACGCTTCGTCTCCGCTTAAGACGAAGCGGGGCTTTACCGGAGATGGGGGACGGCCCCCCGAAGTCGGCCTGCAGGGGCAGGCTTCAAACCGCCACAAGCTGCATGGGTAAAGAGCCCTCGTGGTGAGCGTTGCTGGAAAAGGCGGAAGCTATTCCGTCAGGTGGGTCTTGAGGAGACGAACGCGAGTAAACCGCTGATGACGTGTCGTAACGTATTCAACCGACGTCGAAATCGGGATCTGGACTTCTATCCCGCGAGCAAGGGTTGGGCGATGCCTGCTTACGGCCCAACTGGCGTCCGGCATGAAGGCGGCGTGACTTCAAGACAGGCTTCGGTAAGCAACGCAGGAACCTGTCGTCCCGATGTGAAGGAAGCAACCCAAGCGGTCAGTAGCCGCGAGGGTCTGAGTACCGATGCGGGGCACAGGGGCGGGGGCGCCCATAGTAGGATTGATGGTTCTGTAATGGGATCGGACCGAAGGGGCGTCGTCATTCAGCTCTATCCCGGTGACAACCCGCAAGGGGATGACCGCCATGGATAGGGCAAAGCCGTTTTGTATTGCCAAACCACTACTGTCCGGTCAAAATCCGAATAAATTCAGTTGTTTCTCGTCTTGCAAGTTTTCGGATCTGTCGGCCTCACGAGAGAACGCAGTCTGGACCTCTATTTTTTCGAATACCGTCACCGAAAAGACCTGCAGCAATGTGTAGAGCGGCGCCTCCAGGTTGAGCCGTTTGCGCACGATCGCCACCAGCACATAGACCGAAACGGCGATCCAGATTTGCGTCTTCACGGCGTTTTCCGAAGTGCCGTAGAACCGCTTGATCCGCAGATGCTGTTTTATCCACTTGAAAAAGAGTTCCACCTGCCAGCGGCTTTTGTACAGATCGCAGATGGTCAATGCTGGCAACGCGGTCTGATTGGTCAGGAAGACCAGTGTCTTAGCCGTTTCGGCGTCGCGGAAGCGGATGCGCCGCAGATGCACCGGATAGTCCTGACGGGTACGAGGGCCGTCCAATGCGATGGTTTGATCGGCGATCACGCCGCTCGCTCGGTCGGTGGGCGCGGAATAGATCCGATGCGCATGCAGATTGGACTTGGCGCGCGTCACGAAGAAGGCGCCCGCCTGATGCAGCGTGTGCAGGCGGGCGAAGTCGATGTATCCGCGATCCATCACATAGACCGCGCCGGGTTCGGGGATCAGCATGTCGAGCGCATGAACATCGTGCAGCTTGCCGTTCGAGATATGGATAAAGCTGGGAATGTTGCCACGCAGATCGAGCAGCGTATGCATCTTCACCGCGGATTTGGTGGAGCGGAAATGAGCCCAGGGGAACACCGACATGCACAAATCGATGGTGGTGGAATCCAGCGCGTAGACGCTGTTGGTCAGCTCTGCTCCCAGGCTTTCGCTGGCGTAGAGACATCTGGCCTGAGCGATGAGTTGTTGGGCGAACTCGGCATAGATGCGCCAATCGCGCAACTCGTTGGCATCCGCGAGGGTGGAGCGACGGACCGGTTCGCGAAGCCCCATGTGGTAGAGCTTTGACGCTTGCGCCGACAGGCAGGCCTCGATGTCGCGCAAACTCTCGCGATAGGTCAGTTGGGCGAACGCCATGATCTGATATTGCGCGGCGCAGGACAGCTTGCGCACGGCGCGGTTGCCGCCGTAGCGCGCGACAATCCGGTCGAGGCTGCTCCAAGGCAGAAAATCCATGAGCTGCGCGAAAAGCGTCCTGCCGGTGTTCATGACCAAGCCCTCCCCGCGAGATCGTCGGGAAGAGCCACCGGACATTCAAATCCGCCCCAGCAACGAACTGTCGGAAAGCTTTATGCATCAATGGATTCCACGGAAATGTCATTCACCGAACCGGACAGTAGTGTTGCCAAACGCGAAGTGTGGGAAGCGTACAAGCAAGTGAAGGCCAACCAGGGGGCGGCTGGAGTTGACGGACAGTCCCTCGAGGACTTCGATAGGGATCTGGGTAAGAACCTCTACCGAATCTGGAATAGGATGTCGTCCGGAAGCTACTTTCCGCCACCCGTGCGTCGCGTTGACATCCCGAAAGGCGATACTGGAGGAACCCGGCCGCTTGGGATTCCGACGGTCGCTGATAGGATCGCCCAGATGGTTGTCAAGCGGCACCTGGAGCCGATCCTGGAACCGGCGTTTCACCAGGATTCCTATCGATATCGGCCAGGGAAGTCGGCACACGACGCCCTCGTCAAAGCCCGGCAGCGTTGCTGGGCCCACGACTGGGTGCTCGACCTCGACATCAAGAGCTTCTTCGATGAAATCGATTGGGACCTCCTGATGCGAGCGGTGCGGCAGCACACGGACTGCCCATGGGTTCTGCTCTACCTTGAACGGTGGCTGCGAGCGCCCGTGAGTATGCCGGATGGGAACCTTGTTGACCGTGAGAGCGGAACCCCGCAGGGGGCTGTTGTCAGTCCCGTGCTGGCGAATCTCTTTCTTCACTATGCGTTCGATATCTGGATGCAACGAGAATACCCGACCATCCCGTTCGAACGCTACGCTGACGACGTGATCTGCCACTGCGCGAGCGAAGCGCGGGCGCTTGAGCTACGTCAGGCACTGGAACAGAGGTTTGCGGCGTGTCGGCTACGGCTGCACCCGGAGAAGACCAAGATCGTCTACTGCAAGGATGCCAATCGTCCCGGGGAATATCCGGAGCGATCATTCGACTTTCTCGGCTATACGTTTCGGTCGAGGTCGGCGGTTGGCCGCAACCAAAAGCGCTTTGTCAGCTTCATCCCGGCGGTCAGCGACAAGGCTGCCAAAAGGATACGGCTGGAGGTGCGGCGCTGGCGACTGCATCTGCGCACCGATCTTGAGCTGGACGAAATCGCCGGATGGGCGCGCCCCTTCCTCTCCGGATGGGTGCGCTACTATGGGCGCTTTTACCCCTCGAAGCTTCGCGAGGAACTCCGCACGATTGATGCTTTCATCGTGCGATGGGTGTCTCGCAAATACAAACGGTTCCGGGGACACACGTTGGCGGCATGGGATTGGCTGCGTTCGCTCAAGCGGCGCAACCCGGCCATGTTTGCCCACTGGACCCTGGGACCAGCGGCCGGATGATGGGAGCCGGATGAATCGAGAGGTTCACGTCCGGTTCTGAGAGAGCGCGGGGCTGCGATGCCCTGCGCTACTCACCTTCATCAAGGCGTATGGCTCGGTGATCGAGGCGCGCCGGGGCATCGGCGGATGGCTCTCGTTCTACAGCGAGGAGCGGCCGCATCAGGCGCTGGGCTACCGGGCGCCGCGTACGGTTTTCGCCGGCGCAGCCTATGAGTATGTGGATAACCCCTCCGCCTCACTACGCGACGCTCCGGCGTTGCCCACATGCTCACAGTTACAACATCAGGAAAACAAAGTATTGATGTATTGCTCAGTATAGAGTAGGATCTGTATTGATCCTTCGACGCCCCCTCGGATCGGGAGGGGCACTGGAAACACGGCGGGACTCTCCCTTAGGTCACCCCGATTCCTGTCCAACCGATGGGGTCCACCTCATAGCCCTTGCTGGCCAATCGGCGCCCGCAAAACGAACAACAGCGACGCTGCTCGCCGACCGCGACCACCCTGCGCCGGAACGATCTCGGCCTTGAAGCCCGCTGTCAACTGCTTCGTCTCAGCGAGCCGAAGTCCCAGGTCAGTCAAGCCGGCTTACTCGTCGCGCTCGATGCGGGGGACCTTAGTCTTCGTCACAACGCCAGGCCGAAGCTCCGCCACCAACTTCACCCGAGACACCAGCTTGGCCACCATACCCACTCTCTTCCCGTGAGCCTTGAACCTAGCCGCACCTCGCCAGCACCCCAGAATTCTGAATGCTCTCGCGCTAAATGGCTGCAGGCGTCGCCTTGCCAGACCTAGTGACCCTTGCTATGCCGTGACACCGCCTTTTATCCGCAAGCTATGGTCGGTGCCACGGACGGATATTAATGCTCCTGGAACCCATTGCCATAGTCGGCATCGGCGACACTCGTCCGGTGCGGCGATCCGGTAAAGGACTGCGCGCCCTTGTCGTTGAAGCTATCGAGGCGGCGCTTGCCGATGCGGGCCTGGACCCCGGTGCGGTCGACGGAGTCATCAGCGATGGAACTCGTCATGCCGACGACCGTGCCGCGCGACTGGGTGGCCGCGCAGTTCGGTTTCCAGCGCGGCTATGATGGCGGCATGTCCTTTGGGGGCGCTGGCACGGCAGCTGCCCCGATTCAAGCCCAGCTCGCGATTTCCAGCGGCCTTGCGACTACCGTCGTATACTATTTCGGGGTCGATTGGGGCACGCGCGTCTCCGGGCCGTACGGATTCCATGATCTCTACGCGGCCAAGATGGCGTTCGAGAAGCCCTATGGCTTTACGGGTCAGCCCCAATACTTCGCTCTTTGGGCACGGCAGTACATGCACGAATACGGCATGACGGAGCGTGACCTGGCGCTGATCGCCGTCGAGCAGCGGCGGAGCGCGCTTCTCAATCCGCTGTCGCAGATGACGCGCCCACTGACCTATGACGACTATTTTGCCTCGCGCGTGGTCTCGGATCCGCTGCGTGTGGCGGATTGCTGCCTGATTACCGACGGGGCCTGTGCCTTCGTCATGACGAACCTTGAACGAGCCCGTGATTTGGCGAAACCACCTGTCCGTGTGCTGGGCAGCGGCTTCGGCAGCGAGCCCATCACCGGCGACGACGCGTTTACCCAACCTGGCGGTATGATGCGCATCCCGGGTGCTCGGATAGCGACTGACAGGGCACTCAGGCAGGCGGACATCATGCTCGATGATGTCGATTTTGCCGAAGTCTATGACTGCTTCACCATATCGTGCCTGTTACAGATCGAGGACATCGGCTTTTGCAAGCGCGGTGAGGGCGTGGCGTTCCTGCAAGAACGGGGCATCGGCATCGACGGCGGACTGCCGCTAAATACGCACGGCGGCCTCCTCTCACACAGCTATCTGCTCGGCGTCGAGCACGTGGTGGAGGCCGTCCGGCAATTGCGGCGAGAGGCCGGAAGCGGACAGGTAAAGGACGCCGAGATCGGGCTCGTCGGCGGCCTGTCCAATCCCGACTACGGTGTCATGATCCTGGGGCGCGATCATCGATGACTGAGCCCGCGACTGACTCCCCGCCACCCGAGTTTGCCGGCTTCTTCGAGAATACGGGTGCCGGACGGCTGGCGTTCCCGTATTGCCGGCACTGTGGTCAGTTCCATTGGTATCCGATGCCGCGCTGCCCGCATTGTCGCGGGCACGATATCACATGGCGCCCGATCGCCGGGCGCGGCGAGATCTTCAGCTTCACGCGCGTGCTGCACCCATTCGACAAATCCCGTGTGCACACGCTGCCTTAGGTCGTGGCGCTGGTGATCTTCGCCGACGCGCCGGGCATCCGCTTGATTACCAACATTGTCGATGGCGGCTCGGCCGAATTGCGGATCGGCCTGACGGTCGAGCCGGTGTTCGGAACAGACAAGAATGGCCAACCGGTCGTGGACTTCCGGCCGGCATAGGCGAAGTGGGAGCGAGGCGCATGACAGGACTGATGGACCTCCCGACGCTGTGGGCGGCGGTTGCCGATACGGCGCGGACGCGGCCTGGATTGCCCTGCCTCGCGACCCCGCCGCGGGCGATGCGCGAGTATGATCCTGAGGGTCTCCTGTGGAGCTATGGTGAAGTCGCCGAGCGTGTCACCCGGCTTATCGAACGCTACACGCAAGCGGGCTACGGGCACGGCCACCGCGTCTCACTGGTGCTGGAAAACCGGCCCGAATTCATGCTGCATTTCCTGGCGCTGAATGCTCTGGGATGCTGGGTCGTGCCGCTGAACCCTGAGTACCGGCATGACGACCTGGGCTACGTGCTCGGCCATTCTGAAGTTGATCTGATCGTCTCCCTGCCACACAACATGCCAGCGATGCACGAGGTGGTGAAGTCGCTGGGCCGGCGCATCCCGGTCACCGATGCGACAGTCTTCGCGGACACCCTCGCGGACGCCGTGCGGCCAAGTAGGAACACCCCGCCTGGGCGCGAGTCCGAAAGCGTTCTGATGTACACATCCGGCACGACGGGCATGCCCAAGGGCTGCATCATCAACAACGAGTATTTCTACTTCGCGGCCGAGCGGTATCTTTCTGCGGAAGGAACGATGACAGTCGAGCACGGTGCAGAGCGGCTCTATAATCCACTGCCGCTGTTCTATGCGAACGGCCTTGCGATCGCCAATCCGGCGATGATTTTGTCGCGCAACTGCATGATCTTTCCGGATCGCTTCCATCCGTCGAGTTGGTGGGCCGATCTCGTCGCGACAGAGGCAACGATGATCCATTACCTCGGGATTATTCCGCCTGTGTTAATGGCGCGGCCCGAGGAGCCGATCGAAAGGCGTCACAAGGTCCGTTTCGGCCTTGGCGCGGGCGTAGATCCTGCCCTGCGCGTCGCGTTTGAGAAGCGCTTCGGACTGACGCTTGTCGAGATCTACGGCATGTCGGAGATTGGCGTCTGCTCGTTCGATACTTCGGCGGAACGGGACGGCCAGACCCGCTCCGTTGGTCGCACCATGCCAGGGCTTGACTACCAGCTCATCGATGAGGATGGCGTCCCCAACCCAAAGGCACCCCGGGCGAGCTGCGTGTGCGCCGTTCGGGTCCGGATCCGCGGCGTGGTCTCCTCAAGGAATATTTTCGAGACCCCGAGACGACTGGAGCCGTCTGGAAGGATGGTTGGTTCCATACCGGCGACATCCTAGCTGAGACGCAAGGCGGTCTGGTGTTCGTCGATCGAAAGAAGCACATGATCCGCCGCAGCGGGCAAAACATCTCGGCGGGCGAGGTGGAGGCAACGCTGCGCACGCATCCGGCCGTGAGCGAGGTCGCGGTCATCCCGGTCGCGGATGAGCTCCGGGATGAGGAGGTTTATGCCTGCGTGATTCTGAAAGCGGGCTTCACGGCGGGGGCGGAACTGGCAGATGCGCTTGCCCGATTTGCGGTCGAGAAGCTCGCCTACTTCAAGATTCCGGGCCGGGTGGCTTTCGTCGAGAGCCTGCCGACCACCTATTCGCAGAAGCTCCGCAAGGGCACGATATTCGGCGAAGCTGATCCTCGCCGGCATCCGACGGCGGTGGACGTCCGTCGCATCAAACAACGACGGGGCGAGACAGAGCACTGACCGCGGACGCCGATCACTGACTGTCCGTTTGTAGGCATGGAGACCGTCCAGAATGTGGGGGTAGTCAGGCCGCTCGCCGAAATGGCCGGCAGGCGCAGCGATCGGCGATGGCAAAGTCCCGGTCGAGCGTGCCGTTCATGACGGCGGTTCGTACTTTCAGCATCAAGTGAGCGCCTCTCGGAGACCAGTGCATCTTCTGCTGCGACAGGATGGCCTCGAGGTCCAGGGCGACCGGCGCGAGGCGAGAGCGCGGCTAGGCGTATCGCCGCGCCACCTTCCGGGTTTCACTAACTACCTGAGACCTCAAGGCTGTTCAACGCTATGGAATGGCCAGGACTTCAAGCAGGTTATCGATGCCCGCCAGAGCGGCGCGGTAGCGGTCCTGGCAGAGGGTGCTGGTCTTGCTTGACTTGAGGATGTTGAAGGCGAAGCTGCGGAGACGAGCAAACACGCCGGGGTTGCTACGGATACGTGATTTGTCCTCGCCGAATGTAACGTCGCGGCCGTAGTGGGATGTGGTTTCGATCTTCCAATGGCCGCGAATGGCATCGGCTGCGTTCACAGCGGTGGGCGTTGTGTTCGAGACATAGAACGCGGTCTCGGTGGACCAGTCCCACAGGCCACTCGACACGATGCGGGTGAACACTTTGCGTTCGACGCGAACGATCGCCGCGACGTACGGATGCCATTCTGTGTTGGCGAGTTTTTCGGCCGGATCGAAGACGGTGACGATGCGCCGTTCGTCGCGATTGCGGCCCTTGGTACGACTGCCGATCGCTTCGATCGGGGCCGTTGTCGATGCGATTTCCTGTATCTTCTGGTTCAGCGCCGGCTGATTGTCCTTGACCTGGACGATCAGCGCAGTATTGGCCTCGGCCGCGACCTCGAAAGATGGGGTGGACGGCCCCAACGGCATCAGAGTGCCAGAGTACGGGTCGTGACAACCTGTAGAATGGGAACCGCCCGCAATGAGCATTACCATGATCGGCCTGGACACCGCCAAGTCCGTCTTTCAAGTCCATGGCGTCAATGAGACCGGAAAGGCGGAGATCAAGCGCAAGCTGCGAAGGAGTGAACTGATCCCGTTCTTCGAGAAGCTGGAGACTTGCACCGTCGTCCTGGAGGCGTGCGGCGCAGGCCATCACTGGGCGCGGATCCTGTCCAGTCTTGGACACGAAGTGAAACTGATCGCACCCGAGGCAGTCAGACCCTTCGTGAAAAAGGGCAAGAAGAACGACCCGGCCGATGCGGCAGCACTGTGCACAGCCGCATCGCGGCCTGACATGATTTTCGTGCCGATCAAAAGCATTGAGCAGCAAGGGATCCTGGCCTTGCATTCGGCGCGATCCCTACTGGTCAAGCAACAGACGATGCTGGCGAACGCGATGCGGGGCCTGGCGACGGAATTCGGCCTGACCGTCCCAAAGGGTATCGACAGGCTCGAGGAGCTTTTGACGTTGGTCAACGCGGATAAGGCCTTCCCGGAGAAGGCGCGTCGGGTGTTCACGGGATTATTCGACCAATGCCGCGCACTGGCTGAAAGTATCAGGGCACTCGAAGCGGAGATTGTCGCTCACGCGCGGCAAGATGAGACCGCACGCCGCCTGCTCACGGTCCCTGGCATTGGCCCGATCACCGCGTCGCTGATTGTAGCAACGGTCGTCGACATCAGCGTGTTCAAAAGCGCACGCCATTTCGCCGCCTGGCTCGGGCTGGTGCCACGACAGTATTCCACCGGCGGAAAGACCCGCCTCGGTCGGATTACCAAAGCCGGCAACCGGGAGATCCGTAAATTGCTGGTCCTCGGCGCCACGTCGATGGTTTACCGGGCCGAACAATGGAACAGTGCTGTTGGGGCATGGACCCGAGGCGTTCTGGAACGGCGTCCCGTCAGGCTGGTGACGGTGGCGCTGGCGAACAAAATGGCGCGCATCGCCTGGGCGTTGATGACGCGCAAAGAAGTCTACCAGGCCAAGGGACGAATTGCGGCCGCGGCGGAAGTCGCGGCGTGACGTTCCCAGGCAAGCTGGTGGGCGTCGGGCGCGAGTCCGACTGATCCGGCAGCAGGCGCTGACCAGCGTGATGGGAAAAACTGTGATCAGAACAGTTCAGGCGACACCGGAAAAAAATTTGTGCCCCGAGCACGCCCGAAAGATTGGTGCCTGACACGCATGCGTACACCCATGATGGCCAGCGGCAAGTACCGCGCGACAGGCCGGACATAAGGGCGCACCTGACCGGATCTTTCACCCACGTCGCTCAGCGCTTCATGAGAGGGAACGCCAGTCCATTGCACTCGTGACGCGTCACGGGATATCAAGCCCGGATGCCAGGACCACCACCCCGCGGCGATCGCGCCGCGACCCCCGCCGAGCGATCCGCGGCCTGCAGGGCGCGGCGCAAGGTTGCTGCCGCGGCTGCGCCGATGAAGCCGCCGGTGGTTGTCCGACACCGTCGCCCTGCCGATCGGCGCAGTCGACCGGAACGGTGGGCTGACGCGGTGCAGACTTGGCGGACACCCTGCTGGACCAGTTTCAGGAGTGGCGGGACAACCTGCCCTCCAGCCTGGAAGACAGCGCGACTGCGGAAGCGCTCGATGTCGTGCTGGAGCTGCGCAGTCATGTTGAAGATCTTCAGGCGGTCCAGTTGCCAAAAGGCTTCGGACGGGACTGACGGCGCTCATCGGTGGCGCTGCAAGACACGCTTCCTCAGCGCTCATAGGAATTGACCCGGCTTCAAGGGCCACCGGACAGCACGAGACGGCCATCTTGAAGTCTCTCGGCTCGTTCTGTTTGGTGCCCCCAGGTCGGGATGGAATCAGGCGCTTCGGCAAAGTGCGCAAGGGCTTGCCACCTCGGGGGCCGTCCACATAGTTTTTTTTGGCAATGCAGAGCATCCATCGTGACGATTGCCCCGTCGGCCAGCCCGAGCTCGGCGAGCAATTTCTGAGCCGCCGGAATCTCGTTTGACTTCTCGGCGATATCGATATGCGCCAGTACCAGCGCCGTATCGGTCGCGAAGGCACTCAACACCTGGGCGGCGGCACGGTCACGAAACTTGTCGAAACTGCCGCGCAGGGTCTTGCCATCCAGCGCGATGCTGCCTTGCCCGGAGGTTGCGCGCGCCGCCTGAAGCAGCGCCGCATGGCGACGAAAACTGGCCTCTACCGCAGCCGGATCGAGCCGCTGGAGGATATAGCGGATGGCCGTGTGCGCGGGCGCTCGACGCCACGTAAGACCGAACGCTTCGTTCAGCCTGCGACGATGAACGTCGATGAAGGTGACGACGCCACGGGACGAATTGCAGCCCGTCACGATGGCAAGAATAGAAAACAGCAACACGTAGGGCAGGCTGTAGAGTTTTCCCTGAGCCCGACGCGGGTCGGGAACTTCAGCCAACAAATCCAGCAACGGTCCAAATCCAGCCACGGCAACCCCCGACTTCGGTTGCCGCCCTAGGAGTCAGACATTTTCCGATTCGAAATCCGGCTTGTTGTCAGTCACGTCAGTCACCTCACTTTGGACGCACACTGTTGCAGATTAGACTCAGTCCAGGCGCGCTGTCAGCGTTGAACAGACCGCCGCTGCACCCCGCCGGGTAGATTGACTTGGTCCCCCCGATTACAGAAGAACGCTCTGAACCGCGCAGAGATCTCTCCGCTCACTCAATTCTGGAAGATGAGGATCAACCACCAGACCTTGCCGCACCGTCAACACGCGTGAAGCCGACGCTATTGTCTCGGGCCGATGGGCGATAATGATCCGTGTAAGACCGAGCGCCTTGATGGTGCTGTTGACTTGGATTCTAGGGCGACGTCCAAATGTGATGTTCCCTCGTCCATGAACAGGATACGCGGCCGGCGATACAACGCTCGGGCCAGCACCACGCGCTGCTTTTGGCCACCGGAAAGAAACGTGCCCATATCCCCGATCAGGCTGTTGTACCCCATTGGCATACGCATGATCTCGTCATGGATTCCGGCCGTCATGGCGAGGCCTGCATCCACTCCACATCGAACGCCTCGTCGAAGCAGCAGATGTTGTCAGCAACGGATCCGGACAGGAGTTGGTCGTCCTGCATCACTCGTCCATCGCAATCTGCATATAGAACGGGCTCGCAATGACCTAGGCCTGGAGCAGCACAGACAGCAGCAGCGCCTGCGTCACCGACAGCCAGGCACTTCTCGGCCATATCAGGATGTCCTTCAGCCGTGTTCGAGACCGTTCGGAGGCTTTCGAAAATGTCTGGGTCGGCGTCAGCTCCAGTGCTACGCCGGTAAAGTGCTGGCCGACCTCAGCGTAGGAATAATGCCGCGCGCCAGTAGCGGGGTCCTGGATGTCGACGCCATGCCGCGATACGTGTCGCAGGACAACGAAGTGATCCATTTCCCAATGCAGGATCGCCGGCGTCTTCAACTCCCGCAGATGCTCGATGCCCAGACGCAGCGGCCGCGCCGCGAGATCCAGTTCCGTGGCCATCGACATAACGTTGCGCAAGGATGCGCCGCGAACGGATATCGGATGCCGCCGTCGCAATGTGGCTAAATCCATGTGCCGTCCATGATATCCGGCGATCATCGCGAGGCACGCCAATCCGCACTCGGCGGCTTCAGCCTGGCGGATATCCGGGACGCGCGAACCGCCCCAGGAATTGATTGTCAGATTATGGGTCATGCTGTCGCCTCCACCTGGAGTTTCCGCCTACATTCTGCCGCGCGCGCTCAGCAGAGGGTCGAACAGCCACTCGATCAGGCCGCGGCGATCGAAGACGATGTCGGCCCTGAGGGTCGTGTCAGACCGCAGCGCGACTTCGTTGCCGTAGGCGGTTACGGTTTGACGCTCGAGGCGCGCTGTCACGCGATAGGACGGCTCCTTCGGCGCGACGGGTGCGGCCGACTTACCTGGCTTCAGCAACGTATTCGAGACAGAAATGATTGTCGCCCGGTGGAAGCCAAACCGCTGAAACGGAAACGGGTCGAATGCGACATTCACTTGCTGGTTCCGCGTGACGAACCCGATCGCTCGGACTGGCACCAGCAATGTCACCTCCAGCGGTGCATTGTCGGGCACGATGGACATGAACGGGACACCGGGATCGGTATTCATGCCCACCCATGCCTGCAGGCTGTTGACGCGGCCGGACACAGGCGCGGACACGACATAGCCTTGCTTGCCACGAGCCTCGGCGATCGCGGCCTCGGCATCGGCGACAGCGGCCCGCAGCACCGCCAGATTGTCCGCGGTCTTCGCTTCCAGCTCCGTCAGGGCCTGACGTTTCTCCCGAACATCGACTGCTTTTGTCGATAGTTGGCGATAGAGATCCGTAGCGGCCTGTTGCTGTGACAGTTCGCCATCCTGGCGACGACGGAATTCGGTCATCGAGGTAAAGCCCTGCGCGACGGTGGGACGAACCGACTCGACCTGATCGTGTGCGACCTTCACTCGTTCTCGCTGGGTCCGTAACGACTCGGCCATTGTCCCGACTTCCGCCTCCAGCCCGGCGAGCGCAGTGGATAACGTGTCTTTTTGGGTGTCGGCGGTGCGCTGTTCGATCTCGATGCGTTCGATGATGGCGGTTCGCTTGGCCTCCAGCCGGTCAATAACCGAGGCATCGACAGCCTGACCTTGGGTGCCGTGCCGTTCCGAACGCACCAGCAGGAGGCGCTGCCCGGCCTGGACCGGGTCACCGTCCGCAACGAACAATTCGGCGACAACGCCGGGAGCAGAGGGCGATACCTTGGCGATGCCGGTCACTGGAGTTAGATATCCCGGAACGGTTTCCTTGCGCGCGTAACTACCAAGGGCGAGGAACAGGATCGCGCCGGTAATCGATGCGGCGAAGAAGATAGTTAGCAGCCAGGTGGCGATGGGCGGCGGGGTCGTGGCTCCGGCCCAGGCGCGGGTGCGTTGGAATTCAACAGCTTCCATACGAAACAGCGAGGCTGCCATTGGTAATTTTCTCCTGCGCGGTCGATCGCGGCAGCACTTTGCTCATGCGCCAGGCGGAAGCTAGGTGTCCCGAAGTCGCGAGGCGACCTGCCGATCGCTTCGCAGCGCTGAGAACAAACCGGCCGTCCATTGGTGCCCCGCTACGTCTTATGATCAGCGAGGGTCTCCAGACTGTTAAGCGGATCACAACGTCGGTGGATGGACGCGAGGCTAGGAGGCCCGCGAAATCCCGGTATGGCGGGCATAGCAAACCGAGCTGACCCGTGGTTCACGTCGGATGGGACGCCCTCTACGAGCCCCATGACACCGTAGACGGCCGATTCCCTGGTCTGCCCGCACTTGTTCCAAACTTGCACCCGCTATCCACAGCACAACATGCTGTAACTCAGTGCGCACAGTCCTCAGCCTGCGCTACGATGCCTGAGTGAACACCATCGACTCGCCGCTCTTCGGCCTTTCCCAGCGTCTCCCTCCCTCTAACGTCCAGGCGGAGCAGGCGCTGCTCGGTGCGCTGCTTGCCAACAACAAGGCTTACGAGCGGGTCTCTGAGTTCCTGGCCCCCGAACACTTCGCCGACCCGATCCACGGCCGCATCTATCAGGCGATCTCCCGCCGCGTGGAGGCTGGGCAACTCGCCGACGCCGTGACCCTGAAGGCGGAGTTCGAGCATGCCGGCATCCTCGAAGAAGTGGGCGGCACCGCCTACCTGACCCAGTTGTTGACCGCCATGATCGGCATCATCAACGCGGGCGATTACGGGAAGGCGGTTCTCGACACGTGGATGCGCCGGCAGTTGATCGACATCGGCGAAACGGTCGTCAACAACGCCTTTGGCGCCGACCCCGAACTGGATGGTGAAAAGCAGATCGAGGCCGCCGAGCAATCACTGTTCGACCTGGCCGCTGACAACGGAACCAGCGGCGGGTTCATCACCTTCGAGCGGGCGCTGACCGACGCGATCCTGGGGGCGGAGCGAGCCTTCCGCCGCGCCGGCAGCGTTTCCGGCCTGACAACCGGGTTGCGTGATCTCGACGGCAAAATGGGCGGGATGCATCCATCGGACCTGCTAATCCTGGCCGGGCGTCCCGGGATGGGGAAGACCGCGCTAGCCACCAAAATCGCGTTCGGCGCCGCCAAGGCCCTGCAAGTCGAGGCTCGGTTGAAGGATCCGAACGGGGTCGCCAAGGCAACCGTCGCGATCTTCTCGCTGGAGATGAGCGCTGAACAGCTTGCCACCCGTTTGCTGAGCGAAGAAGCTCGGATTTCCGGCGACCGTATCCGCCGCGGCGATATTGGGCAGAGGGATTTCGACAAATTCGTCCAGGTGTCGCGCGAGATTGCATCGCTGCCGATTCAGATCGACGACACGCCGGCAATCACCATGTCGGCCCTGCGCACGCGCTGCCGGCGATTGAAACGCACTAAGGGGCTGGCGTTGGTGGTCGTCGATTACCTGCAATTGATGCGTCCAGCCGCGGGGACCAAACCGGAAAGCCGCGTGCTGGAAATCAGCATGATCACCCAAGGCCTGAAAGCGCTGGCGAAGGAACTGGCCGCCCCGGTGCTGGCACTGTCACAGCTCTCGCGCCAGGTGGAGAGTTGTGACGACAAGCGGCCGCAGCTTTCGGACCTCCGCGAATCCGGCTCGATCGAGCAGGACGCTGACGCGGTGATGTTTGTCTACCGCGACGAATATTACCTTGAACAGAAGATGCCCAAGGAGATCGCGTTCGACGGCAACGGCGAAAAATACCATGCGGCGATGGAGGAATGGCAGCAGCGGATGGCGAAAGCCCACAACCGTGCCGATTTGATCATCGCCAAACAGCGACATGGTCCCACGGGCGCGATCCCGCTCCTCTTCGAAGGTGAATTTACCCGCTTCGGCGACTTGGACCTGATCCATTCCGACTATGACGGGTGACCAGGCGGTCCTTGAAATCGATCTGAGGGCCGTGGTTGCAAACTGGCAGGCATTGTGTGCCCGTCACCCCTCGGGTCCGGTCGCGGGCGTTGTCAAAGCCGATGGCTACGGGCTGGGAGCACGACAAGTCGCCGCCGCGCTGCACCGGGCGGGGTGCCGGCATTTCTTCGTCGCATACCTGAACGAGGCGCTGACGATTCGAGACGTCGTGCCCGGTGCGATGCTGGGAGTCCTGGGCGGTCTGATCCAAGGCACCGAGGAGGAGTGCGTCACTCACGATCTAACGCCGGTACTGGGATCCTTGGACGAGGTCGCACGCTGGGGCGGGCGCGGCCGCGACGCGATCCTGCAGGTCGATACCGGGATGTCCCGGCTTGGTCTGTCGCCGGGGGAGGTGGCTGTCCTGTCTGAGGATCATACTTGGCTGGAAGGGTTAACGATCCGCTATGTGATGTCGCATCTTGTGTCGTCGGAAAAGCCGGACGACCCGATCAATGCGCTTCAACGGCGGCGCTTCGACACGGCTCGGGCGATGCTGCCGCCGGTGCCGTGTAGCCTGGCGAATTCCTCGGGCATCTTCCTGGGGCCGGCCTTCGGCTCCGATCTCGCTCGGCCGGGTGCCGCGCTTTACGGCATCAATCCAACGCCGGGGCTCCCCAATTCGATGCAGCCGGTCGTGCGGTTGTGCGTGCGGGTCCTGGCGGTGCGAGAGGTGCCGGAGGGGACTTCGGTCGGCTATAATGCCACCTGGACCGCCGCGCGGCCGAGCCGGATTGCGACGGCGGCGCTGGGGTATGCTGATGGTTTTCACCGCAGCCTGTCTGGACGAGGATCGGCTCGCTTTGACGGTTCCCCCGTTCCGCTGGTAGGGCGCGTATCCATGGACCTCACCACGTTCGATGTGACCGACCATCCCGCCGTGCAACCGGGTTGCTGGCTGGAGGTTCTTGGCCCGCATCTGTCGCCTGACGAAGTCGCTGAAGCGGGCGGCACGAATGGATATGAGGTGCTGACGTCCCTGGGCCGCCGCTTTCATCGGGTGTATCGAACAGCGTGAACAGATTTTTGGATCTGCTGGCGGCCGTTGGCCGAGCGGCAATTGGCTTGTGCCGAGGTGCCGGCTCGCTGGCGCTGTTTGGGCTGGAGGGGCTGTCGCACCTGTTGCGTCCGCCGTTCTACGGGCGCTTGTTTGCGCGAGCGCTCCTGGAGATTGGGTATTTCAGTTTGCCTGTGGTGGCGCTGACGGCCGTGTTCACCGGGATGGTGTTGGCGTTGCAGTCATACACCGGCTTTGCGCGGTTTTCCGCTCAGGGGGCGGTAGCCAATCTGGTGGTGTTGTCGGTGACGCGGGAACTGGGGCCGGTGCTGGCCGGACTGATGGTTGCTGGCCGCGTCGGCGCAGCGATGGCGGCGGAACTGGGCACGATGCGGGTGACCGATCAGATCGACGCACTGTCCACGCTGTCTACCAATCCGATGAAGTATTTGGTGGCGCCTCGGTTGCTGGCGGGGATCATCGCGCTGCCGCTGTTGGTGGTGATCGCCGATGTGCTGGGGGTTATGGGTGGGTTTATCGTCTCCACGCTCAAGCTGGGGTTCAATGCGGACGTCTATGTGACGAACACGGTGAACTTTGTGCAGATGGACGACGTTGTGTCGGGTCTGGTGAAGGCCGCGGTGTTCGGGTTTCTGATCGCTTTGATGGGGTGCTACCAGGGCTACAACAGCAAGGGGGGAGCCCAGGGCGTGGGGTCGGCCACGACGATGGCGGTGGTCACTGCCTCGATCCTGATCCTGGCATTCGACTACATTCTGACCGAGATGTTTTTCGCGCAGTAGGCTTCGGTCAGCCCCTGTTTGTCACCTGATGGCGGATGTCCGGGGCGGCTCTGAGTTTCGGAACCCTTCTATGCTGGACTAGAAAGTTTCCGACGTGGCGACCATCATGCTGCCGTCTGGGATCGAGGCGGCGCATGGATATCGCAGATTGGCTGCGAAGCCTAGGGTTGGAGCAGTATGAACCCGCGTTCCGCGACAACGCGATTGATGACGCGGTACTGGCGCGGCTGACCCGCGATGATCTGAAGGACATCGGCGTCACGCAAGTTGGCCACCGGCGCAAGCTACTTGATGCTATTGCCGCGCTTGGGGAGCACCCACCGGCGCCAACGCCGGGGGCCGATCTGGTTAGCTCGATCGGCGCGGCAACGGGCGGCGAACGGCGTCAGCTTACGGTGATGTTCTGCGACCTGGTGGGTTCGACGGCGCTAAGTGAAAAGCTCGACCCGGAGGAGTTGCGCGACCTGTTGCACGCTTATCGAACCCTCTGCGGCGATGTGATCGCGCGCTACGACGGGTTTGTTGCTCGTTACGTGGGTGACGGGATCCTGACCTATTTCGGCTGGCCTACTGCACACGAAGAAGACGCCGAGCGCGCCCTCCATGCGGCCTTGGAGATCGTTCATAGCGTCAAGCTGGCATCGTCCACCGAAAGCTTGTCGGTCCATATCGGCATCGCCACCGGTTCAGTCGTCGTTGGCGAACAGGCCGGTGTGGGCGGCCAGTCCAAGCTGGCTGTGGGCAGCACACCTAATCTTGCCGCGCGTCTGCAAGGACTGGCCGCCGCCGACCAGATTGTCATCGCCGCCTCGACCCGCCGATTGGTTGGCAATGGGTTTGAACTGACCGATCTGGGCGAACACGAACTGAAAGGGATCGCGGAGCCGGTTCACGCGTGGCGAGTAGAACGTGCCTTGGAGACGGAAAGCCGCTTCGATGCCAGTCGCGGCGGTGGTGCGCTGACGCCACTGGTAGGCCGCGACGAAGAGCTGGATCTGCTGCTGCGCCGGTGGTCGCAGGCGAGGGGCGGCGAGGGCCAAGTAGTACTGCTGTCGGGCGAACCCGGGATCGGCAAGAGCCGTGTTTTGAACGCACTGCGCCAGCGGCTGGACGTGCAAGCAATGCGCTTCCAGTGCTCGCCCTATTACGTGAACAGCGCTTTCTGGCCCTTCATCGACAATTTCGAACGCACACTGAAGCTTGCCTGGGACGAACCCGCGGACGCGAAACTCGACAAGCTGGAAGCACTGATCGTCACCCGGTACGGCCGCCCGCTCGCTGACGTCCGGTTCGTTGCTTCCATCCTGTCGATCCCCTGCGAGTCGCGTTACGGGGCGCTGCCGATGACGCCGCAGAAGCACAAGGACGAGACGCTGCGAAGCTTGGTCGATCTCATTGAAGCGGCAGCGCGCCGGCAGCCCAGCGTAATGCTGTTCGAGGATGCACACTGGGCCGATCCGACCACGCTGGAGGTGTTGGATCTGCTGATCGACCGCGCACGAAACGTTCCGCTGCTGGTCGTGCTGACCCACCGACCGGATTTTCAGGGGCGCTGGTCGCAGCACGGACATGTTGGCGCATTGAATCTGTCCAAGCTGACCAGGGCGCAAAGCGCGGCGATGGTCTCCGCGCTGGCCGGCGGCAAGGCGCTGCCTGCGGCGCTGGTTGAGCAGATCCTGACCAGGACCGACGGCGTGCCGCTGTTTGTCGAAGAGCTGACCAAGTCCATTCTCGAATTGGGCGAGCTGAAGGAGGCGGACGATCACTACGCCTACGCTGGCTCCGCTCGCGCCGTCACCATTCCCGCGACGCTGCGGGACTTGCTGATGGCGCGGCTGGATCGGTTTATGCCGGTCAAGGAGATCGCCCAGATCGGGGCGGTGATTGGCCGCGAATTCAGCTACGAGCTGATCGCCGCGGTCGCGCCGATGCCTCAGGTGCAACTCGACGACGCACTCGTGCGGCTGAGCGAGTTGGGACTGGCCTTCCCTCGCGGCACGCCGCCTGACGCCATCTACACCTTCAAGCACGCCCTGGTGCAGGATGCGGCTTACGAACTCGTTGCTCAAGAGCCGCAGGCAGGGGCTGCACGCCAAGATCGCCGATGCGATCGAGGCGCGTTTCCCCAACGTCAAGACCACTGAGCCCGAAGTACTGGCCCATCACCTCACGGAAGCGGGCCTCATCGAGCCCGCGATCCCGCTCTGGCAGGCCGCTGGCGAGCTGGCGTCGAAACGCATGGCGCTGACCGAGGCCATCTCCCATCTCAACCAGGGGCTTGAACTCGTCTCCGCCCTGGCTTGGTCACTGCAACGAGACGTCAGCGAACTGGGGCTGCGCAGCCGACTTGGAACGGCGTGGTTGGCGCTCAAAGGTTGGCCCGCGCCGGAAGTGTGGACTAGCCTGCATCCGGCCCTTGCCCTGGCGAAGTCTCTTGGGCGCCTGGATGTTCTGACGCCGATCTTCTGGGGACTGACGCTCAACGTCCTGACGCAAGGGCGCGTACGGGAGTCCCTGCTATGGACGCAAGAGATCTGGACATGGGGCAGGTGACCGGCGACGCCGACCTGCTGATCGGGGGACATACACTGGCCTGCACTTGCTATTGTTGGGCGGGCGAGTTCACCAGGGCTGCGGCTCACGCCGACACGGTGCTGGACCTCTACGACGACGAAAGGTATCGCCACCTTGCAGACATCCTCAATCAAGATCCTAAAACTTCAGCCGGTATCTTCGGATCGATTTGCGCCTGGGTACTAGGCTACCCCGACCGAGCATCGCGGCTTAGCGATGAAAAAGATGCGCACGCGCGTCGTCGCGGTCACCCCTTCGACCTAGGATGGGCGCTGACCATTGGGGCGCATGAGCTCGATCATCGCTTTGACCACGACGACCTGCGTAAGCGTGCCGAAGAATGTGAGCGACTTGGTCGGGAGAACAGCCTTCCCGTGCTGTGGGCGATGCATGCGCCCCGCGAATACGGCCTGTCCCTCATCCACGGAGGCAGGGTCGCCGAAGGGATTATTCCGCTCAGGGCCGGCATCACGCTTTGGGAGGCGAGCGGCGGGAAGGTCCGCATGCCAATCCTGAAAGCATTCCTGGCCGAAGCCATAGCGCTGACCGGTGACGTCGACAATGCCCTGGATCTAATGGACGAGGTAATCGTCCAAGTGGAACATCCAGGATGGGAGGAACGCTTCTGCTCCGCGGAGGTCCTCCGCCTCAAGGGTTGGATGCTCTCGCTCAAGGGAGACCTTGAAGGTGCCGAAAGAAACTTTCTCGCCTCACTCGACTGGGCGCGCCGCCAGCAGGCGAAAATGTGGGAGCTCCGCACGTCGACCAGCCTCGCGCGCCTGTGGCGGAGCCAAGGCAAATGCCAAGAGGCATATGAGCTGCTCGCCCCGGTCTACGGCTGGTTCACCGAAGGCTTCGACACCAAGGATCTGAAAGAAGCCAAGGAGCTCCTTATGGATTTAATCTGACAGCCGCATTCGACCACTAGGGCAAACATGTTCCCCTTGTAGCGAAAAATGTCTAGACAGCCGAGACGACCCCGGAGCTTTTTCCACCTAGGGTTTTGCCTAAGCTGAATCGTCCGACCAGCACCTCAGCCGCCCGTACGTTGACCCGCTCAGGGCGATGAGTTGGCGGGCCGAATGCGCCACTGAGGTGGAATCACCCCGCGCGACGCCGTGGCAACGAGAAGCGCCTAGTCGGCGGCGTCCGCCAACCGCCATGCCCCCCGCTTTGGCACTGGCAGGCCCAGGTTCTCTCGCAGAGTCGCGCCGGTGTACTCCTTGCGGTACAGGCCGCGCCGCTGCAGCTCCGGGACGACGAAGTGGACAAAATCCTCGAAAGTTCCGGGGGTGTGGGTGCCGGCGATGACGAAACCGTCGCACGCGGGTTCGGTGAACCACTTCTCCAAATAATCCGCTATGTCCTTGCCGCTGCCGACGACGGACTCGCGCGGGCGCCCGCGGCGGGTGACCTCCAGGAAGTCGCGAACGGTCGGGTTGTGGCCGATGACGCGCATCACGCGGTCGCGCATGGCCTGCATGCCGGACATGCCGGCCAGTTCCTCCTTGGTGAAGGCCTCGTCCATGCCCTTGGTCTTGAAGTCGAAGTTCATCGCTTCGGACAGTAATGACAACCCATCGACCTCTTTGTAGAGCGACTCGATCAGTGCCATCTTGTCTTCTGCCTCAGAGCGTGTCTCGGCAACGACCGGATAGACGATCGTATTGACGGTTGTCAGGTCAGGATCGCGCCCGAGGCGGGCCACCTCGGTCTTGAAATCGGCATACTGGTGTTTGCCTTCCGCCAGGTCGGCATAAGCGACGAACACCGTTTCAGCCCAGCGCGCAGAAAACGTCTTGCCGCGTGAGCTGGCGCCGGCCTGGATGACCACCGGATGGCCTTGCGGGCTGCGGGGTACGGTGAATGTGCCCGACGAGTTCAGGAACTTTCCGCTATATTCAAGCCGATGCACTTTGGACGGGTCGGCGAACAGACCGGTCTTCTTGTCGACGATCAGCGCGCCGTCCTCCCAGCCGTCCCAGCAGCTCAGCACGATCTCCATGAACTCGTCGGCGCGGTCGTAGCGAAGGTCGTGCTCCATGTGGACGGCGCGGCCCATGTTGTGCGCCTCGCCATCGTTGACCGAGGTCACCACGTTCCACGCGGCTCGGCCGCCGATCATGTGGTCCACGGTCTGAAACCGGCGGGCGACGTCGAACGGCTCGTAGTAAGTTGTGGAAGCGGTCGATCCGATGCCGAGGTATTTCGTGCCGAACCCCATCGCCATCAGTGTGGCGACCGGATCCATCTTGACCACGCGGACGCCGTTGGCGACGACCTCGGCCGGGTTGCCGCCGTAGATGTCGGGCATCGCGAGGCGGTCGTCGAAGAAGGCAAGCTGGAACTTCCCTTCCTCCAGCACCTGGCCGATTTTTTGGTAGTACGCGGCGGTGGTGAAATCGTCGCGGGCCTCCGGATGGCGCCAGGCGCTCGCCAGGGTGGTGCAGTTCTGCGCCTGCAGGAACCCGACCATGACCATCTGCCGCATTATTCCGTTTCCTTCTGTCAGTGCGCCAAGGCTGACGGGGCGCATGTAGTCGCTCTCGGCCGGTATTGCCGGCGCCGAGCAGCAGTCTGGATCGTATGTCGACAATGTCCAGGCCAAATGGATCTGAGCGACCACGGCTCGGCCAAGGAAGGCCATGCCAAGGTAGGTAGTGCCACACCGGTCATTGGCGAAATCGCCGCATCCCTATCGCTTTCCGCAACGACGACATAGCGGCTTGGGACGGCGCGCCGCCCAGGGCGTTCTCGCCATACGTGGCGGCCCTACACCCGAACGGCCTCCTCCACGCACCCGTCGGACAAATGAACCTGTCGGTCACAGCGAGCCGCTAGATTTCGATCATGGGTAATGAGAAGCAACGTGGCGCCGGTGCGTTGTCTCAGCGTAAAGAGAAGGTCGATCACCGTTTGCCCCGTCGCGTGGTCGAGGTTGCCGGTCGGTTCATCGGCCAATAGTAGCGCGGGTTCGGGGGCGAATGCGCGCGCAAGAGCAGTGCGCTGCTGCTCACCGCCCGACAACTGGCCGGGGAGGTGGGTGAGACGATGGCTCAGGCCAACCGCGTCCAGAGCAGCGCGGGCGCGGGCGTTGGCATCTCGTACGCCTGCGAGCTCCAGGGGAATCGCAACATTTTCCAGGGCGGTCATGGTCGGGATCAAATGAAATGCCTGAAAGACGATCCCGATGCGGTCGCGCCGCAATTTGGCCAGCGCATCTTCGTTCAGCCGGGTGATCTCCCGTCCGTCCAGCGAAACGCTGCCGGACGTGGCGCGTTCCAGGCCGGCCAGGACCATCAACAGGCTGGTCTTGCCCGAACCGGATGGGCCGATCAACCCAACCGCCTCGCCCCTGGCGATGTCGAGGGCGACGCCGCGCAATATGTTGACCGGACCGGCGGCGGACGGCACGGTCAGGAACAGGTCTTTGACGCGGACGAGCGGGTTGGCAGGGGGCGGAGAGATGGCATCCATCGGGCGCTTATATTGGGATGGCGCGCGGCGGCGAAAGGGATGCCGCGTGGCGATGGCGTTAACGCTCGCTATGGCCGGACTTGCTACCCTCGCTCACGCCGCGCCGCCGCGCCTGCTGGTGCTGGGGAACTCGCTGAGCGCGGGATATGGGCTGCAGCACGATGACGGGTTCGAGATCCAGTTGCAGCAGGCGCTACAGGCGCGAGGGCACGATGTATCGATTATCGATGGTGCCGTTTCCGGCGATACCACTGCCGGCGGCCGGGCTCGATTGGAGTGGACGCTAGGGGATGGGGCAGATGCGGCCATCGTCGAACTGGGGGCGAACGACGGGTTGCGCGGGTTGGACCCGAAGGACATCGAGACAAACCTGACCGCTGTCCTGGATGCGCTGGCAGCGAAGCATATCCCGGTGTTGCTCACCGGGATGTATGCGCCGCCAAATCTCGGACCGGATTATCAGAAGGCGTTTCGCGCGGTATACGACAGGCTCGGAAAGCGGCCTGGGGTGCTGTATGATCCGTTCTTCATGGACGGCGTGGCGACGCACACCGAGCTAATTCAGGCCGACGGGTTGCATCCGAACGCGGAGGGGGTGAAGCGGGAAGTCGCGCGGCTCCTGCCGATGGTGGAACGATTGCTCGCGGAGAGCCATCCCGCATAAGGTTGACAGGATGAGACTATTTGTCGCCCTTGATCTGCCGTGGATATTGCGGGAGCGCTTGTTGACGCTGGCTGGCGCGGGAATTCCGGGTGCTCGGTGGGTACCGCCAGCGAATTATCATCTGACGTTGCGGTTCATCGGAGAAACGCCAGGGCATCGGGCGGAAGACATTGATACGGCACTTGCCGGGTTGCGGGCGCGAGGGTTTTCCTTGACGCTCGCGGGCGTTGGGACGTTCACCAAAGGCGGCCGGAGCACGGCGCTGTGGGTGGGGGTTGAGCGAAATCCACAATTGGATCATCTACAAAACAAGATCGAGATTGCGCTGCAACGGTGCGGGTTGGAGCCAGAACGACGCCGATTTCAACCGCACGTCACGCTGGCTCGGTTGGACAATGCGCCGGAAGTGAAGCTGGTTTCCTACGTTCAGGCTCATAATCTGTTTCGCGCGGAGCCGGTGCCTGTGGAGCACTTCACGCTGTTCAGTTCGCAATTGGGGAAACAGGCCTCGGTTTATACGCCAGAGGTCGAATATGGGTTGGCTTGAGGGGTAGAGGTTTGCTCGGGAGTGGTTCTGGCGTCCGCCGGGGCGGGATTGTGGGCGCGGGGGCTGTTTCTGCACGATTATTGCGGTGCAGGCTCCCTCCGCAACACTGGTGCGCTGCGAGTAGGTCCAGGACGAACCTCACGCTGCCGAAACATACCATGATAATAGTGTATTAACCTAAAATTATTCATTTATCGGTATTTAAAATACTCCTGGTGTCCCGCTTAGATTTGGGGAGTATCGAATGAAGGCCTGTTCCCTGCAGCAGTAATGGTCGCTCCAACGCCGACATCTGCCCGTGGCAACGGGAAGCCTGAGATAAGCCGCGCGAAAGCAAGGAAAAGGGATCCAACTGTGTCGTTTAACGCGGTTCCATCGAACCACGGCATGCCGCCCATTCCCGACGACCAATTTGCGCGGGTGATTGAAGCGTCACCGAGCGCGCTGGTGATGGTCGGCCCGGATGGAACGATCGAAATGGTAAACCGACAGGCCGAGCGAATATTCGGTTACGAGCGGAGCATGATGCTTGGACAGGCGCTCGAGATTCTGCTGCCGGAACGTTACCGTAGCCGGCACCCTGGATTGCGAAGCCGCTTTCTCGCTGACGCATCGGTCCGACCGATGGGCGAGGGCCGCGACCTATTTGGCCGGCGTATGGACGGATCGGAATTCCCTGTCGAAATCGGCCTCAATCCAATTGAGATCGACGGCAAGACGATGTTGCTGGCTGCCGTCCTGGATATTACCGAGAGACGGCGGTCCGAGCAGCGCATCCAGTTTCTGGCCTTTCATGATGCGTTAACCGAACTTCCGAATCGAGCCCTGCTGTCCGACCGCCTGTCTCAGGCGCTGGCTCACAGCAAACGCACCGGAGGTTCGCTTGCGGTCCTGACGTTGGATTTGGATCGGTTCAAGTTCATCAATGATGCCTATGGCCACGCTGCGGGAGACCGCGTCCTGGTGCAGGTGGCCCAGCGACTGCGCAGCGCTCTTCGCGCCTCCGATACGGCTGCACGGACAGGAGGCGACGAGTTCGTAATCATCCAATGCGACTTCGATAGGCCGACCGCCGTTATCGAGCTGGCGCGAAGAGTGGTCTCGATGTTGTCGGCGCCGATCGATATCGGGGATAAGACCATCACAATTGGTGGAAGTGTTGGGATTGCGCTGTGCCCCACCGATGGGGAAACAGCGGATGACCTGTTGAAGAACTCCGACGTCGCACTGTATCGCGCAAAGGCGCAAGGCGGCTGCACGTTTCGCCTGTTCGCGCGGGAAATGGACTTGGAGATCAGTGACCGGAGCGCGCTTGCCCAAGATCTGCGAGAGGCGATCGGGACCGATCAACTGACGATGCACTTCCAGCCGCAATTCAACAGTGACAGCAGGGCGATTACAGGATTCGAAGCCTTATTGCGATGGCAGCATCCTTCGAGGGGCGCCGTTCCTCCCAGCATCATGATTCCACTAGCGGAGACGTCCCGACTGATCCTCCAGTTGGGGGCTTGGGTCATCGAAGCATCCTGCGCTGCCGCAATGAGTTGGCCGGTACCTCACCGCGTCGCCGTAAATCTCTCGGCTGCTCAGTTTCGTGGTGGAGACTTGCCGGATTTGGTGGCCGATATTCTGCGCCGAACGCAGTTACCGGCCTATCGCCTTGAACTCGAGGTGACAAATCTTTGCTGATCGACGATACAGATCTGGCGCTCTCGGTATTGCGTTCGCTGAAAAAACTTGGAGTAACCGTTGCACTCGACGATTTTGGGACCGGGTATTCGAGCCTTAGCTATTTGAGGATGTTTCCGTTCGACAAGATTAAGATCGACAAGTCGTTTATCAGCGGGCTCGAGGATGATCCGAGTGCCCGCTCGATCGTGGACGCCATCCTGGCCATGGCGCGAAGCCTCGGCATGGATGTTGTTGCAGAAGGCATCGAAACGGAACAGCAGTCGACGATCGTGTGCCAAATGCGTTGCCCAAAAATGCAGGGATTTTTCTTTTGCAAGCCACTTCCCGGCGAGGCAGTCCATCAGTATCTCGATGATATCGCAGCGGGTGAGCGTCAGCGTTTGCAAGGTTGCGCAACGAGGCCTGTGCCAGCAAGCCGCCGCACTCAGCGTGCTAAGCTCAAGAGTTGAGCTGCTGATGCCGACGCGAACCACTACCCTTTGATTTTGTGGGCCAATTCACCCGGCCGCATGGGATGCTTCTGTCGGGATCGGACCACAAGCGTGGACTGGACGACCAACGAAGGCTGTGCGGCCGATCGTCATGCCGCACGCGATATTGGAAGCGTGACCTGAACCTGGTCCATCGGACAACTCGGGGTGCGGGTGAGGAGGGTGTCCAATTTCGCTGACAGCGGATCAGTGGCCGTCAATTGATGGATGCCGAGCCAGGTGCATCTTGCCCGACCGAGCCAACCGGAGCAGGATCTTTGAAAGGCGCGCCACCAAAAGAATGGCGGCCCTAAAGGGAAGGAAATACCGTGTCACGATTCATGTTGCCGGTCGTCGCAGCGACCGCGTTCATTGTCTCCACGGCGTCCGCTTTCGCGCTGGAGTCCAATGTAACCGTAAAGTCGACCATGCCACCCGAGACGGTGTGGAAGAAGATTGGAGATTTCTGTGGGATCAAATCGTGGATCCCGGCAGTCTCCGGATGCGTCATTAGCGCTGATGGCAAGCAGCGGACCGTCTCGCTGAAAAATGGCGGCGAAGTGGTCGAACGGCTAGACAACTGGGACGAAGCTAAGCGCAGCTACACCTACTCGATCTTGTCAGGTCCGCTGCCGGTCTCCGACTATCGCTCGACGCTGAGCGTAGCCCCGGATGGCAACGGTTCGGCCCTGCATTGGCATAGCACCTATCAAGCCAAGGGGACGTCCGACGCAGAGGCTAAGAAATTGATCGATGGCATTTACGAAGATAGCGCCAAGAATTTGCTTGGCGGTTGATTTCTTCTCCTGCATAGGTCCGGTCGGTATCGCCGTGGCAAAGGCCGGCCGGATTTAATTCTGTCCGCTACTCCATAGCCACCTCAGACGCCGCGGGCCTTCAGTCGCCCGTCGACCTTTGGAGGCCAAGAGTTAGGACATTGCGGCGCCGCATCGGGGAGAAGTTCGGCGGGGCACTGGTGGAACGCCGTGCTAGGCGAGATCCGCCGGCCCGTAATTCACCCGAGCGGCTGGTGCTCTGGTAGCTGGCGGGATTTGCTTCTCATCGATTTTTCGATCCTGTTTTTAGGGCAAGGATCGCGCCACGTCGGCGCCGATTGCAGCGATACCGGAAGCCTGCGTGCTCATGCGGTCTCTACCGACCATCGACATCAAGGCGGTACCGGCTGAAATTATGTATCTACGATCGTCATTTTAGACGACATCGAAAAGGTGCCTGATCCGTCGCGCTCAAGGCATGCCGTGCCCGCTCCGGCGGGATACGCATTGGCGGCACATGTTTTTGGTCCGATTCGAGATTCCGGCCTAGGCGGTGCCACATTCTTACCCAATCGCCACCCCGCATCAGCCACGCTGCATGAATATCTACGCCCTGTGTCCCAGGACACAGCGCCGATGCGCCAGCCTTGGCACGGTTGCTCCGAAGCAGCGAGGAGGCTTTTATGCGCGTCTATATCGAGGTCATTTTGACGATCATCGGCCTGTTGGGCGCCTATGTCGCGTTGCTGCCTCTCATCACCTGAGGAGGTCGATAACACAACTCAGTGAACCCAAGACTTTCCCGCCCTCGAGCGCTTGCGGTCCCCCCTCACCCGGCAGTTACTGGCTGTGTGGCGAGTGGTTCTACCGGCAACGATCGGATCGAAAGATGCGGTCAGCTGTCCGTCACTAATGCAAGAAACGCTTGAAAGGGAAATGCAATGTTCGAGATTGGCGTGTTTCATAATGGCGCGTCCAGCCTTCCGGTGGTCCTTACCAAGGAAGGCGTCGCGGTTAATGACGGTTCGCTCGCCGAAGTGCATGTCGCAGCACAAGAGGTTATGATCAATCAGGTCCGTCAGGGCATCCTGGCAGAGAAATTAGGGTTCCAGTCATTCTGGCTAACCGAGCACCATTTCCAACCGGAAGGCGCGGAAATGAGCCCAAATCCGCTGTTCACCCAGATGGCCATCGCATCACAGACCAAGAAGATCCGCCTGGGGCAGTGCGCCAACATCGTCGTCTGGCACCATCCTGTTCGGATCGCCGAGCAGATCGCGCAACTTGATGTGATCAGCGGCGGGCGCGTGGAATGCGGCATGGGCCGAGGCTATCAGCCACGCGAAAACGAGACGCTGGGCCGACCCTACGGCTCAACGATCCAAGATCAGGAACGCAACCGCAAATCGTTCGAGGAAACGGTCGCGATCATCCAGAAATGCTGGACCGAGCCATCGTTTTCGCATCGCGGCGAGAATTTTTCGATACCTCCGACTTATACAAAATGGAACCATAAGCAGACCATTGCCTATTTCGGGATGGACAAGGTGGAGCGACGGCTGGAGGACGTGATCGCGATCGGCGCCCCCGATATGTATTCCGCTGGTAATCCGGTGCAGGCGACGACGACGACCTTGAAAGAGCTACAGGTCTTTCCGCAGCCGGTGCAGAAGCCGCACCCGCAGATCTGGGAGCCGGTGACGAGTTCCCGCTCGCTGAAATGGGCGGCGGAGCACGGTGTCAACGGCGTCATGATTGTCGAGCCGAATGACCGGCTGAAGAAGAACATCGATATCTATTATGAGGCGGCCGAAAAGGCGGGTTGGCCGGATATGTTGAATCGCGGCAAGTTCAAGTATGGCTGGGACGCGCAGAAGCGCCGCGGCATCATGACCAGTCGCTATATTCACATCACCACCCCCGGCAAGGAAAAGCACGCCATGGAGCGCGCCGCCAAGGCGATGGAACTGCAGTTTGACTACTACGGACCCTTCGGTTTCGGCGCTGTCGTCGCTCGGCTGGACGAGCCGATGTTCGATCTGAATAAGCGAGTTACGGCGGAAATGCTGCGGGAGCGTGAAATCGCCATCCAGGGATCCAAACAGTTCGTCATCGATAAAATCATGAAGATGAAGAAAGAAATTGGATACGACGATTTCAACTTCATGGGCTGGTTCGAACTCGGCGGCTTCGAGGGGCGAGAGATCGAGGACCAGATGCAGTTGTTCGCGGAAGAAGTCATGCCGGTGATCGCGCGCGAGTGCGGCGGCAAGGTGGATCTGCCGGAACGCGGCATCAACTACGTAGCATGAACGGAGATACTAAAGATGGCAAGCAAGCAAAGCGAACCACTGGTTACATACTACAAAAGCGTAATCGGAGCACTGGCGGTCAACCCGGAGATGCCGCTGGACGAAATGCGGGCGATGTTCGAACATTGGGGTGACGTAACGGCGGAACCGGGCGGGGTCGATTATATCGAAACCGATGCCGGCGGGGTTCCGGCGCTTTGGGCAGTGCCGAAACGGAGCACTCAGGACCGCGTGCTGTTGTGCTCGCATGGCGGCGGTTACGTGACAGGATCGATGTTTACGCATCGCAAGGTGTATGGACACCTCGCCAAGGCGATCGGTTGCCGCGCGCTGATCGTGAACTATGGGCTGGCGCCGGAGAATGCGCATCCGGGTCCGGTCAACGATATGGCCAAGGCGTACAAGTGGCTGCTGGATCAGGGCATCAAGCCAGGGCACATCGCGCTGACCGGCGATTCGGCGGGCGGCGGCCTCGCAATTACGACACTTCTGCGGGTCCGGGAACAGGGGCTGCCGCTGCCGGCGGCCACGATGCCGATCTCACCTTGGCTCGACATGGAGGGGACGGGCGGCAGCTTCGAAACCAACAAAGAGCGCGATGTCCTCGTCATGCGCGAAGTCGTCCAGGGGATGGCTGCAACATTCCTGGGGGAGAAGGGCGACCGGAAGCATCCGTTGGCTAATCCGCTGCACGCCGACCTGCGGGGTTTGCCGCCGGTGTACATCCAGGTTGGCGGATATGAGACGTTGCTGGACGACAGCCACGCGTTGGCCGAAGCGGTGCGCAAAGCCGACGGCGAGGTGAAGCTCGACGTCTTCCCGGAGATGCAACACGTGTTCCACTTTCTGGCGGGAGTCGCGCCAGAAGCGGATGACGCGATCCGCAAGCAGGCGGCCTGGGTTCGTCCGAAGTTGGGCCTGGCGTAACAGGGACTATTGGACCCGTGGTTGCGCCGCGGGTCCGCGCGCCGAGCTGATCAGGGGTGTTTGCGGGAAGATGGCGACAGATCCACGACCTCACGCGAGGTCTGATGGCGGTTCGTCGGTTTGCTGCGGCAACGCCGAGGTTAGTTGGATTGCTTCTGAGCCCCGCTCGCCTCGGAGGCCGATATGTCGAACCAAATACCGACCGTTGCCCTCGCCCTTCAGGGCGGCGGATCCCACGGGGCGTTCACCTGGGGCGTTCTCGATCGCCTGCTGCAGGAGGTGGCCGCCGACCGCCTCCGCTTCGCGGCCATCAGCGGCACCAGTGCCGGTGCATTTAACGCGGCACTGACGGTCAGCGGCCTGGTCCAGGGTGGCCCAGGTCTCGCCCGGCGCAAGCTGGAGGACTTCTGGCGGTCCACCTCGCGGGCCGGATTTCGCGGCGGCAACCCGTTCTTCTACGGGGAACCCGGACCGTTTGGCGTCAACCTCGACTGGTCTCCGGTTGCCATCGCGCTGGAGGCGATCGGGCTGGTCGTCTCGCCATACACCAATATTTTCTATACCGACGCGATAGCGCCGCTGGTTGAGCAGGCTTTTTCCGCAGAGGATCTTGAAGCGCTGAATGCCGTGGCCGAACCACGGCTGTTCCTGACTGCTACAGATCTCACGAGCAACGGTCGGGCGATCTTTACCCAACCCAACATTTCGGCCGCTTCGCTGCGGGCGTCTGCCTGTGTTCCCACCGACTTCAAAGCGGTCACCATCGGCGGCGTGCCTTACTGGGATGGCGGCTATCTCGGCAATCCGTCGCTGACGCCGCTGCTCGATTATGCGCAGGATTTGCTGCTTGTGCTGGTCAATGCGTTTCACCGCGACGGTATGCCGCCACACACCGCACCCGCCATCATGGACCGGTTGAACGAGATCACCTTCAATGCGTCAGTTGTGCTGGAGGTGAACGCGATCGAGGCGATCAACAGTCTGCTGGCCGAGTTAGAGGCCGCGGGCGTTACTTATACTGGGCGGTACAAGCCGGTACGACTTCACGCTATCCGTAATGATAAATTTATGGAACAACTGGGCTTTGTGTCGAAGAACAGCACGTCGTGGGGCTTCCTGTCCGAGCTCCGGGATGTTGGATACCACACCGCGGAGACGTGGGTGGCGAGGCATCAGGACAAGGTTGGCAAGAGGTCATCGGTGAACGTTAAGGCGGAGTTGACCGGTGTGGTTCTCAGTGCTCCGGTTCGATAGGGCTTGAGGAAGTGGCCCAGGTAACGACTGGGCACGAGTCACGGTGGTTACAGCGAGAAGGGAGAGCGTCGTGAAAATCGATGATGTTTCAGTAACGATCTTCGGCTGGGAGAATATCCCGGTGACGATCTACCATCAGGGGGCGACCGCCGCGACCGGAAGCAACCTCGGCTTGCTGCGTATTCACACCGATGCGGGGCTGGAGGGATACGCGTTCCTCGGGTCGGCCAGCAATCCGGCCGCGATGGATGGTCCGCAATTGATCCGGTCGTTGAAGCCAATGCTGATGGGGCAGGATCCGTTGCAGCGGGAGCGGCTCCACGCCGGGATGCGGCTGATCAACCGCGCCGTCAGCTATCGTACGATCGGCGCGGTGGACACGGCGCTGTGGGATCTTGCCGGCAAGATCGCGGGGATGCCGGTGCATGCGTTGATGGGGACGTTCCGGACTTCGATCCCGGCCTATGCCAGTTCGCAGGTTTTGCCGGATGTGGCGGCCTATGTGGATCAGGCGCGGACGTTCAAGGCGGCAGGCTGGCAGGCGTACAAGATCCATCCGCCCAGGGTGCCCGAACACGATATCAAGGTGTGCGAAGCGGTGCGGAAGGCGGTTGGCGATGACTACCGGCTGATGCTCAATTCCACCTGGTCGTATGACTATACCGACGCATTGCGCGTGGGCCGGGCGATCGAGGAGATGGGGTACTACTGGTTCGAGGACCCGCTGTCGGACGAGGACATCTATGGCTACGTGAAGTTGCGGCAGAAGTTGGATATCCCGATCATGGCGACGGAATATCCGGCCGGCGGCTTGGATACCTATCCGATCTGGCTGACCGAGAAGGCTACCGACTATCTGCGCGGCGATATCCCGAACAAGGGCGGTTTGACCGCGATGCTGAAGACGGCGCACCTGGCCGAGGCCTTCGGGATGAAATACGAAATCCATCACTCTGGAAATTCGCTGAACAATCTGGCCAATTTGCATTTGTGCATGGCGCTGCGGAACACCACGATGTGGGAGGTGTTGTTGCCGGACGGGGCGCATAAATTCGGCATGGTCAAGGAGCTGGAGATCGACGCGAACGGGCTGATGCACGCGCCGAGCGAACCGGGGCTGGGCGGGGAGATCGATTTCGAACTGATCGCGCGGAAGACGGAGGCCGTGCTCCGATAGGATCAGCGGTGGCACGATTAGAGCAGACATCCCGCGCTCCATAGACAGGTCGCTTTTCGGAGGGGGCAGTGGTAACTTATGCCCATGAGCACGGCGCTGACGCTGCCAAAGTTCCTTACCGTTGACGCGTTCCTGCGCTGGGATGCGCCGATGGGTCAGCGTTGGCAACTGGTCGACGGTGTGCCGCAGGCCATGGCGCTGCCGAGCCCTACTCATGCGCTGATTCAGGCCGAGGTCGCAGCCCTCATCCGCATCCATCTGACCTCGACGAATATGCCCTGCGCCGTCGCGGTCACCCAGGGTATTGTTCCGCGCGTGCAATCCGACATCAACATTCGTATCCCTGACCTCGCGGTGACCTGCTCGCCAGCGTTGCCAGGGGACACTGCATTGCGCGACCCGGTTCTCGTGATCGAAATACTGTCGCCCAGCAACCGCGCCGAAACATGGACGAACGTCTGGAGTTACACGACCATACCTAGCGTGCGGGAAATCCTGGTCCTGCATTCGACTTCGATCGGCGCTGACCTGCTGCGCCGCGGTCCGGACGGCTCCTGGCCTGAGCGGCCACAGGTGATCGAGCAGGATGACCTGACACTTGACAGTATCGGCTTCACCGGTCTGATCGCCGCGTTCTATCGCACCACATGGCTGAGCAAGACGGCCTAAGCTCGCTATTTGTTCGATTCAAAATGAAGACGAATAGCCGATCTTAATCTGGCTGCCTAGCAGCCTGTCGGACTTAACTCCATTCGACATCCGTGGCAGAATCGTAACGTCGATTCGCAGCCACCACCGGATGTCGCCCGCATGCCGAACTTTCGCCCTACCGACCGCCTGACCAGCTTTCTGATGCCGCCCTCGATCGATCAGTGGCTGCCGCAGAGACACTTGGCGCGTTTCGTGGTGGAGGTGGTGGATGCTCTGGACCTGAGCGCGATGAGCAAGAGCTATCGCGGTTCGGGTTCGGCTTCGTACCACCCGGCGGTGCTGCTGAGCCTCCTGCTGTACGGCTGCGCCACCGGCGTATTTTCGAGCCGCAAACTGGAACGGGCCACCTACGATTCGGTGGCGTTCCGCTTCATCGCCGCGAACGACCATCCCGACCACGACACCATCGCCACATTCCGGCGGCGGTTTCTCAAGGAGATCGAGGCGCTGTTCGTCAAGGTGCTGCTGCTGGCGCGCGAGATCGGCGTTCTCACGATGGGCACGGTGGCACTGGATGGGACCAAGATCCACGCCAACGCCAGCCGCCACAGCGCATTGTCCTATGAGCACGCGGGAAAAATCGAGGCGCAACTAACAGCGGAAGTGGCCGAGCTTCTGGCCAAGGCCGAGGCGGCGGATCAGGCGGATGTCCCCGACGGCCTGTCGATACCGGAGGAACTGGAGCGGCGCAAAGTACGGGTGGAGAAGCTTGCAGCGGCCCGCGCGACGATCGAGGCACGGGCGAAGCAGCGGTTCGACCGGGAGCAGGCCGAGCATCAGGCAAAGGTTGAGGCGCGGGAAGCCAAGATCGAAGCCACCGGCAAAAAGCCCGCTGGTAAGCCGCCGCAGCCGCCGGTAGAAGGCCCGCTGCCGACCGATCAGGTCAATCTGACCGACGAAGAATCCCGCATCATGCCGGTGGCAGGCGGCGGGTTCGAGCAGTGCTACAACGCCCAGGCGGTGGTGGCCGAGGGCAGCCTGCTGGTGGTGGCCGTTGATGTGGTGCAGGCCGCCAACGACAAGCAGCAACTCGAACCGATGCTGAACCAGGTCGTTGCTTTGCCAGAAGTGCTGGGCAATGCCGAAACACTGCTTGCTGACAACGGATATTTCAGCGCGGCCAATGAAATAATGTTAAATTGCAGAGATCGGCTACAAAGACTTGATCGGATCATGGTGATCGTAGGCCTGCTCCATTTTGGCTCGCACCACATGGATCGAGATCATCGCATGGGCCAAGATCATGCGGAACCCCGGTTTCGCGGACCGGCGCATGCTGGAGGTTACCTCGGCGAGTGTGACCAGGCTCGCGGCCCACGGCTAAAGCAAGGAGGACGACTTGGCAAAAGTCTTCATCACTGGATCGTCGGACGGGCTCGGCTTGATGGCGGGTCGCCTGCTGGCTGAGCAGGGGCATGGGGTGGTGCTCCATGCGAGAAATGCGGCCAGTGCTGAGGCCGCGCGGGCAGCGCTGCCGCAAGCTGAGGCGGTGCTGGTCGGCGATCTTTCGACGCTCGCGGCCATGCGCGACGTCGCGGAGCAGGCGAACGGACGGGGACGGTTCGATGCGGTGATCCACAATGTCGGGATCGGCTATCGCGAGCCGCGCCGTGTCGAGACGGTCGACGGCCTGTCCCAACTCTGGGCCGTCAACGTGCTCGCGCCTTACGTGCTTAGCGCACTCATGCACAAGCCCCGCCGGCTGGTTTATCTCAGTTCGGGCATGCACACCGGCGGCGATCCGAGCCTGGACGACCCCCAATGGTCAGGGCGGCGTTGGAACGGCAGCCAAGCTTATTCGGACACCAAGTTGCACGACGTGCTACTCGCCTTCGGCGTTGCGCGACGCTGGCCGGACATCCAGTCGAATGCAGTTCACCCCGGGTGGGTACCGACCCGGATGGGCGGGACGGGCGCGCCGGATGATCTCGGCCAAGGGCATCTGACCCAGGCCTGGCTGGCCGTGAGTGACGATCCGGAAGCGCGCGTGACTGGGGGCTATTTCTACCATCAGCGGCGGAGGGATGTGCACCCGAGGGCGCAAGATCCCGACCTGCAGGACCGCTTACTCGATTATTGCCGCGATATGTCCGCCGTTGCGTTGGTGTAAGCCTCAGAGACCCGCTGCAGTGCCGCGCGCGCCTGGCGGTGCGGGCGGGCAATCACGCGTCGGACGGGGTGGCGGAGATAAGTGGTTACCAGCGCGCCTCAGGCGACGAACTTCTTGCCTTTCAGCGAGGCATCCGATCGGCGCTGCCATAGCGCCATGTCGGCATCCTTGCTGAACATCACGCGGACGCCCTTGCCGCCTTGGCTAACCCGGATCTTCCCGCCGTTACGGGCCTTGTGATCGGCCAACCACTCCTGGAACTCCGGGTCCTCGGCGCCGCGGCCGTCGAACTCCAGGATCCCGGCGATGTCTTCCTCTTTGCGACGCTTGACCACTGGTGCCTCCGGGACGCGATGCCGCGTGCGGTTACGGGGTATTGAAACTCAGATAGGTTGCTCGCACACAAACGAACAGGCAGGCGGCCACTATTTCCGGCGGCTAACGGGTTGCTTACTTTCGCGCCTTGCGGGCGGCGTATTTCTTGTCCCGCGCCGCCTTGCGTTCAGCCTCTACGGCCGCTGCCCGAGCCTTGGCCTGGTTAGCGGCCTCCTGTTCCTGAGCCCGGCGAGCGGCCTGTTCCGCGGCGAGGCGCGCGGCCTCGGCGTCTTTGGCGGCCTTGCGCTCGGCGGCACGCGCATCTCTAGCATCGGCGATCGCCTTCAGGGCGGCCTGACGGGCGATCTCGGCGGGGTCATCGGGTTGCGGCCGGGCGCGGAAGCGCTCCAGCAGGGCTTGCTTGGCGGCGGCGGCGGCGCTCAGGCGGTCGTCAAAATTGGTGCGCGCGTGCGCTGGCTTGGTCGCGGGGCTACGGTTCGGATTAGGCATGGCGTGCATTTACGCCGGACACGGTCAGCGGGCAACTGTACCTTACGCAAGGCAGAGCCTCGCGACAGCGCCGAGGTGGCGTTCGTGGTCGCCGGCAAAGCGGAGGACCAGGTGGTTGGCACCCGCTTCAGAGTAAGTGTCTAGCCACGCCGGAAGACCAGCGGCCGGCCCTGCATAGCAGGCCTGGCGACGGCGCATCACGGGGGCGGGCTGGCCATAGTAACGCTCCAGGAAGTGGTTCAATCGATCGTCGGCCCTCGCCGCATCGTCCTCGAGCGACACGGTTAGATACACCGCGCCGCTGACGCTGGCCGGATCGCGACCGTTATCCCTAGCGACGTCGCGGACACGCAACAGTCCGGCGGCGAACTCGGGCGCGTCGGGGGCGCTGGGGAACCAGCCGTCGAAAAATTTGCCGGCACGGTCCAGGCTTTTCGGTAGATTGCCGCCGATCCAGAGCAGCGGGCCCCCGGGTCGGGCCGGTGTCGGAGCCACCGCGGCCTGGATCGTCTGCCACCGCCCTTCCCAATCGACAGGCTGACCAGACCATAGCGCCTTGCACAGGCGCAGGCCTTCCATCATGCGGCCGATGCGGTGCTCGAACGGCACCCCGGCGGCGGCGAATTCCGCCCGGATGTTCGGCAGGTCGGCGGCGAAACCGACGCCGAGGATCAGATTGCCCTCGGACCGTCCGGGCTGCGTAACGCTTTTGCCAGAGGAGTGACTGACTATGGAACCCGACCCAAAGATATACCCCGCTCAGTGCCGAACCCGAAACTTCTCGGGCGAGATGATACGGAAGTTATCCGTTACCTGATCACAATAGGTGTGCCATTTTCTGGGCACCTCCTCGCGCAGAAAGGTCAGGATTTCGGCTTTGAAGTCAGCAAATGTCGCATGACATCGATTGTGGGTGACATGCTTGTGCATCAACCCCCATAGCCGCTCAGCGGGATCCAGATGCGGGCAATAAGTCGGGATGAAGTGCAGTTTGACCCGGCAGCCCGGGCGGGCCAGCCAAGCCTGCACCCGTTTGGCGTGGTGGTAGCGGGCGTTGTCCACAAACAGATGGACCAGCCGCTTGCCGGGATACATCGCCTCGATCGCCCGCAGCAACATGATCATGCTGATCGCATTCACCGTTGCCGCCTCGATCATACGGGTTCTGCCGGTCTCGAGATCGATCGCACCGTGAATGTTCAGGCGTTGCCGGCCGCTGGTCTGCGGCACCGCAAGCGGTGTGTCTTTCGGCGTCCAGCACCCCACAGGCCGCACCGCATGCGTCGGATGCACCGCATCGCCAAATAGGATCGCCTCGTCATCCCCAAGCTGCTTCAGGAGATTTTCATATCCTTTGATAAAAGCCGCCTGCTTGTCAGGGTCAAGCTTGGATGACACTGCTTTCGGCTTGCGATGTTCCATGCCCAAACGGTGCAACAGGGCGATCAAGCCAGAGCGGCTCTCATAGGTGATGCAGCATTCTGTTTCGATCCAGCCACCAACCTCTCGGGTTGTCCGTGGCAGCGTCGCGGTGATCCAGGCTGTCAGTTTGTCTTGCTGCACATCGCTCAAGCGGCAGGCGCTGCCTTCGAGGCCAAAGCCCGCCAGACCCTCGATGCCCTCTTCTCGATACAGCCGATGCCAGGTGCGGATCGTATCGTCGTCCAGATAGAGCACCTCGGCGATCGCCTCGCAGCTCATCCCGTCGTCCAGCAGAAGCAAGGCATTGGCCCGCCGCGCCAGTCGGTGAGCCACAGACCCATCTCGGGTCAGTTCAATCAGGTCGCTGCGCGATTCGGGGTCAAGGAAGCCGGCGCGGATCATGCAATGACTAGAATCGCGGCGGAACTGATTCGCAAGAGGCGGATCCGGGTTTTCAAAGAGCCAGGGTATAGTAGCGATGTTTGCGTTCATCGGCTTGGCCCTAGCAGGTGGTCCGTGCATCGCGGCTGATATGACAGATCACCGCCGCCCAGAAGGGTGTGACTGCGATTTGCACACTCACAACGAAATGCGCCGCTCGCAGAGCGCGCCATATGCACGCTATGTTCTCGGAACGGCCACAACAACCCGCACCAGCACCTAAACCGCCGGCACCACCGCCCGGCCATCCAACATGACCTGGACCCATCCAGTCGGCATAGGGCGGCATCGTGAAGGTGCCGGCCTGTCTGCATTTTAACCCAGCGCCGCTGGAAAAGGTGGCATCGTGATACCGCCGACATCCATCGTCACCTAGGGACCACAATGAGAAAACTCTCTACCACAGGCTTGTGCGCAATCATCCTTTTGAGCGTTGCAGCCTTCTCTGCTTTCGCAGGCGCTTCTCATGGCGGTGGTCACGCCAGCGGCCCGAGCACAGCAACCGGTCACGGACTCCCGAACGGGTATGTCTACGACCGCACTGCACAGCACCCCGGCCCTCGTTGCCAGCCGGGAGTCTGTTTCAACCCATAGCTATTCGCGTAGCCGATAATATGGACGCAGAAGGCTCCGGAATTGTCGGCTCCGGATTATAAGCAATGGGCGCCGGATAGGTTAGTTTGGCCTTATGCAAAGCAGCCGGCCGAAGATGTCCGATGACCCCAAACCTGATGACCCCAAACCCTTTATGAGCCTGCCTACCAAACGCAGATCGAATGGCAGGCTACAGTCGCCCCCGAACAACCCCAACGCCCGTAGAGGGGCGAGTCATGGTGGCCGGATAGCAGGCAGGACAGCTACTGATTCGGTGCGATTTTGCTGGTCGTCGGGCTAGGTTTTTTGCTGGTTCCGTGCAGCAGCTTCTTCCGAGGAATTGCCGGGAACATTTTTGCCGCTGGCGTCGTGTTTATTCTATTTGCATCGTTCAAAACGCTGACGGAATGGATGAAAAAGTCCCAATCCGAAGATTGTGCGGCTTACCAAATGGATGAGGCTAAGGAGAGAGGTGTGTAAAGGCTCTTGAAACCTAGCTAAACCGCTGGCACCACGGTGGTTTTACCGTCTAGTACGGCTAGCAGCCCCTCGCCATTTCGATCCGCGATCGCGCGGGCCGGGTCCGGCGCCATATGCGAATAGCGTTCAGTCGTCGCGGTCTGTTTGTGCCCCAGCAGCCGGCCGACAATGAACAAGCTGGCGCCGTCCGAGACCGCCACCTACGTGTAGC
>CAVYXX010000015.1:0-150151 GCA_963772355.1 uncultured Alphaproteobacteria bacterium | reverse complement strand
GCGCCGCCCCAAACCCCGCCAGCGGCCGAGCCCCTGGACCTCACCACTTGTCGGGATAGTTGTAGTTCAGAGTTGAGCCGTCACGTTTGAACGCGCTGGCGTTTGGTTCAGCGCGCCATCCCGTAACACTTGAGCCGGACGAGATTGCCTCTCGAGCATTGGAGTTCCCTTCATCCTGAGAGGAACGTCCAATGTCCGTTTCAACTATCGACCGCCCCGTCAGCGCGCTGCGCCAGCGTATGCTCGACGATATGGCAATGCGCGGCCTGCGATCCGATACTCAGCGCGACTACATCCGCGTCGTGCGCAGCTTCGCAGCCTTCCTCGGGCGGTCGCCCGATACGGCGACGGCTGAGGATATTCGCCGGTTTCAGGTGCACCAGCACGAGAGCGGCGTACAGCCACCCACGATCAACTGCTCGGTCTCGGCACTGCGTTTCTTCTTCACTGTCACACTCGACCGGCCAGACCTGTCGCGCCGCCTGGTCCTGGCGCGCTACCCGCTCAAGCTGCCAGCGGTGCTGACTGTCGAGGAAGTCGGCCGGCTGCTCGAAGCAGCACCGGGTCCCAAATACAAGGCGATACTTGGCACCGCCTATGGTGCGGGCCTGCGCGTGTCGGAAGTGGCCAGCCTCAAGGTCGATGATATCGACAGCAAGCGCATGCTGATCCGCGTCGAGCAGGGCAAGGGGCGCAAGGACCGCAACGCCATGCTGTCACCCCAGCTCCTCACGCTGTTGCGGCTGTGGTGGGAGGAAGGCAAGCGACGCCGGGTCATGCTGCGGCATGGCTGGCTGTTCCCAGGGCGCAGTTGCACCGATCCGATCTCGGCCCGGCAGATCAACCGCGCGACCCATGAGGCGGCCGAAGTGGCTGGGATCAGGAAGCGGGTGTCGCCCCACACGCTGCGCCACAGCTTTGCCACCCATCTGCTGGAGCAGGACGTCGATATCCGCGTGATCCAGGTCCTGCTGGGGCACAGCAAGCTCGATACCACAGCACTCTATGCGCGCGTTGCGACCAAAACGATCCGTTCGGTGACCAGTCCTCTGGAGCATTTGGCGCCGCTGATGCAGGGCGAGGATCCCAGCGGCTGAACCTGCTTGCGCACCTCGCTCGAGGTCGCCGATATTTTTCAGGCTGAAGGCGCCGGCTATCGTGCCGTCCAGGCCGGCCATCTGAGCCTGACCAGCTCAAGGTCATGTCGGCGATCGAGAACTGCCGCACGGCGGCGCTTGGCGGCCACGTCGATGCCTGTGAGGCCTGTGGGCATCAGCGCATTGCCTACAACAGTTGCCGCAACCGCCACTGCCCCAAGTGCCAGGGCGCCGCAGCCCGCATCTGGTTGGCCGAACGCGAAGCCGACCTGCTGCCGGTCGGCTACTTCCATGTCGTCTTCACGCTTCCTGCCGAGGTTGCCGACATCGCCTGGCAGAACAAGGCGATCGTCTACGATCTGCTGTTCCGCGCGGCGGCGGAGACGATGATGACGATCGCGGCTGACCCCCGACACCTTGGCGCGCGCATCGGCATTACCGCCGTGCTCCACACCTGGGGATCGCACCCGCATGTCCACATGATCGTGCCCGGCGGCGGTATCTCGCTCGACGGCCGGCGCTGGATATCGTCCCGCCCGGCCTTCCTGCTGCCGGTGCGGGTGTTGGGCGCGCTCTTTCGCCGCAAGTTCCTCACCCGGCTGCTCGAACTGCACCGGGCGGGACGGCTTGCCTTCTTCGGCACCCAGGCCGGTCTCGCCGACCACCGCCCGTTCCTGCGTCAGAGCCGCCGCCAACGGCCGAACCGAGCCGGCTGCGCAACCACACCAACCGCGCAAAACACGAAATCCCCATAGACCATCACCGCAACCCCGCGGGTTCGTGCTTGGGCGGTTTTCCGACGCCTGACGGCATCCGAAAACCTTCACCAACCCGGTCGCCAGACCACCGATCTGACCATCCTAAAGCGGACAAACGCCGAGCGGGCGTGTCGGAAGCTTCGCGCCGAAGTTTGCCACCGGCGATGGCACACCCAGTGTCAGGGCAATGCCCGAAGTTGGCAGGATGGCTCCGTTCAGAATGATTTTCTCGAACGCCGGCTAACCGCCGGGATCAAGTCTGGTCTGGTATGAGGCGGCTTACCGCAAGTCCGAGAAGGCCGGCGAGGGCCAGCATGCCAAGGACAGCCGGAAAGCCGCCGAGTTCGGTTGCGATGGCGCCGCCGGCCACGCCGACGCTGCCGGCGAGAAATGTGCAGGCGTTAACGATGCCGGAACCCTTGCCGGCCTGCTCGCTTGCCAGCGCCGACAGGGCAAGGCGCGGGGCAGAGGCGTAAGGCATTGCCAAACCGGCACCCATCAGCACGAAGCCCGCAGCCAGCACGCCCGAACTGAAGCCGGAGACGGCGAGGAAGACGACGGCACTGCCAGCGACGATCAGCGTCATCGCGGCGGTCATCGCGGTGCGCAGGCCGATCCGCGCGGCGATGGCCGGGGCCGACATCGCCACCGCCAGCAAGGCCGCGCTGAGCGGCAGCAGCGCGGCACCGGCGTCGAGTGGCGTGTCGCGGAGTCCTTCCGGGCTTTGCGCGAACAGGTTGAAATAGAGCAGCAGCGCCATGATGCAGAACATCGAGACCGAGCCGACGGCTACGCCGGTGGCGAAGCGGCGGCGGGAGAAGAACTCCTGCACGAACAGCGGAGCGGTGACGCGGCGCTCCAGGGCAAGCAGCCCGGCGAAGCAGACGGCGGCGAGCGCGAGGGGGCCGAGTGCCGCGAGCGGCGCGCTTGCGATACGCGGCAAGGCATGAAGGCCGAAGACGAGGGCGATCATGAAGGCGGCCAGCAGCACGAAGCCGCCCCAGTCGGTGCCGCGCGAATCGGGGCGGGCCGCCCTGGCGCCATCCGTGCCGGCGGCCATGCCGGCGGTGGCCAGCGCCATCATTGCGATGTTGAGCCAGAATATCACCCGCCAGCCGACGAGATGCGTCACCGCCCCGCCGAACAGCGGGCCGATGCTGAAGCCGAGCATGAGGAACCCGGTCCACGCGCCCATCGCGGCGGCACGGCGCTCCGGCGGAATGACGGTGCCGAGCGCGGCCAGCGTGCTGGGCACCGCCAGCGCCGAGGCGAAGCCCTGCAAGGCGCGGCCCGTCAGCAGCATGGCCGCGCTGGCCGAAAGAGCTATGATCGCCGACGCGGCGGCAAACAGCACGAGACCGACCATCGCGACACGGCGGGCACCGAAGCGGTCCGAAGCGTCGCCGCCGAGCACGATGCAGGCGGCGGAAACGACGAGATAGGCGTTCACGGCCCACTGCACGTCCGCCGCGCCAAGGGCGAGGTCGGCGCGCATCGTCGGCAGTGCCGCCATGATGGCGGTCCCGTTGACGCCGATGGCGAGCGTCGCCACGCAGGACGACCACAGCACCGCGCTGACGCCGGTCTGCCTGTCCGGCGCTGGCTGCGCCGCGGCCGATGCCTTCATGCGTTTCGATCCCGATAGGACGGGCGCACTGTGCCAGGAACGCATGACGCAACCAAGCGTGATATGCCGCGCCATGCTCTCCCCGCTGCTTCTGCTTCAGGATACGATGCGCGCTCATGCTGGTCGTTGATCGATGCTGGACGTCGCCGACCGCCCTTGACTAACCTAAGGAACCGAAATTGGTTGTCATGAATGACCGGCGAGCTTCAAATCATCGACTGTCACCAGCACTTCTACGACAGTCACCTGATGCGCTACGGCGTGTTCACTGAGCCCAGCGCTGGTTTCGCGGCCGTGGTCGGCGACTATGCCGCGTTACCCCGCGTCTATCGACCGGAAGACTACGCCCGGGATGTCGCGGGCCTGAAGGTGGTCGGCTCGGTATGGGCCGAATTCATCTCTGGCGATCCATTGGAAGAGGCCCGATGGGCTGCCGCGCTCAACCGGGATGTCGGCCAGCCAAGCGGCCTTATCACTCTTGTGGAATTTGCCGATCCGGATTTGGATCGCCTGCTGGACGCATACCAAACAATCGGGCTGGTACGGTGCGTTCGGCAGCACATGGGTTGGCATCCGAACCAGCAACTGCTGCGTTTTACGCCGCGATCGGACCAGCTCGCCGATCCGGTGTGGCGGCGTGGGTTGTATGCGCTGCGTCATCGAGGGCTGGTTTGCGAAATCGAGATTTTCTCGTCCCAGCTTCGCGACTTTGCAGACCTGGCGGCGGCATTCCCGGACCAGCAATTCGTTCTGCCGGTGATGGGTTGGCCTATCGATCTCACCAATGACGGCCATCTCGCCTGGAAGAGAGATTTCACGATAGTCGCCGCACACCCGAATGTCGTGTTGAAGATCTTCGGGTTGGAATGCATCTTCGGCGTGGGTTGGACGACGGCCCAGGTACGCCCCTGGATACTCGACGCAATCGAGATTTTTGGTCCGAACCGCTGCATGTTTGCGAGCCATATGCCGATCTGCACACTGGCTTGCAGCTTCGAACAACTCTACGCTGCGTATGGCGAGATCATTGATGGATTTGCACTGACGGAGAAACGTCAGTTGATGCATGACACGGCTGCGGAGCTATATAGGATTTCGCAATCCTGAGTTCATCGTCGCGGCCAAAGGCGCGCGGAATATTCCGTCAGGTTAGAACTACGGCGCCAGGTCGATCCGTGTCCGCTTCGCGCCCGAAGCGTCCGTAACCGGACCGTCCGCTGCCGACCCAAGCACGAACCCGCTCCGCGGGATTGGTGCTGTGGTTAAGTCACAAGGCGGGCCCAAGCCATTTGCCGCTGAGGCAAAGAAAGATTGGGGCGCCGCCCCAAACCCCGCCAGGGGCCGAGCCCCTGGACCTCACCACTTGTCGGGATAGTTGTGGTTCAGAGTTGGGCCGTCACGTTTGAACGCGCCGGCGGTTGGTTCAGCGCGCCATCCCATAACACTTGAGCTGGGCGAGATTGCCTCTCGAGCATTGGAGTTCCCTTCATCCTGAGAGGAACGTCCAATGTCCGTTTCAACTATCGACCGCCCCGTCAGTGCGCTGCGCCAGCGTATGCTCGACGATATGGCAATGCGCAGCCTGCGATCCGATACCCAGCGCGACTACATCCGCGTTGTGCGCAGGGGGCGGATTTCCGGTGCGGGCGGACAGGGTTCCGGCATCGGAGGCCCCGCCACTCCTCGGCTGTTCCCCCCAACCGGGGGCGGGTTTTCCGTGCCGGGGGGCTGTTTTTCAACCTTGACGGGCAAGATTCGCACCGCCACTGCGAGGTTACGCCGTTGGGGGGGTTGGTTTACCGCGAAGGGCAGTTTTCTGCATCGGGGCGCAGGGTGTCCTCATTGCGGCAGGCTTCTTCCCGCGCCGGAAGCCGTCTCCCCCCGCACCGACGAGCCGATTTCCCCCGCGCCGGAGGCCGTCTTCGCCCGCGCCGGGGCACACGTTGGCTTCCGAACTGCGGGCATTCATCATCCTGCAGGATTCGACCCGGCAACTTCATACAGGGTTTGTAGCCCCACACGTCCGTACGGGGTAAGATCAATCTATCAGGAGACCGTTCTCCGATTTCGGGGGCAGGAGATGGGAATCGACGGGGCGTATGAACTGGCGAAGGAAATCCTAACGGAGGCACAATCCCGCATTGAACAAATACGGTCCGAGGAAGATACGAAGCTCCAAATCATAACACGTTTGGTGACGGACGTGCTTGGATGGTCGCATAGCGACATTGCAAGTGAAAGCCCCAACGAAAACGGCTTTTCGGACTACTTAGTCAAGGACGGCGACCACGGTGCCTTGGTGATAGAAGCGAAGCGGATTGGTGAAATTGAGGTTGGCACCCAGGCAACGGCAAAGGGGAATTACAAGCTGTCAGGGCCTGTCCTCAGGTCGGCGACAAAAGGCCTGAAGCAGGTTGCATCTTACTGTCACCCGTTAGGTGTCCAATTGGCAGTGCTTACCGACGGCGTTCGGTGGATCATATTCCTACCCTGGGTTCCGCGAGCAAACTATATGGAGAAGCAGGCGATCCTATTCCCCAATTTTGACTCAATCCTTGGTGACTTCGCCACATTCTATGAGCTCTTGTCAAAGGAAGAGTCACGAAAAAACACTTTTCAGGTGATCTTTGATCGGATTTATGAGAATCGCCTAGTCCTCGATCGGCCATTGATGGCGCCGATTGTGAGCGCGGACAATGCGTTGTTACAGAAATCGGCCCTCGCATTCGACCTCGAAAATGTATTCGCAAACTTCTTTGCCGGGATGGCAGGGGACCGTGACCCCGACATGTTGATCGATTGCTTCGTCGAGACGCACGAAAGCCGCGTCGCCGACTTTTCCCTGGAGAAGATCACCAAGAACGTTTTGGGTAACCTCAGTCCCGCTGAGACAGGCATCGAAGAAGGCCTGCAAACCATTGTACAGAACGCCATTGCGGGTGATCTTGGTCAGACCGTCTTCATTGTTGGCCCTCCAGGCGCGGGCAAGACCACATTTTTGGACCGCTTCTTTGCACGGACTCTCTCGTCCGACGTAAGGGAGCGTTGCGTGGTGATTGGCATCAACGCCTTAGACGCCACCGGCACCGAGGCCGCGGCTATCCCCTGGATGACCAACAAGGCGATCCAGGCGGTGGAGACCCAGATTTTTTCGGCGGGCTACCCTGTGTGGAACGATCTGCTAGCGCTATATCATCTCGAATACGTCAAACGTTCGAATGGCGTTGATTCTCACCTGTACATTCGAAGCAAGGATGAATTCAAAGAAAAATTTGCCCGCTATGTAGAAAATCAAGTCGAGAAGGACCGCGAAGGCTATCTGAATCGTCTACTTCGAGACATCGTCAAGAATTGGAAGAAGCTCCCGATATTTATCATCGATAATACTGACGAATTTGATATCTCCTATAAAACGTCGATTTTTCAGTATTTTCAGTCACTTAGGCGAGCGGCAGGGCATTGCCTTCTCGTTTTCCCGGCGACAGACAGATCGGCGTGGTCCTTCTCAAAGACCGAGATATTCAACATATATTCCTCCAAATCATTCTTTCTGCCCACACCGTCACCTCGAGAGGTATTCCGGAGACGCATCGAATATCTTAAGGGAAAGCTCAAATTTCAGGGAGAAAAGCAGAGCGCTGAATATTTTGCCGGTCGGGGAATTCGCGTCACAATCAGGGACTTAGGAGCTTTCGCCGCTGTAGTCGAGAGCATTTTTGTTGATCAGGACTATGCCGCTAAGCGAGTAGGTGAGTTGTCGAACTACAATATGCGTGAAGCGCTTCGTCTTTCTAAGCGCGTGATCACCTCATCAATTTTGAATGTTGAGGATCTTATAAGATCCTACGTCACCGGGGGACTGGTTGCGCCGTCGCCGGAGAAGTTCATGAATGCGCTAATGAAAGGCGACTATCAGTTTTTTCGAGAGGGCGACGAGCCGCTCTTGTTCCCATTATTCCAAGTGGATTTAACGATTTGACAATCGCCGCTCATTCACCTACGGCTCCTGGTGCTTCTGCGCGATCTACACCACGCTGCAACGGAGGACATCGACCGCTACATCACTGTTGGGTCGGTTCTCGGCTTTTTCGGCGCAATGTCGACTAGCGAGGTTGCCGTTCAAAAATCGCTGGCAGGCTTGTTGGCGACGGGCCTAATCGAACCGTACGACCTTTCGATAAATGGCTATTCGGACGACCAGCGTATGGCGATTACACACAGCGGCTTGGTTCATGTTGAGTTAGGTCTGTTTAATCCCGTCTTTTTTGAACAGATGGCGCTTACCACAAGGATCGTCGACGCCGATATGGCGGCGCGGGTGCGAGGCGCCTACCACGCCAGTAAGAGCATGAACGCTCGGCTAGAGGATATTCGGGAGGAATTCTGCGGGTATCTGACTATGGAGGACGAGCGGAACTGCAATGTCCCGCGAGGGGCCGAATACACCACCCAGTTAGCTTTGCGAGATGACCTCAAGAAGCAGTGGACCACGCCAAAGGCCTCGGCGGCCGAAATGATGCGTTTGCCGGAAACAGCGGCCGAGGATGTCGTCGCGACCGTCGAACGGTTCGACCACTCCCGTGGCTTTGGATTCGTCGAAGTGCCAAGTCTGAGGGACTCAGCGTTCCTTCACGCCCGCATGTTGGAGCAGGGTGAGTTCCCGGATGTGTACGACGGGGACGACATAGTTTGTGATATTTCACGCAATAACAAAGGATTGACCGTTTCTCGAGTTACCGCAGTCCGTCCAGCGAAGACCAAAACAGTGCGGGCAACGGTCGTAAAATTGCTGGAAGAGCGTGGTTATGGTTTCGTGCATGTGACAGAAACTGGCGTGGATGCGTTCTTCCACTTTCACTTGCTCTCGCCCGGGAAACGAGGCTCACTTGCCGAGGGTCAGGAATTCACCGTTGAAGTCAAAACCGATAAGCAGGGACGGTCGCAGGTTCGTCGGATTATTGCCTAGGTTTTGGGCTGCTGCTTCACACCCGCCAATGAAAGCTAACGACACGACGCCGAACTGGACGTCCCCGGTGGACTGAACTCCGAAGCTACAACCCGACTACCCCGCGGCCAGAAGGCACTTTTGGGTAAGCCACGCTTTGCTTCGATGTGGAAGTGCCGCTGCTATCTCCTGTCCAAGTCGCTCAATCAGATCCGCATGGGTCGATTGAATTTCCGCATTTGGTCCGACGCGATGGACAGTCGTTCACAATTTTGCCCATTCCGTCAATCGACAGCCACGGTCGCCTTGCGTGGATCATGCGGTGGCAGTTTGCGCAGACCAGCGCGATATCAGATAGCCTCGTTCTTGCACCATCACCAAGACTTTCGACGGGTTTCGTGTGATGGCATTCGATGAAACCATGGCCGCGATCGCCGTAGACCAACGCGAAATCGAACCCACAGACCACGCAAGGCAGGCGACCCAGTTTCGCCAGGACCTGCGACTTCTTACGGTTCACGAGCTCACCGGAGCCGTCAGGATGCGACCCTCCGGTGCCTCGAAATCGTCATCGTCCTCCTCCAGGCCGACTAACCCCAGGTGCGCAGTCGTGTCCGCGGCACCATTATCGACCTGTTCTCGGATGGCGCGAGCGACATCGGCCAACCGAACTGGGTCTCCATGAAATTGGTTCCAGACCTCTCCCTCAAGCTGGTTCCCCCGGGTCAGGCCAGATCGGCCCGCCGCAGTGAAGGTTGGGTCAAACCGGCGGAGGTTCATCAGCTTCATATAGACGCCGTTGGGATTGCGAAGCGCGTTGGTGCATGGATATATCCCGTTGTAGGAGTGGATACTTCTACGCGCAAAGCGTAATCGACCGTTCTGCCTTAGAAGACCTGGACGGATGGCGAGGTTGGTGGCCGGCCCGTAGGATCGACGATCGTCCGATCCGACGTCCCTAGCTGTGGAACCCATGCCGTACAAATTCAACGAAAGTCGCCGCCATAAGATCCCGAAAGCCAGATACCGTGTGACGAACTGGCCGGAATACGATGTCGGGCTGGCACGGCGAGGAAGTCTGACGATTTGGTTTACCGAGGAAGCCGTGGCGGCATGGCACGCACCGGCGACCGGAGAGCGAGGCGGCCAGCTGGTCTATTCGGCGATGGCCATAGAGACCAGCCTTGCGCTTCGCCTGGTGTTCCACCAGCCGCTGCGTCAAACCGAGGGGCTACTCCGTTCGATTGCCGATCTGCTCGGGATTAATATTGCTATCCCGGATCATACGACGCTCAGCCGTCGCGGCGGCGGTCTGACGATCCTGCCGAAGCAAATCGATCGTGCGGAGCCATTGCATCTTCTCGTCGATAGCACAGGTCTGAAGATTTACGGCGAAGGCGAATGGCTCGATCAGAAACACGGTATCCGGTCGCGTCGGCGGTGGCGCAAGCTGCACCTCGGCATCGATGCCGATACGCATGAAGTCGTCGCGGTGGAATTGACCCCGGATGATGTTGGCGACGTCTCAGAAGTACCGGATCTGCTTGACCAGATTGACGCCGAAGTCGCGTCGCTGACGGCGGATGGAGCGTATGATGGTAAAGCGGTCTACGATGCCATGGCCGAACGTCACCCCAGCGCGATGGTCATCATTCCACCACGTGTGACATCGGTTGCAGATGAAACTATAGCGCAGCGCGATCGACATCTGGCATTGATTGACGAGCGTGGGCGAATGGGCTGGCAACGTCGTTCAGGTTACAACCGACGGAGCCTGGTTGAGACCGCGATGTTTCGCTACAAGACCATCATTGGCCGGAGACTTCAGGCCCGAACCTTGCCCAATCAGAAGATCGAGGCAAAAATCGGGTGCAATGTGCTCAATCGGATGACGGGGCTCGGCATGCCGGTCTCCGTCCGGGCCCACTGATAGGCGAAGCGTTACAGGGAAACGCCACCAGCGGCCGATCCATGCACCAACGCGCGTTTGCGGCACCAATGCACAGCGGCATGTGGTTTGAACTTGCGTGCTCCGACAGAACCGGTGTCAGAGCTGCGAGTTCGATCGGCAGGAGCTTCAACAGGTCGGCGATGAAGCGCCGGCTGAAGCCGGTTCCGGGCTCGTCCCGGTAGCGCACCGTTTGGCCGTCCCTCACCGTTTCCCAAATGATCCCGCCATCCGGGTCGAGGAGGACGCGGTAGCTGTTGGCGGGCACGACCCCGGTCGCCATGTAGGCCGTCAGCCGTTCCGCGAGCTCCGGGCTCTCAATATAGAGGCCGGCCTCGGTGTTGATCGCGGCAGAGCGCGGGTCGAGGTTGAAGCTGCCGATGAACACGGCTTCGCGGTCGAAGGCTATGGCCTTGGCATGCAAGGCCGCTCGCGACCGTCTGGAAAGGAGCGACCAGCCCGACCGGAAGGCGTCGGTATCCGGGCGCAGCTCGTACAGCTCCATGCCGTTCTCGAGCAGCCGCCTGCGGGTCTTGGCATAGCCTGAATGCGCCACCAACATGTCGTTCGAAGCAAGCGAGTTGGTCAGCACGCGCACCCGGACATTGCGCTCGTGCAGCGCTTTGACGGTTGCCTGGGCCTGGGCGGGCAGGACGAAATAGGGCAACTCGGCGAGCAGCTCCTTCTTCAGCCGGGCGACCCGCCCGCGGATGAACTCGACCACGTCGTCGCTCTCCTCGCCGCGGGCGACGGCTTCCGGATCGTCAGCGATAATTCGGCCGTGCGCCCACAATAAATTGTCGCGAAATTCGGCGCCCCGGGCCGCCAGCTCGTCCAGGTCCTGGTCGATCGGATAAGGGTAGTCGGCCGCGGCGATCGCCTCGCGTAGACGAATGAGGATGGCGTCGAGATCAGCAGCGCCATAGGTGCGATCGACGATGGTCGCGATCGGCACGGTCGAGGGGCCGTTCCAGTATCGGTCGAACACCCGCGACAAATCGCGGACGACGGGCCCAACCGCGAGCACATCCAGATCGCGATAGTTGGCGATTGTATTCACGCCGTAATAGATGTCGCCGATATTGCGTCCGCCGACGATCGCCGCCGCATTGTCGGCAACCATCAACTTGTTGTGCATGCGGCGGTTGACCCTGCGGAAGTCGAGAATGAAGTCGAGAATGGACCAGCTCCGGTTGGTGAGCGGGTTGAACAGACGGATCTCGACATTGGGGTGGGCATCGAGTGCGGCGATAACAGGATCGCTGGCCTTGTAGTAGGGATCGTCGATAAGCAGGCGCACCCTGACCCCGCGATCAGCCGCCTTCATCACGCGGTCGACGATGATCCGGCCGGTCGTATCGCCGTCCCAGACGTCGTACTGCATGTCGAGGCTGCGCTCGGCCAAGTCGGCTAGCGCCAGACGGACGATGAAAGCCTCGCGTCCGTGGCCCAAGAGGCTGAAGCCGGAGAGGCCCGGATGCTGGTCGGCCGCTGGACCGAAGAATTGGCCGAGCCTGGTTGACGCGGGGTCCTCGAACGCCGTCAGTACCCGAGCCTCGGGCGAACCCGCAGATCTACTGGTTCCTCGCGTGTCGGCGCGCATTCGGGAGCAGTCCTCGACCCGGCTGGACGTTCCACGGCACATGGCGCTCTCCAACCTCCCGGCCAGCGAGCAAGCCCGGCAACGGCAATCCGGTCAAGGGGGCAGTGTTCGATGAAGGCCTATTTTCCTGGGGGCGCTTGACAGGGAGATGGAGCGCTTCCGCGGGTTCTGTTTATAAAGTCGAATTTTCAGCGCAATCCGCAACAATAAAATCTCTTACGCTCAACTCGTTATACGTCCCGTATTCTGACCGTATGCGGTCTTTGCAACAGAACTAACAGAAGCAGCCAGTTCGTTCATTACACGCAGCCAGTGATTACGGAGGAGAACCGGACAAGCAGTCGGCCTATTCCATCGTATGGGTCTGGAGATAATCTTCCACGGCCGCGTCAATTGTTGGGAAAAAATGCTCTTCGCCGAATCGAGAGAAAAGCCCAAAGCGCTTCAGCTTGTCTTTGACGGGATCTTTCAGTTCGGCGAAGTACAGTTCGACACCCGCCGCCCCCAGTGTGCCGTCAAGTTCGGCCAAAACGTCGGCCGCGGTGACGTCGACGCTGGTCACCGGCTCCGCCGCGACAACAAGCCAGTGCACCGGCGTCGGCGACGCCGCCAACGCATCGAGCACCCGATCCGCGAACAGCTCGGCGTTGGCAAAAAACAAGGGCGCATCCCAGCGAAACATGACCAGGCCGGATATGAGACGGGCACCGGGATAGCGCGTGATGTCGTGGTAACCCTTGATGCCATCGGCGCGGCCGAGGACCGCTGAGTGCGGCCGCCAGCCATCCCAAAGGAACTCGATGACTGCGATCACAATCGCCAGACCGATTCCCGGAATGGCTCCAAACACCGCCACACCAATGAAGCAGACGATCGACAGCCAGAATTCCCAGCGCTGGATACGATAAATTCGCCGAAGGTCGGAAACTTCAATCAAGCCGATGACCGAGGCGATGACGACCGCGGCCAAAGCTGTGGTAGGCAAATGTTGCAGAAGCTCCGGTGCCACCACGAGTAGCAAGGCGACGGCGAGCGCGCCAACAACTCCGGTCACCTGCGTCTTGGCTCCGGCCGCCTCGGCAACGGGTGTGCGCGACGAGCTACTGCTAATCGGGAAGCCCTGGAAAAATCCGGCGGCCAGATTGGCCACCCCAAGTCCCACCATCTCCTGGTTGGCGTCGACGTAAGTTCCGATCCGCGCCGCGTAGGCACGCGACAGCACGCTGGTGTCAGCGAACGATACCAGGGCCACCGCGCAGCCGCCGATCAAAACGGGTGCGAGATCGGTGTAGGTGATCCAAGGGATGGAGAACGCGGGTAGGCCCTGGGGAAGAGGGCCGAGGACCGCGAGGCCCGAGCGCCCTGCCAGGTCGAGAGCGCCAACGACAACGGTCGCTCCGACGACCGCGATCAGGATGCCAGGCAAGCGCTTGCTGCCCTTGAGCAGCAAGATCGTCGCCAAAGTGGCAATGCCGACCACGAATGTCGTCCAGTTGGCCTTGCCAGCCAACACCGCCTCGCCGATCGCCCACAGGCCTCGCAGCGGCCCTTCAGCGTCGATTGAAAAACCAAACAACTTGGGCAGCTGGCTGATCAATACTGTCAGCGCGATCCCGTTCATGTAGCCATAGCGGATCGGCTTCGACAACAGCTCGGTAACGAAACCCAGCCGCACCACACCAGCCAGAATGCATACAGCTCCCGAAACGATGGCCATCATGCTGGCCAGAGCGACGGCGCGCAGCGGATCGCCGCCCGAAAGCGGCAGGATGACGGCGAGGATGACCGCGGCGAGCGAAGAGTCCGGCCCCAGCACCAGAATGCGGCTGGGTCCGAACAGCGCATAGGCCAGCAGCGGGATGATCGTGGCGTAGAGCCCATAAATGCCAGGCACGCCCGACGCCTCAGCGTAGGCGACACCGACAGGGACAAGCATCGTCGTCAATACCAACCCGGCCACGACGTCATGGCGCAGCCAGGTCCACTCATAGCGGCGCAACATTTCGATCCCTGGAATCCAGCGTCGCCAGTCGAGCTCGCGTGCGTCTTTGCGCGGCCGTGCGATGCGGCCCGGTCCCAGTTCGGTGGAGGGGGGAGACATGCCGTTCATCCGCTCGTCCTAACTACTTTCCGGCGTAAAACGTCGGAAAGTAGTTAGACAACGTCCGTCCGATCCAGGCAATCGACTGCGATCAGCCGGAGTAGCCCTCGCCGGTCGGCGCGGATTTCGACAGGCCGGGCGTAGGCCCCGCGGTTCACGCCGCGCAGCAGGTCGATGGCGCGCATGAATGGCGCCGCAGCCGGCACGCTCTAGGAGACGAAGGCGTCGAAACCGCGAATATCGAGATGATCTGCCACGACGTTTTCTACGCTGCTTCGTTCGATCACGACTGCCTCGCTCGACCATGCAATCAACGCCTTTCATCACAGCCTCTCTGCTGCCGAGCGTCTGGCAGCGGTGGACCCTGGCAACGCTGGTTGGCAACGTGACCTCTCGGTCTCACACAACAGGATCGGCGACCTGCAGACAGCGCAAGGCAACCTAATAGCGGCGCTGACCAGCTACCAGGCCTCGCACGATCTCTTCGAGCGTCTGGCCGCAGCGGACCCCGGCAACGCCGGTTGGCAGCGCGACCTCTCGGTCTCGCACAACAAGATCGGCGACGTGCAGGAGGGCGCAGGGCAACCTGGTGGCGGCGCTGACCAGCTACCAGGCCTCGGACGCGATCAGGGGGCGTTTGGCCACGGCGGACCCCGGCAACGCTGGTTGGCAACGCGACCTCTCGGTCTCGCACAACAGGATCGGCGACGTGCAGAGGGCGCAGGGCGACCTAGTGGCGGCGCTGACCAGCTACCAGGCCTCGCACGATCTCTTCGAGCGTGTGGCCGCAGCGGACCCCGGCAACGCCGGTTGGCAACGCGATCTCGCATTGAGCTTCGGTCGCGTGGCCATTGCAGAAGCGGGACAGGGCGCGCGTGACAGAGCACTGAGCCAGTTCCAAGAAGGCAGGACCACGCCAAGCTGGTGCAGGCTTGGCTGATGCGACCGGGGTGCCGGATCAAGCTGCATTTCATCCCCGCGTATTGTCCGCATCTGGATCCGATTGAGCGGCTATGGGGCCTGATGCACAAGCATGTCACCCACAATCGATGTCATGCGACATTCGCCGATTTCAAAGCGGCGATCCTCACGTTCTTGCTCGAGGAAATACCCAGGAGATGGCACACCTATTATGATCAAGTAACGGATAACTTCCGTATCATCTCGCCCAAGGATTTTCGGTATCTGCTCAACCCCATTGACCCGTGTCTCGGAAGGGTAATTTGACCACTGGCTGACTGGTCGAGAAAAATCGCTTGACGCGGTCACGGTCGAGTCGACTCTAAACGAAGGCGTGTCGCAGCTTCCCGACCTCGATCATCTAATACCACCCGTCTGACACCAACTCTTCGACCAGCGCCAAAATCATGGATTATCAGGGCCTTACTTGCCTTACGGAAAGTCGGGGTCATCGCGAGTTGGTTAGCCACGCCGAGAAGGACGCCCTGATCCGGGCGCTCTGGTCAGAGGTGCAGAGCCTAACGACGCGGCTTGCCGATGTTGAGGCGCGGCTCGCGGAGCCGAGTAAAACCCCGGACAATTCCAGCCTGCCGCCGTCGAAGGGTCAGCGGCCGAACCAGCCGGAGAAAGCCAAGCGTGTCGGACCACGCCAAGGCAGCCTCGGTCGCAAAGGCGGTGGCCGCCCGCTGGCCTGCACTGTCGACGAAACGGTGACCGCGAAGGTGGGCGCTTGTGCGCATTGCCAAGCCGCGCTGACAGAGGCCGATCAAGTGCTGCACGGCCGGTATGACAAAATCGACCTGCCGATCGTGCGCCCTTTGGTGACCCGGGTAGAGCGCTATGCCGGACATTGTCCATGCTGCGGCGGTATCACCCTGGCACCGGTCCCGGCGGGCCTGGAGGGCGGCTCGCCGTTCAGCGTGAACATCTGGCGTTGGCGGTTTACCTGCGCTTCACCCACGCGATCAGCTACCGCCGCCTGACGCAGTTGTTCCGCCACCTCTATGCGCTCCAGATCAGCGAAGGCGCGTTGGATGCGATGTTGCAGTGTGCCAAGCCCTGTTTCGACCATCAGGTCGCAACCATTCTTGCCCGGCTGCGCCGCTCGCGGATCGTCTGCTCCGACGAGACCACGGTGCGCATCGACGGGCGGACCCATTGGAATTGGGTATTTCAGAACGATCAGGTGGTGATCCACGTCGTGCGCAACAGCCGCGCCGCCAGCGTGGTCACCGAGACGATGGCCGGTCACCGGCCGAACATTTGGGTCTCCGACCTCTACGGTGCGCAGCAGGGCCATGCCGATGTCTGGCAGGTTTGTTTGGCGCACCAACTGCGCGACTGCAAATACGCTATCGAGGCGGGCGATACGATTTTCGCTCCGCGCATGAAGGCGCTGCTGTTGCGGGCGGTCGTGCTGGCGCGGCGGCGCAACAATCTGGCCGACAGCACGCGGCGCAGCTATCAGCGCAGGTTGGATCGCGAGTTGAACGCGATCATGGTGCTGGCACCGACCAACTGCCACGGCCGTCGCCTGCGGAAACGTTACGGCAAAGTGCGAAGCCATCTGTTCACCTTCCTGGAGCATCCCGAGGTTCCGCCAGATAATAATGGCAGCGAGAGGGAATTGCGGCCCACAGCGACCTACCGAAAGGTCACTGGTGGCTTCCGCTCCAACTGGGGTGCCGATCTATTCGCCGGCGTTCGATCCGTCGTTGGCACCGCATCACGACGCGGAAACGACGCGTATCAGGCTATTCGCGCTGTCCTGTATGGGGAATCCGTCTTTCAGCCGGGTTGAGCAGATACGATTTTCGGGTTCTGACCTGAGCGGGGTATAGTACCCTGCACAGTGATTTTGACCGGTAGTGTCGAGCTCTGTCTCAAGCTCCTTCCGCTTCCATCTCAGCCGCGAGAAGCATAGTGGGAGGCCAGGTCGTTGATGGCCTTCGACGCATCGCCGCTAAATGAAGATCCGTGCATCACGGCGAGTAGTCGGGGCTGGAATCGTGCCAACCTACGGATGATGGGCGCGGTGGCTGGGCCGACAGCAGAGACTAACTTCGACAGGGCAGTGGATGGCTCAACGATGTCGTTCTCGGTCAGGGCTGGGGGATTCCCGGCATGCGCGAATAGATCGCCACAGAAGAGTGTAGAGGTCTCCTCCTCGAAGATAACGCCCGCGTCCCATCCGTGTGGAACATGAGGCGTGTCGATAAACTGAATACGCCTGCCGCCCAGGTCCAGGATATCACCACCTGACAGCGCGCGTGGCGCACGATCCGCCATGTCGTTGATGGACACACGGCAGCCGACGACGCCGTGAACGACTTCCGCGAGCGGCGACGCTGCCAGCCACTCATTCATTGCGCCACATTCGTCAGCTTCCAAATGACCGAATGAAATCCAGCGAAGCTTGTCGAGAGGAAGTATTCTTGCGACGGCGGCCGACACGTTCGAAAACTGCTTGCGATGCCCGCAATGAAACAGCATCGGTTCATCCGCGATAATCAGGAACTGATTGTAGGTGAGCCCCTCCGGTGGGAGCACATGGGGCATGAATGTGGATATGCGGAAGATACGGTCTCCGATTTCATCGACTTTGGCTTCCATTGCTCCCCCCGTCCGCTCGGCACGTTGCGTTGCCTTGCCAGCGCATCTGCTCTTAGCTGGACCAAAACCGGGACACGTTCAACCCGTCAAAATTACTGTGACGAAGTACTAGTTGAAGAAGGCCGGATCTGCCCAAATGGCGGCAGTTCACATGGCCACCATGACGTTCGCCCGTCGCCTCGCCCACGTGGAGACCATCGCCCAGCAGGACAGCGCGGAACGGGGATTCAACAAGCTGTCACGGACGTTCGCGGTCCAATTGGAGGCGCTGAAGCGCTACCGGTCGGGGGTGCAGCATGTCACGGTCAATGAGGGCGGTCAGGCGATCGTCGGATCGGTTTCGCCACAGGTAGGAGGAGTGGGGGATGCCAGAAAAAAGCTAGGGACAGCCCCGTGCATCGCCTACCGGACTGGCGGCTTACGCTGCCGCTGGCGCAATCCTGCCCGCGATGCGGCGCTCGGACCCGTAGCGGCGTGAAGTGCAAGGCGCCAGCGATGTCGAACGGCCGATGTCGGATGCATGGCGGGAAAAGCACAGGGCCCCGCACTTCGGAAGGGCTAGAGCGGATGCGACGAGCCAATGCAGCCCCGACGGAAGCGGCGAGGTCTTAAGGTCGAGATCGGCACGGCGCTCCGATGCGGCGAACTGATAGTCCTGGAGACAGGGAGAGCCAAATGTCGCGGGATCCCAATGCCGGACGAAGCCTGGGTGCCGAAGGCGAAAATCGGCAAGCGTCTTTGCCTGCACGCGGTGGGCCTGCAAGCCGTCGGGGCCGGGTTGAAAGGTATCCCATTGTTGGGTCGCCGACGAGATAGCGGGTGTTCACCGCCACACCTTCCATTTCTCCCGTCCGCCAGGTGCTGATCTCGTCGACGAGATAATGAACCGGGAGCCAAAACATTCCCGTCGTTTCGAACCTCATCGCGACTTCTACCCTCGTGGCCCCGTTCGTTGCGGCGGCCACATCGGTTGTGATTGCGACATGCCCAGCACCATCGGTGGTGCCACTGAAGCGGCACACCTAACTGGCGGACGCATCGATAGTGCATAGCCGCGCTACTGAAATGCAGGTCAGCAACAGCCTGATCGCCGTCGCGGTCGCCGACAGTTTGTGTCTGGTCGCCATCTGCCATCATAGCCGGATTCAGGGGCGCGTGGCACAGTTGCTAGGGGCACCTCCGCCGCCAGGATCGGCCGAGTTGCGAGGTCAGGAATGGTGAAAGCCCACGGCATTGTTGATGTTCAACGGACGGCCGGCTCCAGCATCGTGTAAGTCATCGGCGGCGGTAAGGAGCGGGGTTGGCGTGGGCGAGACGGCAGTCTCAGTCTCGCATAGCGTTGTCCTCGGAGGCAGGATCGATGCCGAGTTCCTGTCGGACATGGGCGAACTTTTTCGGGTCCACGAGGCGCCGGTCTGTCATCATCGCGCGCAGGGCCATCAGGCCCGCCTCGGTGAAGAACAGCCGTGGAAAGTGGCTCCCTGTATCAAGCCGCATAAGGCCACGCGCGATCAACCCCTTCGCCGTCGGCGGGAGCTTCGGCTTGCCGGCATCGGGGCCGCCGCGCCAGGTCTTGAGGTGAAAGCCCTGGCCACGCTCGGCGATGTTGAAAAGAAGATGTCCAGTTCACGGCGAATGTAGTCCCGTTCGCCGACTGTGAAGCCCGCGATCATTCGATCTTGCCCACTGCTCATGTACACAATGTAGCACGCCGCGATCTCGGGGCGCAGTCCTGGATGAGGCGATACGCGACGCCACTGTCCGATAGTGCGTTATATCACAAGTCGCCGCGCGGTCGCGCTCCTTCCGGGATAACAATGGTTAGGAAAGAAAACGAAAAAGCGGAGCCTTACGGCCCCGCCTGCGGGATCGATTAGGCGGTCTGGAATGCGGCCTTTCTCGACCGCAGCGCCGGCCGTGGCGGGCGGGTGGGGGATGACATCGAAATCGCCGGAGAACCCCATACGCAGTCGGTTTCGCTGACGAGAATACGGCGCGGCGGCTGGTGCGGGCGCCAGGCGGCGGCTCGGCGTCATGACATACGTCGCGAGGGGGCGCCAATGAGTGAACAGCTTCCCGTAATCATCGATCGAACCACCAAGATCATGCTGGGGTCCTGTTCCCAACGGTGTCAAGCCCTCGAGGGACAAACTTAGCGTGCATGAAGCTAAGTCATGCGAAGCCGGACGAACTGTCATTTGTGCATACACGCAAGCAAACGTAATTGACGAGCGGCTACGGACTCTTTGATCCAAAAGGACCCAAACCTGGCGTGCAACCCTGAACGACAGGTCGTCGCCGAGGGCGACGATGTCGAGGTCGGCGCCGGCTACAAGTATTTCCCAGCCTCCGCCACGCGGCTGGATCTTCTGCGGAAGGTCACCCAGGACCGAGGCAGACCTCGCCCTCCGCACACACCCAATGTCCCGAAGCGCGAATGGCCAAATCCTGGTCCACACGACGTGACAGCGGTCGACGATGAATGCGGCGGGTCGTACCGTTGCGGAATTCTCGGCTTCCCAACCCGCTGACCGAATAACAGCGGACCAACATATGAGACACACCATGACCAAGCAGCTTCATCTTTATGCGCCCTGTCGGAATCCATACCGCCTGGTGGCGGTATCCGGGTGCCTACCCCGACGCCAACTTCAACCTGAAGCACCTCGTTGACTTCACCCAGACGCTGGAGCGAGGCCGTTTCGACGCATTCTTCATGGCGGACCATCTCGCCGTGCTGAACATGTCCATGGCCGCCCTACGCCGGAGCGCCACGGTGACATCATTTGAGCCGCTGACGCTGCTGTCAGCCCTCGCCATGGTCACGCAGCGCATCGGGCTGATCGCTACAGCCTCCACCACGTTCGATGAGGCGTATCACATCGCCCGCCGCTTCGCCTCCCTGGACCACATCAGCAATGGCCGAGCGGGGTGGAATATCGTGACGACGTCGAACCCGGACGCAGCATTGAACTTTGGGCTGGACGATCACGTCGAGCACGACGAACGCTACCGGCGCGCGCTCGAATTCCACGAAGTGGTCACCGGCCTCTGGGACAGCTTCGCCGATGATGCATGGCTGCGGGACCAGCAAAGCGGTCTGTTCTTCGATCCCGACAGAATGCATGTGCTGGACCACAAAGGTGAGCACTTGTCCGTCCGAGGACCGCTCAACATCGCCCGCCCGGTCCAAGGCTGGCCCGTCATCGTGCAAGCGGGCGCGTCCGAAGCGGGCAGGCAGCTCGCCGCCCAGATTGCTGAGGTCATTTTCGGGTCAAGCCCGAACATTGAAAGCGGCCGTCTTTTCTATGCGGATATCAAAGCTCGTATGCGTGCCCTCGGCCGGCCGCCCCAGCACCTGAAGATTCTGCCCGCGGCGTTGGTCATCGTGGGCCGGACCAGGGAAGAGGCTCAGGAGAAGAAGGCGCTACTCGATAGCCTCGTCCATCCCGACAGCGGCGTGCCGAACCTGTCCATGCGGCTGGGCATCGACACGTCGGGGTTCCCGCTGGACCAGCCACTGCCCGATATCCCGCAATCCAACGCCAGTCACAGCAGTCGCGACGGTCTCGTCGCCCTTGCTCGGCGTGAAAACCTGACGGTTCGCCAGCTCGCGCAGATCGCTGGCGGCTATGGCGGCTTCCAGATCGCGGGTACGCCTACTGATATTGCGGATACGATGCAGGAATGGCTGGAAACGGAAGCGTCCGATGGGTTCAATGTGATGTTCCACACGGTCCCATCCGGGTTGCACGAGTTCGTTGACCTTGTGGTTCCCGAACTTCAGCGGCGCGGCCTATTTCGTCGCGAGTACGAAGGCACGACGCTGCGGGAGCACCTCGGCCTGCCGCGACCGGACAACCAGTTCTTTCCGCTCAGCAGTTCGTCGAGGGCTGCCTGACGGTCGTTGCAGTCGAGAACCGGACATGCAGATTTCCCGCATCCGGCGCTCTGTTGGGGTGCCTCGAAGGAACGGGCACAGATTCACGCTAAGGCGACGCCCAACAATGATCGAGTCGGTGGGATCGCGACGAGGTGCGGGGCGGAGGGCACAGATTCCGGCGTGAACCGGCGCGGGTTATCCTCGCCGCATGGTGGATGGATCATCGATTCGCGAGCGATATGCGGCGGTTAGCCGCGATCTGAACGAGCGCGCGCGTCGTCTGTTCGGGGCGGCAGAAGCCCGGACTGCGGGTCACGGCGGGATTACCGCGTCGTCGCGGGCAACGGGTCTGGCGCGCAGCACGATAGGCCGTGGGCTGAAGGACCTGGACGACCCCGGTTCGGTTTTGGGCAAGGTTCGGCGGCCAGGGAGCCGCCGACCAGCTTTGACATCGAAAGATACCACGCTGCTTGAAGACCTGCGCCAGTTGCTGGAGCCCGCGACGATGGGCGATCCGATGCGGCCGTTGCGGTGGGTGTCGAAGAGCCACGCCAAGCTGGCAGCGGCGCTGTGCGAGATGGGGCATCAGATCGCCAAGAGCAGTATCCCCAAGCTGCTAGACTTGTTGCAATATCGTCGACAGGTCAATCGCAAGACCCTGGAGGGCAGTCGCAATCCAGACCGTGATGCACAGTTCGAGCACATCAACGTCGCTGTGCTTGCCATGCAAGCGGCTGGCAAGCCAGTAGTCTCGATTGATACAAAGAAGAAGGAGCTTGTCGGCGACTACAAGAATGCCGGAAGTGACTATCGGCCGGAGGGCCGTCCCGACAAGGTGAAGGTGCACGATTTCGGTGACACCGACCGTGGCAAGGTCATCCCTTATGGGGTCTACGATATCACCGCCAACGCCGGCTGCGTCAGTCTCGGCATTGACAACGATACGGCACAGTTCTCGGTCAACTCGATCCGACGCTGGCTGGATGTCATGGGTCGAGAGCGGTATCCGGCAACGGACGCCTTGATGATTACGGCGGATGGTGGCGGTTCCAACGGCTCACGCGTGAAGCTGTTCAAGCTCGAACTCCAGAAGCTGGCTGACGAAACCGGTTTGACGCTTCAGGTTTGCCATTACCAGCGACGACGAGATGGCAAGCATCAATATCAAGGGCGATGCGTTCCATCCCGAATGGAACTACACCATCTCGCCCAGGGTCCCGCCCTGAAGCGCTAATTGTTGGGCGTCGCCTAAGCAGACAAAGCCCGAACATCAGGCGGCCGCCAGGGCTGGAGCCCGCGCGCGGAGGGACCGGAAACCGTCTGGCTCGAAAGCGATTTCGGTGGCCCAGTAGTAATCGCCCGTAAAATTGATGTGGCGCCAGCCCAGCAGGGCGAGGTGGGCGAGTAGAGTGTCGGTGACCTGGACGCCATCGCGGCGGATCGCGTCCAGCGCGCGAGGGAGATAGACGGTGTTCCAGAGCACGATGGCGGCGGTGACGAGCGTGAGCCCACTGGCGCGATGCTGTCGCGCCTCGGCGCTGCGGTCGCGCACACGCCCGAGGCGATGAAAGCTGACGGCACGGGCCAGTCCGTTGCGAGCCTCGCCTTTATTCAGCTCGGCGGTGGTTTGACGACGCAACTGCGGGTCATCGAGCCAGTCGAGCAGATCCTGAATCGGCCAATCTCGCGCAGCGCCAGTGCGAGGCCGTTGTGACGTGGATAGGCGCCGAGCCGCTGCAGCATCAGCGAAGCGCTGACGACGCCGGTACGCACCGAGGCGCAGCAGATCATCCCAGTGAGCCGTGATCAGCTTTTCGTCGATTTTGCCGGCGATGAAGGGCACGAGCACCGGCCAAGTGTCCGCCTTGCCGAAGGTGTAGAGCTTGCGTTCGGCCAGGTTCGGGATACGCGGGGCGAAGCGGAAACCGAGCAGGTGCATCAGACCGAAAACATGTTCGGAAACGCCGCCGCCATCGGTGTGGTGAACGGACGTCGTGAGATCGGCCTCGTGGTAGAGCAGGCCGTCGACGACATGCGGGGCCTCGCCGTGAGGTGGGTTCATCGTGGCGTGGAACGGCGCGTAGCGATCCGAGATGTGGGTGTAGATTGACAGTGCCGGGTCGCGCCCAGCTTTGGCGTTGTAGCTGCCTGCTGCTTCGCCGTGACCGGCGGTCAGGAACAGCACGCCATCCGAGCTCGAGGCCGTGCCGCGACCAAAGAATGCCGCGAGCGGTTGGCTTTGCTGGGCATTGACCACGGCGGCAAGGGCCTGACGGTAAGCTTCTTCGCTCAGGTGCCAACCGGCTGTCCAGGCTAGCTGGTGGTAGGTGGCGACGCTGCAGGCCTCCGCCATGCGGGTCAGGCCGAGGTTGGTGGCGTCCGCCAACACCGCGGTGAGTACCACACGCGAGTCATCGGCGGGCAGGCCGGTGCGCAGATGGTTGAACTGTGAAGAGAAGCCGGTCCAGCGGTCGACTTCGGCAAGGAGATCAGTAATACGCACCAGCGGCAACATGTCGTACAGCCGCTCAGCAAATACCTCGGCAGCTTCGGGCGTATTAGCCTTGTGCGGCGTGATCGTTAGCTTTTCCCCTTCGATGCGCACATCTTCGAGGGCACCATGTGCGGCACGGTCATCAACCTCAGTGAGCCGGCGCGCGAGCAGCTCACGGCGCTCGGCCAGCCAGGTACACGCATTTTCAGGCACGGCGACTGGCAGCGAACCGGCCTCGCGCATGTTTTGGAACAAGGCAGGCTTGATCAGCTGATCTTCGACGGAACGCCATTGCCGGCTGCCTTCCACCCAAATGTCACCGGCGCGCAGCCGATCGCGCAGCGCCAACAGGGTCGCGACTTCCTAGGTCCGTCGGTTGGCCTTTTCTACCGCCAGCACGGCGTTGCGCCACCCGGAGCGGAGAAAGGTCACCGGCAGACTGACCGGCCAATCCTTATTGTCACTGCGGTAGATGGCGAGCAGCGTCTCCACGGCTCGCAACGTGCCTGCTGCGGCTGGCAGGCCGCGAAAGCAGAGAGCGCCAAGGAAAAGCGGACCAAGGCGATGCAGCACCGGCCAGGCACGCGCCGCCAGCGCCGAGAGATCCGTCTTGTCCGGTCGCACCAGGCGACGCGCTTCCTCGACGCTGCGCGCGAGGCGGTCCCATCCGACCGCAATCTCGACGGCCTTCAGGGGATCCTCCTTGGCCTCCTTGGCCGAAAGCAAGGCGTCACCAAGCTTCGTGAATAGGCGAACCTTCTCATTGACCGACCGCGCACTGCGCAGCACGACCTCTTCCTCACGCGCCTCGGCGCGCCGAAAAAGCCGGCCAACCATACGGTCGAACGAAGCAATGACGTCGTCGGTCAGCCGTGAGGTCGTGTCGAGCACGGTGGCAACCAGAGTGGCCTGCCGCCGCAGGGACGACAACTCGCGCAGTTGAGTGGCGGTGAAACGGCCACCCATGCGGGACAACTGGCGGAGCCGTTCCGGATGTACGCCTTCGGTATGCGCTGGCTCGAGGCCGATCGCCCGCAGGCAGGTCAGTAGGCGGACAAGCGATTGTCGGATCGGTTTCGCCACAGGCAGGAGGGATGGGGGATGCCGGAAAAAGCTAGGGACAGCCCTGGGCATCGACTACCGGACTGGCGGCTTACGCTGCCGCTGGCGCAATCCTGCCACCGCTGCGGGGCGCGTATCCGCAGCGGCGCATCGTGCAAATCGCCCGCAATGCAAAACGGCCGATGTCGGATGCACGGCGGGACGAGTACGGGGCCTCGGACCTCGGACGGACTGGAGTGGATGCGACGCGCCAGCAAACGGCACGGGGATTATCTGCGCAAGGTGCTGGAACGGATCGCCGATCATCCAGTCAAAAGGGTCCATGAATTGCTGCCGTGGAACCTCCCCCAGGTCCGGACAAGACTGGATCAGCGGGATGCTGCCTGAGGGGGATTATGCATCTGCCTGGAAACGCTTCCAAGGCGGTGCTGACCGGACGGTTACCCAGGTCCGGACAAGACTGCATGCGCGTGAAGGTCCTGCTGCAGATCACCGCCGCTGACGGGATCGCCCGCGACGCCGCGAAGATCATCGGCATCGCCCGGGGAGATAAGGGACGAAGCCCCGTGAGGGGAGCAGCGCCCCTTGTGTTCTTCGCCGGCCGCCGCGCCGAAACACATCAGGGCCTATACGCATCGCCCCGGAGGTCGATATGGTTATAGATAGCCGCGTTCTCAGTTTGCGCCTGCATATACGCCGCAAACTGGGCCTCGGTGCCAGAATAGACGCACTTGCAGGCGACCGGATCGTAATAAAAGACCATAGGAACGCCGTTCACCGTACGATGCACAAAACGAAGGTACGGGATCGGGTCCGACTTAGCGATGGAGGCTGCTCCTGGCGCACTCGGATTCGTCTTCGTAAACCCGGCCTTTACGAGCGCATCGTCTTCCTGTTTTGCCTGCATCGTGCAGCCAGCCACGAGTGTCAGGGACCCAAAAGCAGCCAAACCAGCGCGAAACTTCATCATGTGCAGAAATTCCAGAGGTAGGACCCAATTATACTCCGTATGCGCGATGCCGCTATGCAAATTCGGAAACCAAACTGAGGCGGTTATCGGGGTAACGCGGTTCCTGCCCGCGCACGCGGACCGCCGCTAGCCGGTTCGAGGGACTTGAAGAGATCAGCAGCCCCGCACCCGGGATGGTGTTCGCCATATACTCGGTATGCTCGCGCTTTACATACTCATCATGATCGCCGTCCATAACGAGCACTGGCGCGGCGATTGCCTTCAACTGCTCATTTGTCCAATTTGGCTGGTCGTTCCACATTTTGACTATCTGATCGAAGAAGGCTTGGAATTCTGTTGGGGTTGGAGAATATTCTTCGTACCATTGTTTAGATAGCGGGACCACGCTCTGTACGGTGGGGGTCTTGTCGAAATCGTCCTTCATTCCGGATACCAGCGTGTTGGCCCCGAACGCCACGATCTTGCCAACCTGATCCCCGTGCCGCATGGCCAGGTCGAGGCCAATGATGGCGCCAGCCTGAAGAGGACACCACCACTGACCTATATCGCAGGAGGAGCAGGAAGATACTTTGCCCTTCGGCACACTGACCCGTGTGGCTAAATATTGTGCAGAGCCTATTTATTGGGCAGTCGTTCCTGGTTGGTCCGACATCACGGTCGCGTGATATTTCTGTGACAGATCTGTGACAGAGTATTCGTATGTGCCGTGCAGAACTCGACCAGGTGTTCAGTCGGTCAACCCCTATGTTTTGGACAGTCCGGCGGACCATGACTTGGCTCATTGCGCGGTACGCATGGCTCGCCGTGGCAGTCTCCGAGGCTGTGGCAGGTTAGTTAGGGGCAACGAGGCGCTGCATTGCCCCACTGAACCGCTCAGCCGCCGTGTAGCGCCTCCTGATGCCGTTCCCGCACCATGCTGACGGGCTCGACCTCGACCATCTGCGCCGGTTCGGAGTGCCGTGACAGCGTCTGATTGCCACCAACGTGGCTGACGTCGCGACCGTCACAGCAGGCTAGAGCCACGCTGATGCAGGCTAAGCGCCTGATATGGTTGGTTGACAAAGGGTCCCATATCGATTACCAATAAGAAACGTTAACGCTGGCTGGCTCCCCTCGGCGCTTGAGCGGGCAGGGAAGGCGGTGCCGGCACTGACGATCCGCCGGAATTCGCGATGTGGATCGCGGCTCTTCGCGACACACGGATTCCGGACATTGAACGCGAAGACATCGTGCGGGATGTCATGGCCTTCGCAGCGTTTCCTGCCACCGAAATGCGCGCCACCGCGCTCTTGCTGAACATCGTGCCGTTGACGACGCCTCGCTTGTGGCGGCTTTCCTCGGTGGACTGGCGGCCATCTCAAAGACCGGCATGTGATTAATGGAGGTATCCCGCCGCCGCCTCCGTGTTGCTCTGGGTTTTTCACCGCGACACGCGGCGTTCACTACTTCGCCACCATTACTTGGGGCGCCCCACACAAAGATATTGAGTCAAGACCACGCACATGCGAGGCACCCTGCAGCCGCTACTACCGCGTGTCGGACCACGCGTCACTGAGCTTCGCTGATATCTACGCCTACGCCGGATAAGATAAGGGAGGTCGCAATGAACTTTTTCGGAGACAAGCGTTTTTGGTATGCGATTGTCGCCGTGATCGTGGTGGTGATTGTGGCGGCCTATGCCAGCGGCGACAAATCCACCGGCGACTACGCCATCGGCTCCGTCAACGACAACGCCGCCAAAACAGTAACGTCGGATACTCACCTCTACACCGCCCACATGTGCGGGCCCGGTCGCGGGCTTGCCGTTCCCTGTGGTGGTGCCAGCTAGTCCCGCCCAAAACCGGGCGGCGGATCGATCTCAAGCTGCGACAGATCGAGGTCGCAGATAGTGCGCAACACCTCCGCTACATCTGGCTCTATTGCCTGCGTACCCAAGCAGCCGGGGTTGCCATTCTGCGCTCCTCCCGCTCACGCAACAGGTCGTAGATCGGTGGAATGCCGAGCAGGTTCGTTACGACCATTGCGCCAAAGCAAGCTGCCAGCATCGGCAGCAGCAGATTGATGCAGCCTGTCATCTCGGTCGCGAGAGCGATGCCGGTCACGGGCGCACGGACGACCGCCGTGAAAAACGCTGTCATGCCGACCACGGCGTAGGCCGTCGGTGGCGCGGCGGCGTCCGGAAAAGACTGGACGCACAGCCGCCCGAATACCACGCCGATCTGCGCACCGAGTACCAACATCGGTGCGAACAGTCCGCCGGGCGTCCCCGCCGCGTAGGAGAGAGGTCCCAGGGCGAAGCGAACTGCGAATATCAACGCAATCGCCGACAACGCCCCGTGGTTAAGCAACGTTTGCTGCGTGACCGCATCGCCGCCTCCCACCAGCTGGGGCACGAACCATGCCAGCAGGCCAACCAGCCCGCCGATCAACGCCGCGCGGACTTCGACCGGAAACCCCCTCGCCAGGCCCGCTACCGCCAGCGACCCCAGGATAGCGCGGGTGTATGCGGCGCCCGCGAGTTCGGCGACGATGCCTAGAACAACGTGCACCGGCACGGTGGCAAAACCGGGTACGGTTGGTTCGGCACCGTGAAATCGGGCGCCACGCCGAGGAGCACGCGCGCCACCGCTATCGCGCCGGCCGAGGCGCCAAGCGCCGCGGTCGCCGTGCGCGTATCGAACCGCCGCAGCAACTCCTCCAGAACAAACACCGCGCCCGCGATCGGCGAATTGAAGGCGGTGGCAAGCCCCGCGCCCGCGCCCGCGGCGAACAAGACACGGGAGTCACGCTCACCTCGTCGAAACAGCCGGGCGACCACGTCGGCAATTGAATGACCCATCTGCACGCTAGGCCCTTCTCGGCCGAGCGCGAGTCCGGATCCGATTGCGAGTAGGCCGCCGACGAACTTGACAATGGCATTACGTATGGGCGGGCCTCGCTTGCCGCCGCGTATTGCAGCCTCGACCTCGGGTATGCCGCTACCTCCTGCATCTGGAGAGATTCGACGAACCAGCCCCGCCGCGACTGCCGTTGCGGCCGCGGCGCCAGCGATGACGAGCAGGAGCCCTAGCGCCCCCTCGCCATATGCCAAGGCGATGAGTTCGTCGCGCAGAGCATCAGCATGTTGCAGCACGAGCCGAAATGTGGCGCAGACCAGCCCGGAGACGGCTCCCACGATCAGCGAAAGCAGCGCCAGCACCAGCGTGCCGTTTCCATGCTTCTCTGCATCGGGGAGTGCTTCAGGCATCGTGGTTCCGTACAACTTGCAAAGATTTGTGCCTCATCACCGTAGACCCGAGGGTGGTTCGTCCACGAACGAGGAAGGAACAGCCCGCATGGGCCGGCACTACACCGGTACAGCTGATCGCGCCAAGCGTCGCCGCCAAAGGACGTAGGGCAGGGTCAAGACGACACTGGTGAGGAAAAATAGTAGGACTGTGGCCGTGATGGCCTCTCGGTCCAGCGGGAACGTGGCGGTGGCCAGAGAAATGGCGACGTCCGAATGGCGGGCCGAGGTCGCGAGGGCCAGGGCGCCTCGGTTTCCCGAATCGGGACCGCCCAGGAGATGGCCTACGAGCAGGCCAAACAGAACGATGGCGACAGTGACCAGGAGGATGCCATTACCAACCCGCCCGGCGACCGCCGGAGCCTCCTTGAACAGAACGACAGCGGCGATCACTAGCAAGACGAGGGCGCCGCTGTTCACCAGGGGGGAGGCCGCGACGGCACGCGGCCAGAGGCGGCCTGTGAGGACGCCCGCGGCGAGCGGAGCGCCCACGGTGATGACGAGCACGCGTAGCAAAGCTACGGGGTCGAAAACCGTGGTGACGGCGAACAGCCATCCAACCAGCCAGACGACCATGGGCGCGATGAGGATCGAAACGAGTTCCGCCCGGACACACAGACCGACGGCGTAGTCCCCCCGCCGCCGACCACAGCCTGCCTGCGCGGCAGGATCGGCGGCATCGGCGAAATCGATAGCGCCATTAGGGCGGCACGATCCGTCGGCCCCAGTTGCAGCGCCAACGCCAAGCCGACAACGAAGAGCGGCACCAACACGAACATGGACACCATGGCGCGCACGCCGAGTCTGGGGTTGCGCAGCAACAGAAGGGTATCTGCGGGTCGCGCGCGGAGGCCGATGGAAAAAACGGTGAGGACGGTGCCGGCAGTAAGGACGAGCTTAGCGACAGCGATTGCGCCCACGGGGCGGCTCCTTGCGCTTGGCTTCACGGACGGGTGACGGCCACACGATGTTACGCCCTTCCCCCTTTACATAAGAATACCGGTTTCGTCTTATGCGCTACCTCGCTATGGCCTTGCACCCACTGCTTTTTTGCAACATTGTCAACTTGTCGTCGGTGGAATACCAGGCAAATCGCTTGAACGTCATGCGCTCTGGCGAATGAGGGTTTCCAGGTAATCGACGTTCCAACCCTGCGCGTTTGCGTCGGTTTTTCAGACTGACGGTTGGTTTTGCCCGTGAGAGCAGATTGAGCTTGGGTGTGACGGATAATGGCCATGTTTTGTGGCGCATGGCTGGTCCTGAAGCGCGCGAGGTCCTCGCAAGAAGTGGATGGGTATAGTCGGGCGCCGAAACGAGCCAAAAATTGAGTTTTCGATGGCGTCTCTGCCAAGGGCACCTCCTCGTCGAGCACAAAGCAGGCTTGCTCGGCTCGGGTCCTAGCGTCTAGGCCAATTGTGCGGTAGCTTGTCCTTCGATTGCAAGTAGACCTTGGCGCCCGCGCAAAGTAGACCTTGGCCCGGCTCCCACTCGAGGTACGGTTTCGAGCCAAAGTTCGAAAGCAAACTGATGCAATAGGTCCGCTCCGAAGGACAGTTTCGGCCGGCTTTTCCAATCACCGGGATACAAAAATGGACCTCGACCCCGTAACTGCTGTCGCGCATCCAGTTCGCCTTCGTCATCAGTTTCCATATCATCTTTCCTGCCTTCACCATCGGCCTCGCAGCCTGGCTGGCGACCCTCGAAGGGGTGGGGCTGGCGACCGGCGACCCGGTCTATCGGCGCGTGTTTGACTTCTGGCTGAAGGTATTCGCGCTGTCGTTCGGCATGGGCGTGGTCACTGGAATCGTCATGGCGTTTCAGTTCGGCACCAACTGGAGCGTGCTCGCGGAGCGCACCGGGCCGATCCAGGGACCGTTGCTCGGCTACGAGGGCTTTACCGCGTTCATGCTCGAGGCGACGTTCTTTGGCGTCATGCTGCTCGGCCGCGACCGCGCGCCGCCATGGCTCTATTTCCTGTCGTGCTGCATGGTTTCGCTCGGAACCATGCTGTCGTCGTTCTGGATCCTCGCCAACAACAGCTGGATGCAGGTTCCGCTGGGCCACGTCGGTGATCGACGGCAAATTCGTGCCCGTCGACTGGTGGGCGATCGTCACGGGCCCGATCGTGCGGGTGCGCTGGCCGCACATGCTGCTGGCCGCCTTCCTGACCACGGGCATGAGCGTTATCGCCACCGGGGCCTGGTATCTGTTGCGCGGCCGGCAGCCAGCCGAGGCTCGGGTCATGCTGCACTGGGGCCTCGGCCTCGTCGCCGCGATCATTCCGGTGCAGATGTTTTTTGGCCACGTCACGGGCCTGTACGTCCTTCACTACCAGCCGGCCAAATTCGCCGCGATCGAGGCGCGGTGGCAGACGCAGCAACCGGCGAGCGAAGTGCTGATCGCCATCCCCGATCCGTGGGCGGAACGCAATCTGTTGGCGATCCAGGTGCCGAGGCTCGGCAGCTTCATCGCGTCCGGAACGTGGGACGCGAAGGAGATTGGGCTCGAAGCCTATCCGCCGGAGGACCGGCCGCCGGTGGTCATCCCATTCTTCGCCTTTCGTCTGATGGTCGGGATGGGCCTAATCATGTTCGCCGTTTCCTGGTTCGGAGTCTGGCTGCGCTGGCGCGAAAAGTTGGACGATACGCGCTGGTTCCTCTGGGTGGCGTTGCTGTCATTTCCGACAGGGTTCGTCGCCGTGCTCTGCGGCTGGTTCACCGCGGAGGTCGGTCGCCAGCCGTGGGTGGTCTACGGCCTTCTGCGCACCAAGGACGCGGTCACCCCCTCGCTTGCGACCGGCGATGTCGTGTTTTCGCTCCTGGCCTACATCGCGGTGTACGCGGTGATCTACTCGTTTGGCTTCTATTACATCTATCGGCTGTTGCGCGACGGGCCGACCGCAGCGGCGGAAGGGCCGCGCGATTCCACGCTCGCCCGGGTGCCTGCCGTGGCGATGCAGGCCGCGCCAGGCCTTGGAGAATGACCGCCATGGAACCCTCCGCGCTTGCCCTGTTCTGGGCCGCCGTCATCGCCGTCGCCATCGTGGTCTATGTCGTTCTCGATGGCTTCGATCTCGGGGTCGGAATTCTGTTTGGGACCACCAGGGACGCCGCGCTACGGAACGAGATGATGGATGCGATCTCACCGTTCTGGGATGGCAACGAGACCTGGCTCGTGATCATCGGCGCATCGCTGTTCGCCGCTTTCCCAGCCGTCTACGCCGTATTCCTGCCGGCGTTTTATATCCCGGTGCTGCTGCTTCTGTTCGGGCTGATCTTCCGCGGCGTCGCCTTTGAGTTCCGCTACCGGCACGTTGCGCGCGGATTGTGGGACTGGGGCTTCTTCGTCGGCTCGACGATTGCCGCTTTCGTTCAAGGCGCAGCGGTCGGCGCGATGATCCGCGGCATCCCCGTCGAGAACGGCCAGTATGCCGGCGGCCGTTTCGAATGGCTGGCGCCCTTGCCGGTGTTCACCGGCATCGGCCTCGTGCTCGGCTACGCGTTGCTCGGCGCAGGTTGGCTCGTGATGAAGTCGCGAGGGCGCGTTGCGCGATTGGGCATGGCCGAGCGCTTCCCTGCGCTTGGCCGGTCGCGGTGCTGGTCGCGCTGACCGCTAGCGTTCGGCGCGGCGGTCTTTGAGCATAGGCGGATCGGCGCCGATTTCTCAGCAATCGACCTTGGGGATTGGTCTTTCCCGGTATCGGCCTACTGGCGATGGCCGGCGTCTTGATCGGCGTCCGCCAGCGGCGTGACGGTATTGCCGTTCGCGATGACTGTTGCGTTCTTCATCGCTTCCTTCGCTGACGCTCGCCGTGCTGTTCTGGCCCTATATGATCCCCTATCCATCACCGTGGCCAGCGCCGCTGCGCCCGAGGCATCGCTTTCGTTCCTGTTCTGGGGCGCGGGCGTGTTCGTGCTGCCGGTGATCGTGATTTACACCGCCGTTGTCTACTGGGTGTTCCGCGGCAAGCTGCGCCACACGTAGCGATGGAGATCAGGAACTGGAGACGATGAACTCCTTAACTCTTCAGCATCGTGCTCGTTGCGCTAGGCGCGGGCGTGGTGGGCGGAATCACCTCCTCGCTTGCGGACGAGGCCGCAGTCGAGGTGGGTGTCGGCGAGTTGCGCGGCGAAATTCTGTCGCTCTTTGCGCCTCCGGGCGCCGTAGCGACGGAAACGAACCCAAATTACAAGAGCGCTGCGGCGCCCGCGTCTGCGGCTCCTCGCTCGCCGGCCGCCGCGGACTGGCCAAGCTACAACAAGACACTGACTTCCGAGCGCTTCTCCGACCTCAGCCAAATCAACACGAAGAACGTCCCCAAGCTCAAGGTCTTATGCACTTACGACACCTGGCGATTGACGGCCTTCGAGACCGGCCTGATCATGGTGGAGGGGGCGCTCATCGGCACGACCGAATTCGATATTTTCTCGATCGACCCGGCGACCTGCGCCGAGAATTGGCGCACGCACGAGGAATATCCGGCCTACATTTTGCCGACCAATCGAGGCGCGGCGTACCTCGATGGCATGCTGTTTCGCGGGACCGAGGACGGGCGGGTGCTGGCCTATGATTTCAAGACCGGCAAGCGGCTGTGTGGGAGACGACGATCGCGGATGTGAAGGGCGAAAGGTGCCCGCGGCGCCGATCGCCTAGCAGGGCTCGTCTTCATCGGCAATGCGGGCGGCGACTTCAAAGGCGGGAAGGGGCGCATGTACGCGCTCGACGCCAAGACGGGCAAGATCGTGTGGGAATTCTTCCTCGTGCCCAAGTCTGAGGGCGATGCCGTTCGCGGGCCCCAGGGCGCTTCGCCGCTCGATGACTCGACGTGGAAAAACGTGCCAGGCGCGCCGATCAGCGGCGGGGGAAACTGGACTTCCGCGACCTTGGACCCGGCGACGGCGCTCTTGTATGTGCCCGTGGGGAATCCGGCGCCCGACTACGACATCGGCGCGCGCGGAGGGCGAGAACCTCTTCACCGACTCGGTCGTCGTCCTCGACGCCAAGACCGGCGCCTATAAGAACCATTACAAGATCGTGCCAAGGGATTGGCACGACTGGGACGTCTCCAACCCGCCCGCTCTCTTTCAGACGACCGGCGGCAAGAAATTGATGGCGGTGTCGCCGAAGGACGGTTTCCTCTACGGATTTGATCGGGTCGACAACAAGCTCTTGTACCGGACGCCGGTGACAAGAATTGAAAATGTGGAAGAGCCCTTTTCGATCGAAAAGGACGTCCATTTTTGTCCCGGCGCCGGGGGCGGAGCGGAATGGAACAGCCCGGCCTACGACCCTGTGACCAATCTCATCTTCACCGGCGACGTCGACTGGTGCACGACGGTGAAGTTGCAGACCAGGGGCGAAGTCGTAGCGTCCTCGATCGGGCAACCGTGGACGGGAGAGAAGTCCTGGAATCCGTTCAACGTGTTCGGAAAGTTTACGCGCGCCGACGGTGTCTGGGCGGGATGGCTTCACGCCGTCGACGCCGACTCGGGGGTATGGAAGTGGAGGCTGAAGTCCAATTACCCGATCACGGGCGCCGTGACGCCGACCGCCGGAGGCCTTTTGTTCTTTGGCGACATGGGCGGCAACTTTTATGCGCTCGACGCCGCCACCGGCCAGAAGCTGTGGGGTCAGAAGATCGGCGGCGCGATCGGCGGCGGAGTGATCACTTATACCGCGAACGGCGCGCAGAAAGTCGCGGTGACGACCGGCTACATTTCCCCCGCTTTTCCAGTTGAAATCCGGAGAGCGCAGATCGCTATCCTCGGTCTCGAGGGGCGACTGAAGCGGCGCTGACCGCCCCTGAGGACGGCAAGCGCACCTTACGCGGAATGCGGATTTGCGGCTGGCAGGGGTCGTAACTCTCCTCCTCTCGCCCGCCACGGGGTTGTCCATGTTTGGCAATCATCGCAAGATGTCGATCGCGCTGTGTTGGATCGTTTCATCTGCAACTGACGTCGCCCGTGGCGGACATCGGTTCTCCTAGACTTGCTGCCAGAACCCAGCATCGCCCCACCTCCATGAGGCGAGCGTCGGAGAGTAAAAGGCTAATACGATGGTAACGAGCATGAAGATGGCCGCGTGGGATTGGCCATCTTCGCGCTCCTCGGCGGATCAAGCCTCCCTCCGGTCGCAGCGGAGCCGCTCGACGGTTGGTATATCAGTGGGATAGCCGGCCTGAACAGAGACCGGCGCAAGTTCTGGGGTCATGCGGCTACCGCCATTTGCGGGTAGGGATCGTTGGCTGGCCGGAATCTCTGTCCAAAGCCGGAACCGAGTGTCCCATTATAGACAGCACAACGAACCTGAAGCAGCAGATCGGCGCCGCGTCGCGACCACCGCATCTGCTGCGATTTGTTCATCCGACGGTTCACCAGGAAATTGGCCGTCCCTTCGGTGATCGCGGTGCCAACTCTCAATCCGGCGCGGTGGCGGTCGGCATAGTTGACCAGCCACTCGCTCCACCGTCGCCTTGGTCGCCGGCAGCCACACGTAGGGCATCAACTCGACCTGCACGCGATACGACCCGTCGGCCGCATAGCCCTCGGTGTTGGAGGAGGGCTGCGCACGCGGACCGCGCACAGGCAAATCAGCGCGCATGCCAGAGTAAGGAGGCGAGCAGTCGTCGAGGCGTCATTGCCCATGGCGAGCAGGTTCCCATCCTTTGCAGTTCTGACGCGACCCATGTGAAACTGCGGGCTTTGGCACAGGTCAATGAGCCGGTCCGCTTGTTCATACGACCCATCGCGCCGTGCACCGTCCGGGGCTCAGCTTGATCAGGTCTCGGTGCCTAGGCAACGCGTTGATTTACTCCCGAACCGCCCGCAGAGATTTCACGAATACCATAGCGCGCCACCCTGAACACTGTGCACCGGCGTAACCTGAGGCCAAGATTGATCTCTGTAACTTACGCGAATACCCTAATTGATCGGCCACTGGAGGCAGTGATGGCAGACGCGAAGAAACCCAATATTCTCGTCATCATGTCCGATGACATCGGCATCTGGAACATTAGCGCCTATCACCGCGGCATGATGGGCGGGCGCACGCCGAACCTCGATCGCATCGCTCAGGAAGGGGCGCTCTTCACCGACTCTTACGCCCAGCAGTCCTGCACGGCTGGCCGGTCGTCCTTCATCACCGGCCAACACCCTTTCCGCGTCGGTCTGCTCAAAGTCGGCATGCCGGGTGCGAAGCAAGGCTTGCAGGACAAAGACCCCACCATCGCCGAATTGCTCAAGCCACACGGCTATGCCACGGCGCAGATTGGCAAGAATCACCTGGGCGACCGCAACGAATTCCTGCCCACCGTCCACGGATTTGATGAGTTCTACGGCAACCTCTACCACTTGAATGCCGAGGAGGAGCCGGAAGATCCGGACTATCCACGTGAACCGGAATACCCGAACTTCAGAAACAATTTCGGCCCGCGTGGTTTGCTCGACTGCAAGGCGACGGACACCGACGATCCGACCGAGGACCCCCGCTTCGGCCGCGTCGGCAAGCAGACGATAGTGGACACCGGCCCAATAAGCCGCAAACGGATGGAGACCGTTGAAGAGGAATTGCTGGCTCGCTCGTTAGATTTCATGGATCGAACTGTGAAGGCCGAGAAGCCCTTCTTTCTCTGGCACAACACCACCCGCATGCACGCCTTTACCCGCCTGTCGGAGAAGTGGGAAAACAAGAGCGGTTATGGCCTCTATGCCGACGGCATCATGGAACTCGACCACGTCGTCGGCGAATTGCTGAAAAAGCTCGATGACCTTGGCGTCGCCGCCAACACCATCGTGCTGTTCACGTCGGACAACGGCGCGGAGGTAATGAGTTGGCCGGACGGCGGCAATACGCCCTTCAAGGGCGAAAAGGGCACCACCTGGGAAGGTGGCATGCGGGTGCCGATGGTCGCCCGGTGGCCCGGCGTCATCAAGCCTGGAACGATCTTCAATGACGTTATTTCATTGGAAGACTGGCTGCCTACGTTCGTTGCTGCTGCCGGTGATCCCGACGTGAAGGAGAAGCTTAAGACCGGGCTGACTGTTGGCGGAAAGACATTCAAGACCCATCTCGACGGTTACAGCTTCATGCCGTTCTTCAAGGGCGATGAGGCCAGGGGGCCACGTCGTGAGATATTCTACTTCGACGACAACGCCAGCCTGAATGCCCTGCGGGTGAATGACTGGAAGATCCACTTTAAGATCATGGAGGGCAATCTCGCGGCGGCGGTCCTCAAGCCCCTGAACATGCCTCATGTCATCAACCTTCGGCAGGACCCGTTCGAGCGCTTCGCCAGCGAGTTGCAGATGTATTTTCGCTGGTGGGCAGACAAGCTGTGGACATTTGTTCCCGCACAGATGATCGTCGGGCAGTTTCTCGAGTCATTCCGCGAATTCCCGCCGAGCCAGAAGTCGGGCAGCTTCAGCGTGGACCAGGTGCTCGATCAACTCGTGAACCCAGGCGGGGCTGGACACTAGGCCGCTGAGCCCATTGCGGGCCTGCAATGCAGAAGTCATAAATAAATTCTGCAACAAAGCGAGGCGGCTACTAATCGGGGGCCTCACACGTTAGGTTCAGCGACTGTCATATGTGCAGGAGGACAATATGAAGTCAGAGAAGGTCGTCGCGTTGCTGGCAATCAGCGCCCTCGCGCTCGGGAGCGCCTGTTCCTCCTCGGTCAAGGTCGGTCCAGAGAGCGTCGCCGGGCTCACGCCCGATGGAACCGTGGACATGAACGAGGTGCAAGTAGCCTACATCGGCAATGCGGGTGGCGGAAGCGGCACCCTCTTCTACCGCGGTTCCTCCTACCCGTTTAGGATAGCTGGTCTCGGAGTTGGCGGCATTGGTGCCTCGACGGTCGATGCCCAAGGCGAGGTCTACAAGATGCAGAACCTGTCCCAGTTTGCCGGCTCATATGCGCAAGCTAGTTATGGTTTTGCCCTCGGCGCGACAAGCAGCGGCGATCTGTGGATGCAGAATCAGGCGGGCGTGATCATGCATCTGAAAGCAAAGCGCACCGGCCTAATGCTTAGCTTGGGCGCGGATGCTATCTCCATAAGTATGCAATGACGCTCACCCGAAGTAGGGTCGTTCCTATAGTTTTCCATTCTTGCAGATAATGCCTGAAACCTTGCGCAGCATCCTCTCGGCCATGCATGGAACGATCGAGGCCGCTCAGGGGGGGCGGTTTCTCGAGCGGTCCAGGATCTCGAGTGAAACGAGGCGAGCCAGTAGGACTGCGGTATAGATCTGTCCAAGAATACCCTCCAGCATGACCAGCGAGCGCGCGAACGGATGCACTGGCGCCATGTCACCAAAGCCGACCGAAGTAAGCGTAATGATCGAGAGGTAGAAAAATCGTGCCCCTTCCGGCGTCAACGGTGTCGGCTGGGGTCCCATGTTGAAGGCACCAGGGGCAAGCCGTTCAAGCAGGTCGAACGTCAACGCGAAGAACAGTCCTAACAACAAATATACCGCGATCGCCCCGATGATCCGATTCATGGTCACGGACCCGGACCTCATGGAGCCTTTCAGCAGCAGCACGCAAAGCAACAGGACGAGCATGCCGGCCGCCAGGTCATTCAAGAGGGCGATGAGGGCGAACGACCGAATCAATGTGATTACCTGGAAACTGAAGACGACGAGCCCCAGTATCACGACGACAGCCGCGAGGCGGCCCGCGTTACCGAGTGCGAACAAGCTGGCGAGCACGACGATCACCATGGTCATCCCTGGCAACGGTCGGTTTAGGACACCCATTTCCGAGAGCGGCCACGCAACGAACATCAGCACGAACAATGCGATGGTCAAGATTGGCAATACTGCCTCGCCACGCGGGACATGCGTCATTGGCAAATATCCTTGGAAGCTCTTGGAGTCGTTTCTGAAACGCTCTGAACGCAGTTCTTTACGCTGGCGACTTACCATATCACTCCTATCGGGTCGGAAAAACGCTTAAGATGGATTCCGTTAATTCGCTACGGCGCTGGAGCAGGATCAGGTGGTTTCTGCGCGGGAGTTGGCGACGCTGGCGGGGCGGCGGGCGGAAGCATCCATCTGACATGTTGTGCTGCTCACTAATTCGTGAGGCATGACGGTTCGCGGAGCCCTCTGGCGCTCGAAATTCATGCACGCCAATTTTCCTTCGCCGGCAAGTCTTGCGGCGGCTGTTGCCTGGTATTCTTCAGGACCGAGGATCGGCGTTCTGCCCGTCGCTCGGAGAAGGCGAGGGGTGATAACAGCGCAGCAGGACTGGCAAACGCGATGTCCATTGCGAGGCCACATAAAAAAATCCACTTTTTATGTGGTCACGCAGCCTGACTGCGGCGGTCTTGCTTGGCGACACCTGTGCCCTAAGGCGGCGGCCGTCTACCGCGATCTGTCGCGGTGATTGATCAATTGACTTTCGGCGTGGTTTGCTAGCCGTCATGCCGAAGCGTCCCCGTAATCTCTGAAGCGGCCAGCGCGGGCGACCGGCTCAGCATCAGGATTGAACTGGCATCCGGAGGCAAGATCGGCCCCGGCAAGATCGCCGTGCTGGAGCAGATCGCGCGGACCGGCTCGATTTTTGCCGCCGGTCGCGCGCTGAAATTGTCGTATCGGCAGACCTGGGACCTCGTTGATGATCTCAATCAAGGTCTTGGCACTGCCGTTATAGAGGCAGCGGTTGGAGGCACCGGTGGCGGCGGTGCTGTCCTGACGGAGGTCGGCAAGGCCGTTGTGAACACTTATCGCGCCATAGAGGTGGACGCGGCGCTGGCCGCTCGTAAGCATCTTTCAGCGCTCACCCGAGCTTGTCCCAGAAAACCCCCGCGCTGACCGCGGCAGGAGCTCTCGTCGTCGGACAACATGCGGGCAGTGCGATCGGCTGCCGACCGGTGCGCGCGATGATCTCCATCAATGCATGTCGCCCCAAATAATATGTTGCAGGTCGACGAAGTCGCCCTTAATCCCATCCTAAACATAGGCAAGGGGTCTCGAACCCAGCCCTCGGGTTTTTTGCCAAAAAAGGGAGGATGCACAAATGGACGGATTTATGCGGAGCCCGGATTTGTATTCGGCCTCTTCCGAAGAGCTTCGATCTGCCGCCCGGCCTCAATCGGCGAGCTTTCCTTCTCCGCCACGCTGCCATCGGAGCCGCGGCTATACTGACGGGGCAGATGTGGACCGCCGAAGCACGGGCGCAACGCGCCACAGCAGAGGCCTCCGCTGCGAAGCTTGGCACGACGCTCTCGCCGGACCTTAATATTGTTAAGGAAGAAAAGGGCCCTGTGCTGACCGTGCTTGATGAATTCTATAAGGTTGGGCCGGGTCCATCGAGCTCGCATACGATCGGCCCCATGCGCATTACCTATGATTTCTACCAGCGCTGCGAGCGACTGCCGGCTGATCAGCTCGCACGGGCAACTGGGCTAAAGGTCCGCCTCTTCGGTAGCCTAAGCGCCACCGGCAAGGGTCATGGCACTGAGCGCGCGTCACTGGCTGGTCTGATAGGCAAGGAGCCGGCTACCGTGGATCCGCGCTTCCTCGACGATATGGTCGCGCGCCCCGACCAAACCTATCCAGTAAGGCTGGGTAATAAAGAATTTGTCCTCTCGCTTGCAGACATTATCTACGATTTGCCGAAGGGCAATTTCCCGCATCCAAACACCATGACCTGCCAACTGGTCGCCGACGACGACATTATTTACGAACTTGAATACTATTCTGTCGGTGGAGGATTTATTGAATGGAAGGGCTACACTCCGCCAAAGAAAGGGCAGCCAAAATATCCCTACGCAACTATGAAGCAATTGCGCCAACACGCTGAGGCGAACAATCTATCGATTTCTGACGTGATCCTCGCGAACGAAATCGCCGTGAGCGGCAAGACTGAGGATCAAATCAACGCGTTCCTCGACAAGATTGCCGCGGCAATGCTTGCGACCGTGAGGTCAGGTTTATCAGCGAAAGACGATGTGCTACCTGGCCCTATCAAGCTATATTCGAAGGCGGCGACGGTTTGGGCGCGCGCCATGGATGAAAAATATGAAAGCGACCGTGCGATCGGATTAGTTGCGGCCTGCGCACTCGCGGCCTCCGAAGAAAATGCGCGAGGCCATCTCGTGATCACGGCGCCCACCGGTGGATCTGCAGGCGTAATGCCTGCAATCGTTTTCGGCCTCGTGGAAAGCAAGCGGAAGGCTTCGCCCGAGCAAATCCGTCGTGGTCTGCTGGCTGGCGCTGCAATAGGCTATCTGTGCAAGCACAGTGCGACGCTTTCCGGCGCCGAGGGCGGCTGCCAGTCTGAAATTGGCGTTGCGTCGGCGATGTCCGCCGCGATGCTCGCGGGGGCTTTGGGCAGTTCACCACAGACGGTCGAGAATGCCTCCGAATTGGCACTCGAACATCACCTCGGGCTTACCTGCGATCCGGTTGCTGGATACGTGCAGGTGCCGTGCATAGAGCGGTGCGCGTTTGGCGCCGTGAAAGCCTGGACTGCGTTCATGATTGCGAGCAACGAAGACGAGACAAGGCATCGCGTCGATTTGGACACGACAATCAAGACGTTGGCCGAAACAGGCCGGGACATGTCCTCCAAGTACAAGGAGACCAGTGAAGGCGGTCTGGCCGCCAACCTCGTCCTGTGCTGAGCAGGTTTTCGGCCACGAGAGATCAACGTCGGCGGGCTGCTCAGTCGAGGCGGAACCGGTGCTTCCCGGATCGATCCGATTTCCGTAGGCCTGCCGCAAACGCCGACGCACTAGACGCCGGTATCCGGAAGAACGAGCCGATATAGAGTCTCGCCAGGAGGAGCACCAGACTATGCAAGAAAAACGCCGCTTGTATAGATTCTGCGGCACCGCTTCTCTCGCCCTGATTCCAGCGTTCGCGGTCGCGGTCGAACAGCCGTCGCCTTTCTCCTTTGACGCCGGCCCACTTGGCCAACTGGAAATCAGTGGCGGCGCGGATGGCTATGGCTACGCACTTACAGGCGCAGGGAGCGACACGGACAAGGGGCTGCTGGGAACCAGCACAAGCGCCGGGTTCGAGTTTCTCAATGGACTGGTCAAATTGGAAAAGCCGGACGGGCTGATCCAGTTCACGATTGAAGCGGGCGGGGTCAACTCACTTACTCTCGGCACCAGGCCCAAGACGGTCACGGCACAGAAGTGGTCCACGGGGCCTTTCCGCGCCGCTTATATCACAGCAGCTCCCACCTCAGACCTTACCATCTCGGCCGGACAGATTGGTTCGCTCGAAGGTTACGAGTTGGGGATAGATTGGCGAAATTTCAATATGACGACCACCTCATTGTGGGATGTGGAGAATGCTCAAAGTGTTGGCGTAACAGCAACATACACACACGGGCCCTTTGCTGGTTCAATCGCCTTCAGCGACGGATTCGACACGAACGTATGGAACTATTTGCAGCTTCTGGCGTCGTATTCGATTAACGACGATAATGAGATCTCGCTTTTTGGAGCCACAAATCTTGGCGCTACCGGTCTCAACGCTCGATTTTATGGCAGCGCGACCAGGCCGTATAGCTCATCCACCGTGGCAGAAGCTGGCGCCGCCAACTTGGTCAATTCGTCCGTGATCGGGGGCTACTACAGCATTACAAGCGGCAATCTCACGCTGGTGCCGGAGGTTCAATATGTGTGGTCGACCAGAAATCCAAATGTCGGTCTGACGGACTACTCCAGCCACTTCGGTGTCGCCCTGTTCGCAAACTATAAGCTGGGAGACTCACCTTTCTCTATTGGCGGCTGGCTTCAATATTTTACCAGCAATGGAAATCAGACTTGGTTTCTCAATCCAGGTGCTCAGGGTTACGGCATGGTGGTCGGGCCCACATGGAGCCCGGACTGGGCAAAAAAGCACCTGTTCGTGCGCGGCGAGGCAGGACTGCTCCATTTGACTTCGATCGGCACCCCTGGTTCGGTCGGCTACGGCAGCTCCGCGAGCGACCGCAACCAAGCCACGTTCCTGGCCGAAGTCGGCGTGTTGTTTTAGGTGAGCGCTCCGACAGTTATCGACCTGCCGGATCAGATCCTGCCGGTTGGATCGGTAACCGCGGATCGGCAGCCGGGTCCGTAGCCCACAACTCGCTACGAAGAAGGAGATGGCAATGCGAGCCTCAGTGTACTGTCGTCGATCACTTCGCCGGTTCGCGATATCGCTTTGGGGCAGTCTGGGAGGCTGCCCATATTGCATACGCGGTGCGTTTCGAGCCGCTTTCATCTCATGGGCTTTAGCCGGGGTGTGTCAGGCGATTCCGATTGCGGGTCAATTTCTGACACTGTCCAAAGCTATAGCTTGTACACTGACCGCTCTTTGGCTCGCGCACCTGCTCGCGCACGCGTTTAAGGCTTCCGTCGCTGGCCGACCGGAGGAAAAAGCGTCGGCCCGCCAAGAGTTTATATCGCGCCGCAACATAATTCCGATTTTCGCCCGAGCTCTTGCGACTGTTGCTGTCGCTACATCGATCCCTACCGTTGTGTTGGCGCAATGCAGTGAAGAAGCGGCGGCGCGCTGTCAAGCTGCGGCGTCAAATTGCCGCGCGAGGTGCGACCGCGCTTTCCACCGGGAAGATGCGGACCATGCCTGCCATCAGGAATGTTATGCTAATCAGGTTACCTGTAAGGCTGATGCCAGATGCACGTAGAGGTCGTCGCGGGGCTTCATGAAATGCCATGTCAGTAGGCCACCTTGAATGTCGGGCTGTCCTCTGGCCGCGTGCGGCGGTGGTCGTAAATGCGCGTGGTGGGTTCGCGTGCCCGAGCCATTCCTGCACCTTACCTTGGCGATGTCGGCCTGGTGTCGAGCGCATTGGTGGCGGCGGTCGCGCGCAACGCATGGGCGCCGATCTCGAAACCGAGCAGCGCAGAGGCCCGCACCACCGATAAATGCCATTGCCGGTGATTGCCTGCTCAAGCCGACCGGTGCGGTTGTTGCGGATCGGGCGGAACAACGCACCATTGTCATCGGTGCCGTGCCCGGCAGCATCGAGGTAATCGTGGATTAGGGCGCTGATACCACTATCCGGCTGCGGAGCAGATCCGCAGCCCTCCCGGCACCTGAAGCGCACCGCATCCTTCAGCGCCTGACACGCGTCAGGCGCGCGCATCAAATGGAAGACGACGCAGAAGGCGCGAGAGAAGTTGGCCCGCGCCTATCCTGACATCGCCAAAGGGTCGAAATCACTGTGACGAGGTCTAGCTAGGGCCGCACAACCGGCCACCTCGCGGGGACAGGTCGCTCGGCAAAGGTGGTATCGCGCTCGGGCCGCCTTCTCCGTCGGCGTTGCCAGCCCAGCCCTGGCCGCCATCACCTTGGCCGGTGTAGTTCGCGATGGCGGCCGTGCCGTCAGGGTGCACCGCGCCGTCGCAACCCATGACCGTTCCGTGGGCCGTGCATCCTGACAAAAAGATCGCGATGAAACCGAGGCAGATTGCCCACCGGAATATTGGCCGTCCCGTCAAGGCTTGTTCCCATTCCTTCCAGCGTCCGGCGCTTTTTGCCGCGTCGCTCTACACAGAGTAGGCGGCGCCGGCTGCGGATAAAGGGGGAGCAAATCATATCCTAAGCCGGCAGAGCCGGAGAGCCGGAACCAACAGGTTTGAATAATCTCCCCTGCGAGAAGTCATCGGCGGCATGACGACAGGGTCGCCGCCCTCCGGTCAATCCGACCGCGCGGTGCTCGCTGGCACCGTCGAACGGCCGACCTTCCACAATGCCGAGAGCGGGTTCTGCGTTACTGCGCATCAAAGCACGCGGACATCGTGATCTCGTCTATGACCGCGAAGATCTCGGACGTCGCATGATGACCGAAGGTGCCACGGTGCCAGCGCGGATGGACGCGACAATGCGAAGGATTTCCGCCCAGTGGGCGCGGATCAGCTCCATATTGATCCGTCCGGCGATGAGAGGTTCGAGGGTCGGGTAGTCGGACGGTTTGCCGAAGCTGTAGAGGCGCCGGTGCTTCAGGTCCGGGATGCGTGGTGCGAACAGGAACCCCAGCAGAGTGCATAAGGCAAATACATGATCGGAATCACCGCCGCCGTCGGTGTGGTGGCGGCGAAACGTAATGTCGCCCTGATGGTAGACCAGCGCGTCCAGCACATGCAGTGCCTCGCTCGCAGTTGCTGCAATCAGCTTGGTGAAAAACGGCCCATAACGGCCCGAAAGGTGGGTGTAGACCTTGAATCCGGACCGCATGCTGTAGTGGGCATTGAGGCGGCCTGCGTCACGGGCGAATCCCGCAGCGTGGAAGAACTGGCCATCGGACGACGAGACATTGCTACTGCCGAACGTGACTGCAAATGGCTCACGCTCCTGCTGGTTGACCAGACACTTCAGCGCCGACGCGTAGGTCTCGTCGCGGATGTGCCAGTCGGACGTCCAGGCGAGTTGGCCAAGGCTGGCAACGCTGCACGCCTCGGCCATGCGGGTGAGGCCAAGGTTGAGTCCTTCGGCCAGCAGCCCGGCCATAAGGACGCGGTTGTCGGCAGCGGTTTCGCCGGTACGCAGATGGGTGAAGCAGTCGGGGAACAGTGTCCAGCGAGCAACCTCGGCCAGCAGGTCGGTGACACGGATGCGCGGCAGCATGGCGTAGAGGCGCGCAGCCAGGGCCTCCGCCTTCGGCGGGGTGGATTTTTCGATGGGCGTGATCTTCAGCACGCCTTTCTCGATCGTCACGCTCGGGAGCAGACCGTCTTTGGCGCGGCTATTGACGTCTGTCAGCCGTCTGTCCAGCAGCGCCCGCCTGCTCTCGATGAACTTTCAAAATCCGCTTCCACCGCGACTGGAATTGCGCCGGCGCTCTGCAGGTCCTGAAAAGTCTGCTTGGAGATCAGGCGTTCTTTGACAGAGCGATACTGCCGGCTGCCGGCCACCCACACGTCACCAGCACGCAAACGGTCGCGCAATTCCGAGAGCACGCAGAGTTCGTAATGACGCCGGTCGATGACGCCGACCGGCATGACGTAAGCGGCCCAGCGCTGCCGAACGAAGCCGGTTGGGGCGGATTTTGGCAGGACGGCCGTGTCCTTGCTGTTCACCTCCCGCAGCACCTCGATCGCCCGCAGGAGCGAAGCTGATGCAGGCACGCTCTCGAATTCGAATGCTGCAAGGAATGCGGGCGACCAGCGCCTGATCCCGGCATAGTGCTCGCCAAGGTTCTGGAAGGCGTCGAATTCTTCCGGCCTGGCCAGTGCTTCGGCTTCGGCAACGGTTTTACAAAAGCGCTGCCACGGGAGCACGCCCGTAATGGCTTCAAACGCGTCCTGCTGCTCGGTCTGGGCAGCAATCAGTGCAGTTCCGACGCGCGCGTAAAGGCGAACCTTCTCGTTGATGGCTCGGGCATCCGCCTGGAAGGCGCGAGCATGCCGCCCTTCGGCCTTGCGGAAGATCCCGCCGATCAGGCGGTCGAAAAGATCGATGGCCTGATCGGTCAGGCTGGCGCCGAAATCCAAGGTGATGGCAACCAACGTCGCATGCCGGCGCTGCCGCTCGAAACGGGCGACATGTTGAACCGTGATCTTGTCAGCCTCGTGCGCAAGTTGGCTTAGCCGTGCCTGATGGATCATATGTCCGCGGCTGGGATCGATGCCGACGGCACGGACATGTTCCAGGCGTTCAATGATGCCAAGCATGGCGGTTGGCTTGGCGGCCTCTGGCATCTGCCGCAACCAGGTCAGCCAGACCTGGCCGGCCTCGTCCCTGCGTCCGGTCAAAGCGTCGAGGCTTTTTCGCTGTTCGGCGGAAAGTCCGTTGGTCAGCCGGCGATACACCTCCCGGCGGCCCTGATGCCGGAGTTCAGCGCACAGCCGTTCAAGTGCGAGCGGCGACGGACAGATGATCCGACGCTGCCGGCATGCCTCCATGGCCAGCGCGGCCAAATGAACGAGCCGGTCGTCCTCCATTGCCTGTGGCAAAAGCGTTTTTGTCAGTTCTGAAGGCCGTATCCGTGGCCTCGAAGCCTTTGACCCACACAGACACGACCACGGCGCGGATCGGAGATAGCAAGGGTACGAATGTCTGCGCTGCCTTGCTCAGCATTGCGAGATCACACAAAAAAGGCGATCGAGAACGGCGCGCCGGCTATAGTGTAAACAGTTCCTCTACGTATCCGTTCCGCATCCAGTAAGGCGTGCGGGAATGCGCAAACATCTGCTGTCCGGCGCAGACCTCGCGTACAGTCACCGGGTTCAGCTCATGGTTGATGGACAGGAAAAGCCCTGCGCTTGCCTTGATTGCCTGGCAATAGGCGTGCGCCGTTTCGGCGGTCATCTCCGTCAACGAGTCCACGTTAACGACGAGGTCGAAATGGTCGTCGCTGTCCAGGAACGCACCGGGCGGCAGGATTCGGACGCCGGGCCGGTTCTCGCCAAATAGGGAAATTATGGCGGGGCCAAGCGCCCGGCCGAGGAAGTTGGCTTGCGCGACGTTGCTCATCGGCAAGTCGATGATCGTGTAGTCGGTGATGCCGAATTTGCGGGCGTAGTAAGCAGTGCGACCCATGCCGGCGCCGATCTCCGCGATCCGCGCGCGAGGCTTTTCTTTGATCAGCGAGGCGATGCGCGCGGCCTGATAGAGCGCCTGGACGGCACGATGACTGGCGATGCCGCGCGACGTAACCAGGCCGATTTCATCGGGAAACGGATTTGGAAAGTCGATCCGAAACCCAACGGCTTGATCGAGCTGCAACATCATGGTTTCCACGCCCGGCAGAGCGGCCGTCAGTTTCGGATCTCAGGATTTCGTTAAAGCGGTCCCATCGGAGCCCGCTTTGTCGATCTCGCCGAGACAACCAACGACCCACACATCCGCCCGCTAGGAACTCGAATGCTTCCAATTTTACCTCTCGGGTTGGCGGTGTTGACGGGTTAACTGCCTCTTGGTCAACCGAACTGTAAGCCTGCCCTTCGAGATTGGGGGTTAAGGCATATGAGCAACGAATTACTCGGAGAATGGATAACGTGTGCGTCTTTCGCAGTCCCGGGAATGTTCTGCTTCGTGGGCGCGGTCTTGGTCGAGTGGCGCGATAGGCCGAGGCCGGAGTCGGAATGACGGAACCTCATCCCGTGAGGGAGGGCTCAAAACGGCCTTTGAGGCGGCGATTTTGCCCGGCCACTTCTGCAAACGAGGGTTTGAGGGCACATCGTTGACTGTTTTTATCGAGATATCGGCGTATCAGGCCGGCTTTGGGCCTTCGTTACGACATAAATGCACGCCACCAACCGCAAGTAACGGCCTCGCGCAATGAATGCTTGGGTAGTGCTGCCCCCGCGACTACCGATTGTCGCACGGTGCCGGATGTCTGGGCATATCGCAGGTGACCATGCCGTGGGCTTGGGGATCGAAGTTGGTCGGGAAGCGTGTGCTCGAATTATAGACGGCGCCCGTCACGTTGGCATCGTCCAGGTTGGTGTCCACGCGGGCCCCCCTCAGGTCGGCACCCTTCAGGTCGGCGTCGGTCACGCGGGCACCGCTCAGGCTGGCCTTGGTAAGGCGAGCATCGTTCAGGCGGGCATCCTTCAGGTCGGCACCGATCAGCGTGGCGCCGGTCAGCTGGGCGCGGATCAGGTAGGCACGTTGCAGGAGCGCACCGGTTAGGTTGGCGCTGGTCAGGGTGGTGTCGAACAACTTGGCATCGATCAGGTTGGCCTGGGTCAGGTCGGCATGGAACAGGTTGGCATCGATCAGATTGGCATCGAGCAGCTTGGCGATGGTCAGGCTGGCTTCGCGTAGGTCGGCGAGGATGAGGTTAGCTTTGCTCAGATCGGCGTGGAAGAGGTTGGCTCCGTTCAGGTCGGTATCGCGCAAGTCGGCCCCGAAGAGGTTGGCTTCGCGCAGGTCAATACGACTTTCACCGTGCAGGCTGCACGTTTGCGGCTCGCAAGATTGAAGGCGCGATCGCGCCCACTCCCACAAAGGCTGCTGATTTGGCAAATAGGTCCGGCCCCATTTCCAGGGCGTGAACAAGTGGGGACGCTCGGTAACCTGAATCGTTTGTACGGGGCCGAAGGTCTTCATCGCCGCCACGAAACTCGGCGCATTGCCTGCGCTCACCAAGGTCATGAACAAACTGCGCTCGGTGCTCGCGCGGGTCTCTTCCTGCGTGCTCTTGCTGTCGATCAATCCGAACCCCGCGAGATACGCTGCAGCAATTGAGCCGGCGGTGATGTAGCCCTTGTTAGTGAACAAGGTATCGAAGAGGGTCGCGATCCAGCGCAGCAGCAGGTCAATGACGACCAAAAGTGTGCATGCTAGCGGCCACATCGCCCACCGGGCGTACGAATGACTTAGCCTGGAATGCAGACTGTCAAAGATGCGCGCCCGGAGCCGGCCGTAGGCGGGGCCAATGGAGACAGGCCGCGGGTCGTCAGGTCGGGTCCGGTTTTCAGGTGGCAGATCCGACATTTCGTTCCTTGACCGCTGCGCTGCCGATGAGCTTAGCGCCGGAGCTCGACTTCAGAGCTAAAAAATCGCATGTAGAGGCGCCGACGGACGCGACCTGGCTGCAAGTCCATCTCCTCTCATAGTCTCATTGCTTCTCCACCCCTCCGCTCGCGCGCAAGGCGGCATTGAGCGTCCGCGTGACGAACTTGCTCAATGTCTGCCCAGCGTTCTCTGCGGCGGCCTCGACGTCGTTTCGGAGGGATTGGGGAATATATACCTGTAACTTTGCTGAAGGTTCGGGACGGCGCTGCATTGTAAGTATCCTGTTACGTCCATGTGGAAGCTGTTATATAAGAATGGACGCAGGAGAATTCAAGTGTAGCCTTTGCGTATTGCTTGACGAGAGAACGTAAGCGTTCGATATACAGCAGAGATGCCGAGAATAGGTCCCCATTCCCGCCCCGATAAACTGCAGATCGTTGACGGTCGTCTCGCCGAAGGGAGGCTGATGGCCCGCGTACGTGCGGAACTGACCCAGCATCTCGGCGGCAAGCCCACAGCACCGCAGCGCATCTTGATCGATCGGGCCGCCGCGCTCTCGTTGCGCCTCCATCTGATGGATCGCGAGAGCGCCAGGTCTGGCGAGATGAGCGAACGCAACGGACGGCAGTACCTGGCCTGGAGCAATTCGTTGACCAGGGTCCTGAACCAGATCGGCCTGGCCGCCGCGCCGGCACCGAAGGACTCGCGTCCATTCTGGGAGCGAATGAACCGACACCAAGATCTGGTTACTGATGAGGCGCCATGAGGGCGCCTAGCCTACTGAAGGCACTTGGGGACCCAAGCCTATTCGCTAACCACTTCCGTGGCCCATCGTGGGCGGGCTGGAAGGTGTTCCTGTCAGCGCTGACAGCCGGGTCGATGGACGAGGCCGCTCTGGCCATCTACCGCCAGTGCACGGGCCGCACGATGCCCCCGACGACGCCATTTTCGGAGGCGTGTCTCGTTGTCGGCCGGCGCGGTGGCAAAAGCCGTGTGCTGGCCCTGATCGCGGTCTTTCTCGCCTGCTTCCGAGACTATACGCCGCACCTGGCACCTGGCGAGGTTGCGACAATCGCCGTGCTGGCGTCGAACCGATCGCAGGCGCGATCCATCTTCCGGTTCGTCAGCGGCCTCTTGAAGGCGGTTGAGCCTTTGGCGGCAATGATCGAGACGGAGACCGGCGAGTTCATCGCGCTTTCGAATCGCGTGGTAATCGAAATCTCGACGGCCAGTTTCCGGACCACACGCGGGTATTCGTTCGCCGCGGTGCTGTGCGACGAAATCGCATTCTGGCGGTCAGACGAGAGTCCTCTGCGAACCCAGACACGGAAATCCTGCGTGCGCTGCGCCCTGGCATGGCCTCGATCCCGGGGTCGATCCTGCTGCTGGCGAGTAGCCCATACGCAAAAAAGGGCGAGTTGTACAACACATACAGGCGTCACTACGGGAAGGATGATGCGCGTGTGCTGGTATGGAAAGCCGACACCGCGACGATGAACCCCCGCATTGATCCTGCTATCATCGCGGAGGCCTACGAGAGCGATCCTGAGGCGGCAAAGGCCGAATATGGCGCCGAGTTTCGTGACGACCTCGCCGACTGGGTTAGCCTCGAGGCGGTTGACGCCGTCACGATGTGGGGTTGCCGCGAGCTACAGCCGGAGGCTGGCACCCAGTACGCCGCATTCGCCGATCCGTCCGGTGGCGCGAACGATGCCTTCACGCTTGCCATCGCGCACCTGCGGGATAACTCGGTGGGTGTGCTCGATGCTGTGCTCGAGATCCGCCCGCCGTTCGATCCGGACGTTGCTGTGATGGAATGCGCAGCGTTGCTGAACCGGTTCGGTGTCAAGCGCGTCGTGGGAGATCATTACGCTGGTCTGTGGCCCGTTTCCCGCTTCGCTGCGCACGGGATCACGTTCGAGCAGTCCGCCAGACCGAAGAGCGACCTCTACCACGATGCGCTTCCCTTGCTGAATTCGAAACGGGTAGAACTGCTGGAGCATCAGCGGCTATCGGCTCAGCTATGCGGCTTGGAACGCCGTACGTCGCGGGCGGGAAGGGATTCGATTGATCACAGCCCCGGCGGCCACGACGACATCGCGAACGCGGTGTGTGGCGTCCTGGTGGGCTTGGAGCTGGATCGCAGGCCGGCGTTGATACGCCCGAATAACCTGTATGGCCCCGGCGACGAACCCACACCGCTACCGACATCCGCAAGCCTCCTGTACGCGACGATTGTGGTGGCGCCCGACGGCACCGCGGCTGCGACGTTCTTCGCCAACTATCAGAGCGACGATCCCGCGGTCACGCCGCTGGTTCTGCTCGATTACCACCTGTCCACGAACCGACAACGGATAGCCAATTCGGCGAGACACGGCGCCATTGAGCACCGCGACGATCGATGCGGTGCTCGCACGTCTGGCGGAGTTGGCGAGCACGATCAGGGTATTCGGTGGAGTGTATAACGTCGTTTACGTTCCGAAGGTGCTTGTCCAGCAAATCCACTTGCGCGGCCATTGGGCCGACGAAATTCCAGCGGAGGTGCTTGCTGACCCGGAAGGCGTGGCGCTGTCTGTTGCCGGCCACATCAATGCTGGACTGGTGAAGATTGCGCAGCCAGCGGCGGACCGTTCGCAGACTAGTCCGTTGCGGGGGGTGCTTGCCTACCGGGCTGGCGAAAAGCCGGAGGATAACCCGTTGCGCTGGGCAACGCTGCTGGGGATCGCGCTCGGCTTGACCGACCAGCAATCGTGGCGCGCACCGGTGCGAGTGGCACAGTAACGTGCGTGGTTCGCGCACGGTCGTTCCATGTCGTGCACTGTCCTTCTATTTGGCACGGACCATTGTAGCTTGCAAATAGGTCCTCTCCGGTGTCGATGGCGGCCTGAATCCGAACCGTCCAGTCACAATGGGAGACCAGGAAGCGGTGCTTGACGTCCTGATGATCCCTGACCACAACGCCACGCACCGTAACGAATACGCCGCCGTTTATGCGCGGGTTTGCACCGCCGCCAACACTCCGGACTATATACGAAACATGAACCGGTCTTCGAAGATCCCGGTGCAGACGCAGCAGCCTTGGAATGCCGAAGTCTTCCCAATGGCGGACGATCAGCGTGTCCAGATTATACCGCCCTGTCCGCTCGCACCGGCTACAGGCCACGGCCAGCACCGGGGTGTGCTCGGCAACGTCACCCAGGGTGATCGATCCTCGAGACACAATTTGCCTCTCCTCATTTGACGCCGCGCGGCGTCATATCCCCAATCCCTTCAGACCACCCGGGCCGAGGGCATTGGGCGCTTTGGCCTGCGTGGTGCCAAGGTTACCCGTCATATGATTCTGATTAGAGAAGAGAGAGAATTACGAGGGGGGGACGTGGGGTTCAGCCAACCCCATAGTTGTGGTTGCGTCAACCACAACTGCCCCATTGGCGCTTCAGCAGGGACACGATGGGATTTTTCTGACCGGCCCGCTCCACGGCAATGCGACCCTGAGCCTCCAGGTATTTTAGGCAGACACGCTTCTGGTGCCGGTCCAGCCCAATTCCCTGCGCCATGGCGTTGGTCACGGCGACCGACTTCGACCCGCGGCGGGTTCTGATCTGCAAAAGCAGCAAGAGCCGGAGCCGCGCCGGATACAGGTCATCGTTCTGCCGGTCGAGCAGCTCATTCAGTGGAGTTGACGCCCATAGGCCCTGATGGCGAGGCAGCCTTGCTGGCGCGTCGGGTCCCTGCGTCGTGGTTGCTGGCTTGCGTTTGGATTTGAACCGATCCAGGAAGCCAGGACCGTAAATGTCGTGGGACATGGCAGATCTCCGTTCGGTCATGGCAGCCCTCCCTGGGGTATGGCGCCCACTGCCTGCAACGCCTCCATCATCGTGCGCCACATCGCTTGCGCCACCGGTCGCTTGTCCCGATACCGGGCACCGCGTTCCAGCCGCTGATCTACGTCAACGCCGATCTCAAATCCGCCGCACACCTCCCGGCCGGCCGCGCGCATGATTTCCTTAGCGCATGCTCGATCTCTTCCTCGTCGCGGGCCTCGATCAACACGCCGTCGTGGATCAGCATGTTCGGAATGATGCCGGCTTCGCACATACGCCACGCCGCCAGCCGCAGCATCTCTGCGCCGTTACCCTGCATCGGGAAGTTGTAGAGCGTGCGCTCGTTAGGGCTGGTGCTCAGATACAGCGGCCAGCCGAACACGGTATCCATCTGACGTTCGAGCATCGCGCTGCGCACCCGCTCGGCACGCCACTCCCAGAATCGGGCATATTGCCGCTTGTGCTTCTCGATGATGGCGCTGGCGATCAGCGGGTGCCGGCTCCAAGCCCTTGGCCAGTGACGGCGACACCCATGCCGTAGCTGATGCCGAATTGCAGCGCCTTCATACGCTGCCGCTGTGCCGGATTGTCGCGCTTCCAGCGGGCTTTATCGTTGTCCTGCGTCAGCCCGCACATCTTGGCCAGGGCGTGGTACACGTCGCCGTCGTTGTAGGCTGACATCAGCGCCTGATCACCGGATAGCGCGGCGGCAATACCGACTTCCTGGGTGCGCCAGTCGAGATAGACGCCGGTCACGTCCTCCGGGAACACCATGAACGACCGCATGCCGGCATGGGCGTTGAACAGGCTTTTACTGTGCGCATTGCGGCCGGTGGCCGTGCAGAACGGGAACAGGCTCGGACGATTACGCCCGTCACGCCCGATCGGCAGTTTCGCCCTGACCACTACCCCCAGGCTGTCTCGCAGTGCGTGTAGCTCCTCGATCCCAGGAAGATGGCTCATGAGCCGAAATGCGTCACCGCTCAGTATCAAGTGCGCCACTCTCCAACCGCGGCCACGCCACCACGCCGGTGCTTGCAAGCCACGCTCTCGAACCGCGCGTAGGTCCATTCACCGTCCGGCGTGTAGATTGGATCTTCGCTACCGTAGCTGGGATCGAATTTGCGCAGCAGATGCTGGATGACGGCCGCTTTGTTCTCCTGGACCGCGTTCCACAGGACCATATCGATCGGCATGCCGCGCGCCTGGATCTGGGCAACCGCCTTGGCGCTGTAATTTGACCAGTGCATCACACGGTCCACATCGGCGGGTCTGAAACCGGGCGCGGCCGATCAGCAGTCTTCTCTAACAGTTCAGCCGAGGCGCGGACATCCTCTTCGCAGTATTCCAAGACGCGCTCTTGCCCGTAGATCCCGCCAACGACCCTCGCCGATATCTTTCGCCATTGCCGGTTTGTCGATATTCTCCCAACCTTCTGATGTCGTATGCCTTACAAGCGTCGGACAGCCGTTTTTGCTGGCGCTTATGCGGCTCGTTGGGGTTGTTGGGCAGCAGGATATTACTGACCGATAGATACGCCGTGTGAAGATCGAAGATAGATGTGGGAAACTTCCAGCCCAGCACCGCGAAGCATGTCATCTCTGCCCACGCACTATAGGCTATAAACAATGTGTCCAGACCGATGTCAAACGGAGGTGTAGACTTAAATTCCCCGCGCCATATCTTGACGGTTCGCACGGGATTGAGATGCTCATCTAAGACGTAGGCCACCATGCAGAGTACGTCGGGCAGATCCCCGTCTGCGACCTCATATTCGAAGTCGCAGACGACGACCTGCGTAAAGCGGCCGCTCACCCGATCGACTGCTTACGCCCAACCAACCGGATGAACCCTGGATGGTCTTCGCTTAAGATCATACGATCGGCTCCGAAGGCTGTCGCTACGATCTCCGTCAAAGGCTGTGTTGGCCACTTCGGCTCAGGAAACGCGTCGGGGTCGCCGGCGGGACTAATAGCGTAAGTATCCTTTCCCTGCGCCTTTTGGCTGACCGCTTCCACCCACTGCGACTTCGCCCGTTCACAGGCTTGTATGTTAGTCGCATTCCAAGAGTTCTCCAGGTTTTCACAGGGCACGTGACATAAGAAGAATACGTCGTTGGGCTTACTCCCCAGAGCAAGCCTGAAACGCTGGATCTTACCTTGCTTAAGCGGCGGGACGAGGTCTTCGTCGATCAGATAAAGTGAATCGTCCTTATGTCCTGGGGTTGGAATGTTTATGAAGCAATAGGCATCCGACCAGTATTTATCCTCGTCTGGGTGTAAGTGCACATAGTCCTTCGCATCAGAAATCCTGTAGTGCGGAAGGGGAGACGGCAGCGTATCCACGGAACTCCCCTTTTGTCCGCGTTTAGACTTGAACCGATCCATGTTCGCAGCAACTGCTGGCTTAGGAATTGGCGTTGCGGCAACTGCTTCGGCCTCAGGCTGTCGCTCGTTGTCGGGGTCGGGTGGCGTCTGGCCATTTACACCAGCGTGTGACGTTATCGCGCTTTCGCGGGCAGCATTTTGCTTTGAGGTCTCAGGATTTGTGTTAATACTCATGGTGAACCTTTCTAACTTGCCAGCTGCCCGATGCAGCTGGCTTTTCTTTTGGCGCTGCTAACTAGCCAGTTGGGAAGCGATCAATCAGGCGGTGGTGCGCAACGCCCGGCAAACCCGGCTCGAGCCGGCAGCGATGGTTCGCATCGACAGCACAGTCACTGAAGCGCTGATGCATGAGCCCAGCGACAGCTCGTTGCTTTGGGACGCGGTCCGGGTGATGACGCGCTTGCTGGAACAGGCGGGTGGGTTAGCCGGCCGCGCCGGGATCCGCTGGCGTGATCACCGCCGGCTGGCCAAAAAGCGTGCCCACGCCATCCAGCACAGCCGCGGCAAGGAGCGGAAGGCCAAGCTGTATCGCGAGCTGATCGCAGTCACGCGTGCCACCAAGCTGGCCCTGGAGCGAGCGCTCATGGTGCTGGCGGCATGCGCGGAACCGACCGCCGCGGATTGGTGCGGCGAGGTCCGCCATTACCTGCCCTTGATCGAGCGCGTCATGACGCAGACCAGGCGCCGGGTGTTCGACGGCGAAGCGGTGCCGGCCAGCGAAAAAGTGGTCAGCCTGTTCGAGCCGCACGCCGACATCATCGTCAAAGGCGGCCGCGAGGTGCAATACGGCCACAAGATCAATCTGGCGACCGGTCGCAGCGGCCTGATCCTCGACGTCGTCGTCGAGACCGGCAATCCGGCCGATGCCGAGCGCTTTCTGCCCATGCTGGAGCGCCACATTGCGTCTCATGGCCAGCCGCCACGCCAAATCGCGGGCGACGGCGGCAATCTATCTGTTCTCAGATGATCATGGCACACCTCCCTCTGCTGCTCGCCGGAGGTCCACGGCCCTCCTGTCCTGAAGTTGATGCCAGATCCAACCTGGATTGTAGCCGCGTGCAGCAGCGAATGCGCGAAGCTCGGGCTGCGTGCGTCGGAAACTGAGAAATTCGTAACACATGCCAAGATCGGCAGCGCAACAAAATATGGAGGCGCGTTCCGCTGCCCAGCGAAGAAATCCGAGCCCTCGTGAGCCGGCCCCCGGTGTCCGGGAGCTTTTCATAGTGTTGAGGCGGCTTTGGCGGCGGCACTGATCGCTTCGGCTTCGAGACGCTCGATAAATGCCTGGTAGGTGGAACGGCGCATGTGCCAGCAGCGGCCAATTTTGAATGCCGGCAACCGACGTTGCTCCAGTAGATGATTCGTCTGACGTTCCGTTTTGCCGATATGCGCCGCAATTTCGACGGCGCCTTCCAATGTGTCTATGGCGACGGAGTCGGGCGGGAGGGTATCTCCTGTAGTCATCGAGATCATATCGAGGGTGTTCCGTGAGTAGTTGCGGAACAGGGGTATAAGACCCGATTAGTTGGTTTAGTCGGCGCGTTCGATTAGGTTTTTACCCTTCGAACGCGCATGACTAGAGCTCCTGGAGTCGGTCCGTGAACCTCGGCGCCTTGCGAGCCGCGTTCTCTGTTACGTCGTCCATATTCAGTGCCGCAGTGGCGATGGCGGCGACGTGCCGAGGCTCCGGTTTGCACCCATAGCGCCGACCGAGGCTCTCGAGCGTTGCGCGTATCCAACCTACTCCCACCGCACGGGCCGCCTCGCGGGTCGTCTTGCGGGAGTAGAGTTTCAGGTGTTCATCCGCTAGACGCTGGCGTTGCCTCACGGCCGAACGGAGTGTCGCAAGGGCTTCGTTAGCCGGATTTGACGGCTCGGTCGAACCTTTGGCTAGTCCAAGGAATCGCGCAGTCACGTTTAGGGCTTTGTCGACTTCGACAGATCGAGCCCGGATACTCTGCTGATCCCTGATCCACGATGGGTAACTCCGGGCCTTCCATTCAGCGACGATGCAGTCTGCGAAAAGTCGCCCCCAGCTTTCACGCGGAAGAGCGGACACAATCGCTTCTGCCGCAGTCAGGGATTGGCTCGGGCGCCCTATCCCAGCGAGACGCTTCAGCACGGCATGCCCGTGTAAGTCGATGCTAAGGCCGTGGTTGCGTAGGGCTGGTGCCAAATCGTCGGCAAGAAAGGCCTCGCAGGCTTCCTGCACTTGGCGCGCACAATCGTGGCGCCCGGTCATCCTTTGGGGAACGGCACGCTCAACGGCCGGCGCATCCTGTTGCTCATTTCGCCAATGCCAACTCACCCGCCGCGAATTTGGCGTGATCATCCTCGAGGTTTGGGAAAAGATGGCCGTACACGTCGAATGTCATCTGGATCGACGCATGGCCGAGCAATGCCTGAAGCCGCTTGGGAGAGAATCCCTGCTCGATTGCCCAAGACGCGAAGAAATGCCTCAGCGCGTGCATACCATACCTTGCCACCATGACCGGCCGACCACCCTCGCCCTGCTTGTCCGGATGGGGATCTGCGACGCCAGCCTCGATCTGTATCGGATCAAACCCCCGATTGATGATGTTCGCATGCAACTCAGGCTTCCCGTGGCCGTTGGGGAACACCAGCACCAATCTCCCCAGGTCGGTTTCGGTCTTGCCGCTCCTCGGGCAGACCAGCTTCCATTCGCGAAGCGCGTTGACGACCATCGGAGACATAGGGATGGCGCGGTGTCCCGCTTCCGACTTCGGCGAGCCGATTACCCCCCACTGATCCGCACGCTGCCGAACGTGGATCACCTTCTGGTCGAAATCCACATCCCCCCACATGAGGCCGCGTAGCTCAGAAGACCGCATGCCGCTGAATACGGCCGTGATGAGCAACGGTCGCCATCGGCCCGCAGCAGCGCCAAGGATGGCGTTGACCTCAGCCTTGGCCGGAATATCCAAACCTACCTTCAGCTTGGTTTCGTCACGTCCCTTAGTCTTGATCTTGACGGTGGCAGCTGCGTTTAGTGCCACCAACCCACGTCGTTGCGCCTCTGCCAATATCGCCTTCAGGCTGCCCAAGACCTTCCGCGCCATCGGCCGAGATAGGTTTGCAACAAGATCGTCCCGAAACTTCTCCACCACGGGTGCAGACAGCCGCGCCAGTTTCACACCCCCTATCAGAGGCTTGATGTGCAGATCGACATGGTTTCGGTATTTGGCCGTGGTGGAACGCTCCAAGCCCTCCCGTTCGCTGCGCTCAATCCATAAGGCTCCGGCTTCGGCGACGGTGATAAAGTCGCGCTCGGGTGTGTGGATGCCCTGCGAAACTTCGTGACGCACCGGCCTGGCGGCGCTGGTCAGCACCCGCATACTTCCGGGACATCTCGGCCGTTTTGTGCCCTGCCAGCGCCTGCAGCATTTTTTCGGTCGCCCCGCCGTCGGCCGCCCAGCCCATCGCGGTCGCACGCACCCCGTGCCACACGCACCCGTCCAGCCCGGCCGCCCGGATCGCCACCCCGGCGGCCTTCTGAAACTGGTTCACCTTCCAGGGTATCCCGTCACGCGCCAGGATTGTCAGCGGGCGCGGGCTCTGGTCGGCGATCGCCGCCTTCCGACGGTCCAGGGCTTCCTTTAGAACCGGATGCGCCTCGATCCACAGCTTCACCTGGCGCCGGCCCTTCTGCTGGACGACGCAGAGCTGCCGCCCGTCATAATCCGTCCAGCTCATCTTCACCTGATCGTGCCCTCGCTGTGCACTCAGCAGCGCAAACAGGGCATTGAACTGCCATTCGGGATCGGCGCGCTCCATGAACTGCAGGAATTCGGCCTGCGTCCATGGCCGGTACCCGTCCGTATCGATCCGCAGACGCTTTGGCCGTGAGGCTGGGTTGTCCTCGATCCAGCCGAGCTCAACTGCATAAGACAGCAGGATGGACAGCGTGGTGATGACGCGATTGGCCTGACGCGCATTGATCACGCGGATGGTCGCGCCTGGTTTGTCTGGGTCGGGTGCCTCGCGCCAGGCGTAGCGATCGCGGATCTTGCCCACATGTGGGCGGCGCAGGCCGGCGACCGGCAAGTGCCCCCAGTCGTCCCCTAGAGGTTTCAGCCCCTTCTGATAATCCAGCTTCGTCTCTGGCTTGTGCTGTTCCCATTCTGGACTGACGCGGTAGCGGGCAATCAGGTCGGCGATGCTACGCGGGCGCTCGGCGCGGGCATCGGCAGCGCCGGCGGCCTTGGCGTCCGCCGCCCCGTGGGCGTTGTGGGCGGCCCGCCAGGCAGCCGCAAGCGCCTGCGCGTCAGTGGGGTCTACCGGCTTGCCGTCGGCCCCCAGCAGCCGCTTGGCCACACCGCGACCTGCCGCCGCCGGCAACTGCGGCGAACAATGTAGATCTTAAGATAGGGCAGCTTCACGGTCGCCACCGCATGCCGTATCCCACTCGGCCGCCAGGGGATCAGGCGGCGTCTTGCTTGCGAGAGGGGATAGCCGCCCAGCCCTCGCGTCAAGCCAGGCGTCAAGCACGCCCCTGTGCCACACCTGGCGGCCCGGTGTCAGCCGGATCGGCTTGGGCATGCGCCCGGCCTCCATTCGCGCCGGAACAGCGATAGCGAAACGCCAAGGTAGGCAGCAGCCAGCTCCTCGTTCAGCCCGAGCGGCCAGCCAGGAATGGCGCGGAGTTTAGTCCCTTATCAGCCAACTCGTGACACTTTGTGCATCAAAAAAATCCCATCAGATCAGAGCCGGAATGAGAACGCTCTTCGTCCTATTCGGGTGAGGTAGTAGCGGTAAGTTCCGGCCACCCGCTTGATCACGCCGATCTCGCGCAGGCGGCGAAGCTGGCGTGAGAGCCGAGGTGGGGAGACGTGATCAAGCAGGGCTAGCATGTCGGCGCGCCGGATACCCGCGATGTTCACTCGTGGGTCCTGCAAAGCGTGCAGCAGCGCGTTGTCGGTTGGATCAAAGAAGTTGATTCCCTTGACGGTCTTGTCCTCGACCTTGCGCGGCTTGGTGAGCCGGTCGAGCGCACGAACGCCAGCGGAGAAGTCGTCGAGGCAGACAGATGCTCCAAATAGCGGCGGTTGCAGCCGAACAATATCTCACGCAGGTCGATCAGGCTGTAGATGGTTTTCTTGACCGGGGCGAGCTCGCGCGTTGGCGGGCTGTTGCGATGTTCCACCTTCCGGTGGTGCTTGAAAAACGACACGTCATTGGTGGTGGTCTCGATGCGAAGTATCTGGCCGAACTTGTCGTACATCTTGATCGAGGCATCGCCAAAGCGATGCTTGATGCAAGTTCCCTCAATCCGGGTGGAGAACTGAGAGCCCAACTCCTGCGCCAGTTGCGAGGTGATCTGACGGCCGAGGAAAGTGGCGATCTGTTCGGCTTTCACGCTCAGCACCGATTGCCGGGTCAACTCTTCATAGAGCGGCCCGAGCGTGGCGGCGGAGCGGAACACAAGGTCAGTGGCGTATTCCACCTGCATCAGGCTCCAGTGGTAGGTCTGGCCGAACACCTCCAGCACCGGACAGCATTGTGCGGCATAACAATCGAGCACACGGTGCAGCAGGTCGGGCGAGAACCCATCAGCCAGTTCCTGCGCGCGGTGCCAGTCGTCGATTCGGACGAAGGCATTGTCGGCTGGGATGAAGCCGATGCCTGCCGCCGTCAGTTGCCGCGCCAGCCAGCTATGGCCGTTGCAATAGAATTGCAGGCGGAACGGCGACCAGGTGGGAACCCGCAGATAGACGAGGCCGAGTTTGGCGTCCATGAACTAGAAGTAATAGTGCAGGCACTTGCCGCTGTCCGGGCGCAGATAGGTCTTGTGCGTCTGCTTGTCATGCCATGGCTGGTAGGCGTCGCAGGCCTCCATCGCCGAGATGACGTGAACCAGGCCGGGATGCTCGCCGCGCTGCTTTAGTACCTGGGCGACAATCGCCTCCTTGCGGATATGCCCCTTGGCGACATGCTCAATCGCGATCCCGGCTTCAGCGGCCAGCCCAGGCAAGAGCTTGGCGAGTTCCGCGCGGAATTTCGGCCCCTGGTAACCGCCGTCGGCGAATAGGGTTTTCAGAAACGGGTACAGCCCGAACAGGCTCGCCAGAACCAGTATCCCGCCATCGCGTTCCTGAACGTCGGCCGGATGAACTACCGCATGCATCAGCAAGCCCTCGGTATCCACCACGATATGCCGCTTCTTGCCGTTGATCTTCTTGCCCGCATCATAACCCGAAGGGTCGATGTGTGCGCCGCCTTTTTCGGCGCTTTTAACGCTCTGGCTGTCGATGACGCAGGCGGTCGGGCTCGCTTGCCGATCGAGCAGCTCGCGGCACTTCTGGTAAAGCTCATAGTGAATTCTCAACAGCGTCCCGTCGTACTCCCAGCGTTGGAAGTAGTCGAACAAGGTGCTTCGCGGCGGCAAGTCCCGGGGGATATAGCGCCACTGACACCCGGTGCTCAGAACGTACAAAAGGCCATTCACCACCTCGCGTTCATCGATCTCGCGTCGGCGCCCACCACGCTTGGCTGGCGGGATCAGGTGCTCCAAGTGCCCCCATTCCTCGTCGGTCAGGTCGCTCGGATAGCGCAGCTTATCCCGGTTGTACCGAGGACGGTTCTCAGTGGTCCACATCATGCCCATCACGAATCGATGCCATCATCGAATCACAGCAGAGTCAATGGGTTCAAGCCCCCTGTCCTAACCGACTTTAACGACTCGGAAAGTTCCCGGACGGACACTAAGGCGTGATAGGATCGTCGTGCTGGTGTGGGCGTCAGCAAAGTCGCCCGGCTTCGGCGCTGGGATCCCATTATTCATTGCCTGGGGGCGCTAGTGGAGGCCGCTGGATGTGATGTTGCCACTGCCTCCGAACTCAAGTGTCACCACAGCCGAAGCCCGTGGCTGCGCCAGCTTTACATCTTTCTTCGTGCCATTCACGACGGATCATGAGAGCTTGCAGCACAACAGCTGCGGCCGACGTATTCCTCCAGGTTATCAGAGCAAGCCTCATTCAAATCCGATCGTTGAACGGAGGGGAGTACCAGCTGGCCTTCCAGATCATCGCCGAAGACCATTACGGCGAAGTGCATATTTTTTCTTCTGTGGAGTGTTCAGTGCGGGAGGCAAGGGGCTTTGGTTCGCCCGACGCCCAACAAATACGAAAGCCATCGCGGTTTTTCAAGTCCTACTTTCTATTTATCAGTAGAGTCCAAGTTCGCCCGCCAAATAGTTCGAGCAACGCCGTAAGCTAACCCACACGAACTTTGCTGCGACCAGTAAGAGTGTTGCCGGCAAGCTCACCGGCGTTCCCCGACGGCACGCAATCGGCTAGAGAGCTCACCCAAGGCGCTCGACCCCGCTGCACTCAGTTGCATGTGCGAGCCCGCGACATATATCGTGATCTTCGCGAGCACCACATCGGGTGGTCGAGACATCAAACTCTCCTTATATTAACCCTGATTGGGGAATTCCGGAATACTTACTTCACCCCGATGCTCTTTGACAACAGAAGACGACACCAGGACCGATTGTGTCATCGGCCCTACGAACTTTCACTCTGGCGAGGACTGGTCAGGGGCTGGTCGCGAGCTGGGCCGGATCGAGCGTGAAACCTGGACTGGCATCTGGGCACAAGCCGACTGGTGGGTCAGCGGCGATTTTCTGCACGGCGAACGCTACCGTATCATTTCGGCATTGGATTGGGATGGCCCGCGTCTTTACGGCACCTGCCGGTCAAACGGCTGGTTGGCCCGCAGATTCCCTCAAAGGTTTAGGCGCCTAAACCTTTCACCGGACTTACACCTGATACCCAGAATCGATAAAGCGCGACACATGGCTTAAGCAGGCTGAGAGGCCAATCCACGGCATTTCAGCCAGTTCTGCCGTGACTCGCGCTCCACTGATTGTGGGTACTAGCGGTGATTGGGCTGGACCTGCCGACCGCCCTGCGCGTACTCGATCAGGCCGCCGCTGCAGACTGGACCTTGAAACAGATTCGCTGCGAGGCCAAGCGGGTGAAAAAACGGATTCTATCATATCAGGGGCCCGCCGATCGCGGTCTCGATCGATGCTTTGCTGGCGCGCGGCGTCAAATTCCGCGACATCCGGCCTGGCAACTACTGGTGGGTGATGGCCACGGCACGCAAAGAGGCGGTCAAGGACAGCATTTTCGGTCGATGGCCCACAATGAAATCAAAGCGCTGCCGGTCCAAAACTCATTAGCGACGACGGATTTCTATTTCTATGGGTGCCAGCGGCCTTGTTCCTATCTGGCATCGACGTGCTGCAAGCGTGGGGGTTCACCTACTGCACACACGCCTACTGGCGGAAGGATTCGATTGGAACCGGCTATTATTTTCGCATGCGGAGCGAGGATTTGCTGTTGGGCATCCGACCCCGCTCAACGCCGTTTCACGAGAAACCAGATCAGGATCGTCACGCCACGTGGGCGGCACAGCGAAAAGCCGCGAATCTATGATTTGATTGAGCAGGCGGTGGCGCCGGGCCTTGCCTCGAACTGTTTGCCCGAGTGGTGCCACACCGCGGTTGGCATTACTGTGGCGATCAAGCTGAAAGCAATTGCTCACCGCCGCACACACCCTCGCCTCGGCGCCACTCAAGTCGGAAGTAACCCGGTCAGACGTTCAGGAATTGAATGTCGAAGTTGACGAGCAGCACGAACTATTGAATTGTGTAGTCCGTGAATCCTAGATTTTTATATGTGTTTATTCAAATTCGACTTGCGCCGTGCGACGCGACCCCGCGCTCTCTCATCCAGATTGTCGCGCGGCAGATGTCAATCGTATAATGGCCCGCCAGTCCCGGGTGCAGGCCGGCTGCCGTTTTGTCATCCTCAGCTTCGGCCAGGTTGTTTCCCGCCCCATCTTCGCCACTCGAAAAGTGATGCCGCTCTCAGCACCTCATCCGTATGGCAGATACCATCCTCATCTTCAACCAAATACATTTCACCCTCACGGATCACCTGTCTGCCATAGCGACGAGCCCCGGTGCGGAGACAAAAATCTTTGTGCGCTTCGGATCGGAACGGCACGCCGTAAGACCGCGGCGGCGCTCGGCGGTGGTGGAATTTCATCTCCGTGGTGTCCCCTGGATCACCAGCATGTGCCGTCGCCCGGGGACCGCCGCGCCGGTCCGATCGCTGCATCCCTCAACGATCCGCTTCACGCATTGGGGATGAGTGGCATCTCAAACAAATAGAAGCAGAAGTTCCTCGAACTGCTCTGAGATATGGGAAAATACTTTGTCGCGAACTATAAATCGCAAAGTTGTGAGGACAGTTGTTCTTGGAGTTGAAGCGCAGACGATCGTATATGCCGGATGCTACCCAGTAGGAGCTAGCCATCATGCCAACTTATGAAGCCGAGTTTCACCGTACGGTCACCCACCTCCACAGCGCGACAATATCGGTCGAGGCTGATAGTCCGGAAGATGCGTGCGCGGAGTTCGCCGATATGCCACAAAATGCCCTCGTGAATGCTGACGATTATGGTGTTCATGAGCTGATCTATGAAGTGGCATGGTGCACCGACTGCACGATCGACGGCTACGAAGCCGCTGACAATTTCGGAGTCACCAAAGCTCACCCCTTCGATCCTGGGTTGGCCTTGCCGCCTTGGCCGGATTGCTAGCTAGAACCGTGCTGGATCTGGGCAGTTTCTTGATCCAGCACGGCCGCCTCGATAGTGATAACCATTACTTTCCATCCAGTTAGAGAGGATGAGAATACGAAGGCGCCCCTGACGTTGTAGTTTATTGGCTGGATCGGGAGAGCAACACGGAACTGGCGAGCGCTTCTCGTCCGCTTGAATGCCTGAGAAAGTCAAACGTATGTGAAGGGATGCTACGCCAAGCGCCACGACTGCAAGAACTACCTTGCGGCACTTCTGAAATCAGAGAAGTAACAGATGTTGGCGGCCGGCAAAATAACATCGGCCGGGTCAGTGGTCGTTTGCTCCTCTTCGGCGGTCTCCGCCAAGATATTCTGGCGAGGATCCAAACGGCGCCAGTTTTGACGATGATCGCTCATGAGTAGGAACTCGAGAGGACGCACAGTGGCAGATACGAGTGATGATGTCTCGGATAATCCGATGGATCTAATTGGTGCTGGTGAAACCGAACTTGTTGTTCTTCGGGCACTTGGCAAACACAGGCGAATGACGAAGACAATCCGACGTTCAAGTGACTGCGGATTGCTTGTGGAGCCACATGATGGCCGCAAGGTTTATTACTCTGGACTCTCGATTTCAGAAATATCGTTCAAGCCGGACGAGGACTGGCGACAATCGCCGGTGACGAATTCGTTGTGCGCGGCGCGATCTACGCGAGCGCACCCGCGGCGGCGGCTGCATGCGCGGCCAGACTGCCCGGCCGCCATGACGGAAGTCCGAGGAGCTATGTTCTGTTCGATGTAGACGGCCCCGAACTTCCCATCGGCTTCGTTCCACTTAACCAGGTGGTCGAGGAGGAGGGTCCGCCGGATGATCCCGCCTCTTCCATTCCATGGGAAGAAGCAGTGCACGAATTCAGCAACCTGGCGTTGCCCGCTGAATTTGGTGACAGTTTACTGCCTCCGCGGGCGTCAAGCCCGGTCTACACATACGTCTCGCGTTCGACCTCGACCAATGATGAGTAACGAACTCAAACGTTGGCTTAAGCCACACATGCTCCGGCATAAGCTCGACCCATCCGTGTTTGGGACGGCCCAGCAGATCCTTGTCGTCCCTCCTATCCTAAGTGTCCGTCCGGGAACTTTCCGAGTTGTTAGAGTTGGTTAGCACCGGGGGCTTGAACCCATTGACTCTGCTGTGATTCGATGACGGCATCGATTCGTGATGGGCATGATGTGGACAACTGAGAACCGTCCTCGGTACAACCGGGATAAGCTGCGCTATCCGAGCGACCTGACCGACGAGGAATGGGGGCACTTGGAGCACCTGATCCCGCCAGCCAAGCGTGGTGGGCGCCGACGCGAGATCGATGAACGCGAGGTGGTGAATGGCCTTTTGTACGTTCTGAGCACTGGGTGTCAGTGGCGCTATATCCCCCGGGACTTGCCGCCGCGAAGCACCTTGTTCGACTACTTCCAACGCTGGGAGTACGACGGGACGCTGTTGAGAATTCACTATGAGCTTTACCAGAAGTGCCGCGAGCTGCTCGATCGGCAAGCGAGCCCGACCGCCTGCGTCATCGACAGCCAGAGCGTTAAAAGCGCCGAAAAAGGCGGCGCACACATCGACCCTCGGGTTATGATGCGGGCAAGAAGATCAACGGCAAGAAGCGGCATATCGTGGTGGATACCGAGGGCTTGCTGATGCATGCGGTAGTTCATCCGGCCGACGTTCAGGAACGCGATGGCGGGATACTGGTTCTGGCGAGCCTGTTCGGGCTGTACCCGTTTCTGAAAACCCTATTCGCCGACCGCGGTTACCAGGGGCCGAAATTCCGCGCGGAACTCGCCAAGCTGTTGCCTGGGTTGGCCGTTGAAATAGTCAAACGTTCGGATACGGCCCAGGGCTTTCAGGTTCTGCCCAGGCGCTGGGTAGTCGAACGCACCTTCGCCTGGCTTAACCGGTGCCGTCGATTGGCCAAGGATTTTGAGAACCGGAGCCGTAATGCCCTCGCATTCATCAGATTGGCTTCCATCCGGCTGATGCTGAGAAAGCTCAGCAATTCGAATGGATAGTTTCCGGACAGACTCTAAGCCGGATGAACCGGAACCAAAGAGGCTGTAGCATCGCCACCCGACGCCACGATAGTCGAGGGTGCCATGGTGAGCGCACTTGTGGAACGCTACAGCGACCGAATTTCTGGAGTGTTGTCCTGCTACGACCGGGTTGTGGTGACCGGGACGCTCCCCACCGTCTGCTATGCGGACGGGATGACGCGGTTCCTGTACGCCTATCAGATCCGTATTTTCGACTACCCGGAATTTGCTATGGCACTGCGCGAGCGGGTGCGCGAGGCGGCGGCATCGCTGGCCGCTGAAGCCGGGATCGCGATTGAGCATGTCGCCAAGGGGCATATCCGCAAGGAGGCGATTGTCGCCCAGGTACTAAAGCAGCGCGGCGAGCATCCCGGCCTGGTTCACGTCATCTCGGCGATGGAGGCCTGCGACGCCTACCAGCCATGGCATGACAAGCAGACGCACAAGACCTATCTGCGCCCGGACAGCGGCAAGTGCCTGCACTATTACTTCTAGTTCATGGACGCCAAACTCGGCCTCGTCTATCTGCGGGTTCCCACCTGGTCGCCGTTCCGCCTGCAATTCTATTGCAACGGCCATAGCTGGCTGGCGCGGCAACTGACGGCGGCAGGCATCGGCTTCATCCCAGCCGACAATGCCTTCGTCCGAATCGACGACTGGCACCGCGCGCAGGAACTGGCTGATGGGTTCTCGCCCGACCTGCTGCACCGTGTGCTCGATTGTTATGCCGCACAATGCTGTCCGGTGCTGGAGGTGTTCGGCCAGACCTACCACTGGAGCCTGATGCAGGTGGAATACGCCACTGACCTTGTGTTCCGCTCCGCCGCCACGCTCGGGCCGCTCTATGAAGAGTTGACCCGGCAATCGGTGCTGAGCGTGAAAGCCGAACAGATCGCCACTTTCCTCGGCCGTCAGATCACCTCGCAACTGGCGCAGGAGTTGGGCTCTCAGTTCTCCACCCGGATTGAGGGAACTTGCATCAAGCATCGCTTTGGCGATGCCTCGATCAAGATGTACGACAAGTTCGGCCAGATACTTCGCATCGAGACCACCACCAATGACGTGTCGTTTTTCAAGCACCACCGGAAGGTGGAACATCGCAACAGCCCGCCAACGCGCGAGCTCGCCCCGGTCAAGAAAACCATCTACAGCCTGATCGACCTGCGTGAGATATTGTTCGGCTGCAACCGCCGCTATTTGGAGCATCTGTCTGCCTCGACGACTTCTCCGCTGGCGTTCGTGCGCTCGACCGGCTCACCAAGCCGCGCAAGGTCGAGGACAAGACCGTCAAGGGAATCAACTTCTTTGATCCAACCGACAACGCGCTGCTGCACGCTTTGCAGGACCCACGAGTGAACATCGCGGGTATCCGGCGCGCCGACATGCTAGCCCTGCTTGATCACGTCTCCCCACCTCGGCTCTCACGCCAGCTTCGCCGCCTGCGCGAGATCGGCGTGATCAAGCGGGTGGCCGGAACTTACCGCTACTACCTCACCCGAATAGGACGAAGAGCGTTCTCATTCCGGCTCTGATCTGATGGGATTTTTTTGATGCACAAAGTGTCACGAGTTGGCTGATAAGGGACTAAGGCGACGCCCAACAATTAGCGCTTCAGGGCGGGACTCTGGGCGAGATGGTGTAGTTCCATTCGGGATGGAACGCATCGCCCTTGATATTGATGCTTGTCATCTCGTCGTCGCTGACCTTGATCCCCTTGGGGTAAATGCGATCGTCGAGTTCGCATCGCATCGTCAAACCGGTCTTGGTGGTCGTGGACGCGACCAGTTCGACCACCGCCAAGCGGCTGGTCAGCGGTGTGCCGCGCCAAGTTTGGGTGATATGGCAGAACATCCGATGTTCAATCTTGTTCCACTTCGAGGTTCCAGGAGGGCAATGGCAAACTTGAAGCGTCAAACCGGTTTCGTCAGCCAGCTTCTGGAGTTCGAGCTTGAACAGCTTCACGCGTGAGCCGTTGGAACCGCCACCATCCGCCGTAATCATCAAGGCGTCCGTTGCCGGATACCGCTCTCGACCCATGACATCCAGCCCGCGTCGGATCGAGTTGACCGAGAACTGTGCCGTATCGTTGTCAATGCCGAGACTGACGCAGCCGGCGTTGGCGGTGATATCGTAGACCCCATAAGGGATGACTTGCCACGGTCGGTGTCACCGAAATCGTGCACCTTCACCTTGTCGGGACAGCCCTCCGGCCGATAGTCACTTCCGGCATTCTTGTAGCCGCCGACGTTGGCGATCTGATGCCCCATCTCGCACAGCGCCGCTGCCAGCTTGGCGTGGCTCTTCGACACCCACCGCAACGGCCGCATCGGATCGCCCATCGTCGCGGGCTCCAGCAACTCGCGCAGGTCTTCAAGCAGCGTGGTATCTTTCGATGTCAAAGCTGGTCGGCCGCTTCCTGGCCGCCGAACCTTGCCCAAAACCGAACCGGGGTCGTCCAGGTCCTTCAGCCCACGGCCTATCGTACTGCGCGCCAGACCCGTTGCCCGCGACGACGCGGTAATCCCGCCGTGACCCGCAGTCCGTGCCGCGGTGCTGCGATGGCCTCCCGCTTAAGCTGCCGCCAGACCTTGCACGCCGTAAACCTGGAAGTTCGCATCCCAAACGCGCCTGATATCAGCCTGCAAGGCCACATCGCGCCTCGCCCGCGCGGACAGTCTGTCTGGATCGGCGCGTTTTGCGGCGTGCGCACGATAAGTGATCGGGGCGATCGGCAGAACCCGGCAGATCGGCTCGACGCCGTAAGCAGCACGATGATCGTCGATGAACGCGATCATGGTTTGGACCGGCGGTCGAGCTCCGCCATCGCAAAATACGCCGACCCCTTGCGCAGAATCTCGTTGGCTTGGCGGAGTTCGCGCACCTCACGTTCCAAAGCCTTGATGCGCTCCCGATCCTCACGGCTCGGTCCAGCACGCAGCCCTTGGTCGCGCTCTGCCGGGCGCACCCAGCCGTGCAACGTCTCCCGTGTACAGCCGATCTTCGCCGCAATCGAGCCGATCGCCGCCCACTGCGAGGCGTGATCCGCGTCATGCTCCAAAACCATTCGCACCGCACGCGAACGCACTTCTGCCGAATACCGCTTCGCCGTCTTTGACTTCTCCATCGATCCAACCTCTCAAGGTTCAGAGCCTCCGGCAAACCCGGCGCGGTTCAGTTTCGTCCAGGGCGAGCCACCGGTGCCGCAAGCGGCATCCTGGACAAGACCTGCGCGCGGCGCTTTGCCGGAGGCAGGTCGGCTCCGAGGAATGGTCTTCTTGATCTCACCAGGAATATGCAATCTGGATCTGGGATCCGGATAGGCGAGAGTTGAAGCCAAGATAACATACCGTCCTGAAGACACCGGGTCAGTTCCGGGCGTCGCTCGACATGGCCGATATAAGCAATTGGTCAAGCGCCTCGGCCGGCGTTTTCCAAGCAAGCGTCTCTCGAGGCCGGGAGTTGAGCGCGGCCGCGACGGCCGAACTCTCGTCGGCACTGTGCACGCTGAGATCGGTGCCTTTGGGAAAATTCTGGCGCAGTTGTCCGTTGGTGTTCTCGTTGGTGCCGCGCTGCCATGGGCTGTGAGGATCACAGAAATAGACCTGGATGCCAGCGTCGATCTTCAGGCGTGCGTGCTGAGCCATCTCAGCTTCCTGATCCCAAGTCAACGATCGACGCAGTTGCTCAGGCAAAGTAGTAATCGTTCGTGTAATGGCCTCGCATACCGCCTCGGCCCCACGTCCGGCGAGTGCGGGTCCGTTCTTCACGCGAGCCGTGTGACCATGGCCCGACATGCGTGGCAGGTGCAGCAGCAGACTGAAGCGCGTCATGCGCTCGACCTCGACCAGGGTGCCGATCGTGGAACTGCCAAGGCCGACAATAAGGTATGCGTCATAGTGGCCCGGCACGGCCCGATCAACGGCCTCCGCCGGACGTCGGCTTAGCATGATCGCGCGCGAGATGAAGGGCTTGCCCCGTTCGCGCGTACGCGCTCGCGGTGTCCGCAATACCCGCCCGGTACGCAAGCTGGCCGTCAGCTCGCGGCGCAAAGCGCCACGACTTTGAACGAACAGCGCTTGATAGATGTTTCATGGCTGATGCGCATCTTCTCATCGTCGGGGAAGTCGACCGGCAGGCGGCGAGCAATCTGCGCCGGGCTCCAGGCGCTTGCCCATCGCCGAGGCTTTCGTGGTCCATCCCGGCAGCCTTTCCAGCGCACCGCCGGGCCGGGAACAAGAGCCCCACACGGAGCGACGACGACCCCGGCCAATCGTTCCTCCGCATAGGCTCGCAGTGCCGCGCTCATCTCGTCCTGCCACCACCGGACGACCTGGTGAGAACAAGGGGCGCCCGACCAGATCGATCCGAACGCCGCCTACGTCTCGTCATCGCAACTTCTCCCTCAGGGTGCTGCGACCATGAAGACGCTGAAGGTCGAGGCGGTGTATTTGGTTGCCTATGAAACCTTCGACGATGTCATCGGGGACCTTCTCCGCTTCATCGAGGAGGTCTACAATACGAAGCAGCTACATTCCGCATTAGGCTATCTCAGCCCACCCGAGTTCGAGGATCAACACGCCCGGCAGACGGTCAAAATACCGGCTTGATTCTGTCCACCCGCAGGGGCCCACTCCATTGAAGGGGTAATCGGCGCCCAGATGGGACCCCCTCAGACGGTGGGGTTCACGATGGCTCCCGTGTCGTTTGGGAGCCAGGAGCGGGATGCTGGTTTTGAAGATCCGCCGCGGGTATTTCGTTAAGAAGACGATCAAGGTGATCTGCCGTGAGCTGAGGGTCTCGCGAAAGGTCGTGCGAAAGGTTTTGCGATCCGAGGCGACGGAGTTTCATTACGCAAAGCGGATCAGCCCCGGGCAGGACGCGCTGGATCAGTTGCTGGCGTCGAATAAGGCCAAGCCTGCGCGCGAACGGCTGACGCTGATCCGGATCTTCGAAGCACTCCGGCGGTCTCGGTTATGAAGGCGGCTACGATGCCGTGCGGCGCAATGCCCGGGTTTGGCAGCGCGACCGCGCGGCGAGCTCGGTCGGTGCCTTCATTCCGCTGAGTTTCGCGCCCGGCGAGGCCCTCAGTTCGACTGGAGTCATGAAGTCGTGCTGATCAACGGCACGACGATGACCGTGAAGGTGGCGGACGTCCGGCTGTGCCACGGCCGGATGCTGTTCGTCCGCGCCCATCCGCACGAGATGCAGGAGATTTTGCTGAATACTTTCCTGGACATTTAGGATGAGCTACGCGAGCAGGTACTGTTGCGGCCGGGACTGTCTATCGGTGGGGCTTGGGAGCGCACTGATGTGAGTCGCGATGGCTTGCCCTGGAGCATCGCTGAACTGCGCTCGACAGCGAAGCTGGCTGTGGACACAAACTGCAATACGGCAGCTGTCTGGCGGTGGCGGGTGGTTCATCATCGATCGGCCGCGAGTCCCTACCCGAGGGTGGTCAGGCCACCCCCGTTCTGTAATAGACAACTCGTCCCGAAGGCACAGAGAGTCCGACCGCCGCCGGCTACAGGGGTGCGCCCTGCCGTCATTTCCTGCCCGTGCGCACGGCCCGGTTATCTAGGCGGGAGGTCTCGATCGGCGGACTGGGCGCTGCGGCCGAATGAGTTGCCAAGCAGAGCTGTGGTCTAGCGCTAGGGGAACAGACGCCGCAGCACGGAGCGCTGACGCGCCGTAGCTCGCCCGTTCCGCAAGAGTAACTCAGGGCGACGCGCGTTTGAATGCTGTGCCTCGCGCAAAGGGTTCTGCTATGGTAGCATCCCTTACGCCACGCAAAGCACTCAGCGGCGCCCGGCCGAACACGCTGATTTCGAACAAATTTGGGCGATGGGTGTCGTTCCATGCGCGCCAAGGGGGATCGGCCGATGAAGCCGCTTGTGGAATTCACCAAAACCACGCTCGTCGGCGGCTTGCTGATCATTCTGCCGATCTACGTCGCCGTGCTGCTACTGTTGAAGGCCGCTAAGGGGCTGCTCGGATTACTTGACCCGATCGCATCCCAGATCCCGACCGAGCAATTCCGCGGCGTCGCCGCCATTCTGCTGCTCGTGGTGATTTGCTTCGTCGTGGGCATTATTGTGCGTACCAGGTCCGGCCTCAGGGCGAAGAATGCGGTCGAGCGAGCGGTGTTCGAAAAAATGCCCGGCTACACCTTTCTCCGTGGCCTTGCCAAGCGGCTGACGGGCAACAGCGAGGAACAGACGTTGCAGCCTGCGCTGGTCGAGATCGAGGAGGCCCTCGTGCCTGCGTTTATCGTCGAGGAGTTGGAGAACGGCTCATACACCGTCCTCGTGCCATCGGCGCCGACGCCGATGGCAGGGAGTATCTACATACTGCCGCCCGAACGCGTGCATCCGGTCGCCATCTCGTTCACCACGGCCATCGGCGTGTTCTCGAAATGGGGCACCGGTGCAGGCGAGTTTGTGCGCGCTATGAAGACCATCCCGGCCGCGCAGCCAAGCTCGCAGCCCTCGGGCTCTCTTCAACACGCTGCCTCGCGCGACGGACCGCCTTCGTCGTTGTAGCGCTGCCGTGAAGAACCTCGCTCATAGCGCGTCCTTCCACTTGTGTGAGATAACTGCACCATCAAAGTCAGCGATCAGACACCTAGATGGCTAGGCGGAGGGCTACAGGAGCCCGCGCTTGGAATTTGCGGATAGGGAAAGCCTCTGCCCACGCCACTGCGACATGCGCTTAACTGCTCCTCGATCTTCATTCAACAACCGAGCCCCTGATGACCGTTGAGATCACCTATCGCTTCACCCGCCAGCTAGGCGCTATGCGGGACGTCCCAAATAATCCAGACGACGCCATGCAACGACTGAACGCGGGAAATCGGTCCTTCTCCGAGCTGGTCAAGCAAGCCGGGCAGGGCCACGTTGCGCGATCGACTGTCGAGTTCGATTCTCGGCTGCTCGGTCTCGACGGGGATGGTGGCCGCATCGTGCCGCAGGAGCCATTTGCCGCGATCCTCGGCTGTTCCGACGCGCGGGTGCCGATTGAACTGGTGTTCAACGAGGGGCCGAACGAGCTGTTCGTCGTCCGCGTCGCCGGCAATAGTCTCGGGACCGACGTGCTGGGAAGCTTCCACTACGCGATCAGTCACCTGCGGAAGAGCCTGCGTCTGCTTGTAGTGCTGGGCCACAGCGGGTGCGGCGCGCTGACGGCCGCGGTAGATGCGTTCCTCGATCCGGGCAGCTATCTGGAGCTCGCCACAAACGAGCAGCTTCGTAGCATTGTTGATCGGCACCTGATCGCGGTGCAGGCCTCAGCGCGGGCACTGGCGCGGGCTTACGGCAGCGACGTCATGGATCGGCACGGGTACCGGGAGGCTCTCGTCGAGGCGGCAATCACGTTAAATGCGGCTCTGGCGGCGCATACGCTACAGGCAAAATTATATGGCAGAGGTCTTCGGATGTTGAAGGCGATGTACGGAGTGTTTCTGCTGGATACGCATACGATCTGGACGCCTGAAGTCGGCTCAGGCGGACTTGGCGATCCACCCGCGGATCTGGCCGGGTTCCGTAAATTCGCGGACACCCTGTTAGGGTCGGAGCGGATCTCGTCGCTGCTGGCGACGGGATGAGCCCGGTCCCTGCCACGACGAGTGCGGCGTCGAACCGCTCATCCGCTATCTGTGGGCGCAGATCTCACTCGACCACGCAAAATGGTGCGACCCCGTTGATAGAACCTGTACGAATCGAATATCGCACGGCCGAGAAGCCGGCGCTCCCTGTCGAGACAGAACCAGATGGCCCCGGACCTGCCGCGGCTTCCACGAACGCTTGGCACCAGCCCGTTCGGCCCAACGACGCCGCTCTTTGGCCGCCGGATCGGTACTCTGAGCGTCGGATAGCCTTTCGCTTTCGCGGCCACGATCGGCCGGGAGGTGAACGAATGGACCACGACAACCTCAGGAGGCTTTGCTTGGGTCAGGTAGAGCGCTCGAAAGGCTGCTCTGCGCTGGCAATATTCATACGTCGCCCCTGCGCCGTCCCGAGTTTAGATTGCTCCAGGGGACGTTGTCATGAAACGCGAACGACGTGGTTGGGTGTTCCCCTCCTGGTCGGCATACGATAGAGGCCGTTCGGAACCCCAAGGGCAGCCAACTTTACGCAACGACATGCAGATCAGTAGCGTTCGGCGCCCGATTGCATTTACTGCCGAAGAGCGTCGCGATTTCCGCAAATAGCCTTGGTTCGAGGCCCCGAGACAAGGAGTACGCATGGCCAGCCGCCCTCACGACACGGTCCCAGTGTGGAGTTGGCTGTTTCCCGGCCTCGCCGCGCTGCTGCTCGCACGAAATTCAGCGGCGTCGTCTCATCTGATGCTACGCTGGCGCAACTTGCGGCCGCGGTTCTTCTTTTCGGTGCGGTGTTCGCGGCCGTCCATCACGCCGAGGTGCTGGCACTGCGGTTGGGTGAGCCGTTCGGCTCCATCCTGCTGGCCGTAGCAGTGACCATCATCGAGGTGGGGCTCATTGTCTCCATCCTGCTTTCCGATGCGGCCGGCACCGAGGCGGTCGCCCGTGACACAGTATTTTCCGCCGTGATGATCGTGCTGAACGGCGTGGTCGGACTATGCCTTGTGCTGGGTGCCAGCCAGCATCACGAGCAAAGCTTTCAGTTGCGGGGGCACTACTGTCCGGTCAAAATCCGAATAAATTCAGTTGTTTCTCGTCTTGCAAGTTTTCGGATCTGTCGGCCTCACGAGAGAACGCAGTCTGGACCTCTATTTTTTCGAATACCGTCACCGAAAAGACCTGCAGCAATGTGTAGAGCGGCGCCTCCAGGTTGAGCCGTTTGCGCACGATCGCCACCAGCACATAGACCGAAACGGCGATCCAGATTTGCGTCTTCACGGCGTTTTCCGAAGTGCCGTAGAACCGCTTGATCCGCAGATGCTGTTTTATCCACTTGAAAAAGAGTTCCACCTGCCAGCGGCTTTTGTACAGATCGCAGATGGTCAATGCTGGCAACGCGGTCTGATTGGTCAGGAAGACCAGTGTCTTAGCCGTTTCGGCGTCGCGGAAGCGGATGCGCCGCAGATGCACCGGATAGTCCTGACGGGTACGAGGGCCGTCCAATGCGATGGTTTGATCGGCGATCACGCCGCTCGCTCGGTCGGTGGGCGCGGAATAGATCCGATGCGCATGCAGATTGGACTTGGCGCGCGTCACGAAGAAGGCGCCCGCCTGATGCAGCGTGTGCAGGCGGGCGAAGTCGATGTATCCGCGATCCATCACATAGACCGCGCCGGGTTCGGGGATCAGCATGTCGAGCGCATGAACATCGTGCAGCTTGCCGTTGAGATATGGATAAAGCTGGGAATGTTGCCACGCAGATCGAGCAGCGTATGCATCTTCACCGCGGATTTGGTGGAGCGGAAATGAGCCCAGGGGAACACCGACATGCACAAATCGATGGTGGTGGAATCCAGCGCGTAGACGCTGTTGGTCAGCTCTGCTCCCAGGCTTTCGCTGGCGTAGAGACATCTGGCCTGAGCGATGAGTTGTTGGGCGAACTCGGCATAGATGCGCCAATCGCGCGACTCGTTGGCATCCGCGAGGGTGGAGCGACGGACCGGTTCGCGAAGCCCCATGTGGTAGAGCTTTGACGCTTGCGCCGACAGGCAGGCCTCGATGTCGCGCGCGATAGGTCAGTTGGGCGAACGCCATGATCTGATATTGCGCGGCGCAGGACAGCTTGCGCACGGCGCGGTTGCCGCCGTAGCGCGCGACAATCCGGTCGAAGCTGCTCCAAGGCAGAAAATCCATGAGCTGCGCGAAAAGCGTCCTGCCGGTGTTCATGACCAAGCCCTCCCCGCGAGATCGTCGGGAAGAGCCACCGGACATTCAAATCCGCCCCAGCAACGAACTGTCGGAAAGCTTTATGCATCAATGGATTCCACGGAAATGTCATTCACCGAACCGGACAGTAGTGTTGCGGGGGGCATCCGCTGCGCTAGGAGTACTGGCGCCGCTCGCCGTGCTCGCGCTAGTGCTGCCGAACTACACTGTGCGCGCAGCTGGCCCCTATTACTCACCGGTGCAGCTAGTATTCGTCGCCATCCTGTCGCTGGTGCTGTATGCGACATTCGTTTTCGTGCAGACCATTCGTCACCGCGACTACTTCCTTGGCACAACGGCCGACGAGTTGGCCCCGCTGCCCGGCGAAGGCGGTCGCCCGTCCGGCCGCGTTAGCGCAGCAAGTGCGGCGCTCCTGTTGGTCGCGTTGGCCGCCGTGGTACTGCTGGCCAAGCTGTTGTCGCGCCCGTTGGAGGACGCGATCGCGTTCACCGGTCTTCCGCGTACGTGCGTCGGCATCGTGATTGCCTTGCTTGTACTGCTGCCGGAAGGGCTTGCGTCGGTGCGCGCCGCTATTGCCAACCGCTTGCAGAACAGCCTCAACCTGGCCCTGGGTTCGGCGATCGCGAGCATCGCATTGACCATCCCAGTGGTGGCCGTCGTGTCGCTGCTCACCGCCCGACCGCTAATGCTTGGCCTCGGCAACGAGAACAGCACCCTGCTCCTGCTTACCTTGTTTATCACCGGCTTAACGCTCGGCACCGGCACGACGACCGTGCTTCAGGGCGTGGTGCACCTTGTAATCTTCGCCCTCTTCCTGCTGCTCTCCGCGGTGCCATGACCTCGCGTTGCTTGACCCGTGGTGGGCGTTGGTGCACTCGACAGATGGAAAGCGAGATACCCCCGACCTGACGCTGACCCATTACGCTGGATGATCTACCCTGGTCGCCTCCTGTACTGGCACTTCAACAGGGCGTGCGGAAGAACGCAGTCGCTCACGGATCGATTGGAAAGTCACATAAAGCGCTGGTATCGCGAAGATACCGATAAATGACGCCGTGAGCATACCGCCGAACACCGGCGAGCCGACATCGCGTCTCGCCAGGCGTGACGGTCCCTCGGCGATGACCAACGGCAGCAGCCCTAGGATGAACGCGAAGGACGTCATCATCACCGGACGGAACCGCTGCCGCGCACCCTCGGTGGCCGCGGCTAACAGAGGCATGCCTTCGGCCCGACGCTCCTTGGCAAATTCCACGATCAGAATACCGTTTTTGGCAGCCAGACCGATTAGCACCACCATGCCGATCTGCGCATAGAGATCGAGCGTTAACCCCGCCATCACCATTGCCGCGAAAGAACCAACAACTCCGACCGTGACCGATAGCAGCACCGGAACGGGAATCGTCCAGCTCTCGTACAGCGCGACCAGGAACAGATACGCGAACAGCACCGCGAAGCCGAGGATGATCGCAGTCTTACCTTCGGCACGCTTTTCCTGGAAAGAGACATCGGTCCACAAGCCGCGATATCCGCGCGGCAAGGTGCTGGCCGCAACCTGCTCCATCGCTGACAGCGCCTGACCTGATGAGATACCCGGAGCCGGGCTGCCTTAAATCGTCACGGCAACCTGGTTGTTATAGCGGATCAGCGCCTGGGGTCCGATCACCGGGCGGACCTCGACCAGGCTCCGTAGGGGGATCATCTTGTCGTCCGCGCTACGGACATTGATCCGGTAGATGTCGTCGATCGAAGATCGATCCTGAGATTCCGCCTGGACCTGCACCTGCCACGTGCGCCCGAACAAATTCATGTCGTTGACATAGTATCCACCCAGCGAAGCCTGCAGCGCCTGAAAAATCTCAGAGAGATTCACTTTCAGAATCTGAGCCTTGTCGCGATCGATGCTGAGGTAGATCGACGGCGTCGCGGCGGAGAACGTGCTGTAGACCCGGCTGAGCTTGGGATCTTGGTTAGCCGCCACCAATAGTCCGCGCAAGACTTGCGCGAGTGATTGCGGACTGCCGCCACCAGTGTCTTGCAGCACGTAGCTGAATCCGCCCCCGGTTCCGAGGCCGATGATTGGCGGCGGCGCAATGGGCACGGCGCGGCCGCCCCGAACCTGACGGAATTTTGGTCCCAGCCGAGCAATCATCGCCTGCGCCGATTGAGAGGGGTCAGCACGCTCTTCAAACGGCTTCAGGGAGACAATAAAGAAAGCGGCATTCGGCTGCGAGTAGTTGTCGATGAAGTTCAGTCCGATGGTGGCGGAATAGTCCGCGATGGCTGGCTCCTGCTTCAAAATCGCCTCAATCTGTTGGACGACATCCGTCGTCCGGCCGACCGAGGCACCGTCGGGCAGCTGTATAATGACAAAGAACGCACCCTGGTCGTCTTCCGGCAGAAAGCCGGTCGGCGTAATCTTTCCCAGCGCCCAGACGCCCGCCATCGATCCCACTACAAGGACCAGGCCAATAATTGAAAAACGCACCAGACGTGCAACGATGGCGCCGTAGCCGTCGCGCACCCAGTCGATCCCGCGCATCAGTGCACCGATTGGTCCTCGGCGCGGCCCGTGATGGGGTCGCAGAAGGATCGCGCACATTGCCGGCGATAACGTGAGCGCGTTGATCGCTGAGAGGAACATCGAAACGGCGACGGTGACGGCGAACTGGCGGAACAACTCGCCGGAGATCCCGGGGATGAACGCCACGGGAACGAACACCGAGAGCAGCACCAGCGTGATGCCGATAATCGGCGCGAAAATTTGCCCCATCGCCATCTTGGTCGCTTCGGCAGGCGATAGTTCGGGATGGTGCTCCATCACCTGCTCGACCGCTTCGACCACCACGATCGCATCATCCACCACGATACCAATCGCGAGCACAACCGCAAGAAGCGAGACAGTGTTGGCAGAATAGCCGATTGCATTCAGCACCATAAACGTGCCGATCAGGCTAACCGGGACAGCAATCGTTGGAATCAGCGTGGCACGCAGGTTTCCCAGGAAAATATAAACGACGAGCACGACAAGAATGAACGCCTCGATCAGGGTTTTCTGCACCTCATGGATCGTGTCGGTGACAAACGTCGTCGGGTCATATGTAACCTTCCAGGCTAGATCATCAGGAAAGCCATGGGCTGCCGTGGCCATGGCCTGTTTGACACCGCCGAGCGCTGTGAGGGCATTTGCTCCAGGCGCCTGATAGACCGCCATCAACGCCGCCGGGGCTCCGTTTAGTCGGGTCGAGCGATCAAGATTGGCCGCACCTAGTTCCAGGCGCGCGACGTCACCCAGGCGAAGGACGGAGCCGTCTGGATTGGTCCGGATCACGATCTGCTCGAATTCGGCGGTCGACGCCAGGCGTCCCTTGGTTTGCACGTTGAGTTGCAATTGCTGATCGTTGGCGACCGGCCGGGCGCCAATCCGGCCAACCGGGGCCTGTACGTTCTGCGAGTTGATTGCGCCGATAATGTCGGCCGACGTCAGGCCAAGCCCGGTAAGTCGATCAGTGCGTATCCAGGCCCGCATCGAATAATCCTGCGGACCGAACAGCGTTGCGTCACCGACGCCTGGCGTACTCTTGATCTGATCGAGCAAGTTGATGGTCGCGTAGTTCGAGATGTAAAGCTCATCATGCGTTTGTTTAGGTGAATACAGCGAAATGACCCCAAGAAGCGCGGAAGATTGCTTCTTTACCGTCACGCCTTGTTTCCGCACGTCCTCCGGCAGCTTCGACAGAGCCACCTGAACGCGGTTGTTGACATTGACCGTATTGATGTCGGGGTCGGTGCCTAGTTCGAACGAGGCCTTCAGCGAGTAGCTGCCGTCATTGCCGCTGACGCTCTTCATGTAGATCATTTTGTCGACACCGACGATCTGGCTTTCGATCGGCTGTGCGACTGTCGCCTCGACCACGGCTGCTGAGGCGCCAGGGTAGAGCGTGGTCACCGATACCTGTGGGGGAACGATGTCGGGATACTGCGCAATCGGGATTACAAAGAGGGACAGCAGTCCCGCGATGGTGGTGACAATAGCGATGACGGTCGCGAGCCGCGGCCGGTCGATGAAGATGGCCGAGAACATATCTTAGCCCCCGGTACTCGGCGACGGGGCCGGACTGGCAGCGACTGCCACTCCAGGGCGAAGACTCTCCATGCCCTGCACCACCACCTGCTCGCCGCCCTTCAGTCCATCGTCCACGATCGCAAAGGGCCCTGACTTCACCTCCCAGCTTCACGCGCGCGACTGCGGCCTTGCCGTCCACGACAAGGAAAACGTAGGTGCCCTGCTGATCCACAACCAGCGCCGACTGTGGTACCAGTACCTTTTCTTCTGGTTTGTCGGCTTCGACTGAAACACGGACCAACTGCCCATCGATGAGCGCACCGTTTGGATTGGGCAAGGTCGCACGTACCAGAACCGTGTCTGTCGCTCGGTCCACCGTAACATCGACGAAGTTTATCCGCCCCGTCTGGTCATAAGTCGAACCATCGGAGAAGCGGATACGCACACCAAGCGCCTCCTTCCGCGCCTTGCGTTGCTCCTGCTCTTGCACCTTCAAAAATTCGCGCTGGCTGACCGGAAACGTCACATACATCGGATCATGACTGACAATCGTGGTTAGTACGCCACTGTCGGGTCCAACGACATTTCCTTTGGTGAGTTTGGAACGGCCGATCTGCCCGCTGATCGGAGCCACGATATCGGTGTAACCGAGGTTTACCGTTGCGGTCTTCAGGTCGGCATCCGCAACGACCACTTGGCCTTGCGCGCCCTTCTCTGCTGCCAGCCGCTCATCCAGCTGTGCCAGCGGAGCGGCGGAGGTCTTCGTCAATTCCTCGGTACGTGCTCGTTGCGCAGTGGCGTTGGCGTATTTCCCCTGAGCCTCTAATAGCGCTCCACGGGCCTGTTGCACAGCGGCATCGAAAGTCTCTCGTTCGATACGATAAAGGACATCCCCCTCCTTTACGAAATCACCATCCTTGAACAGGATCTCTTGCAGGAATCCTGTCACGCGGGCTCGGATATCCACTCGCTCCATGGCCTCCACCCGTCCGACGAATTCGGTTGCCTTCGTGATCGGTCGGAGTTCGGCCGCTACCGTTTCCACTGGGATCGCGGTCGGCTGTTGTGCCCATCCTTGGGTTGACCCAAAGATTATGCACAACATGGCGGCCGTATAGATGAAAAGGAGGCGCATTCTGTTTTCCTGCGTATTATCCCGTATAGAGCAGCGATCCTGCCGGTGGATCAGGAACACTCATTTTGCCTGTCATGGCACTGCGTGGTGGGCTGAGACTTGCCAGACATTGGTCGACAATTCACGACAAGTCTGCCGAAGCATAGAGGAAGGGGCATCCTTTCGCCTTCGATCATCGTCATCGGCCTGCCGGGCCCGATTGCCGCACGGAGTTCGAAATAGCACATCTCTTGGTCGGAGGGGGACGATTCTCCTGCACGTCGACCGCTGTAGGCAGTTGGAGCGACGGGGTAATTGGTCCTCGCCACAATAATGCGGTCCTTAACGGATCGCGCACGCATCGGATCTCGCCCTTTCCCGGGATAGCGTCTTCCGCGTAAGCGCTGCTCGTAGCTCGGCGACAGCCGAATGATACCACCCGGCTCAAGCTTAGCATTAACAGCGAGTTGCGCCGCCTCAATCTGTTCCACGTCCACGTGCCCTCCCTAGTGGGCGCCTAATAAGGTTGATCGAGATCCATCGCAGCAGACGCGATACGTGTAGAGGTCCGTCGTGGGGCCAAGAGTATCCTTGGAGCAAGGATCGATACCGTGCAAGACCCGGAATGAGGTATCACGCGATCTTCCGCATAGCGGTGAGTGCCACGGGCCGGCGACCGTGAGGTTCTCCGGATCTGGCTTTGGCAATGACCTGCGGGTCATAGGGTGAATGGGATCAGCGGCTTTGATTTTGTAGATGCCGCCGCCATTCGTATTCACGAATGTTTCTCTCGATTTTTTGGGTCGCTCGCGTTGTTTTGTCGTATCCGGTTGTTGGGCGCCAATCGGCACGTACCGACCTTGGTCAGTAAATATTTTCCGACGAGCGGAACTCCGACGATTGGAACGCAGCAGCCGCGAAATCTAGACAACTCTTGTTTGATATAGGCAATGCCTCCGATGACGCTAAGCGGATTTGGCACGTCGGTGCAACGTCGCCACCGCCACTGGCACAGCGCCGCCCCTGCAATATCAACCGCCAAGAAGCCACGATCAAGTCATGGCCCGAGTAATCGCTCGCGAGGGCGGCCCGCATTTTCCAGAAGGTGCCACCGATCGCGCTACCACGGATCGGTGGCGCCCGAGCCACGCGTTAGGTCCTGTCGGAGGGAGGCGGTTTCCTTCGAGGTAGGTCCAGTATCCGTCTTTCGCCATGTCGCGGATGACACTAGCAATGAATATGCGATAAATCGGCAGAACGACTGCGCCCACCCCCTCCGCGGAGCGCCCGCGCCTCGAAAAAGATCGGTAGGGGCTAGATGATCGGTGCTCGCGCATCGGATTGAGCCAGCAAGGTCCTTACGATGGTCTTCTGCAAAGACGGTTGGCTTCCATCGACCGATGGCGGGGCGGCTCACGGCCTGTGTCGTGTGCCGGCGATCTTCCCAGATGCGCGGGCTAACGATCGGTGACAGGGTGTTCGACGCCGACGGGCGGCTCATCAAGCCGCAGGCGATCATAGAGGTGGCCGTAGCGAAATGGGGGGAGCCATGAAGGAGTCAGCTGAACTGAGACGGCGCTTTCTTGCGGCACTTTTGAAGGAGCTGCGTGTGGTGTGGCCAATCGTATCGGGTCTGATCGGCGCCCAGTTGGCGCTGGGAATGCTTGTCGGTTTTTTTGAGGGGTGGCGGATGAGCGATGCGGCATATTTCACCTTCGTCACCGGGCTAACCATCGGGTATGGGGATCTGGTCCCGGTGCGCTTCACCACCCGCCTGATTACTGTAGTGATTGGATTCAGTGGAATCCTTCTGGCAGGCCTGGTCGCGGCAGTCGGCGTCCGCGCTCTCCAGGAAGCTACTACTCGCGATGCTGAGTGACGACCGATCCTACCCCGCGCAGCGATCGTCATCGCGATCCAGGCCAACGGGTACGATGGGGCCGGAACGCCTTGCCTGATCGTCCTCAAGAAATCAGCACGAGTTTTGGGTGCGTTGCCACTCACCTGTGATCGGTCGAGCAACACCTCGAAAGGAACACCTGCAGCCACGTGGACAGCGCGGGACGCGCCGACGGTCGACCCGAACATCCCGCCCACACACATTGGTTCGAACGTCCCGCAGGGCACGAGGATCAGCCACGGAGTAAACAGCGCTGCCAACCCAAGACCATGGTGGATAACGTGCTGATCTGAACTCATCCGTCTGTGCCCGAGCGGCGCACCCTCGTGTGGTCATGGGCGACCTACAACATAGTGAGTTTCATCAACTCGGCTGGATTCCATCGGAGCAGGCTCGGAGCTCGCTCTCAAGAGACCTGCCACGAGCGATACCTTGGATTTTGCCATCAAGCCCCTCAGCGCGCAACAAGTCGCGCACTTGCCCGTGGGCGCCTGTGACGGTCAGTTTGATCCCACGATCCTTCAGGGTTTCGGATAACTCGGCCAGCATTCGTGCCCCGGCGAGATCCATCGCCGGAGAGGCGGACAGATCGCAGATCACGGTTCGAATCCTGGTGGGACGCGCAACTTCCAGTTGCTCAAGGATGCGCGCCTGCACAAAATCCGCGTTCAAATAGAGTAAAGACGCTTCCGGACGGCAGGCAAGCACGCCGACCAGCGGCTCGTTGTCCTTATGGCGGTGTAGGTCGGAGTATTGGTCGGTGCCAGGAATACGCCCTAGAACAGCCACGCGAGGAGTCGACGACCACGCCAACAGAAGCAGGATCGAGATCAAGGCTGCCAGCAGAATGCCCGGGAGGATACCGAGCAGCAAGACCCCAATAAAAGCCGCCGTAGCATTGAGGAAATCCATTCGGCTCGAGCGTCGCATGCGTGCGATGCCACGGAGATCAACAAGCCCGGCCACAGCCATCATCACGACCGCCGCCAGGACTGCTTTAGGTAGGCCGGCAAGCAGCGAGGTGAAGAACATCAGACACAGAGCAAGCGTGAGAGAGGCCAACACGAGGGACACGCGGGACCGCGCGCCCGCTCCTTCGTTTACCGCGGTCTGCGATAACCCCCCTGCCACCGGATAGCCGCCCACCGCCGCCGTTGCGATGTTGGCCGCGGCTAGACCCAGCAGCTCCCGCCGCGTGTCGATCGTCTCGTGGTGTTTCGTTGCGAATGCGCGTGCCGCCGCCACTCCCTCAATATAGGCAAGTAGCATGCATCCCGTGGCGAGCGCGACGATCCCGTCCTGTTCGCGTAACGGCGCCGAAGGCATCGCGGGCAATGGCAGTCCAGGTGGGATAACGCCAGTGACCGCGATGTTGAAACGAGTGAGCTCAAACAGCGCCACCGTGAGGATCGACAGTGCGACAACGCCGAGAGCGACCGGCCGTCCCGGCAGCCACCGCTCGCCACACCATAGCAGCGCCAACGCCGCCATACCGATCGACAGCGTCACTAGGTTTGTTGCGCTGAGCTGCCCAGCCAGGACAAAAATCCGCTCGGGAACGCTGTGGCCGCCTCCGGTGACACCGAAAAGCGCCGGCAACTGCGTAATCGCAATGGTCAGCCCGGCGCCCGCCTTGAACCCGATCAAAACGCTGTCGCTGATCAGCTTGACCAAGACGCTGAGCCGGAACGCCCAGGCGATCAAGCACAACACACCGACGCCAGCGGCCGCGGTGGTCGCGATCTCGGCGTAGTGCGCGCTGTTATCGCCGGCCATACCGCCAACCGTCGCTGCGATCATCAGCGAAATCGCTGACGTCGGGCCAATCGCCAGATACCGCGATGAGCCAGCCAACGCGTAGCCGAGGCCGCCCATTAGATAGCCATATACTCCCACCTGCGGCGGCAGTCCGGCCAGCGTTGCGTAGGCCAGAGAGACAGGAATGGCATAGGCGGCCAGTGTGATCCCGGCGATCACATCGGAAGGTAGCCAACCGATTGGATAACCGAACAGGCGAGCAGTTGTGGACGCTCTGATCTCCTTTTCCATCGGTGGTTCTGCCCTTAGCACAGGATCGTCCTGAGCCGTCCACGGTCCACGCCGACAACCGGTGCGTTTGAGCGACCATCGGTCCCGAGCCTTGAGCAGGCGAAGCGCCGCCCGGGTCGAGCATTCGTAAGGCCTCGCATATCGTTCCCCAAGCCCAGCAATTATGCATTTTCTCCGTCTGTCTTTATGTTAGGCCGGTCTTATGATCGCGCGATATCATTGTCGCTGTAAACGATGCGGGCTCAGCGGGCCACACGGAGAGATCATCGAAGCGGGCGCGCCCCGATCAACCAGCCGCGCGAGGAATATAACCATTGGAAGCAAACCTTCACACCCAGTGGCTTCGGCTTCTCAGCTTGGATCAACAATTATCATGTTGAAAAGCCGGGCGATGTCGGCCTGTTCTTCACTTGACCGAAGAACGGTTTGGGTTCGTGATCCCAGACGGGAGCCTTTTCGCCGATGGTTGCACGGCCTTGGGAGGACGTAATGAGTAGAACAAAGAGTGCCACGCGGGCCAAGATCCCCGAGATCTCCGAAGAGACCAACGACAAGCTGAAGGAGAAGGACTATCTACGCGAGCTAGGCAGGCTGCACGTCGAGCTGGTCAAGCTGCAGCAATGGGTGGTGCACAAGGGCTTAAAGGTCTGCATCGTGTTCGAAGGGCGTGACGGTGCAGGCAAGGGGGGCGTGATCAAGGCGATCACCGAACGTGTGAGTCCGCGGGTGTTTCGTGTCGTGGCGCTACCGGCGCCAACCGAACGCGAGAAATCGCAGCTGTATATCCAGCGGTATATCGCGCATATGCCTGCCGGCGGCGAAATCGTGATATTTGACCGGAGCTGGTACAACCGTGCCGGGGTCGAGCGGGTGATGGGTTTTTGCTCCGAGGAGCAAGCGAAGCGATTTCTTCAGTTGGCCGCGCCGGTCGAGAAGACATTCGTTAAGTTGGGCATCATCCTTTTGAAATACTGGCTTGAGGTCGGCGAGGAGGAGCAGACCCGTCGCCTGGAATCCCGGATCGACGATGGGCGGAAGACTTGGAAACTGTCGCCGATGGATCTGAAGTCTTATGGCCGCTGGGACGACTATTCCCGAGCGCGCGACGACATGTTCAAGGCGACCGACACGCCGTGGGCCCCCTGGTAAGTCGTTCGCTCGGACGACAAGAAACGGGCACGTCTGAATACCATAACCCATTTGCTTGCGCATATTCCTTACGAGGAACTTCCGCGGGAGAAGGTGAAGCTGCCGGACCGGCAGAAGCCGCGCGGGACCAGGGAGCCGGACTACCCCATCAAGTTTGTACCGGAACTGAAGTGGCCGGCCGCCTGAGCGCGCTAGGTTCTCTTGTCGTGGTAAACGACGGAAACCGGACATCAGCGGAATAGGCGATCCCCGGTCGCCGCATTGATGGTCTTGGCGGGCGGAATTGCCACCGCCTCCGTTGCGTCGTCATCCGCGCGAAGGCCGGGCTTGCCGAGTGTGAAACTCATGATTACAGGCTTGGGCACGAGTTGACCATCGAGGATCCGTCTGCGAATAGCGGCAGTCGGCCCAACCGGCGCACAGACCATTTTGAAGCGGCAGCGATGACGGCTCGCACCTCGTTCGGCGTGACACTCGCCCTCTTTATCTCGGGATGCGCCTCGATCGGTCCTGCCACCGTCCCACACGACCGGCTGGATTACATCACCTCTGTAGGAGAGTCCTGGAAAGAACAGACATTGCTCAACATCGTGCGGCTACGTTACGGTGACGCACCAAGCTTCGTTGATGTGTCGTCGGTCATCAGCGGATATACATTTCAGGGGCAGCTGTCAGCAGGCGCGTCGATAAGTTCCAACCTGACCAACACCATTCCCTCAAATCTAGTGACGTTGGGAGGGGGAGTGACCTACATCGATCGTCCGACGATCACCTATACGCCATTGTCAGGTGACAAGTTTGCCAGGAGCCTGCTCCGGCCGCTGCCGCCCAGTGAAGTCTTTGAACTGATCCAGGCCGGGTATCCGGCAAACTCCGTGCTGCTTATAACGACCCGCGCAGTCAACGGCATCTACAACCGATCGGGGATCGGGGCACGGGCCCGCGAGGCGGATCCCGAGTTCTATCCGATACTGGATGCGTTGCGGCGCCTTCAGCTTTCAGGGGCAGTCAGTATCCGCCTGGAGAAGCGTGGTTCGGAGGAAATCGGCAGGCTGATCCTCTCCAGCAAGCGCGCAACGGAGGTCAGCGAGGATCTGCAATTCGTACGATCCTCACTCGGCGTCACTCCGGACCGGGATGGCGAGATTGCGGTCGGCTTTGGGCTGTTACCGCGCGGCCCGAGCGAGATTGCCTTGCTCACACGCTCGATGTCCGAGATTCTGCTGGAGGTCGCTGCCGGGATTGAGGTTCCCCGGGAACATGTTGCACAAGGCCGCACGGCGGCGGCAACCCGCCTGGACGGCGCGGAGAACCCTCGCGACCGCCCCCTGATCCGCATCCAGTCGTCAGCATCCCCACCCCCCGACAGTTACGCTGCTGTCCGTTATCGCGGCACCTGGTATTGGATCTCGGACGGTGACCTGGCCTCCAAGCGCGTATTCACATTCCTGATGATTTTCTTCTCGCTGGCCGAAACAGGCGTGACCCCACAGGCGCCGGTGTTGACGGTTCCGGCGAACTGACCGACGGCTGGGGGTCCGAGAGGCATTGCCACAGATTCAAAGCCGAACAAAGACGGTGCGGCTGGTTCGCAGGCGATTTCTCTGGCGTCAAAGCGCCGCATTAGACGGCGATGGCTTATCGGACTCCGCCATCCAGGCGTTCAACAGCGTGTAGGCGACCGCGAGCACTGTTGGGCCGAGGAAGATGCCCAACAGGCCCATCGCAAGTAGGCCGCCGATGACACCGGCAAGGATCAGCAGCAGCGGCAGGTCGGCGCCCTTTCGGATCAGTACCCGGGCGCAGGAAGTTGTCCATCGTCATGGCGACGATGGTGAAAACCAGCAGCACCGTCGCCCAGACCGCATCACGTGAGGAGTACATCCACACCACCGCCGGGACCATCACCAAGGCGGGGCCGACCTGGGCTAAGCACAGCATAAACATCAACGCCGTCAGCACCGGAGCGAAGGGCAGGCCAACGACCGCCAAGCCGATGCCTCCCAGCACGCTCTGCGCCACCGCAGTCACCACCACGCCGAGCGCGACGCCGCGAATCGCTTGGCCGGCAAGAAGCACCGCCGTCTCGCCCCGCTCACCCCCGAGTCGGCGGCCGAAGCGGATGACGGTGACAGCAGCACGCTCACCACCGGCATACATCACCGCGGCGATGGCAACGGTCAGCAGGAATTGCAAGAACGTCCCACCCAAACTGCCGACGGCGGAGGCAAACCATCGGAGCATCTCGCCAGTGTAAGGGGTTAGCTTCGGCGGGAGGTCCCGCATGCCCGCCTCGGCGAGTTGTCCCCAAGCACTTGTAATTCGCGCCCCAACGAGCGGCACCTCCGCCAGCCAGTCCGGTGGCGGCGGTAGCTGCAGCGTCGGGACGGTTCGCGCCAGGTCGACAATTTCATCCGCATTGTCCACAATTGTGCTGATGGCTAGCCAGCACGGCAGGATCAGCACCAGCAACAACGCAATCGTCATGACCACTACCGCAAGCCCTCGCCTATTGCCGAGCCGCCGCTGCACCCGCAGCATCATTGGCCACGTAGTGATGACCAGGGTCACGGCCCAAACGATCGCCGGCAGGAACGGCCGCATCACCCAGATGCTGGCAGCTAAAAGGCCGCCGATAAACAGCACGGTTAGCGTCGTACGGGTAAGATCCTGGTGGGCCACGTTATTCACGTTCATTTCAGGCATGGGGGCACCCCGCCACGAAGGGAGATCGACGTGACCGGTCTTTAGAGTGATGGCGCGATCAAGCGGAGTTAGGCGTCGCCTTAAAAGCATCATCAATGGGTGAACCACGAAACACTATGCCGAAATCGATCGATCGCCGGAAGCTCAAGCATCTGTGTAGTGGATGGAATTGAGCGGATCACGGGGGCAGCATTCCCAACGCATGTTGCGCCGGAAACACCCGGCTCGATCTGTGAGTTGGCTACGCTGTTTCGCCCACCTACAGCGTGGCATTCGACAATCCCGGTCTGGTTGTGGCTTGTGTCGTTGGCGACGGCGAAGCGGAGACACGGACCACTTGCGACCAGGGCATTCCAACAAGTGTCTGAGCCAGCGACGGATGGCGTTGTTCTGCCGACCCTTCTGAAAGCTACAAAAGAGCCAATCCCAACGTTCTGGTCTCGAGGAGCTTGACCACGTCTTCCGGGGATGGTTACGCCCGGTATTTCCTCGAAGGGAGCGACCCGGAAAAGATGCACGAAATATTGGCAGCCACGTTGGACGGCGGCTCGAAAGACTGATACGTCTAAAGAACGATAACCAAGTCCAAGGATCAGACAATACATTTCGATCTAGTCTTACCGCGTCACCCGTTCTGCTCGACTGCGGTCTGACGGATGGTCCCACAGCAGGGGCAGCGCGGTAGGACAAGAACCAGAGTGCTCGCGAGACGAATACGCAAGGTCGTGATGGAATTCGGTATGTGGCGTTGTGACCGTAGCGGCAGATCTTCTGGGTCGGTAACCATGGGAAAGGGCAGATTGCGAGCTTAGCCAGGGGCGGGAAGCTCCTGAGGGGGAATGGTCGCCTTTTCGGAGATCAGGAACCCGTATGCTGCGATGCAGAGCGTCGCGTGATGGTGGAGCCGCGCCACCCGCGGCCTTCGTAGTGCCCAATCCAACTTCCTGCTTCAGTTCGAGGGAGTCACGCTCGATTCGCCAGCGCAGCTTGGCATGACCAACCATTTCCATCGAAGCGGATGTCGACGGCCATCGTGGAGAGCCAGTGGTGATCCGGGATCGTGCCCCGCAAAAGCGGAATGCTTACCTGCAATGTCGACAGCGGTTGGGGCTTCGTGTTCAGTTTCGACAGGAGACCTGAAGTGCACTTATGCCGACAACAAGGTTTGGTGTTGACATTGGCTATCATGCGGACGGCATCGTGGCATGGGCGGTGGTCGCGCCGACGAGCGATATTGCCAAGGGCGCGCTCGCAGGCACGTAACGGAGGTGTGACTGCCGGCGCGGCGGTTGGTCTCGACGCCGGCGCCAATGTTCCGGTTGGAGGCATGCAGCATTCGATCGCGCTGCGGCCGGGAGCGTGGAAGTCCGCCGATCGCAACCTCCCGCCCAGATAGCCAGGCCGTGCGCATGGGAAAAGAGAAGAGGGCGTGGATCAAGCCATCGTTTGATGACGGCAGGGCACACCCGCGCAGCCGGCAACGGGAGGACTCTCTGTGTCTTCGCCACGAGTTGTCTGTTGCAGAACGCATCGCTGCGCGCTTACACTATTGGCCAGATGACCGGACAGGCCGATCATCTTGGTGTGTCGGCAATAGCATCCAGTGTGCGTCAGGATCGCCCGCGCTGGTGAATTCGGTTTGGACTGAGGTGACCGAGTTCATGGCTGCGCAGGGCTGTATCAGGACCTCTACAACGGCGGAGCTTCCGACTTCTCAGGCGATCCAGGAAGCAATAATGCGAACACTACTGGTCACCTTCGTTCTCGCGGCCATCGTCGCCGCACCGGTCCTTGCGGACGAAGCTCCGAAGAAGGGGAGCGACGCCGACGATGCGTTTGTCACTGGGATCCGGAAACTCGGCGTAATGTCCGGTGAGGCGTTCGCCTGTTCAAACGAAGCCGATCAACCGCAGGTCGGAGAGGCCGCAATTGACCTGGCAACTCAAGTGAGCCTGCATTTTGGACTGAAGGTCGCGTTCATCTACAGCGGCGCATTCGGCTATGGGATCGGGCATGACTTCGACCACAAGAACTGCGCGCAGGCGATCGCGGACTTCAAGGCGCTCCAAGCCAAGTATCTGGAGCGGTGAGATGAGCTGGAGATCCGTAATGGTGGTCGCCGCCGTCTCGGCGTTCGCGACCGTATTGTGGTTCACCGGCAGCGCCATGGCGTTGCCCGGGGCCCCACTCGCCTCTTCTGGCGTCTCGCAAATCGTCGGGGCGGCTGCTCCCCATGAAGGATCCGGCGTGATCCTCGTGCAGAATCGTGCGCGCGCCGGCGGTCAACGGGGCGGAGGCGGCGGTGGTCAACGGGCGGCCGGCGGCGGTAACCGCGGCAACTTTAACAGTAACAACTTTCACCGGGACGTGTCGAACACCCGCAACACGAACGTCACCGCGAACCGGAATGTGAACGCTAATCGGAATGTGAACGTTAACCGGAACGTCGCTGTCGTCGGCGGCGGCGGCGGCTGCTGCTACGGCGACTACAACAGCGGACCGAGCTGGGGCGGCGTTGCGGCGGGTGTTGCGGTGGGCGCCGTCGTCGGTGCCGCCGCGAGTTCCGCTGCGCAAAGTAACACCTATGCGGCACCCCCGCCGACCTATCCGCCAGGTTACATGGCACCGCCGCCGTACTAGCCGTCAGCTCGCCGGTCGGTTGTTGCGTCCGCGGTAGCTGGCGAGGATTGATCTCGCCTTCAGCATTCCGTATGTGAATCCGCTGCTACATCTAGTCAGCGTGACCGAGCGCTGAGAGTATCAAGGAAGGTCGCTCGGAAGGTTTCTACAATCCGGAGACGACGAGTTCCGCTACGAGCGTAGCGCGTAGCCGCCGCCAGGAATTGGTCCCTAACAGGGGCGGTCGGGGTGTAGAGACAGGCTTAGGTACCGCGACTGTGCCTCCCATGACGTATCAGTGTCACTAAATAGGCGATCAGTAAGAATGCCAATGCGTGCGCGGCGACAATTGCGGCTCCGTAAGTCGCCGGTTTGGCGGTCATGTCCATCAACGCGCCGGTGTGCGCATCCATTGTCCGGACCCGACCCTCGGCGGCAATGAACACTGACTTCATCGCTTCGGTCAGCCAGTAGCCGCTGACCGCTATTTTGGCTACCGCCGTGGCGAGGTCGGGTAGCTTTGGCACCAGGACTCCGGCCAAGATCAATTGCGGAACCAAGGCCAGAGGAACGATCGTGGTCGCCTGATCTCGCGTGTTGGCGAACGCCGAGATCACTAATCCCATGGCCGTGCCCGCCATCGCACCGATCGTCAGCAGTGTGAACTGTTGCAGCCTACCACCCGGGATGCCATCTGCCAGCGTGGCCACAAGCACATAGACAACGGCAAGTTGCAACACGGTGAACACGGAAGACACCAGGTATTTCGCACCAACGAACGCAGCCGTGGACAGATTGATGTCATTTTCACGCCGGTAAATTGCAAGTTCGCCGACGATATCCTTCGATGCGGCATTACAGCCGAGCCAGATCGCGCTCAGGCCCAGCAGCAGAAGAAGAGCGTTCTCCGCGTTCACACGCTCCTGCCCCTCCCCAAAGTTGCCGAAGGCATAGCCCATCAGGCCGCCGATGAGCACGCTTTGAGCCGCAGCCATCACCAACGTGCGACGATCGGACAGCAACAAGGTTGTGTTCCGATGTAGTAAAATGGCCGTTTGGCGGACGACACGCAGCAGTGTGATGAACATAGGATCGCGGGGGTACAACACTGGGTGCCGCGTGTTGCCTTGAGATTCTGCGACGGTTGGCAGATCGACTGCGGCGCCATCAAGTGTTGCTTCGAACCTTTCACGCCAGCACTCGGCACCAATCTCATCCATGCGCTCAAACACCTCTCCCAATCGGCGCACCGCGAAGAATCCCAACACCTCGGAGGGGGCACCAACGAAGGTTAGCTGGCCGCCGCGGCCCATGCAGATGACTTTGTCACAGAACTCCGTAACATTCGCCAAGGTGTGCGTGACCACTATAATTGTTGCTCCGTCGTCGGCCAGGCGTCGAAGCAGTCGCATGACTTGCCAGTCGGTGCTTTCATCCAGCCCGCTGGTAACCTCGTCGAGTAGCAGCAAACTGGGGCGGTTGAGAATCTCGCTCGCCAGAATGGCGCACTTCTTTTGCCCTCCGCTGAGCGCGCCAACGCGTTGGTCGAGCCGATCGAGCAGATCGACACTGCGCGCGGCGGCGTCCACTGCTGCACGACGTTGCTCGACCGAGGTATCCGGCGGCAGCCGAAGCTGCGCCGTGTAGTCGAGCGCCTGGCGCAGCGTTAGCTGCTCGTGGAGCACGTCCTGTTGCGGCACAAAGGCGATATCCTGTTTCAAGGCCTGAAAATTGGCGTACAGGTCACAGGTGTTGAGCAGCACCGTCCCTTCGCTCGGGAGCAACCGACCGGCCATGATGTTCATCAACGTGGACTTGCCTGTGCCGTTGGCACCGATGATAGCGACAAATTCGGACGGGAGGATATCTAGGTTGGCGCCGTGCAGGATACGTGTCGACAAGCCGCTGGCCTGTCTTCGGCGCACGTCGTAGCCGACGCCCCGGACCTGCAGCTCGACATTCCCAACGCGCCCCATCCTAATGAGCGCGGTGCCATCAAACGTCAGTTGAAAGGGGCCGATATCGATACGATCACCCTGCACCAGAGGGCGAGCACCCCGCAAGCGTGCGCCGTTGACATAGGTACCGTTGGTACCTCCGAGGTCACGCAGTATAATTGTCCCACCCTCTATCTCAAAGGCCGCGTGACGGCGCGAGACATTCGGATGATCAAGGACGATCTGCCCCGGCATCGCCTGACGGCCAACGGTCAAGTTGTGATCGAGGCGCACCCGGTCTCGCGCGGTTTCAACCCCATCCTCATCGGTTGGCACGATCCTCGCCCGATCGATGTTGGACGTGCGTCTACTGGCCTGCCGACGCCGAGGTCCGTAACTGCTTCCCTTCATCTTTCTGGCTCCTTGACCTGGTAGCGTTGCTGGCAGTCCCACTTCAGCGGTTCAATGGTCTCGCCTTCGTTGGTCAGCACTTGGAACCTTGACGGTCTGTCTTGGTAGCGGCGAGAGTTCGACGAGGGGTTCGGCGTCAGGACTGCTGCCAAGCGCCGGGCAGCGGCTGATTTGTGGACTCGGTGATGCAGCCAAAAGCTAACCCGGACATGGCGCCGACGCGGGAGGCGGCGGTCTTGCGCCGGCATCTTGAGATCGCAGAGCGCCACATTGGCGTGCTGATCCGAGAGCGGCCAGGAGGCCGATCAATTCGCCCAGATTGGTGGCCACGTCAGGCACGTTCAGGGCTGTCCTGGCGAAGCAGCGGCGCCTCGCGCCGGCCGCCCGCGTTCTCCGAGTGGAAGGCAACCCTTTGGGCACCGGGCCCTTCCCATCGGGTACCCCAGAGCATGATCACGCTGAGCGGAACGTTCAAAGCGTGTGAATCATGCGATCAAACAAGAGCATAGAGCATTTACGGCCTGCACAGTCAGGCTGAAATGCTCTAGCTGCCACCCAGCTTTCCTGTTCTAGTTCCGTCGTGTCATCAAGGACGATCGCGTCCTCAATTAAATGTCCACCAGGACCCAGAGAGCTGGTCTCAACGACGATTGGTATGAACCATTTCCGGCTCCGAGTAGAAATGGTGTATCGTATCTGCATCCAGCTTTCCAAAGACCTGGATCAGTGTGGCAATAAGGCCAGTCCATCCCGTTTGATGGCTGGCGCCGATGCCGGCTCCATTGTCTCCATGGAAGTACTCGTAGAACAGCAGATGATCCTTCCAATGGGGATCGTGCTGGAATTGCTCTTCACCTCCAAAGACCGCACGACGGCCGTGTTCGTCACGCAAAAAGATGCGGCTCAACCTTGCCGAAATATCTTCGGCAACCTCGAAGAGGTTCTTCTGGATGCCCGAACCGGTTGGACATTCGATTTTGAAGCCATCGCCGTAGTAAGCGAAGTAATGCAGCAACGCCCGGATGATCAGAGCGTTGACCGGCATCCAGATGGGTCCGCGCCAGTTTGAGTTGCCGCCAAACATCCCGGTGTCCGATTCAGCGGGAAGATAGCCCACCCCGTATTCCTGGCCGCCCACTGAAAACGTATACGGATGGTCGGCATGATAGCGCGACAGGGACCGAATCCCGTAGGCGCTGAGGAACTCATTTTCGTCCAGCATTCGGGTCAGGACGCGCCGTAACCGGTCCTCGTTTACAAGCGCAAAGAGGCCACGGTCGGCGACGCCGAAATGCCCAGGTCCGGTCACGTGGATAAAGTCGCGAAGCCCCGGCATCCGCTCCAGCAGATCGTACAAATGGGCGGTGAGCCTAGGCACGCGCTCCCGCTGCCACTTCTCGACGGACGTTGCGGCGCAAATCGGAAGCAGGCCAACCATCGAACGGACCTTGAGACGCCTGGAGCTTCCATCAGGCAGCCGCAGAACGTCGTAGTAGAACCCGTCTTCCTCATCCCACATGCCATCGGTGCCGATGCCGTTCATCGCATGACCGATAAAGAGGAACTCCATTCCGAAGTTCGCGGCGAGTTTCTCATATGTCGGGTCATGCCCTGCCAGCTCGAAAGCCATTTCCAGCATGTTCTGGCAGAACAGCGCGACCCAGGCGGTACCGTCGGACTGTTCCAGATGGCCCCCCGTCGGCAGCGGAGCACTGCGGTCGAAGACCCCGATATTGTCCAATCCAAGGAATCCGCCTTCGAACACGTTCTTGCCGAAGCGGTCCTTGCGGTTGACCCACCAACCGAAATTCGTCGTCAACTTGCCGAAGACCTCCTTCAGAAAGTTTATGTCGGTTGTTCCTCTGAGCGCCTGCTCCATTCGATAGGTGAAGATCGAAGCCCAAGCCTGAACCGGGGGGTTCACATCACTGAAATTCCATTCGTAGGCGGGTATCTGCCCTGCCGGGTTCAAATACACCTGGTCCAGCAGCAACCCGAGCTGATCTTTAGCGAAATCGATGTCGATGGTGGACAGAGCGACCGCCTGGAACGCCAGGTCCCACGCCGCAAACCACGGGTACTCCCACTTGTCCGGCATCGAAATGACATGATCCGCCCTAAGATGAAACCACTCGCGATTTCGGACTTGCGGTCCCGACCGCTGCGTCGGGTCCCAACGATGCTCCTGCAGCCATTTGTTCACATCATAGATGAAGCATTGCTTGCTCCAGATCATCCCGGCAAGTGCCTGCCGCACAACGCTTGCTGCATCGTCGGTGACCCGGGCAGGTGTAATTGCCCGATAGAATGCATCGGCCTCCTGCCGGCGCTTCTCGAAGAGCTTGTCGAATTCAGCACCGAATGGCGCGGCGGACGGCGCTTCGGTCAGCCTTAGGCGCACCACGGATTCTGCGCCTGCGTCCAGATGAAGGTGATAATTCGCTCCAGCCTTCGTCCCCGTTAGAGTCGGACTGACAGCCTCCTGCCGCCCTAGGACGACATAATCGTTGATTCCGTCCTTGACGTATGGTGCCGCGTTGCGCGCGCCAAAGAGACGTTCGTTGTTGGTCTCATTTTCAGTGAAAAGCAACTGCGGGTTGCCATCAATATAAAGCAAAACATCCCCCGCGTCAGCGCTCGAAGCAGTGAGCGTGACGCAGCCACCGAATTCAGGCCCTTTCTGAAGCCGGGGCTTTTGTTGCTCAGAATCCCATGTCCAGGTGTTCCGAAACCACAATGTCGGCAACAGGCGTAACGAAGCGGCCTCGGGGCCCCTGTTGCAAGCGGTGATGCGGATCAGAATATCGCCCGGTTCAGCCTTCCCGTACTCAACGAACACGTCAAAATAGCGGTCATCCTTGAACACGCCGGTGTCCACCAACTCATATTCAGGATCATGGCGGCCACGATGGCGATTGGTCTCAACGAGATCGTTATACGGAAATGGACCCTGTGGGTACTTGTACAGATACTTCATGTAGGAGTGCGTCGGAGTAGCATCGAGATAGTAATAGTACTCCTTCACGTCCTCGCCGTGGTTTCCTTCACTGTTAGTGAGCCCAAACAGGCGTTCCTTGAGGATCGGGTCCTTCTCGTTCCAAAGCGCGACGGAAAAGCACAGTCTCTGATGCTCGTCGCTGAATCCGGCCAAACCGTCTTCACCCCAGCGATAGGCGCGCGAACGGGCTTGCTCGTGCGAGAAGTAACCCCATGCATCTCCGTTGTCGCTATAATCCTCGCGCACCGTGCCCCACTGGCGCTCGCTCAGATAGGCCCCCCATTTCTTCCATGGCACCCCTCGGGTGCGCGCCTCCTCCAGGCGTTTGTGCTCAATAGTGTCCGCTTGTTGGCGATTCAGGGCGGGGTCCATGTTTTCCTCCCGGACGAGAACGCAGGATATGCAGAGCCCAACCGGAGCGAGACCGTTGGCGGCAGAGGTATAACGATTTTGCCGGCTCCGTGCAGAGCACTCCCGACATCATCAAAATCTAGGTTCGGCAATTCTCTTTACACGAGGGGCTTTGAGGAGCCTATGCAATTCCGGCAGAACCGCGGCGTTTGACAGAACCCAACGTAAGTTGACGGCATCCCGGTTGGCCGGCCCGGAGTGGCCAGGTATCGGTCCGGATGATGACGCCCCAAAACCCGCTTTATGTTGGCTATCGCTACCCCGCCGGGGTTGTCGACCACGCTTCCGGTTCCCGTTAAGCCTTCGCATGGTAGAGAAGATGCTGACCGCTCGCGGAATCTTGGTCACATACGAGACGATCCGCCAGTGGGACATCAAGTTCGGGCTCGATCGCCAACCGCATCCGTCGGTGAGCCCCACACCGGTGCTACTTCAACGATTATCACCTGGGCCACGGTCATCGGCGTGGCCATGGCGCATGATCACGCCTGGCTGCTTTGGAGCGCAAACACATTGATTTGCCAAGCCACCTGGTCAACGTAGAGGCCATGATCGATCAAATCGCTACCGGCACGACGGTATATCTCGGTCCCCATCAAATCCGCGAGGATCACTTCCTCGTCGCGGAGTTCGGGAAAAGGGAGGAGGAGATAGCACTGACCCTGCCTCCCGGCGTAATTCACGACTACGACGTAGCGGTCTTGGTTCTTGCCGGCCCATACGTAGGTGACGAAGCTGTCGGAGCTCCCATTGCCTGGCCATGCCGACAATGGCTCAAGCTGGGACCAAGCGCCGTCCCGAAAGGCGTTCGTGTCCTTCAGCACCGATAAAAGCTTTGAATAGAAATCGGCGATTTCCGTGTTGGTTGGTTCAACCGGGGCGCGACAAAGATGAGCAGGCACCCGGACCCGCCCGCCCTCAAATTGACCTTGATGGAAGAAGCGTAGGCCCGGCGCAAGGAACGTAATGGCCGCCGCTGCACGGTACTGCAGCCACGGGAAAACTGCGGCGGCCCGGGGTTCGTCATGGTTCTCAAGGAAGCGTGCCAGCTTATCCTGATAGTCGAGACCGGCGCTCATGTGTCCACGGACGGATCGGGCGTCGCCAGAATGCAGCCGATCATATAGCCTCTTATCATAACAATAGTCGAAGCCTTGCTGCTGCAGCGTCCATTCGAGGTCCCAATAGACCTCGGCCATGAACACGAAGCCTGGATGCGCCTCGCGCACCACCCCCGTTGCCGCGGGCCAGAACGCCTCTGGGGTTTCGCCCCAGGTACGCTGAAAGACTTCCGGCAGTACCAGCATCGCCATGTCGCAGCGAACACCATCACACTTGCCAGCTATACCAACCAACTCATCAATTTGCGCCTTCTGCAGCGCGGGATTGGCGTAGTTGAGTTGCAGCGTGTCGGGCCAACCAGGGTAGTTGGGGTCGCGGCCGTGTGCCAGGATCAGCGCCCCGAGCCGAATGTAGTTCCGCGGCGCAGAACGAAGCAGTTGCTCGTCGCCTCGCATGTAATAGTCCGGGTGCGTCCTTACCCATGGATGATCCGGGGCGGTATGGTTTGGTACGAAATCCAGCATCAGCTTGATGCCCCGGCGGGCCAGCCGTTCACGAAACTGCACCAGCGCCACGTCGCCCCCGAGTTCTCGCTGACTTGTAGCCTGTGACGCAACCCTGAGCCGCAGATATCGTCTTCGGTGAGATCGGGAAGTACGGCGTTGAACTCGGCGCGCCATTCCGAATTGCTCCGCGATACCGCTCGGCCAGCCACCCCAGTCTGCCAAACGCTTAGCAACCAGATCCAGTCAAAACCCCGTTGCACGAAACCGTCAATTGTAGCGTCGTCGATCTCGGCGAGAGTTAGTCGCTTGCCGGCCTCTTGAGACAGGCGTCGGAGCCAGACTCGTGTGTTAATCTGAAAGAGCGACGGGTAACGCGGCGCGGCAGTCATGGACCTGCTCCCCCTGTTGACGCTGAGTTGCTGTCGAGTCCGTAGCCGCGGACCCCACTTCCTTCACCCACGCAAGTCTCGGCGCTTCTCCTGGGCGGGTACATCCACCGGCCAAAAGATCAGCTTCGTCACGCCTTCAGCGCACCGGCTGGTGGCTCGCGCCGATACCAGGGCCATTGTCGCCATGAAAGTACTCGGTAGAATAGCAGGCAATCCCCGTCAGTGAAGGCGGCCTGCAGCTTTTTAAGCTCCGCGGAAGACTGCCTCAGGCTCGGCTCGTCACACAGAAAAATGCCAAAAAGTGGCGGTCCTGCGACTGATCTTCGCCTCTTTTCTGTCATTCCTGACAGTCCCCATGGCCTCCGTGTGGAAATCGGGCCGTTTGCGTCATCCCGCCAGAAGCATGCGGAACAAGTCGTTTGGCGGCCTCTTGTGCGACAGCTCTGCACGACTACGCCGAGAACAAAGCCTTCCTGGTCGAGCGCGCGCCAGAGCCAGTGCTTTTGCCGGCGATGGTGATGAGACTTCGTCGAGGTACCATTTGTCGCCCCGGCGTGGGCTCGCCGACGGATGCGGTTGACGAATTAGCGCCCGAACTTCAAGTCCAATTGGCGAATCGCCTCGTATGTGACCGAGATTCCGCGAGCAGCCAGCATCTCCTCGACCATGTGACGGCTCAGACCGCGTCGCTGATTGACGTTGATAACAGCATCAGGTGCACGTCACGGATCGCCGGCGCTGGCGAAACCGGTTTGGACTGCAGTGACCGAGTTCTTGGCTGCGCAGGGCCGTGACCACGTTTGCGGCTCTAGGACGGTGGAGCTTCCGACTTCTCGGGCGATCCGGGAAGCAAGAATGCGAACACTACCGGCGACCTTCGTTCTCGCGGCCACCGTCGCCGCACCGGTCCTTGCGGACGAAGCTCCGAAGAAGGGGAGAGACGCCGACGATGCGGTCGACATACGGTTCCGGAAACTCGGCGTGATGTCCGGCGGGTGCTCGCTTGTTCCAACGAAGCGGATCAATCACGTCCGTAGTGGCCGACCGGTCTCGTCCCAGGGCGCGGTGCCATACTTTCGGCGATTACCCACAAGAGCATCGGTCTAGCGTCAGCACCCCGATGTCATTTCGGAACTCCAATCAGGCTGGCGTGGACAAAGCTGATCCACTGGCGCTAGCACTCTCGTCGGGTCGACGGGCGAGCGGACCTTGGGGGCTCTAATGCGCTGGAATCAATGGTATCGGCTCAAGAGCTACTTCCGCTCGGCACTCTGGATCGTTCCGTTCATCGCACTGGTGCTTGAGAATGTCGCCATCCGCCTCGTGTTCCGGCTGCACGAGCGGCTCGGATGGATGCCCCGTTGGTTTGGCTCGACACCGGCCGGGACGTCAGAAGCCCTGAACACCGTCGAGACGCTCTCGATTTCATTCATCGTCTTCAGCTTCGGATCGCTTTTGGTCGCGATCCAGGTCGCGAGCGGGCAGCTCACGCCGCGGATCATCGCGACCACGCTGCTACGAAACAACGTCATTCGCTTCACCGTCGGCCTGTTTACCTTCACGATGCTGTTCTCCGTCGGCACGGGCGCGCGGCTCGATAGCTCGGTGACCCACCCGGCGATCGCTATCTCATGGGGGCTGGGCGTCGCCTCCATTGCGGCATTCCTATTCCTAATCGACTACACGGCGCGGCTGCTGCGGCCCGTCAGCATTCTCTGGCGGGTCGGGGAACAAGGGGTCAAGGTTGTCGAGAGCGTCTTTCCGAACTTGGTCGAGGCGCCCCGGCCGCCGCAGACACCCGCCGTCCCGGGCGCCGTGAAGCGCGTCGTCGAACATCGCGGCACATCCGCCGTCGTGCTCGCAGCCAACGTTGACGCGCTCGTCGCGCTCGCGCGCGGCGCTGAGGGTGTGATCGCGTTCGTCCCGCGCGTAGGTGACTTCGTGGCCACCGGCGAGCCGCTGTACCGTCTCTACGGCAACGCCGCGCGGATCGACGATCGTAAACTGCGCGCTCAAGTGGCATTCGGCCCGGAGCGCACGATAGAACAGGACGCGACCTTCGCGTTCCGGGTGATCGTCGACATTTGCATCAAGGCGCTTTCGCCGGCTATCAACGACCCCACTACCGCGGTCATGGCGATCGATCAGCTCGATCGACTGCTCGGTCTCGTCGGACGTCGGCACCTGCACGACGACGCTCTGCTCGATGCAAACGGCGCGTTGCGCCTGATATTTCAGATGCCAAAATGGGACGACTTCGTCGAGCTCGCGGTCAGCGAGATCCGCCTGTACGGCGCGGGCAACTTCCAGGTGTCGCGGCGGCTGCGCGCAATGATTGAAAACCTGCTCGAGAGCCTGCCGGGAAATCGTCACCCCGCCCTACGCCGCGAGCTCGATCTGCTCGACCGCGCGCTCCCAAAACTACACGAATTTGCCGAGGATCTGGACCTTGCCAGGAAGGCGGATTTTCAGGGGATCGGTGGCTCATCGAAACGATAGCATGGGGCAGTTTGGGCGCCGGCGTTTGCCTCGTAGCTAACGGATACCGAACGCGGGTTAGTCTAATCGTTTTAAATATGCATCGAGACGATTTCGCCGCGGTGACCTCTGCACCGCTCCTACATCGTCGATCAGCGGGAAGGCCCGCCATGCCCCGTATGAGGTCGAGGCCAACGGAACCGTCGGTAGCCCTTGGCGGTTCGCACCGCCGCCACCGATGCCAACCCGCACTCACAACGCATCGACTTCCTGCCGCGCCACCTGCGGAAGGCGACGACCAGCGCTTGCCTCTTGTCAGCAGCACGCCCGTTTCCTCATACAGGCTCCCGCACGGGGCTTACACAACAGCGGCATGACGGCCTTGCGCATTGTCGCTCCGGCCAGCGGCGGCTTTGGCCCCGATCGCATCGGTTGGGCACCAACCTTTGCCGTGGCCTCGAGTTCCGCCAGCACTTCGTCGACGAACACTTCAACATCGGCAGAGGCGCCCCACGGTCCAGGAGATGTCTTTGCAGGCCCGACGGCGGTTCCCATGTTCCCATGTTCTGGCCTCGATGCATTGAAACGGCGATCCGGGTGCATGCTCGCCCTTCCAGTCATCGCCCACAGTTCTACTGACAGTGGTGACCGAAGGCGCACGGACCGGCTCGTGCTATCTACAAACAGGTCTAATTTCTGGCGGAGACCGTCCAAAATCTGGGGGTGATCAGGCTGCCCGCCGAATCGGACGCCGGGCCGATCGCTCCACGCGTAAGACGCATTTTCTGATTATGCCATAGTATCGAGTTGCAATCCTGCACGAACGGGTACAAGGTTTGGGTTGAATATCCCTTCACTCCGATCGTGCCCGGAGCCGGCGAATTGCTGGGTGGATCGTAATGCAAGAAACGGTTCGTTTGGCCCGCGTCGGAGCCGTCCGGTTTCACGGTTGCGACGACGATACCCACGTAGCTGTTGAGTGGCACAGGCTGCTGGGCCGGAATCGTAACGGGTCCGGTGCTGCCGAGGTTCGATTGCTGCGAAGACGATGGAGTTACCCTAAGGTTTGCGGAATCCAACGACCATGTTTGGTTCACCGCGGTGTTGTCCACAAAACTTACGTTGAAAATGACGATGGCCTGCGAGGGTTGCACGGTTACATGGCCGTTTGGAAAGTCTGCCTGTGTGCAGGCGCCGACCTGCGTGTAGTGGATGATTGCGTCGGGATTGCCACCGCCGTGACAACCCACAAGAGCCATCATCCACAACAGCGCCAAAAGCGCACGGACCGTGTACTGCATAGCCTCCTCCTACGACGCCCTACGACCAAGTACCTTGCCAAAGAGTTCTGATGAAATCTAAGCGGAAGCCGAAGAACCGATGCTTTATCGTACGCGGGCCGTTTGCCCACAAAGGACGTACTAGACCCGCTACCACGAGGGAGTTGTCTCGATACCGCTGTGGCAGTTCGACGGCAAGATCGCAGGAGCCTGCCAGCGCCGCATATCCTCGGGCAGAAGCAGCCAGGATCAATCAATTCGTGCGGAAATTAACGGCGCAATATGGTCTTCAATGTTTGTATTACAGGCAATGTTAAGAACGTGTGAAATTCCTGACGTCACGCAAACGAAAGATCCGGCCCTGTCTCGCCCGCACATCGGCCCCTCCCAGAAAAGGACCCGCTAGCCGTAGCGCAGCCCTGGTCACGGGTCGGTTGCAGCCAATGGCTGCTCGCCGAGCCGGTAAATCCCCGAAAGGATGCTGGTCGCAAACAAACACCAATCTGAAGGAAGGAGGTCGGCCACTGGTCGTGCATTGACTTGACCATTACTGGAATTATATAGATACTAGGGGATGTCCAGACGCCCTGGACGCAAAGTAAGTAGCTGATTGTATAAGCTAGGCACTCAAATCCGCCGGTACGAGGCGCTTCGGGTGCCGAGCGAGGATGGAGTGAACGCAATCATTACGAGCGCGACGAGATGGTCCTCCGAGTGCTCGAACATGGTGTTCAACCGCTCAGCCAGGCGAATGAGCGTTCAAACACCCTAGACGGCCACCGGAACGGACTGTCCGTCGCGGCCGCGGGCAATTGCCTTAACGGTGATGCCGAGCCCCTCGCCGGCCTTGGCCGGGCGCTCGCCTCGGTAGCTGATAGCACCGCGTTGGGCCTGGAAGCCACCGTTGGCGAGCGCTCGCAGAACCGGCACGATACCCTTCGTGTCATGTCGGGCTCGCCGGCGAGAAATCGATCACGAGCGAGATGCATATTTGTCGACCGCGAATGGAGTTTGAGGCCCCGGATCTGCTTTCCGCCGTCGACACCACGATTAAAACGGCTTAGCGCCCGGGCTGCAGGATCGACGATCGATGACCACGACGCTTGACTGCAAAATCGCCGCAATCGCGGCGCAGCCGGTCAAGTAGCCGGCGCCAGAGGCTGAGTTGGGTCCAGCGGGCGAACTGCCCATAAAGCGCGCAGAAGGGGATGTCGCAGAGCAGTCCGATCGCTCGGGCACTGAACACCACAGAAACAAACACACCAGAGCCCATAACGGCCTTGCTTAACGCCGCTCCGGCCAGCGGCCGCTCTGTCCCCGATCACACCGGTCAGATACATTTTTGCCACAGCCTCGAGTTCAGCCAGCACTTCGTCGTGAACACTTCAACATCGGCAAAGGCATCCCACGGTCCGGGAGAGCAGGCCGGACGGCCCGCTTCGATAGGCTGGCCACACCTTGAAACGCCATCTTCGGGATGGTCACCGCGAATCGGCATTGTGATTGTGTTCGTGTGGCATCAGAGTGCTCGAACCAGTGAGGGACGAGCATCCTACGATCTGAGGGACGAGCATCCTACGATCTCTGGATCGGCCGAGTGCACCAACGCCCCATACGAGCACACGCGAACCGACACATTGACCCAAATCGATAGAAAATGCAAACTCGTCGGCGTAGAGGGGGAACGCTATGACTAAGCTGATCGTCATGCTCATTGTCGCTGGTGGCGGGGGGCCAATTGTCATCCAAGGCTGGAATAACATGCCCGCGTGCGAGGCGGCAAAGAGTGTCGTTGAGGCCTTCTACAAGGGAAGGCACGGCAAGACAATTTACGCCGAGATAGAAACTAAGTGTGTAGAGTTCGCCAACAATCCGTAACTAAGAAGCGGCTCCATTGTTAGTTCTGTCGCAAATTTCCAGTGGACCAGTCCTATTCCGATCGTTGCACGGAACGGCTCCTCCGAATGGCGCTAGATCGCTCGATCGAGGTGGTTGGCGGCAAGCGGGGCCGCGTTTCTCTTAGTCGCAATCCCGGGACTCTAGCTTTTTCAGTCGCTCGAATTTCCTTTATTCACGATAGAATTCCCCGAGTAGCGATAAAATGCCCATATCAGCGGCAATCCCCCGATGTTCCAACACCAACTCCGCGGAGTGCCACCGGCAGTTTCCCGACCGATAGGGTCAGGGAGACACTAGTTACCCGTCACCCTAAAGCCCCAGCACCGAGCGGGTGTGCCGCGCAATCATGCGCTCCTCATCCGTCCGGATCACCCACACGTCGATGCGCGAGGTGTCGGCGCTGATGCGGTCCTTGCCGACGGCGTTGCGAGCTTCGTCCGGCACGACGCCCAGCCACGCGCAGCCGCGCATAACCTCCAGCCGAGTAGCGGCGTCATTTTCACCGATTCCCGCGGTGAAGACGATGCCGTCTATCCCGCCCAGGGCGGCGGCCAGTGACCCCGTCTCGCGCACGATACGGTGGACAAACAGTTCGATTGCCTCCTTCACCCCGGCCGCATCCGATGCGCGAAGCGTTCGCATGTCGGACGAAACGCCGCCCGACACGCCCAGCAATCCCGACTTCCGGTAGATCAGGTCCTCGAGGCTACGGGCGTCCATGCCCTCGGTGTCCATCAGGTAGATCAGCACGCCGGGATCGATGGCGCCGCATCGCGTGCCCATAATCAGCCCGTCCACCGCCGTGAATCCCATCGTGCTGGCAACACTCCGCCCCTTCCGGATCGCGCACGCGCTGGCGCCATTGCCCAAATGAGCGACGACGACCCGGCTGGTGGCGATCCCAGGCGCCACCTCGGGTAAGCGGCTGGCAATGTATTCATAGGACAGTCCGTGGAAGCCGTAGCGCCGCACACCCTGGTCATAGTATCGCCGCGGCAGCCCGAACGCCTGCACCACGTGCGCCTGCGTCCGGTGGAATGCGGTATCGAAACACGCCACCTGCGGCAAATGCGCCGCGTGCGCGGCGATGGTGCGGATCGGCGCCAGGTTGTGCGGCTGGTGCAGCGGGGCCAGCGGCACCAGCGTGTCGAGCTCCGCCAGCACCGCATCATCCACCCGTACGGGCGTATCGAAGTGCATGCCGCCGTGCACGACACGGTGACCGACAGCCGCGATCTTCTCGCGGCCCAGCAGGCCGACGATGACCTGCACCAGTTCCAGCGTCGCCGCCTCATGGTTCAGGCCGTCGGCCGGCCATGTTTGCTCGGCCACCGTCTTGCCCGCCGCGTCGTGCACCTTCAACGCTGGGGCAACGCCGATTGCCTCCACCTGGCCGCGAAACTGGACCGGCCCATCCTCCAGCCCATGGATGGCGAACTTGATGCTGGAGGAGCCGGCGTTGAGGACAGCGATGCAGTCGGTCATTGCTTCCTCATGCGATGATATTGGCGCCCCCGTCAACGTAGACCGTTCCGCCAGTGATCCGATACGCGAACGGCGTCGCCAGGTAGGCGCAAGTGAAACCGACGTCCATGATGTCGACGAGTTCTCCGATCGGCGCTTTCGCCGCGGCCTCGTTCAGCAGCAACTCGAAATCCTTCAATCCGGACGCAGCGCGGGTCTTCAGCGGCCCCGGCGAGATCGCATGCACGCGGATCTGCTGCGGCCCCAGTTCGTAGGCCAGATAGCGGCACGACGCTTCCAGTGCTGCCTTCACCGGGCCCATCACGTTGTAATTCGCCACCACGCGGTTGGCGCCGTAGTAGCTCATGGCGAACATGACGCCGCCATCGGTCATCAATGGCGCCGCCAGCTTCGCCATACGGACGAAGGAGTGGCAGGAAATATCCATCGCCTTGGCGAACCCGGCGGCGGAGCAGTTCAGCAACCCGCCCTGCAGGTCGTCCTTCGGCGCGAAGGCGATCGAGTGTACCAGGATGTCCAACTTACCCCATTGCGCCTTGATCGTATCGAATACCGCTTCAAGCTGTCCCGGCACCGAAACGTCCAGCGGCGCGGTAATGCTGGCGCCGAGATCCCGCGCCAATGGTTCAACATACGGCCGCGCACGGTCGTTGAGCCAGGTGACGGCGAGGTCGGCGCCGACCTCGGCAAAGGCCTTGGCACAGCCATAGGCGATCGACTGGTCGTTGGCGACGCCGACGACCAGCGCCTTTTGGCCGGTCAGCACCGGCCGGATCGTACCGCTCATGTCAGTCTCCCGCGATCGCGGTTGTATTGCGCCTTGCGTCAGCCACCAGCGTTGCAACCGCGCACGACGCGAGCCGCGTCAGAAGCGTATCCGCTCGGCTGGTCAGGATGATCGGCACACGCGCACCGAGGACAATGCCGGCCGCGTCGGCGCCGGCGAGGAACGACAGGCTCTTGGCTAGCATGTTGCCGGCCTCCAGGTCCGGCACTACCAGCACGTTGGCTCGGCCGGCAACTTTCGAGACGATGCCCTTGATCGCCGCCGCGTCGCCGCTGATGGCGTTATCGAGCGCCAGCGGGCCGTCGAGCAGGCCACCCGTGATCTGCCCGCGCTCCGCCATCTTGCACAGCGCTGCCGCCTCAACGGTGGAGGGGACTTTCGAGGTCACAGTCTCCATCGCGCTTAGGATCGCGACGCGTACCTCAGGGACGCGCATGGCGTGCGCGAGGTCGATCGCATTCTGGATGATGTCCACCTTTTCGTCGAGCGAGGGCGCGATGTTCACTGCGGCGTCAGTGATGATCAGCGCATCCGGATGGTTCGGCGCATCCATGATGAAGCAGTGGCTGATACGCCGCGCGGTGCGGATCCCGGACTTGGATACCACGGCGCCCATCAGTTCGTCGGTGTGCAGGCTGCCCTTCATCAGCGCCTCTGCCGCGCCGCTCCGAACCTGCTCGACGGCCTTGGCAGCCGAATCGTGGCTGTGCTCCGCATCGATGATCGGCATCCCGCTGATGTCGAGGTTCCACCGTGCCGCGACCTCCTGGATGCGCGACTTGGGACCGACCAGGATCGGCGTAATCAGACCGAGCTTCGCTGCCTCGATGGCGCTTTCCAAAGAGATCTGGTCGCACGGATGGGCGATCGCAGTCCGGACCGGCGGCAGCTTTCGCGCCGTCTCGATCAGCCGTTCGTATTTTACGTGCTTTGCGCTGGGCGGGCTCACGATCCGATCGTCATCCATCGCTTTTCGCCTTCTTTCCTGGAATGGGCTTGCCGTGGACAATGTTCGACGTGACCGCCAGAGCGGCCGCCGAGGCCCGCCTCGACGGCCGTCCCTCATCGGATGGGCCCGGTTCCGCAGCAGGCCCGTCAGCGCTGAAGAAAGCTTCAATCTCGCCAAGCCGGCGGGTCGCCTCCTCCGACTGCCGGCCGCTCGCAGCCAGCACGCGGCGTATGTCAGCCAGCGCTTGGCGTCGCGTCGCCGGATCGGCCGGTAGCAAATTAGGCAGTGCCCGCACTGCGCGGTCGGGATCGATGGTCAGCAGCAGGAATTGGTCGCAAAACAGCGCCTTCAATTGCGGCTGGCTGAGTCTCAGGCCAGCAGGCCTCGCGTCGCGCACTGCCTTCGCCACGCTGTACCCACGCTCGTCGATGCTGTTCTCCGGCAACCGGATGTAGATCAGCGCACGGATCACCGCCTCGGCGAGGCCCCCTGCCTCGAACTGCAATTCCAGTTCCGCCCGCACCCGGGCCTCGTTCGCCTCCCGCAACACGTCATGATCGGCGTGCTTGAGCGTCTCGGCGGCATCCGGGCCAAAGCCCATCAGCGCCTGAAGCCAAGGTGACCCGTAGGTGCTGAGGAACATTTGCTCCTCCATCGTGTCGCGCGCAGCGGCGACGGCATCGAGGGAACTGGTGATCCACTCCGACGCCATGTGCTCCATCGCTAGCAGCGGGTTGTCCGTCGGGACTGGTTTGCGGTTGGCGCGGATCGTTTCGGCCAAGGTCTTCACCGTCTGCATGGCCGGGTTCTGATCCGACAGCAGGCTGAACTTCAGGCGTGCGGGATGCAGCGCGCGCCTCGTCTCCGCTGTTTGCTCCGTCGTCGTCGCCCGCACCAGCGGCGCGAGCGTGCTGCGGTACAGCGCGAGATTGGCCTCCGACACGCGTGCGGCGGTGGCGAAACGAAGTTGGTCCTCCGGGTCGTTATTGCCCAGTGCTCTGATGTCGGCCAGGGAGCGTCGTTCGAGGCGGAACAGGTAACGGCCGTTGATCAACTCGGGATGTTCCGTGTCCTCACCGATGTCGGTGATCACCGCCTCATAAAGGCCGGGTGGCGCTAGATCGATCAGGTCCATCGCGCTGGCGAATTCCTGGTGCTCGCGTGTCGCCACCTTGGCGGAGACGAAGATGCCGAGGTGGCCGATGCTGTGATGCATTGTATAGACAATCGTCTGTCGGTTGGCGACGATCTCCCGGTCCTCGCCATACAAATCGGTGATCCAGCCCAAAGCCTGTTGCGGCGGAGTAATGTCGTCACCCCAGGAGCAAAAGACGATGATCGGTGAGCGGATGTTGCGCAGGTCAATGCGCACGCCATCATCGGTGCGCAGCGCGCCGGACGTAAGCTTGTTGCCGACAAACAGGTTATCGGCGATCCACTGCATCTCCCCCGCGTTGAGCAACACCGGGCTGCCCCACCAGGTCTCGAACTCCAGGAAGCGGGCGGCCTCCGTATCGACCTTTGAATAGACGTTGTAGGGCTTTTTCCATAGCGTATTCGCCGGGTTCATCGATTCGAAATTCCGCACGAGGTCCGCGCCATCGAAGATGCCGTTGCCGAGATCGCCTGCCAACGCCGTCAGCCACGTGCCGCCCAACACGCCGCCTAGGTAGCGCAGCGGGTTTTTGCCGCGCACGCCGGCCCAATACGACAGCGGCGAGCCAGCCAGCATAATCGGTCCGCAAAGGTCGGGGTTTACAGCCGCCATCATCATCAGTTGCCAGCCCGCCTGGCAGTTGCCGACCAGCACCGGCTTGCCTTCGGCGTCGGGGTGCCGGTCCGCCACCGTCTGCACGAACAACGCCTCTGCTCGGCAGACATCCTCGACCGTCTGGCCAGGCATCGGGGCCGGCAGGAAGCCGACGAAATAGCACGGATGGCCCGCCGCCAGCGCCACGCCGATCTCACTGTCATGCTTCATGCCGCCAATGCCTGGGCCGTGGCCGGCCCGCGGGTCGACCACAATGAACGGGCGTTTCTGCGCCTCGATATGTGCGCCCTCGTGCGGGACGATGCGCACCAGCGCATAGTTCACCGGCCGGTCGAGCGTGCGGCCATCGACTAGCAATTCGGCTTGGTAGTGCAGCACGTTGGGCGCCGGTCTCGCATTGTGATCCTGCGCGATATTGCCGCGCTGGCGCAGCACGTCGAGAAACAGGACAGACCGCTGGAAGGCATCGATCCAATAGTCTGCCACGGGGCCGAGGCCGCTCCAGCGAAGTACGGCGCCGGGATCGAGGGCTTGGTCGGTCATGTGAGACGTCCTCTTGGAGATGCGGAAGGAAAGGGGTCCGGGCCGAGGCGACCTAGCACCCTTTCGCTTGACCGGGAAGCACCTCATTTGCGGCGGATCAAGGGCTTTTGGTGAGTTGATCAACTGCGTGCGAGGGCTGCATCGCAAGTCACTTGGCGTGGCGTCTCGCATGCGAGAGCTCAACGGACCGGCTGCAGGTCAAGGTGAAGATTAGGTGACAGTCGCTTCGCAGGCAAAACTCGATCAGATGGGACTTCCTAGCCGCTGGCATGGAGATTTCCGGGGCGGCAACCCTATCAGCATTCGATGATGGTCACCTTGACCTCCCGGCAGAATTGCTCGGTGCTCTCAATGTCCGGAACGCAGCCTCACCCTGTACTGCCCTCATAGCACGGAAAGAACCATAACCTCCGGTAGGATAGTCAGCCCAGCCTGATCGGGCGTTACGCTGTGCTCGCAGCGTCTTCATTCCAAGTCAGCCGCTGAAGCATTCAGGACCTGGCAATTCGAAACTCGCGACCCGTTACGTTACGCAATCGACGCGTCATACGGTTCCTGGTTTCAGATGTGCCGATCGCAGTCAACGTGATGTCCCGCACAGGAACCACGGTCAAAACACCAGCGCATGGTCCTGGCACTCGGCAATGGCGCTGATTGTACCGCGCTTCCTGCGCAGATGGCGCGTGCTCTACGCCTCAGCAATCGTACACGCCGGCAGCGCAGCGGCGCGTGGTCCTCCGCGCTGTGCCAGCGACGCTGACCGGCGTCAGCGGGCGCCCCACAGCTGCCTCAGCGGTCGCGATGTAACTACTTACTGTAGGGACTGAGAGCCGCGCGCCAACCTCCATCGCCAGCAGGCCCAGCATGACCGCGCCTATCGAGAGGCCAAACCCCTTCAACTCTGTCATTTTGCACCTCCTGTCGTGAAGTTCGCCGGCAAGTCGCCAAGCTTGTCCTTAAGATCCTTCGGCTCGATCTGTTGAGCGTTTGAGGTGTTTTTGAAAGCGAAGTCATCCGCCACGACATCATTGCCGAATTTCCAGTCGCGGAATTGAATGGTGTATTGGGGTCCGCCGTTCATCAGCGTGGACGTTACGACAAACCGGCACGGATACGGGCGGTCGCCTTGAGCGATCCAGATCTGCCAGTCCACGTCGTTCTTGCGAAACGCAAGCGTATCGCACTCGACGCCGTTTATCACGCCGCTGCCGAGGTCCTTCAAATCATAGACGTCTTCCATCAGTTCGTCATACGAGTTCGTCACCAAGAGATCGGCTCCGGGCACAGGCCTCTTGTACTTGTTCTGGAGGTCGTCGATCAATTGATCGACGGTGCCCGGAGCGGCAACCTGCATGTAGAGATTGGCGTTCTTTCCCAAAAGCGTGAGCGCCTTGCCGTCATAGAGGATCTCGTAGTCAGCGAACCCGCCGGACCGATTGAGGCGAATCTTGTCCGGTCGGACGAGCATTACGGTTCCCGAGCTCGCAAGACCCAACTTTTGATCGGTCGGGGTGACGACTTCGAAAACCGTGTCGAAGCCGGCTGACAAGGATTTTTGCCTACCCATGAAGTCCGACATCGCTTTGAGCATCTTCTTCGCTTCAGCCGAAGTCCGTCACTCTGATGAGTTCAACCCTGCGATTTAGAGCGCGCCCATCGGGTGAGGCGTTGCTGGCAATGGGCCGGCCCTCCCCGAGGCCTGCTGTCACCAGCCTTTGAGGGTTCACTCCCCGATCCACGAGGGCCGCCTCGATGGCGAGCGCCCGGTCTAATGAAAGGTGAAGGTTGTGTTCCGGATCGCCGGCCGAATCCGTGTGGCCAATAATCCCCAAGTGCCAGTCCGGAAAATTCTTGAGGGCGGTCGCTATGTCGTCAAGGAGCGATTTCGACTCGGGCTGAATCACTGCCTTATCACTGTCGAAGTGTAGGCCATAAAGGTCGAAGTGTTGCTTGGTCTTAAGCGCCTGCTCCATCGCGTCGAGGCGATAGCCGCGCTCTTGCTCCTCTGCAGTTTGTGCCCGGACTGGCAGGTTCGCGATGATCGGCAGAGCGACGCTGCAGATCAGCCCGAGAGTGAGCAAGTTAAATCTTCCACCGGATCGGATCATTGTACGCCCTCCGAATTGGCCACCGTCAGTGCGCAGTTATTGGACGGCACAGACACCCGCGACGTCGAAGCCGACCAGTAGCACGGGGCAAGACCACATGGCGCCTGGATGTCCCCTAGTATCATCTTTATAATTCCACTATCACCGATACCAAGAATGGTCAAGTCGAATGCATGACCAGCGGCCGACCTCCTTCCTTCAGATTGGTGTTTGTTTGCGACCAGCATCCTTTCGGGGATTTACCGGCTCGGCGAGCAGCCATTGGCTGCAACCGACCCGTGACCAGGGCTGCGCTACGGCTAGCGGGTCCTTTTCTGGGAGGGGCCGATGTGCGGGCGAGACAGGGCCGGATCTTTCGTTTGCGTGACGTCAGGAATTTCACACGTTCTTAACATTGCCTGTAATACAAACATTGAAGACCATATTGCGCCGTTAATTTCCGCACGAATCGATTGATCCTGGCTGCTTCTGCCCGAGGATATGCGGCGCTGGCAGGCTCCCTGGGCATCTTGCTGTCGAACTGGCGAGGAGTCGTCTGACTCCCTTACATATGATGGTTGGAGGATGTGTCTTGGTCTGTTCACAAAGCGCCCAAATCCCGTTTTCTGTCAGAAGTCCCCTAGACAGAAGCCCCGCCCCCCAATTCGGATTGCATGTGAGCCTGCCATCAAGCTCGACCCTTCCGGAGGGTGAGTAGGAGGCCTTTCGCGACATGAAGACGTCGAATGGATCAATTTGCTCCCCGCTAGCCGTAACGAGTGCATTGTCTGGAAAGGCACCCGTCATTGCGTAATCATACAGATGTGTCTCTGACGGGAGGGCCGCATCCGCGGCCCATGCCCTTGCAACTGTCAGGAGAGGGACGCATCAGCTCAGGTCTGACACTGCTTAAACATCTCAGCGATGCCGGTCGCCGACGTTACTCAGCCGGCAGTAAACCGCTGCCGGCGGTCTTCCCGTCGAGGTCGGAGTTCCCATGTGGGGGCTGTCCAAAACATGCTCCGACGGGTTCGGTGGCTACACGAAGCGAAGTATCTAGCAAGTGGGCGTACCGGGCGGTCGTCTGCTTTTGGGTGTGCCCCAACAAGCTGCCGATGATCAGCAAAGACGCACCGTCGCTCGCGAGGATTGAGCAGAAGGTGTGTCTCAAGTCGTGGAGCCGACAATCCTGAAGATCAGCCGCCTTGCAAACAGCCGTCGCCATTCGGAACTTCATCCGAACGGCAACTCATGTGGAAGTCCGCAAGCACTGCGTCATCCGATCGCAGTCGCACCTGGTTGCGCACGGTGGCCGGCTGATCCGCAAGCCCGCAGCTGCCAAGCAAGAGTACAGCAGCTGTGACTGACACGTCAGCGGGGGCGGCCTGCCCATCTGCCTCCTTTTCGATCGTCCGTCTTGTAGATCATCCGTGCGCGGATTTCGATCTAGTGCCTCCCGCCAACGAGACGGCGGTGAAGTTTAGGGCGGAACGAGTGAGCGCCGCTTGCTGGCTGGCCCTCACGGCAGAACGGCCCTACTGTAAGATTTTGGCTCGATGCTTGCATAAATCGTGCGCGACCACACAAAATGGATGCGGAACCAGGATGACCCGGATCGATAGTCTAGCCGCGCTGGCCATTGTTGCCTCGCTGGCCGTTAGCTCGACCAGCGGAGCGGCCGAGCCGCCGGTGAAGATCGGCATCCCCGTGGGCCTGTCTGGCGCGAACAGTGTGGTCGCCCCCTCGGTAGTCCAGGCGGCCCAGCTTGCCGCGGCCGAGATCAACGCCAAAGGCGGCATCCTCGGCCGGATGGTGGAGCTGGCGGTCGCCGATGACCGAAGCGGAGCCGACGGCGCGGTGGCCGCCTATAACTCGCTTATCTTTCAGCAGAAGGTGAACGCGATCATCACCATGGAAACCAGCGCCGCGCGCAACGCCGGGCTGCCGGTGGTGGCGCGGGGCAAGACGCCGTTCATCTACACCTCATACTACGAAGGCCGTTCGTGCAGCCCATATCTCTACGTTGATGCCTGGGTCCCCGATCAGCAGGTCGCGTCGATCGTCGACTACTTCATGGCGGAGAAGGGCGCAAAGACCTTCTTCCTCGCCGGTAGTGATTACGCCTTTGGCCGCGGCATGCTCGAGTTCACGCGCAAATACATCGAGTCAAAGGGCGGCAAGGTGCTCGACGAGGAGTATCTGCCAATGGACGCATCCGACTGGACTGGACTGCCGTGATCAGCAAGATCCGCAACGACAAGCCCGACGCGCTGATCACCTCCACCGCCGGCGGCGCCCCCAACGTCACGTTGACCAAGCAGCTCCGTGCCTCCGGGGTCGACGTGTTGTTCGGCAATCTCGGCGTCGACGAGGGGACCGCCAAGTCGATCGGCGCGGATGCAACCGGCGTATACATCGCTCAGTCCTACCTCACGAGCATCGATACGCCACAGAGGCGCGGGCCGTGATCATGAACGAGACGCTGGCCCGAGCGCTCGGTATCAACAGTGCCATGGTGCGGTTCGCGACCTTCAGCATCGGCGCGGGACTTGCGGCGATGGCCGGAGCGCTGATCACCCCGCTGCTCAGCGTCGACCCGCTGATGGGCGTGCCGTGGTTACTGAACGCGTTCATGCTGGTGATGGTCTCCGGCACGTCGCTGTTCACCCTTGGCCTTTCCTGTGTAGTGCTGGGCGGCGCGCAGGTGGTGGTGAGCACCTATGCCAGCCCCGTGCTGGGCACGCTCACCATCGTCGTGCTGGCTGCTGTGCTGCTGCGCATCCGTCCCTCGGGGTTTGCCCGTGCCTGAAACTCCTTCCCGGCGTCGGCATCCTGGGTTGGGCGGCCTGGCAGCCTGCGTCGCTGTGGCAGCGGTCCTCGTCGTCCTCGGTCCCGCAGTCCTCGACGAGTATTCCGTCAACACGCTTATTCGCTCCTTCCTTTATGGCAGTATCGCTGTCACGGTCGACATCCTCTGGGGCTATACCGGCATCCTGACCTTCGGGCAGGCGGTGTTCTTCGGCATCGGCGCCTACGCGCTGGGGTTAGCGGTCACAACGTACGACTTCACGACGCCGATCGTCATCCGCGCGTTCCTCGCCGGGCCGCTGGCCGCCGCCGCCGTGGCGACGCTGGTTGGGTGGCTCGCCTTCGGCCCGCGCGTCTCGCCGCTCTACATCTCGGTGATCACGCTCGTTCAATCCGTGATCTTCGTGCAGCTCATCTATTCCGGCGGCAACTGGACGGGATCGAGCAGCGGCCTGTCCGGCTTCGATACCTTCGACATTTCAATGCCCGCCTGGTTTCGGATCGCCGGCTTCGCCCTGGTCGTCGTTACCCTGCTCGGCTGGATCTTCGTCCGCAGCGATTTCGGTCGACTGCTGGTGGCAATCCGCGAGAACGAGCAGCGCTGCCGCTACTGCGGGATCGGCACGGCCCGGGTGAAGACCTCACTGCTGGCGGGCTCGGCCATTGTCGCCGCGCTGGCTGGCTTCGCTTATGCCGCCTACAATGACGTGATCGCCCCCGATCTCGGCAACTTCCAGTTCGGCACCGAACTCGTGATCTGGGTCGCCCTGGGCGGCCGAGGCACGCTGCTTGGCCCGGCAATCGCCGCCGTTTTGATCGACTTCACCAGCGCCTATCTCAGCGGCGAGCTTCCCTTCATCTGGCAGCTCATCGTCGGCCTCGTCTTTATCGTGGTAATCGTCTTGATGCCGCAGGGCCTCGGGCCGGCGCTCATACGTCTTGTGCCGCGGGCCGGCCGCCGAGCCAACGTCGTGCCGCGCCTGGTGCAGACGCCCGACCCCGACGTAGGCGGCGCCGGCGACGCCCCGGCGATCAGCGTGGACCGCGTTGCACGCAGCTACGGCAGCCTGCACGTGCTCGAAGACATCAGCTTCACTGCGCATGCCGGCGAGCTTGTCAGCCTGGTCGGCCCGAACGGCGCGGGAAAGACCACGCTCATCCGCTGTATCAGTGACGGGCTTGAGCGCAGCGGCGGGAGCGTTGCGATCAGCGGTGTGGCGATCGGGCGGCGCTCGCCGGAGGCGTGTGTCCGCTTGGGCCTGGGCCGCAAGTTCCAGACCCCCAACGTCTTCGACACACTCAGCGTGGCGCAGTCGCTGCGCATCGCCCGCGCGGGTCACGAAAGTCTTTCCTATGTCAAACGGGCCGAGACCGTGCAGCTTCCGGCGGCGGCGATGCAGGTAGTGAGAGCCACTGGCCTGACCGACCTGCTCGGAACAACGGTCCAGCATCTCTCCCACGGCGCGAAGCAGGCGCTCGAGCTCGCCATGGTGCTGGCGATGGAGCCCCGCGTGCTGCTGCTCGACGAGCCGACCGCCGGGCTCACCAAGCCTGAGCGCACACTGATCGGCACCATTCTGACGACGTTGGTGCGGGAGCACGGTCTGTGTATCCTGCTGGTGGAGCACGACCTCGAGTTTGTGCGTGAGATCAGCTCCCGCATCGTCGTGCTGCACCAAGGCCGTATCCTGCTGGACGGGACGGTGGAAGAGGTGACTGGGTCGGAGCTCGTCCGCACCATCTACACCGGCGAGCCCCATGCCGGGGTGGCGGCGGCATGAACGCGCTGGAGGTCAAAGGCCTGGTGGCCGGCTACGGCGAGTTGATGGTGCTGCAAGATGTCTCGCTCCATGTGGCGCCCGGCGAGGTGTTGGCTGTGCTCGGCAAGAACGGCATGGGCAAGAGCACGCTGCTGAAGACTATCATGGGTTTTCTGCCAGCCCACGCCGGCGTTATTCGCCTGTTCGCGGACAACGCGCTCGGCCGCGCGCCTCACCGCCTCGCCTCCCGCGGCCTGGCCTACAGCCCGCAGGATCAGGCGATCTTCCAGGACCTGACAGTGGAGGAGAACCTGCGCGTCGGCCTGCCCCGCGGCGTGGCGTTTGAAGCGGGGTTGAAGCGCATTGCCGGCTTTTTCCCATTCCTGGCCAATCGCAGACGCCAGCGGGCAGGGACGCTCTCGGGCGGCGAGCAGAAAATGCTCATCATCGGCCGCGCACTGCTCGCCCGCCCCCGCCTGATGCTGATCGACGAGATCACCGAAGGACTACAGCCCTCCGTGATCCTCCGCCTGACCGATGTGCTACGGGCGGAGAAACAGGCAGGCGGCGCCGCGATCCTGCTGGTAGAACAGAACGTCCGTTTTGCCCTTTCCCTGGCCGACCGCTATGCCGTTCTGGCTCGCGGCGAGATCGTGTCGGAGGGTCAAGCCGGAGCGGTCGATGCGGAGGCGCAAGTTGCAGAACATCTTTCGGTCTAAGTGGAGCGCCGAGGTGTCGGTTCAACTCAACACCTTCTCGATCGCCGCGCGCTGCCCCCGCACCGGCGCGCTCGGCGTCGCCGTGACCACGGCAGTGCCGGCGGTTGGCGCCATCTGCCCGTATGTCGTGTCAGGCCTCGGTGCGGCGTCGACGCAGGCCTGGGTGAACCCCTACCTCGCCATCGCCGCCCTTGATCGCCTGCGTGCTGGCGACCCCGCGCCCGATGCCCTCGCAGCGGTGATCGCGGAAGATGCCGTCAGCACCGTGCGGCAGATCGGCTTGGTGGACTCCGCCGGTCGCTCTGCCAGCTTCACCGGCGCCGACTGTACGCCCTGGTGTGGCCACCGCCTCGGCGACGGCTACGCCATTCAGGGCAACATGCTGACCGGGCCCGACGTATTGACCGAAATGGAGCGCACCTTCCGCGCGGCCGAGGCGGAGGAGCTGGCCGAGCGCATGATCGCGGCGCTCGAGGCCGGTCAGGCGGTGGGCGGCGACAAGCGCGGCAAACAGTCTGCCGCCGTGATCGTGTTCGGCCGCGAGGAGTATGCGGAGGTCGATGTGCGCGTGGACGAGCACTCGCTCCCCGTCGCCGAGCTGCGCCGGATCTGGGGTATCTTCAAACTGCAGACAAGGCCGTTCCTGGAGGGCATGGCGCGCAAGGGGCAACCGGGCCGGCCCGCGCCGGACAGCGTCGTGGAGATCCTGCTGCGATCGCCGCCCGACCGGCCCGGCGGCGGAGGGAGCGCATGACCGATCTGTGGAAGGACGTCATCGGCCTCGATCTGGATGAGACCGAACGAGCAGCGCTGCTGGATGCCTATCGCACTATCGCGGGCGAAATCGCCAAACTTCGCTCGCTCGACCTGAGCGACGTCCACCCGGCGGTGGTGTTCAACCCGATGGAAACGAAATGACGTCGTTTGACACAATCACGGCAACGACGGCGCAGCTCCGCGCCGGGTCGCTCTCCCCTGTCGCGCTGATGGAGGCGACGCTCGATCGCATCGCGCGGCTGGACCCGAAGCTGCACAGCTTCATCTGCCTCGCCGACGATCCCTTAGAGTCCGCCAGAGCAGCCGGCTGCGGGTGTGCTTTCAACCCTCCCTGCGTCCATGCGACTTCCGCGTGTATGGCGACTGCGCCGGTTCTGGAGCAAGCCCGCGACGGCCGGGACGTTGCCGGCCTGCGCTAGCGCGCCCTGAATATGCCGCCGTAATATCGGATGTTAGGAGGAGCAAGCGGCATGGGTACGGTTCACCGGCTGATCGAAGAGAAGGGCAACAAGGTCGCGCTGCGCGCCAGCCTCGACCAGCGAATCGTCGGGGCGGCGGCTCAGTATATGGCGGACCAGTCGCGTGGCGGCCAGGAGGCGCTGCTGCACCGCCGGCTGGTCAACGATGCTGTCTGGCACATCCATGCGGCGACGTCACGCTGATGGGTGCCGTCGGGGCATCGGCGTTTATGGACGCGATCACGCGAGATGCAACTCGGGCCCAGCCTTCTATCCTGGATAACCCAGTTGGGCGCCCGCTTGGCGGCAAATCCGGCCAAGCCGTACATGACCTGACCGCGTGGGATCGCGATCCGAACTAACCCGTCAAATTGTGATCACCGCGGCAGATAGTTTGGGCTCAAGAGTGAGCCACGGTCCTTGCAAGTCATTGAAATCATTTGTGCTGTATCGAGGCCCAAAATTGTATCACCCAATTGATTTTATTGGGATTCCATGGGAATCATAATCCCTTGGGATAGGGTGGCCCTGGCGAGCATTAGCAACGGTTCGTGCATAGGGGTGATTTGCGAGATGGCGGAACGCTACTACCAGTTGGCCAGTGGTTTAGGTCCGTAGCGTTGCCGCCTCCATATTCGTGGCGCCTCACTACAGGACTTTCGATATCGCGACACACCTCCGTGACATTGGCCCGCGTCACGTTATGGACGAAGCGATCCATAGCAAGGCTCAGGCGCGCCTTCTTGGCGCTGCGCGGGTGACATAATAGGTCAGACAAAGGAAAGTCGTCCTGCCGAAGATCGCTTGAAGTGGTACGTCGTTGATACCCTCGTCATTTCGTCCGTAAAATATTGGTGCGGGCGGCGTGGAGGCCATCGCCAATAAGAGGAGTATGGCCGCACGGTCCGGGTTACTGGCCAAGTCCGCAACGCAGTACCGCTGGTCTGCCATGTTGGCTCGAACCCGTGAGGCCTAAGTGTCCGTCCGGGAACTTTCCGAGTCGTTAAAGTCGGTTAGCACCGGGGGCTTGAACCCATTGACTCTGCTGTGATTCGATGATGGCATCGATTTGTGATGGGCATGATGTGGACAACTGAGAACCGTCCTCGGTACAACCGGGATAAGCTGCGCTATCCGAGCGACCTGACCGACGAGGAATGGGGGCACTTGGAGCACCTGATCCCGCCAGCCAAGCGTGGTGGGCGCCGACGCGAGATCGATGAACGCGAGGTGGTGAATGGCCTTTTGTACGTTCTGAGCACCGGGTGTCAGTGGCGCTATATCCCCCGGGACTTGCCGCCGCGAAGCACCTTGTTCGACTACTTCCAACGCTGGGAGTACGACGGGACGTTATTGAGAAATTCACTATGAACTCTACCAGAAATGCCGTGAGCTGAGTGATCGGCAAGCCAGCCCAACCGCCTGTGTGATCGACAGCCAGAGCGTTAAAAGCGCTGAAAAAGGCGGGGCACACATCGACCCTTCGGGTTATGATGCGGGCAAGAAGATCAACGGCAAGAAGCGGCATATCGTGGTGGATACCGAGGGCTTTGGGCCGAAATTCCGCGCGGAACTCGCCAAGCTGTTGCCTGGGTTGGCCGTTGAAATAGTCAAACGTTCGGATACGGCCCAGGGCTTTCAGGTTCTGCCCAGGCGCTGGGTAGTCGAACGCACCTTCGCCTGGCTTAACCGGTGCCGTCGATTGGCCAAGGATTTTGAGAACCGGAGCCGTAATGCCCTCGCATTCATCAGATTGGCTTCCATCCGGCTGATGCTGAGAAAGCTCAGCAATTCGAATGGATAGTTTCCGGACAAACTCTAAGGAACCGATTAGGTCAAGCGCTTCCGTTCCTGAAAATAGCGCTTTGGGAACCGCAAGATCGAGCAACGTGTGCTCGAAAACCAAATATTCCGATCACGCACCACTCTAAAGTAAGTCTTCGATCTTGGTGGCGTCGCCGCCTCGACACAAATCGACGAAACCGCGTTGCCGGAATGGTCTCTCGCACCGGTGGTAGCGATCTTCCTCCGGCCGGTCGCGTCGGGCCGTCGCTGCCACGATTTCCGCGATACAATCCCAGGGAGACGGACAGGACAATCCTTATAGTTCCGCACGCACGCGAGTGGGTCAGATATTGGCCGATCGAAACTGATAGCGCCTTAGGGCCCGTCAGGGATCAACCGCTCGGTCTGAGCGATTGGACGGCTTGATAGTGTAGTTCCATTCGCCGCGAAAATCTGCCCGGACGATGTTTATGGCGGCCAGTTGTTCGTCCGAGACGACGATGCCTTTGGGATACTGGTTGTCGTCGAGTTCGCCGATCACCTTCAGGCCGGTCTTGGTCGTGGTGGCTCCGATTAGATCGATGATGACCTGATAGCTGACCAGCGGCTTGGCACGCCAGTTCATGGTGATGAACGAAAACAGCCGATGCTCGATCTTGTTCCACTTGCTGGTTCCGGGCGGCAGGTGGTGGACCGTGATGTCAATATCCAGTTGGCTAGCCAGCTTTTGCAATTCGAGCTTCCACAGCCGCACGCGCGATCCGTTGCTGCCGCCCCCGTCGCAGGTGATCGTCAGGCGCTTGGCCGCGGGATAGCGCTTGCAGCCGATGTCCTGCCACCAGCGGCGGATCGACTGTACGGCAAACGCGGCGGTGTCATGGTTCATCCCAACACTGACCCAACCAGCGTTGGCGGCAAGGTCGTAGATACCGTATGGCACCGCCCGACCCAGTTCCTTGATCAGAAAATCATGCACGCGAACCGCTTCGGGTTCGCCTTGCGGACGCCATTCCCGGCCGGCGTTTTTGAAGTCTCCAACCAGTTCTTTCTTCTTCGTATCCACTGAAATCACCGGCTGCTGCGCCGCCAACGCCGTCGTCACGCTCTGATTGATATGGCTAAACTGCGCGTCCCGGTCGGGATGATCGCCACCCTCATTGGTCTTGCTGTTGGCTTGCAGACTGAGCTTCTGCGCTTTTAACAATTCACCCACCACGGTGCGACTGACCCGATGCCCACGCGCCACAAGCTCCGCCCGCCAACTGCCGCAGGCTCTTGCAGGTCCAGCGCAACGGCGACATCGGATCGCCCCTGGCGCCGGGTTCGACCAGCGCCATCAGTTCGCGCAATAGGTCAGGGTTACTGACGACCAGTGGCTTGCGTCCGCCCCCCGCACGTCGCACCCGGCCTGCCAACAGACCACCTGCCTCAGCCAGGTCTTTCAGGCCGCGCCCGATCGTGCTGACCGCGATGCCGGTCGCTCCCGAGACGGCAACGATCCCCCCGTAGCCCGCCGCTGCGGCTTCGGTGGCGGCAAACAACCGTCGTTCTCGCTCGTTGAGGTGCGGCGACAAGGCGGTAAATCGGTCACGAATTGGGGCTGGATCGATCATCCACGAACATTTATCGTTCGCCGCCTCTGTCGAGAATCCCGGCTCTAAAGGTCAGCCGACGCGAGTCGGTTGTTCCCGGACAGGCCCTTAGTGCTCACGGGCAAAGAACCAATCTTCGCTCATCGGAATTGACCCAGTGAGTGCGCAAGCGCGTGGTCAGTCGACTGTACTCCCGGTTTGCGGGGTGTTGCTGGTCTACGGATGTGGCGCGCCGAGAGACGGGAGGGCGGCAGACGCCCACAGCCCTGGTGGCAGGAGTCCTTCGCTTCGCCAGGCAGGTTGATGTGCTTTTGCTGCCACACGTCAAACATTCCTGGCTGTTACCCATCGTCGGCCAAACGAGCGTCTGCACCCTACGGGGTGGCAGCGTGGCATGGCGCCAGCCCGAAGGTGCGGGAGCGGTCGCCAACTTCACCCCAACCGCAACCAAGTAGATAGTAGAGCCGATTCCCGTAATATATTGATACCGCTTCGAATGGCGGATGGGGTGGGATTTCGAACCCACGGTGCGCTTGCACGCACGGCGGTTTTCAAGACCGCTGCCTTAAACCGCTCGGCCACCCATCCCGTTGAGAACAAACTATGCCGCGGCGCTCTGCATCTCAAGTGTTGACGAGAGGTGACTTTCCCCAGCATGTCTACGGCACACAGCGTCTCTCCTGCTTAAAAGTGCTCGCTTTATGAATTTTCGGACTGCGATGGCCTTCACCGCGTTTCTTGTGATGCCCGTCATCGCGGCACAAGGGCAGCCCGCGGCAGACCCGTTGAGCATCTGGACCTTGCAGGACGAAAACGCCTCGATTTCCGCCGGGCATCCCACCGACCGCTACTACGTCAACGGATTGCGCCTGGGGTGGACCTCGCCGACGGGTCAGGTTCCGAACTTCTTGGCCGACTTGGGCAATACCCTATGGGGCGGGGGTCAGCAACGGGTTGCAATCGACCTTGCCCAGCAGATCTACACGCCGGCGGATACCTCCAGATTTGTTCCGAGTCCCTTCGATCGGCCCTATGCCGGCGTACTCCTTGGCAATTTTTCGTTGATGAGCGACGGCGACGACACCAGAAGCGTCCTGACCCTCAGCCTGGGCGTCGTTGGCCCAGGATCGGGCGCGGAGAATTTGCAGAACGGCTTCCATGACCTTATCGGTCAGGCCCACCCGAATGGGTGGGGCAGCCAGATCCAGAATACGCCAGCAGTGGAACTGTTGCACGAACGCACCTGGCGCCTGCCGATAGGGACCGTCGGCGGCATGGAAACCGATGCTCTGCCGTCACTGACGATCGGACTCGGCGATCTGCGCGTTTACCTGCAGACCGGCGTGACGTTTCGATTCGGGCAGGGCCTCGAGTTGGATTTCGGCGTACCACGAGTTCGGCCGGGTCTGAGCGGGGGCGACGCGTTCACCCCGACTCGTCCGTTCTCATGGTATGTATTCGCGGGTGCTGACGGACAGGCTGTCGCCTACGACCTCCTGCTGCAGGCCACACCGTTCCGCGGTGGCCCGCATGTTTCGACCGTCTGGGACGTCGCCGAGATGCAGGGTGGCTTCGCTGTCATGGCGTACGGCATGCGGCTGACCTTCGCCTACGTGGCGCAGACGCAGGAATTTAACGGCCAAACCGGCGGTCTGCATCAATTCGGTTCGGCGTCGCTTTCGTTCCATTTCTGAGGCCGATCCAGGGAAAATAGTCGATCGTTGGCTCAAGGTTGCGACGAACTGGCACGAAACTTTTCGCGCTGGAAATCAGATTGGCGTCACAACCTGCCGATTGGCCGCCTTGGACAGCATGCCCTTCGCAGCCAGCTCTCGCTTGGCAGACTTGTTCTTTTCCAGTTCGAGCTGCATGGCGCTTAGCACGGGCGGGGCCTTGGTGAACTGAACGTTGGCATATTCAACGACCTCCAAGCGGTTTCCCCAGGGATCGATGAAGTCCAGGAAGGGCCCATCAACGAGCTTAGCGCCGGCCGCAATCGCAAGGACCTGAACCGCCGATCGATCATCCACGACCAACCCCACGTGCCGGTGGCTTGCCGGAGCATTGACCGGCCCTTTCATGAGGGCAATAAATTGGTCGCCCATGTCGATGAAGGCCGCTCCCTCGGTTTTGCCGCGCAACTTGAAGTCGAAGATCCGCCCGTAGAATGCGAGCGCCTCCTCTACGTCGCCCACCTCCAGCGCGATGTGGTTGAGCCCGACCAGCCGGGCCCGCTTTTTGTCGGAACTGTCGTTGGTCATGGTCCGATCTCCTAGAATAACCTTTCGCCGATCGCTGACGTCTAATAGCAGCGCGCTCATCAGCATCGCCGCAGGCACCTCGCGTTGATCGCTGCAACGGAACTTGTCAACGCGCAGCTGGGAAACAAGCGGGAATGTGCCGTGCGCCGCCGTCGCGGATGCCCTCCACCGCGACAGAAAGCCGCAAAGGCCGAGGCCGGTCGATCGACTATCGTCGTAACTTATTCGTGAGCATCAGCGCCACCTTGCCATCGGGACAGCATGTGGCAGGCTGAAGGCGCAAAACGGCCCAGTCGTACAGCGACGGAGGATAGTCAATGCAGAATGGCGGGGTTAGACTTGGCCGGATGGGTGTCGCGGAGAAAGCGCTCTCGGCGATGCGGTCCTGCTTCGGCGGTCATATCGGGCCCAGAAAGAAATGACCATCGTGCTGATGATGGGCGTGTCGGGCAGCGGCAAGACCACGATCGCCGCCGGTGTCGCTCAAGAGCAGGGTTGGGTGCTCCTGGAGGGAGACAAGTTTCACCCCCCAGCAAACATCGCAAAGATGAAGGCGGGAATACCGCTGACCGATGAGGATCGCTGGCCCTGGTTGCGTGCGATAGCCGCACGCGAGGATGAGTTGCAGGCGGCGGGACAGTCGGCAGTGGTAGCGTGTTCAGCGTTGAAACGCGCGTATCGGGATATTTTGATCGGGGACCGTGGCGACACGGTGTTGATTTACCTACGCGGCTCGAGAGCGTTGATCGCGGAACGGATGCAGGCGAGGGCAGGGCATTTCATGCCACCGGCGTTGTTGGACAGCCAGTTCGCGACCCTGGAGGAGCCGGGGGCTGATGAATATCCGATTATCGTCGATATTGGCAGGCCCCTCGAGGAAACGATCGCCGACGCGGTGCGTCAATTCAAGGAGCGTAGGCCATGACTGAAGGGTTCGCTGTTTATCCAAGTCTTCGTGACCGCGTGGTGCTGGTCACTGGCGGGGCCAGCGGAATCGGGGCCGAGGAGGTCACTCAGTTCGCTCGCCAGGGGGCGAAGGTCGCGTTGTTTGACATTTCCGATGAGGCCGCGTCGCGGTTGATCGAGACGCTCCGGCGGGAAGACCTGACGCCGCCAATGTATCTGCCGTGCGATCTGCGGGATATTCCGGCGCTGCAGGCAGCAATCGGAGAAGTTGGCCGGCGGCTCGGGCCGATCTCGGTTTTGGTCAACAATGCGGCCAATGACCAGCGACACAGCTACGAGGATGTTACTGTAGAGTATTGGGATGAGCGCGTTGCGATCAATTTACGCCACCAGTTCTTCGCTATCCAGGCGGTCGCACCGATGATGCGGCACGCGGGGAGCGGGTCGATCATCAACTTCGGCTCAATCTCCTGGCATAGAAATCAAGGCGGCATGCCGGCCTATACCAGCAGTAAGGCGGCGGTGGAGGGGCTTACGAAAGGCATGGCGCGTGATCTTGGGGCGCACGGCATCCGCGTCAATTGCGTGATCCCAGGATGGATTATGACGCAGCGGCAGATCGAGCTGTGGCTAACGCCCGAGGCCGAGGCTGAGCTGATGCGCGACCAGTGCCTGAAAACCAAGGTTCTCCCAGCGGATGTCGCTCGGATGGTGCTCTGGTTGGCCTCGGACGACAGCCGGATGTGCACCGCCCAATTGTGGGTTGTTGATGGGGGATGGATGTAGGTCGCCTCCGCCGCGCCCCGCTGTGACAGCCCGCTTTTGAGGAGTGTTTAAATGCCTACGATTACAACCAAGGATGGCACGGAGATCTTCTACAAGGACTGGGGTTCGGGGCAGCCAATCGTGTTCAGTCACGGCTGGCCGCTGTCCGCGGACGATTGGGACACTCAGTTGCTGTTCTTTCTGCATCATGGATATCGCGTTATCGCCCATGACCGACGCGGGCATGGCCGCTCGACACAGACCGCCGATGGCCACGACATGGACCATTACGCCGACGATTTGGCGGCCCTGACTGCCCATCTCGATCTGAAGAAGGCTGTTCACGTCGGTCATTCCACCGGCGGAGGGGAGGTTGCGCACTATTTGGCGCGGCATGGGGAAAGCCGGGTGGCCAAGGCCGCGCTGATCAGCGCGGTGCCACCACTCATGGTGAAAACGGCGGCCAATCCGCATGGCCTGCCCAAGGAGGTTTTCGACGGTCTGCAGGCCCAACTGGCTGCCAATCGTTCGCAATTCTATCGCGACGTGCCGGTGGGGCCCTTCTATGGTTACAACCGGCCAGGTGCAAAGGTCTCGGAGGCCGTCATCCAGAATTGGTGGCGCCAGGGGATGATGGGGGGCGCCAAGGCGCACTACGACGGCATAGTGGCCTTTTCCCAAACCGACTTTACAGAAGATCTAAAGAAGATCACCGTCCCGGTGTTGGTCATGCATGGCGAAGACGATCAGATCGTGCCTTATGTCGCCTCCGGGCCAATGTCCGCGAAGCTGCTGAAGAATGGGACCCTGAAAAGTTATAAGGGTTTCCCACACGGCATGCCTACCACGGAAGCGGACACGATCAATGCCGATCTGTTGGCGTTTATCAGAGCCGGTTAGCCTGACGTTGACTGACAACCTGCCGCGCTGAAGTAGTGGGCCCATTCGTCTGGCCGGTCATCGAGCAGCGCGCCGAGACGGCATCGAAGTGTTCGATGCTACGGGCATCGGCCTTACGCAGCAGGGCCTCGATCCTGGCGAACGCCTGCTCGATTGGGTTCAGTTCGGATTTGTGAGCGAGGATCGCGCCGGGTGGTCTGGCGTGGAGCCTCAGGCACAGGAGACGGGCCATGGAACAGCCTACACGATTCATCTCAACAAGCAGGCGCGGCTGCCGACGACAGCGCCCGGCGTCCGCGCTGCCACTCGTGCCGCTGGTGCGCTGCTGCCGTTCCTACCTGCCGATCAAGCACATGACCGGATGGGTCATCTCTTCAGGGCGCCACGAGTTCATTGGGGGAAGAAAGCTCAGGCCGATGCCGCAAACGCCATCGGACCGGTTCCAAGGGCTAGGCCCTTGGCGGGTCCAGGGCGGAGCCCTGGATTTTACTTCTCTTACCTTAGTCTTAGGTTCCCCCGGCCCGGAACCGGACATGAGATCTCTAGATCACGCCGACGACTTTCACTTGGGCGCGGCGGTGGATCTCGGCTTGGGCGATCACCGGGACATTCAATCTGATTCGATCGACGATCGAATGCACATGAACACGGACCTGCATGCTCGTCATCAACGCCGGCTTTTCTCCGCGCTGAACCGCGGAATCAACCACGGTTCGGATCCGGTCCAGAAATTCTCGCAGCTTTTCCTGCCCCAGCGCAAGTTGCCGATCTTCTTGAGGCCCGAGGAGCGAGCTGCCCAACGTCTCCTCCCATTCCGGTGACAGCACGATCACCGCGACGTACCCGCCGGCTCCGATCAAGCTGTCACTAATCTGCCGCGACAGCCGGGTCCGCACATGCGCGACGATCGTTCCGACGGATTTCGCGCTGTTGGCACAAGCCTCGTGCACGGCCTCCAGGATCGTCGGCATGTCGCGGATCGAAATCCGCTCGGCCAGCAGCATTTGCAGCACGCGCTGAAGGCCGCCGACGGTGATGGTGGCGGGTACCAGATCGGCAACCAGCTTTTGTTGGTCCTGCGGCAGTCCGGCTAGGATTTTCTGCGCCTCGGTGTACGACAAAAACTCCGAGATGTTTTCCTTCACAACCTCGGCGAGGTGGGTCGTCAGCACGGTGGCGGGATCGACCACGGTCCAGTTCGCTAGACGAGCCTGATCGGCCAGCGCGGGGGCGATCCAGCGCGCGGGAAGCCCGAACGTCGGCTCCACCGTGGTCTCGCCTGGAAGCACCAACGTATCGTCGCCCGGGTTGATCGCCAGCATCATTAACGGGCGAAGTTCGCCCTTCCCCGCAGCGATCTCCTTCAGCGCGAAGACGTAGTTGTTGGGCTCGAGCTCGACGTTGTCTTGAATGCGTACCGAAGGCAAGACGAAACCGAGTTCTGCCGCCAATGCACGCCGCAGCCGCTTGATCTGTTCCGGAAGCTGCTGTTGGCCGCCGCTGGCGAGTTCCAGCAGTCCGTATCCAAGTTCCACCCGCACCACGTCCAGCATGGACAAAACCGGCGGTGTGCTTTCTGCCGGCAGAGCGACGGGCGCGACAGCCTGGAGTGCGGCATTGCGCGCGTTAAAGCGATGCCATGCCGCCACACCGGAAAGCGTCGAAGCCAGCAGGAATGGCACGGTGGGTAAGCCTGGCAGCAGCGCCAGGACGCCGGCCGCGGCGGAAGCGATCATCAAGGGGTTCGGGCTGGATCCAAGTTGCGAGGCCAGCTTGCCATGCATCTGGCCTTCGATGGCGCCTTTGGACACGACGATGCCGGCCGCGGTGGAGACCAGCAGCGCGGGGATCTGCGACACCAGCCCGTCGCCGACCGTCAGGGTCGTGTAGGTCGAGAGCGCACTTTCGAGCGACATGTGCGACCTGATCAGGCCCATCGCCAAACCGCCGAAAATGTTGATCAACGTGATGATCAAGGCGCTAATGGCGTCGCCGCGGACGAACTTGCTGGCGCCGTCCATTGCGCCGTAGAAGCCGCTTTCCTCGGACAATTCGCCGCGGCGCTAGCGTGCGGTGGGTTCATCGATGGTGCCGGACGAAAGGTCCGCATCGATCGCCATCTGCTTGCCGGGCATGGAGTCGAGGTAGAAGCGGGCGGCGACTTCCGCGATACGGCTGGATCCTTTGGTGATGACGACGAAATTCACCATCAGGAGCATGGAGAAAATGATGGCGCCGACCACCAGGTCGCCGCCCATCAGGAACGTGCCGAAGGCCGCGACGACATGGCCGGCAGCATTCGGACCCTCGTTACCGTGTGACAGGATCAACCGTGCGGTGGCAACGTTCAGCGACAGCCGCAGGATGGTCGTCAGCAGCAACAACGTCGGCAGACTGGAGAAATCGAGCGGCCGCTCCAGCGATATCGAGATCAGCAGGATCAGGATCGATGCGATGAACGACAGCGCCAGCGCCATGTCCAACAGGAACGTCGGAATGGGAAGGATCAGGATGGAGAGCTGGAACAGCACGCATAGGGCCAGTCCGACGTCGCCGCCGGGAACTATTCGTCTGAGCGGGCCCAGCGTCTTGAGCAGGGCGTCCACACCCGGACCACCCAGCAGTCCGTTCATGGAGTCTTGGCAGCCTGGCTCGGTGGCACAGCGATACCCTGGGAGAGGTACAGGCTTATTTTATTCCGCAGGGCCCGGAGCGAGAGCACCAGCATCGACGCGGTGCGGGTTCGGTTGCCGCCAGTCATCTGAAGTGTTGCAACGATGACATCGCGCTCCATCAGGTGCAGCGGCCGGCCGACGAAGTCCGCCAACGGCTGTATTGCGTCCGGCGTTGAGCAAGACGCCGCGCGCTGCCCGATCTCAAGCGCATTGCGGTCGATCACAGCGTCCGTCGTCAGGACCAGCGCGCGGTGAATGGTGTTTTCCAGCTCCCGCACGTTGCCTTGCCAATCGTGGGCCATCAGGACAGCTAGCGCTGCAGGCGAAACCTGGCGGCGCGTGCGCCCGCTTTCTGAGCGATATTTCTCCAGAAAATGTTCGACCAGTGCTGGAATGTCCATTGGCCGGTCCCGCAGGCTGGGTAGACGGATGGCGACGACGTTCAGCCGGAAATAAAGATCTTCGCGAAAGGTTTGGCGGGCGACCTCCTGTTCCAGGTCTTTGTTGGTCGTCGCGATGATCCGCACGTTCACCCGCACGGGCGCCCGGCCACCGACCCGATCGACTTCGCGTTCTTGGATCGCGCGCAGCAACTTGGCCTGCAGCCGCCGGTCCATCTCGCTGATTTCATCGAGCAGGATCGTGCCGTTCTGGGCCGCCTCCAGTTTGCCGATCCGTTGCCCCAGCGCACCGGAGAAGGCGCCCCGCTCGTGCCCAAACAATTCGGATTCGAGCAGCTGCTCTGGGATCGCGGCGCAATTGACCGCGATGAACGGACCGCTGGCCCGCTGCGAAGTGTGGTGAATAAAGCGGGCGATCACCTCCTTTCCGGTGCCGGATGCGCCGTGCACGAGGACGGAGGCGTCGGACCGGGCGATACGTTGCGCACGCTGCACCACCGCAGCCATCGTCGGGTCGCGATAGACCAGGCCGTCACTCGCCGGCGCGTGCTGGCGGGCGGACGCAAAGGGAGGGTCGACCCTGGGATAAGCCTCGGCATTAAGTAAGCTGCTTTCCAGGTCGTCTGGAACCAGAAGATCCGGGGCGGAGTAGGCGGTCACGTCAGCGATCCGACTTGACGATTTCGGTCATCGTCACACCGAGCCTGGTATTATCGACCATCACGACTTCGCCGCGGGCGATCAGACGATTGTTCACGTAAATGTCGATCGCCTCACCCAAGCGGCGGTCAAGTTCGACTACGGCGCCGCGACCGAGCTTGAGAAGTTGCGACACCTGCATTGTCGCCTTGCCCAGAACGGCACTGACCGTCACCGAGATGTCGTAGACCGCTTCGAGGTCCTTGGCGGATCCGTTCTCCGTCGCTTCGCGGAAGTCCGGCGGCGGTGGCGTGTTGGTCGTGCTCATGGCGGATGCCTGGGGATTTGCTCGTTTACCAAACCCGCCGATAGCGGAATCACCGCTTCTCGGAGGTCTTCCAGTAAAGCTTCGCGGCTGATCGTGGCCTCTCCGCGGTGCCATCTGATCGTGACGTCCTCACCGACGACACCTTCGTCGAGCGCGCGCGACAAACTGTCGATGTCGGCGAAGCGCCGCTCGGTTCCGCCGTCGTCCCGCAGGACGAATTCTGGGGCCACGGTCAGGGCGGGTTTGATGCGATCGGCGATCATCCGCACACGACCGAGCAGCTTGGCCGGCCAGTCGTCGGAGAGCACGGAAATGACGGTGTTGATCAGCAGGTCGGCTACCGTCAGCGACGCCGCATCAACCACGTCGGTTGTTTTGGCGGTCAGGTCGTCCAACGCGGTCAGGAGCTTCGCGGTCAGCTTTCCGTCTGCGATTTCGTTGCCGGGTTCTTGGCGCCCAGCCAGATAGCCTTCGGTCCAGGCTTGCTGACGGATCTGGATGATCTCGTCGACAACGGGTGGTGCCTCCTCGACCGGCGGGGGGGAGGTTCGTCGACTTGGTCGTTGAAGTTCGCGAAGACGGCGAACATCGCGTCGGTCGTCATAGTGCCAACCTTCCCTGGGAACCCGGGCATGCACTTCACGCGGTTTGGGCGTTCCGCGGCGTCGCAATCATGCTCATTCGATTGTCCTGTCGTCGTTGCTGGTGTTGATTTCGATTTCGCCGACGGCTGCCAATTCCTTGGCGGTGTTGGCGATCGAGGCCTGGGCCTCCTCCACGGCTTTCAGCTTGACCGCGCCAAGGGCTTGCATGTCCTCGCGCAGCATTTTTGCCGCCCGTTCGGATAGTTGCGAGAGGAACATGTTGCGGATAGCTTCGGGTGCGCCTTTGAGCGCAAGCGGCAGCGTTTCCTTGTCGATCGCGCGCAGCAGGACTTGCAGGCCCACCGGGGTCAGTCGCACCAGGTCCAGGAAGGTGAACATTTGCGACCTGACCTTCTCGGCCGATTCACGGCTGCGTTCTTCCAGCCCGCCGAGGAAGCGTGTTTCTGCCTTGCGGTCGAAGTTGTTGAAGATCTCCGCGACCAACTGGTGGGAGTCGCGGCGGGACGCGCGGGCCAGGTTGGACATGAACTCGGTACGCAGGATGCGTTCCACCCGGTCGAGGACGTCTTTCTGGATCGATTCCATCCGCAGCATGCGCATGACGACCTCCATGGCGAAGGAGTCCGGCAGCAGCATCAGCACCCGGGCGGAGTGGTCCGGCTTGATCATCGACAGCACAACGGCGACGGTCTGCGGATATTCGTTCTTCAGGTAGCTGGCGAGAATCTGCTCGCTGACATTGCCGAGCTTGTCCCACATGGTGCGACCGGCCGGGCCACGGATTTCCTCCATGATCTGGGAGACGCGGTCCCTGGGCAGGGCCTTCAGCAGCAGGCCCTCGGTACTCTCGAAGCTGCCGAGGATGCCGCCGGCAGCCCCAAAGTTCTTTACGAAATCGACGCAGAGATTTTCGACGGCGTCGGCGGGGACGGCGCCAAGCTGGGCCATGGTGGCGGAGATCGCCCTGATCTCATCCTCATGCATCATGCCGAACAGCTTGCCGGTATGCTCCTCGCCGAGCGCGAGCATCAGGATCGATGCCTTGTGAAGGCCGGACATCTCCCCGTCCGACAGGCTGCGCGCCGCCTTAGCCATTTTACATGGACACCCTAGTGATCGTACCGCCGGAAGGTTCGGACGACATGCGTAGGGGTTAAAGCTTACTTTTCAGTTAATGGCGCCAGATGGTCTGGATGGGAGCGGTATGACTGCGCGCTTGCACGATTTAAGCATCGGAGATGGTTCGATCTACGCGATCCAGCCTGAACCGGTCCACGGGCAGGCCGATCGTCATATACTCGGGTCGTGACGGCCACAGACAGGGGGCCGCGCACGGGCGGACGATCAGGCTTTGGTAGATACGGCCAGGGCGGCAGCGCGGGGCTGGGGTCCTCGGCCGCCATAACCATTGTATCGCGTTGCAGCCGGCATCGGCGCGGAGGCGCGGGCGACAATCCGGACGATCCGCGTCTGCACGGCGATGGCACGTTCCAGCAGCGCCTGGTTCTCCTTCGCGAGCGCACTCAACCGCTGCCCCAGGCCGGTCCGACTCGTGGACCCCCGTGGTGCCTTCTCTAACGCTGCTAGGGTAGCTTCCTTGGCGGGAACCAGCGCCACCGCCGCGAGGAAATCAAGGCGCTTCAGCGCCGCGTTCTCCTGCGCCAGTAGATCCGCCAGATGTTGCACGACTTCCTGATGCTGGTCGATCATTTGGGCTTAGCCTCCTGCATCCGCATCATCGCGTCGAAGACCGGCTTGGCCAGTCCCAGGCCGCCATGGTTGGCGATCTGCTTGGCAAATTCCTGTACCAGCATCGGCTTCCAGGCTTCCTCACCGGGGCCGCCGCCGAAGGTGCCATGCGATGTGTCAACGGTGTCGAACATCGGTTGGAGAAGCTGACCGATCGCCATCGCCTCAAAGTCATGTGCCGACTTAGCGACCTTCGCGGGGTCGGCGGACTGCATGGGACGCGCGATGGCCGGCGGAGGGGCCGGGGGAAGTGCCGCGGGCAGCAGCGAGGAAGTTTTGGCCATCAGCGCACCTCCAGGTCCGCTTGCAACGCGCCGGCGGCCTTGATCGATTGCAGGATACTGATCATGTCCCGCGGACCGACGCCCAGCGCGTTCAGGCTGGCGACCAGATCGCGCAGGGTGACGCCGGACGACAGGATTCCAAGCTTTTATCGTGCTGATCGTCGATCTCGATCTTGGTTCGGGGAACCACCACGGTCGTTCCGTTCTTGGAGAACGGTTCCGGCTGGCTGACCTCTGGCGTCTCGGTCACCCGGATGGTCAGGTTGCCCTGGGCAATGGCAACGGTGCTGATGCGCACGTTGGCGCCCATCACTATAGTGCCGCTCGCCTCATCGATGATCACGGTCGCGGCGTTGTCGGGTTCGACGCGAAGGTTCTCGATCATCGCCAGCGTCTCGATGGGGTCGCGGTTGGTTAGGTCGAGCAGCACCGTTCGCGGGTCGCTTACCCTGGCGATCTTGCCGGTGGTCTTGTTGATGATGGCCGCGATACGCTCGGCGGTGGTGAGGTCTGGGTTGCGGAGACCGAGCCAGAGACCGTTGCTTTTGTCGAGGTTGTAGGGGACTTCCTTTTCGACGGTCGCGCCGTTGGCGATCCGTGCCGATGTCGGCACGCCACGTGTTACCGAGGCACCGGCGCCCTTGGCGGCGATGGCGCCTGTTGAAAGAGTGCCCTGCCCTACCGCGTAGACTTCTCCGTCGGCGGCGAGTAGTGGGGTGACCAGCAGGGTGCCGCCGGTCAGGTTGGTCGCGTCGCCGAGGGCAGAGACTGAGATGTCGACGCGGATTGCCGCCGCGGGCGAATGCGGGGAGTTCCGCGGTCACCATAACGGCGGCGAGGTTCTTGGTGGACAGTGCGGTGACCTGGTCGCGGGTGTTCACGCCCAGGCGCTCAAGCATGCCGATCAGTGATTCCCGGGTGAAGACGTTGTTGTTCAGCTTATCGCCGGTGCCGTTCAGCCCCACTACCAGGCCGTAGCCGATCAACTGGTTCTGGCGAACGCCCTCAACGTCGGAGATATCCTTGATTCGCACCTCGGCTCCCGCCGATCCGCATTGCAGGATCAGGCCGAGAAGCAGGGCGGCGATCACGCGCATTGTGCGCAAGGGGTTATCCTGATGACGGTACTTTTTCGTTGCAGCAACTCTTGTGCCACGGCGTGAGGCGCCGGATTTGGCGGCTGAGCGTCAGATCAAGGCAGGCAGATTCTGCCGGTCGGTAGAAAATACCGCTGCTTGATGTAAATTTGCACCGATTTTGTTGCAATTTGCTGACGTTTTCGTGTGCACTCTTGGCGTGCGGTAGACAGGCCGCTATACGTCCGCGCGTTCCCGGCCCGGAATTGGCCGGGCGCCTCAGTTTCTCGGTTCCGGAGCTTTTCGGTTTCGGCTGGGCGGCGAGCGTATCGGTAACCAGGATTGAAGCGCATGATGGTGAGTTTGCCGCCTGATTATCGCCCCACCGAGGACGAGGAGTTCATGAATCCACTACAGATCGAGTATTTCCGCCAAAAGCTGTCGCGTTGGCGGGCGGATCTGCTGCGGGAGGCTGACGGCACGCTGGCCAGTTTGTCACAGGGTGGTATCCACGAAGCCGATATCACGGATCGCGCGAGTGTCGAGACCGACCGGGCACTGGAACTGCGGACCCGGGACCGAGCGCGCAAGCTGATCTCCAAGATCGACCAGGCGTTGGTGCGGATCGAGGTCGGCAGCTACGGCTACTGCGAAGAAACCGACGAACCGATTGGAATCAGGCGGCTGGAGGCGCGCCCGATTGCCACGATGTCGATCGAGGCGCAGGAGCGCCACGAGAAAATGGAGCGGGTGCACCGCGACGACTGACAGGAACGTGGGGCGGTCTTCGCCGTGGGGTGGCCGCTGAGGCAGGCCGGCAGTGTGGCTTGAGCACGGGCGCCTAGACAGGCAGCGAGGCTATTACCGCTCATTTGCGCAAAAGCTTGGGGACCGGCTTAGGAAAGTCTTTCTGCGCTCCTTCGCCCACTCAATGCAGCGCAAGTGACAACCTCTCAACTCATGACAAGGATCGGGAGTTATACCAGCCGCCCCTGGACCCAACTCTCCCCCCTGATTCCCAAACAGTGCGAAGTACGATTCGCTGTATCCGACGCGGCGATTCGCCGCCTGGGAGGATCGGACGAGCGCAGCTGTCGAAATCACCCGCACGGATCACCTGCCGGTGGATCTCGGCGCCTTTGCTGCGAGGAGCGATAACGCGGCCAAGACCCGGCGGCTGCTGGCGATTGCGATGGTCCTGGAAGGAGCGTCACGGCTCGACGCAGAGCGGCATGGATCGGCAGACTGAGGTGGACCCCACATGGGCGCTAAAATAGTTCTGGACTCGGCTCGAATCGGTACAATTCTGGGAGCAGATGCAAAACATAGCATCGCTCCACACCGACGAATTTCCCGCGCTTTTGGCTCGTCTGCCGCCGGATCTCGACCTGGATCAATTGGCCATCGAGCACAAGGCGATCCAACGCGGCCGCAAGATCAAGACCGGCACCGAGCTGTTGCGCCTGGCCTTGGCGCACGGGCCAGGCGGCATGTCACTGCGCGACGCCGCGGGTTGGTCGGGGATGCTTGGCTTGGGTAGCCTGAGCAATCCCGCCGTCAAATACCGCCTGGACAACTCGGTGGAGTTTCTCGAGGCCGTCACCGCTCACCTGCTGGCGGCAAGATCGGCCAGCCAAGCTCTGCACTGGCCGGGTCTGTACGATACGTGTGGCCGATGGCACCTGCATTTCCAAACCGGGCAGCAAGGGCACTGACTGGCGCGTGCATGGCGTCTACGATCTCGGCGCGGGTGGCTTCTCGAACCTCGAACTGACCGACGTTAAAGGTGCCGAAACCCTGACCTACGGCGCGCCGGTCGTAGGCGAGGTGCGTATCGGCGACCGCAACTACGGCCGCGCCAAGCCGTGGCACCGGTTCCTCCAGGACAGCGGCGGGAAGGCTGATCTGATCGTGAGGATCAAGTGGAACGGCTTCCATCTCACCGGCCAGGATGGCTCCGCGTTCGACCTGATCGATCACCTCGCGACCCTGCCGAACGACCATCTGCCACGAGATCGACGTTCAAGCTCTGGTCCGGCGCGGTGTGACGACGCCGATCCGCCTGATCATCTTGCGCAAGCCGCCCGAGGCCGTGGAGGCCACGCGCAAGACGCTGCACGCGCAGGCCAACCGCAAACAGAGGGTGCTCGATCCGCGCACGCTGATCGCCGCGGAGTTCTGATCCTTGGCACCTCGCTGCCAGGCGAGGACTACCCTGCCGCGGAGGTACTCGCCGCATACCGGCTTAGGTGGCAAATCGAACTCGCGTTCAAACGGCTGAAATCCCTGCCTCCATATCGATAAGCTGCCGGCGCGTACCGACCTCGGCGCACGAAGTTGGCTGTATCCGCATCTTATCCTTGCGCTGTTGTGTGACGACTTGAGCCAGGTTTTCCTGGAGTTCTTCCCCTCAGGACCTTTTCGATGCCGAATATCTGCCTTCACTGTGGACAGCGCAGAAAGTCGCAGTATGGGCACTAGTTGACGCCATTCGCGGCCCGATCACGATCCACGCGATGATGCGGGTAACTGGGGACATTCATAAATCGTTCGCAAATGCGCCCCGGAAACGCAAACCCCATGTCAAATACCCCAGAAGGCGACTATTTTAGCGCCCATGGGTGGACCCCATCGGTTGGACAGGAATCGGGGTGACCTAAGGGAAAGTCCCGCCGTGTTTCCAGTGCCCCTCCCGATCCGAGGGGGCGTCGAAGGATCAATACAGATCCTACTCTATACTGAGCAATACATCAATACTTTGTTTTCCTGATGTTGTAACTGTGAGCATGTGGGCAACGCCGGAGCGTCGCGTAGTGAGGCGGAGGGGTTATCCACATACTCATAGGCTGCGCCGGCGAAAACCGTACGCGGCGCCCGGTAGCCCAGCGCCTGATGCGGCCGCTCCTCGCTGTAGAACGAGAGCCATCCGCCGATGCCCCGGCGCGCCTCGATCACCGAGCCATACGCCTTGATGAAGGTGAGTAGCGCAGGGCATCGCAGCCCCGCGCTCTCTCAGAACCGGACGTGAACCTCTCGATTCATCCGGCTCCCATCATCCGGCCGCTGGTCCCAGGGTCCAGTGGGCAAACATGGCCGGGTTGCGCCGCTTGAGCGAACGCAGCCAATCCCATGCCGCTAACGTGTGTCCCCGGAACCGTTTGTATTTGCGAGACACCCATCGCACGATGAAAGCATCAATCGTGCGGAGTTCCTCGCGAAGCTTCGAGGGGTAAAAGCGCCCATAGTAGCGCACCCATCCGGAGAGGAAGGGGCGCGCCCATCCGGCGATTTCGTCCAGCTCAAGATCGGTGCGCAGATGCAGTCGCCAGCGCCGCACCTCCAGCCGTATCCTTTTGGCAGCCTTGTCGCTGACCGCCGGGATGAAGCTGACAAAGCGCTTTTGGTTGCGGCCAACCGCCGACCTCGACCGAAACGTATAGCCGAGAAAGTCGAATGATCGCTCCGGATATTCCCCGGGACGATTGGCATCCTTGCAGTAGACGATCTTGGTCTTCTCCGGGTGCAGCCGTAGCCGACACGCCGCAAACCTCTGTTCCAGTGCCTGACGTAGCTCAAGCGCCCGCGCTTCGCTCGCGCAGTGGCAGATCACGTCGTCAGCGTAGCGTTCGAACGGGATGGTCGGGTATTCTCGTTGCATCCAGATATCGAACGCATAGTGAAGAAAGAGATTCGCCAGCACGGGACTGACAACAGCCCCCTGCGGGGTTCCGCTCTCACGGTCAACAAGGTTCCCATCCGGCATACTCACGGGCGCTCGCAGCCACCGTTCAAGGTAGAGCAGAACCCATGGGCAGTCCGTGTGCTGCCGCACCGCTCGCATCAGGAGGTCCCAATCGATTTCATCGAAGAAGCTCTTGATGTCGAGGTCGAGCACCCAGTCGTGGGCCCAGCAACGCTGCCGGGCTTTGACGAGGGCGTCGTGTGCCGACTTCCCTGGCCGATATCCATAGGAATCCTGGTGAAACGCCGGTTCCAGGATCGGCTCCAGGTGCCGCTTGACAACCATCTGGGCGATCCTATCAGCGACCGTCGGAATCCCAAGCGGCCGGGTTCCTCCAGTATCGCCTTTCGGGATGTCAACGCGACGCACGGGTGGCGGAAAGTAGCTTCCGGACGACATCCTATTCCAGATTCGGTAGAGGTTCTTACCCAGATCCCTATCGAAGTCCTCGAGGGACTGTCCGTCGACTCCAGCCGCCCCCTGGTTGGCCTTCACTTGCTTGTACGCTTCCCACACTTCGCGTTTGGCAATACAAAACGGCTTTGCCCTATCCATGGCGGTCATCCCCTTGCGGGTTGTCACCGGGATAGAGCTGAATGACGACGCCCCTTCGGTCCGATCCCATTACAGAACCATCAATCCTACTATGGGCGCCCCCGCCCCTGTGCCCCGCATCGGGTACTCAGACCCTCGCGGCTACTGACCGCTTGGGTTGCTTCCTTCACATCGGGACGACAGGTTCCTGCGTTGCTTACCGAAGCCTGTCTTGAAGTCACGCCGCCTTCATGCCGGACGCCAGTTGGGCCGTAAGCAGGCATCGCCCAACCCTTGCTCGCGGGATAGAAGTCCAGATCCCGATTTCGACGTCGGTTGAATACGTTACGACACGTCATCAGCGGTTTACTCGCGTTCGTCTCCTCAAGACCCACCTGACGGAATAGCTTCCGCCTTTTCCAGCAACGCTCACCACGAGGGCTCTTTACCCATGCAGCTTGTGGCGGTTTGAAGCCTGCCCCTGCAGGCCGACTTCGGGGGGCCGTCCCCCATCTCCGGTAAAGCCCCGCTTCGTCTTAAGCGGAGACGAAGCGTTCACAGCACACAACCTCTTCGTATTTCAGGCTTCGCCAAAGCCGCTCGATGAAGATGTTGTCCAGGAAACGCCCTTTGCCATCCATGCTGATCCGCACGCCCGCGGTTTCAAGCTCATCCAGAAACCCGGCGCTGGTGAACTGTACACCCTGATCGGAGTTGAAAATTTCCGGCCGGCCATGTTTGGCCATCGCTTCCTGAACCGCCTCGACGCAGAAGTCCGCTTCCATGGTGAGCGACAGACGCCACGACAGAACCCGCCGGCTGAACCAGTCCATCACCGCCACCAGGTAGACAAATCCCCGGGCCATCGGAATATAGGTGATGTCTGCACACCACACCTGGCTCGGCCGGTCAATGATCAGACCGCGCAAAAGATAGGGATACCCCCTCACGACTCCCCTCATTTTTACTGGTCCACATCTAGCGTGAATCCGGCGCGTTTCCCTACAGCATGTTGAAGTGCTGGCGGGTGAGGGTGTCATGGGCAAGGTGGAGCGTTGGCTTGGCGGGCGCCTGAAGGATATTCGTGGGTTTATCGAAGGCCTGTATGAGCATGACCTTCATGCCAAGCGGGTTGATGCCTTGGCCGGGGCCACGTTGGGCGTAATGACCAGCGCGTCGCTAGCGGTCGCGGTGATTGGGCAGGCGCTGGCGCAGGCGCGCGGTCTGGTGACCAAGCACGCGATCAAACAGGTCGATCGGTTGCTCAGCAATCAGAACATCGATGTCTGGGACAGCTTCGCCCGCTGGGTGCCGCATCTGATCGGCACGCGGAAGGAAATCGTTGTCGCTGTGGACTGGACCGAGTTCGATGGCGATGGCCAGGTAACGCTCGCGCTCAACCTGGTGACCGGACATGGCCGTGCCACGCCACTGCTGTGGGTGACCGTCTGGAAAGAGGAACTTACAGACCAGCGCAACGATTTTGAGGACGCCTGCCTGCTGCGACTGAAGCAACTTGTGCCGCCAGATTGTGCCGTCACGGTCCTCGCCGATCGCGGTTTTGGCGATCACAAGCTATTCAAGTTCCTCGATGATCTGGGATTTGGCTACGTCATCCGATTTCGCGGCAATATTCACGTCACCGATGCCGACGGCGAGACGCGTCCGGCCGCCGACTGGGTGGGCAAGTCGGGCCGGGCACGCAAGCTGCGCGGTGCGCAGGTCACCGCATCGCACGCCTATAAGGTCGGTGCGGTGGTCTGTGTCCACGCAAAAGCCATGAAGGAGCCTTGGTGTCTTGCGGTCAGCAATGCCGAGGCCTCGACCGCAATGCAGGTCAACTATTACGCCAAACGTTGGACCATCGAGCCTAACTTCCGCGATACCAAGGATCTGCGGTTCGGCATGGGGCTTGGTGCCACGCGCATCGGCGAACCAACCCGGCGCGACCGGTTGCTGCTCATCAACGCATTCGCAATGGTGCTGCTCACAATGCTCGGCGCCGCCGGTGAAAGTCTCGGTATGGATCGATTACTTAAGTCCAACACGTCGAAGATCCGCACTCACTCGTTGTTCAGGCAAGGCTGCATGCTCTACGAACTGATCCCAACCATGCCAGATCAAAGACTATTCCCCCTTATGGCCCGCTTCGCCGAGACCGTATCAAAATGCCGGTCGTTCAGCGGACTTTTCGAGGTCATTTGAAATGAGGGGATAAGTGAGGGATACACCTTGTGATCCGGATGACCTTGGCTGGTGTTCGGCTTTTGGTAGATCGCCTCCAACCCCATCACCCGCATCAGCCGCCGCACTCGTTTGCGGTTGAAACCAGGCCCTCGCGCCGCAACACCGCAACCATCCGACGTGATCCGTAGAACGGCGAGGCCAGATACAGCTCGTCCATCCGCCGCATCACCGCCAGATCATCCGGGTCAACCGGGGCCGGCCGGTCATACAGCGTCGAGCGCGCGATCTTCAGCAGCCGGCACTGCGCAACGATCGCCAGGACCGGGTCATCCCGGTCCACCCGCGCACGCCGGTCGGCCGGGCTCATGGCCCAGACCTTTTGCGAAAAAAATCCCGCTCCACCGTCAGTTGGCCGATCTTCTCATATAACGGCGCCATCTGAGCCTCGGCGGTGGCTTCACCGCCATTGGGTGCGCCCTTGTTTGCCGCAAACAAACCCGCCGTTCCGTCCAGCAGCGTTTTCTTCCAGGCGTGGATCTGGCTGGCGTGAACGCCAAACCGGCTCGACAGCTCGGCCACAGTCCCTTCTTCCCGCACCGCCGCAAGCGCCACTTTCGCCTTGAACTCAGGACTGTGCTTCTTCCGTGTATTTGCCATGTCTCCCCCCTTCGGCCAAACGGCCATTCCAAGCTGAGACTCTCTCTTAGCTACCTGTCCAGTTTTCGGGGGCCACCTCAGACATTGCGCGATTGGGTGCTTCGTTACAACGAGCACGGCGTTGACGGTTTGGCATCACGCAAGTCGCCAGGCGCGGCACCCAAGTTGAATGGGGCACGGGTGAGCGAACTGCGCGGTCTCGTGCTGGCCGGTCCTGATCCCAAGACCGATAAGGCCGTGCGTTGGCGTTGCCGGGATTTACGCGCGGCGGTGATCCAGCGGTTTTCCGTCACCGTGCCGAAGCGCACGATCGCCAAGTGGTTGCGCAAACTCAAACTGACCCGGCTGCAACCGCGTCCGTTTCATCCGAAAAGGGATGAAGCGGCACAAGTGGCTTTTAAAAAACGAGCTCGGACCGGCGGCCCGCCTGTAGTGGTAGAAACTGGTCGTACTATGTTGGACCCGAGGGGAGCGGCCGAAAAGTTTTTGGTGGATTTGACCCCGTAAAAAAAAGTGGCCCATGGGTTGTTGCGGACTTGCGAGTGGTGACGCTTTCGGGCGATCCCGTTTAGGAAATTGATCTTTCTCCGCGGCCTAGCCCCTCGCTGTCGTTGTCATGCAGGAGGGTAAAAGGCATGCCTCAGGTGAAGCGCTCCCGTTCTCGAACGGGCCTGACCACGATTCATCCAGCCGCAGCCGCGATCGATATTGGGGCCACGATACATGTCGCGGCCGTCGGCCCGGATCGCGACACGGACCGGGTCCGGACATTCCAGACTTTCACCGATGACCTTCATCGGTTGGCGGATTGGTTTGACCGTTGCGGAATTAAAACCGTGGCGATGGAGTCCACGGGCGTCTACTGGATCCCTGTCTTCGAAATCCTCGAGCAGCACGGGTTCGCGGTGATGGTGGTCAACGCCCGCGATGCCAAGCACGTGCCGGGGCGCAAAACTGACGTCAGCGACGCTGAATGGCTGCAACGTCTGCTCGAATACGGCTTGCTTCGGCCCAGCTTCCGGCCTCAGGCCGAAATCGCCGGGCTACGCGCCTACCTGCGGCAGCGGGAACGGTTGCTGGACTACGCGGCGGCGCATCTTCAGCACATGCAAAGGCGCTGATGCAGATGAACCTGCAGCTGCATCACGTGGTATCCGACATCACCCGCGTCACCGGCATGACCATCATCCGGGCGATCGTGGCCGGCGAGCGCGATCCAAATGTCCTGGCCTCTCATCGTGAGCGAGGATGCCATGCGTCAGTCGAGACGATATCGCAGGCGCTGGTTGGCAACTACCGCGAGGAGCACGTCTTCGCGTTGGCCCGGGACGTTGAACTCTACGACGTCTACCAGACGAAAGTAGCTGCCTGTGACAAGCAGATCGAGGCAATCCTGAAACGGCTGAAGAAGAACGCGGCGCCCCCCGCGAGCAAGCTGCTGCCTCCCAGGCAAAGGAAAAACCAGCCGAACGCACCCACCTTCGACGCGCGCGCGGCACTCCATGCGATCCTCGGGGTCGACCTCACCCAGATCCACGGTCTTGGACCATACCTCGCGCTGAAGCTAGTCGGGGAGTGCGGGACCAACCTGGCGGCCTGGCCAACAGCGAAGCATTTCACGTCGTGGTTGGCGCTCGCCCCTCACAACAAGATTTCCGGAGGAAAGGTGCTGTCATCAAAGACGCGGCGCACCAGCAATCGGGCCGCCTCCTCGTTACGGCTTGCCGCCGTGTTCGGTTGGGCGGACCGATACCGCACTGGGTGCCTTCTATCGCCGCCTGTCGGCCCGCGCGGGAAAAGCCAAGGCGATCACGGCCACCGCCCGCAAAATCGCCGTTCTGTTCCTGTTCTACAATACGCTTCGGCATGGTATGTCTAATGCCGATCCTGGCGCGACATACTACGAAGAGCGCTACAGGCGACGTGTCCTCGGCAACCTCCACCGGCGTGCGAAGTCTCTAGCAGCCTGTCGGAGTTAGTTTGGGGATGTTTTGTGTGGAGGGTCGTTTGCACCTGCATTACGGCCTCCGACGGGTGACCGGATAGCGGACTTCGCGCTTGAGACCTCGGCCATCGCACCGACGACCGCTGCACCCCTCGCACACGCATGAAATCGACGCGAAAAGGGGCTGACAGGGCTCAGTTCGCCCCTGCCAGGGCGAACATCCTTTTCAAATTCCAGGCCATGGTCACAAGGCTCCACTCGCGGCGCACCTTGTCCAGGCCGCGCAGTAGGAACTGACGGAACCCAAGCGCCGACTTGATGATGCCGAATACCGGCTCGGGGGTCTGCTTGCGTAGAGCGTAGCGCGCCTTGCCCCTCTTTCGTCTGGAGCCGATAGCGCATCGCTTCGAGCGGTGTCGGGTCCTCCGGCGCCGCTGGGTCCTCTGCGAAACGTTCAGCCAGCGAGGGATGATGCGCCTCCCGTCCCATCGCGATCACCGGCTCGATCCCGGCGGCGGCGCAGGCGTTCACGTTGGTCTCGCTGAAATAGCCGTTGTCGGCGAGCAACTCGCCAACCTGACCCAACTCGCCCGGCAGTTCGGCGATCTTGCCCAATATCGGCTCCAACTGCTGCTTGTCGTTGGGAGCCTGCACAACGTCGGCGGCCACCACCAGCAGGCTGTCCGCTGCCACCGTCGCCTGGGCGTTGTAGCACTGCTCGAACCCGGCGCCGGCCACCGGCATGATGCGTGATTCCTCGTCCGTCAGATTGACCTGATCGGTCGGCAGCGGACCCTCGACCGGCGGCTGCGGCACCCGGCCGCCAGGCTTCTTGTCTGTCTGTGCTGCCTTGGCGTTGCGGGCCGCCATCTTGGCCTCATACTCGGCCCGCTCGCGCGCATGGCGTTCCTTCGCCCGCGCCTCGATCGCCGCTTTGGCGCGAGCGACCTCGGCCAGCCGCTTCCCGCGCCGCGCCAGTTCCTCGGGGACCTGCATCCCGTCCGGCACCTCGGCCTGATCGGCCGCCTCCGCCTTGCCCAGCAGATCGGCCACCTCGGCTTTCAGCTGCGCCTCGATCTTGCTCGCGTGCTCGTATGACAGCGCGCTGTGGCGGCTGGCATTGGCGTGGATCTTGGTGCCATCCAGCGCCACCGTGCCGAGCTTCAACACCCCCATCTCGCGGGCCACACCGAGCACCTGCACGAACAGCGCCTCGATCGGTTTGAGAAAGCGGCGACGGAATGTGGCGATGGTGTCGTGGTCGGGATGCTCGTTGGCGGCGATGAAGCGGAACGCCACCGAATCATGGGTCGCCCGTTCCAGGCTGCGGCTGGAAAACACGCCGGTGGCGTAGCCATAGATGATCAGGCCAAGAAGCAATTGCGGGTGGTAGGAGGCCTCACCCGAGCCACGGTAGCTGCCGGTCATGGTGAACCGCGCCGGGTTTGCCGGAGGCTCTGAACCTTGAGAGGTTGGAGCGATGGAGAAAGCAAAGACGGCGAGCCGGTATTCGGCTGAGGTACGTTCGCGTGCGGTCCGGATGGTATTGGAGCACGGGGCGGATCACGCCTCGCAGTGGGCAGCGATAGGGTCGATTGCGGGCAAGATCGGGTGCACGGCAGAGACGTTGCGAGGCTGGGAGCGCCAGGCGGAGCGCGATGGGGGTCTGCGAGCCGGTCCGACCAGCGACGAACGGGAGCGGATCAAGGTGCTGGAGCGCGAGAACCGCGAACTGCGCCAGGCCAACGAGATTCTGCGCAAAGCGTCGGCGTATTTTGCGATGGCGGAGCTCGACCGCCGGTCCAAACCATGATCGCGTTCATAGACAATCATCGTGCTGCTTACGGGGTCGAGCCGATCTGCCGGGTTCTACCGATCGCCCCGAGCACCTACCATGCCGATACAGCAAAGCGCGCCGATCCCACCAAATTGTCCGCCCGGGCACAGCGCGATGCGGCCTTGCAGACCGACATAAAGCGGGTGTGGGATACGAACTTCCAGGTCTACGGTGTGCGCAAGGTCTGGCGTCAGCTTCAGCGCGAGGCCATCGCAGCACCACGCTGCCAAGTTGCACGGCTGATGAAGCATATGGGCTTGGCTGGCGCGGTGCGCGGCAGGACGTTGAAGACCACGCACAGCGACAAATCGACGCCGTCTCCCCTCGACCGGGTGAACCGGCAATTCCGGGCGCCGGCGCCGAATGCCTTGTGGCTGGCGGACTTTACCTACGTCGCCACTTGGCAGGGCTTCGTCTATGTCGCCTTCGTCATCGACGCCTTTGCCCGGCGCATCGTCGGCTGGCGAGTATCGCGCTCAGCACGGGCGGACTTCGTGCTCGACGCGCTCGAGCAGGCGTTGTGTGATCGCCGCCCGGTCCGCCAGGGCGGCCTCGTGCACCACAGCGATCGCGGCGTGCAACTTGAACTCAAATGGTCGTCGCAACACCTCGAGGGAGAAGTTGCGATGACGAGACATAGGCGGCATTCGGATCGGTCTGGTCGGGCGCCCCTGTTCTCACCAGGTCGTCCGGTGGTGGCAGGACGAGATGAGCAACGACGGTTCTGGGCGGCGATCGCGGCTGGCATGGCGAGTGAGGATGCGGCGCTCAAGGCTGGTATGTCGCAGGCTGTGGGAACACGATTGTTCCGAAAGGCAGGCGGCATGCCACCAGCGATGTTTCGGCGATCAGCGAAGCCGCTGTCCGGGCGGTATCTTTCATTTGCGGAGCGGGAGGAGATCGCCCTTCTTCGCGTTCAAGGCTGCTCCGGGCGGGAGGTTGCGCGCCGGCTCGGGCGAGCCGCTTCAACGATTTCGCGGGAGCTGCGGCGCAATGCTGCGACCCGAAGTGGCGGCCTGGCGTATCGCGCGACGACAGCGCAGTGGCATGCCGAGCGATCTGCTCGCCGCCCCAAGCAGGCCAAGCTTGCGCTTAACACTGCACTGCGAACCTATGTGGAGGAACGATTGGCCGGTGTCGTCGTCGCTCCGGGTGGGGTTGCTGTTTCCGGGCCGGCTGTGCACTGGAGAGGCCGCCGCCATGGACCCCGAAAGCCTCGGCGGTGGGCAAGGGCCTGGAGCCCGGAGCAAATCGCTCGCCGCTTGCCGGTCGACTTCCCGGACAATGAGACCATGCGCATCAGCCACGAAACGATTTATCAGGCGCTGTTTGTTCAAAGTCGTGGCGCTTTGCGCCGCGAGCTGACGGCCTGCTTGCGTACCGGGCGGGCGTTGCGAATACCGCGAGCGCGCACCCGCGGCCGAGGAAAAACCTTCATCTCTTCCGAGATAATGATCAGCAAACGTCCCGCGGAGGCAGCTGATCGCGCCGTGCCAGGCCATTGGGAGGGGGATCTCATCGTGGGCCTCGGCAGTTCCGCGATTGGCACCCTGGTCGAGCGCAAGACGCGCTTCACTCTGCTGTTGCATTTGCCGCGTATGACCGACCATGGCCACGAGGCGCGCGTGAAGAACGGACCCGCACTCGCCGGACATGGTGCCGATGCGGTATGCGAGGCCATTACCCGAACGATTACCATCTTGCCTGCGCAATTGCGTCGGTCGCTGACTTGGGATCAAGGAGCTGAGATGGCTCAACACGCACGCCTGAAGATCGACGCCGGCATCCAGGTCTATTTCTGTGATCCTCACAGCCCATGGCAGCGCGGCACCAACGAGAACACCAACGGACTACTGCGCCAGTATTTCCCCAAAGGCACCGATCTCAGCCTGCACAGCGCCGACGAGATTGCGGCTGTGGCGGCTGCGCTCAACGCTCGGCCTCGAAAGACGCTGGCTTGGAAAACCCCGGCTGAGGCGCTTGACCAGCTGTTTACATCGGCCATGCTGAGCGGCGCTCGGAACCAACCCCCGTATCTGCACGCGACGTCATCCTGGCTTTGATTGCCGCTTGTCCGCATCCAGATCTAAATTACATTCCTTGGTGAGATCAAAAGGACCATTCCTCGGAGCCGACCTGTCTTCGGGCAGAGCGCCGCGCGCAGGTCTTGTCCAGGATGCCGCGTGCGGCACCGGCGCGCAGCGCCGGCTCGTCCTGGACGAGACCAAGCACGGCGCTATGCTTTGTCCAGGTTGGGGCATCAGCATCATCCCTGCCGAGCTAAAAGGATCGTCGTTGCGACGATCACTTGAATCCGCCGAATACCTCTCGATCCGTTACAGCGAGCGCCTGCGTGAGGCCGGCATCGAGCCATCCGTCGGCAGCGTCGGCGACAGTTATGACAATGCGCTTGCCGAAACGATCAACGGCCTGTTCAAGGCCGAGGTGATCCACCGGCGTGGCCCGTGGCGCAGTGCCGAGACGGTGGAACTCGCCACTCTCGTATGGGTCGACTGGTTCAACAATCGTCGCTTGCTCGAACCGATCGGAAATATCCCACCCGCAGAAGCGGAACTCCGTTACTATGCCCAGGCCGATGAGCGCGCCATGGCGCGTAACTCAAACCAAACAGCCTCCGGCAAACCCGGC
>CAVYXX010000014.1:0-128668 GCA_963772355.1 uncultured Alphaproteobacteria bacterium | reverse complement strand
TCGAGAAACAGCAAAAAGGTTAAAGTGGTCCGCCTGAGGCGATCTCGATCTGACGACAGACATCAGGCAGGGATTGTCGAGCGGCACCGCAGCTCCCGATTGCGCTGATGGTCAGAAAGCCACCGCATAGGCAAATCGGGGTAGGTGTCTCGCGCCGCGGTAGCAGCAGTGGTAACGTACTGCGACTGGCAACCTCAGGAGGTCCGGATGGAGCGCGATGCACTGCCAGTGGGGGCGAAAGCCGTACTCGCCCTGGACGGTTTACAGGCGCTGATCGCCGGCCTTGTCAGCCGAGGCTATCAGGTGGTTGGGCCAACAGTGCGCGACGGTGCGATCGTTTATGATACCCTGAGCGGCTTGGCCGACCTCCCCGCCGGCTGGACGGATCAGCAGGATGCTGGGCGGTATCGGCTAGAACACCGGCCGGACCAGGCTCTATTCGGTTACGCGGTCGGGCCTCACTCCTGGAAGCGTTTTTTGCATCCGCCGGTCGAGCGGATGTGGCAGGCGCGCCGTGAGGCTGATGGGGGATTTGTCGTCCTTCAGGCCCAGGAGGCGGCGACGAAATTTGCCTTTGTGGGTGTGCGCTCGTGCGAGGTGCACGCGATCGCCATTCAGGATCGGGTGTTGATCGATAGCCCCTACCCCGACACCGCCTATCGCAGTCGCCGTCACGATAATTTCATCGTCGCCGTGAACTGCGGCCAGGCGGGAGGCACCTGCTTTTGCGTATCGATGAACACGGGGCCAAAGGTCGAGGTCGGCTTCGATCTGGCGCTGACCGAACTGATAAACGGCGAGGAGCATCAATTTCTTGTCGAGGTCGGAAGCGCGATCGGTTCGGCGGTGCTGGCCGAGTTGCCGCGTGGCTCGGCCTCACCGGACCAGATCGATGCAGCCGATGCGGTCGTCAAGCGCACCGCGGGCCAGATGGGGCGCCATCTGGATACCAACGGGCTTAAGGAACTGCTGCAGGGCAACCCGACGCATAAGCAATGGGACGACGTCGCGGCCCGTTGCCTGACATGCGCCAACTGCACCATGGTCTGTCCCACCTGTTTCTGCACGACGGTCGAGGATCATACCGACCTGACCGGCGAGACCGCGGAGCGGGTGAAACGCTGGGATTCGTGCTTCTCGCTCGATTTTTCCTTCATCCATGGCGGCAGCGTGCGAACCGAAGGGAAGTCGCGATACCGGCAGTGGATGACGCATAAGCTGGCGAGCTGGATCGACCAGTTCGGCACGTCCGGCTGTGTCGGCTGCGGCCGCTGCATCACCTGGTGCCCAACCGGCATCGACATCACCGCCGAAGTGGCCGCGATTCGCGCCAACCCCGGTAAAACGACGGAGGCCCGACATGGAGGGGCTTGAACGCATCGTCCTGGCGCATCCGTTCTTCGCGGGCCTGGATCCGAAGCTCGGTGAGGTGATTGCCGGATGTGTGCGCAATCATCGTTTCGATCCGGGCCAGTATCTTTTCCACGAAGGCGATGCCGCCAACGAGTTCTTTCTGATCCGGCATGGCTCAGTCGCATTGGAAATTCTGCCGCCTGGTCAGCCGGCGGTTGTGGTATCGACCGAACACGAGGGTGCCGTCGTCGGCGTCTCTTGGCTGGTTACGCCGTATCGGTGGCGATTTGATGCTCGCGCCCGGGAGCTGGTTCGCGCCATCGGCGTCGACGCCAAATGCCTTCGCGACAAGTGCGAGGCCGATAATCATCTCGGCTACGAGATGATGAAGCGCTTCCTGCCGTTGGTAGTCGGACGGTTGGAGGACGCTCGGATGCAGTTGCTCGACGTGTATGGGACTCGAAGCGCGTGAGCCAGGCGGCTACGCTCGACCCGCTGGTGCCGCTGGCTTATCGGGTCCGGCGCGCGCGGCGTGAATTATCCGACATCGCGACACTGGAACTGGTCCCGCTTACGGGCGAGACACCGTCCTTTCTGCCAGGCCAGTTCAACATGCTGTACGCGTTCGGAATCGGCGAAGTGGCAATCAGCATGAGCGGGGACCCCGCGAAGTCCGGCTTCTTCGTCCACACGGTTCGCGATGTGGGCGCGGTGAGCGGGGCCATCGCGCGGCTAGGTACGGGCGCGGTGGTCGGGGTGCGTGGACCATACGGAACCGCCTGGCCCGCCACGGCGGCGGAGGGCAGCGACGTGGTGATCGTCGCGGGCGGCCTTGGGCTCGCGCCGCTGCGGCCGGCGATCTACCAAGTGCTAGCTAACCGAGCGCGCTATGGGCGTGTGGTGATCCTCTACGGCACCCGAAGCCCGAACGAGATTCTGTTCCGAACGGAGCTGGAGAACTGGCGGCGTCGCCTGGATATCGAGCTCATGGTCACGGTCGATCATGCCGACGCCAGTTGGCACGGCGATGTCGGGGTGGTGCCGAAGCTGGTCTCGCGTGCCGGCTTCGATCCGGACCACACGGTGGCCATGGTCTGTGGGCCGGAGGTGATGATGAGGTTTACCGCCACCGCGCTGCTAGGCGCGGGCGTGCCGGCCGAGCAGATCTATCTGTCGATGGAGCGCAATATGAAATGCGCTGTCGGTTTGTGCGGGCATTGCCAGTTCGGCCCCGACTTCATCTGCAAGGATGGCCCGGTCATGACCTACGACCGCATCGCCGGCTTCCTCGCAATCCGGGAGATCTGACATGGCAGCCAAACCACGTCCCCGTCTGGCGGTCTGGAAATTTGCGTCATGTGACGGCTGCCAACTATCCCTGCTCGACTGTGAGGACGAGTTGCTGGCGGTGGCCGATGCGGTCGAGATCGCGCTATTCCCCGAAGCCTCCAGCGCAATGGCGAAGGGACCGTTCGACCTGTCGCTGGTCGAGGGTTCGATCACCACGCCGCATGACGCGAAGCGCATCCAGCAGGTGCGCAAACAGTCGAAAGCGCTGGTGACCATCGGCGCCTGTGCCACCGCTGGGGGCATTCAGGCGCTGCGCAATTTTGCCGAGGTAGATGAGTTCGTGGCCGCAGTCTATGCGTCGCCGAAGTACATCAAGACGCTGGCGACCTCCACTCCGATCTCCGCGCACGTGAAAGTCGACTTCGAGCTGCGCGGCTGCCCGATCAACAAGACGCAATTGCTGGAAGTGCTATCGGCGTTCCTGGCCGGCCGCAAGCCGGCAATCGCCGGGAACAGCGTATGCGTCGAGTGCAAGCTGCGTGGCACCGCCTGCGTCATGGTGAAGGGCACGCCCTGCCTCGGCCCGGTCACCCATGCCGGCTGCGGCGCGATCTGCCCTGCCTATAACCGCGGCTGCTACGGCTGCTTCGGCCCGATGGAAACGCCGAACACGGCGGCGCTCGCGGCGGAATGGAAGCGCCTTGGCGCCACGGAACGCGATGTCCACCGAGTGTTCCGCACCTTCAATGCCGCCGCCGAACCGTTCCGGCTCGAGAGTGACGCGCATGGCGAATAAGACGATCAAGGTTGACCTGATCGCCCGCGTCGAGGGTGAGGGCGCGCTAGACCTGCGGATCAAGGACCGGCGCGTCACATCGGCAAAGCTGAAGATTTTTGAGCCGCCACGGCTGTTCGAGGCGCTGCTGCGCGGTCGGGGCTACGCCGAGGCGCCCGACATCACTGCGCGCATCTGCGGCATCTGCCCGGTGGCGTATCAGATGAGCTCGGTGCATGCGATGGAGGACGCGCTCGGCATCTCGGTCGGCGGGCAATTGAGGGCGCTGCGCCGGCTGCTGTATTGCGGCGAGTGGATCGAGAGCCATGCGCTGCATGTGGTGATGCTGCACGCGCCGGACTTTCTGGGTTACGAAGACGGCATCCAGATGGCGCGGGAACATGGCGACGCGGTGCGGGGCGGACTAGCGCTGAAGAAAGTGGGCAACGAACTGCTGCAACTGCTCGGCGGCCGCGAAATCCACCCGGTGAATGTCCGCGTCGGCGGCTTTTACCGCGTGCCTGGCCGGAAGGAATTTGGCCCGGTCACGGAGGGGTTGAAACGGGCGCGCGATCATGCCGTTGCCACGCTGCGCTGGGTAGCGGGATTCCCGTTCCCGGAGATTGAGCGCGACTACGAGTTTGTTGCAGTGCGCCACCCGGAGGAATACCCCCTTAACGAAGGTCGCATCGTTTCGAGCCGCGGCCTGGACATTGCCGCGGCCGACTTCGACAGTGAATTCGAGGAACGTCATGTCGGGCATTCAACCGCGCTGCACTCGGTGGTGAAGCGTCGCGGAAGCTACCTGACCGGACCGCTGGCTCGCTATAACCTCAATTTTGATCGCCTGCCCACGGAGCTGAAGGCGCTGGCCGCCGAGTGCGGACTTGGGCCGATCTGCAACAATCCGTTTCGCAGCATCATCGTGCGTGGGGTTGAACTGGTTTATGCCTGTGACGAGGCACTCCGTGTTATCGCCGCCTACGAGCCGCCAGATGCTCCGTTCCTGCCGGCCGAGCCTCGGGCCGGCACCGGGCACGCGGCCACCGAGGCGCCGCGTGGCATGTTGTATCATCGCTACGCCCTGGCAGAGGACGGCAGCATCCTCAATGCCTGCATCGTTCCGCCGACCTCGCAGAACCAGCGAAGCATCGAGGAGGATTTGGTCGAGGTCGCGACGGACGCGATCGATTTCGGCGACGATGAGTTGCGCCACCGCTGCGAGCAGGCTATCCGCAACCACGACCCCTGCATTTCCTGTTCTTGCCATTTCCTGAAGCTTTCGGTGCATCGGGAGTGACAGGTCTGCTGGTAGTTGGGATCGGCAATCCGGATTGTGGCGATGACGCGATCGGCCCGCTCGTCGCGCGGCGTCTGGTTGGGCGCGTCCCCCGGGAAGTGACGATCATCGAGCGGCCCGGCGACATGATAGGATTGCTCGAGGACTGGACCGGCCAAGACGTTGTTGTGCTGATCGATGCAGCCGCGCCGATTACCACGCCGGGTTCCATCCATCGGATTGATCTGCTGCAGGAGTCGCTACCCGTGGGGCTGTCATTGGCTTCCACGCATGCGTTCGGGGTGGCGGATGCGGTTGCTCTGGGGGATGCGCTCGGGCAGTTGCCGGAGAGGCTTATTGTCTATGCTGTCGAGGGCTGCCGGTTCGAGCCAGGCGCTCCGCCCAGCCCGGAGGTCGTTGCCGCAGTTGATGAGGTGGCGGCGCGGGTGGTCTTGGAAGTACTCGAGCTCAGTAGCGGACAGGGCTCGGCTTCAGGTTTCGTCACTGCAGATCTCGGGTCGCGACTGACCGACGGGTCAAGACTCCGCCGCGGCGTGGTCCAATGAACTATCCGCCTTGTCCTCCACGCAGGACCAGAGAAGCTCCAAGTGGGCGTCCAGGCTATGCTTTTTTAGCCATGAGTTGAATTCGGCAGGGGTGATCGCGACTTCGCGCGATCCGTTTCGAGACTGCCGGTAGGACACCGCCTTTTGGTGATCTTGCTGCCATTCCTCGTAGGAGACGTCCATAAGCTCCTCGATCATTCGCTGAAAGCTGGGGTAGTCCGCTTCGTTGATCAGTGGCAGGCAGCTTGGAGTCATCTCATTCTCCCGGGATCACGAAATCGCGATACTAATGCGATAGCGCAATCTCATACCAAGTCGCGATGACCTCGACTCTCTGGGGTTTTCAAGGCCCGGTTATTTCAATTCGCTGTCCGGGTATGCGAATCGGATGACGGAGATATTGGATGGGCGCTGCGCTGGGTCTCACACGAAGGGACCATACCAGTGGGGAACTGCGGGCGCTGTCGAGCAAATGTCCAGACAGTGCGCAGGTTCGTCGACTGCTGGCTCTGGCGCTGGTGATCGACGGCCGTCCGCGCGGCGAGGCGGCGGCACTGGCCGGCATGGACCGCCAAACCCTGTGCGACTGGGTGCATCGCTACAACGCATCCGGCGTCGAAGGCCTCAAATCCCGCTGCCCGCCCGGACGGGTGCCCGCGTTGACCGAGCAGCAGCTGGGATTTGACTAGAGAGTTATCGTCCGACGCTTCAGTCCCGGTTGCCAAGCAACTGACGTTTCAAGCGGGGCGTCGGGGGCTCAACGCCGATGAAGGTGGCGAGCATTATTTCGGCAAAGTGGGGATCGGCGATAGCGCCCATAGATTGCCCATTAAGCCTCACGCCGACGCCGCTCGGGGTAAACAGGAGTGTTGTCTCATCACCGCTGTGCACAGCCGGAACCGCAGCGAGAAACCGCTGGACGTCGTGAGGATCAAGAGAGCACGGCTTTTTGCAATTTCCTTCGAAGCCGTCTAGCCATGCCTTTCGGGCTGCGTCGGCGTCTACATCGCGGAGAAACCGGATATCGAGCAGCTTCGTCTCCGTCGAGTGCATGATTGCCTCAGGGTCGTCGCTCCGCCGTTCCAAATACAAACCGGCCACATAGATGGGAATGCGAAGAACGGAGAAGGTGACGAAGCCCGATGCCATTCAGCTGCATTTGCGTCCCGTCCGCCGTTCGCGTCTCGGGCATCGCTACACCGTTTAGATCGGCCGCTCGCGCCAGACACAAGGGCGCCAGAGCGGCCATCGTTGCCAAGATCAAATTACGGATCATGGTCTCAATCCCCTTACCGTCAATTGCGCCCCGCTCCTCGATTCTGTCAACGGCGAACGACACCAATGGGTTCCAGCCCCGGACGGTTGAAGGAAAGCGGGGGTGCACTCCGCTCCCTTTGTGCAAGCAAAGATGAAAAGCGAAACCCATCGAGCGCGCTTTTGATGGGGCGCGACGTGACCCTGGTAATTTGGCTGGCCTTCCTGGATACGTATTGAACCATGTGTGTGGCGCCGGAGAGCTCCGGAAGGCGCGGTTCGCCGCCTGATGCCACGATGGCAGGTGTTCGCCCTAAGGGGTCCGCCAGGATACCGCCGACCGGCGCGAATCGGTTTGCGAGCTATGGCGGTCCCTCACGCCGACCGCCCCGCACGGGTAAACCGCTCGATCGCGAATGGCCGCGCAAGCCAATCAGTGATAACGTCAGTCGAGACCGGAGGCTTTCGATGAACCTCGCTCAACCCAGGGCGGACAAATACTACTCCCGAGAGGAGTTCAGGCGGTGGTATGAAGCTCAGACGAAGGGCCGCTACGAACGCGTGGACGGCTGGATCGTGGCCATGGCGCCGGAGCGCGGTGCGCACCTGCGGGTCAAGGGAGCAATTTACAAGGCGCTGGACCGGGCTGTGACCGTCGCGGGTGTACCTTGCCAGGCATTACCCGATGGCGCGACGGTCGAAACTGGCGACAGTGACTATGAACCAGACGGCCTGGTGAATTGTGGCGAGCCAATGGCCGACGACGCGGTCGTGGTGCCAAGCCCGGTGATCATCGTCGAAGTCCTTTCGCGTGGCACAACGTCGACGGATACCGGCGGCAAGTTGGCTGACTATTTCCGTGTACCGTCGGTCGCGCACTACCTGATCGTGCATCCAACCCGCCGAACGATTACCCATCACCGCCGGACTGGCGACGGCATCAATACCCGGATCATCGTCAATGGACTGATCACGATGGACCCGCCCGGGATCGTCATTAGCACGGAAGAGATCTTCGGCGCCGTTTAATTGATTTTCCTTTACCCATGAGAGCCGTCGAAAGGTTCGATGCGCCGACGCACAGTTGCCATCGGACCATCGCGGCGGTTGCGACGGAATTGGGTGCCTGAAATTGGCTTCAAAGCCGCGCCATGCCATATCCCGGGTGGATTCGTGGCTGGGGGACCTGGATTCGAACCAAGGATGCCCGGGTCAGAGCCGGGAGTTTTACCGCTAAACTATCCCCCAACTGGGGGCGCAATAACACGCCCCCTTGCCGGTCGCAATGTCTTCAAAACTTCCGGTGGCCTCGGACCAACCCACATTGCCGCCCATCGATGGCCGGCTAGGACGGCAACTTAACTTTGGCAAAATCGGCCGAGCACCGCATTAGCTTGCTGTCCTCGTTGTCGTGCTAGCCTAACCCATTCAATTCCCGGCGCAGACCCGCCGCATGTGGACTCTCGACAGACCCGAATAGCACATCGCGCGCGGTGACCGGCCGGCCATAGAACTCGGCGTCCATATTAGGTTCGGACCGGATTATCGACCCGTCCACTGTCAGGCCGCCGTAGAGGCCAGTAGAGGATGACCACACCACGACATCCGGCAGTGAGGCACCGCCAATCGCGCCCTCAACGCCGGAGCCCAGGGTAACGACGGAGATCCCCGCCTGCGCTCCAATCTTGAAGTTGTCATGCATCACGCCGTCCAAACCTTTTTGGGTCATGATCAGCATGATCATTTCGGATTGCTCGAGTCCGACCTGCAGGCCGAAGGACCCCGCACCAATGGCGTAGAAGGCTGGTGCGCTCCAGCCGGTGTGGTGGTGAGCCATCAGTACTCCGTTGCCGCCCTCTCCGCCGACAATGAAGCCGCCCTTGATCAGCTTGGGCACGATGAACACAGCCTTCGCTTCGCGTATCAATTTCGCGGCGTTGCCAAACGCCTTGTCGTGCCGCAGGTCGGAAAGAACCTTGCGCGCTCCGTCGACGGTGACCTGCTGGCTGGTCTGTGCCCAAGCCACCACCGGCGAGGCCAACATGGTGACCGTCAAGAGCGCGGCGCCGCTCAGAAATTTCGCTCGTGTTAACATTTCGCTTTCCTCTCGTGCCATGACGCACAGAGTTGCATATTTAATTTTCGGAAGCCGACAGTAGGGTCGGGTTGATGACGACTGCGCGATGACGCCTATCGTCACAATCGGGCTAGCTGTTAGATGGTACTCTGATTGCCGTCCCGAGATCAGCGGGCGTCAGGTTCCAGGCCACCAGTGCTTCAGCCAGCGGGACCGATCCCGGCGGCCGCGGTGGTGCCGGCTTCGTCGTTCCGAAGCGAGGGGCAGGAGCCGGTTGGCTTTCGCCGCCAACGTCGATAAAGGCGCTGCGCGCCTGATTGTGCGGATGCCCGTGCGCCTCCGCCATCGACAGCACCGGCGCGAAGCAGGCGTCTGTGCCCTCCAGAATACGGCACCAATCATCGCGGGTTCGGGTCAGGAACCGCTCGGTCAGAAGTTCTTTCCATGGTGGCCAGCCCGATTTATCGCGCTGTGCAGGCATGCCGGACGGATCGATTTCTAGCCGGCGCAACAGTTCGTCGTGAAATTTGACCTCGATCGGCGCGATCGAGATAAATTGCCCGTCAGCGCATTCATAGACCTCATAATAATAGGATCCTGAATCGAGCTGGTTTTCGCCGCGCGCGCCCTCCATCCGGCCGCCAGCGAGCATCGCATAGGCAGGTGTCATCAGCGACAGCGCGCCATCGACCATCGCAGCGTCGACAACCTGGCCGGCACCGGTAGAGCGTGCTGAAATGATCGCCGCCAGCAGGCCGGTCACGAGATAGAGCGCGCCGCCGCCGTAGTCGCCGACGAGATTCAAGGGTGGCGTGGGTTTCTGGCCAGCGCGGCCGATGGCGTGCAACGCCCCGGTTAGCGCGATGTAATTCAGGTCATGCCCGGCCGCCTGTGACAGGGGACCTTCTTGGCCCCAACCAGTCACTCGCCCGTAGGCCAACTTCGGATTGAGGCGTAGGCAAATCTCTGGGCCGAGGCCGAGGCGCTCCATCACCCCAGGGCGAAAGCCCTCGATCAGTGCATCGGCGCCCTCAATCAGCTTCAGGGCCGCGCCAACCGCGACCGGCTGCTTCAGATCAAGGTGCACAACCGCTCGGCTCCGGCGAGTAAATTCATACTGCTCGGCCACCGGGAGTCCGAGATCAGCCGCCGCGGCTCGGTCGATGCGCAGGACCGTGGCGCCCATGTCGGCCAACATCATAGCAGCCATCGGAGCTGGCCCGATGCCGGTAAACTCGACGATTTTGACTCCTGCCAGAGGTCCCATGGGTCGGCTTCCTTAGGTTGTCCCGCGGGAGTTAATGCCGGTGCGCGCCAACGACGCAACCGCGTGACAATCTCTCACCAAATAGCTCGGCGTGCCCGGCCCCTTGGTTTCCAGCTTGCGCACCGATCGGTCCCGGGCGAGCCAGGCCAAAAATCAGGTTTAAGCCCGCTGAACGAGTTCGATCTTGTAGCCGTCCGGGTCTTCTACGAACGCGATGATCGTCTTGCCAAACTTCACGGGACCAGGTTCCCGCGTAACCTTTGCCCCAAACGCCCGGAGTTTCTCGGTAGTCGCGGCGACGTCCGGCACGCCAACGGCCAGGTGCCCGAAGGCGGTTCCGGGATCGTATTCCTTGACGCCGTAGTTGTAGGTCAGTTCGATGACTGTGCTGCTCTCTTCGCTGCCATATCCGACGAAGGCCAGGGTATATTTACCGTCGGGCACGTCGTTGCGACGGATTTCGTTCATACCGAAGCCTTTGGTGTAGAAATCAACACTGCGCTGAAGGTCGCCGACGCGCAGCATGGTGTGCAAGAACCGGCTCATCGAGAGTCCCCTTTCAAGATTTCAGGATCGAGGCCCAGCAAAAATACACCCGCCGCATCTGCCGCGGCCAGGCAAGCCTCACGCTCTGCCAGAATGGTTGCCTTTGCTTCGAACGCAACCCCCCTTAGCCCGGCCGCGGCGGCGTTTCGCACTGTATCGGCACCAATGGTCGGCAAATCCGCTCGTTTGTCTTGCCCCGGTTTCACCAGTTTTACCAAAACGCCACCGATCCCATCGCGGCGCAATTCGCCAGCGCGCCGCAGCATCGCATCAGTCCCCTCGATTGCCTCGACCGCGAGGACCAGCCCTTGCTGGACGACACAGGCTTGGCCCACATCGGCCGATCCGAGCAACCCGACGACGCGCACGCCGCGGTTGATGTCCGCCATCGCTTGGGCGTCAGGGCGCGTCCTGGTAAGCACGCCGGCTGGTGCGAGGACCTCCTGGATGATTTCCTGCGCGCCAATCACGCGAAACCCTTCTTCGGTCAACACGCGGATGACGGCCGCGAGTAACCCATCATCGCCGGCGAACGCCGCGCGACCAATACGGGTGAGTAGCTTGGCGCCCTCGACGTCCGGTCGCAGATCAAGTAGCGACGGCCTGCGCACTGGTCCAATCATCACCAGATCCTGACAGCCATTTTCTCGCAAGGCCGCGACGATGCGTGAAGCCGCTCCTAACCGCCGGATTTCGTGCGGCCAAGGCGCCAAAATGGCAGGGTCGGCGAAGCCCTCCAACCCAACGATGAAGACTCCCCTGCCCGCCGCCCGCGCTGCCGCGGCGACTTTGACCGGAAGCACACCGCCGCCGGCTATAATCCCCAGCCTGCGTGGCATTTCTGCCTGTTTTTTCATTGCAAATTCCGCTGCACTTACTCTTTTCTTGCCACCGGTGCCGATTTTTCCGCATAGGGACAATGCTCTATCTCACGCTCAGGTGAGACAGCCTGCAGAGATTGACTGGCCATGATTGATGACGATTTGCCCGACCCGGTTCGACACGCGACCGCGGCCAATGTTCTGCAGTGCCTTACAATGTTGGCCGAGGAAGCGGTGAACCTCAATCTACCCGTACCATGTTGGCCCTGCGCAAGGCGATCCGGGCTTGCCAAGCGGAGCAGGCTCGGCCGATGCCGCTACGCGCGAGGCGGCATTTGGTGTTGCATTAGCAGTGAATTAGTAAGGAAGTTACGTCTCCCACGATTTGCTGCGCCTGCGAAGGTTGCGTCCGGGAGCATAGCGCCATAATTGTGTCTGGAACCCCCGTTCTCGGGCGAGGCGATGCTTTGCTTGGAGCTACGGTGGTGTGCTACCGCACCCCAGCCAAGGACATCGCGCATGAGCGCCCCAGCCAAACGGTCTGTCACGGTCACCCTCGACGGCACGAACAAATCAACTAAGCTGCCGCTGCTGTCCGGCAGTGTTGGTCCGGATGTGTTCGATATACGCAAGTTATATGGTGATCTGGGCGTCTTCACGTACGACCCGGGTTATGGCGTGACGGCGTCCTGCGATAGCAAGATCACCTACATAGATGGCGATCAGGGCATTCTGCTGTATCGCGGCTATCCTATCGAACAACTGGCGGAGCAGTCCAACTTTCTTGAGGTTTGCTATCTGCTCCTCAACGGCGAACTGCCAACCGAGGCCGAGGGGAAGGATTTCGAACTCGGGGTGATGCGGCACACCATGCTGCATGAGCAGCTTCGGACGTTCTTCAATGGCTTTCGACGCGATGCGCACCCAATGGCGGTGATGTGCGGCGTGGTTGGCGCGCTTTCGGCATTCTATCACGACAGCCTGGACATCCACGATCCTGAGAGCCGGCGGATCAGTGCCTTCCGACTGATCGCCAAGGTACCGACGATCGCGGCGTGGACGCACAAATATGCGATCGGGCAGCCGTTCATGTATCCGCGCAACGATTTGAACTACGCGGAAAACTTCCTGCATATGTTCCACGCCGTGCCGGCCGAGGAATACACGGTCAACCCGGTATTGTCGAAAGCGATGGACCTGATCATGATCCTGCACGCGGACCATGAGCAGAACGCCTCGACCAGCACGGTCCGGCTCGCGGGCTCGACCGGCGCCAACCCATTTGCCTGCATCGCCGCCGGTATCGCAAGCCTATGGGGACCCGCCCACGGGGGCGCCAACGAGGCGGTGCTAAAGATGCTGTCCGAGATCGGTCATATCAACAATATCAAGCAGTTCCTCGCCGACGTTAAGGACAAAGAGAACCATACCAAGCTGATGGGTTTTGGTCATCGAGTGTACAAAAACTATGACCCTCGAGCGAAAATCATTCAGAAGGCCTGCCATGACGTGCTGCAGGAGCTAGGGATCAAGGGCGATCCGCTCCTTGATCTGGCGATGGAGTTGGAACACATCGCTTTGAACGACCCCTACTTCGTTGATCGTAAACTATATCCAAACGTTGATTTTTACTCGGGCATCATTCTGAAGGCGATGGGCTTTCCAACCAGCATGTTTACCGCCTTATTCGCAGTGTCGCGCACAGTAGGCTGGGTCAGCCAATGGAAGGAGATGATGGAGGACCCGCAGCAGCGAATCGGTCGTCCTCGTCAGTTGTATACCGGGGCGCCACAACGCGTCTACCTGCCGGTCGCGCGCCGCGGCTGATCAGGCTTCGTCAACATCCTTGCCGGCGATGCTCTGGGCCGTCGGTTTTTCCGCTATTTCAATCGGTTATCGAAACTATACAATTTCACACAGTGAAATTCATCGTGGGGTTTTGATGCGGTAGAACGCGTTCGGCAAGAGTCCTCGCGTGGCATAACGATGAAATTAATCAATCACTTGGTTTAGAAAGACAATATTACTGAGTTGCTGCCGCTCTCGGGGCTTAACGTAGTTATCCGGGATGAGGATATCTTGCCGTCGAACCTTGTTGGGATTTCGGCAACGAATTAGAACTGTTTAGATAGCTCGCCATTTCATATCATACTAATTTGATTCTGAAACGATACTGTTCCATAGAAGCATAGATTGTATCCGAACAAAACGTTCTGAAAGGCAATTATGCGTGGAGAAGTTTCGTTGGATCTTCTCGTCAAAAGCCGGCTGAAGCGGTGGGGCCAGCGACCTCCAGGCGTGAAACCGCGCCGGGGCAAGGAGTCATGGCTCCGCGGGAGGCCGGCCGAAGACGAAACCAAGATCAGCAGCCCATTTTTGAAAATCCCTGGCAGCACCCGATTGCGCACCCTCCCCGACGGATTGTGGCTGAATTTCGGGGGCACGTTCGCAGAACCATTCGTAGATATCCTCGCGATCGAAGCCTGCAGCACGATCCAAAACCTGCTCGACAAGCGATCCCGTTTTGCTCCCAGTACCCACTCTATGATGTGCCTCTGCCCGATCGAATGGTTGCTGGCTCCGATTGCGCCGACGGACCCAACCCCCCGCTGGAGGACAACGGGCGTCATTCTGCATGAACCCTACGCGGACGTGATTGTCCCGGTGCGGGAGATGCGTGTGCTCTACGGCCTCAAAAGCGGTCATTACAAAGGTTTTGCCAAGCACCAGCTGCCTCATGCCCACGAATTCTTCGTCCCTATGGAGACGCTGACCGAGGAGAACAGCCAAGACAACCCGGCGTTGCGGGATCTAATCGCCCGTACCTCGGTTTCAGCCAACTTCTTGAGTCCATGAGAACGCGGCGAGGTTAGCCCACTCAAAAAATGGTTGTTTCGGGCTGCGTAGAAATCGAATTGTATCGACACTGCCCATTGGGCTTGCGGCGGCGTTTCAAATCCAACGGTTGCGATTCAGTTTCGATATCGTTTATCGCTCGTCAAGCAGAGGTGGTCTAGCCGGGCTGCCCTCAGGGATGCGGTTACTGAGGGCTCGTGAGACCGAGGGGGTTCCGAGGCTTCTACGACCAGGTGGCGGGAGCGCACTATGAAGTGATGGCGGGGAAGCACCCGGACTACCACGTCGTTATCGCGTCAGGAGCGTGCTTCAAGTGCGCTTCCGGCCACATTTCGGAAGGACACGAACTATGGCAAATACACGATTGCTCCAGGCAATTTGCACCGTTGCTCTGCTGGCTGCCGCACCCGCTATTGCCCAGACAGATACGGCGCCTGCTTCGACCGGAGCCGGCAACAGTGTGAATGCGCCCGCCGCCGATAATACTTCGACCGGAAGCGGTGCCTCGGGCGCGATGACCACCCACTCCCATCGTTCCGCAATGGCGGGCCACTCGGGCAAGATGCACGGGAGGAGCGATGCATCTCAGGATGCGGCGGTGAATCAATTGAACGACCAAAGCTATCAGGCCGCCCAGCGAGGACAGGCATTCGGGACTTCGAACATGGGCTCGAGCGGGATGTCGGGCGGATCAGGCGCGCCGGACACCAGCAACCCTTCCGGGAGATAGTCTGCTTAGCCTTTGGTATAGACCAACTCTAGCGCAGCGTCGCTTCCGTGCCCGGTCACGTCAAACGGTTGCGGTGCGAGGCGACGCTTCCAGAGCATTGTCGGATAAGTCACGATGCGATTAGGGTTCCAACCGGATCAAGAACCGGAGGAATCCTACCATGAAAGCGGCAGTCTTCCACGCAGCGCACCAACCTCTCACGATCGAGGAAGTGGAGATCGAAAAGCCCAAGCGCCGTGAAGTGTTGTTGCGCACCGCTTTCGCCGGGCTCTGCCATTCGGACCTGCATTTTATGGAAGGGCTGTATCCCTATCCCACCCCTGCGGTGCTCGGTCATGAAGGCGCCGCGGTGGTTGAAGCGGTCGGCGAGGACGTGACTTATGTCAAGCCCGGCGATCATGTCATCACGTGCCTGTCGGTATTCTGCGGTGAGTGTGAGTACCTGCACCACCGGCCACACCAATCTATGCGACAACACCGAGGTCAAACTGCTCCCCGGCGCCGCGCGCCGCTTGAAGTGGAAAGGCGAGGTTCTGCATCAAGCATTCAACCTCTCGGTTTTCGCTGAGCAGATGGTGGTCCACGAGCACGCCGTGGTGAAGATCAACAAGGAAATCCCACTCGACCGTGCCGCCTTGGTGGGCTGCGGCGTGATGACAGGAGTCGGGGCGGTGTTCAATGCGGCGAAGGTCGAACCCGGCAGCACTGTCGCTGTCATCGGCTGCGGCGGCATCGGTCTATCCGCGGTGAACGGCGCAGCGATCGCTGGGGCTGAGCGTATCATTGCGATCGACACCAACTCGTCGAAGCTGGAAAAGGCGAAGGAGATGGGTGCAACTCATACCATCAACGCCTCCAACGTTGATCCCGTGGCCGCGGTGAAGGATCTAACCGACGGCAAAGGCGTGCCTTACTCATTCGAGGCGATCGGATTAAAGATCACCGCTGAACAATCGTTTGCCATGCTGCGCCCGGGTGGCGTCGCGACGATCATCGGCATGGTTCCGTTCGGCACAAAGATCGAGTTGCATGGCGCCGATTTCCTGCGCGACCGCAAGATCCAGGGCACCAGCATGGGCGGCAACCGCTTTCGGGTGGATATGCCTCGGCTACTGGAACTGTGGCGGCAAGGTCGGTTAAAGCTGGACACGCTGGTGTCAGGTCACGTGAAGCTGAGCAAGATCAATGAGGGGTTCGCAATGCTGAAGACCGGTGCGCCTGTCCGCAATCTGATTAACTTTGGGGTGGCATAGGGGCGGCGCGATCCTCGGGGTCGGGCACCCCGCCCCCGGTCGTCAGCAACGGACGCCGCAAGCCTGTTCTTCCAGCGCTCTTTCGACTCGTTCGAGGACGCCAGTCCAGTCGCCTCGGCTGGTCTGGCGAAACAGTCGCATGGTTGGATACCAGGGTGTATCGTCACGTCCCATAAGCCAGCGCCAGCACGAATCGAACCGGTTTAGCATCCACACCGGTTTACCAAGGGCTCCGGCGAGGTGCGCAACCGCTGTATCGACCGCGATCACAAGATCAAGCCCGCTAATCAGTCCCGCGGTGTCCGCCCAGTCCTCGATCCGTCCAGACACGTCGTGGAGCGCTTCCCCACTCGTTAGAGCGTGTATCTGTGACGCCGGTGGCCCGCATTGTAATGACACAAAACTGCAGGCGGGAACTCTCAATAAGGGTGCCATGTCGGTTAGACGCATCGAACGGCGCTTGTCGATCGCGACCGCATGAGGTTGTGCGGTCCGCGACTTACCGGCCCAAACTAGCCCAACCTTCAAACCCGGCAGATCAGCGAGAAGATCTGCCCACGGCGCCGGATCCCCGCGGAGATAAGGCACCGCAGCGGGGATCGTCTGCATGATTGTACCGAATGCCAGCGGCAGGCTGAGCAGCGGACAGTGATAGTCAAACGGCGGAAGCGTTTCATTCTCACCAATCAGCACATCGGCCACGCCTTCCAGCGTCGCCATCAGTCGGCGCAGCGCTTTTGGCACCACCAGTACGACCCGTCCTCCGGAAGCGGCAACCATTGGGGCATAGCGGCAAAACTGCAACGTATCTCCGAACCCCTGTTCGGCGTACAGCAGCACGGTCTTCCCATGCAGCGCCTGTCCGGTCCAACGCGGTTGCGCGAATGTCGGCGCCGGGGCGCCCATTGACTTCGATCTCCCAGCGGCTTTCGTAGGCACGCCAACCTTCCTCCAAGCGCCCTAACGATAGCAGCGCCAGCGCGAGGTTGCCCCAAGCCTCCGCGTAACCTGGGCGTTCCGCTAGGGCCTCCCGGAGGCAACGCTCCGCCGCTTCCGGCTGTGCTTGCTCCATCAGCGCAAGCGAGAGGTTGCTCTTTCCGTGGCAGGGATCGACGCCTAAGGTTAAGGCCCGCCGGAACAATACCTCGGCTTCCTCGACATGACTGCACGGGCCGGGGTAATCGCCACTCGAGGCCGATTGTAATCGCCACCTGAGGCCGGTCGAAACCGCCACCTGAGGCCGGCGAATTCGCCAGTCTGCTGGTGGAGGAAGCCGCCGCTGACATCGAAGTAATCGCGACTACTGTTCCGCCCTTTTTGGCGGGGTAGCAGTAGTGCCGAGACCGAGGGCGGAGATGCGGCGGATCAGGGAAGTGTTACGGTTGCGTGCGGAGTTAGGGCCGAATCTGAGTGCCATATCGGCAGGCGCGAAGCTGGCGCGCTCGACGGTGCGGGCGTATCTGGATCGAGCGGCGGCGGCAGGGCTGGACGCCGCGGCCGCCGATGGGTTGTCGGAGACGGCGCTGGAGGTGGCGCTTTACCCGCCGTCATCGGCCACCGATGGTCGCGCACTGCCCGACTGGGCGGAGGTGGATCAGGAACTGCGGCGCCACAAGCACGTCACGCGCAAGCTGCTTTGGATGGAGTACAAGGCAGCCGATCCGGACGGTTTGGGGTTCAGCCAGTTCAAATTGCGGCTCAGCGAATGGCAGAAGGCCTCGGGGCGAGGCCTGTCGATGCGCCAGGTGCACCATGCCGGCGAGACGGTGCAGGTCGACTACGCCGGCGACACGGTCGCGGTGATGGACGACGGTACGGCGCGTGCGACGCAGATATTCGTGGCCTGCCTGCCGTGTTCGGGGCTGATTTACGCTGAGGCCAGTTGGACCCAGGCGACGGAGGACTCGCTCGGCGCGGACTCTGCGCCTGGGAGCCATGGCCAACGCACTGACCGCGCAACTGCAACAGCCCGAGATCGACGCCATGCCGTTCGCCGAGCGGCTGGCATTGCTGGTCGACATCCAGCATAGCGCGATGCTCACCGCGGCCTTGGCGCAGCGTCTGACCCGGGCGGGCATGCGTCAATCCGCCTGCATGGAAAATCTTGACCTGCGTACGCCGCGCGGACTGGACCGCACGACCATACAGGCCTTGGCCAGCGGGCTATGGATCCGCCAACACCGCAACGTTTTCAATCAGCGGGGCGGCTTGCGTCGGCAAAAGTTCCATTGCCTGTGCCCTGGGCAATCAGGCCGCCCGCGATGGCGTCTCGGTGCTTTACAAGCGCCTCTCGCGGCTGCTCGACGAGTTGGCGATTGCCCGGCTCGCATGGCCGTCAAGCACTGTTGTTGAAGACACTGGCTCGCACCCGGCTGCTGATCCTGGACGATTGGGCGATGGTCAAGCTCACCGCTGATCAGCGCCTAAGAATTTGCCGAGTGGATCCCAGGTTTAGCGTGGCATTGGCATGGTCCGGTCGCAACCGCAGGGCAGCCCGAAAGCAGTTCTCTGCCTCCGCTATATGGCCCTGCGCGTAGTGCGCCATTCCGAGATTGTTGTGCGCGTCGGCGCTGTCCGGGTCGAGGCGCAGGGCCTCGCGCTGACACAGCAGTGCTTCCTCCGGGCGCCCCTGAGCCAGGACGGCGAGGCCGAGGTTCATCCAGGCCTCCCTGAACTCCGGATCCAGATCGAGGGCTCGGCGATAAAAAGGTTCAGCCTCCACCGCGCGGTTTTGACGGTGAGATTGCAATCCAAGGTTGTGTTCGGCATATGCTTCAGCGGCGATCATACCGCCGTAGGTTGTATGGATTATCTTCTTGGACAAGATACAGGCGCGGAATTTTTTCATATTCGTGGGGATAGACAGGGGTCGCAGCTCTAAAATATCACGCGCTACCTACCTGTCGTTCCTGCGCGGGCAATTCCCTCGGGGATTCTGATCGTGCGTTATCAAACCGCACTAATGGGTGCTTTTATTTCTCAAAGCGAGGACCCTTGTTCGGGGCGCCCGTGCCGCGAGTCCGACACGGGTATGCGAAAAATGAGTCACGTTAGCATTTTGTTAACCAATCTCGGGTAATTTGTATTCAGGCGTCCTCTCCGGGATTAGTGACCAAACGGTTGTTGTTTCTTCTTGGCCATTTAAGCATTTTGTAAAGTAAAGCGTTTCGATCCACATGATTCCAGATGACCCGGATGAGGACGCCGACGCACTCGACGACGGCGTGATGTTTGATAATTACCTAGGCGATGCACCGACAAGGCGAGACAGCGTCACTGCCGAGGCCATGACCCTTCCGGACTGGCCAGAGGCGGTGCGAGACATTGGGCTGAACCTAGATGCCGAAACCCTCGCGTGGTTCAAGGCATCGAACACCAACTGGCGCTCTGCAATGCGATCCGTACTGCGAGCCTGGGTCGTCGCGAACACGGCGGAAGGGCAGACTAAGATACAGGCGGCAGCCGTCGTAGAGGCCGGCCAACCCGAAGACCGGCCATAACGATTTTCGGCACCGCGCAGCGACTGTTAGCGGGCGCGCTTACCGTTGCTGATTGAGCCACGCCCCGAGCGTGCGCCAAGAAGGGCCCGCGGCACCGTTTCGGGCGTGCCTCTCGCCTGCATGAACGCCTTCAAGACCTCATTGATTCGTGTCTGATAGCCGGCACCAAAGCCACGGAAGAAACGGAGCACATCCGCATCTAACCGCAAGCTTACCGCCAGTTTCGGCTCTCTCACATCGAAGACCAAATCGGTCGCCCATCCTGTCCGAACCGGTTCGACCGGCGGGCGAGCGGGTGATTGTAGCTTAGCGGCTGGGGCGCGAGAGCGAGACTTCGCTGCTGGAGTTGAGCGGCCCTTTAGCGTTGCGTTATCGGTACGGTTTGCTTTAGCCATTTTATCCTCCCATCGTGTCGAGCTTGGTTGGTTCCAAGTCCGATCAAGCGCGTACCGCAATGTCCGGGGCCGGCACGCAACCCGATGTACGCACGGCTGTGGCTACAGTCAAGCGGAAGCTTGGCCGGCCATGACTTCTTCGCAATAGTTGGGTGCGGTCAGATCAGCAACTCGATCAGAAATGGTCCGGGCCGTTTCACCGCATGAGCCAGCAGATCGGCGAAGCCTTCGGCGGTATCGGTCCGCGCTGCGTCGACCCCCAAAGACCTAGCCAGGCCGGGCCAGTCGATGTCAGGGGTACCGATATCCATCATGTCCAGTGCGGTGCGTCCCGGGTTGGCGCCCACGTTGGCGAGTTCGCCCAACAGGATTTGGTATTTTCGGTTTGATAAAAGGACGGTGGTGATGTCCAGTTTCTCCCGCGCCTGCGTCCACAGCGCCTGCAGGGTGTACATCGCCGATCCGTCGGCCTGAAGGTTGATCACACGCCGTCCGGGTGCCCCGAGCGCCGCACCTGTCGCAATCGGCATGCCGCCCCCGATTGCGCCGCCGGTTACGTTCAGCCAATCGTGTGGCGGCGCTGCCTTGGTATTGGCAAAGAAACCACGCCCGAAACTGACAGATTCGTCGGCGATCACTGCGTTTTCCGGCATCAGCGCACCAAGTGTGGCAGCGACAGACTCCGGGGTGAGCGCACCGCGTCCGGTTTCGGGTCGCATGCCGTTGTCCGGCGGCGCGACCTTCGGACAGCCCAGCGCGTCGGTCAGACGTGCCAGTGCCTCAACGATATCTTGTTCCGGACGAGCCAGAATATGAATCTCGGCATCGTCCGGGATCGAGGATTGCACCATGTTTGGATAGGCGAAGAAGGTAACGGGTTTGCGGGACCCCACCAAGATAAGATGTTGCGTCCCCGCCATCGCCTTTACGGCAACATCGACGACATAAGGCACACGCTCCACCGACAGACGCCCCTGCCCGCACGCGATGCGCGCGTTCGAACCCTGCGCGATGAGGCGGCAGCCCGTGGCGGCCTGAACACGATGTGCTAGCGCCAGTCCTTCCTCGTGCAGCGCGACGCCGCCCAGCAACAGCACAACGCCGGCTCCCCCACGTCGCAGGGCCTGTGCGGCTGCCTCGATTTGGTTCGGCGACGATGATGGCGGTGGCAGACGCGGCAGCGCTTCGGCGACCACGCCGCCGTCGTTCCAGGATGTGTCGGAGGGAAGGATCAGCGTCGCCACCTGCCCGGGTGCAATCATGGAGGCCTGCACCGCCGCGGCGGCATCGCCCCCGACCGCACGCGCATCGATGGATGTACGGACCCAGCCGGAAACGCCGCGCGCCCATCCCTCGGTGTCGGCCGTCAGCGGAGGGTCCAAGGGTCGGTGGTAGGTCGCCTGGTCGCCGACGATATTGACGACCGGTGTTGTAGCGCGGCGAGCATTGTGCAGATTGGCCAAGCCGTTCGCCAGGCCGGGACCGCAATGCAGTAGCGTGGCGGCCGGCTTACCGGCCATGCGTGCGTAGCCGTCAGCGGCACCAGTCACTACGCCTTCGAACAGACCCAAGACGCAATGCATGCCGGGAACGCGATCGAGCGCCGCGACGAAGTGCATTTCCGACGTGCCGGGGTTTGAGAAACACGTCGTGACGCCGCTTCTCAGCAGCGAATGCACGAGACTTTCAGCGCCATTCATCGTCCGTCTCCTGGTATCCTCCGACGCTACGAAGGGGTTCGGACGAACGCAAGCCTATGAGCGGTCCACATAACCTCGACCAGGAGCAGGCCGCCGATGTGCAGCCACCTGCCGGGTTTTACTTGCTGCTTACCGGTTTGGCCACAAACCCGGCGTCGCCACCTCAAGCGAATGCCCATCAGGATCGCGGAAGTAAAGGCTGATCCCACCTGCGGGCCAACTGATCCGACTTTCCAACGCGACCTCCTGGCGAGATAGGTGCTCCTCCCACGCCGCCAATTCGCGCATCGGGATAGCGAACGCCAGATGGAGCGCACCACGCCCATGATGCGGCGGGATGAGGCCGCCCGGCACAGGTGCCGGCTTGTCGGTCATCCCGTGCCGGAACAGCAGCAAAACCTGCTCCCCGGGTACCTCCATCGCGCACATGCGTTCGTCATCGAACATGGTGGAGAAGCCGAAAACCCGCTCATAGAATGTGCGCGAGCGTACTAAATCCTCCACGTACAGAGACGTCTCCAAGATCCGGCTGACCCGTGGCGTCGCTCGCTGCATAGCTGCCCTATCCTTTCTGCCGAAAACCGGGGAGCCAGGGATCAATCAGAGCGGGTATAGGTGATTTACGCCGGGCTCTCCGATCGGCAGTGAAGGTCTCGTCGAGCACAAGTCGTAGCAAACCGCGCGAAAGGTAGTGTTGGTCGTCGCTTTGTCTAGCTCCTTCGTTCAACAACCGATCATTACGAATTGTCCGTTTCAGCGGGTTCCGTTTCGGCTGGCGCGGTGCCATCCTGTTCGGCCTTACGGTGTACCGCCGCGGCATCCTCGCGTTCCCGCAATTTCGCTTCCTTCTTCGCCTGCTTTGCGCGGTCGCGCTCGGCGCGCTGATGATTATAATTCGGTTTGAATACCATGTTGCATCCCTTCGATGTGCTTCGGGATAAAGCGGTTGCCTAAGACCCTATTGAACGGCGGCGGCTTGCCCCACCGATACCGCGAGACCAGCCGACTTCGCCTCGGCCTCTTCCGCCATTCGATCCGAACGCGCGGTGTCAGCCGTCCTTCCATCAACTAGCTTCTGCGTGAGCTTGACGATTGCATCTGCTTTGTCGGTTCCGACTACACCGGCGAATTCCCCGGCGAGTTGGTCGATTGCCAACTCGAACAGGTTCCGCTGGCTATAGCTAGGCGCCGACCCGTTCGCCGCACTTTGCAAATCGCGACACACCTCCGCGACCGCCTTCAGGTCTCCGGAATTGATCTTCGCCTGAAATTCCTGGGCCCGCTTCGCCCACATCAATCGGCTGACACGGGGGCGCCCGGACAGGATCGTCATGACCTGCGCCATGACCTCCGGCGTCGCGAGCTTACGCAATCCGGTCACCCTGGCTTGGGCTACGGGAACGCGCAGCGTCATTTTGTTTTCATCAAATGAGATGGTGATCAGCTCAAGCCTGTGTCCACCGATCTCTTCCGACCCGATTTTATCGATTTTGCCTACACCATGGGTTGGATAAACGACGTAGTCACCCACGCGGAACGGATCGCCGTCACGTGGTTTCGCTTGCGCTGCCGTTGCGCCGAAAGCCGCCGATACCATAGCCGTCGTGATTTCTGCTGCCGCCAATTTGCCCACCCGCGTTTAAAGCTACTCATTATATGGGATTTCGCAGGCGAGATACACCGTTTGGTTTACCCTCGGCCGTGCTGCTGCGATCAATGCAGCGTGGACAAATAAGCTATGAGGTTGGCGCGCTTCGTATCGTCTTTCAAACCAGGGTACGGCATGGTGGTCTTCGGCACCACGGCCTGGGGATCAGTCAGATACCGATCCAGCGTCGCCGCGTCCCATGTCAGTCCAGAGTTTTTGTTCGCCGGCGAGTAGTGGAATCCCGAGATCTGCCCCGCTTGCCGCCCAACCACGCCGAACAGGCTGGGCCCGACGAGATTTTTGCCTTCGACCACCGAGTGGCAGATGCTGCACTGCGTCTTGAACACTGGCGCACCAGCGGCGGCATCCTGAGCCCTCGCTGCCCCGGTGCCACTTACTATGACCGCAGCCACCAGGATGATCTTCGAATGCATCACCATCTCGCTCAATATCCCCAACGGAGATCGGCCTAGCCGGCAAGGCGAGCCGTGCCCGATTTTTAAAGCGCAGTCAGCATCCCCAAGTTAGAAGTTGTCAACCTACTGTGCGGTTGCGGTGCGGTGTCACTCTGAGGCGTCGCCGGGCGCCACGGGACAACGGTGCACGGATTTGCCAGGTAGCGATAAAGGGTCGCTTCGTACCAGGTTCCTGATCTCGGAGCGCCATTGCCACATGCAGCTAGCGCCACCCATCCCCAAAAGGGCCGAAGAATATCTCTTGGCACTCGCATAGGAGGAGTGCTAATGCTTGCACGCCGGCGAAACATCTTTGTCGGGGCGGTGATTGTGGTCGACCCAGGGCGCCCCTCTCGGTACTCATAGAAGTGCGAGTGCTGCGCTTGGTGAACCACCAGGAACTGCGTCACCGGTCTCCGCCGGTTCGGCGAACCGGCTTACATTCGATTTCGGGAAGGATACGCAAATGCCTGCGAAGGACGTTCGGTTTGGTGGCGATGCCCGCCAGCGCATGATGCGCGGTGTCGATATGCTCGCCGAGGCCGTGAAGGTCACACTGGGTCCCAAGGGACGCAACGTGCTGATCGACAAGAGCTACGGCTCACCACGCATGACCAAAGATGGGATCTCGGTCGCCAAGGAAATCGAGCTGTCGGACAAGTTCGAGAACATGGGCGTTCAGCTTGTGCGGGAAGTGGCGTCGAAGACCAATGACATTGCCGGCGACGGCACGACGACAGCAATCGTGCTGGCGCAATCGATCGTTCGCGAGGGTGCCAAGGCGGTTTCCGCCGGCATGAACCCGATGGACGTCAAGCGTGGCGTGGACAAGGCTGTTGTGGCGCTGGTCGAGGAGCTGAAGAAGCGCTCCAAGAAGATCACGACGCAGTCGGAAACCGCCCAGGTCGGCACGATCTCAGCCAACGGCGAGCCCGAGATTGGGAAGATGATTGCCGAGGCGATGCAGAAGGTCGGCAATGAGGGCGTCATCACCGTCGAAGAGGCCAAGGGCATGGTGACGGAACTCGACGTCGTGGAAGGCATGAAGTTCGACCGCGGCTACATGTCGCCGTACTTCATCACCAACGCCGAGAAAATGACCGTTGAGCTCGAAAACCCTTACATCCTGCTCAATGAGAAGAAGCTGTCGAACTTGCAGTCGATCCTGCCGGTGCTGGAAGCCGTCGCGCAATCCGGCCGTCCCTTGTTGATCATCGCCGAGGACGTCGAAGGCGAGGCTCTTGCGACCCTGGTGGTGAACAAGTTGCGGGGCGGCTTGAAAGTCGCGGCCGTGAAGGCACCCGGCTTCGGCGATCGCCGGAAGGCGATGCTGGAGGATATCGCCGTCCTGACAAAGGGCGATGTGATTAGCGAGGACCTCGGTATCAAGCTCGAGAATGTCACCCTCGCCATGCTGGGCTCCGCGAAGAAGGTGCTGATCGACAAGGAAAACACCACGATCGTAGAGGGTGCCGGCAAGAAGGGCGACATCCAGGCGCGTTGCGGCCAGATCCGGGCGCAGATCGAGGAAACCACCTCTGACTACGACAAGGAGAAACTGCAGGAGCGCCTGGCCAAGTTGGCGGGCGGTGTAGCCATTATCCGCGTCGGTGGCGCCTCCGAGAGTGAGGTGAAGGAGCGTAAGGACCGCGTCGATGACGCTCTGCACGCAACACGAGCGGCGGTCGAGGAAGGCATTGTTCCCGGCGGTGGAGTCGCCTTGGCCCGAGCGTCGCAAATCCTGCTGAAGCTAAAGCCGGACAACGACGACCAGCGCGTTGGGATCGAGATCGTCCGTAAAGCCGTCCTCACCCCGCTACGTCTGATCGCCTCCAACGGCGGCGAAGATGGTGCTGTCATTTCCGGCAAGACGCTGGAAAAGGACGAGTACAACTACGGCTTTGACGCCCAGACCAGCACCTTCAAGGACCTGGTCAAGGCCGGCATCATCGATCCGACCAAGGTCGTGCGCTGCGCGCTGCAGCATGCGGCCTCCGTGGCTGGCCTGATGATCACTACCGAGGCGATGGTCGGCGAGCACGTCGACCCCCCCGCAGAAGCCGCCTAATCGCTTAAAACGCTGGAACCTGCCGCACCGACGTGGTGTGGCAGGCTCTTCGGGGGACCGAGATGCCCGACGATGACAAGCCTGATGCTGTCTTCGAGACGTTTTCGGCGCGCTTGATTCGTCGCGAGGCCAAGCGTCGAGCCGCACTGGAATTGTCGACGACGAGTCCGGCGGGGCTCGAAAGTGCCCTGGCCAAGAATCTCCGCTGAGGTAACCGCGGATGCTGTCGATGCTAAAACGAAATTGATAGGGGTCGCATTCCCTACCGGCCAGCGTCCGATTTCCCTCAAGCCTTAGCCTTTCGCCACGACCTCCTCGTCCGCTACCACCTTGAAGCTGACAAGGGTGTTTGGGCCAAAGGTGTTGCTGATCGGAACATCGACCGCGTCACGGCCACGCGCGATGAGCACGCGCCCAAACAGCGGCTTGTTGTTGCGTGGGTCGAAGGTGTGCCAGTTACCGTCCAGGTAGGCTTCGAACCAACCGGCAAAATCCATCAGCGAGTGCGGCGGCGGCACACCGATGTCGCTTAGGTATCCGGTGCAGTATCGCGCGGGAATATTCATGGCGCGCGTGAACGCGACGGCAAGATGAGCGTAGTCGCGACAAACGCCACGCCCCTCATTGTAGACTTCCCATGCCGTCTTGGTGGAGCGCGCGGCCATGTAGTCGAAAACGATATGCTTGTGGACGAAGTCGCATATCGCCTGTACCCGACCCCATCCGGTCGGCGTCTGGCCAAACAGCGCCCAGGCCGTCTCCGACAGCCGGTCCGTCTCACAATATCGGCTTCCCAGCAGGAACACTAGCGCATCGTCCGGTAGGTCCTCCACTGCGTGTTGCCGTGCCGACGGCACGCTCGGGTCTGGCAAGCCGGCATCGTTGACGACAGCCGTGCTGGCGATCCGGGTCCGACCGGCGGGTGCCACGATCCGACTGCACCAGTTGCCGAACGTGTCGTGATAGGCACGGACCGGCAAAGCCGGCTCGGTCACCAGATGGTCCGGAACAACGATATCGGCCACCCGCGAATGGTGGACGTGCAGCATCAACACCATCGGCGTCGGTTGAACGCAGTCATAGACGATTTCGTAGCCGACTCGGATCTGCATGATAGTCCTTGTTTCAAGGTTGGTTCGGTTGGCAATTCGAACTGATGTCGCAGGATTAGGAACAATTTTCTATGGCGCGTGAGACCCTTTTTCTCGTTCAAGCATTTAAACTCGGCAAAGGCACTCGGTTAACCGCCGACACTCTCGTCCGTTGCCGGTCACTCGAACTCGCACACAAGAGAGCCCAGGACCTCGTATCAACTCGGGCGGGTGTCGTCGCTTTTTCGACTTCGGGTGACGCGGAATTGGGCGAATACGACGATGAGCCGACTATAATTTTCAAGGCCGGACGATTGCCCGCAGCATTCGAGGAGGCATGAAAGATGGCGCGAGATGCGGCTTCATGGCGGCAGCGTCTCTCGAGAGCTTCAGCTTTAGAGGTTTTTAGGCCACCTTGCCAGGGGTTCACGGCGGCAGACTTGCATTTTCAAGCGAACATGCGCACTTATGGACTGTCAAATCATGCGAGACACCCGGCCTAAACCGGCCCAGATACTGGTGTCTGCGCCATCTAGCGGCTTTTGCTCAATATGCCTGCCGGGACTATTGACGTTAGATCTTAGATAGACGTTACCCAGCGTTAACTTACCAAAAGGAAAAATTATGAGCGCAGCGACCATCGACGACCCGGACCGGGATGATCCCACACCGGCGGGAGATGACGGCGCAGATGCACTTAAGGATCAGTTGCGCAAGGACGTTGCGTCTTGGCGAGAAGGTCGCGCCGACGGATCGAGCCGTCAGGCCACGGAACTCAGTGTAGCCGTCGCACGTCCGATTGTGCCCCCCACAACCGCAAAGATGAAGCGAGCTAAGCCCGTAGCGGCGGAAACGAAGACGGCCACTACGGAGAAGAAGCCATTTGGCATGTCCTACGACGGCACCAGCCGCGCGGACTATATCAAGCTGATGATATCTCGCGGCGCCCGGTGAGTTGGGTCACATTCGAAGCTGCCGCGGGCGGCTTGGTGGTGGTGCAGCTCCGTCATATCGTAGCGATTTACGATGAGCAGGGCGAGGTGAAGCTCGCAACCACCGCGGGCGGCGTGCATAGCCTAAAAGACATAACCGTCCGCCGGGCTGCCGCTATCGTCGCTCGCGAGGAGGATGCGACGACTGCGCGGCCGGAGCCGCCGTAATCGTTGGTTGAGTTCTCCAACCGTCACGTGATCACTCTGCAGACGCCATCTCCACGTGCAATGAAGACGTCGTCATGTCATCATGCCTGATGGCAGATACTTCTTATCGCATTGTCCATCGAGAGGACGATAGCTTCGTCGTTGAAATCATGAGAGTTGGCGCACTGCCTCAGACGGCCGCGGGGTTCGATTCTGAGGCTGCGGCACAAGGGTGGATCGCCCAGGATCAACGATTTCGGATAGCGGCGGACCCCTTTGGCACGCCGGCCAGCCGGAGATGGCGCGCAATCTGATTAACCTTCCGTCAGACTAAACGCGCGGGAGGCTCGGGCATACACGGCGCTTGGTCGTGTCCTGACTAATTAACCGCGGCGCTGCGCACCGGCTTGTCGAACTCGAAGATCGCCTTTCGCGCCGGATTATGCCCGACAGGGCAGACGGTTCGCGAATCAGTACCCTCTGACGTTTGCCTCAGCAGAAAGCTGGTCCGATACTGCGAGCCATCCAGAAGGCATTGCGGTTTGCCCTAGCACCCAGCCCTCCCAGCGCGTGATCCACGGGTCAGCGGGTGCGGTATCCGGCCGATAGCCCGCAAGGAGATTCAGTACGCACAGCACCCCCAGAACACTGTCGAAGCGGTCTTCCCCAGAGGCGTCGGCACCGAAGCCATCGAGGATCGCTTGACGCATCGCGTCGTCCGGTGTGGCACCCTGCTGATCCATCGCCGTTACCAACATGCCGGCGGTAGCACAGCGGTCAGCGTGCCGGCGCTTGCTGCCGCGCAATCGGATGCCAAGGTGACGCAGCGCCTCGGCCGGGTAGGTTTCCGCGAGAGCAATCGAGCCTGGGGACAGCAGGGACCGGAACGAACCCTCGAACGGCCACAACCGAAGTTTCGCGTTTTCGGTCAGTGCCGGCAGGATCATCTGTTTCCAAGCGGCGATCGCGGCCTTCCCGGACTGGTTGGCGCCCAGCGTCCAGAACAACGGCGCCCCCGCTGGCCGCTCTGCCGTCGCCCGGTCGCATGCTCTGGACAGTGCCGAGGCGTCGGGTAAGCCGAGCGCGAGCGCGTGGGAGAGACGGGTCATCCCGGCGATGCCTCGGGCCGGATAGAATGGACGCCCCTGCCGAATGTCCGCCAATGTAGAGCAGACGCTGAAGAAGTCCGGCAGGCTTCCAACATCGCGCAAGAAGGTTGGAAAATCCGGCTCCGGGCGAGTGGCGGCGTAGGCTCGGGGTAGGCCTATCGGCAGATCGACGCCTAGTGCGACCGCACCGCCCGCGGCCATGGTATCAAGGCGCGATAGAAAGGTTGAGACATCTGCAACAAGCCGGGGTGCGGTCAAACTCCAGCCAGCCGTTGTTCGTCGCGCGATGGTCACCCATCGCTTGCGCGGATCGATGCTCCAGTCGGCGTGGGCGGCTAGGCTAGGATCCAAGCGGCTTTTGAGCGCGCTCCAGCAAACGCCCGAAAAAGCCCGGCGGCTTCGGCGGCTTGGCAACGGTGACGGCCTTTAGCGCGGCCTTTGCTTCGGCCTCCCGCTCGCGCTCTTTGCTGGAGAGCCATTTTTCGAGGCTCATACCGGCCTTGGCAGCGCGCCGGGCTTCGTACGCTTTCTGGCCCTCGGTGAGTGGCTTGGTCGGCGGCACGTTTGTTCCCCAAGGGTTACCGATGCTTTTTCGCAGGCCAAAGGCCGCGAAATCAAGGGTTCGAATCCGGCCCAGCACGGTGGGGCGGCGTAACCGCCCCTTCCCCACTACTGAACCGTAGATTTCGCTGTTGGCACGATCCGCGTCACCACGATTGCCGAGCGGTCCAGATACTCAGGCACACGCGGCGCGATCTGGGTTTTCCAGGTACTCCAACTCGTAGACCGCGGCATAGAGCGCCACCCTTTGCTCCTCGCTCTCGAACCGACGCAGCCAGATATAAACTGACGAGTCGGTTTCACCCTGGAAGCTGCCGGTAATCACCATCCCTTTGGAAACCTGGAACGGGATGATCTCTTCCTCCATGATCTTCACCCAGCCCGCCATTTGGTCGGGCAGTACTTTGTATTGGCGCAGTTCGTAGAATGCCATTGGGTCCCTCCTGAACAGACGGTGCTCAGGAAGCCACGTCAGCCAACAGGATGCAACTCAGTGCTCTGCTGATGCGCCCTGGATCGGTCGTGGCAGCGCCTTACCCCCGGCACTCGCCCGAGCTTGTTGCAGCAACTCGCCGCAGCGCGCGTCCTCCGCCTCCGAGGTGCCGAATTGGATCGTAGGCAGGATCGCTAACGGTGCGAACAAAGCGGCCAACCCTGCCACCGCCCCCGCGCGGGCCCCTACTTCGGCGCCCGGCCGGATTTTCGGGGCCTTGAACGTGCCACTGATGTTGATACGCGTCGGCAGCGATCCCACGGAGAAATGCTTCGCGTCCGTCTTCAACGCCAGATGGATGGTTTCCTTCGACAGATCGACGTTGCCACCGACATTGGTGATGCCCTCCCCGGTGTCGAGCGTCATGGTTTTGAACTCGAGGACGCCGCGATGCATTCCCAGATCGCCAACAAAGCATTGCACCTGCGTTTTATTTGGCACGCCCAGTGCGGATAGCAGCGCGTTGCCGAATTGCAAACCGGTAAGGTCAACCAGCACCGCCGACAAATCCCCGCCGGCCATCGCCATCTTGACCTCGCCATTGCCATTCGCCATCAGCGACGCCAACAAGTCTCCGGTTGAGTCGATCGCTCCAACGCCGCTGACCGACCCGGCGCCCTCGAACGTATGGTCGCCGCCATCATCCGAGAAACATCCAGATTGCGCATACGCAAATCGATCTTCGCGTGCACGGTCTTGCCGAACTCGGGCGTCAGATCGACGTTGCCGGTCAGTTGCCCTTTGCCGACGCCAAAGCTGATCGGATGGATGGTGATCCGTCCGCCCACCGCATCGAGGGCGACAGTCAGGTCGTCCAGCGGAATATTGCGGCCCAAGATATGCGCACCGTGATAGTGCAGGTGAATATCCGCCCAATCGAGCCGCGGCACGCTGATCGGCGTATCAGGCAACAACTTTGGGCTGGCGCTCGCCTTGGCCGCGGCTTCGCGTTGTTCAGGCGTGGCATCGGCGGTATTGGGCCGGGCGGGCGTTCCGCCGATGAACCCGTTCAGATCCGCCAGATCGACACGGTTCGACCGCAAGTTCACTGTCACCACCGGCTTCGTCTTGCCTGCGACCTCAGTTCCACTCGGTTGCTCCTCGATCGTGCCGGCGATGTCGGAGTTCCCGAGGTGCCCCTGAAGATCAGTGAAGCAAATCTTATCCAGACCGTGGACGTCAAGCTTGGCCGTAAGCTGATAGGCAGCTGTTTTCGGAATCGGAAAGCCAACCAGCGGCTCCCACAATCCCATATCCGGACCGCTGAGCTTTAGCTGGACATCCGCGCCCTCGAACGCGACCGGGTCTTGCAAGGTGCCGTCGAGGCTGACGTGCGTCGGCCCATTCTCGACATTCAACTCCACCGGCCAAGGATTTTTGGCATCACGCAGGGATAGTAGAGCCCCACCCACCAATCGCGCCGTAATCGGTTGCGCGGCATAGGTGCCCTTGGCATCCACCACAAGTTTGGCGGCCTCGCCATCACCCTGGGTTTCGATCTTCGCGCTAAAATCGGCTTTCAACGGGGGGATTACCACGTGCGCATCGCCGTCGATGATGCGCACGGTACCGATTTTCAACGAACCGCTGCCCCCGCCGCCAGTGGAAAGCCGAACGTTCGCGGCGCCATCTTTCGTTTCAGCGGCTAGGACGCGCGGACCGTCTAGTTCGATCATGGGAATTACGAGGCCATTGCCGCGAACATAGCCCCAGGCGTCTCCTTGGATTGTTAGTGACTTGATCGACACGAACGGCGGATCGCCACTCGGCCAGCCGGGCGGATTGGCAACCACCACGCCTTCAGCGGTTACCGTTGCGACGCGGCCCAGGCGGAGATGTAGATGAGAGATGGTGACAGGGCGCCCAATCGCCGCCGAAGCACGCGACTGCATGATCGGGATGAACCAATCCCAATTCCAGAACGCCGCCAGCGCGATCAGTAACGCGACCGGAACGCCGATCCAGGCCAGGCGTCGGGCGGTTCGCGGATCGGGCATAATAGGAGAACGGCCGGCCACTCGCTGGGTTTCCGCAACATTTATCAAATCTGTCTGATACCGACCGGGCGAAGATTTGCCAGCGGCGCGAAGTCAAGCTTTCGCACTCATTGTTTGGTCGCATAAATCACGCGCCGGTAACGTTCCACACGGCGCGATTGTGCTTTCAATGGCGGACCATCCCGACGCCCGACGCCCTATCCTGCCAAAACCGGCGCAAGCCCAGAACACATACCGGCAATACCTGCTCCGCGTCCTGCATCAGACCCTCGAGTGCGTCGTCGGACATCGCCTGTCCACCGCGTTCGGACTCCGGCAGCGTCATGCCGGCCAGGCTGGCGATCGGGATCAGCAGCATGGAGGCATCCTCATCCGCCAGCGCCGGTTGCCAGGCCTTGGCACGAAGGCTGACGGCCTGCATGAACCCCGCGGCCCAGTCCTCCGCCACCGTAGTCCCGGCCTCGTCCTGCCACAAAATTGCGTATAACCGAGCGGGGTGGCACTCAACCCAGATTCGATGGCGGCGTAGCGGTCGAAGATCGCCTGTTCGACGGACTCCTGCTCCGCCTCGTCGAGGTAGTCCGGTTCTTCATTGTCCCACACCTCGGCCAACCAGTCCTCGCGCGGCACGATTTCGGGCCCAGCGACCAGGCCGGCCAGAAATCCGTCCAATTCGGACAAGTCCATGCACCCTGCGGAGCGCTGCTGGAATTCAGGAAATTGGCGAGTTCGTCGAGAGACACCGGGCCACCGTGCGCTACTGTGCGGGGCGATTATAGAGCCTGCCCCCGCCGGAGGGGAACGGGCCAGCAGATGACAAAGCGGCATGGTGACGCCGGCAAATAGACCGGCATAATCGTTCCGCTAATGCCGCCGAGCTTAAGCGACTACATCGTAGCGCCAAGCACCCAGGGGGCGAATTCTGCCGCCCCAAAATCGAATTGCTCGCTCTTGGTTCGCTCTCCCGACGCCACCCGCAAGATCAGGTCGAAAATCCGCTGGCCCGCTTGCTGTACCGTTTCGTCACCGTCCAGCACGGTGCCACAGTTCACATCCATATCGTCTTCGATATGCTTGAACATTGGCGTGTTGGTCGCGAGCTTGATCGATGGCGCAGGCTTGCAGCCAAACACGCTACCACGCCCGGTGGTGAAGCACACGAGGTTGGCGCCGCCCGCTACCTGACCCGTTGCGGCGACGGGATCGTAGCCCGGCGTGTCCATGAAGACGAAGCCGTGCGCCTTCACTTCCTCTGCATAGCGGACCACGTCGACAAGGTTGGTGCTGCCGGCCTTAGCCATTGCACCGAGCGACTTTTCCAGGATCGTGGTCAGGCCGCCGGCTTTGTTGCCGGGGGATGGATTGGCATTCATCTCCGCACCTTCCTGCCGCGTGTAATCCTCCCACCAGCGCATTAGTCCCACCAGTTTTTCGCCTACTTCCTGGGACACTGCCCGGCGCGTGAATAGATGTTCCGCACCGTAGGTTTCCGGCGTTTCCGACAGGATCACGGTGCCGCCATGGCGTACCAATAGATCGCTCGCCGCACCCAACGCAGGATTGGCCGATACGCCTGAGTAACCATCAGATCCGCCGCATTGCAGGGCGACCGTCAAATCCGCCGCCGGCACGGTCACGCGGGTCACCTGGTTCGAACTCCGCCAGGATGTCTTTAACGAAAGACACGCCGGCGGCGACGGTCTTACGGCTGCCGCCCATGGTCTGGATGTCCATCGCCTTCAGCCGGCCGGCGAGCCGTTGCTCCTCCATCAAACCACCGATCTGGTTCACCTCGCAGCCCAGGCCCAAGACGATAACGTGGGAGAAATTGGGATGCCGGGCGTAGCCGGCCAGTGTGCGGCGGAGCACCCGCAACGGCTCGTCCTGGGTCATCCCGCAGCCGGTCTTGTGGGTCAGCGCGACCACTCCGTCAACATTCGGAAAATCCGCCAGGGGATCGTCGCCGGTGAACGGATTGCGCCGGAACATATCCGCCACGACCCCGGCCACGTGCGCCGAGCAGTTCACGCTCGTCAGGATGCCGATGTAGTTGCGAGTGGCAACCTTCCCGTCCGGCCGGCGAATGCCCTGGAACGTCGCCGCCGGCTCGAAGAAATCGGTCGGACGGGCATCGACGCCATAGGCATAATCCTTGGCGAAATCCCCCATTTCGCAGTTTTGCACGTGCACGTGCTCACCCGGCGAGATGGCGGCGGAAGCAAAGCCTATGATCTGCCCATAGCGCCGGATCGCTTCTCCTTGCGCGATCGCGCGAACCGCGACCTTGTGCCCGGCCGGAATGCGCTGGGTGGCCAGCACGTTTTCGCCAACCGGAGCCCCGGGCAAGAGGGTGGCGCGTGCGATGACGACGTTGTCCTCGGGGTGAAGGCGAATGACGGGCGGCGGTGCCATGAGAATTTCCTCGGTCAGGAGTTCGGCCTTCATACAGCGTTTCGGCGATCATCCGCAAAGGGCGGCCCGATTTTCTTTGAACCCGATGGACGGACCCTCGTTGGGGTCTCGGGTGATCCGAACAGATCACACCTTAAGGCAATAACGGAGAGAGAAATGGCACCGTTTCAAACCAACCCGGACACTGTCTCTCAGGACATGGTGACCAGGGTCGGTTCGGCCGCCGGTCTGGTCGCCCGAATTCAGCAGGATTACGCGATGCAGGCGGAGTCCGAAGTAGACGACGACACCCGAGAGGTGTTGGCCGACAAGGCGCGTGCTGCGGCGGAACGCGTGATCGACGAGCAGGGGATTTCGATCCAGGACTATAACGCGGTGCTTCAGGCCGCCGAGTCCGACGAGGATCTTGAACGCCGGCTGGTCGACGCGGCTCGGGAGATGCTTTGACATGCGACATATCGTAACCTTGGCCGCAACCGCCACCCTTGCCTTGTCCCCAGCACTGGGCATGGCGCAGACGCCAGGCACCCAGGCAAGCCCCGCCGCCATCCCTGACCAAACCATCGGCAAAGCCGGAGCGGCGCTGCACGACGTCGCGAAATTGCAGGAGAAATACCAGGGGCAGATGGAATCTCCGCCTCGCCGGAGCAGAAGAAGGGCCTAAGCGAGCAGGCTAACGCCGAGGCGGTGCAGGCCATTCAGTCCCACGGGATTTCGATGCAGGAATACACGACCGTTATGCGCACCGCGCAAAACAATCCGCAGGTTAAGCAGCGCGTGCTGGACGCCGCGAAACAGTCGGACTAGCGACATTGGGGGCGGGATCACGGTCCCGCCCTGTTGCTCACGACCGGGCGAACATCCCGGTCATGCGACAAGCAAGCTCTGGCTTTTCACCAGTCTGGAATAGAGTCCGTCCCGGTTGATGAGTTGGACATGGGTGCCACTTTCCTGTGCCCGGCCATCTGCAAGCGCCACAACCAAGTCAGCATCGCGCACGGTGGACAGCCGGTGAGCGATTACGATGGTGGTTCGGCCTCTTCGAAGCGTTGCGAGTGCCGCCTGCACCGCGGCCTCGCTTTCGGTATCAAGCGCACTGGTGGCTTCGTCCAGGAGCAGAATGCGGGGGTCGCGCAGCAATGCCCTGGCCAACGAGACACGTTGGCGCTGGCCGCCGGACAGGCGCTGACCGCCGGGTCCGACCACGGTCTCGTATCCCAACGGCAACGCCGCGATGAAGCCGGACGCGGCTGCGGCCTCGGCGGCAGCCTCGATTTCGGGGCGTGAGGCGTCAGGGCGGCCCATGGCAATATTCGCTGCAACCGTGTCGTCGAACAGCAGCGCGTCCTGGCCGACATAGGCAATGCTGTCCCGCAGGCTGGCCAGTGTGATCGTCCGGACATCAGCGCCATCGATCCGCACCGCGCCGGAGGACGCATCCTGCAAGCGCGGGATCATGGCAAGCGCAGTGGACTTGCCGCCGCCGGACGGCCCGACCAGGGCGACGGTGGTACCGGGAAGCGCCTCGAAGCAGAGGCCTCGCAAGCCCTCACGGCCGTCGGGGTAGACGAAGCGAACGTTGTCGAACGCCACAAGTCCGCGGCCGGGGGGTAGCGGGACGGCATCGCGGGCATCCTTGATCGTGGGCTGCTCATCGATGATGGCGAAGACGCGGACCATCCCCGCCAGGCCTTCTTGCAGCGCGGCGTTCAGCGTTCCGAGGGCGCGAAGCGGGCGGGCGGCAATCAGCAAGGCGGCGACGAAGCCGGTGAAATCCCCGAGCGCATGGTCGCTGACGGCGGCGCGCCAGCCCTCGAAGCCAATGACGGCAGCGACCGCGCCACCGCCCAGGACCTCCAGTACCGGGTCTACCCTGGAGCGGCTTTTTGTCATCCGCAACAGGGACTTGTAGAGCTGGGAGAAGGCGGCTTCGGCGCGGTCTGTTTCCTGCGCCTCCAATCGGTAGGCGCGGACGGTGCGGGCCTGTGCGAAACTCTCATTCAGCAGAGCGGCGGTCTCGCCCACGCGTTCCTGCATGCCGCCGGAAGCGCGGCGGACGCGCTGGCCGATGCGCTCGATCGGCAGGATCGCCACGGGATACATTGCCGCGGCGATCAGCGACAGCAGCCAGTTCAGGTAGATCATGCTGGCAATCAGGCCGATTACGGTGACCACGTCGGCAATGCCATTGACCGCACGGGTCAGTGCCTCCCGAATCGTGGCGGCGTCGGTGGTGAAGTGGGCCGCCAGCTGGGCGGGCGCCTCCCGTTCCATGCGGGCGAGGTCGGCGCGGGTGAGGTGGGCGAACATCCGTCCTTGTAGCTCGCGAATGACCAGCAGCACGATCTGCTGGACCTGGACGTTTTGAAAATACTGAGCGAGGGCCTTTATCCCGGTGACGGCCACGACCAACGCCGGGATTTGGTACAGGATGCGCCGATCGTGGTTGGTGAACATGTCGAAGGCATGGTTGATGACCACAGGGTAGAGCGCGGTCGCACCGGCCATCAGCAGGGTCAGGGCGGTGACCAGCAGCAGCCTCGGTTTGTGGTGGATCAGGTGGTCGCGCCACAGACGGCGGAGCAGTTCGGAGGTGCGGTCGGAGCGCTTCGACGTCATAACGGCGCCGTGTATCAGCACCGGCGCTCTTTCACCATGCGGTTGATGGGGGCAGGATTAGACGCCAGACCGGGAGGAGCCACATGGCGCATCGTATCAACCGAGCCATCGAACTGCTGGAGCAGGGGCAGGCGATTTATTACGACGGCGAGCATAGCGGCCACGTATTGACCCATGAGCAGGGGTGCCACGACGCCGGCACCTGGGCCGATTATATCAATGTCGGGATGGAGCATGGGGCGTTCGATATGACCGGTCTCGAGGCGTATATGCGGGGGTTGGGGGATGGCGGGCCGACCCGATCGGGTCACCGCACCCCGGCGTTGATTGTAGAGGCTCCGGTCAACGGCACGGACGAGGCGAATGTTCGCTTCAATGCCTGGCAATTTCGTCAGATCCTGGGACGTGGGGCGCATGGGATTCTGCTGTGCCAGGCGGAGACGGCGGACGCGGTGCGGGCGTTCGTGGAGGCTTGCCGGTATCCGCACCATTCCAATGGTGTCGATCCTGGATTACCGCCGCCGGAGGCTCGGTTGGATGGCGCGGTACGGCCTCGGGCGCGGGAGGGGAGACTGGGGATCGGTACCCGCGGGCGTGGGTCGGAAACCAGTGCGGCCCCGGTCTGGGGGGTGTCCGGCGAGGATTATATGGATCGTTGTGATCCGTGGCCGCTGAACCCGCGTGGAGAGTTGCTGCTGGGGGTAAAGCTGGAGAGCCCGGAAGGGATCGCCAATGCCGATGCCATCTGTGCCGTGCCGGGGCTTGGTTTTGCCGAGATGGGCCCTGGGGACCTTAGTTTGTCGCTAGGATCGGTGAAGCTGCTGCGCGACCCGTATCCGCCAGTGATGCAGGCGGCGCGCGACAAGGTGTTCGCGGCGTGCCGGCGTAACCGGATCGCGTTCCTGGAGGGTTGTACGCCCGGGACTATCGTCGAGCGGTTGGACGAAGGGGTGCGGGTGATCGCCGGCCATAACGAGGAGATGGCACGTATCGGGCGAGCGCATCAGAGGCGGGAGATGACGGTCTAGCGCTTTTCTGCCGTGCTCGTGTGTCGTGTCGTGTCGTCCGTCACCGAATAGGATCGGCGCCCATCGCCGCCACGACAAGCGCCACGGAGATGTCAATATTCGCCACCGGTTAACCTTTCGAAAACATTTTGATGTTTATAGGCGAGCTAGATTTTAGGTGAATCGCCATGCCCGGCTTGTTTTCCCTGTTCCGCCGTAGCTCGATGGCCGCGAAATTGACGGCGATCGATAAGGCGTTCGCGACCATCGATTTCTCGCTCGATGGACATATCATCACCGCAAACGAGAACTTCCTGGCCACCGTCGGTTACACGCTAGACGAGGTGCGCGGCAAACATCACAGCATGTTTCTCGAGCCGGGCGCACGCGGAACGGCTGAGTACGAGCAGTTCTGGCGGGACCTCAACCGCGGCGAAGTCAAATCGGCGGAATTCCGACGTCTCGGGAAAGGCGGCCGCGAGATTTGGCTGCAAGCCAGCTACAACCCGATACTTGGGCGAAAGAGCAAGCCCATCAGGATTATGAAGATCGCATGTGACACGACGAAGGTTAAGCATCTTGCCGCGGCCGAGCAGGCGGCAAAGGAGCGTCGGGTCGATCTCCTGACGGGCCTCGTCAGCAGCTTTGAAAAGAAGGTCGGACAGATGGCTGGGCTTCTCGCGTCCAATTCGACGCAACTGGAAGCGACAGCACAGTCCATGACCGGCACGGCGGCCCAAACTGGCCAGCAGGCGGCGAATGTCGCTTCGGCAGCCGCGGCGGCCAGCGTCGGAGTGCAGACCGTAGCGGCTGCAGCCGAGGAGCTGGCGGCGTCGATCAAGGAGATTAGTCGACAGGTGGCTCAATCGGGGGAGATCACTCAAAAAGCTGTGGCGGACGCACAGCGGACGGATGCGATTGTGCGCGCGCTGGCCGAAGGCGCCGAAAAGATCGGGCATGTCGTCGGGCTGATCACGACGATTGCCGGACAGACAACTTGCTGGGCACCGAAATTTGCGAATATCCTTACGTGATAATAGATTAGCCGTAAGTCGTGGCCAATCTACCCAGAAAATACCCATATATTTCGCTGGATAGCCGGACACGCAAGGAAACAGTTTTGGGACCCCGCGGATTGCGAAAAGGTTTCCCCTGGGTGAGATACAGTCAGCCGCAGGTTCAAATCGGGGACACGCAACCATCTTGACCCAATTTTCCCACCGTTACGCATCCGACACCTGGAATGCCGCAGAAGACTGCGAGGTTCCGAGACCGCTTTCGATTTGTGGTGCTAAAAATTGCTGCGCTTCCAGGGGGCGCTTGGTATTGACCGGCTTAATCTGGGCCACGCTCGAATAGGCGAGAAAGCCTCTCCGCATGAAGCGGCGAGAATATCTTGCCAACGAGTTGGATGGGTTCGTCGGGTGCGGCCTCGTCTGCCAAAAACAGATAGTACCCAGTTCCGTCCACGTCCAAGCCGTCGCCCCTCGCCGCTTCAGTTTCTTTTCGAGTAATAGCCCCTACACACAGGACAGTTGCGTTAGTGAGGTTTGTTGCCGCAAAGTACTCGTCCATTTCGCCCTCCCGGAGACGGCCGATGCCGAAGGTTCCCAACAACCAGCCGCGCATAAGCATCAACAAGTTAGCTGAGTTTACGGCCGCAAAGGCGGCACGTCAAAGGCAAATACTGAGAGACCAGAAATATCCTACCGAATTTAAGGGAATGTATTACAAGGAATCCTCCGAAGCTATTGCCTCTTGTATTTAGAGTGGTCTCGAAGACCTTTCCGGAATTTACAACACTGTGGCTATATTGGAGCAGGCAAAGCCTCAGAAGGTCCGCTCGCAGCGACGGGTGAATGCTAAATCTTGATGCCTTGGAGTCATTCGAGGGGATGCTCGATGACGTTGATCTAAAGGGGATTTCTCCGTCGCTTGGTGCGGCGTTTCCGCCAAAGCTGTCCTGTCGCAACGTGGAAATCAGCGTAAGACCAGAAATCATATTACGTGCCGATGGCAAGGGCAAAAATAAGCTGATTGGCGCCACGAAATTATATTTCGTGAGGACCTTCACGCTCAGCGAAGATACCGCTAGTTACGTCTCTGCCGTTCTTCAGGAATGGTGCTGCACATTTCTAGCCGATGAAGGGATAACATCTGGTCCGCTTTGCTATGTTATAGACGTGGGGGCCAAAAAGGTGTGGCCCGGGGTTAAATCTACGGCTGCACGGATGAACGATATTGAGGCTTGTTGCCAAAATATAGAGCGGATCTGTGGCCGAGAATCAAAATAGATGACTAAGAGGCCGATCCCGAATGAGTGCGGAATGGTCTTCCCGCCCCCAAAGCCGCAGCGGTGGACCGGGGCGGCGTCTCGAGCGCCGGCAGCGTCCACGCCCTGCTCGGGGCGTGTGCTGACGATCCGGGGCGCCGTGATCTTGGCCGCCTGTGCCGGGTTTCCGGTGGGCGCTTATGGCGGTGGCGCGACGTGACGATGGTTATGTGGCATGTATTTATGGGCGAGGCACATTGTACCATTGCCTAGCCTCCAGCCCGCGCATCGCACTAATGCTGCAGTGCAGCATTATCATCCGGTGCGCGACTGCCATCTGTGTCCACAAGCCGGACATCTCGCCCGACGAAAGATGGAGAATTCTGATGAAGACCATGCCGGCAGCGCAACTCGACCCTCACTGGAGGGACGCTCTCCTTCCGCGCGCGGGGCTTCTGGCCATTTGGCCGATGACTACCGCGGTACAATCCGCCGATACGAATAAATCAACGGCGGCCGAACCGGAACAACCGGAGGCGGCCGCCATGGGGGTAGGCTCATCCCCGAACGCTCCTGCCCCTCGGGCTGGATTGCCCGCACCTTCCCCGAGCGGGATCAGCGGAGGTATTGGGCCGATCCAAGAGAGTTGCACTCTCTATCATGCGATCGCTCTACTCGCGTGCCGGGATGATGCTGTGGCTCAGACGTTACAGTGCCAAGCCGGGTGTTCGCTCCAATGGCCGAATGAGGCGGCGAGCGGACCTTCTCTACCCGAAGAGGTCCAGCCTGCCCAACACGGAGGTCTTCACCGGATAACCGATAATCATCTGCTACAAAGTCTAGTGCTACAATGGGGGATCGCCCGAGAGTTCTGGCTAACTCACGATCTCGACAGCCCTGAGGTGGCATATCTGAGATTTCGGCGATCCGATTTGATGCGCCTCATGGCAGAGGTTCCGGACCGAGTTCCTTGACCCGTCTGTCGCGGTCGACTCAGGAGTATCTCGGGATATGGTCAGCACCAGCATTAAGTTTGACAGCGGCTACATATCCCGGCGCTTCATTACGAACGATGACAAGAAGATCGTCGAACTAGAAGAGCCGTATATCCTGATCTGCGAAGAGAAGCTGTCGGCCCTGATGCCGATGCTGCCGCTGCTTGAGGCCGTGGTGCAGTCCGGCAAGCCGTTTCTGGTCGTAGCGGACAATGTGGAAGGCGAGCTGCTGGCCGCACTGGTGGTGAACAAGCTACGGGGCGGGATGAGGGTCGCGGCGGTGAGGGCGCCGGGCTTCGGAGACCGCCGCGAGGCGATGTTGGACGATCTCGCGACACTAACCGGCGGCCTGGTGGTCCACGAAAGCGTCGGCATCAGGCTTGAAAGCGTCACCTTGGACATGCTGGGCACCGCGAAGAAAGTTGTGATCGAGAAGGACAAGACCAGAATCGTCGGGGGTGGCGGCAGGAAGACCGGGCCGGCAGATACCGCATCAATTCCAAGTGACGTTGATGGGGATCAGCCAGTCGAGCGAACGGGCGGCAGGCACGTGGTCGTACCGCGCCGAGACATTCCGCGAACTGATTTCGGCCCAACTGACGCGGCTTTGTTCCCGGAGATGGAAGCATTGATTGAGGGGGGTCAGGCAGGCTCGCCCTACGCGGCTGGGTTAGCCTTATCCGACAAAACCCAGGGGACCGGTACCGTGATCACCAAGGCGAAGCGCCTCGCCCACCGGTACATCCAATGGAAGGCAGAACAAGGCTGATTTCAGAGTTCCACCACGGCTGAACACGACTGAAAGCACGGCTGAACACGACGGAGCGGACTGAACGGTTTTCCACGTGGTACTTGGACATCCCGCAACGCCGAGCAATTGCCCGGCATATAGAGGGATAGCTCCATGGGCATGACTGATGTTGAAAAGCGCGCACTCAAGGGTGGCGTGTCCCCCGTCGAACCGCTCGCGGCTCCGATCCCCGATGCCTGCCGAATGTCGGGCCTGAGCCGCAGTGAGATTTATCGCAGGCTGGCGACCGGCGACATTCGCGCGGTGAAGAGCGGCGCCCGCACGTTGATCCTCCTGGACAGCTTGCGGGCACATCTCGCGAGCCTGCCCGCGGCGACTTTCCGCGCACCGGAGGTCCCCTAACCAGACCGCCCCGGCGCGGACCACCGAAGCGGCGGAAGTCGTGAAAGTCGGTCGGCAGGCACTGACGATATGGCGATTTCGGCAGGCCGGTGCAAGCGCCGCGGGGGCGAAGGGCTTGCCCCAATGGATAATCATCAAAACCGCCGCGCCGACGCTGCAAAGAAACGTAGATCCAATCGGGTCGAGGCAATTCGCCTCGCTTGCATCTGCGTCACCAACGTCGCCGAGACGACCGCGACCGGCGCGACGGTGTTCCTGCTGGATGGCTGCAAGCTCCACCTGTCCGCGACCAATGTCCGCGCACGCTCGTCTTGCTGGCCGCCGATGGCGCGCAATGCACGATTCCACTGCCGCGAGGGGATGGCGCAATGAACGCGCATCCACCAGGCCCGGTTGATGAAACCGTGCGCACGTTCGACGTCACATTCGGCATTTACACGCAGACGGTCTGGACCGACCGACGCAACTTGTCCTGGCCGCAACTGGCCGAACTCCTGACGCGTCATACCGTCGGCCCAAAAGAGGGGACCTGCATTGTGCCGGCCGTGTTTCGTGGCGACCGGCGGGCCAAGGCCGACGCAGAGCGGATTGACGTGGCCTTCTTGGACAGTGACAGCGGCGCGACACTTGATGAAATCGCAGCGGCGGTGCGCTCGGCAGGCTGGGCCGCGGTGGTATCGAGCACCCATTCGCATCTAACGACTGTCACGAAGGCCAAACGGGAAAACTGGCAAACATTCAAGGCCGCCCGCCCGGCCGGCGCCGAAGCGGCGTATCTCGTCGAGGTAAAGGGCATGCTGCCGCGTGTCGCAGTAGGCGCCATCGTCGCGAGCGAGACAGAGGAATTCGTTTTCTTCAAACATCAACCATGCCCGAAATTCCGCGTAGCCGTTCCGCTCCTGCGCCCATGGCTGGCGGCGGACTATCCGTCGCAGGACGCGGGGAACGCCGTATGGAGAGAGCGCATCGAGGCGCTGGCGGCGGCGCTGGGACTGCAACACGACCAAGCGTGTACCGACACCAGCCGATTGTTCTACCTTCCGCGGCGCCCTGCTGATGGGCCACCTGCTGAAACCTGCATCATTGAGGGTGCCCCGTGCGACATCTTCGCGCTTGCCTGGGCGGCTGGTGGGGCATTCGATGCGGACGGCCAGCGATGGCAAGGCCGACGGCGGGGGCTCGCAGGCCGGCGACGGCCACGATTACATCGACCCCGACACGGGCGAAGTCTTCAACCTGCGGGATTGGGCGCGCGTGTACGGCAACCGGTTCAAGATCGTTGACGCAATCCGCGCGAGGCGCCCCTCGGCACTAACCGGTCGGATTGCCGACAGCGTCAAGATCCATATCCGGTGCCCCAACGAATTTGCCCACACCGAGCCGAGGGTGGACGGCGCAACTTTTGCTATTGACGCCAGCCTTGGGTCCAACAAGGGCTTCGTCATCCATTGCCGACACGCACACTGCACCGGACAGGATCGGCTGTTCTTCGTTCGGCGGATGCTGGAGGGCGGGTGGTTGAAGGTTGAGGACCTGACCAATGCCCAGTTGCTGACGGTAGCGGATGATGGCGCACCACGGGAGCCGCCGCCACACCCGGGTGGGGCCGCCTCCGAACCGCCGGACAACACTACCCGCGCAGACCAACGAAGTGCAGACGCCGCCGCCGACGACCGGCTGATAACGGAAGGCAGCGTCGCCGCGGGATTCGCCCGCTTTCTCAACGACCGTCTGCGCTACTGCCACCATGCCCGAGCCTGGTACCGGTGGAACGGTGTGATCTGGCAGAAGGAGGAGACAAAACTCGCCTATCGATGGGCGCACCAACTCGCCCGCAGGCTGGCGAAGGACAGCGAGAACTTCAAGGCGATCCTCCTGGCCGGCAAGGCGAGCTTCGCGGCTGGCGTCGAGCGAATCGCCCAATCCGACCGCGTGTTCGCCGTCACCAGCGCCGTGTGGGATACCGACCCTTTGCTGCTCGGAACACCGGCCGGGACGGTCGATCTCCGGACGGGCGAGTTGCGGCCGGCACGGCAGGCTGACATGATTACGAAGTCAACCGCCGTGCCACCGGTGGCGACGGCGGAATGCCCTCAGTTTCGCGCGTTCCTCAACGAGGCGGCGGCCGGTGATGAGGCGTTGGTGGGCTTCCTCAAGCGGTGGTTCGGCTACTGCCTGACGGGCGAAACCCGCGAGCATGCCCTGTTGTTCGTCTGCGGGCCGGGCGGAAAAGGCAAGGGTGTGCTTCTCGGCACGGTCGCGGACATCCTCGGCAGCTACGCTGCTACTGCCGCCATGGACACGTTCACCGTATCGAAGAGCGACCGCCACCCCACCGACCTCGCCATGCTCCGCGGAGCGCGGCTGGTAATGACGACGGAAACCGAGGAAGACCGGGCGTGGGCCGAGGCTCGGATCAAGGCCCTCACAGGAGGCGACCCCATCACTGCTCGATTCATGCGTCGCGACTTCTTCACGTTCAAGCCTGCGTTCAAGCTGACGATCAGCGGCAACCACAAGCCGAGACTAGGGATGTGGACGATGCGGCACGCCGTCGGTTCAACATCGCGCCGTTCACGAACAAGCCGGCGGTACCCGACAAGATGCTGCCCGAAAAGCTCAAGGACGAGTGGCCGGGCATCCTCCGATGGATGATCGAGGGTTGCCTTGAGTGGCAGCGCGATGGTCTAAATCCGCCGAAAGTAGTGCTGGATGCGACAAGCGACTATTTCGCCGAACAGGATATTATCGGCCAATGGCTTGATGAGTGTTGCGACAGGAATGGGAGCGTAGGCGACACGAATTCGAATCTGTTCGCGTCGTGGCGAGGCTACGCTACACGCCGCGCTGAGGACGTGCGCACCTCGACGTGGTTCCGGGCGATGCTCGAAATGCAAGGTTTCCGGCGTGATAAGGACTGCGAACTGTTCCGCGGCCGAGGATTCCGCGGTCTTCGAGCGAAGCGGTATTGAGAGCCGCACCGCAGGCAGGATCGAGAGGGTTGATGCTCGCGCCACCGACGCCAGCGACGCTTGCGACGCTTGCGACGCTTTCACCATATAACCGCCCATACGTGCGTGCACGCACGTATGGGCGCACTAACACGGGTTCGCGTCGCAAGCGTCGCTGACGTCGCGACATCCGCGGCGCGAAGATTTGGCGAACCCGGCTGTCTCGCGGGAGCCGCGGAGTTGTGGCCCAATGAAGGACCTTGAATGGTATCAACGGATGAGCGTTTGGAAATTGGCAAAGAAAGCTGACATGTCGCGTGGTGGGCAACGACGTCCCCCGACGGCGGCTGCGCGAGCCCACGCGCGAAACCTCGGAAGCGGTTATTTACGGCTCAACCCACATCGGCTCGTCGTTGCGGCGGTTCGGAAACGCGGCGGCCGGCTCGACCATCGTCATGACGCTGGCCAGTTCCTTGATGTGCTGCGCTACGGTGCCCACTTCGCCGCCGTTCAGAATGTCAGTGAGCATCTGATTGCGCCGCGCGATGCTTACCTCCATCGCGGGTGGCCTGCTGCGTGTTGCGCAGAATGAGCTGGAGGTCGGCGGTCGGAACGTGCTGGGTGTCGTCGATCATGATGGCGCCACCCTCGGGATATGTAATTTCTATGCTCGTGGATATGTTCCAGCCGTTTTCGCGCAGTCGCCTGGCCTCTGCCACCTGTTCGGCTTTCGCTTGAGCTTCCGTGAACGTTTCGGCGCGGCGGTTCTATAGTTCCACACTTCATCCACCTCCGATACTCGCGCTCCATTAAGTCCAGTTCTCGGAAGATCATCCAGGCTTCTCTGATGTTAGCGATGGTTACCGCGTTCCTAGTTTTTCGTGCACCGCTGGCACCGCAGATCATCCCGCTGAAGGCAGACGCTGGGTAAGCGGCCGTTTCGACCAAGGCGGCTGCTTCGCGATGGCCTGCTCATTTAGCGCACCCTCACGCCGGCCAGCCGCTTTGCTGACAGTTTCGTGTAGCGGGTCGTGTTCCGGATGTCCCGATGCCCCAGATGCGCCTGGATCAGCAGCGTGTCCGTACCTTCGTTGGCAAGCATGTAGCCGGCCGAATGGCGCAGCACTGTGGGGATGGACGTGGAAGCCGATGCCAGCCTGCTCAGCGGCCTCGGCCACCACCCTGGCGACCATGTCGGCACTCATCGGCCCGCCACGCTCCGACACGAACAGGTAGGGGCTGTCCGTGGCGTCGCGCAGCTTGCGCAGGCCGGCGACCTCGTCGCGGTCAAGCGTGTGGGTGCTATCCTCGCTCCCTTTGATGCGCCTTACGTGAAAGGTTTTTGTCCCTGGATTATCCAGGTCGAACTGCGACCATCTGGCCGTCCGTGCTTCTTGACAGCGCAGGCCGTGACGATACATCAGGCGTAGCAGGATGGTGTCGCGCAGTGGATTGCGCCCGCGCTTTCCCGCAGCCCCAATCAGGCGGTTTACCTCATCGGGCCTTAGATAGTCGCGCTCTGCGACATGCGGATTTACAACCGCCGAGGCAGATTGGCGCATAGCTTGGACTCCCAGGGATAGCGTTGGCTGGCTTCGCAACGAAGCCGCCTTATACGGAAATTTATGTAGAAATCCGCATGTCTGCAACCGCTGTTTGGCAGCGGTCGTCGCAGCCTCAGGAGTCGCAGCCTGTGGCGGTCTCTGTCGGGTAACCCCGGCACGAGTTCGCGATCACCGGCGGCCGCCCGCCAGCGCCAATGGTAATCCGGCGCGGCTTCAAAGCGTCGGGCACCACGCGCTTCAGGCCCACATGCAGCAGGCCGTCTTGCACTCCCACGCATCGTCGGCGAGGCTCGGGACCGGGGGTTGAATGTCACGTACCATGACGATCGAGCTTGAAGCCCGCGGGAAGACGTTCGCGACCGGATTGCTCCCAGAACTCATCGCGGGATTCCGCGGCAGCCAGCGGGGCGATCTGCTGGCTGTGACGGGCGATGCTGTAGGGCTGGGGACAGAGCTCGAGGCGTGGTGCCGCTTCACCCGCAACTGCCTCGTGGGAATGGATTTCGTGGCAGGCCGCCCACGATGGACCATCCGTTGCGGCGAGGCCGACCTGGGCGCCGACCCGGATCGCCCGATCGGCTCGCGTCTCTGGCTCTACACGAATTTCGATTGCAATCTGCAATGCGACTATTGCTGTGTCAGATCGTCACCCCGGGCTTCCCGCAGGCCACTCGGCGTCGAGCGGGTTCGTCGGATCGCCCGTGAGGCTGGCGAGCTGGGTGTCCGTGAGATCTTCGTGACCGGTGGGGAGCCGTTCCTGCTACCGGATATCGGCGATATTATCGCCGCCTGCGCCGCCGCGGTGCCCACGACGGTGCTGACCAACGGGATGCTACTCAAGGGCAAGCGGCTCGGGATGTTGCGGCAGCAATCGCCAAGCCGGGTGACCTTGCAGGTGAGCGTCGACAGCGCGACCGCCGACCGGCACGATCTTCATCGCGGCGCGGGCAGTTGGGAGCGTGCATGGGACGGCATCGCCCGTGCCCGGGCCCTCGGCTTTCGCGTGCGCATCGCAGCCACGGTGTCGAAAGACTCGGAGGAGACGGAATTCCGCCGGTTCCTTGATGAGCGGCGGGTCGCTGAGGAGGATCGGGTCATCCGGCGGATCGCGCAGCGTGGGTTCGCCGATGACGGCATCGTCATCGCCCGCGCCGATCTGATGCCGGAAATCACGATCACCGAAAGCGGCGTCTACTGGCATCCGGTCGGAGCCGACGACCTCGACCTGCTGGTGACCCGCGATATCTTCCCACTTGCGGCGGCAATAGCCGAGGTGCGCCGGGCGTTCGATCAGGATCGTTCCCACCAGAGCCGCCTCGCGAGCATCTTTAATTGCGCCTGACGACGCCGCACTGGTAGTGCCAGCGTGTCAGATTTTGAGCAGGCCGAGCTGGGCGGACGCTTCGCGCAGTGAGTCTGTACCCATCCAGTTGGGGCGGCATCCATTTGCGAAGTCCCTCAGCCTCCAGCACAGGCCGGTGGACAGGGTTTTCGAAATCCATGCCGGACAGCGCCTCGGCGAACGCGCATTGCAGCGACATGTCGAGATTGGGCCGGGCGGAGAACATGCAGTGGTTGAACGGCGGCGACGTCCATACCTCGGTCAGCGCCCCCGCCGGCACGAGCCGCTCCTGCTGCACGTTCCGCCAGAACGGGCTGCCAATGGCCCCAGCATCGGCCCGGCCATCGAGCACCGCGCGCAGGACCTCGATCTCGCTCGTTCCGGTATCGCCGTGCTTGCCGACATCGGAGTCGAAGCGCAGCGTCATGTAGTCCTGATCGGCGACGAGCCCCTCGAGCCGCGTGAAGTAGACGGGCAGGATCGCGGCGTGAGCACTGTCACGGCTGCCCAGCGCGAGCGTGCGGTCGCGAATGTCGCCAAGTGACGCGATCGGGCCGCCGGTGGCGGCCACAATCTTGGTCATCCAGCCAATATCGGTATCCCGCATGGCGATCGGCCGGCACGCATTGGCGCTGCGTGACTCCGCCTGGACGAAGGCAAGGTTGGTGTTCCAGCCGATATCGATGCGAGGAATGCCGTCGCCGGGCTGCGCCAGCAGAGCGCTGACCTGCGCCTCGTAACTCTGGAACAGCACGATCTCGACCGGGAGCTTCGCTTCCTCGACGAAATAGCGCCGCATCCCCTCCCAGATCGTGACGACTTTCGGATCGTATGCCACCGCGCCAACCCAGATTGACGAACTCATCATGGCCTCCAAGGCGGAACATGTCCGCGAAACGCACCGATCACGGGCTTGCCCGTGCTGGCAGTGTCAGAACAGTGGGATGTTCAGGACCGCCTTTAACGATGAATCCCCGAAGCACGTCGGCAGCAGTGTCAAGCCGAGCAGTCCCGCCTCGCTCAGCGCCTCGATCGCCTCGGTCGAGAACCGGTCGTCCTTGTCGTTTGCCTGCCGGCCCGGGCCCGTCTGCGATCGGCGACCTCTTGCGCCCTTGCAAGCATCGTTTCATGGCTCATCATACGCCAGTATCCTTCCGCCGCAGCTGTACCGTATACGCAGATTACATGCGCGGCGCGTTGGTGCACAGATATATCATGGGTTGCAAACGGGATGGTTGGCCAGGTTGATGCCAGGACGGTTGGGTCGTTGGCCGTCTCCCTGCGCTTTGGAAACACCATGCGGTACAAATTCAACGCAAGCCGCCGCCACAAGATCCCGAAGGCCAGTTACCGGGTGACGAACTGGCCGGAGTACGATGCCGCGCTGGTGCGGCGAGGCAGCCTCACCGTTTGGTTTACCGAAGAAGCAGTATCGGCATGACACGGGCGGCAACAGGAGAGCGGGGTGGTCAAGCGATCTACGCCGACATTGCCATCGAGACGGGATTGGCGCTTCGCCTGGTGCTCCATCAGCCGCTTCGTCAAACCGAGGGGGCGTTGCGATCGATCGTGGATCTGCTCGGCGTCCAGATCAGGATCCCCGACCACACGACGTTCCGCCTGCGCGGTGGTGGGCTGAAAGTTTGCCGCAACGGGTCGAGCGGAACGAGCCACTTCATTACTCATCGACAGCACGGGGTGAAGATCTACGGCGAAGGCGAATGGCTCGATCAGAAACACGGCGTCCGCTCCCGCCGACGCTGGCGCAAACTGCATCGCGCGGTCGACGCCGATCCGCATGAAATCGTCGCAGTGGAACTGACCCCGGACGATGGCGACGATGTCTCGGCATTGCCGGACTTGCTGGCCTAACCGCTCTTGTCGTCGCCTCGGCCGGATGCGAGTTTCCGCCCGACGCCCGACCCGGAGGTGCTGAACAAAGGGCTGCGAACCGGGCAGCGAACAAAGGACCGAGGTGCCATGCGACCGAACCCGGCTCAGGACATACTGGTCTTCCTCACCAAGCCGGCATGGCCGACCGGGCTGTTCTGGCTGCTGCTGCTCGGCAGCGCAGCGGTCGCGATTGTCGTCGCTGCGCGCCAGCCGTCGCTGCGCACCCCGCGCGCTATCGCGCTCTGGCTACTGCGCGGCATCGTCGGCGTGATGTGGTGGCAGCAATCGCTGTGGAAGATCCCGCCGAACTTTGACGGCCTGATCTACTGGATGAAGCAGTTGGTCGATCACGCCGCGATCCCGCTGCAGGGCGATCTGGTGGCGCAGGTTGTACTGCCGAACATCGCGGTGTTCGGGCCCCTGGTCTATCTGACCGAGGTCGCCATCGGCGTGTCGCTGATGCTGGGTCTCTTTACCCGGCTGGGTGCGCTGGCAGGCGCCGGGATGGCGATCAATCTCTGGCTCGGCCTTTACTCGGCGCCCGGCGAGTGGCCCTGGACCTACTTCTTCCTGATCGTCATCCAATTGCTGTTCCTGGTCGATCCGCCGGGCCGCAGCCTCGGGGTAGATGTGCTGCTGCGTGCCGCTTTGTTGCGGGGGCGCCCGCTTGGCGCTGCGCTGGCCTCGGCGATCGCCTGATGCGGTGCGCGATGGCAGTGATGGCCAAGGTACCCCGCGCTGGAGCGGTGAAGACGCGGCTGGTGCCGCCGCTCACCGCCGCGGAGGCGGTAGCATTGAGCGGCACCTTTCTCGGCGACATCACCGCCAATATCGCGCAGGCCGGCGTGATGGCGCCGATCGCCGGCTACGTCGCCTATGCCCCGGCGGGGGCGGAGGCGGGGTTCGCCGGACTGCTCGCACCGGGGACAGGTCTCGTGCTGGCGGATGGTATGTTGACGGACGGCGCGGAGGCGGCAGTGAGCGGAATCGGCCGCAGCCTGCTGCACGCGACGCGGGCGTTGCTGGCCACAGGGGCGGATTGTGTGTGCCTAGTCAATGGCGACAGCCCGACCTTGCCGACCGCGTTCCTTGTGGAGGCGGCCGTGGCTCTGCTGAGGCCCGGCGCGCGGATGGTATTGGGGCCGGCGGAGGATGGCGGCTATTACCTAATCGGCCTGCAAGCACCGCTGTCCCGCCTGTTCGCCGAAATCACGTGGAGCACCTCGGTGGTCGCCGAGCAGACTGTGGCACGGGCGCGGGAACTGGGGCTGGAGGTCGTGATGCTGCCGCCCTGGTACGACGTGGACGATACCGATACACTCGCGCGTCTGCGGCGGGAGTTGGCGGCCGGTGGCAGTGCGACCGAGGTGGTGCCGTTCGGTGCTCCGGCGACGTCCGCCCTGCTGGCGCGGCTCGACCTGGCCGAACGGCCGGGCCTTGCCGCGGCGGCGCGCGCGTAATGCGCTGGCACACGGACGGCCGCCTGGCGCTGTGTGGTGCCGCGCTGGCTGCCCTGACGGTCGGTGGGGCGGCGCTTCATGAAACCGACCAACTCGGCATCGGCTCAATGCCGCGGCGGGATGCCTTCGTCGCTGTGTGTCTGGTTGCTGGCGGCGTCTATCTGCTGGCGGTGCGGCTGGTGCAGCGGACACTACCGACGCGGCGGACGCTCTGGCTGGTGCTCGGCGTAGCGCTGCTGATGCGAGCGATCATGCTGCCGGGCCCGGCCTTCCTGTCTAACGATATCAATCGCTATGTCTGGGATGGACGCGTGCAGGCCGCCGGCATAAACCCCTACCGCTATCGCCCGGCCGATCCTGAGCTGGCTGCCCTGCGTGACGCCACGGTGTTCCCGTTCATCAACCGCGCCGACACCGCGCTCACCATTTATCCGCCGGCGGCGCAGGCTCTATTCTTATTGGTGCAGGAAATCCACCCCGGCGTGTTCGGCATTAAATGCGCCATGGTCGGGGCCGAACTGGTGGCTATCGGTGCGCTGCTCGCCATCCTCGGGTGCGCCGGGCTGCCGCGGGCGCGCGTGCTGATCTACGCTTGGCATCCGCTGCCAATATGGGAGTTCGCCGGCAACGGCCATGTCGATGCGCTGGCGATTACCTGCGTGGCGTTAGCACTGCTGGCGGCGGCAGCGGACCGACCGGCGCTGGCTGGCATCGCGCTGGCCGGTGCCGTGCTGTCCAAGGTGCTGCCGGGGGTGCTGTTGCCATCGCTCTGGCGCGGCCGGGGGTGGCATCTGCCGGCGGCGTTCGCGGCGACCATCATGATCGCCTATCTGCCTTATCTCAGCGTCGGCGCGCACGTACTCGGCTACCTGTCGGGCTATGCTGGCGAGGAAGGCATCGACAGCGGGCAAGGGATCTATTTCCTCGACCTGCTTGCGCAATTGATGGTGTTGCCAGCCTGGGCCGGCGCGGCCTATCTCGCGGCGGTGCTCGGCCTGCTCGCGGTGCTTGCCTGGCGCATCCGGTCGCGGTCGGCCGGAGCAGTTGGGCTGGCGAGCGACGCGCTGCTGCTCGGCACGGTGCTGACGGTCGCCATCACCCCCCATTACGCGTGGTATTTCGCCTGGCTGCTCGTGCCAGCCTGTGTTGCGCCGGCGTGGCCGGTACTGGTTCTCACCGTGTTGAGCTTCACCATCTACCAGGACCCGTTCGGCGCCCGGCTGTTTTGGCCGGCTCTCGTCTACGTCCCGGTCTTCGCGCTGCTGCTACCCTCGCTGCGTCGGTCGCCGGCGCCGCGCGAACCCGTCCCGGCGATAAGGAGCCGATGATGTCCCCGACCATCGCGATCGACCCCAGACGGTATTTCGAGGCGATCGGCCCGCAGCGCGCCGATCGCACCGAGGCACCGCCTGTTTGCCTCTATCTTGAGGTCACCAACCGCTGCAACCTGTTGTGCGAGACCTGCCCCCGCACCTTCGAGACACTGGAACCGCCGGCCGACATGAGCTGGGAATTGTTCACGTCGATCGTCGCGCAGGTGCCCGATGTCGCCCGCGTGGTGCTGCACGGCGTTGGCGAGCCGATGCTGGTGCGCGAATTGCCGCGCATGATCCACCACCTGAAGGAACGCGGCATCTATGTGCTGTTCAACACCAATGGCACGCTGCTGACGCCCGCACGGCGCCGTCCGCTGATCAAAACCGGGCTCGACGAATTGCGTGTCTCGCTCGACGCCGCTGACGCCGCCGCGTTCTTGCGCGTGCGCGGGCGCAACATGTTCGATCGCATCGTGCGCAATGTCGGCGCCTTCACGGCGCTGCAGCGCGAGATCGGCGCGGCCGCGCCGCGCGTGTCGCTGTGGTTGACCGGATTGCAGGAAACCGTCGCGCAACTGCCGGATTTCGTGCGCCTCGCCGCGCGGATTGGCGTGCGCGAGGTTTATCTGCAGAGGCTGGTGTACGACGAGAGCGGACGCGGCCTCGCGCGGCCGGACAGTTCGCTGTTCGAGCGGCTGCGCGATGTGCATCGGGCGGCGCTGGCGACCGCGGAAGCGCTGGCCACCGAACTCGGCGTGAGGGTCGACGCTTCAGGTGCGACCGAGCCGGGGCTGAGCCTGCAACGGCACGACGACGCGCAGCCCTGGTCGGCGTGCCGGCGGCCGTGGTCATTGATGTATTTCACCGCGCATGGCCGCGCGCTGCCGTGCTGCATTGCGCCGTTCTCGGCGCGCGACTACGCGAGCTACACTCTCGGCGACGCGACGCAGCAGAGTTTGCGGGAGATCTGGAACGGCCCGGCCTATCGCGACCTGCGCCGTACGCTGTTGAGCGAGACGCCGTGGCAGCCATGCCACGGCTGCGGGCTGCGATGGAGCCTGTGAGCGTGACGCACCACGTTGCCGTGGTAATACCGACGCTGAACGAGGCAGAGACCATCGCCGGCGTGATCACCGGGATTCCGCGCACACTGGTGCATGAGATCATCGTCGCCGACAGCGCTAGCGGCGACGGCACATCGACCATCGCCGCAGCCGCCGGGGCGCGCGTGGTGACACCGGCCGGCCGCGGCTACGGTTGCGCCTGCGCCGCTGGTGCGGCGGCCGCTCAGGCGGAGTGCGGCACCATCGTGTTCATGGATGGCGATGGCAGCGATCGCCCCGACCTGATGCCGTTGCTGCTGGCGCCGATCCAGGCGGGCACGCATGATTTCGTCATCGGCTCGCGGATACTCGGGGCGCGCGAAAAAGGGGCGATGAGGTGGCATCAGGTTCTGGCGGGCCGCCTGCTTGGCGGCGCGATCGGCGTGCTGACAGGAGTACGCTACACAGACATGTGCGCCTTCCGCGCTATCAGGCGCGATGCGCTGGAGCGGCTGCGGCTGCGCGAGATGACCTACGGCTGGAACATCGAGATGCAGATGCAGGCTGCGCGCGCCGGCCTGCGTATCTTGGAAATCCCGCTGCCCTACCGGCGCCGCGCCGGCGGCCGCTCGAAGGTGGCCGGTTCGCTGCGGGGCTCGCTGCGGGCGGGCTGGCGGATCGGTGCAACGTTCGTGCGCGTGGCAATGTCTGCGCGGCCGGCTTGAGTGACTGACAACCCGCGCCACGTCACGCGCCTTCGCGATGATCGTGCCAGAGCCCATCGAAACTCTTGCGACTGCAGACGTTCGCAAGCCTGGCCGGCCGGTTCCAAGCGTCCAACCAGCCGCCTCGGATCGCAGCAAAGGAGGACCACCATCCACAGCCAGTGAGTTTCTTCCTAGCTATCCCCCGATTCCCCGAGAACCCGAATAAATCCCTTGCGAATCAGTTCTGCCGAGATTCTGGTCCTTGTGCTTCCTCGACCCTGAATCCCGTGACCTGATCGAACTGGCCCGAGATGGGTCGGCGGCGCACCGTCTCGCACGTCGGGCCAACGCGGTCTTGCTCCTGGATGACAGCATGACCTGCGAGGCGACCGCCAAGGTGCTGTTCGTCGACGATGACACGGTCCGGACGTGGCACCTGGACTATCAGGAAAACGGCATCGAAGGTCTGGCAAACTTCGGCCATGAGGGCGGCGCCTGCCGGCTGACAGCCGAACACCAGGACAAAGTTCTGGATCGCTGCGACCCTGCCCCGCACCGCCCGCGGAGTGGGGGTGTGGATCGCGCGTGAATGCGCCATCGAATACCAGATCCGGTCGGGGCTGATCGCGCTGCTGCATCGGCTGGACACGCAACAAAGAAGCTGTTGATCTTCCCATGATGGAAGGCCGCACATGACGGACAAACCACCGCCCCCCACCATTCTGGGCCTGAAACAGAACGACGCACCCTCGATCTTCACGCCGGCGAATTTGCTGCGTCAGGCGCGCAGACAGCGAGGTCTACCTGATGAGCCGGTGCCGGCTGTCTGCGCGCTCGATCCCGACGGCGACATCGTGCGCCATCTGCGCGACGCTGGCACCGCGTGCGAAGTGGCGGCGTGGGCCTGCTACCACACGGATATGTATGTGACGAAATATGCTGGCGTCTCGGTTGGCATCGTCGGCTGTGCGGTGGGTGCGCCCTTTGCCGTATTGGTCGCCGAGCAGCTCTTTGTCTCCGGCTGCCGGTTTCTCGTTAGCATCACCTCGGCCGGACAGATCGCGCCCAAGGGGGCGCCACCCTATTTTGTGTTGATCGACCGTGCATTGCGCGACGAAGGGACCAGCCATCATTACCAGCCACCCTCGACCTTTGTTGAGGCGGATGGGGCTGTCGCCGATCGCGTCTTCGCCGGCCTCGCCTCCTTGCCGCATGTCATTCATCGCGGCACGTCCTGGACAACCGATGCACCCTATCGCGAGACCGAGGACAGCATTGCCGCCGCGCAGGCGCATGGTGCTCTCGCTGTCGAAATGGAAGCCGCCGCGCTGTACGCGTTCTCTCGTGCGCGACGCCAGCCAGTGCTGTGCTTCGCACATGTGACTAACCAGATGGCGCGCACTGAAGCTGACTTCGAAAAAGGCGAGGCGGACGGCGCGCGCGCTTCACTTGACGTGATTGCCGCAGCGGCCCGCGCCTGCGGTTTTGCGATGGCATGCGGTTAAGCGCCCGCGCATCATGCCCTGTTCACGCATACCTTGATTTACGACACGGTAACAAAAGAGAAGAGGCGGCAGATTATAACCCATGAACAAACATGTTCCATTTTGATGATTTGAGGCCGCCATGAAGACCAGAGACAGCGGCATGCCGGCCGAGGATTATTGGGAAACGTTTTTCGATCCTTCGCGCATCCTGAACAGTTTAGGGCTGGATCGCGCAGATTGTGCGGTTGTGGATGTCGGCGCTGGTTACGGCACCTTCACGCTGGCTGCCGCGCGCTGCACGCGCCGCGACGTGGTCGCGATCGACATCGAACAACCTCTGCTCGACGCATTGGCTGTGAAAGCGTGCTCGGAAGGTCTGTCGAATGTGAGGCCAGTGCTGCGAGACGTGGTCTTCGAAGGCACAGGCCTTGCGGACGAAAGCGTCGATATCGTGCTGCTTTTCAACATCCTTCATTGCGAGCATCCTATCGACCTCTTGAAAGAAGCTTGCCGTATACTGCGGCCCGGCGGCCGTGCCGGTGTCCTGCATTGGCGCAGCGATATTCCGACGCCGCGCGGACCGGACCTAAGCATACGTCCTACGCCTGATCAGTGCGCTGCCTGGTTGCGCGAGGCGGCATTCGATGTTGCGATCTCGTCGCGCATTTTGCCGCCCTATCATTTTGGCCTGGTAGCCAGAAAGCCAAAGCCCTCTAAATATAGCTCGCGGCTAAACCGAGTTTCCCTCTTTGCAAAGACGCAAGTATCTGTAATTCAACAATAATCGTCGAAAACGGTTCATCGTTACTGGCTACACGGCCACCCCAAGCAGTTCGAACGCCCGGCGTTGGACTGGGGTCGGCCTGGTCATCACGGTCATCGGATAGTCCGGCGTAATCGCGGTGACGATGGTGTTGCGCGCCAGCGTCGTCAGATCGGCAAGCAACGACTGGAAGCTATGTATCGGCAAGCCGTCGATGCTCACTCCCGTCGTTTGCTTGGTGACTGCAGCGGGCGAGCGGCGGGCCTTGGCCACCTCGCTGGCACGACGCGCCTCGGCAGCTTGCTTGTCATGATCATCGAACAGCATCGCCGCCAGGCGCTGGCGCATGTGCCATTCGAGGTAATAGGCCAACCTCAACAGCGGCCAGGAATTGTTCGAGGGCATGGACGGGATCAAGGTCGATCCTGAGATGGTCGAGCTGGCAACGCAGCTCGTGCAGCGTCAGGCAGGGATGTACGACGCGTCGGACCTCGAGGACCGCTACGAGACTCGTCTTCGTGCGCTGATTGACGCGAAGCTCAAGGGCGAGGGGATCGATGCCGCAGAGGAGCCGGAGATCGTGATTAGTAACGTCGTTGATCTGATGAAGACGCTCAGAAAGAGCCTCGGGCAGGTCCACGAGGAGAAACCGGCCGCCAAGAAGAAAGCTGCGCCGAAGCGGTCCGCGGCTCAGGCGGCGACTAAGCCTTCGCGCAAGCGGGCCTGATCGGCCTCTTCCTCCCAGCAATGGAGGCGGATGAGTCCGCCATCCTCCTCGAGGCAGACGACGCAGTGAATTTCGGTGACGGGCATAGGCCCGATCTCGAAGTCGCCCAAGCCGCACTCGGGGCACTGAAACCGTAGCATTGCCATTGCCGGCCTCTCCGTCGCAGGATCAGCCCGAGCCTTAGCGGATTGCTCCCGAGTCGGAGAATACGAGAGGTCTACAGTTATGCCGAGGCCTGCGGCCACTGCGTTGCCATGCCGAGGGAGAAAATGCGTCCACCATTCTCGCGAATTCGAATGCTTCCAACTCTCCCGCCGCTCGACACGCGGCGGCTTGACCCAGATGACGACGGCGAGCAGCGTGGGCCGGGTGGGGGCTCGGCGAAAGCCTCGGGGATGAAACTCGCCCCCCTATGCTCCCGCATCCTGGTCTCGGCGCCGAGGATGGAAAATTGACCCACCCGGAGCCAGACGCCCATCCAAAGAGGCGTTCCTCCCGGGAGGTGCGGGCGTTCCTTGATGCGTCGGGCGCTGACTACTGTGGACGGACGGGTGCGCAAAGGTCTTCTCCAGGGCTACGCGGATTACCGATAAGAGCGATAGGCCGGTCTCCGTCCCAAACCTGAACGGCCCTGTAATCCCCTGGCTCCTTGGCGGCCCTATCCACGTCCAGGTTCTCAGTTGTCCACATCATGCCATCACGAATTGATGCCGTCAGGGAGCGCTCATGTCAGATATGGAGATCCCTCCGCTCGCCGTGACTGGATCCGGTGCCGGCAGCCCGGATCGTGTTTCGCTGCAGCGGGCACGAAGTCTCAGCAGGCGTGTTACTGTTAGCCGGCGCGACCGCGGTGTGCGCCCTCCTCGTTGGTGTCACCATATGGTTTGTTGAGCGGGGCTGGGGATCGTTCCCATCGGGTCATACGACAATCATCACGGCGCCAGCGACCGTGCTCTGGGTCGTCTGGCCAGAGTTGCGAGTTCTTTGGGCTTCGATTGTTGGTGTTCGCAAAGCAGCACATATGCGGCGCCCCCGCCGACCTATCCGCCAGGCTACGTGGCACCGCCGCCGTACCAAGCCGTCAACGCGCGGTCGGTTGTCGCGTCCGCGGTAGCCGGCCGGTCTCTTCCCGAGGCGCGGCGCCGTGCCCTTCGGCGACTACCCCGCAAGAGCGTCGGTCTCGCCGTCAACATCCGAATGTCATTTCGCTGGTCCAATTAGCCGGCATGGACAAAGCTGATCCACTGGCGCTAGCACGCCTGTCGGGTGGGTCGACGGGCCAGCCGACCCCGGAGGCTCTCATGCGCTGGAATCAATGGTATCGGCTCAAGAGCTATTTCCGCTCGGCGCTCTGGATCGTTCCGTTCATCGCACTGGTGCTTGAGAATGTCGCCATCCGCCTCGTATTCCGGCTGCACGAGCGGCTCGGATGGGTGCCCCGTTGGTTTGGCGCGACACCGGCCGCGACGTCGGAAGCCCTGAACACCGTCGTGACGCTCTCGATTTCATTCATCGTCTTCAGCTTCGGATCGCTTTTGGTCGCGATCCAGGTCGCGAGCGGGCAGCTCACGCCGCGGATCATCGCGACCACGCTGCTGCGAAACAACGTCATCCGCTTCACCGTCGGCCTGTTTACCTTCACCATGCTGTTCGCCGTCGGCACCGGCGCGCGGCTCGATAGCTCGATGACCCACCCGGCGATCGCCATCTCGTGGGGGCTGGGCGTCGCCTCCATCGCGGCATTCCTATTCCTGATCGACTACACGGCGCGGCTGCTGCGGCCCGTCAGCATTCTCTCGCGGATCGGGGAACAGGGGGTCAAGGTTGTCGAGGGCGTCTTTCCGGACTTGGTCGAGGCGCCCCGGTCGCCGCAGACACCCGCCGTCCCGGGCGGAGCGACACGCGTCGTCGAACATCGCGGCACATCCGCCGTCGTGCTCGCAGCCAACGTTGACGCGCTCGTCGCGCTCGCGCGCGGCGCTGAGGGTGTCATCGCGTTCGTCCCGCGCGTAGGTGACTTCGTGGCCACCGGCCAGCCGCTGTACCGTCTTACGGCAACGCCGCGCAGATCGACGATCGTAAACTGCGCGCTCAAGTGGCATTCGGCCCGGAGCGCACGATAGAACAGGATGCGACCTTCGCGTTCCGGGTGATCGTCGACATCGGCATCAAGGCGCTTTCGCCGGCTATCAACGACCCCACCACCGCGGTCATAGCGATCGATCAGCTCGATCGACTGCTCGGTCTCGTCGGACGTCGGCACCTGCACGAAGACGCCAGGCTCGACGCAAACGGCGAGCTGCGCTTGATATTTCAGACGCCAGAATGAGACGACTTCGTGCAGCTCGCGGTCAGCGAGATTCGCCTATACGGCGCGGGCAACTTCCAGGTGTCGCGGCGGCTGCGCGCAATGATTGAAAACCTGCTCGAGAGCCTGTCGGAAAATCGCCGCCCCGCCTTACGCCGCGAGCTCGATCTGCTCGACCGCGCTCTCCCGAAACTGCACGAATTTGCCGAGGATCTGGACCTTGCCAGGAAGGCGGATTTTCAGGGGCTCGGCGGTTCATCAAAACGATAGCGTGGGGCGTGTTTCGGCGCCCGGCGTTTGCCTCGTGGCTAACGGATACTGAACGCAGTTGATCTCGTCGCTTGGTAAACGCATCAAGCTCGAGGTCCGGCGGCGTCAAGGCCGCGGCGTGCCGATACAGCGCCCTCTGCCCGCGCCCGATTCTTGTATGTGACGATAGCTAACATCGAGCACACGGCCAGCGACAGTCACAAGGGTTCCGGATGATCACAATGGTGAATAGATTGACTTTGGTGTGGCCCCAAGGCGAACCGCTTTCTCGCGAGTGATATTAAATCACGGCATGACCAGTTCTAATGTCAAGCACCGTAAAAGGGACAAAACCGTGGGCGCGGCGGTCGATGAGGCCGGGCGGAACCGGCCTCTGACGTAGTGATCGAGCGGCTGAACGAGGATGTGCCCGGCGACCTTGAACCTGCTGCCCAGATAGTCCCAGAGCGCGAAAGAAGCAGGGGCCTCACCTTTGCTCGCATTCCGGGAATAAATCAAGGCAACTCAACGCACGATCGCGGGAATTGGAAGTATTCTTCCCGAGGAAGGGCGATCGCGATGATGCGGCGGAGCTTCCTTCGCTTCTTGCATCATCACGGCGTGCTTGAGCGCCACGGCCGTGCCCCGTGCATTGCGGCTTTCAACAAGGCATTGGGTGAAGCGTCCTTGCTAGGTCTCGACGAAATCTGCGAGGCCGTTGATCAGTTCAGCGCCGTCGCCGGCACGCACGCCGCACCGCTGGTGCGCATGCCGCGGCGAATGTAGCCCTGGCCGATGGCATTACTTGGCCGCAAGAGATTGCGCTGCTGGAGGTAATCCGCAACCGGGTAGGCTTGGGCTATCCGCCTGGCTGGGGTAGCCAATGAGGTCGATATGATAAGGCGCTACGCTGTGACGTAGCCCAACGTAATAGGTCGTAAAGATGAATCGGTGGTTGCCGGCAGCTACGCTAAGCTTAATCCCTCCTTTACAGAAGCCGACAATCAAACTGACCCGTGGGCTACGGCAAGTAACTTGGGAGGTGCGCGTTGGGCTCAATCTCCGGCGTGAAAGTCACTACCCCTGCTGATCGTCGGTGGCAGCCCGGATTATCATCCCGCTGCCAAAGCAAAGAGCGCAACGCTGGTCTTCGATTGTCTTCGCCCCATGACATTGAGGACAGACATCGACGACTTCACCGCGAACAGGGTTCCGGTGGTAATTGGGGCGATGCAACGGGAGCGCTCGGCTTCTGCTGGGGCTGAACTCCATGTCGGGAGAACGTTGCGAGGGCCGCGCGGATTGAACCGCAAGCAACTGAGCAATCATCCCGCCACGCTACGTGGCGGAACGTAGGACCACGATCCATCGTACATATGCCCGCGGCAATCGAACAGCATCCTTTCCCGCGCATGAGCCGCGCTTCTTTTTCGTGCATGCCCGCGGCAATCAGACAGCTTTGGCCGCGCGGAGACCTCAGAGAGCGCGGATCAGGGCATCCTTCTCAGCGTGGCTCAGGTGGTCGAGATTGGGAAGCGCGGGGCACGCCCCGGTTAGAATCAACTCGGCCGTGACCGTGTCAAATCGTTTTTTGAGGCTGCTCAGAACGCCAGCGGATTATCCCGCGCAACTCCGAATAATGAGGGGATGAGCAGAGACCCCAATCGTTTCGCCAACTCCTCGATGAAGTCGAACAGCACTTGCCGCGTGGCCAGGGCTGGCCCGGCCAGCGCCAGAATGTCATGGCTCAACTAGTCAATCGGTCCGGTTTATGTAGCTCATTGACACCCGTCGGGCGGAACGGCACGGTTTTCGATGAAAGGGATAGCTTCAAGGTCCTGTACATACGGGGGCGTCAGCATGCAAGAGAAGAAACTGTCGCGGCGGAAGGCCTTGAGCGGGGCGGCCGGCGTGGGCGCGGCAACCATCATCCACTGGCCGGCGAGTGCCGCCGAATTTTCCTGGAAATACGGTACAGTTCTGCCGATCACCCATCCGATGGTCGCCCGCGTTGCCGAGGCAGCCCCGAAGATCAAAGAGGCCACCGGCGGCCGTTTTGAGTATGCGGTTTATCCCAGCAGCGCGCTGGGCGGCGACACCGCGATGCTCGCCCAGACGATTTCTGGCGCGTTACAGATGTATTCGCTCGCCTGTGACATCCTGGCGCCGCGCAACCCATCGTTCGGCATCCTGAGCATCGGCTTCGCATTCTCCGACTACGGGCCAAACTGGGCCGCGGTCGACGGCGACGTCGGCGCCTGGCTGCGCGGCCAGATGGAGAAGTACGGCCTGTTCGCTCTCGACAAGACCTTCGACCACGGGTTCCGCAACGTCACGTCGCGTATTAAGCCGATCGTCACCCCTGACGATCTTTACGGCATGAAGATCCGGCTGCCGGTGGCGCCCACCTCGATCGCTCTGTTCAAGAGCCTGGGCGCGTCACCTACTGCGCTCAATTTCGGCGAAGTGTACAGCGCGTTGCAGACCGGCGTCGTTGACGGTCAGGAAAATCCACTGCAACTGATCGACGAGGCGAAATTCTACGAAGTGCAGAAATACGTTAGCATGACGCGGCATTCGTGGGTTTGTATTTACCCTGGCTTCAATCTGGCGGCGTGGCGGAAGTTGCCATCCGACATCCAGAATACCATTGGCCATTTCATGACCGAAGCGACAACGCTGCAGCGCGCGGACTGGCAGAAGCTGGACGAGACGGAGGTGAAATCACTCAAGGATCACGGCATGGTCTTCAACACGCCGGAGATCGAACCGTTTCGGGCAGTGGCGCGGAAGAATGGGTTCTACACCGATATGAAGAAACGGATGGGCGACGAGCCGTGGGCGCTGCTGGAGAAATACTCCGGCAAACTGGCCTGAGGGAGATAGCCGCATGACTCTGGGCACGGCCGCCGCGCCAGCGCTTGAGGCCCACGACCGTTCCGGGCTGCGCCAGCGCCCGCTGGGCTGACACCTTCGTGTGTCCGTACCGGCACGCGCAGTGACGGTCCAGGATGGCCACCGGCCTTCAGTTGGCGGCCTGGATTTGGTTCGCTCTCGGACATGGCTCTAGTGTAACATAACGGCCCCCAGCTTACCCTGATCGAAACGAATACCTACATGGGGATCCGCCGGTTCCTCCCGGCGGTCCACCGGGGGTTCCTGATCCGGATGAACCAGTGCCGATGGAGGAGCCGCCCCGCCCCATCCCAATCCCCACGGACCCTCCGCCAAAGCCTATCCAGGCAATGATGACGACGACTTGATAGGGGTCCAAGGCGATCTGGGGACGGTCTCAAGGCTCTGTTGTTCATAGACAACAATCCAATACGTGGCACCCTAGCGCCAAAGCTCTACTCGTCTCTGTCGATCTTCACGGTGATACCCATTCTGGCGAAGAACACGGCAGCCCGCGCCTCACCCTCCGGATCCGCCGGCAGCAGTTTCCACGCCCGTCCCTTGGGCGTATGCCGGACGATCCGAGGCACTTTGATCGTGGCCGCCTGGGCGGGCTTTGGGCGGCGCTTTCGGGGGCGTGTGTGCTGACGATGGTCATGGTCGGGCCGGGCCGGTCGTCCTCCCGGGCGTCGGAACAAGCGAACGCTGGAGGTTATTGAGGTATATGACCCTCCAGATTCTAGGCTGACCCGGACTGTGGGCTATCAGCGTGGCCGCGAAGGGTCTGGCCCCTCGGCTCGCCGTGGGGTTTTGCAACCTGCAGCCTGTTCGAAATCAGTGGACGTTCAGAGCCCGCCTATTATCCAGATAACCAAGCCGACGAGACCGGCAGCCAAGGTCAGCACCGCGATAAGCCGCAGGGCGTACTTTCTCTCGACTTCTCGTTGCAGTGGACCTGCCGCGGTCATCAATGCGAGCTAGCTGATCAGGCGAGCCACAAGGCGCCAGACCGAGAAGAAGACCGCGATTGCAACCAATGTCACAACGGCCAATTCCCAACGGTTGTCGGTCACCGGAACTTCCCCCCATAAAAGGTGCCGCACGTCGTCCCATCGATTAAACGCGCCCCGCTGAATGAGGTTTTCGATGGGTCAGGAGCTAAGGCAGCGGAAAATCGAGCGCCCTCTCGACCAGTTGCCCATTCCTCGACGAGACAGGGGTCATACGGTCGGCCGAAAATCCTGTTTCTGGACGAGGGGACGGCCCATCTCGATATTGATAACGAGAGGGCAATCAACGAACGGCTGCGCAATCTCGATATTGCCGCATCAGCGTCGCGCACTGCCCCGAAATAGCTGTTGGCACTGACGCCGTGGTTACGATCGGCTGCCACTAAATAAGAACAGTACACGCAGCGTGATGACGAACTGGACAGCGAACAAGAAGAGGCACTCATGGATCTCCCACTTCCAATTCTTGATCCGCTCACGACTACGACAGACGGTAAAACGATCGCCGTTGTCTATCTGGCGCGATCAGCGGCCGGGTCCGTGAGCGATTTCGAGCCGTTCATCAGATCATACCGGCAGGATGACGCGGGAATTCCGCACGACCTAATCATCGTCCGAAAGGGTCTTCATGAGCTCTCTGGCTCTCAGACTGCGTTGACCGAGATGCTGAACGGCATTCCGCATCGCGCGGTGGATGTTTTGGATGACGGCTTCGACATCCAAGCCTATCTCAAGGTGACGCCGTATCTGCAGCACGACCGCGTCTGCTTCCTGAACACTTTCTCGCAAATTGGAGCCGCCAACTGGCTGAGGAGCCTCAGTGCGCCGCTTGACCACCACGATGTCGGCATGACTGGAGCGACCGGGTCATACGAGAGCCTTTTCACGTCGCTATTCTTCCTCCACAAGGTAGTCTGGTTAACTTCCGTCCAAAGCATTCAATACTCTCCGAAGATCGCTGCGCAGTTCCGTGAAATACTGAGCGGACAAGCGCCGAATTGGCTCGGCAAGCGCGGCAGCATCTGGAGACAAATCAAGCGTGAACTAGCGCGTCCAATACTCGGGCGTCCCTTCAATACCGATGAGATAGAAGCAGGATTCGATATGCAGTGGCGATCGCTGACGCGATCTGGAGCGCCGCTCTTTCCATTTCGGGACTTCAGGCCGTTCCCGAACCCGCATCTTCGCAGCAACGCTTTCATGATATCGCGTCAATTGTTGATCGACCTCGACTTCAAGCTGGACAATACTAAGACCGCTGCCAATCGGTTCGAGAGTGGTCCGGACGGATTGCCGACAGCTCTGGCGCACCGAGGCTTGTCCTCCGTTCTCGTCGGTGCCAACGGCGTCGGATATGAAGTCGCCGACTGGCCGAAAAGCGATACCTTTCGTCTGGGCGACCAGTCCAATGTGCTGGTGACCGACAACCAGACGCGTGGCTTCGCGACCATGTCGAAATGGCAGAGGGCATTGCATGAGCGTGTGACCTGGGGTGACTTTTTGTCGGCGAAGCAGCCAAAAATCATCGATTTCGGCGTGGAGTTCCCCCGAGACACCCTTGATCTAGCACCGTCTTTTGCCGAGCCTCGGCCCGTTGCCTCAAGCCCGAAAGACTTGTTCTTCTCTGTCGTCATTCCTACCCACAACCGACTTGAGCTGCTTCGCGATGCACTTGCCTCCATCTCAGGGCAGTCTGGACAAAATTGGGAATGCGTGATTTTCGACAATGCCTCTGAAGAGCCTATTTCGGACTATATCGCCTCACTCAACCATCCACGCATCCATTGCGAGCGTTCCGAGATATTCCTACCTGTCACGTCCAGTTGGAATCGTGCGATCGATCTCGCGAAGGGCGATTACGTCACTCTTATCGGTGACGATGACGGCTTGATTCCGAATTATTTCATTAAATTAGCTGAGATCGTGGAACGGTTCTCTAACCCTGACGTAGTATATGCGTCCCTGTATCAATTCTTTCATCCGATGGTCGCGCCTTGGGAGCGCGCGGGCTATGTGGCGGACGTTCGGAATGCCTTTTTCTTCAAGAATTGGGCTGAATCATTTCAGTTGAGCGGAACGCTCGCGGAAAGAGCGGTTTTGGGTTCGCTGACGCTGCATCGCAATTTTACATTTAATATGCAAGCTTTCGCCTTCAGCCGGAGTTTCCTAAACAAGGTTCGACGGGAGGGCGCGATATTTCATTCACCGTTCCCAGATTATTATTTGGCGAACATGGCCATGGGTATGGGTGACACCATTGCAGTATCGCCGCAGCCTTTGACGGTAGCCGGCGTGTCGCGCGCTTCATTCGGATACACCTTGTTCAACGATCTTGAAGCAGGGGGCGAGACGCTGCTTAATACCAAGCTGCGAGAGGATCCACTATATGCTACCTGTGAGCCGCATTTGCTGCCCGGGCCAACGTATAACACGAACTACATTCTAACCATGGCTCACGTGGTGCAGAAACTTGGGTATCGTTCGCCGGGGCCGGTCGATTACTGGCGTTACCGGCGGCTGCAAATATTTGCGGTGATCACCGCGCAGGGTAGGCTTGGATGGATGCGGACGGAGACGGTCCCACAACAGGATCGGCGACGTGCAGCAGGCGCAGGGCGACCTGGCGGCGGCGCTGACCAACTACCAGGCCTCACACGTCATCTTTGAGCGTCTGGCGCAAGCGCCAGCGGCGGCGCTGACCAACTACCAGGCTTCACTCGCAATCAGAGGCGGTCTGGCGCAAGCGGATCCTGGCAACGCTGGCTCGCCCGCGCTGGTGAATTCGGTTTGGACTGAGGTGACCGAGTTATTCGCGGTTCGCGAGCCCCCTAATAACCCCTGCGGGGCTTCTCTCAATTTAGGAAGAGGAGCGCCTGCCGATGGTCCAGCTTCACCTTGCCACGCTTGATCTGACGGTGAGTCCCGATGTATGGGTCGTGCTGATCTATGCCGTATGCGCCACAGGCTTCGCGTTTGCCTTGAGGCGATGACAATCCCCCCGCCAAACGGGCACGATGCCAGCTTGGCTTTTAAAGACGGTGCGACGCTGTTGGTTGCGAATGAGGACGGAAGGAAATGGCGCATCTCGCGCATTGGCGGAACACCCGCCGCATAATTCTTGCCATCTTGGTTCTCTTGCAGATGATGCTCGGTCTGAGGGCGCACGCACAGCCCCCCGCAAATGATATCAATGGCCACACGCTTCTGAACCTAAGCTCAATTCAGGCGAACCCTGCCCCTGGAGAGGTTCTGAGCGCCGAAAAGAAGTGGGCCGAAACAACGCGACGCGTCTTGATGTCGCGCTGGAAAGAACTGGTTCGCACAAACAAAACTGATCAGGCGGAGTTCACAGAAACAGAGCTAAAATTGAACGATATAGACAACTACATAGACAGAATAGATGAAATCTCTCTTAGAGAGATGGAGACTAATCAGTCAGCAAATGCCTTCAAGTTGTATATTATGACAGGTGTCATAGTTTTTCTTGGCACGTTTGTTCTAGGCTATTTCCTAGTTGCTATGCGAACAGCTTCGAGCACCTTTTCCGGAGATGCTGGCCTCCAGTTTGCGGCCCTTTTCTCTATAATCATTGCAATCATTATGTTTGGAGTGCTGAACATACTGGAAGGTAAGGAGCTTTCTGCTCTGCTAGGCGGTCTCTCCGGTTATATACTAGGACGAGGAAGTCGGACACAAAGCCCGTCAGATGACGGTGGGCCCGGGCACCATTGAAGCCAGTCGATTTTCCAGTGCCCTTCGCCACCGCGCATCCCCCACGCGCAAATGAATACTTCCAATCTGCCGCGCGCGAATGTCCCGTCCCTTGACCCATCTCCGCCGAGCGCGCAGTATCCCGGCGCGGATCTAGAGTCCGCAAATCCAGGAGAGAGAACTCGCCCCCTGCCGTGGTAGCCGGGGGCTTTTTCATGCCGCACCTGAGCGCGACAAAATCAGCGAGGTGGCCATGGGAAAAGCTGGAATACCTAACCCCGGAACCCCACGCGCAAATGAATACTTCCAACAACCGCGGCGCCGAACGACCTTTAGTCGGGTAGGCCGCCGATAATGATCGTGCTGTTTTTCCCCTTCTTCGCCAGGCTGCGAAGCCTCGTTCAGTAGTTTTGATACATAGCAAACCATAAAACGGAACGTGAACGGCGGGATGAGCGCTCCGGACGGCTGCGCAGATCATGACAATCCCTCTTACGGGCGCATGCTGGTGTGCTTCCGTGCCGTGGTGTTAGAATGCCCCATGGACATTTATAGGTTCGTCTCTGACAGCACGCCGAGCGTGAGCGCTTTCACTTCGGATCTGACGGGCAACAACCTACCGGCTGATTACGCTCCGTGGCGTGCGGTCGGTGGTAGAGGCGTGCTCATTGGGTCAGGTGATCCTGTAGCTAGGGTGGTAGCAAAGGATGGCCTTTTCCTTCTGAGCGGCAGCCATGGTTCTAGTAAGGTCGTCGGCTGATGGAGGCCGCGTTTACCTCGATACATGGATACGGTAGGCGATGTATTCCGTCATAAATTATTGAAGTTGCAATATTATCCGGTCCGGTTTTCGGCACATCTTAGGTTTGTAAGGGCCTTGTGGCTGCGGTATTTGTTCCTATCGCCTGCCGCCATCCCCAAGTTTGGGGCATGGGCCGCCTAATAACCCATCTTGATTATCATACGGCTTAGCCGTATATGAAGTCATGGATTTTGAGTATGACCCAGAGAAGGACGTGGCGAACCGGTCCAAGCACGGTGTGCCGCTCGCCTTTGGCGCGGTCATTCTTGAGAACTGCATCGGTGAGGTGCAGGACGAACGCCTTGACTATGGCGAGGCCCGCGTCAACGCCTTCGGCCTGGTCGAGGAGCGGCTGTTCGTCTGCACTTATACGAGGCGCAATGAAACCTACCGGCTGATCTCGGTTCGCAAGGCTAGCCGACAGGAGCAACGCACATGGCTACTACTGTAAAAGTCACTCCCGCAATGGTTCAACAGGCGTTGCGGGATACCGATTGGGCCGCGATCGATGCGCAGACCGACGAGGATATCGCACGCAACATCGCCGATGACCCGGACGCGGCACCGATCCTCAGTGAGGCCGAGACAGCTTCGGCCATCGCGCGCGCGATCCGCAAGCGACTGGGCATCTCGCAAGCCGAGTTCTCCGCTCGCTACCATGTGCCGATCGGCACGCTGCGAGACTGGGAGCAGAACAGGAAGCAACCCGACGCGCCGGCCTTGGCGTACCTACGCGTGATTGCTCGGGAACCTGGGGTAGTGGCGCGGGCGCTTCAGCGCGATGCGGCCTGAGGTTTCTGCACCATACCGGAACACGGAGCCAGCCAATGAGCGACACGACGTACCAGATCTTCCAGGACGGACAGATCTACAAAGTCCGGATCACACGCCTTGGCGAATTTGTCCAAGAAGCAGACGGCTTCTCGTCCTACGCTGACGCTGCGTCGTGGGTTGCGCAGGATCGACGCATTGCGGCCAATAGAGAGCAAAAGGAGCCAATGACTTCGGCCCGGCTGCGGGTGGTCTGAAGGATCGGGGCTTTCTCGGATGGATAAGATGGCCCTGGCGGCCTCCGCGGCGTGTTCAGCGTCTAGCTCGCCTTTCTGGCCCATTTCCACGACCGCTAGAGACATATCCGTGTCCGGTCGGGCTGATTTTAGCTCTTTAAACGTGTGCATCTCAATTCGCGGTTTTTTGTTCACGCGCGGGTCCCTTCTGTGCGGCCATCGTTCGCATAGCGAAGTCCAGCGCCCGGGCGACGAACTTGCTCAAGGTCTGCCCAGCGTCATCGGCGGATCGCTCGATCTCTTGTTTCAGCGATGCGGGAAGGTAGACCTGCAGTTTCAGTGCTGGTTCAGAACGGCGCTGCATCTAAGTGATCCTACTGCGTCCATGCGGAAGCTGTTATATAAGAATGGACGCAAGAGAATACAAGTGTAGTCTTTGCGTATTGCTTGACGAGAGAACGTAAGCGTTCGATATACCGCAGAGATGCCGAGAATAGGTCCCCATTCCCGCCCCGATAAACTGCAGATCGTTGACGGTCGTCTCGCCGAAGGGAGGCTGATGGCCCGCGTACGTGCGGAACTGGCCCAGCATCTCGGCGGGTCGCCTAGCGCGACGCAGCGCATTCTGATCGACCGGGCTGCCGCGCTATCGTTGCGTATCCATTTGATGGATCGCGAGAGCGCCAGGTCTGGCGAGATGAGCGAACGCAACGGACGGCAGTACCTGGCCTGGAGCAATTCGCTGACTCGGGTCCTGAGACAGATCGGCCTGGCCGCCGCGCCAGCACCGAAGGACAGTCGCCCATTTTGGGAACGGATGCCGTGGACCGTCGGTCCCGAGGCCAGCGAAACACTTTTGCCGGGGTAACACTGGTCTCGGAACCGTCCGTCGTAGAAGAGAGGACCCTGCTTAAGCATGACCCCAGTCTTCATCGTTGTCATCGTGCTGCTGCTGCTCAGACCGCGCAAGGTGATCTGGCTACTCTAAAGCCGATGAGGGGGGCCGTCCCGGATCGGGGCGGCCTCCGCGTCTACCAGATGGGAATGCACACTGACGGGACAAGGGAAGTTGCGCCCGTGGGTGGAACGCAGCCGCCATGCCGCAAACAGACTGCTTCCAGAGCGAACGCGTCCAGTCCTGCCAACCTAACCACCGCGGGGGGCCCTTGCGGGACTTACTACAGATGAAGGTAAATGCGTCTGCAACGAGCTTTAGGGCCGATAACAGCGGAGACGGAACATGAAAACGACGTTCTCGATTTGCCTGCTCGCACTTGCCGCGCTGACGGCCGCCAGTCCCGCTGTCGCTCAATCGACGCTGCCTAAGGAAGGCGGCGTCGCGTTCTCGGCAATTTTCCACCCTATAGGGCAGCATGAGGTTTCTATGGGAGAGGACCTCTCGCAGTATTCCTATGAAGCCATAGGAGGGACCTTGGCGGAAAAAGAAGCGAGCCTTCCCGACCGTATGTCTGTGCGCTGCGTCGGCGGTGGACGCGTTGTAAAGGGTGTGCTGGAAGGCGAAAGAGGGATGTGCGAGTACCATGGACCTTTCGGGCGACAAATTATTCACCACCACTTCGTCCAAGACAGGAGAAACGCCCGGCACGGTTGTCACGAAGCACACCCTTGCCGGCGGGACCGGCAAGTACACCGGCATCGTTGGCGGGTGGGAAGGCATTCGACGTTCGCTCAGGTCTCCTGTTGAGGGACAGAGTATCTCGGTTGTCGTCTACAAGGGGAGCTACAAGCTGCCTTAAAACCCTCTGTTAGGTGAGGCCGCTCGACCATTTAGTAAACGGAGGTATTACGTTCAACCTACGGAAATTCCGAAAGTCTTGATAATGCACGACAGCAGAACAGCAGAAGCGGGCCGCCCTTCGCGCGGCCCCGATTGCTGCTGCTTTCCGTAACTCCGCAGACACGTCCGCCTCCCCTCGATCTGAATGCTTCCGGTTTTGTGGATTTCGGCAGATCTGCCATTTCCGGCCAAATTCGGGGCGGTCGGTTTTTCCACTCTGGAATTTCCGACCACCTAGGTTTCGAGCAACCACCTGATTGGTTATCAGGTGGTCGCTCCCTGAGGGTATGAAAAAGCCCCTGCCGCGGGACAAGGGCGAGTGTTTTCAGCTCTTCATATTGTTCGCGAACCCTATGCACGCCCGCAGGTCCGCACCGGAATGCTGCGCGCTGGGTTGGGGTCGGTCAAGCGTGCGGCGATTGGAAGCATCGAAGTTCGGCTTGATAACACTTATGCACGCGTGCGCTATCGCGGCGAGCCTGCTCGGCTGGATCGTGGGAAGCTGGCGCGTAGCTGGACTCTTTATCGCAACGTGTACCTCACCAGCTCGCGCAGCGGTTGAATTTGCGGGAGTGGGTTGCGGGTTCCGAACCCCCACGGCGGACTGATGTCGGCGGACCCAAAACGAACTGGGTTGGGTCGACTGGGAGACGGTTGGGTCGACTGCACTGAAGCGCTTGTTTACAGAGCTCGGCTTCTACCGGTTGTGACCGGTAAGTTTAACTTGACGTAGAGGTCGAAATGGAACGTGAATAGTCGTCGACAGAGCTGGCCGTCCCGCCGGCAATGTCCACGATTGAGGAGGTCCTCATCTCATGCGTACGTCCTTGGTTTCGATGATTTGCGGAACTGCGTTTGTTTGGTCGACCGCCGTGATTGGCCAGGAGGTCAAAGGAGAGTTTCCGTCTCCGAAAACCGATGAGGAGATGATTGCCAACGCTGTAGCAGCAGCTCCGGAATCGATCGGAAAAAATGCAACAGTGATCGCCATCGACGCGAATGGAAAGGTGCGGACACTTCGGAAAGGCACGAACAACTTCACCTGCATTCCAGACGATCCGACCACTCCGGCTAACAATCCGAACTGCGTCGACGCAAACGGCCTAGAGTGGGTTATGGCCTGGGTGAATAAGACTGAGCCGCCGAAGGGCAAGGTGGGCTTCGGATATATGCTCCAGGGCGGTACTACGCCCAGCAACGTAGACCCTTTTGCAACGAAGCCACCGCAGGGAATGAAGTGGATGCAGGAGCCGCCGCACGTGATGGTATTCAATTATGGGGGCGAAGGAACAATCAAGGACTACCCGAGACCCGGCGAGATGGCGGAGATGACACAGCCCTGGGTGATGTGGGCGGGGAGCCCTTACGAGCACCTCATGATACCGGTCCGTAGTGCCCAATAGATTTCACGACGAGAAGAACGCATCGGGTGGATCTGCGCGAAACCAAATGGTGGGTTGTCACAGACGGAGTCAGTTCGACCGTCGGATGCTGCGAGAGCCACCTGAATGCCACCATCAGGACACGGAAGCGACGGCCGGCGATAGTGCATGACGATGAGTTAAGCTACGCGTGAATTGCAGGGCTCCGGTCTCGCCGGTTACCCCTGATCCCGCCGTTGCAAACATAATCACCCGAAACCTAAGGCCGCGCTCCCGCAAGACAGCGGCCTTTTTGCTGCTGATGCCAGTTCGGACTACGCGCTGGCCATCTCTGGCTTCGTTGTCGGACGGACATGCCAATTTTGCCGAAAAAGCATAGCGATCCGGTAGCTCGGTTGCTGAACCCGAGCCTGACCTAAGCAAAAAATGGGGGTCAAGGGAAATGAGCCGGTTCAAGAAGTTAAGCGTGTTCTTCGTATCGTCCGCGATGGTTGGCGTGCCGATCGCCGAGAGTTTCGCGCAGGGCGCGCCGGCAGGATTCATGAACACTTATTTCGAGGAACATGACTATGGTGACACTCACTGTCCTGGGCTGACTTGGCACATCGACCGGGTGGTGCAGCCCGACAAGACCGTCAACATAAGCGGCCCGATCTGGAATGCTGACGGTAGCGGCGTAAGCTTCGCTAAGGGCAAGGGTCAGCCCGATGGTTATTTCACCATTACTGTGTCAACGATGAGCGGCGATGGGCCAGCGGGCACAATTACCGGCCAGCGGCACCCCGACGGCAGCATTAATTCAACGGCAGTCGGACCCCCATGCTTTGCAGGGACGCGTCATATAGCTCCGGGACAGACCTCGGCCCCAGCCGAAACGAAAAACTAGTTTTGAAGCGACCTGAACTTTCGGCTTTATGAACACAAGGCCGAAAGTTTTCGAAGCGTCGCCGACAAAAAAGAATGATTTGTCCAAGCCATACGTCCGACATACTGCGAGAATTCGGGACACTGAAGGGCGACGGCCGTGCCCAGGGTGCGCCTGATCCCGCGCAGGGTGGCTTTTACGACCTGGGCGGACAATCGTAGAAGCCGCGATGGATGCTGGGTCCACCGCAAAAATAAAAACTGTGCACTGAAACTTCTTAGGAGGACTTCAAGAATGACCTGCAAGTGTTTTATCATTCCGCATGACGTGTTGACCCGGTTCGCCGCTGATACGGGGCTGTCGCCCCAAGTGCGGCAGAGCCTGCTCCATACCGCCCAACTCAGCCTCCACTTCAGATCGCTGCGGCAGCAGCACACCGCGCTGGCCCAGGCCGCGGTCAGCCTGCCGCTGGCGCGTCCAGCGCGGCCGCGGCGGCACACATTGCCGCAGAACCAGGTCTATGACTGCCAGAACGGCACTTCACTGCCCGGCGAGCCGGTCGACAATCCGGCGGGCTCGGGCGACGTGACGGCTAAGCGCGCCTATACCGAAGCCGCGTCGGTCGCCAAGTTCTACTGGGAGGTGTTCCAGCGCGACTCGATCGACGGGCATCACATGACGCTGATTTCCTCGGTCCATTATCTAAGCAATTTCAACAACGCCTTCTGGGACGGCAACCAGATGACCTACGGTGACGGCGACGGCCAGGTCTTCGTCGACTTCACCCAGGGCGACGACGTCATTGGCCATGAGCTGACGCATGGCGTCACCCAGTACAGTCTAGGTCTGAACTACGAGGGTGAGGCCGGCGGCCTCAATGAGAGCCTGTCCGACGTGTTCGGATCGATGTTCCGCCAATGGGAGAAGAAACAGACGGTCGATCAGGCGGACTGGCTGATCGGCGCCGATATCATGGGACCGGTGGCGAAGCAAAAAGGCTACACCTGCCTGCGCAACATGGCAGCGCCCAGGGATACCCACGCGCTGGCGCCACAGCCGGATCACTACAACTCGGGCATCGGCAATATGGATCCGCATTATTCCAGCGGGCCGCCCAATCTGGCCTTCTGCAAGGCGGCGCAGGCGATCGGCGGGCATAGTTGGGAAAAGACCGGTCAGATCTGGTACAAGGCTCTCACGGGCTTTGGCCCAAGTCCGAACATGACTATGAACCAATTCGCCAACCAGACGCGCTCGGTCGCGCAAAGCATGTATGAAGGCGATGCCTCGATCTCGAAGGCTGTTGATGACGCTTGGACTGCTGTCGGTCTGTGAGATTGTTGCACCCGGCGCGCATGCGGCGGATAACACAGGCATGGGCGACATAGTCATTGAGCAGGTTGGGGGTTTCGTCGGTGGCGGCACCCCTGCCGGCCCTCTGCGGGTGGAGGGGCGTGTGGCCGAATCCACGCTCTCCGCCGCGGACAAGGCCACCGTGGACGCTCTGTTCGCAGCGCACAGACCAGTCAACGAGAACCTGCGCTACCGTTTGACGCGCGACGGTCCGAGCGGCCGGGAGACGGTTGAGGCGCCGATAGATGCCGTGCCTAAAGTCCTCAGGGACAGCGTCCAGACGACGCTCCAGCCTCCCACGCCACCTCCGCAACGGCCATGACCACCTGTCGGCCACCATCGACCAGTTCACGGCGGCGCAGCCATGGTTCGAGCGCGCCGTCGAGGCCGCCGGCCGGTTTTGGCCCCCGACGCAAGCGCCACCCCTCGACCTGAATGCTTCCAACAGTCCCGTCCCTTGACCCATCTCCGCCGAGCGCGCAGCATCCCGGGCGCGGGCCATAGTCCGCAAAACGCACTCCCCGAGCCTGCCGGAATATCGCGCGCCAGTCGCCGCGAGTGCAAGCGAGCCAGTGCCGTCGCGCACCCTCTCGATAGGCTGGGTCTACTTTAGACCAAAAATAGATGAATAGACGCAATTAGACTTCGCCGTCCCACGCACCCTCGGCGGCGCGCCCGCGGCGCTGACGGCTCTGGTGCAATTCATCGGCCCCCTATCTCCCTTGCCATCGCTCACTCGTCCGGCAGGCCTCCGGTGATCCTGATCGTTAGTTCGCGGTCGGCATCCCCATCCTCCGCTCGAGGCGCCATTTTGGCGTGGAGGTAAGGAGCCGCCTTCTCGGCGATCGAAGCTGCGGCGCGCAACTGCCCGCATTCCACCTCAAGCCGCATTGCGAGCAACATGACCTCAAGGGGCGTCATAGAAGCGATTTCCGGAGGTGATAGGCCAGCGATCACCTGCCCAGCTGCCTCCGCGAATTTCGTATCGAGCTGAGCTTTACGCTTGTTCGGCGTGCCCTTGTGACGGCCGCCGGTTTTATGGCCGTTGGCCATAGCGTCCTATCCGTTGCCAAAGCGCCGCCGCCGGCGCGTTGGGGCAATCATATCACAAACGGTACGGGTATGCTCTCGGTAGTTGATCCGGCCGAGCGGGTAGCATGTATCCGACACAGCCACCGCCCGCTCGGGCGCCTATTTGCACCGGCCGGCGGCGTCTAACTGCGTCTATTCATCTATTTTTGGTCTACTTTTGGCTGTCACCGCGGCTGGCGCCAAATGCAACGAAGCCACCGCAGGGAATGAAGTGGATGCAGGAGCCGCCGCACGTGATGGTATTCAATTATGGGGGCGAAGGAACAATCAAGGACTACCCGAGACCCGGCGAGATGGCGGAGATGACACAGCCCTGGGTGATGTGGGCGGGGAGCCCTTACGAGCACCTCATGATACCGGTCCGTAGTGCCCAATAGATTTCACTTTGGACGCGTCCGCCATGCCGATCTCTGAATGCTTCCAACTAAAGGCCGACGCATCCACCTCCCCACCAATACGATGCTTCCAACACTGAGCGCGCCGAACAGTCCCGTCCCTTGACCCATCTCCGCCGCGCGCGCAGCATCCCGGCGCGGGTCATAGTCCGCAATCCTTAGCTAAGATCAGAATTCGAAACTCGCCCCCTTGGTGTGGTAGCCGGGGGCCTTTTTCACGTCCAGCAGAGAGTTGGCGGAAGCCATCCGCCGCTTACCCGCCGGCGTCCTCATCAGAGCGCACCTTCGCGCGCTTCCCATTGTCCATCCCACAAAACGCTTGGCCGTCTCTGGTGACACGGGTGCGTGCTGGGTGCTTCCGTGGGATCGCCGTGGTGTTAGAATGCCCGTTGCAAAGGCCCGGCCTCCCCGCGAAAGCAATGCTTCCAATCTGCCTAGACGCAACCGCCTGTAGCAGGGGGCTTTTTCATGTCCAGCAGAGAGCGATTTTAAATCAAGAACTTGATTTAAAGTTGATTGTTTGGTACGACTAAGATCCTCGGCTGCGAGGAAGCCAAACAGATGCTGGAAACCGGCGACGCGCCGATGGAGGCTGTCGCTGGCGAGGTCGGCTACCAGGACGCAAGCTTCTTCGGCCGTCTATTTCGCCGGCGCGTCGGGATGACACCAGCACATTACCGGCGCCGTTTCAGTTCGCTCCGCCGGGCGCTCGGCGAGCCGGCGGCAAAAACCCCCATCTAATTTACCTAAGCGCGATAACGTCTAGCGTTGTTGAAAATCATCCCATCGCGGTGACCTCTAGTCACTCTCGTCTATTTTCAATCAAGGCTTAATGCCCGCGCTCGGTTGGAGCGACGAATCGTTTCGTAATAATCGGCGCGAGAAGCCGAAAAAATGTCCGAAGCCCCATTGTAGGCTGCGAACCCAGGGAAGATCTGCTCATTTTCCAAAAACCTTCACTACGATACCCCGCCTGAAAATGAACTTACTTATGGACCGATTAATAACAGCCCTACCGCCGTCGGAGACATACTCGGCGCCACCTTGCAAAGTCGTAAGGGACGTTGTTTCACCGGAGCGCATTCCAGGGTACAGGTACCCATAGACACCACACGGCCGGCGGCGAGAAGATGGAGACGCCCAACGGCTGCCTGCCCGGCAAACATCACGCCGAAGAAACCGGGCTGTCCATGGGACCAGCTAAATGTTGATGTGGATCCTCGTGATTGCGACCGCTTCCATCTTGGCCATCTGGAGCGCGATGGCGCCGGGAGAGTGGGAAGCATTTAGATCGAGGGGAGGCGGCTGCGTAGTAGAGCAAATTCACAGGGGCAGCATCAAATGACAAATACAACAACAAGACTGCTGGACGCCGTCGAGGCCCTTCGTCCAGTTCTCATCGAGGATGCCCAAAAAGCTGAAGTCGAGCGAGTGCCGACCTCCGCCGCATATCAGGCCATGTATGACGCGGAGCTATTTGCGATGCTTGCCCCACGGCGATATGGGGGATTCGAACTGCATCCCACCGAGTGCATGCAGGTTTGGGAAGCAGTCGCGCGCATAGACGCAAGCGCCGCATGGAATCTTGTGATGAACCAAGGAATAGCCAATTATGCGGCATGGCTGCCCGAAGCCGGTGTGGCAGAACTGTTCTCAAACGGAATACCCACCATAGCGGGAGCATTAAATCCGCCTGCTCATGCGCAACGCGTGGAGGGCGGATGGCAAATCACTGGTCAGGTGCCTTTTGGGAGTGGGTGCCACCGGGCACAGTGGCTCGCGATGCCCGCACTAGAAGAGGGAGCGGACGCACCATTCGCCGTATTTTTCCCGAGAGAATCCGGCACAATATTGGATACATGGCACACTGTGGGGATGCGTGGCACCGGGTCCACGGATTATCGAGCGGACGATCTATTTGTTCCGAATCATATGACCGCGCCGGTGGGACCGTTGGCCAACCCTGCTCCTGGGTTCGGTGGCCCATTGTTCCGTATGTGGCCTTGGCCGAATATCCTCGGAGAAGGAATGGTGTCCGTCGGTGTCGCTGCCTCTGCGCTCGAAGCCGCCATCGAACTTTGCAAAAACAAGACACCGGCTTACCAGGGCGTTCCGCTCAAGGAGCAGCAACTGGCGCAATTTCTTCTCGGAAAGGCCGCTTCACGGGTAGAAGCCGCTCGCGACACGCTTTTTCGCGCTGCTGACATTGCCTATGCTGACGCGGAGAGCAGCGGGAAGTCGCTGTCCGTCGAATCGAAAGTCAGGCTACAACTCGCGGTGTCATTCGCCGCGGAGGCGTGTGCCGAAGCTATGCGATTTATTAATGACGTTGTCGGCACTTCGTCAATCCGGATCGGGCAACCGTTTGAGCGGCATTTTCGCGATCTAAACGTTTTACTGCAACACTCCGATAAATCCAGCCAGCGCTATGCCTCGGCTGGCAAACTCATGCTGGGTGTCGAGAATGACTGGGTCTGGTTGAGTTTTTAACGAGGCAAAGCGCGCGCAGACAGGCCGCCAACCCTGGTCAGTGGTCGCACCTGGCCAGGCCAGCCCGGCTGATGGTGCCGATAGCTTTTCGAGAAAGTTGGTCACAGGACATAAACGTCCGCAAAGCAGTGCTTCCAATTTCTCCCACCGATCCGCATCTCCCGTTCAAAAACTAGCACCGAACGGGGAAGATAGCGCCAAGTGGCAGGTCGGTTTCCGAAGACTTCTCTTTCCGACCAACCAGCAATGGGACAGACCCTCCCGGCTCCTCAGCCGCCACCCCATTTCGGGTCGCTCGCTCCGTTTAGGCACTATTCCCGCCTGTCGGCGGACGCCCTGTTCGGCGGCTCCCGCCTCCAGGCCGCTTACCTCCGCCCAGTGAAGCGATCCGAAGTAGTTCTTCGTTTGCGGGAATTTCGAAGAGTCAAAGTCACTGTGACGATGTACCTAGCCCGCCCTCGCGCGCTTCCCCGAGTGGAGTTGCCTATCGGGATCGTGAACCCAGAACACACCTCAGATCCAAGTACAAGCCTTGCGAGAACACCGCTAGGTGACCGACGCTTGGATCGGGGCGACCGACCGGCAGTTTACGCCGTGTGTCGGGAATCCGAGCCAACATTGGACTCAAAACAATGCGGAGGAAACCTGATGCTATCCAAGCGCCTGGGCTGTGCGTTACTCACCGCCATGCTGCTGCTGGCCGGGAGTTTCACTGCGAGAGCGCAGAACCCGATCACGATCGGATTCGGCATGGCGCTGACCGGTGGACTGGCACCGAACGGGAGGGCGGCCCTGTTCGCGATGCAGATCTGGGAAAAGGAGATCAATGCCGAAGGCGGCCTGCTCGGGCGGCCGGTGAAGCTGGTATACTATGATGACCAGTCGAATCCGGCGACGGTTCCCGGGATCTACACGAAACTGCTTGACGTCGACAAGGTCGATATAGTTGTGAGCGGCTATGGCACCAACGTGATCGCGCCGGCGGTGCCAGTGGTGATGGGACACAATCGGACGTTCCTTACGCTGTTCGGTCTCGCGGTCAATACGGAATTCAACTACCCAAGATATTTCTCTATGGTACCGATCGGTGGCCCGAAGCCGAAAGAAGCCTTCGCGCGCGGCTTCTTCGGCCTGGCGATGGCGCAAGATCCGAAGCCCACGACGCTCGCCATTGTTGGCGCGGATGCCGAGTTCCCGCATAACGCGATGGATGGGGCGCGGGTCGTGGCGAAGGAAATCGGGCTGCGGGTCGTCTACGACAAAACCTATCCGCCAACGACGACCGACTACTCGCCCATCGTACGCGCGATCCAGGCGACCAATCCGGATATCATCCTGGTTACCTCATACCCCCCGGACACCGTAGGCATGATCCGGGCTGCCAACGAGGTCGGCCTGAAAGCGAAGCTATTCGGCGGCGGCATGGTCGGGCTTCAGAGCACTTCGATCAAGATGCAGCTTGGCCCGCTGATGAACGGCATCGTCGATTACGACTTTTGGCTGCCCTGGTCCGGGCTCGCCTCGCCAGCCAGTCTTGAGTTCCTGAAGAAATACCAGGCGGGGGCAGGTGCTCAGGGTATCGACGCACTTGGTTATTACTTGCCGCCGTTTGCCTATGCCTACATGCAGGTGCTGCAACAGGCGGTCCAGGCGGCGCAGAGCCTGAACGATGACAAGCTTGCCGACGCGTTGCGAACGGGCACGTTCAAGACCATCGTCGGCGATATCAGGTTTGGCCCAAATGGCGAATGGGTCGAGCCGCGCGTGCTGGCGGTGCAGTTCCAGAACGTAAAGCCCAACGACATGGAGCAATTCCGCGACCCGAAGACCGAGGTGATCCTCTGGCCGCCGGACCTGAAGACGGGTGATATTCAGTATCCATACTCGGACGTGAAACGGTAATCGTGCCGAGCCGGCTTGGAGGAATTTCACCCCGAGCCAACTCGTGCCACTCTAGACGAGCGGGGAATGACCACCGCAGGCCCTATCTATGAAATTCAGAAATTTTAGGAAGATTGTCCCGTTGAGCACGATTTGACGGAACTCGGCGTTACACGGACACGCGTCACCCGCGTCCGCGAAACGATGCGACACCTTGATCCGGAAGCCAAATGTTATCCGGCAACTTTCCGCTTGCCCAAAACACATCGATTGGTATCCCCCCACGGGCATACCAATAGCCGCCGACGCGCAGATAGACGGGCTGAAGAACGGCTACCAGGCGGCTGCCGATGGCTATCGTCGTTTCCTCATGAAAACCACTATGATTACGAAAGGAGGCGAGGAAGAACTTCAGCGATTTCGATTCAACAAGCCAGTCTTTTGGGACGTAGTCGATCATGATATGAGCGAAGTCTGGTTGTCCCGTGACCGCGCACAGCACCGTAAACTCCGGTGCGGAAAAACGCACGACGTAAGGCCCATCGCCATACGGATTGGGCACACGGTCAAGTATGGCCTCGACAGGCGTTTTCGGTGCTGGGGTTGAGCGACCAAGGTATGTGAGCGGCGGCAGTTCGCGAGACATCGGGATGGGCCGAGAATTGTGATGCTGCACCGTAGCGCAAATGGTGGAAAAAGTTACAGGGCCTTTCCGGTGGGCATAATGGGACGTGTAGAACACCGTCGGTGCCGCATCCGCATTACAAAAATCAGGAATTTTGAAACACAGTAAGTTCTAGACGCCAGTAGCGGAAATGAAAACCGACAGGAATGCAGTCTTTACTACGTTGCTTGATGTCATGGGGGTGCTACCCCAATTCGGCGAGAAGGGCCTTCGCGTCCTGCAAATCCCTGGTGTCGAAGCCTTCGATGAACCAGCCGTAAACCGGGGCGAGTAACTCATACGCCTCTTGGCGTTTGCCTTGGCTCTGCCACAGTCGTGCCAGGCTGGTCGATGTGCGCAGCTCGGCCTGTGCGGCTGAGTGGAACAGAAAACCGGCATAACGCCATCCAAAAGTCCCATGCGGAAGTGGGGTTTATCGGTGGCCTGGGACAGCCGTCTACATACGGTGTTCCTTCAGCCCCTTCCACCATGCGGACTGTCCTCTCCCTCCTGATTGAAAACGGTGCGGATCGCAGCAGCATCAGCCTCGGTGACGACGAACATCCCAAAAGCATGGCGGTGTGCACCACGGCTGGCAAGCGCGACGCGCGCTATCCTTATGTGGGAGAAAGGACATTATCGGATATAGATGATGTGACCGCCCAGAAAATCGCTGCTCTTTGACAAGAACGCTGACGAACCTGTGGATAATTACAACCCCAAATTGCTCGCGTCAGCGAATGCGAGCATCCTGCCAAGGCAAACAGTCAGCGCTGGCAATCGCGATACTCCACCCTCCCCGGCAGGTCGGAGTGGAAAAGCAACAATCTGGGAGACTAAAGCGATGCGGAGACGAGCTTTTCTTGCGGCCTCAGCCGCGAATTTGGCACTGCCTGCCGTGGTGCGGGCGGACAACCAGCGGCTGCTGAAATTCATCCCGCAGTCGGACCTCGCGGTCCTCGATCCGGTCTGGACCACGGCATACGTGACGCGCAACCACGGCTACATGGTGTTCGACACGCTTTACGGACAGAGCGGCCAGAGTGACGGCTTCAAGGCCACGCCGCAGATGATCGCCGGGCATACCATCGAAAACGACGGCAAGACGTGGAAGCTCACATTGCGCGACGGGCTGATGTTCCACAACGGCGAGAAGGTGCTGGCGCGCGACTGCGCCGCCTCGATCAAGCGATGGGGCGCTCGCGACGCCTTCGGCCAGGCGCTGACGCAGCGCACCGACGAAGTGTCTGCCCCCGACGACAAGACCATCATGTTCCGCCTCAAGCAGCCCTTCGCGCTGCTGCCAGACGCGCTGTGCCATGGTGCCTCCAACATGTGCGCGATGATGCCACAGCACATCGCCGAGACCGATCCGTTCAAGCAGTTCACCGAGGTCGTCGGCAGCGGCCCGTTCCGCTTCAAGGTAGACGAACGTGTGCAGGGCTCGCTGTTCGTTTATGAGCGTTTCGCGGGCTACAAGCCACGCGAGGGCGGCGAAAGCAGCTTCACCGCTGGCCCGAAGATCGTGCATTTCGACCGCGTCGAATGGCACGTTCAGCCGGAACCCGCTACCAAAGCCGCGGCGCTCCAGGCGGGCGAAATGGACTGGTGGGAGAATCCCACGGTCGACCTGCTGCCGTTGCTCAGGAAGAACAACATCGCCACACCGGTTACCGATCCCACCGGCACGTCATTCCTGCTGCGGCCGAACCGTTTGTATCCGCCGTTCGACAATCCGGCAGTCCGCCGCGCGCTGATGGGCGCCATCGACCAGGAAGAATTCATGATCGCGGCGATGGGCGATGACACCGCGCTCTGGTCGGTGCCGGCGGGCTTTTTCCCGCCAATCTCGCCGCTGGCGAGCAATGCTGGCATGTCCGCGCTGGCCGGCAAGCGTGACTATGCGGCGGTGAAGAAGGCACTGGAGGTTGCCGGCTACCAGGGGGAGAAGGTGGTGCTCATGGTGGGCACAGACCTGCCGGTTCTGAATGCGCTGAGCAACGTTGCTGCCGAGATGCTGAAGCGCGTCGGCATGAACGTGGATTACCAGGCGACCGACTGGGGCATGGTGGTGCAGCGGCGCGCGCTCACCAAGCCGCCAGCTGAGGGCGGGTGGAACCTGTTCTGCACGGGCGTCTCTGGGCTCGATTTCTTCACGCCGGCGAGCCACCTGCCGCTGCGCGGCAACGGCAAGGGTGCCTGGTTCGGCTGGCCCGATGATCCGAAGATCGAGGAACTGCGGGACGCATGGTTCAACGCCCGAGACTCCGCGGCGCAGAACAAGATCGGCGTGGAGATCCAACTTCAGGCGTTCCAGAGCGTGCCGTATTATCCGCTCGGGGTGGCACACTTGCCGACGGCGTTCCGCAATGACATCACCGGCGTGCCAGAGGGCTTCCCGATCTTCTGGAACGTGCGCCGCACCTGAATAGCGGGCTCGCCCAGGTTGAACGGGGTGGGACTTCCAATAGTTCTCGTTTGCCGGAAGGTAGGTAATGTAAGCGGCTAGCGTAAATCACGCTCGTATTGTGCATCAAAAGTTTGCATCAAAAAGACAATCTATCTCTGGTGCCTGCTGGCGTCACGCCCGGCAAGCCGCCGATTCACCACGACACAAGCGCGCAGCCCGAGCGGAGCGATGCGCGAAGAGCAACCGATAAACCGGATTATCACGGGCTATTTTGGGCAGGCCTGCGGTGGCTTGGCGCTGACCATATGGTTCCAATAGCCGAAGGCTGGCAGCCGTATGTAGCGGTCACCCGCTAAAATAGCTTTGGATGCACGAGACAAAGTGTGTGCCAACCAAGTCAGAGATTTGATGACGTTTCTGCCCTACGAGCGTCAACAGTGATTTTGAAGTGAACTGTTCGATAGCCTGATAGCCGCCTTTTGCTTGGTCAATGACGCTGACGATCCAATAGAAACTCACTGCGCTCCTGCACCACGTTGACCCCAAGATGCTGAGAACGGCGTTCTACGCGCTGAAGCGTGGCGCGGCTCCCGGCATCGACGGCAAGGTCGGAGCAGGGCGCGGGCGCGTTCGGCGGGAATGACGTGCTGCCACACCCATCCGCCTAATGAACCCCCTGGCGCCGGTCATCGTGGAGACTTGCCCACCGCCGAACGCCTGCCGAAACGGTGGCGCAAAATGGCTGTAGCGAAAGGCGTGATCCTGCTGGGCGACGTGGCGGCCAGGACGGACAGTTCACCGTCGTCTGCCGGCTTTGCCCGCGGCGCGGGCGACGGCGGACATATCGGCTCTTAGCGAGCACGGTCCAAATCTCCAGCGGGCAAAAGCTGGCGGCCATCCGGGCGCATTGTCATGGATCAATTGCGCCCGAACCCGGTGCGCCTATCAACATCATGTCTATGACCGGAGACAGGCGATGCAGACCATGAAAGCAGCGATTTTTGTAGAGCGGGGACGGATCGTGGTGGACCAGAAGCCCATCCCGTCCGTAGGGCCGCTCGATGCCCTGATGCGGATCACCACCACGACAATTTGCGGCACCGACGTTCACATCCTGAAAGGCGAATATCCGGTCCGCGCCGGCCTGACCATTGGCCATGAACCGGTTGGAATCATCGAACGGCTCGGCTCGGCGGTCATCGGCTTTAAGGAGGGCCAGCGGGTCATCGCCGGTGCTATTACTCCATCCGGCTATTCCGCAGCGTGCCTGTGCGGTTGCCTCAGCCAAGACGGCGCGGGCACGAAACATGGGTTCAAGGCAATCGGCGGCTGGAAGTTTGGAAACACGATTGACGGCTCGCAGGCGGAATACCTTCTGGTGCCGGACGCGATGGCCAATCTCGCCTTGGTGCCGGACGGATTGACTGACGAGCAGGTGCTGATGTGCCCGGACATCATGTCCACCGGCTTTTCAGGTGCCGAAAGCGGCCATGTCGGCATTGGCGATACTGTTGCGGTGTTCGCGCAAGGACCGATCGGGCTGTGCGCCACCGCGGGCGCCCACCTAGCCGGCGCCACTACAATCATCGCCGTGGACAGCATACCGGCACGCATGGAGATCTCCCGTCGTATGGGCGCCGACCATGTCGTGGACTTCAAATCCGTGGATCCGGTGGCGGAGATCATGCGTCTCACCGACGGCCGTGGCGTGGACGTCGCCATTGAGGCGCTGGGCACCCAGACCACGTTCGAAAGCGCGCTCCGTGTGCTCCGGCCCGGCGGCACCTTGTCGAGCCTGGGCGTTTACTCCACCGACCTGACGATCCCCCTCGATGCCTTCGCTGCGGGGCTCGCCGATCTGAAGATCGTCTCCACGCTCTGCCCTGGTGGCAAGGAGCGGATGCGGCGGCTGATGGCGGTGGTCGCCAGCGGGCGCGTCGATCTGAAGCCGTTGGTGACGCATCGCTTCAAACTGGATCAGATCGAGGCCGCTTACGACTTGTTCAGCCATCAACGCGATGGCGTCCTGAAGGTGGCGATCACCCCGTAGCCACCCCCCGAGGCCAGACCCAAGAACGATGACCAACCCTACAACGTCGTTCGGGGGTCTTTCGATGTGGCGACACGGCATGATCGGGCGAGGTACCATGGACGCGCGGCCGGGCCTGTCCGCGGGCGCGCACGATCTCCCGGCGGACGTGTCCGCAAATCCTCAAGATCATCAAATTCGCCCCCCTGGTGGTGTCACAGCCTGCGGGCTTTTTTAACCGGCAGAGACGCGGTTCAAAATGTGGTGGCACCTCGTCGGATCAGCGATCGAACATGCCGCCGAGCTACACGCGAAGGAAACGGCGGAGCGCGTCGCGGCCATGGTTGACGATGCTGACCGTGGCCGTGCGGGTTTCGATGCGGCCGTGATCGCCTTCGACGACAGGCTTGGCCGTAGTGGTCTTGCTGGCGGTGTCGCCGAAATAGCGAATGACATCATCATGCAGCGTGCCCTGGTTGCCCTTGAGCGCCAGCACTAAGGGCCCGTCAGGGATCAACCGCTCGGTCTGAGCGATTGGACGGCTTGATAGTGTAGTTCCATTCGCCGCGAAAATCTGCCCGGACGATGTTTATGGCGGCCAGTTGTTCGTCCGAGACGACGATGCCTTTGGGATACTGGTTGTCGTCGAGTTCGCCGATCACCTTCAGGCCGGTCTTGGTCGTGGTGGCTCCGATTAGATCGATGATGACCTGATAGCTGACCAGCGGCTTGGCACGCCAGTTCATGGTGATGAACGAAAACAGCCGATGCTCGATCTTGTTCCACTTGCTGGTTCCGGGCGGCAGGTGGTGGACCGTGATGTCAATATCCAGTTGGCTAGCCAGCTTTTGCAATTCGAGCTTCCACAGCCGCACGCGCGATCCGTTGCTGCCGCCCCCGTCGCAGGTGATCGTCAGGCGCTTGGCCGCGGGATAGCGCTTGCAGCCGATGTCCTGCCACCAGCGGCGGATCGACTGTACGGCAAACGCGGCGGTGTCATGGTTCATCCCAACACTAACCCAACCAGCGTTGGCGGCAAGGTCGTAGATACCGTATGGCACCGCCCGACCCAGTTCCTTGATCAGAAAATCATGCACGCGAACCGCTTCGGGTTCGCCTTGCGGACGCCATTCCCGGCCGGCGTTTTTGAAGTCTCCAACCAGTTCTTTCTTCTTCGTATCCACTGAAATCACCGGCTGCTGCGCCGCCAACGCCGTCGTCACGCTCTGATTGATGTGGCTAAACTGCGCGTCCCGGTCGGGATGATCGCCACCCTCATTGGTCTTGCTGTTGGCTTGCAGACTGAACTTCTGCGCTTTTAACAATTCACCCACCACGGTGCGACTGACCCGATGCCCACGCGCCACAAGCTCCGCCGCCAACTGCCGCAGGCTCTTGCAGGTCCAGCGCAACGGCGACATCGGATCGCCCCTGGCGCCGGGTTCGACCAGCGCCATCAGTTCGCGCAATAGGTCAGGGTTACTGACGACCAGTGGCTTGCGTCCGCCCCCCGCACGTCGCACCCGGCCTGCCAACAGACCACCTGCCTCAGCCAGGTCTTTCAGGCCGCGCCCGATCGTGCTGACCGCGATGCCGGTCGCTCCCGAGACGGCAACGATCCCCCCGTAGCCCGCCGCTGCGGCTTCGGTGGCGGCAAACAACCGTCGTTCTCGCTCGTTGAGGTGCGGCGACAAGGCGGTAAATCGGTCACGAATTCGGGGCTGGATCGATCATCCACGAACATTATCGTTCGCCGCCTCTGTCGAGAATCCCGGCTCTAAAGGTCAGCCGACGCGAGTCGGTTGTTCCCGGACAGGCCCTTAGTCGCCCCCTTGATCGACGATCTTCTGGGCGATTTCGCGCTGGCAGTTGAGCGCGTCGACGGTTACGATCGTGCCTTTCAGCGACAGCATCTCCAACAGCTTAGGCACGGCGGTGATCTCGTTGGATTTGAGATTTCGGGGGTGAATAGGGCGCAGCACCTTGCCGTCGATGGCGACAACGCCTTGGACGGTCTCGGCGAACCTGGCCATGAACCGCTGGAACATGGCGTGGAACTGTTCAGGATCGAGCAAGCGGAACAGGCGGCTGAAGGTATCGTGGCTGGGCAAGCCATTCTCGAGCTTGAGAAAACCGCGCAGGAACGGCTCCTTCGTCACCGCGAATGCCGCCATGTGGGTGGCACCCTGGCCGCCACTCAAGACGGCGCAAGAGCTATCACCAGCAGTTCATGCAGGTCATGAAGGCCGGCATTGCCGGTTCGGGGATCCTTCAATCCTTCAAAGCAGGCGACGAACTAATCCAACTCGGCCTCCGGTGATTGTATGCCGGAGGTAGAATCCATGCCGTCCGAATCGGGCAAGCACCGACTCGCGTGTCAAGGAAATTCCAAATTCCCCTGGCGCCGGGACCATCCCTGGACAGCTGGCCAAGCCTCTCGCGGCCTGCCGTCTGCATCGGGCCAATCCTGCTAGGCGGCACAGCCATGCCAGTGAACGCGATGGTGTCCGATGGCGCTTGGCCCTTCTTCAGCGGCCCTTTGGGCATATCGCCCGGCGCCGGGCCCGACGAAGCGTACGTTGATCACAATAGAGTGAATCCGTGGATTTCGCCCACACCTAATGATTGGAGTGAGGGGTGGCTGGCGCCGATTTTGCTGGTGCCGTGTGTCTCGCGCGCGCGGAGCGACCGGGTGACCGGTTCCGTAAGCGTGCTGCGATTCCCAATCCTCCAGCACCTTCACCATGAAGAGTGATTGCTGCCGCGGGATGCGCCTGCCCTGCCCGGCCACCAACCACGATGGGCGTCGCTCAAATTAAGTTCTGCGTGGCCCCCTATTGAAAGTCCCCGAAGCCAAAAGGCGATTGTTGATATCGTTTTCAGCTTGATTGATAAAATCGAATTGAACCGGCGAATGAGGGACAGCCCGACCAGCCTCCGAACCTGCAGTCGGTTTGCGGTCGGGGCAGCGAAGTCTATGAGGTTTCGCCGTCCTTCGTGCCCATTTCGTTCCCCCAGGCCCGCAGGATTTCGATGGGGAACGGAAACACGATGGTCGAAGTGCGCTCGTTCGAGATGTCGAACAGCGCAGTGAGATAGCGCAATTGCATCGCCTGCGGTATCGGTTGCAGTATCTTCGCGGCTTCGAGAAGCTTTTGCGCCGCCTGTTCCTCGCCCAAAGCACTGATGACCTTGGCACGGCGCGACCGTTCGGCTTCGGCTTGGCGGGCGATCGCGCGGACCATGCTCTCATCGAGGTCGATACGCTTGATCTCGACGTTCGAGACCTTGATGCCCCAACCTTCCGTCTGCTTGTCGAGCGCTCCCTGGATATCGGCGTTGAGCGTGTCGCGCTCAGCCAGCATCTCGTCCAGCTCGTGCTTGCCGAGAACGGAGCGCAGGGTGGTTTGAGAAAGCTGGCTTGTCGCTTCGATATAGTTGCTTACCTGAATGACCGCCTTTTCGGCGTCGATGACGCGGAAATAGACTACGGCGCTGACTTTGACCGAAACGTTGTCGCGGGAGATCACATCCTGCGGCGGCACTTCGGTCACGACGACGCGCAGATCGACCTCGAACCAGCTGCTGGACCAGGGGCACCATCAAGACGAGGCCCGGTCCCTTCGTCCCGGTGTAACGCCCAAGCGTGAACATGATCCCCCGCTCATACTCGCGAAAGATACGAACGGCGGATCCGACCAGCATAAGGACCAGAAAAGCGATTATGACGATAGTCGAGACCCCGATAATCATGTGCGTGTTCCGACCTTACTAGTTATCTCGATTGTCTCTCGGCTTTACTGTGACTGCTAGCCCCTTGCGGCCGATGACGTTGACGAGCGTCCCTGATCACTTCAATCCTCCAATCTCCCTGCCCACCCCACCGCTCCACTCGACATCTCCCCTCCATCATCGCCTTGCCGCCCGTGATGATCGGCCGGCGTCGGGAACGCAGCAGCAGGGCGAGGCCTAGCAGGAGGACGCCGGCGCTGACCATGATGGCGGCGAGGACGACAGAGAGCGACAGTCCGAAGCCCGGTGCGTTGCCGTGAAACATCATGATTGACCCGAAAAGGAATGCGATGATCCCACCGGCCCCGAGTGCGCCGAACGTGCCAATGAAGGCCTCCGCGACCAGGAGGGCGATACCGAGTAGGACCAGGCCAGCGCCGGCGTAGTCGACCAGCAGCAGGTTGAATGCGAAAAGCGCTGTTAGCAGACTAATCGCGCCCACGGTACCGGGCAGAACGGTACCCGGGTTCATCAGCTCGAAGATCAGCCCATAAGCTCCGAGCAGCATCAACAGATAGGCGATGTTGGATTTGGTGATGACGGCGAGAAGCTGGGTTCGCCAATCGGGCGCGACGATGATGGCCTGGAGCCCGGCCTGGGGCAATGGCGCGCGATCTATGACCGCATCGGCGGTGCTGAGCAGGACAGGTGCCCGAAGCTGGTGATTCCAGGCGCGGAAGCTGCGGGGATTTCCTTTGACGGTATCAAGATGCATCTTATCGCTGAGCAAGAACGTCTTCACGGCATCGAAGTCGGTGGAGCGAGAATGCACGGTCGCATCGGTGACCGCGTCCACATTGAACATGAGATTTGACCACATGGGTCGGGCCACTCACGGCATGCGTTTTGCCGCAGGCCTGGCACCGGAGGCACCGGTAACTTTGGGGCGTTCGTTCGGACCGCTCCGAAACGTCCGCCGCGTTGCAGTCGAGGCATCGTATTCACCGTCCTTCTAGCGCTGGCTAGGCAATAGCCTCTTGGGCCTTCACTCGCCCAGCCACGCCTGGCGCGACGGATGACAGAACCGTCCTCCGAATGTGTAGCGGGTCACAGCACTGATCCGCATTTCGGCAGAACAAAGGCCTCCGATGGGCCGTCGTAGATGGCCTCTGCGGAGGGTCTTCAGTTGGACAACCATGGTCTGCCCCACTTTATGCGGTGCATCTCATCTCCGGCGCGGGGGATGCCGATTAAGGGCGGTACATACGCTCCAGTGGTCTCGGTTCACGGACACGCCCCGAAGCGGAATGCCATCATTGTGGACTGCTGGGGCGCTTCCCGGCAGATTTGCGAATGCGATGATGGGCTTTGGCAACTCGCGGGTGCCGATGGCGATTTCGCCGCCGAGTTCGTGCCGGCCTGATTCCAGCGCCTAAAAGCCAACGATAGCGTGACGCTCCAGTCGTTGTATCATCGGGTGCCGATCTGTGGAGGTGGCGTCGGTAACGCGGATGCCGTGCCCACGGTTGCGACCCCCCGAAGCGGATGCGTTCATCGAACGGTTGCTGCGATTTCAGGACCGCCCCGACACCGGAAGCTACACGGCTTTGTATTTCGTTCGGGGATGCGCCGTATAAGTCAAATGTGGATGGCCCACGCGTGCAAGGATTTTCGAGGCAGTTCTGGCGATATGGCAGGTGCAGTCATATGTCCGGCCCACTTGTGCGGCGCATATGACCGCTGGCCCCGCACCTGGTGGGCTGGTGTAAAAGGGCCCGCCTAGGCGGCGGCCTCCCGCTAATCGTCATCCATCCACGGCAGGGAAGCTCCAAACTGCCAAGGAAATGGGGGCCGGTGATTTTGCATCATCGCCCTTTCCATTTCGAGGTGAACTGCGTCACAGAAAATGCCCTGCCAGGACGCCCAAGGGTAGCCGGATCGTAGCCGACGATCCTGTTTCGGCAGCAGACGGAGCAGGGGGTAACGCATCATCGCAACCTATCAGCCTTGGTTGCGTACGGCACCCAATAGCTGGCGCAAACCGCTCGATAACTCCGCCGCTCAGCATCCATCCGCCGCAGTATTCGCCGGATGGCTATGATAGGCGCGTGAGAAGGGGGCGCTACCGGTGTGGGACAATGCTGGGTAAGTAGCAGACGGGAGCTCTTTGAACGTGTGCGCTGAACAGCTCTCATGCACCGCCAGCGTCTGGCGCGGCACCGGAGCTCCAAAAGTAGACCAAAAATAAATGAATAGACGCAGTTAGACGCCGCCGGCGGGTGCAAATAGGCGCCCGAGTGGGCGGTGGCTGTGTGGGGTGCATGCTACCCGATCGGCAGGATCAAGTACCGAGAGCACTCCCGGACCGCTTGTAATATAATTGCCCCAACGCGCCGACGGTGGCGCTTTGGCAACGGATAGGATCGACGCTATGGCCAACGGCCATAAAACCGGCGGCCGTCACAAGGGCACGCCGAACAAGCGTAAAGCTCAGCTCGATGCGAAATTCGCGGAGGCAGCTGGGCAGGTGATCGCTGGCCTATCACCTCCGGAAATCCTTCGATGACGCCCCTTGAGGTCATGTTGCTCGCAATGCGGCTTGAGGTGGAATGCGGGCAGTTGCGCGCCCCTCCGTGCCAATGATGATGAGACATCCGTCGGCCTACGGTCTCTCTCCGGGGCGGCACCCGCCTCGACGTCATTCTCTCGGGACATCATGGGCATGGATGAGGGAATCCTTCCGCGCCTTCGGGTCTAAACTACCGGGGGGTGGATTCGCAGTCGCTTGTTTTCATGGCCTTTTCTCAACGTCCCATGCTTCCCATCGTCTCCCAGACCATATAGGCGAGGTGCAGATACGGAGTTTCGAATGGATTGCGCATCATTTGTTGGCCGGCAACGTTGTGCAAACGGGGCCCCAAGCGCTCATGGTCGGGAAGCACGATAATCATCACCCCCCACCTCATCCTGTATACTCCGATCCGGCAGCTTGTCTTTGCAAACCCGCTGATATTTGCCGAACACATCGAGTAAAGGACCATTATCATGGCACAATCGCCAGATCCGGTGTGCAACGACCCAGCGCGCCGTATAACGGAGCAGCCAGGCATAACGTCTGGATAGCTTGAAATCCGTTGGCACTGTATGCACCGCGTCGAATAAGAGGCTATTGCGGAGAAGCCGCGGCGTGTTGTGATTGTCGGGATCGAAGAAGATCTTCGTCAGATCAACTCTGTCGGTTGGCTTACCATCGACATACTGCGCCATCAGCTTGCGCTCCCCGACCAGCGGCTCTAACTCCCGACAGTCCTCCGCTGCAGAACAGAAACCCGGCTGAACAGTCGGGAGCTGAAGATTGCGCCCTTCCGGTCCCGCATCGTCGTTCCACCGTAACACGCCCTGTAGGGCATCGCACCGGCTCTTGTCCGATCCCCCTGTTGCCCTGTTCAACAGCTGGGAACTGGGTGCGGGCCCTTGATAACGCCCCTGCCTATCAATCTTTCCAGGGTTGGCCGGGTCGCCCGAGTAGCAGTACAGCACCTGAGCAGCCTCGATATCGAAATCTATATATTGGAATGGGCCATACCGGAGCTCCGGGTTTTCGGGGTCGTATCGCGTGTACCCAGTTGGCAGAACCGAAGGGTTTGCATTGCGCATCAAGCGGCGCAATTGCTGTCTTCTCTGTTCGCCGGACGCAGCCATAATCATATTGACGGATTCCTCCACCCCACTAATGCGGATCGGCAATACGTAAGTATCAAAATCGCGCTGCTTGGGGACCTCGTATGGCACGCCATCGGAGCGCAGCAAGCTCGAATTGATCCCGAATATGAGCGCCGCCGCAGGTCTCGGTTGCGTCGACTTCTTGGCCGTGCCGCACTCGTGTCTGTAAAACTCGTCACCGGGGTCCGAGATGCCGGCCGGCTCTTGCAGCTGACATTCCATGAACCATTGAAGCTCGGTGACGCCAAAGTTGTCATGCACGCCTCCATCGTATAGCGCGATGTATTTCGGTGGGGTAGTCGGATTAGTTCCAGCACGAAAGGCTGCGAGATCCTCGATCCGATACTGGCGAAGCGAAGGCCGATCGATGATTAATGGGAAAGCGGCCGACGCGGCCACCGCCTCCTTCAGTGGATAGGTATTGAGATCCGCCAGCAAGCGCCAGAAATATTGCTGAGCGAAAGCAAAGTGTAAGGCGTCATCATCAGCGAGCGGCCGGCGATCCGCCATCGTTATTGGTGCATTCCGATCGAAGTCCGACCGACTCTCAGTTACGTTCGTGGCATTGATGATAAGGTTAGGCCGTTCCGGATTAAGATCTTGGAAAGTGAGGTCACGATCGGTCTGTCGAAGAAGACGCGTACCAACCACGCTTGCCAGATCGTCGGCTGCCCCATGATGCTCGAATAGGTTATGATAAAGGTTATCAGGTCGGAAGCGATGCCCGATGAAGGCCCAGAGGTAGTTTGTCTCAATCCAGCGACGAATCTCGGGGTAGTCCCATTTTGGCCGCCAGGCATCAGTCCGGGTGCAACCCTGCGGAGGGTCGCAGCTCAGCCCAAACAGCATCGCTGTGAAGGATCCGCCGGAGACACTGGAAATCGCATCGATCTCTTCCGTAAGGCCATATCGACCGAGCTCAAACAAAATCTCCGCCGCGTAAACTGCCGATTTGTTGCCACCGCCGGAGATCGCGATACCGACGAAGCCACGTTTGGGGGCCAGCCGGCACTGGCCGGTGCGAAAAAACGCAGTTTGATCGGCCACGGGGTTGGACTGGTCCGTAAGCCAGGCGCGGTAGGCGCCGCGGCAGCCTGCTGGGACCTGCCACGGAATGTCGATGGAGGCGATTGTCGCTCCGCCTCTTCCAGGCGTGAATAACGCTTCCGTCGCGTTTGGCGGCAAAACTCGCGGTCTGTTCTGATAGGAGAATGACTTGATATCGGCATCGACGTCGCCGCCTTTTGGCGGCATGGCGCAAGAACCGACGACTAGCAGGACGAGCCACAGCATAAAATTGCGTTTCATCGGCAAGCCTCCCTCGGCTTGAACAAGCTTGGCAGCTATTAGCCAAAGTTCTATCCGGCCTGCCCGCTGGACAGGGACTGGGGGCCGTTGCTCCAGCGTGTCGGCCAAGTTTCTCACATCCGACGGTCAGCCTGCGCGCTTACGCCACGGCTGCACATTGCACCCGAGATTCGACTCCACCCGCACCTGCGCACCCATTCGTACACACAGGGAGCGAAGGATTGCCGGCCCAGAACTTCGACCGCGTAGACGTCGCCGTTGTCAAGGAGCGGCTCGCGATACTCCTCAGAACCTCATAATGGCCGCCAACCCAAAGATGCCGCCGGTCCTCTCTATCAGCTTCTCGCTGGCCAACCGTTCGAGGCCTTTTGCAACTTGAGCACCATAAACCAGGGCACGAGATGATGCCGCTTGTATCTGGGCCGCTTGCCCCTGCAGCAAAGACTGTGGTTGGTGTTGCAGAAACTGCAGATACGTGAATGCGCCGCCGTCGCTTCGTCTGTCATAAATCCTCCCCTTGGTTGATACGTACTGGTATCAAGAGTGTGCATAGGGGCTATCATTCACGCAACATGAAGTTAAAACATAAAAAGACAGAAAGCAGATTAATGCTCAAGACCGACGTCTAAGTGAAACATGAAAAAAGTCACAAAAGCAGACAGTATAATGTCAAACAATTCACCGCCACAATACCCTCCGCAAAAGAAGTTTCTTTCTACTACAGGAGAGTCACGCCGGGCGCATCCTCCGCCTTCATCACGCATCAAAGGTCAGGAATGTCGCGTCTTGCTTTTGGTTTCCTGACGCCGATACCGTCTAGGACGACGCCGGCGAGCAACGCCAACAGCAGCACGCCACCTGCAACAATAAAACTCATGCCCGCGCTCCCCAGGGAAACGGCATTCCTACGGTCTTGACGAGAACATCCGCCGACGCCGGCGCATCCGATGACCACGACCATGCAGGCTGCTCGATGGCGACCGCCGGAGCTTGGGCATAGTCAGACGCGGTTGCGGCGGGAGGATCAGCAAATGCGGACTGAGTCTGACAAGAACGGCGGCAAAAGCGACTGCAGTAATGGCAGAGCGGAGCATGTGGATTCCCCCTTGCGGCGAAATCGAGCTAGCAATCGACGGAACAGCTTTAGACGGACAGGCGCGCTTCCCCTACGAAACGCTTCATCGTCCCCGTGCGGAGCCCGCTTGCGTGCAGGTAACTAACCGAACCTGGACAGGCCGGGGTTGACGAAGCCATGCTCGGCCAGCGATCAGTGGCCCGGCAGGCCAAGGAGCGGCAATGGACGTTGCTGACTGGCTGCGAGCACTCGGTCTTGAACGATACGAGGCGACATTCCGCGAGAATGACGTCGATGCTGAGCTGTTGCCCAATCTGACAGCCGACGACCTCAAGGAAATAGGCATCACCTCGTTCGGCCATCGCCGCCAGCTGGTGGAAGCGATTGCAGCGTTGCGCCTCAAAGGCACGCCGGCTGGTGATCCTGTTCGGTTTTCGGCCGATCCATCGACCAGCCCGAGCGGGAGCCGTCCTGAGACCACAGGCGAACGCCGCCAGCTGACCGTGATGTTCTGTGATCTGGTGGGTTCGACGGCGCTAAGTGAAAAGCTCGACCCCGAAGAACTGCGGACGTGTTGGACCTGTTGATCGATCTTGTCGATCCCCTGCGAGCAACGCTACAGGCCTCTACCCATGACTTCCGCAGAAGCACAAGGACGAGACGCTGCGGATCTTGGTCGACATCACCGAAGCGGCCGCGCGTAAGCAACCGAGCGTGTTGTTGTTCGAGGAAGATAGGTGGTAGCCAACTCTGCCATGTCCGCCTGTGCGTAATGGTGGCCAATCAGGCCCGGCTGGCTCGCAACCATAGCCTGGTCACTCTCGAGCGCTGCACCGATTGCCGCGTGAATTTTTGCACGGCGGGCCCAGAGCAAGCTGTCGTAGGCGGCGTCCCTGCACGAGCGCATGCTTGAACGTGTAGACCGCATCAGGAGGTGTGCCGCGACGGAAGGCCAGTCCCGACTCGCACAGTTGCGCGAGTGAAGCATCGAGTTGTGCCTGTGGCACCGGCGCGACCGCGGCGATCAACCCGTAACCGAATTCGCGGCCAATCGCCGCCGCAATCTGGGCGATCTCCGACGCGACGAACCGGACATCGGCGAGCGGACGGCTAAAGTGCGTGACGATCAGCGCTTCCAGCAGCGGTACGATTCTTACCCGATCGTTGAAGCTGTCCTTGGCGATGATTCCTGTTGCACGCGTATCGAATCCTCTGCGGCGAGGTAATTGCGCGCTACGATGGGTTTGTCGCTCGCTACGTCGGCGATGGCATCCTGACGTATTTCGGCTGGCCCATGGCGCACGAAGAAGACGCTGAACGGGCCGTACGGGCGGCCTTGGAGATCGTGCAGACCGTCAGGCGGGCATCGTCCACCGAGGACCTAGCGGTCCGCGTTGGCATCGCCACCGGGCCTGTCGTCGTCGGTGAAACAGCAGGTATCGGGGATCAGTCAAAGCTGGCGGTGGGCAGCACGCCCAATCTGGCCGCGCGCCTGCAAGCACTGGCGGTGGCCGGACCAGATCGTCATCGCCGCCTCGACCCGTCGATTGGTGGGCAATGCATTGAGGTGACCGATCTGGGCGAACCCGACCTTAAAGGGATCGCCGAACCGGTTCACGCCTGGCGGGTGGAACGTGCTTTGGTGACCGAAAGCCGTTTCGATGCCAATCGCGGCGGCGGTGCGCTGACCCCTCTGGCGGGCCGCGATGAGGAAGTCGATCTGCCGCTGCGCCGCTGGTCCCAGGCGACGGACGGCGAAGGCCAGGTAGTGCTACTGTCGGGTGAACCCGGAATCGGCAAGAGCCGCATCCTGAGCGCGCTGCGTCAGCTGCTCGAAGTGCAAGGCGTGCAGGCGCTGCGCTTCCAGTGCTCACCCTACTACGTGAACAGTGCCTTCTGGCCCGTCATCGACAACTTCGAACGGGCGCTGAAGTTCACCCGCGACGCCAGCCTGTCGAGTTTCGCGTCCGTTGTTTCGGATGCACACTGGGCCGACCCTACCTCGCTGGAGGTGTTGGACCTGTTGATCGATCTTGTCGATCCCCTGCGAGCAACGCTACAGGCCTCTACCCATGACTCCGCAGAAGCACAAGGACGAGACGCTGCGGATCTTGGTCGACATCACCGAAGCGGCCGCGCGTAAGCAACCGAGCGTGTTGTTGTTCGAGGAAGATAGGTGGTAGCCAACTCTGCCATGTCCGCCTGTGCGTAATGGTGGCCAAGCCAACTCTGCCATGTCCGCCTGTGCGTAATGGTGGCCAATCAGGCCCGGCTGGCTCGCAACCATAGCCTGGTCACTCTCGAGCGCTGCACCGATTGCCGCGTGAATTTTTGCACGGCGGGCCCAGAGCAAGCTGTCGTAGGCGGCGTCCCTGCACGAGCGCATGCTTGAACGTGTAGACCGCATCAGGAGGTGTGCCGCGACGGAAGGCCAGTCCCGACTTCGCACAGTTGCGCGAGTGAAGCATCGAGTTGTGCCTGTGGCACCGGCGCGACCGCGGCGATCAACCCGTAACCGAATTCGCGGCCAATCGCCGCCGCAATCTGGGCGATCTCCGACGCGACGAACCGGACATCGGCGAGCGGACGGCTAAAGTGCGTGACGATCAGCGCTTCCAGCAGCGGTACAATTCTTACCCGATCGTTGAAGCTGTCCTTGGCGATGATTTGCGCGATATTCGCCATTCCTGACCTCGATCATTGAGAACGGGCGGGTCTATAGCAGGCAACCTCGATCCGTTCACGCGCTTGGGCGTTGGAGAGCCAAACCCGGGGCGGTTCACTGCACTGGCATGGCCCGCAGTTGTGATAGTGCTGCTTTTTCTGTGGCGACATTAATTTTGGGGGACTTATACCAAGTCTCGCTGATCAGTACCTGTAGGCCCAGTCGCGCAGACCGATGGACAATATTTTCGCGATCTTGCTTCTGGGCCTAATAGTCTGGAAGCCCACCAACGATCACGAATTGCTGCCCCACTGCCCGCGCCGTAGCTAATACCCGCGCCTCAAATGCCCGCAACGTCTCGTCCGCTTCGCGCTCCAACTGCTGGCCGCCAACCGTCGCACCCATCGGCTCACTGTCGGGCAAGCCACCCGTGATGCGGATCAGCGTCGGTTCCGGGTTGGCCGGCGCGAGGCGCCGTTCGAGTGCTGCTATGCGCCTCCGGTGGCTGGTCATTCCGATTTCATCGCCCTCGCCTCCAGTTCCTCGAGCCGGCGCTCGTGGTCCGCCAGCTCGATCCCGCGCCGCTGTGTTTCCAAGATCGTGGCCATCGCTTGACCTTCGTCCGGCGTCAGGGTGCCAGAGGCGACGGCAGCCACCACGGCAGACAAGGCCCCAGGTAGATCGGCACCGATCAGTGTGGGCGGCAGCACCAGCGACACAGGGCGGCCCTTCCGCGCCGGCCACGCCCGACTGAGGATCAACTCAACGGCCCGCATGTCGCCGCTCTTTGCGGCCTCTACGGCCACCTCCAGTATCGCCTGCGCGTTGTCGGCGCCGACCCTGTCCAGCGCCAGCAAGACCCTGTTTTTCGCACCCCGGGGCTTACCCGCCGGGTTGCCGCTCTTGCCCGGGCGCCAACGGTTGTCGGCCTGCTTTTTCTCTGTATTTTCAGTCATGGGCACCTTCGCTACCCTGTTTGCGGTTGCATCATATCACGCGCCTGGAGCCGAATGTGCCGCTTCCACCCAACCTCTCCGGGCTCAGCCGCGCAGAGCTTGAGTCTCTGCTGCTCGAACTGTTCAGCAAAGTCGCCGCACTTGAGAAGACTGCTTCCGAGCAGCGCGAAGAGATCGCCCGGCTGAAAGGCTTGAAGGTCCTCAGTCGATGGCAGGCGGCGTTCGCGGCGTCATTCGCCTGCGTGTGTTCCTCGGATCGTTGCGCAACAACGCGCTCACGATCGGCGATGTCGTCGTTGGTGATTTCTAGCACTAGACCATCTCCTTTCTTTGGAAGCGTTATGTATATACCACAGCGCCTAACTATAGGTAAGTATCATATTATCACAACTCCGTGGTGTCTTGGGCTGCTGTGGTTGTTACTTGTTCTATACTCTGTCAACTACGGCGCCTTTTCTTCATCCGGTCTCTTGCCAAGAAAGAACGACGGCAGCTGCGGGCAATGAACGCCGCACAGGTCGTAGACCGCGATCGATTTCCGCTTCGGGCAATCGTCGGACAACTGACGCAGCAAATCCGGAATGCCGAAGTCAGCCCCGTGGCGGGTGATTAACGTTTGCAGGCGATCCGCCCTACGCGCTCGAGCATCGTGGCGCATGCCCCAGTTGACACCGCATGTGCTCGGCAACCTCACCTACGCTGATCGATCCGGAAGTCGCCATCGCCTCCTCTCAATCAGTGCTGCGGCCCGGTCGACTTGAACCCGATCGAGGTGGCATTCTCCAAGCGCAAGTCGCTGCTTACGGACAGCGGAAACGGGCTGACGATTACCCGAGGTTCGACATATACGATCTGCATATTCTTGCTGGCCGGATCGACACAACTGATCCAGGTTCCCTCCGACGTTGGCGAGCTGAACAGCCCGTTCGGCTTCGCCTGGGAAAGCACAACGGTCTTCAGCGGATTTTGCACGGGGTTGGTGAATTGGGTGGAATACGGAAATCCGTAGCCAATGCTGTCGCAGATTTTATGGGGGTGACCGTTCATGTCGACAATGTAAGTGGTCGTGTTGATAGCCTGGTCCCGAATTCTCGAAAATTCGCTTGAGCATTTTTCGCTCCGTGAAATTCACGATCGCAGGCATGCCGGTCGCGGCGTTAGCTGCTTGGAGAAGTACTTCCGGCCAGGAATTGTACCGAGTTTGAGCCGCAGCAAGAGAAAAATGCAGGAGTGCCCGCATTTTTGCCCTCTTACGCCAAGAACTGACGTGAGCACCGGCCTGTCCTCGACACTTGATCGCCGTGATCTTGACAGGACCGGTCATCTGCAGTAGGCGCCCCACCGGAACCGATTCACGCTCGCCGGTGGTTCTTACCAAGCAAAATGCCAGAAAATGAATTGCGGTTTTCGGCCACGAGTTGTCTGATGAACTCAGGCTAAGAGCTACCAAGAGTTCCAAAGGAAAAGGGAGAGAACGATGGGGACTTTCTTGAGTGAGCGAGAGCTTAGCGGACTGACTGCCCCGGACAACGAGGCGTTTCCATCGCCGGTGCCGCTGCAAATGGTGTCGAACGGCGAGTTCAACCCACTGCCGCAGACCGAGCAGCAACGCAAAGTCGAATTCCGCTTGAAAGAGCTTGCCGACCAACATGGACCCAGGCTCGGCCTGGACCGTCGCCGGTTCTTACGCTCCACTTGCGGCATGGCGGCTGTATTTGTGGCGATGAACGATGTCTTCGGGCGGGTATTCAACGTCGATCCGGCCGAGGCCAAAGAACCCGAGATGGGCGCGGCCCGTGCGGCGGCCTTGTCGAAGCAGTTCATCCTTGACGACCAGCTACATTTTGTGCGCGATGACTACGGATGGGAGGGCATATTAGGCATCGGGCAATACGCGGCGGATAACTGGAACCCCGCGTTGAAGAGCAGCCTCGGGATGGGGATGGATCGAATCAAATTCGAAAATTTCGTCAAGGAAGTCTATCTCGACAGTGATACGACGGTCGGACTGCTAAGCGGTGCCCCTTTCGATGACCCGAACAAGTGGTTCCTGACCAGCGACCAGATCAAGGCGGCGGCGGACGCGGTCAACACGTTGGCCGGCACGAAACGGCTGCTGTACCACTCGTTGGTCACGCCCAAGCAGCCCGGGTGGATGGACGCAGTCGATCACGCGATCGAAGTGCTTCATCCGACCAGTTGGAAGTCCTATACGATCGGTGATCCTCTTAGCCCAGCGACCACGAAGTATCCGTGGCGCCTGGATGACGAAAAGCTGATGTACCCGTTCTACGAAAAGGCGGTGAGGGCGGGCATCAACACGCTTTGCATACACAAGGGGTTACTGCCGAAGGACTATGAAACCTCTATCCCGGGAGGCGGTTGGCGCTACGCCACGGTCGACGATGTCGGCAAGGCGGCGAAGGACTGGCCGCAAATGAATTTCGTCATCTACCACGCGGCATTGCGAGCCTTCGTGGAGAACCCGGTCGACGATCTGGCCGAATTCGAACGGACCGGCTACGTCCGCTGGACCTCGGACCTGGCGGCGATCCCGGAAAAATTCGGCGTGACCAACGTCTACGCCGAACTGGGTACCTGCCTCGCGGTTTCGGTGGTGACCAATCCGCGATTCTGTGCGGCGTTCATGGGTACGCTGATCAAGGGGCTGGGCTCCGACCACGTGTTGTGGGGCACCGATTCGGTCTTCTACGGCTCCCCGCAATGGCAGATCGAGGCGTTCCGTCGTCTGGAAATTCCTGATGACATGCAGAAAAAATACGGCTTCGCGCCGCTGGGCGCAGCCGACGGAGCGGTTAAGAGCGCGATCCTCGGCTTCAACGGCGCGCGCCTCTATCACCTCGATCTGCGCGCCGCAATGAACGACACCCCGTCCGACGGCATCGCGAAGCAAAAGGCGACATATCTTGAAAATGGCGTCACCCCCAGCAATGCCGCTTATGGCTACGTTGTGAAGACGGGCTGACCGAGCCGGTTACCCAGCCGGGATCATCGTGCCGGTCCGGCGCGTTGGTCCCGACCGGCCAGGGGGCGACAAAGCCTCCGGATCGATGCCGCGCTGGGAAGGCACGGCAGGCTGGCGCTATCTCACCAGGCGGCCTCGCTCGAAAAGCGACTTCAGCCAAAATTCGCTGAAAAGGAACGCCAATCATGATGGATCGCCGAAGACTACTGACAATTCTTGGAGCTACCGTGGCCACCGCTGGTACCGCGGGCGCGGAGGTGTAGGCCTGGCGCAGAGCTTCAATATGCATAACGAGATCGGTCCCGTAGTTCTGGGGTTCCTGAGTGCAGTATTTGCCGCTTATGGCATTTGGGAACTGGCATTTGCCTACAGAACGCCAAAGCTTCAAGAATGGGGCGAGCGGGCGGTGCTTGCCGCCGGCAGCGTCCTCCTTGCCGGTCTGTTCGCCGATATGACCCTCCAGATTCTCGGCTGACCCGGACAGTGGGCCATCAGCGTGGCCGCGAAGGGCCCAGCAACGCCGAGTCAGACAATCATCGTGGCCGGTGAGATCCTGCCGCCGGAGCGCTGCAGGTCCATCATGTCGGTAGATTTGTGAACCCACCTCAAGAGAGGTCGGTGAAACTGTCAATAGGGGCAAAGACTTTTGCTAGCTGCCCTAGGGGCAAGTTGCTGAGCACATTGCCCCCATACGATTCCGAGCCATTAATGTGCAGGTCCCCGTCGCACACTCTTGCACGTGGAGCCGTCATGGAAACCCCTTCCCCCAAGTATGCTACGATCGAGAACTGGCTTGTCATTTCGGTATGGGCCGGAGAACCACTTACGATGAATTGGGCCTCGGGAACCTCAAAGCCATCAAGGTTGGCGCCCGGACGCTAATCGACGTCGAAGCCGGTTTGGCCTGGCTTCGGTCGCGCCCGGCGGCGGTCATTCGCGGGCCGCGGCCCGCCGCGCAGCGCACTCCCACGGCAGCTGTCCGCGACCGGTCAGACGGATCAGCCCCACCACCAAATTCGGCGTGATGACCCCGGCAACAACCAAGCCCAGCAACGTCATTGCATTCGTCTTTTGCGATCGGTGCGGCGAGCTTCCTGATCTGATGGAAAAGGTGGCCGAGGGGCTGCGCCGAATTTGGCCGGACCTGAGACCGATCACGGTCACGCATCAGGAAGTGAGGGCGGGCGTGAGCGCCGAACCGCGGGTGCTGAAGTGCCAGACAGCATACCGACGCGCTTGGCCTGAACGCGCCGTCTACATCGGTGCCGCCGAGGGACGGTACTACAAACTTCCTGCGAGCAAGTGGACACGAGCGGAGGTCATTGCACAATATCAGACCTGGATCTGTGACCAGCCACACCTGATGGCCGCGCTTTCCGAATTGCGCGGCCATCAGGTGTGCTGGCGCGCGCCTGCTCAATGCCACGGTGATGTGCTCAAGGTGCTCGCCAATGCCGGATCTAGCGAGTTGCCATGACCGCGCCCCGGGCGAGAGGAAAAGGCTGGCGCAACTGCTTGGTCTGCTCGGAAGTGATTATCCGGGCGAGCGCGCCAACGCAGCGGTCGCAGCACACAAGTTGATCCAGACAAAAGGTGTGACTTGGTCCGAGGTCATTGACCCTCCACCACCCGAACACCACGAACCACTGATCGGCACATGGCGCACGACCTACGCTGAGCTACTGAGACACCAAGGTAGCCTCCGACCCTGGGAACGGGGCTGCGATCTGCCGAACTTCCCGCGGATCAGCAGTAAGAAACGAAATTGCCTGAACGAAATCGCCGATCGCGTACTCAGGGTGAGGCGGCCCGCATGAGCGCCGTCGATGACGTCGGCTCATTGCGCGCCGGACTGTGGGCCGCTGGGTTCCGCCCGGTCCCGGTGTTCAATCCAGACACCAAAGTCACTTCACCCGGCAAGCAACCCCTGGGCGAGAAATGGCAACTCTACGCCAGGGAAACCCCGCCGTTTTGTGCCAGATCGCCAGCCGCACTGCACGCACTGAACACCGGTATCCTCGCCGATGGCCTGCGACCCATCGATGTTGACGTCAATGATCCCGAGAAGGCCGGCCAATGTGTCGCCCTCGCTGTCGATATGCTGGGCGAGGCGCCGATCAGGACACGGGAAAACTCCCCCCGTAGCTTGGTGCTCTACCGGGCAGCCGAGGGCGAACCTACCAAACGCACCCTCACCGGCCGAAGCCACACCGAAGAAAACGCGTGCAAAATCGAGGTGCTGGGCCGAGGTCAGCAATTCGTGGCTTTTGGGCGCCATCCCTCCGGCTCGGAATTGGTATGGTCAGAGCCGCCAGGGCAGGAGACGCGCGACGCACTCCCAGCCGTCACGGAGGGCCAGATCCAGGCGTATCTGGAGGCATGCGCCCAAATTCTCGATGCGCCCCTCCCCCCTCAGACGAACGGCCACGATCCCGACCATCCCTCAGCCGACCCGCGAGCCGACTCTCTGCGCATCGCCGCTGCCCTCGCCGCCATCCCCAACCACGGACCGGCCGACTGGGAGGCCTGGAACGGCGTTGGCATGGCCGTATGGCGCGCAACCGGCGGCAGTTCGGCCGGCTGGGAGGCATTCAACGCCTGGTCACAACGCAATCAGGCATACAACGCCGACGCCACACGTAAGCGCTGGGGCCGCTACACCACCAGCCCGCCGACATCGATCGGCGCCGGCACGATCTTCCATATGGCGGCTGAAAGTGCGGGGCGACTTGACCGAGATGATCCTGGTCCGACGAGCGAGCCCACACCGGGCGATCCAAAAACGGACAAGCACGACGCCGACCCAGCCGTCGCCGACGCCCTCTCCGCCATCACATGGGCAAACCTCGATATTCAACCCGAGGTGCGACTGCTTGGCGACGTCATAACATCTTCAACGCGCGCCTTCCTCGTCGGCCTCACCGGCATCGGCAAAACCATGCTCATCTATGCCATGGTCGGCGGGATGGCCTCAAGCAAAGGCTTCCTGCACTGGACATCCGATCGCCCCTCACGATGGCTGGTTATCGACGGCGAAATGCCGTCCTCCCTGATTAAGTCGCGCGCCGCCGACATGCTTCGCAGATCCGGCGGAGATTCCGTCCCCCCACACAATGTGCTGATCTACGCACGCGATCGCGAGGACGTATTCGCTAAGGAGTTCCCCAGGCTCGGCAAGATCGCGCCACTCAACACCGAAGTCGGCCACAACTTCGTCGTGGATCTGATCGCCGCCGTCGGACCCATCGACGGCATCGCCTTCGATAACGTCATGTCACTCGCCCCAGGCGACCAAAAGGACGAGGAAAGCTGGGCCGGGTGCATCCCCTTGGTCGAATACCTCAGCCGCCAAGGCATCGCTCAGTTGTGGGGAGACCATATTGGCCTCAATACTGGCAGACAGTACGGGTCCAGCGTCAAGAGCTGGCGTTTCAACTCGGTCGCCGTCATCACCCCCCTAACCGACGCAGACCGGCCGGTCGATCACTTGGCATTCAAAATTTCCTTCGACATCCCCGGGAAAGCGCGACGTCGCACACCTGACAACTGGCAGGACTTCGCCCCGCGAATCATCCGCCTTGTCGACGATGCATGGAGCGGCGAAGCCCTGGTGGTAGGGGGACGGCGTAATCCCGCCTCGGACGAAGCGAGGCTAGCCGACAAGCCTGCCCTCCTCCTACGCGAGATCAGGAAGGCACTGGCGCTCCACGGGCGCGAACAGATGCCAGAAGAAGGCTCCTCCGAGTGCCCTCGCAGTGGCCCGTTCCAGGGTCCGCGAGCGCCTGATTTCAGCCGGTTTTTACCCAGATCACCAGCTTTGCACAGCTTTGCAGGATAAAGGGGGGCAAGTCAGTCCTACAAAAGTCGGTCTAACCGCCGAGAGCAACGCCCTTATCACTCTGAAAAGAAGGCAGATTATAGGGTTTAATCGCTTCCTTGTCTGGCAGCCTTGACCACAAGCTTTGCACGGGCTTTGCACAGCTTTTGCGGCTTTGCCCGAAATGCAAAGCCCAGCTTTGCAGCTTTGCGCCCCCCTATAGAGCCCAATAAGGCGGGCGCCAAGGGTAGCTATACGGTCTATCGCATCACGATGCGTCCAGGCAATGAACGGTGCGGCTTGCTTTGTGCCCGCGGCCAAGTCGCGATCCACGACCGTGGCTGTCAGAGCCAGCAAAAGGTGAAACGCCAACCCGAACTGTGACATCCAGTTTGTGTCGCCAGAGATTTACTTTCGGCGGCGGGACATTCCGTTACAAGCCGCCGGGCCACCGCGCCATTGGCACCGCCCCGAGCCAAAGTGGCATGATCTTTCGCATTATGATCGGCACGACGGTTACCGCTATAGCTGGCGATAGTACGTGACAGTAGCCACGTCACGGATTCCGTCCCGTTAGCGGCACGAACCTGACGGGCAAGAGCTGCCGTGTCCGGACCCGACCATCGGCACTACGCTCCACGACGATGAGGTGTTGCTGTCCCAACGAGGGGCCAACCGGTATCACCATCCGACCACCTGCCTTGAGTTGTTGCAGCAACGGTGGTGGAATGTGAGCGGCTGCCGCGGTGACAATGATCCCGTCAAAGGGAGCCGCGTCCTGCCATCCGAAATAGCCGTCACCAGCCCAGACGGCAACGTTGGTATATCCTAGCTGACGAAGCCGGTCAGCAGCGCTGTGAGCGAGTTCAGGGATGATTTCAATCGTGTAGACCTGGTGTGCCAACGCCGCCGCAACAGCAGCTTGGTAACCGGAACCCGTGCCGACCTCTAACACCACGCCTGTCCGATCAACGTTCAGGATATCGGTCATCAGTGCGACGATGAGAGGTTGGGAGATGGTCTGTCCAAATCCAATCGGCAGTGGGCGGTCCTCATAGCTGGCTTCTCGTAAGTCTGCTGGCACGAATACATGGCGTGGTATTGCGCCCATGACCTCGAGAACCCGAGGATCGATGTAGTCGCGGCCAATTGCGGAGCTGGTATCGTGCATCTGGGTTTCGATTGTCCGGATCATCTGGGCCCGCTTAAGCGCATAATCGGGGTCAGTTGCACTAGCAGCTACAAAGTCACCCGTGAGGGCTGCCGCCGCGATTTCTGCCAGCGTTAGGATGCAAGCCCTCCGAGACCGGGATGCTTTGGCGTAACTTCTCACGTTGGTCGAGCTACCCGAAGATCGGATTGGAAAGAAATCGCTCCAGCCACTTGGCCTGCTCGTCTTCACCATAGCGCGCCCCATAGCCATCATGAGCGCCTGCGTCGTTGCGGTTTGAGCGCCGCGCCTCGAAGGCGCCCGCATCCCGCTGGCGGCGGCAATCGGTCAGGGTTGCCGAGTATAGGCCTTCGCGACGCAGGATGGCAGCGATCCCGCCGGTATCCGCGGCGCGGTCGGTCTCCGCCAGGATGCGCAGCTTGGCAGCCGCGGAGAACGTCCGGCGCTGGGGCCGTGGTGAAAGTTCGGGTGACGCGGCAGATGGTGCCGGGACCGTCGTCGATTTGCGGGGCTTCGCTATTGCCAGCAGCATGCGTCGGGTCGATTGGGCCATTGTTGTTGGGCGTAACCACGGTGTCGTTCTCCTGTGCCGAAGTCTAAACTCGCAGGGGGCCAGTGTTTCATCGTCATTAGCACAGAGGGTAGTGCAATAAGGACCACCATGTCTGCCGTGTTCCCATTTAGCGTCAGGGGATAAAGCAATGAAATGATCATTTAATCTGCTTGGCCCAACTTTCCCACCAGACGAAAAAATATGACTCGAAATCAAAGCATTGTGGGGCGCGGATGGGCGCGGAGCAATTTAGGCACCACAGGTTCCCGGGTGAACTAGGCGCTGTCGGGGTGCACCGGGTGAAAATCAACAGTCTAGCCTTGATTTTCGACACGCAGCCGTGCGAAGTGCGTTCCTTGAACACCGATGCCAGCAATGCTCAGTGCTCTCGGGTAGAGCAGCGATTTTTAGCACCACAAATCGAAAGTGGCTTCGGACCCCCGCAGTTTTCTGCGGCATTCCGGCTGTCAGACCCATAACGGTGGGAAAGTTGGGCTTGGCTGCGCTGCTGGTTGGAGCATGTATTGCGCCAGCGGACTGGAGCTTCAGATGAGTAAAGCCAATAACGCCACCGCCATAGCAGCCTTGCCCGCAAATCCGAAATTGAAGCGATCCTTTGCCGCCTCGCTGCCCTCAGTGCGGACCATTTCAACTGCACGCCAGACGAGATTACCTGGGCCGATGTGGGCACATTAGTTAGGCAGCTACCTGCAGCGTCCCCTGGAAATCAGCGACGCCGCTTTCCACGAAGGTGACCACAGCACCTGAAAAATGGCATCCTGTTTGCCCCACCGGGTACCGCCCGGCGGGGCTTGGGCTGGTAGCGGGCCGCTAGTCGATGCGCTTGCATCCAGGAGTTCCATCATGAGCGACAAACGAAAAGCTTTCCGACCCCGCGCGGGCGCTGGTGACTTACAACTGTCTGAACGCCGCCCCAAACCGTCCTGATTGTCGCGGGGGAAGGCGGGTGTGGCAGCAGAAAAGCGGCCGCCGTGAGGATGAGAAGCAGCGCGATGCCAACGAGCCGACGGAGTGCGTCCCGCGGGCTTGAACTCTGTTCCCTTCATTTCATTATAGTGACGGCCGCCACAGGTCGGGCGCTTGCTGCTGCTTTATGTCGACGACACCGTGACCGACGTCACCTCAAGACTCCCCTCATAACTACACAGCGCCACTACACGAGGCCCAGAGTTCGAGAGAACAGCGGCTGCTGGTCGAGCAGTCGGGTAAACGCCAGCATCAGCGGCTGTAACCAACGCTCGGGCATCGTGGGGATCAGGTCGTAGACCATACAGCCCTGTCGAAACAGCGAGTGCTCCCTCCGCTTCGACGTGTTGGTCTTCAGCATCCTGTCGTAGCCAACCGCCTCACTTGCGGCCCCCAGTAGTGTCAACAGGACGACCGCGAGCCCGTTGATCAGCCACAGCCGGTCACGCCGCTCCGGGGTGCTCACGTGCACCGATCCCATACCCATGCCGAAGCGGAGGTCCTTGGTATCTCGCAGACTAGACTCGATGCCCCAGCGACTGCCGTAATAGCCAGTCAGGTCCTTGGCCGTCGCCTCGGTGCTGGAGGCCGCCAGGCACCAGGCCTGCTTCATCTCAGGGTCGCGCACGCAGACCACGGTGCCGACCGGGTAGCGATCCGCCGTCACCATGGCCCCGCGAAGCACGCGCGCCCGCCCGCTTGGACTAACCCAGGCCGCGGCGGAGCGGGTGACGCCGCTGGCAGCCGTCACTTTGATATTGCCACGGAAGCGGATGACGTACTCGAAGTGCAACTCCCCGGTCAGCAGCCGGTAAAGATTCTGATCGCCGAAGCCTCGATCGGCGACGATGCAGACGCCAACCCCCGCCGGCACGATCTCGGCCAGGCGGACCAACACGCGGCGTTCGTAGAGGCTGCGCCGGTCCTTGAGTTCAGCCTTGTTGACCGTCAGCCAGACCAACGGCGTGGCGCGGCCGTGCTCGGTGATCAAGGAAAGCATGATGGTGGCTTGGTTATCAGCGTCGAAGTCGGTCCAGTCCATGGCCACCAACAGCGAGGTGCGGGCGCCGATCACGAACGGCAGCCAGAGCGCCAGGATCTGATCGACATCAATGCCCGGGTTGGACAGCATCCGATCAACCTGTTTGACCGCGTGCCGGGCATTCAGGCCGCGCGCCATCGCCAGGCCATGGCCAATCGTGCAGACCGCCAACGAGGCCGTGTGCATCACTCCCAGCGTGGCATCGGCGAGCGAGGCGATGCGTTTGGCGTGCAGGCCCCGCCCCAGCATCTCGTCCAGCAACTGATGCACCTGCTGATGGGAGAATGTCTTGCACGCACTCATGGCCGGCTCCGCGAATTGAAGGAGACTTCAGCCTGAAGGCGCACATCATGCCGGGGAATCCCGCTCAGCCAGAAAGCAACAAACGAACCCGGCGAGGGCCACCAGGATTCGTTTCCACAAGGGTTTGGCCTTTCCTGATTCTTTACTTACGCCAGGCCGAAAGTCCGCAAAATGAGGGGATGACTAAGCGACGTCACACCTTTCTGCGACGTGCGCCAACAGGCGTAATCATGCTCAAGAATGCATTGCTGATCGCCGGCCAGCGCTTGAGCATGAAACCGGTGAGCGAGCTGACCCTGCGGTGGCAGGCTGTCGATGGCCGTGCGCATCCGGCGCCACCTGCGTCCGCTCTACGCAGTGCTTGATTTCTCCAGTGTTGCACCAGCAAACCCATGGCTTGCGGCGTTCGGCAGGGCGAAGGACGTATTCGAAAAGCGGCAGCGTCTGTCACAACGGCCGCTTACCGAATGCCCGGATGCCACGCTGCCCAAACGCCTGCGCCCCTATCTGGTGACATTCGACGCGCATGGAAGGCCGATCGGTAACTTCTCCATCCTGTCGCGGGTGCTCACGAAGTACGAGGCGACTGGGAACGCCAAGGCACTGACCCCGATAAAGGAAATTTCGCCAGCGGCGTGGCGCCATATCCACCTGAATGGCCACTACACGTTCCGCGGCAACGGGCAGGTCATCGACCTCGATGCGGTCGTGGCAAGTGTGATGCGTCGTCAGGCCGCCGGCGGATAGTTCGACGGAAAGAGTGCGCGTTTCGTTTCTTCGTCATCGGCTTTTTTGAAGTCGTGATCCTTTCCGATAGCGCGTGCACGTGGAACCGCCGGCCGGGCATCGACTGTCTGAAAGAGACGCTTCAAATGAGGATAAGGGGCGAGTGGGTCGTTCGCACCCTTCAGCACGGCCCAGGCGAGGTCCAGCCACCCCCAGGCCGACATGTCAGCGATGGTATAGGTGTTGCCGATGATGAAGTTTCGACCGGCGAGATGGTCATTCAGCACTTGATAGTGCCGCTCGGCTTCATGTCGGTAGCGGTTCACGGCATAGGCGAGCTTTTCGGGCGCATACAACTGAAAATGCACGGCCTGGCCGGAGAACGGCCCGAGGCCCGATGCGATGAAGAGCAGCCAGGAGAGCAACTCCGGCCGATCCTCGGGTGCCCCCAGGAACTTGCCCGTCTTCTCGGCAAGGTAGATGAGGATGGCGGTGGAATCGAAGACCCGTGCCTCCTTACCGCCCGGTCCTTCCGTGTCGACGATCACGGGGACCTTGCCGTTAGGGTTGATCGCCCGGAAGGCGGGCAGGTGTTGCTCGCCCTTGCTCGTGTCGACCGGGATCATCTCGTAAGCGAGACCGGCTTCTTCCAAAAAGAGCGCGATCTTCGCCGGGTTGGGCGTGGGGTGGAAATAGAAGCGGATCATGGGGATCTCCTCCGGGTGGACGGGTAAGCCTCGCATTTCTCACACGATGCATCGGGGCTCTGAAATCGGCGAAAGTTCTTCTGCGACCAAGCCATACGGTGCGGAACATCGGTGGCAGCGGCATCAGGGGGCAGGCGGCCTTCATCGCGCATTGCTACAACTGGCTGCCTGTAGGATTTCTGATCCCTCAGGCAGATGACCCGCGATCAACACAAACTTTGCAACAGAACCGAGACCGGTCAGTCGTCTAGGCGAACATTTCCGGCCGTATCTCGCTGACCTCAATCACCACGTCGGCAGGAATGTTGGCGCGCCGAGCGGCAATGCGGATCGCTTCGGCGTTCGGCGCTTCGTAGAGGCAGTACGTTTTTCGTTTATCGGGACTCAAAAACGAGAACAGCCACTTCACCCCCTCTTCCTCGTTGATCTGAATGACGCCTTCGGCCCCCTCCTTGGTGAAGTCGAGTTGTTCCGCGAAATTCCGTTCGATCAGAAACCGTGCCATCTAACCCTCCTGTTGATAGTCGCTCAGCATTATCGTCGCCCCGCCACTCGAGCTGACGCAAGGCTTACAGTCCGCCGTGGATCTCGCGGCCACGGCCAGCCTGGACAGAACTGTGAGCGGGCCACAGCGCTATTTCACAACCGCCCGTATCTTGCTTTGCAATGAGGCCATGCCAAACCGTTCAGCGCTGGCGGCCGCTTCGGCCAGCAGGATTTCTGACCTATCGCGATCGCGACCTCGGTCGCGAGCCAGCAGCATCAGGGCGAATTCGTGTTTCGTGTGGGCTAGCCAAGGCCAGGCCTTCAAACGCTCGTCGATATCGAGCGCCGCTTCGAAGTGCCGCTCCGCTGCTGTCCAATTGCCCATTACACTGCTCAGCAAACCCAAATACCGCGAGATGGCGCCACAGCAAATCGTTGCCGACGGCACAACGACCGTAAGGTCTTGGTAGGGCAGCAGCAGCTTATAGAGTTGCTCGCCGCGGTCCGCGTCCCCGAGGCGCGTGCAAACCTCCGCGAGATAGCAGAGCGTGATGTTGCGTTTGGCGTCGAGCGGGAAATGAAATCCGCCCGATGCCATATCCTCAAACGCCCTGTGGGCCGCCTGTTCGAAGCCGAGATCGATCGCAATCAAGGCGAGGCCCGGCCGCCAAGCCGCTGCCCGCGGGTTCTCGGCGATAAATTTTTGGACCAGTGGAGCGACCTCGGCCAGGCGCCCCTGCTCACGGCGGATCGTAAACATCTGTACGCCATAAATTCCCGTTGCGATGTCGGTTTGGACGTCGTGGGCTAGTTCCAGCGCCTGTTCCGACAGGCGCTCGGCCGCAACAAAGTCGCCGTGCAAGATCGCCTGCAGCGATTTGGTACTGCGTCATCAGGTACCCACCCAGGAGTTGCGCATTGAGTTCTTCGAAGCGCGTGAGCTGGGCTTCGAATGCCGCGAGATCTCCCATCTCAAGATAAGCGGGCATAGATAAGTGAAAAAAGAATGGAAGCAAATTCACGTCGCCGAGTTGTTCTGTTATTTTCGACAGCTCCTCAAGCAGCCGCCTACGCGCCGCAAATTGCCCTGCCCGCAGCGGAACAAACGCCCCCAGGAGTAGCTCCGAGACCAGTGCGTAGATAAGAGCAAGGGGATCTCGGAGCCGTCGCGCCAGACGAGTAGCCTCATTAATTTGCGCCGTGGCACGCTCGAGGGCGCCGGACCTAATGAGAGACGCGTGACCGAGCCGACTCAGCAGGCGACTGCGCTCGGCCGATTCAGTATTGCCCAGCGCGGCTAGCGCTTCCTCTAGTAACGCGGCAGATTCGCATTGCCTAGTTCCCGTGTAGCTTTCCGCAAGTTCAGCACCTAATGCCGCCCGCACCAGATCGGCGGACGAGCCGACTGTGCGCGCAAGCTCAAAAGCCTCTTTGAACGTCTGCAACGCATGCTCCAGGTGCCCATTTCGGTAGCGAGTTTCGCCAAGCAACAGCAGAAGGTTCAATATCTGGCGGGAACGGCTTGAGCTTTCAGGCAATGCGCGGGCGAGTTCAAGACCACGTTCGAAATGCGCAATCGGCTCGAGGTAGGCGGAGCGGGCGAGCGCACGTTCGCCCGCCTTCACCCAGTAGGGAATCGCCTGCTCGGGCTCCGCTGCCGCGGTATAGTGCTCGGCAACCAGCTCAGGCTGGTTCTCGGCTATGTCAGCAAGTCGGCTCTCGATCGCCCGCGCTACCTCGGCATGATTCTGTCGCCGTCGACTCAGAAGCAACGATTGATAGGCTGCCTCTTGAATGAGCGCATGCTGAAAGACATAGGTGCCGCCTTGCGCCGCGCCCGCTGGGAGCACGATGTGGGAGGTGACCAATTGTGACAGCGCCGGGGCCAGCGCCTCCTCCGGCTTGCCGACCACTGCGGATAGTAAGGCGACATCAAATTCCCGCCCGATGACTGCCGCAATCTGAGCGATCTGCTTGACGTCATTGCCGAGCCGATCGAGCCGCGCCAGGAGTGATGCCTGTAGCGTTGCCGGAACGATGCTGTCGCCGCTGAGGTCGCCCAAATCCAAGACCGAGCGGGTCAGTTCCTCAATGAAAAGCGGCATGCCATCCGCACGTCGCAGAATACGCGCAACAATCTCGTCGGGTAGCGTCGTCGCCGCGGCGGCTCGTGCAATTTCGGCGCTCTGCCTCCGGCTGAGGCGGTTGAGCGTGAGCGCGGTGACGTGCGGATGGCGCGCCCAGCCGGGTTCAAACTCCGGACGGTGCGTGACCAAAATCAGCACCCGGGCCTCGGCGATGCGCGCCAGCGCCTGTGTGATCAGCTCCTGGGTCGCCGGGTCGACCCAGTGCGCATCTTCCAGAAGGAAAAGGACAGGACTGCGGGCCGCGAGTCCCAATAACAGGTCGATCAGGATATTGAGGGCGCGTGCCTCGCGCTGTTCGGGGCTCAACACCATGGCGACACGCTGTGGGAGGACGTCCTGGGCAAGACGGGTGTCACTTTTCGAAAGCGCAAGCAACGACGCCACCACGGCGAGGCCCTCCGCCGGATTGTCCGAGGATTGACGAAACAGCGCTTCAAGCTTGCGCAGTCGTGCGTCCGGTTCGTCGTCCTGCCGGAACCCGGCCGCGTATTCGAGATGGCGCAGCACCGGATAGAGTGTGCTTCTTGTCCGCAGCGGCCAACATTGCAGGCGCATTCGCGTGTAGGTGGCGCCGGCCAGTCGCTCGCACAGTACCTGCACCAGACGCGACTTGCCAATTCCGGCTTCACCTGAAAGCAGGACAGCCTGTCCCTCGCCTGTGGAGGCGCGCTCAAATCGCTCCAGAACCAGGGCTATTTCCTGCTCACGCCCGATGAACGGCGTTAGGCGGCCCTGACGCGCTTCGAAACGGCTCTCAAGCACCCCTTCGCCCAGCACGTGCCAAGCCGGCACCGCTACCGGCAGACCTTTGAGTTCAACAGTGCCAAGATCCTGGCACTCGAACAGGCCGCCGATCTGGCGGCGGGTGGCCGCGTCGATCACCACCTGGTTCGGCCCGGCGAGGCCCTGTAGACGTGCAGCGAGGTTCGGCGTCTCACCCACCGCCGTCTGCTGACGAGAATCACCTGAGCCAATCGGCTCGCCTATGACCACAAGTCCCGTTGCGATGCCAATGCGGACCTGCAGCGGTTGGCCGCTCACGGGTGCCGCGCTAACCGCGGCGGCAACAGCCAGGCCGGCTCTCACGGCGCGTTCAGCGTCGGTCTCTCCGGCTTCTGGCCAGCCAAAATAGATCAGCACCCCGTCACCGACGTAACGCGCAATGAAACCATCAAACTGGCGGATGGTGGTGGCGACGCAAGCTTGATACGTGCGGATGACCTCCCGCAGATCCTCGGGATCGAGCCGCGACGAAAGGGCGGTCGAGCCGATGAGATCGCAGAACATCACGCTGACCGGACGGCGTTCCGCCGAGGTTTCGGACGGACCAATGCTTTCGGCCGGACGCGTCGCCAGCCGGGGAGCAATGGCCGGCGCGCTTTCCTGGCGCAACGTCGCAATCGCCTCCAGCAGACGGCGGCGATGGCCGAGCGAGCTGACGCCTATATCCTTGAAGTCGTCGTCTGTCAGACCGAGCAACAGTTCGGCATCGACGTCATTCTCGCGGAACGCCGCCTCGTAGCGTTCGAGATCCAGGTTTCGCAGCAAGCTTGCGACATCCATCGCCGTTGCCTCCGGCTTTGTCCCGATCTCCATCTATTGGTGCAAGACTTTCAACCGCGCCGCCGATCCCGTCTATGGGTACTGTACCCGGGGCGATGGGCTAGCCTGTACCAGGGGCATCAATGACATTTATTGGATCCCGAGTGACCAGTTGATCAGCGAGCAACTTTTGGGGCTCAGAGACCAAACCCAGTCGTTCTCCAGACTGAACATCATCAGCCGGCTGGCGCGGAACAACTGACAACACCGACGGCGCCGGCGAGCGCAGAGAGCGGGAAGGAAATCCCCGTCGGCTTTGACCGGGGCTAGGCACTCGAGGAGTTTTTCCGATGGGGGTAAGCATGACCTTTGTCCTGGCCGCTTGCTTGCTGTTATTGGCGTTGTTCGCCGCTGTCACTCTCGGCGACAGCCGCGGCCGCACGGGCAAACGCTGAGGGTTTGCCTACTTTGGATAACCTCTCCCAACGCGTCTGCCTGACCGCAAATTAGATGCTTCCAATCTGGTCTCGGGCGTCTCAGATTGTTGAGGCGTGCATTGAACTGGGCTGCCACGAGCGGCCACCGGTCAGGGCCGGGGGTCGCTATCGCGCCTTCGTCGACGCGGCTGGCGGATCCGGATCGGACTCGATGACGCTCGCGATTGCGCATCTCGAGGATGGGACTGTCACTGCGGGCGCGGTTCGCGAACGCCTTCCCACTCTGGACGCGGTTCGCGAGCGGCGCCCACCGTTCAGCCCGGACGACGTGGTGGCGGAATTCTCCGCGCTGATGAAGTCGTATGGCATATCGCGGGCCACGTCCGACAAATGGGGTGGGGATTGGGTTCCCGAGGCGTTTCGCAAATACAATATCACGGTTGAACCGAGTGCCGAGCCGAAGTCTGACATCTACAGGGAATTACTGCCGTTGTTGAATGCGCGTCGGTGTTCGTTACTCGATCATCCGAGGCTGGTCGCGCATCTTTGTGGCCTGGAGCGGCGGGTTTCGCGTGGCGGCAAGGATAGTATCGATCACGCCCCTTCGCCTGCTGCGCACGACGACGTCGCGAACGCGGTGGCTGGGGCGCTGCTGTTGGCGAATACCAAAAGGCCGATGAAGATCAACGAGGACGCGCTGCGGCGGTTGGGGATTGATGTCGACAACTTCGGCCGGCAACGACAATACGGCACATACGGCGGCGGCCGTTGGTGATCTACGAGGAGGAGCGGATCTGCCCGCTGCCATTTGGCGACGCTTTGCCCGTTCGGCGCCAGGTTTGAATAGCCAATAGCCCCGGCTGATTAGTTCGTTCTCGGGCGGTCATTCCGCTCGATCCTTGACCGTGGCTTGGTTCCCTATCGGATCAAGACGGATCCCAGCGTCCCCGGCAGGCGCCGGGTGACCGATCGTGTTCCACCGCCCCACGGCACGAAGCAGGTCATCTTCACCCCGGCCCCGCCGGCAATGATGATGTGGATGTCGCTGGGCGTGAGAGCAATTGGCCAGTGCGTCCCTGACTCCTGCTGCAGGAACGCCTGCGCCTGATCCAGTCCCCACCCACCCTTGGCAATAACATCGGCCATCTCCGGCGGCAGTAGCAGGAATTGCTCGCCGGGCTCGCGGTATCGGCCGCCAGACGACGCCCGACGCGCGCCCTGCATCGCAACCAGTGCGGGGCGCAGCACGGCCTCGGGCGCCCCCGCTGTGTTATCGGGCAGCACCTCCAGCGTGCCTGAGAGGCCGATGACCGTGACCGCGCCTTCCTCAGGGTCGAGGCCGTGCCGGGCGTGCAGAGGTGTTGCCAAGGAATGCGCACCCTCGGCGAAGGCCATGCCATACTTGGCCGGCTGGCCCATAGTGGCCATGTCGCCCACCAGCGGCCGAGCGCCGCCAACGTTGGTCAGCACCAGTCGCAGCGCTCGGCCGATACAGGCATTCGCGCGGTTCCCGGGACCAAGGCAGTTGGTCCCCGCATTCATGCCCAACGCCGGTCCCGCCGGCCCATGCACCACCGCAGCCACGGTTGGCGTGCCGGTGGTCGTCTGGATGCCAAGCAGGTTGAACTCGGGCTCCAGCGTGGCGATTGCGGCTTCCAGCACGACAGGGAACTCAGCCGGGCGGCAACCGGCGATCACGCAGCACCACGCCGCTGCCTGCGCCGTGATCTCGCCCAACAGCGGCGGCATGGCGCCGAACGATAGAAGCGGGTCGCACCCCGCCAGCATCGCAGTCAGCCGTGCTGGCGTCGGTATCACAGCTGGCAGGCCGTCGGAAAGTTCCGCCTCAAGCAGCGTCGCCTGCGCCGCGTCCCAGTCCGTATCGGGCGCGAACAGCGGCGCCTCACGGTCGCCGACCGGGACGGTAGCTATGTTCATCCCGCTGGCGGCTTCACTCGGATGGAAATCGCCGCCGTGCCGCCGAACGACGGTATCCAGGCCGAGTGCTTGCCCGCCCCGCCGGCCACCGCGACATGGATGTCCTCAGGCGTCGGGGCGACCTTAAAGAAATCGTTCTCGGGAAAGTGCCCAGATTCCTCATAGATCTGCCGGTTCTCCGGCGAGACTTCCGCCAGCGGCACCCGAGCCGTATCATACAGGAATTGCTGGATCTGCTCGACCGTGAAGTTGTCGCGCGCCAGGGTCGCCGCATGTTCGGGACCAAAGATGATAAAGAACGGACCCTTGGCATAGACGGTATTCGCCGCCGGTGAGGCGATCGCGCCGGCAAACGTCGTCAGGATACCCTTGCCGGTAGTGCTGCCGTGGTCGTTCAGATTGTGGTTCGGTTCGGCGGACATCACCGTCACCACGCTTTCCGCCGCGCCGAAGCAGTGGCGAACGTGGTAGGGCGCGAAGGGGCTTTCCTCCTCGTTCTCGCCAAAACAGAACGTGTATTTCGCCGGCGAGCCAAAAGTGGAGCGGTCCATCACCGCCGGCTTCGCCCCGCCAATGTTCAGCAGGATCAGCTGCAGCGCCCGCCCGATGGCGGCGTTGGCGCGCCAGCCCTGGCCGAAGCAGTTGGTGCCGCAGTTGATGTTCAGCGCCAGCCGCAGCGGACCGTTCACCATCACCATCGGCGCGCAGGAATGCGTCGTCGCTAGCGAGCCGTGCAGGTTGTAGTCGGCGACCAACACGCCGCGCAGCGCCGACAAAACCACCGGAAAGTAGATGGGGCGGCATCCGGCCATCACGGCGTTGGCGGCGAGGCTGCGCAACGTCGGGATTACCTGCCGCGGCGTGATGGCGGGGAAGGGTTCATTGTCGCCACGCGCGCCGTCCATCATGCGCGCCACCGCGTCCTCGCTCGGCACCACCAGCGGCAGACCGTCCGTCCAACCCTGTGCCTCGACGTAGTCGGCCCAGGCATCGGCATCCATCTCGGGAATTTCGAGTATCTCGGCCTCCGCGGTATCGGACATCCTGACATTCCCTAACGGCAAGGGCCGCGGGTGGTCACCCGCGACCCCTGATCCAACCTTGGAAAGGGCGCTAGCCCTTCATCTCCAGCTTCAGGCCCTCGAACGCGGCAGTGATCCGTTCCTCGAGTTCCTCGGCATTCAGCCCGCCAACCGGATGTTTGACGACGATCAGGTGCGGATCGAGTTTCCGCGCCTTGGCCTGCGCCAATACCAGCGTCTTGAACGTTTCTGTGGCGATGAGCACGCCAGCCAGACCGTGCTTCCGAAACTCGATACTGTCATGGAAACTCCACGACGAGCAGGAGCCTCAGTCGCCGAGAGCAAAAAGCCCAATCCGATACTTGCGTGTCAACTCATTGATCATCGCGGGCGGCGCCGGCTGGCTGGCGCTGCCTTTGGCGATGTAATCGACGTTGTCCACACGCCGTATAGAAGCCAAGCGGCCGCGCAGGCCCTCCAGCAGCTCCTTGGCGTTGGGTTTGTTGTTCGAGAACAGGATGATCGGGTCGTCGGCCCAATCGATGGGTCCGGCAACGGCTGTCCCCTCGCCTTGCGGCGCGATCCCGAAGCTGGGATTGACGATGCGCATCGGTGCATCCCTCCGCCTGTTATCCAACGCCTAATCGGTGGGCTTGCCAAGAGCGATAAGCATCGCGTGCGCGCTGGCCGCGGCCCGGCGCCCGTCTTCCATGGCACCGGCGAGGGTGCGGTCCGCGCCGGCCCTTGCGTCACCTGCGACGAACAATCCGGGCATGTCGCATTGCAGGTCGGTGTTGGCGATCAGACGGCCGTCCGGATCAGACGCTGGGGCCCTCAGTGCGAAGCCCAAGGCCGGGCGCCGGCCGGTCTGCACGAAAACGGCCTGGGCCGGCAGGCACAGTGGTTCGGTGCTGTCGCCCGGCACCACGATTACCGCTTCCAGGGCGGATGCGCCGTCCAAGGCGAGGATGCGGCCGGAGACAACGGCCAAGCCGTCGGCCGCTGGGGGTTCGGCTGCGGCCTGGGTGACGAGGGTGACCCGGCAGTCGAAGCCGACCAGGTCCCGCGCCTCCTGGACAGCCCAGCGGTCGGCACCCGCGACCACCACCGGGAGTCCTCGATACAGCGGGCCGTCACAGGCGGCACAGTGCGACACGCCGCGGCCTTCGTAGTTTGCTTCGTTACTGAGAGCCAGCGTGCCAGGAGCGAGCCCGACCGCCAGGATCACGGCGCAGGCGTCATGGGCGCCGTTGTCGGTAACAACGCGCCATCCGGAGCCTTCGCGCGCCAGTCGGCTTACTTCGCCGATTTCCAGTTCAGCGCCGGCGGTCACGGCGTCTTCCAGAAGCTGGGCGGTAAGGTCAGGGCCGGTCAAGGCTTCGTCAAGGTCGTGGAGGGGGCCGAGGTTCATCAACTCGCCACCGCCGCCCATGCGGTCGATGACCAGGCAGGAATGGCCCATCCTGGCCGCCGTGGCGGCCGCGCTCAGCCCGGATGCGCCGCCGCCAATAACCAGCACATCCCAAATTGCCATTCTTGTGTCCTTCCGGCGGAGCCGACGTTTATTCCGCGGCCTCGGCCACAGGTGCGATCTTGGCCATGTTCCCACCGAAACGGGTCTTGAACGCCGAGGTGTCGATCTCCTCCAGTTCAATCTCGCCGCGAAGCACCTGCCCTTTCCACGCCAGCAGTTCGGGATGTGCAGCCTGAAATTCGGGCATCACTTCCCGCGCGAATAGCTCGAGTGATTCGCAGATATGCTGGTGGGTATTTTTGCCAGCCTGGTTCAGCAACACGACCTGATCGATGTTGGAGCTCTGGAACTTCTTCAGCTTCCGGCGGATCGTTTCAGGTGATCCGATCAGCCCTCCACGAAGCGCGGATGCGTGCACCTCGGGATTGGCGCGCTTCCACTTGCTATATTCGTCCCACATATTTACCGCACCGGGCGGCGGACGCTTCCGGTCCCCTGTAGCGCTGCTATAGTATTTCAGGCAGAACTGAAAAAACGTATCGCCGTCAGCGCGTGCACGAGCTTCTTCGTCGGTTTTGGCGCACATGAAGAATGATACGAGTGCGATGTTTGGATTGGTCTGGTAGTCGGCCAGCTTCTTCTGTCGCTTCACAAATCCGTTGTAATAGGCATGCACCCAGGCATGCGCCGCGTCGGCCGAAACGAACTGGAAACCCAGGGCGCCCATTCCCCACTCACCGCAGTTGGCGAGCGTATCGAGTTGCGAGCAGGCCACCCACAGCGGCGGGTGCGGCTTTTGCACCGGCTTCGGCAGTACGTTCCGCAGCGGAAGGTCGAAATACTTGCCATGATGCTCACTGCCGCCGTCCTTAAACATCGGCATGATTGCCCTGACAGCTTCCTCGAAGATCTCCCGCTTATCGTCGATGGTGACGCCAAACGGCTCCAGTTCGGTCGAAGAGGCGCTTTCGCCCATGCCCAGCTCGACACGTCCCCTTGAAAGCAAGTCGAGTGTCGCGATGCGTTCGGCCACGCGCGCCGGGTGGTTGGTGGTCAGCTGGCAGATGCCGTGGCCCAGCCGGATTTGCTTGGTGCGTTGGCTGGCCGCGGCCAGGAAGGATTCGGGCGCGGGGGAGTGCGAGGTACTCTTCCAGGAAGTGATGCTCGACCTGCCACGCGTAATCGTAGCCGCATTGATCAGCCAGTTCGATTTGATCCAGCGCGTTCTGGTAGAGCGTCAATTCGTCATTCGGGCCCCAGGGGCGGGGCAATTGCAACTCGTAAAAAATGCCAAATTTCATAGCGCTTTCCCGCGTTGATTCCGAGTTTGGTGGCGTTTCCGTGCGGCACGAGGTGGGAAGCCTACGTCAGGGGCCGTGACCCATCAATGTCAAGCGATGGCGTCAAATTGGCCTGCTCCATGCTTGTGCCAGCGGCCGACCAGCAGGCGGAGCCTTCTTATCGCCGGGTTCGCCCGGTCTCAGGCGAACATCTGGTCTAGACGCGTAATTCACCGCTATATATTAGCAAGATGCATCGAATTTGGTGCCAACGGGCCTCGCAAACCCTGTAGGAACCATTGTTGATTCAGGACGTTCCAACGCGTGCCGCGTAATCTCATTGCCACCCCGCGAGGAATGACATCGCCCTGACGCGAAGATTGGCCGCCAAGACATCGCACCTGGCTAATTGCTCCTTGGTGACCCTAAAAGGAATGTATCGTCTCTCCTGCATTTAATACCTGAGTGAACGTAGGCGCGGAAGGGAAATATGCATCACCCGCTTTAAAGGCTGCCCCTCCTCGATCCACTCAGTCTCAACGATCGTGCGTCGAACTGCCGGGGCTGTCGACCTGCCGGGGCTTGAGCCTGCGGCAGGCCTCGGCCAGCTTCCGGCACGGCGTGGTAGCCCGCGTCTCCGAGCGGCTGAACGCGACGCACAGTGCGCAGCGCTCGACCGGCACAGCCCTATGCTCGCCAGAAATCGCGTGGTCGAGGGCGCCTTCCGCGAGACGGACGTCCGGCTGATGATCACGAGCGCCATGGAGTGCCGGGTGATCACCACAGCGTTTCGCGCAGCTGGGCTGCGGGTGATCGGATGAACGTCAATAGGCCCGACCCCGGGGAGGAGCTGCAGAGATGCGGAAGCCGGCCACTTGGTCACGGGGGTTCTCCACCAAACGCAGCAGCGCAAGCAGATCCGGATGGGCTGAGTGGAGCGGTCGCGGTCGCGACTGCAACGTTGACCGCACCCGCAATAATATCATCGTCCCTCCGTCGTCTCAATTATGATACAACACATCAAGACCTCAGTTTGTGATCGGATCGAGGTCCGGTTGTTCACGCAGCGAGCTCCGCCTCGATCCGGCGTAGCTCAACGTCTAGCCGGTCTCGCTCCCGCCTTAGGCGGTCACGGCGCGCCTGCAGCGCAACTCTGTCCGGTTTTGTGGCATTCTCCCCCCTGCCCTTTCGCCACGCGACTAGCTCAGCCCGTCTGAGCTCCGGCCTGACCACGCCCTCCGAGGTGGCGGCCTCGAGCGTGGGCGGATCAAGCGTGGACAGGAGGTAGATCGTCGAATACGAACCCGGCAACTGGTCAAGCGTAATTTGCCGCCGTCGGTCCATCTCCAGCGCCCACCGAGCGGCCTCGCGTAGCTGGTAAGCCGTGCGCGAACTGAATGGGAGCCTGGCTTCTACTGCCGCGATGTAATCACCATGCGGCAGCGCATCTTTAGCTCGAAATCAGCAACTTCCCGATATCGAGAAAAGCTGTTTGCGCGCGGCCCCATAGCCGGTTGATCTCTGAAACATAGTCGTCTGGGGCTGTCGGTTCGCTATAGGCTCTTTGCAGTGCGTGAACGCGAGCGTCGCCTTCAGTCAAAACAGGATCGGGCGCACGATCAAGCTTAAGCCGCGGCATGGCTACGCCTCCATACTAGGCCCTTAACATAGCGCCAGACGGCGGTCATTTCGTCGCCGCCGCTATGGTTGGGGATGTCGAGCAGCCCTAATCCTTTTGCACCGGCCCGGGCGTAGTCTGTCCGATCGGCCACTTCGACCGGGCATATTTCAGCCACATCGAGCAGGAAGGCTTTCACGGTGTTGATATTGACCCGAGGCTTGACGAAGTTGAACACTACGACAGCCCTTATGCCCTCAGAGCGCAGATGCTTCAAGAACGGCGCGGCGCTCTCTGCATCGTCGAACGTAGGTCGGCACGGCACAATCACCAGGTTAGCAGCCGAGAGCAGCTTCGCAAAGGCCGCGGGCTGGGTTTCGATTGAAGGCGGGGTGTCGATAAGGATCACTTGGTGCGCGGATAGCTCCAAATCGTCCAGCAGAGCGTCGGCGTCCACCCACTGTACTCGGTAATGAGGAATGGCAGGAACGGACTCTAGACGTCGGCGGCTCCAAATAGTCAGCGTCGCCTGAGGGTCAAGGTCGGCCGTAGCAACTCTGACATTATCGCGGACGGCGGCTACCGCGAGGTTTCGGCAGATTGTGGTCTTACCTCCACCGCCCTTTGGCGATGATACGAGAACGCGAAACATAACACCTCCGCCTGGTCAATCGAGGCCGTAACATGACGAGCCGAGCCGCGGAAAGGACCAAAAGTTTAACCGGTCAGTGATTTGGACTGTGCGTGCTCTTCTCAAGCTGTTCGTGCTCTCTCCGCAACAGGGAATGATCGGACGTTCGCACCCTCGCGTGTTTGTGTCGCCCCTAATCCATCCTCCCTACCAAGGAGTTGACGCTGTAATACAACTCAAGGGGTAGCAAGCAGCCCTGAGCGTGTCTCACTGCACAAACACCTGGCAGCCTTTCGGACTTACACGCTCGGCGGGGCTCCCGATGAGCAATTTCCGCCTTGTCGATCGCGATACCGGCTTTGTGATGCCGCCACCGTGGATGAATAGCTGCTGGAGCGGCACCCGGCGAGGTTATTGGTCGAGATGATTGCGGGGCTTGATTTGGGCGATGACCGGCGACTAGGCGGGTCTGGGCAGGCGTCCTACCACCCAAGCGTTGTGTTGGGGCTGCTCGTCCGTGGGCTAAGCGACCGCCGTGGCTCCCAGCCGTAAACTGGAGCGGGCGACCTACGATTCGGTTGCGGTCCGGTTTATCGCCGCCAACCAGTTCCCCGACCACGAACTATCGCCACTTTCCGCCGGCGCTTCCTGAAGCAGATCGCAGTGCTGTTCGTGGGGTGCTGCTGACGGCGCGGGAGATGGGGTGTTGAAGCTGGGCGCGGTGGTGTTGGATGGCACCAAGATCCACGCCGCGCTGTCGTATGAGCGTGCCGGCCAGATCGAGATGCAGCGGCGCGAGGAGGTCGGCGAGCTCACCGTGATGGCTGATGCGGCCGATCAGGCCGGAAGTCACGATGGGAAGTCGGTCCCCGAAGAGCTGGCGCGGCGTGAAAAGCGGCTCGCTGAGATCACCCGGGCGCGCGATCATCGTGGCGCGGCCGAAGGAACGCCCCGCCCGCGAGCAGGCTGAGCATGCGGCAAAGATAGCGGAGCGCGCAGCCAAAAGTGCAGAGACCGCCGGGAGGCCGGCCGCCTGCACTGCCTGTGGGAAGCGCCCGACCGCGGGCGGCGTGCCGGTAATCGCCGGCGACGTGGTGCAGGAATGGCCGAGCATTTATTCCGCATGACCCACGATTGTAATCGGTTGACAGGCACTGTGCCTGTCGAGATGCGGCTGACAAGAGTGATAGTCCGTGCCAAACCATCGATGGCGCCGGGTTGCAAAATGCTCGATCACCGACTGACCAATGGCCGCCCTGCCACTCCCAATTCAGCGGAACATGGGTCCGGCCTAAAGCGAAGCTGATCTTTGTCGGGATCTGTCAACCATCAACTCGGCTCCAGACCTGGACTTTTCCGGCAGGCTGATCTTTACCGGGAAGGGGGACAAAGCTGAGACGCCCGCGCGCTGTGCCGTTTGGGCGCGTGGAGACCGGTGGCTTCGAGGGCTTCAAAATCAGGCCCACCCCACTCTCGGCCTCTTCGAGGTTGGCGTCGGGGTAGACGCTAGTCGCAAGGGCCAAAACCGTCCGGAAATGATCCTTGAAGTGATCGAGCCGGGCCACTGAACGCCCAAATTGACCATGCAGGGCCTTCCAGCTGATCGTAAGCGGCGCATTCAGGCTGTGCAGTCGGTAGGCCAGCCAGCAATAGACATCAAGCGCCACCGAGTTGTTGGCGATCTGCCTTACTGCGGCTTCCTCCACCGGAACCGGATGTTTTTTGAGTTCTTCATAGAAGGATTGGGAGAGGACGGCCTTCTCGACGAACAGGCCCCCCTGGGCGTCATCGTCCTCTATGAACATGCTGGTATCGAGAATATGTTGATTTACCAGACCCGTGCGGGTTCCCTGCTTGATCTGGAAGGAGAGGCGGCATCTGGAGATGCGCTCGGCTTGGTCACGGACCGATGCCATTTGTTTCCCGCCGATCGGGATTTCGAGCCTCCTGAGCCAAGCATGCAGCGAACGGCCTAATTCTACCTCGCGATTGTTCGATTCGGACGGCTTCTGTCTGCAGGTAGAGAAGGATCAGGCGAGCGCGGGACCCATATGGCACCCCCACGGAAATCGGCGAGCCGTCGGGATTGGGTCGAAGACCAGGTTGGACGATTAAGGTCACCCGCTCGGTTGTAACTTGCCACGCTTCATCGTCTGGCAACCTGCGGTGAGGAAGGGCTGCCTGGGCCCAACCGCTGAAAAGATATCCGATGTCGGTGTCTTCAGAGGTGAGGTAGCCAGCAGCAGCCTCGACAACAGCCCGGTCAACCTCGGACCGAAGTGCCATCTCCTTTCCATGATCAAGGATCAGCCTGTGAACCTGAGCCACCTTCGGTAACCCCAATGTCTCTTTTCCTTCATAAGCAATTTTGTCTTACGGTCGTCCGACTGTCGCACTGATCTTTGTCGGGTGGGCTGATATCTGTCGGGGCTTGCAAGTAAGTATTAGCTTCTAGCTATTAGTGTGTCCGGAAAAGATCAGTGGATAAAATCTATAAACCTATGACTCTAAAAGAAAGCCATTTTTCGTGCTCCACGACAAAGATCAGGGGAAACCCCGGCATAAATCAGTTTATCCCGGAAAAGATCAGCTGCGGATGGTTCGTATTCGCGCGGTATGTCCCCGACAAAGATCAGTCTGTCGCGCCAACTCGGGCAACGGCGAGCTTCGGAGGCCACGGCGCGGGACTGGACGAGAGGGCGACGGTGCAGGGTGGATGGCTGCGCAGCGCACCCGGGGCATTTGGGTGTTGCGGCCATCGCGGCCCGGCGGTGGGGTGCAGATCTGTCGGATCATCGGGCCGTGAGCGTGCTGTGGCGACGGTGACGGCATCGTCGGTGCGGTTCACCCTCGGAGTGCGCCAGGGTCAGGCGCAGGCTGCGGGCGCGCGCCTCGATCGGCGCCAGGATCTCGACGGTAGTGGCGAGTTTCCGGTCGGACCTCTGACCGGTGTCGGCGGCGAGGGAGGTGACCAGGTCGGGGACGGGGGCAGGGCAGCGCATGCTGGTTGCACATGAGGCACCAGCGTCGCGCCGGCGCGGTAGGCGCATCGTGCTGGCCACGGTGGCCCGGCAATTTCGGCAAGAATTCGGCTTATGCTAATCCACCCATTGGCGGCCGCGCTTGACCGCTACCTCGCGATCGGTGCCGCAAGCTGGGTTGACGGACGACTACGTATTCCTTTTCGGCAAGGAACTGCCGAACTGCCGCCAGTATGGTAAGCTCCACGCGCTCGGCCGCTAGGTCCGCCTCGCCGGCGTCGCCCGCGAGCGAAGACGGCAATGCCGCACCATTATCGTGGGCTCACCTTCGCAATGAGATCAGATGCTTGACTAATGAGGGATGCCATCGCGTGCCGATCGGGCGCCACCGCCTTGATGCCCGCGACCAGCCGCACCAGGCGATCGTGGCTGTGGTGTGGCCGGAAGCGGTCCAGCAACAGGGTCTCAATGATGCCTTCCGCGGCCAAACGCCGCACAGTGCGCCGCAGCCGTTCCACCGTCCACGTGGCTGCTTGCCTATGGTTAAGGACCTGCACGACGTCATCCATGGTTGGCCTGGCCGCATCTGGCGCACGGTCGGCAGCCAAGTATCCAATCGCGCCAGGACGCCTTCCAGGTGCGCAGCGTCGCGGCCGGCGCGCAGTTTGCGGATGGCCTGAGGGTCACCGGCCCGCAGCCCTGGATTGCCGCCGACGCGGCCACGCGCACGTGCCGCATTGTCCGCCAAAAAGGTTCCGCCGATGGCACAAACGGTGCCGGAGATCCGTGAGGCGGCATGGCATAAGGCTGTGGTAACTTGTTTCGTTGCGCGTTTCCGCCGGGCCGATTGCCCACGGATTCAAGGACGAAGTGGGTCGTGTGATAAGCATTGGCAAGCCGCCTACGACGCAGCCCGTGGAGGCACGAAGAGGGTTGTCTGTCTCCCCCTTTCGCATGGTCAAGGGGGACGATTCGCACGATATCGGCGTTAAAGTCGCGCGGTTTAGGGAGGATTTGGGCGTAATGATCCTGCCAGAGGGCCACCTGTCGCATGGTTAAGGGAATTCGACAGTGAGGATCGTACC